>DFKE01000007.1 GCA_002373505.1 Bacteroidales bacterium UBA3653
TCCTTTTGCGCCATCCGGATTTATTGCTTCTGGATGAGCCTACCAACCATCTGGATATAGAATCCATCCAATGGCTTGAAGATTTCCTGAAAACGAGTCCGAGTGCCGTGCTCATGGTCAGCCACGACCGCGCGTTTATTGACAATGTATGCACGCGCACCATTGAGATTACGCTCGGACGTATCTATGACTACAACGTCAACTACAGCCGTTTCGTAGAGTTGCGCAAAGAAAGGCATGAGCAGCAAGTGCGGGCTTATCAGAACCAGCAGAAAATGATTGCAGACACGGAGGAGTTCATCGAGCGATTCCGGTATAAAGCCACTAAGGCGGTGCAGGTACAAAGCCGTATCAAACAGTTGGAACGGCTGGAGCGGTTGGAGGTGGATCTGGAAGATACCAGCCGTCTTAACCTGCGGTTTCCGCCTGCGCCCAGAAGCGGCGATTTTCCGATTATCATAGAGAATCTGCGCAAGGATTTCGGTTCCCACAATGTTTTCCACGACGTTACCTTCACCATCCGCAGAGGAGAGAAAGTGGCGTTTGTCGGCAAGAACGGAGAAGGTAAAACAACGCTCGTCAAATGCATCATGGGCCAACTGGACTACATGGGCACTCTCAAAATCGGACACAATGTCAAGATCGGATATTTTGCCCAGAACCAGGCGGCTCTGCTGGACGAAAACCTCACCGTCTTTGAGACCATTGACTACGTAGCGGTAGGAGACATACGAACAAAAATACGGGACATTCTCGGCGCCTTCATGTTCGGCGGAGAGGCTTCCGACAAGAAAGTGAAAGTCCTCTCCGGAGGCGAACGAAGCCGTCTGGCGATGATTCGCCTGTTATTGGAGCCATGCAACCTGCTTATTCTGGACGAGCCTACCAACCATCTGGACATGCAGTCCAAAGACGTGCTCAAAGCGGCGCTGCAGGATTTCAACGGCACGCTAATCTGCGTCAGCCACGACCGCGATTTTCTCAACGGACTCGTTTCCAAAGTGTATGAGTTCGGTGGAGGACGCGTCAAAGAGCACCTCGGAGGCATATACGACTTCCTGCGGGCGAAAAAGATCAGCTCGCTACAAGAACTGGAACGCAAAAATCCCGTGTCGGATAGCACTCAATCCCGACGGTCAACCGACGGTCAACCGACGGTCGAGACTAACGTCGGTACTACGCAAGGCGCACTTTCTTATGCGGCACAGAAAGCCGCAGCTGCAGAGAAACGCAAGAAAGAGAAGCAGATTGCAGAGACCGAAGCCGCTATCGCGGCACTGGAGCAACAGCAGGCGGAGATAGAGCAACTCCTTGCGCTGCCGGAAAACCAGACACAGGAGATGTTTCAGAAATACGAATCTGTCAAACACCAGATAGAGCAGAAACTATACGAATGGGAACTCCTAAATGACTGAATATGAAAATGAGCAAATGCGAAAATGACCAAATTGTAAATTACATCATCCGATGGCTCTGCTACGGCGACGAAGAAGCCGCACAAAGAATCGCCTACACAGCAGATGAGAGTGCGTTGGAGACGCATGACGTGATCATTGTGCCAAACGGACTGCTGGGAAAAGAGATCGTCGTCCCGGAACTCAAAAAGCCCGTGGTGGAGATGCCGCGAAAGGACAAGACGATCATTCGCACCGACATCGTCTATGCTACGTTCTTCTTCTCTTCGCGCGCCGAAGAATTGCTCAATCCGCAACGGGACGAGCACGGCCGTTTTGCAGCGAAGTACTCTGTCCTGGGTCAGAAGAGCCGTATGCTCATCCCTCGTTTGGACGAATATGCACGGCTGGTGCTCAAGCAGCTCAACCTGCCGCTGCCGGATCCCGGGTTCGGGCATGTCTATCTCACCCATGACATAGATGCCATAGAGCAATACCGCCACCTCCGCGGGGCGATAGGAGGCCTCCTGCGGGGAGAAGGAAAACAAGTATGGGCGGCTCTCAAAGAGATACACAACGATCCGCTATATACCTTCCCTTGGCTGATAGAGCAGGACGCTAAAGTGCCCCATGCCGATGTGGTTTATTTCGTTAAGCACACACGCGGAAAGGGATACGACTACCCGCAATATCCGCTTTGGGGACGTGACTACAAGCGGCTGAAAAAACTACTGCGCCACAGCAATGCTTATATGGGTATTCATGGCAGTTACTATGGCTATATACCGCCTATTAAATACAGCAAGATGTACCGCGCTCACTACCTGCGCGAAGATATCGACCAGATGCAGCGGCTGGCGGATGCAGGCTACACCGACGACTTCACAATGGGCTTTGCAGACCAAGCCGGTTTCAGGCTCCAGACATCACGGGCAATCCGATGGATCAATCCCAAGACCATGCAACTCACGCCGCTGACATTGCATCCTCTGCTCATCATGGACAACACGCTCAGCAAAGAAAACTACATGAATCTGACGGAAGAAGAGGCGTATTTCCTCTGCGAACGGCTCATCGACAAAGTGCGGATGCACCGGGGTGACCTCTGTCTGCTTTGGCATAACAGCAATATCAATGACACAACATACCATCGGTCATTGTATGAAAAAGTTATTAGTTGTATCTGATCCTCCTGCCGCGCCGGGTTATCTCCCGCGTGTGCGTTACCTGTGCGACTACCTCGTGCGGAGAGGGTATGATGTAACCCTTTTGACCGAGGAATACCAACCTCTGGACTTCGCTCACTCCTACCCTGTCGAGACGATCCGTATGTACAGCGGCACAACGGCAGACTGGTTCGTCAAATCCGTCCGGACGCTCCTCTCCGACTGGCACAACCGTGTCTTTGCGCAAAGTGCACTTCGAGAAATCGTAAATCGTAAATCGTCTAATCGTACCTCCTATGACCTTGTCCTTTGCACCACCTTCTCTGATTTTCCGTTAGGAGCCGCGCGAAGGATAGCGAACGCCCTGAATGTGCCGCTGGTATGCGACATCCGCGATCTGGACGAACAGGTGGATAACTCGCGTTACCAATACCGCCACCGGAACATGCTGCTCATGCCGTTCCGATGGCTCTACCGAATGATTCATATACGCCGCCGCAACAACGTGCTACGCACAGCCGATGCGGTCACCACCGTCTCGCCTTGGCACGCAGCATTCATCCGCCGCCTGAACCCGAACGTACATGTGGTCTATAACGGCTTCGACGAAGCGCAGTTCTATCCCTGGGACACAAAAACGGAGAATTTCCAAGTCACCTATATCGGCTCTCTCTTCGACTGGCAGAAAGAGGCGTTGGCGAGAGTACAACGAATAACGCCGGTTACCATTCACACGCCGCAGAACGATCCTGTCCCGCACGACCGACTGGGAGATGCTATACGTCAAAGCAGCGTCATGCTGGTGCTTACAAGCAAAGACACACACGGCATGCTGACCACCAAGTTCTATGAAGCCCTCGGATGCGAGAAGCCCGTCCTATGCGTGCCTTCCGACCAGGGAGAACTGGCACAATTGATAGCATACACCAACGCCGGCATGGCGACCGACGATCCGAAGAAGATAAAAGCCTTTATCGACGAGAAACGCCAAGAGTGGCAACAACACGGCTTCACCCGCCAACAGACACACCACCGCGAGGAGTTCTCACGCGAAGCGCAATGCCGCAAATTAGAAGAAATAATACAACAATATCTATCATGAAAAGAACTCTATTCACCGTATTACTTGGTACTTGGTCCCTTTGTACCTTTGCATGGAACAGCCCGGTTACTATCCCGGACGTAGGCAATGCCCGTCTGCATATCGTGGGACAGAATGCAGCGAACTATGTGTCCAATCTGGAAGCCTCCAACTCGTCTTGTGCGACCGAAGCGGAGTTTGAATCCAAGACCAACAAGATAGCCAACGCATTCCTCGCACTGCAAGCAGACATCGTAGCCATCTGCGAAGTGGAACGTAACGACGATATCCTGGGTTATATCGTCAATGCCATGAATACCATTTATGGCGAGAATGTCTATACCTATATCACGGACAGGCTGTACGCTCATGCCTCGTCCGGTAACTACCAAAGTCTCAAATCCGGCTATATCTACCGCTCGGATAAAGTGACGCCGCAAGGCAGCAACACCTCGCCTTACCGCTCCGGCGAATACTGCGCACGGCTGCGCATACAAGCATTCAAAGAGAATAGCACCAACGAAGTATTCGTGCTCTCCATGAACCATTTCAAGGCGAAAGATTCTTCCGCCGACGCCGGAGAGGGCACACGGATGGAGAATGTCTCCAACCTGATTTATGCGCTGGGCAACATCAAATCCGATCCGGACATTCTGATCATGGGCGATCTGAATGCCTACATGGGGGAAGCACCCATTGAGGCATTAGAAGAAGAAGGCTATGAAGAACAGTTAGTCCGTTTTGATTCGAAGGCATACACCTATATCTACCGCGGTCAGAAAGGCATCCTGGACCACGCGATGGCGAATGCCAGCATGGCGGGGCAGATCACGGGAGCACGCGCGTACCACATCAACACTGCCGGTGGGAATTACTACAAATACTCCGACCACGACGCCGTGTTAGTGGGACTCAATTTAGGCAAACAGCAGAGAGAAGGCCTTGACGACGTCTCGACGACCGCTCCTGCACGCAAGGTGCTCCGAAACGGACAGTTATACATTGAGATAGACGGACAAACCTTCACGATCACCGGCATACGCATCCGCTAATGACCACTTTCATTGTTCCTATATACAATGCCGAACGCTATCTGAGCGCCTGTCTGGATAGTCTGCTTACGCAGACCGCCAAAGAGTTGCAGATCATCCTGGTGGATGACGGCAGTACGGACGGTTCGCTCGCTATCGCAAAGAGCTACACGGTCCGCGATCCGCGTATGGAACTGTACACACAGCCGCATGCCGGCCAGTCGGCAGCAAGGAACGAAGGAATGCGTCATGCGAAGGGCGAATATATAGCCTTTGTGGACGCAGACGACAGCCTCGCGCCCGACTGGTGCGAGACCCATCTGAAAGCAATAGAGGGCGTTGACTACGTCCAGTCGGAGAACCCGCGCAACCGCTACACCTATACCGTTGTTTGGGGAAGACTCTACCGCCGCGAAGCAATCCAAAACCTGCATTTCGAAGAAGGAACGGTCTATGAGGACGTCCTTTGGTCGGTCGATCTATGGCTCAGCGGAGCTACCTGCCGGATGATCGATTACAAAGGTTACCGCTATACAGCCAACCCTCATAGCACCACTTCGCAACGGCACCCGGAAGCCGAGAAACACGTCTTCGCCGAACTGAAGAAACGCCTTCCGAACGCTTCTTGCAGAGGGAAAATGATTATTTTATACACCATTATACGTCTAAAACTACATTTTATAAGACAATGAAAAAAATTCTATTCACCTTAGTTCTTGGTACTTGGTCACTTTGCACCTTTGCTGCTACGTACTACGCTTCGCCTACCGGTGCGGGCAACGGCACTTCCTACTCCTCGCCTGCTTCGTGGTCTACGGCTCTGTCCGCTATTGCCGGAGGCGATACACTCTATTTGCTCAGTGGAGAGTACCGGTTTAAATCCAAACAGACAATCGGCACTTCCAAGAATGGTTTCTCGCAAAACAAACGCACCTTCATCGGCGCATTTCCGGGAGAGAAGCCTATTCTCGATTTCAGCGAACAACCCTATGGAAGCGAAGTGACCGGCAGTAATAATGTCGGTATTAGTGTCTCCGCCAACACTCAATATATTCATATCAAGGGTCTTACCATCCGTTATGCCGGAAAGAACGGCCTGATCAACTACGGCAGTTATAACCTCATCGAGAATCTCGATGTCTATGGTTGTGGCGACTCGGGTATTCAGATGAAGAACGGAGGTAACAATACTATCCTCAACTGCGACAGCCACGATAATTTTGACTACAAGACCATGTCCGGCTCTACTGCTAACTTCGGCGGCAATGCCGACGGTTTTGCAGACAAACAGTTCACCGGAGCCGGAAATCACTATATCGGCTGCCGCGCATGGGGCAACAGCGACGACGGATGGGATTTCTTCCAACGTGTGAGCAATACCAATACCATCATCGAGAACTGCGTCTGCTACCAGAACGGACCGGCATACTACGACATGTCCCATAACCCGCGCGCCTTAGGAGTGGACAAACCGTGGTTTGACTCCAAGGTAGGAACCCAAATGACCGACCGCTACGGACAGACGATTACCATAACCCTTGAGCAATTCCCTTGTCAAGGCAACGGAAACGGCTTCAAAATGGGGGGACAATACACGGACCACAAGATCCTCATTCATCACTGTCTCGCCGTAGCGAACCGGGAGCGCGGTTTCGACCAGAACAACAACGGCGGCACGATGTGGGTGTATAACAACACAGGCTATGCCAACGGCTATAATTTCGGCTTCACCACCGCCTATGGCATCAACTACATGCGCAATAACATCAGCTTCAGCGGCAAGAACGCCGACCAGCCTGAATCGAAGACAAACGCCGCCAACGACCATAACACATGGAACAGCGGTTTCGCCTGCTCCGCCGCGGATTTTCAATCGCTGGACACCACCCAGATTCTGGCTTCCCGCCAAGCGGACCACTCCCTGCCGGAAGGAACCTGTTTGCGCCTGAAAGCCACGTCCGCGCTCATTGACAAAGGCGTGGATGTGAACCTGACCTATAACGGTTTGGCTCCCGATCTGGGCTGCTATGAGGCAGATGGAGAGCGGCATGATCCGATCCCCGAAGACACGGTTCCTACCGTGCAACCCGAGGGAACACACGCCGTCGCTTTTGTCACCCTGCCGGGATGCGACGAAGACAAAGCGCTGCTCCGTTACCTGCGCCAAAACGACAGTCTCTGGATCGTAGAGACCGAAGCGACAGATGCCACCACCGACTATTCCGCATACGAAGTGATCGTCCTGGGCAGCAAGCCCAACAGCGGCGCCGCTGGATTCACGCCGCTCAAGAACTATGACAAGCCCATGGTCCTGCTCAAGCCCTTCCTGCTCAAAGCCGGAGTATGGGGATGGGGAACGGCCCTGAACACACAAGACCTCAGCGTCTCTGTCACCGACCCGGAACATCCGCTCTTCGAGGGGCTGACCGTCACTGACGGCGAGATACAACTCTTCAGCCAATGCAACACCAACGCCGTTACGGCTATCTCCGCATGGACGCTGCCGGAAGGCGAACCGCAGGTGCTGGCGTCACCGGTGTCGAATAGCGAGGCGGCTTCGATAGCTATCCTACCGCAAGGGATGATCATGATCGGTGTCTCCGAGTATTCCACTGCCCACCTCACTACGGACGGAATGAGACTCATCGAGAACGCCATCTTCCTCCAGCTCGGCATAGACAACAACCATCCCTCCGGGTTCACAAATGACAAACAACAAACTACAAACCGCAAATACATCCAAAATGGTCAACTCCTTATTCAAACAGGCGACGCTGTGTATGATATCACTGGTCGCCGCATTAGCCGTTAACGCCCAGGACGCGCAGTACCAAGACATCCATTACACCGTTGATGAGAACCGTCTGACGGCGGAAGTAGGTCCTAATCCGCGTGCGGCGGGCGAGGTGTTCATACCCGAGACGATTATCGTTGGACAGAACACCTACACGGTCATTGCTGTGGGCGACAAAGCCTTCAAGGGCTGCAAGAACCTCACTGCTATTGTGCTTCCCAAAACGATCGAGCGCGTCTATCGCTCCGCTTTTGACGGCACCGGAATCATGTTCGACAAGGAGAACTGGTCCGACGGGTGTCTGTGGATCGACTCTATCCTTATCGCTACCGACAAGACGATCAAGCCGCGTTTTGTCGTACCCGAAGGAACACGGCTCATTGCTGCCGGAGCGTTCCAGGGCAACAAGACCATCCTGCGCGTTGAACTGCCGGCATGCATCCGTCGTATCGACCACGAGACCTTCCGCGATTGCAAGAACCTGCAGAAAGTAGTTATCCCCAAAACCGTCACCTCCATCGGCGAGGAAGCCTTCACGGGATCCGGGATCTACCTCAATGAGAACAAATGGAAACGGGGTGCTTTCATCATTGACGACTGCCTTATCGCCACCAACAACGACTTGCCGGCTAAGTATATCTTCAAGAACAAGATCCCTATCCGTCTTATAGCCGAGCGGGCTTTTGCCAACAAGAAGAACCTCCGCACCGTCACCATACCGGCTACCGTCACCGCCATCCCTACCGCGGCTTTCTACGGCTGCGAGGCGCTGACCGATGTAACTATTCCCGAGACCGTGCGGGAGGTCGGCAATTTCGCGTTCTATAACTGTCCTCTGCTCCGCAGCGCTCTCTTGCCGCGCGGACTGGAGCGACTCGGAGACGGTGCGTTCTACGGATGCGTCAACTTGAAAGAACAGGTACTGGGAGACAAGATCGAGGTCCTGGGCCGCGCTACTTTCTATACCTGCCGCGGGCTGAAGAGCCTGGCCCTGCCGTCCCGTCTGCGCCGTATTGACGCCGGATGTTTCGCCGGATGCGCCTCGCTCGAAGCGATAGAACTGCCGGCTGCACTCACCTTCCTCGGAGACCAGGCTTTTGCCGGATGCGCGGTATTGCGTAAGATAGCTATTCCTGCCGGGGTCAATTCGTTGAACAAACAGGTCTTCCAGGGCTGTACACGTCTCTACCGCATCGACCTGCCGGACGGGCTCTATGCCATCGGCGACGAGGCGCTGGACGGATGCCTGGCGCTCGAACGGATCAACATCCCCCTCTCTACCTTCCGCATCGGTGTACGCGCGTTCCATAACTGCCAGCAACTCCGCGGAGTCGTCCTCGTCGACCATATCCATATGATAGAGGAGGGAGCGTTTATGGAATGTAAGATGCTGGAGGAAGTAGTGCTTCCGGCCGGCCTGCAGCACCTGCAACGCGGTGCTTTCTCGCAATGTATCAACTTGCAGAAACTCGTCCTCAATCCCCGTCTCAAACGGATTGACGACGGCGCTTTCTTCGGCTGCCGGAGCCTCCGCGAGGTGCAATGGAACGACAGCCTGCAAACCATCGGAGCAGAAGCGTTTATGGACTGCAAACACTTACGGACGCCTATGCTGGCGCCCGCAGTAGAGGTAGGCAAGAATGCCTTCAAAAACTGTAAATAACCCTTATAACCGGGGAAAATCTATATAGTGGTAGATAGCGCTTTCACCCATCTCCACCTTCATATACGATTGCCCGTTCTCGGAGTCCTTGGTAGCGTTGAGCACCAGGTAGTTCACTCCCTTGAAGAAAACAGACTGCCGTGCGTGCTGGTGTCCGCTCCATACCCATTCCACGCCGTATTGCGCGAAAAGCGAAGCTAATTCATAAGTCTCTTCCAATCCAAAATTGGATGTATGCCCCTGCGAGTTATCGAGTTTCCAGAAATGCGTGTGGGTAAAGACAATGATCCGGCGGTAGCCTTCTTTAGATTTCTGCTCCAGCAACTCACGCAGCCATTTGGTCTGCTTGGCACCCAACGTACCATCGCCACTATCAAGACAGATAAAGAGGTCCAGTTTTTTTCCTCCGTTATTGGTATCGAACCAATAACAGCCGCTCTTGAAATACTCGCGATAAACTGACCATTGCTTGAAATAGAGGTCATGGTTTCCTGGGGTCACAAAGACCGTGTCCTTATCCGTCTGACCTGCGAAATGCAGGATGCTGTCCGCGCACGGAAAATTATGCTGCGCGTCGATCACGTCGCCTAAATGGATCGCTATCTTCGGAGCGGTCTCTGATCGGTATTGGTCTATGAAATAATCCAGGTTCCTGTGCGTGCCGCGTGTGATATGGCTGTCGGTGCAGACATAGACCACATACTCGTCGTTTCCCATATCCAGACTAATCTCGCCGCGGCTGTTGTTATACGCTATGGATTGCTCAAAACGGGTGTTTACCGACTCGCCGTTGGTGGACACCAAACCGGCGATGTCCAGCACCCTCTCATCCGATGCGCATCCGCTCAACAGGACTGCGCAGATAACTATGTATAAATTCTTCTTCATTGCTTTTGACTTTTGACTTTCGACTTTCGACTATTTGCTTTCGACTTTAAACTCCAAAACTTCTTTCAACTATCAACTATCAACTATCAACTATCAACTATCAACTCTCTCTAAAACCTATAACTGAATCCCGTCCGGAAGGTAGCGCCATAGAAATTGGCATTGAGGTGGAACATTCCGGTAGGTTTGCATTGTGCCGCGAAGTTCAGCCGCCAATGCTCCGTTACATCATACCATGCGCCGATAGAAAAGAGCGGCTGCCACATACGCTCCATCTGATAATCATCCACATTGCTGAACATAAAGGAGAGGTTCCAGTTATTATTCTGCGGACGGCAGAAAACCTCGATGCGGTACAACAGATTAAACGGCTCCACCACATAATTATCTTCGGAATGCCAGTCGCGCGTCCAATCGTCCATTACGCGGCAGAACGAACCGATGGTAATTGACACATGATCCATGCGATATCCCACACCTACTGCGGCTACGATATCTCCGATTTTGTTTCGCGCGATAGCGCGGTACATCAGGTCTGTCTCGATAAACATCTCACCTACCGGCAGTTCGAATTTCGGCCGTATCTGCAGCACTCCTGTATGCACATTGGCGGTAGAAAACTGCATTTTCGCCTCCATCTCAAAATGCTGATTTATCGGCATCAGGGCTTGAAGATCGATGTTGCCGTGATGTCCCCACGTAGTGTTGTAACTGTACTCTCCCAGACCCGTCACGGTGTACCGCCGCTGCCCGAAACCCGGGTTGCCGGCATACGCCACCGCTCCCGCCTCCGCTCCCGTCACCGCTCCGGCCACTGCATACGCCATCGCAGCAATAATTATCATTAGTTTTTTCATAAGCTTTTGACTTTCGACTATTTGCTTTCCCCTTTCCCCTCCCTTGAGGGGAGGCCGGGTGGGGTTCCCCCTTTCACCTTTCAACTATCAACTTTCAACTTTCAAAACATCTTCACCACCGTCAGTCCTGCTCCGCCATGATTGACATCTCCGTCGCCGAACTCCAGAGCCACCTGCCCTCTCTTACGCCGTGCGTTGTTCAGTCCGTTCAGGTAGTCCCTTGTCACCTGTTTGAGCGCGCCCGTACCGGTGCCGTGCAGGATCGTCACCTCGCCGGCACCTACCATGAGGGCATCGTCCATGTAAGCGATGAGGGCTTCCGTTGCCTCGTCCACCCGCATCCCTCGCAGGTCGAGAGTCCGTTCGAACTTCACCTTACGGGCATGGGCGATCGCCGTGGACGAACTGACAGGCGCAGCAGGAGCCTCCGCAACACCGCCTTTCAGCACCCGCAAATCCCGCAAGTCCCGCAGCACCTTCGGCGTCTTTTGACTTTCGACAGGCTCTGTCCCGTTTTGACTTTCACCTTTCACCTTTCCCCTTTCACCTTTCACCTCTCCTTTCACCTTTCCCCTTTCAACTTCCTCCTTCAACCGCTCCACCTTGGCTCGCGCTGCCTTGGTCTTCTCTTTCTCCGCCTTGGCTTCTTTGATCTCGCGTATGGTGCGTTCGATCGTGGCGTTCGCGTTATGCAGCAATTCCTCCGCCTCCTGCCGGGCTTGCTCAATGATAGCTCGTTTCTCTGCTTTCGCTCCGGCCAGACGTTCTTCATACTCGGCTATCTTCGCCTCCAGCTCTTTCTCGCGCAGCCGTATCTGTTGGCGTTTGCGTTCCCAATAACGCTTGTCGCGCGCTATGTCCTGCAACTGGCGGTCGTACTCGATGTGCTCTTCGCCTACCAACTCGGTGGCGTAGGCAATGATCGGCTCTCCCAACCCTGTCTGACGGGCTATCTCGATAGCGAACGAACTGCCGGCCTGACCAATAGACAGCTGGAAGAGAGGACGCATGGCGCCGCGGTCGTAAAGCATAGCGCCATTGACCACGCCGTCAGTCTCTTCCGCAAAATGCTTGAGGTTGGTGTAATGGGTTGTTATCACGCCGAACACACGCCGGCTCACCAGTTCTCGCAGTATCGCCTCCGCTATCGCACCGCCAATCATCGGCTCGGTACCGGTTCCCATCTCGTCGATGAGAAGCAGCGTCCGTTCGTCCGCCTGGCGCAGGAACTCTTTCATGTTACGCAGGTGGGACGAATAAGTGGACAGCTCATCCTGTATCGACTGTTCGTCGCCGATATCAATCATCAGCCGGTCAAAGACTCCCGCCCTGCTCTGTTCCGCCACCGGCACCAACAAACCGCATTGTAACATGTATTGCAGCAGGGCTACGGTCTTGAGACATACCGACTTGCCGCCGGCATTGGGACCGCTGATCACCAGCACATGGTTTCTCTCCGCTTCCAGACGTACCGACAGCGGTACTACTCTCTTCCCTTGCGGCGCATAATGCAGCCACAGCACCGGATGCCGTGCTTCTACCCAGTCGAGCAACGGTCCGTTGACCAACTCCGGACGGATCGCTCCTAACGTCTGGGCAAGCGACGCCTTGGCACGTATAAAATCCACTTCCGCCAGCATCTCCTGGGAAGCAAGAATAAGGTCTGTCCGGGGTCGCAGCTCGTCCGTCACGCTCTGTAGGATACGTATTCTCTCACGCCGCTCGGCGGACTCCAACTCGCGTATGTGATTGTTGGCTTCCACCACCTGTTGCGGCTCTATATAGACGGTCTTACCCGTCGCCGACTCGTCGTGAACGATGCCGCCTACCTTGCGTTTGAAAGCGGGTGAGACGGGTATGACGAGCCGTCCTTCGCGTATGGTAGGAGCAGCGTCGGCATCCACAAACCCGTCCGTCTTGGCTTGCCGGAGGATCGACTGCAAGGTACGTCCTACGCTGCCTTGCAGGTTCGTCATCTCCCGCCGTATGCGTGCCAGTTCGGGCGAGGCGTTGTCGGCGAGCCGTCCGTACCGGTCCAGCACATGGTCTATTGTCCGCACGATCTCTTCCAAGCCCGCATCGCTGCTACCTAATTCTTTTATCAACGCGTAGCGCTCTACGTCCAGGGACGCAAAGAATTCCTCCAACTCTGCCGCATAGCGCAGCGAATGGCGGAGGTTGTTCAGCTCCGTCTCGTCCAGAAACAGCCCCTCCACCCGCACGCGCGCCACCGCTTCACGGAGGTCGTGTATCTCGCCGCGAGGGAACGTGAGGGCAGGATCGGAGAGAACCGCACGCATCTGATCAGTCACCAGGAGCATACGGAGAATCGTCTCATAGTCGGTCTCCATCTGCATGGCCTCTACCCGTTCGCGCCCGAGGGCCGAACTGCAACGGTGCATCAACTCCTCCCTGATTACCGTAAAATCAATCTTCTCTTCTATGTTATCCGGAAAAAACAAAATTATATTATCAATTATCAACTATCAATTATCAATTATCAATTTTTTATGTTTATGTCTTTGAGTGCTTTATACTCGTAGAGTTGCGGAGTTTGGGGATAAAAACCATCTGGGAGTTTACTCACAAGTGGGTTTTAGCACCGAAGTACGCAAGAAGCTTCGCTTCTAAAGCACTCAAAGGGTTTATCTATGTTTTTGTTCTTTTTTAGTGGACACTACAAAATTATCAATTATCAATTATCAATTCTCAATTATCAATTATCCCCAAATTCTGCAATCTCTGATCACTTCGGCTCCGACGGCTTCGTTCAGCTTGCGCACCAACTCGAACCGGTTCTCAAACAGCTGCGCCTTGAGTGCCGCCGAGGAGACGCGTACGAAGAGCACGCCGTCCTTGACCTCCACGCTACGTGTGAGTCTTGTCACCGTGTCGCCCATCACTCTTGGCCAGGCGTCCTCTACCTGCACCTCCAGCACCGGTCCTTCCAACCCGCTCTCCCGCAGATAAGCCACGAGTGCGTCCGTCAATGAAGCAGAATTATCTTTCATCTTTCAACTATCAACTATCAACTATCAACTATCAATTTTCCCCTTTCACCTTATTCAGCAGTATCTGCTGCCTTGTCCGGAAGACGCGGACCTCCGGAGCGAAGCCGTTCAGCTGCTGCACTCTCGCCATCTGGATCCCTTCGCGCTGGCACACTTCCCACAGTGACTCGCCGGGGTGAACCCACATCAGCGTCTTCTCGGGTGCTACTTTTTTCTTTTTCGCCCCCATATAGATACGGTCGCCTGTCTTCATCTCCCGTCCCAGCGCGTCGTTCCATTCGCGCAGCAGGCGTTCGCGTACGTTAAGCCGGAAAGCCACATTGGCGTAACTGTCCCCATCGCGTGCGGAGACGTACTTCACGCCGTTGCATTTCTTAACGGGGTGCTGCAGCAGGAACAGTTTCTTCTCGTCCTTGGCGCTCAGCGGCTCCTCGTACGGCGGTTCGGGATCATGTGTGATGACTGCTATCGGCTCCGTCCTGTGCACCACTACCGGCGTTGCGGTTGAGTGCGACCTTTGGTCGCTGTTGAGCGCGGCAGAGCCGCTGTTAAGTGCTACGCTGTTGAGTGCTGCGCTGTCACCGGTAACCCGTAACCCGTCACCCGTAACCGGTAACCCGTCACCCGTAACCCCAAGAGTATCGAGCCGATAGTCTTCAATGATCTTAATCAACTTGGGTGCGTAGTTCTTGTCGGTAGCGTAGCCGCACGCTTTGAGGCGGTACGCCCAACCCTCGTAGTCCTCTATCGCTATCTCGAAACAGGTAGCGTACCGGGGGCGTTGGAGGAAGAGGGCATGGTCCTTGAAACTCTCGGCTGCATTCGCGTACTGCCGGAAGCACTCGCCCTTGCTGTCGTCGTCGTAATAATAGACGCCTCCGAACCATTCGCTGGTACACTTGATACCGAAGTGATTGCGGGCGTTGACCGCTAACTCACTCGTTCCGGCAGCGGACTCCAGGAGCGCCTGCGCCATGATGATGGAGGCAGGAATGCCGTAGTCGGCTTGGTTCTGCACCGCTGTCTCTTTCCATTGCTCGATATACGCCAGGTATGTCGGGTTTTGTTTCTGCGCCGCTGCACTCATTCCGAGCACCATCGCGGCAATAATTATCATTGCTCTTTTCATTTTGCTTTCACCTATTTGCTTTCAACTTTAAACTCCAAAACTTCTTTCAACTTTCAACTATCAACTATCAACTATCAACTATCAACTCTTATCTCCACCCAATCGACGTCAAGCCATCCGGCATCATTATCCGGCCGTTTGTAGGGTGACGTACTCTCCACGCGTTCACGCACGGCATACATTCCTACTTTGGCTCCTATCCATTCGCCGGCAACGGCTTGGAAAGGCGCACCTTGCTCTGTCCATGTCTTCTGGTCCGGAGAAAGGAAGAAACGGCACAGATGGCTCTCAGTCACTTCTATCCGGGCATACCACCATTGTCCGTCTGCCGGTACAGGCAAAGTCCTGCTCTGGCGACCATGGACGATGAGTCCTGCCTCCTCGTTATACTTGGGGTTCTTGCCTTGCGGACGGGGCATGAAACGCACGCGAGCCGTGACAGTAAAAGCGGTGTTAGCCGGTATCTTATGCAGCAGTAAGTTCGGGGCGGTCTGGACGTCTGCGGCAGGATAAGTGAAGAGCCGGATATAATCCTTCGCCATATGCGAAGCGGAGTCGGTCTCTACAGCGAGATAATAATACTGCGCCTTACGGTTCCCGCTCCATTGCCATTCCGGCGACAAATCCCCCTTCGTACATCGTACATCTGTCCTTCGTACTTTACTTTGTCCTTCGTACATCCTTCGTACATCGTACATCTGTCCTTCGTACTTAGTAACCGGTTCTCCGTTGTTGCCTATCACCGGCCAGCCGTCCTGCCATCTCAGCGGCTGCAGGTGCACGATGCGGCCTGCCGTGCCTACGTCCTGGAAATGGTAGAACTTGTCGTCCACCCATGCCCCCTGATGCGGTGCATTGATGTCCGTCGATCCTTGTTCTAACACGCGCCGCCACTCGTACGGACCATAGACCGTCCTGCTGCGCAGACACAACTGCCAACCGGTCTTCACGCCTCCGGCGGGGCAGAAGATGTAGTAATATCCGTCTTTCTTGTGGAACTTAGGTCCCTCGCAGGTCGGGTTGTCCGGATGCCCGTCGAAGACCAACCGGTCCTCACGGATGACGGAAAGACCGTCCTGCGCGAGCTCGCATACCGCCAGTGCCGACTTGAACCCTGCGCGGCTGCCGGCAAAAGCATGCACGAGATAGCAACGCCCGTCGCTGTCCCATAGCGGACAGGGGTCGATGAGACCTTTGCCGCGTTTGACCAGCACCGCCGGTTCCCATCGGCAGGGGATTGTCTTGGTCTTCTCCGAACGGATACAGAAGATACCTATGTCCGGGTCGCCGTAGTAGATATAGAAACGCCCTTGGTGGTGTCGTATAGACGGAGCCCACACGCCGCATCCGGCGGGACAGGCGTCCAGATGACCGTAGCCGGGCACGGTGTCCGGCAAAGCGGCATCGACGATCGTCCACTCCACCCCGTCTCGGGAGTGCAGTATCTGCAGCCCCGGTATGCAGGCGAAAGTGCTGTAGGTCATGTAGTAGTTCTTACCTACGCGTATCACGTCCGGGTCGGAATAGTCGTACGGCAGGATCGGATTTGTCCACCCTGCCGCCGCACTCATCGCAACCACCATCGCTGCAAAAAATATCATTAGCTTTTTCATAGGCATTTGACTTTCGCGGCTGCAAAGGTACTGCTTTTTTTCGACATATGCAAGAAAAAACAGAAAAATGTTATCGGAGTCCCGAGATACCCCGCCATCTCTCGAAAACGGTTCGATAATGATTCGACAATGACTCGGTAATGACCGCTAAACGAGTCGTAAATGAGTCGTAAATGAGTCGTGAGTAAAAAAGCAGACCCATGCGGATGCATGAGCCTGCTTGAAGATATAGCAACACTATTACTTCTTATCCACAAGGGCGCGTTTATTTCACCCTTGCTCCTTGGGCGTTAAATACCTTGCCATCCGGGAAGACGATATACAGCACTCCGTCACGGAGCACCTTCGTACATCGTACATCCGTCCTTCGTACATCTTCTATTCCTTCTTTCGGATCTTTCACCTCGAAGTCCGGACCATAGACCCAGTCGGTAATCAGTTCCCGCATCTCGTTCGCACCGCATACCCTCCATGTATAGGTGCCGTATCGCTCAAGCGAGATGGCGAAAGAGGTGTTGTTATTGAGCGTCGTACCGTCTATCAAGGCTTCGCCGTTGCAGAAGACGCTGATACCGAAGTACGCCGGCAGGTCGGTTACGGACCATGAGAGCGTAGCCATACCGCCCTCCACGGAAGCCTGCAAGCCGTACGGCAGGTAGTTTTTGGGTTGCCCATCTATCGGCGTAGCGCAATCGATGACCGAGACGGCATATAGCCCTGCCGGTTCGCCGAGACGGTAACAGGTAGAGGCGGTCACATGGGTTATATCCACGGTCTGCATACCGGCTCCGTTCGTCCAAATGATATTGACGTCTTGGATAGAGGGGTCGAAGGTATAGCTCCACCATCCCTGTGCATCCTTGCTGACCGCCGCACCGGGCCATGCGCCGCAAGGCTGCGTCTCGCCGCTGCCGGTCCACGCATAGAGATACACCGTCTCCCATTCGCCCGGATAGAGCCGCACGGTGATGGGTTCCTTCGGTTGCGGTTTCTCCGTGGCGGTGAATTGCGCGGTGTAATCGGCATTAGCGGTAGCAGCTACAACAGCCGGACTCCAACCGCTGAACGAATACGTATAGTTTTCATCCTCCGGACGTACAGGCGTAGCGCTGGTATAGGTCGGCATCTCGCCTTCTTTCACTTGGCTGTTCTGCAACTCTGCGCCGTCCCAGTTAAGGAAACGGATGGTGTAATAGACATCCTGCGGTATGATCTCATATTGCGCTATTACGATGAGGTTCGCCGTAATATTCGTGATTGGCTTGGACCAGCCAGTGAAGATATATCCCTCACGTGTCGGATCAGTCTCCGGTCCGTGTGCGTCATGACCTTCCTCCACTTGCTCTACCAGCAGTTCCGTGCCGTCCCAGTCCATGAAGGTGACGGTATAATATGTCGGCTCCGGCGGAGTAACTGTTTTCTCAGTAGCGGTGAAGGTTGCCGTGTAATCCGCATTTGCGGTAGCGGCTACAATCTCCGGCTGCCAACCGCTGAAAGAATAGGTGTATTGCTCATCCTCGGGGCGTACGGGTATTGTACCATTATAAACCGGCATATTGCCTTCGAGAACTTGGCTGTTCTGCAGCTCCGCACCGTCGTAGTTCAGGAAGCGGATGGTGTAATATACAGGATCAACAGGTTTGACAGTTACTTCAAACGTAACGTAATCCTCCAATCCGTTGTTTGTGCGGGCTGTAATGTTCACAAATCCTGCGCCCATTGCCTTCACAAGACCTGATGAACTAACGCGCGCAATATTATTATCCTCGGAACTCCATCTTACGGTTTTGTTGCCTGCATTCTCGGGTAGAACCGTTGCACTCAGTTGGTAGGTGTCACCCACATACAGCGGTATTATCTCGCCTGTGTTCTCGTTAATCGTGATACTGGTGGGTTCGATTGCCTTCACCCGGATATTTGTGCCGTTGCTTACACCATTTGAGGTCGTGACGGTTATTGTGGCTGTACCGGTGCTCACGGCGGTTACCAAACCGTTCTGATCCACCGTTGCAACAGAGGTGTTATTGGACGACCATGTAACCGTCTTGTCGGTGGTGTTCTCCGGTTGGATAGTAGCGGTCAGTTGCTTCGTCTCGCCTTCGTATAGTTCAAATGTATCCCAGTACCCGCCTTCGTTGATGGTAATCCCCGTTGCTTCTATTGTCGAGACGGTGATAGTTGCAGTTGTAGCAGAGACATTGGTGCCGACCGCCGTTACTGTAATGGTTGCCGTTCCTATACCTACTGCTGTTACGAGACCATTCTGGTCCACCGTCAATACAGAAGGATTGGACGATGACCATTGGTAGGTAGGCAGATAACTGAGCCTATCCTCATAGCCATTATATACCTCTAATTGTTGGGTCTCACCAATACCCATTGCTGTTTTCGCTCTCTGCCATGAAGTGTGTGGGGCTTGGTAAATATCTATGTAATATTGCGGACTCACTAAATCAACCCTTGCGGTCGTTACATTGAGAGATGTACTTTGTCCGTTCGGTAGAGTTGCAGTTATAGTCGCATTTCCTGAGCCCTTGGCATAGGCGATAATACGCGAACAGGGTTTCATACCGTCATAGTAGAAGTTGAATACCGTGTCGGGCATTTCGGTTATGGACAATACATCCTCATTATCAACACTCCATGTTAGTCCTTCGCGTGCTGCATCTATATTCGTATATGCGAGCACCATGTATTCGAAGTTCTCGGTGTCTATATACTCGCTATTTAATAATTTCCACTCCGTTTCACCGTGACGACGGCATCTAATAGGTGTAATCCTAATAGACGGCTGAGCGATAGTGAGAATGAAAGATGCTTTATAGTCTCCTTCGTACGAAGTAGCGGTAATACGGATGTTTCCGCTACGACCGTTGGCATAGCCGTTGCCACCGAGATCCAGATGGGTTTTAATCAAGCCGTTTTGATCTATACTCTCGAAGAAATCATACTCCAGTGCACCGCTCACGCCCCATGTGTCTGCCGACCAAGTGACACGCTTGTCTGCCGCTTCGTCCGGCAGAATGGTGGCGTTTACTTGCAGCGTCGTTCCGGCAATAATCGTGGTATCCGAAATATCCAGTGTAATACCGGTCACAATAACCGGGTCCTCGCTGTCCTCGGGTGCATTCTCATGGAATACACGGAGATACGGGTAGCCGTCATTGATGGTGTCATTACGTCCCCAGATATTCCCAAAATCCCAGTTCTGATAGGTCGCTTTGGCGTGCATCTCGTTGGTAGTACAGCCCTTTCCGTCGCAGTTGGTGGCTTCTACTGCCAACTCTTTATTATAATAGGTGCTATTTTGTATCGGTTTACCATAGGAAGTACAATTGGTAATACCCGATTGGGTAATACCTGCATTGTAGCAGTGACTGTAAGTGGTCGTCCATCCAGAGCCTGCAAACAAACCCGCCGGATTGCCATAATGATCATAAATATTCACACGAGTATAACAATCGGATATCGTGTCGTTACGCAATTGCCAAGAGTTATCCACATCACCTATTAACGCATTGGGAGCGAGAGCCTTTTCCCTATGACCATAGATAATACCCTCTGCATAACATTGCTCTACATGGCAGATAGTGGTCTTACCGGCTAACATACCTACATGGCTCCATCCCTGCTCCTCGCCATAGCCGCAGCGACGCCAATATTTCGTTGCATCCTTGTATTGTCCGCGTGTGTTGTAATCTTGTCCGTCAAGAACAGAAGCGGCAATGCCAACATTGCGAATGACGGCCGTATCTCCTACCTCGCCAAACAAACCTACACTCTCTCCCTGACCATTATATCCCGGAATACCGTTGCGCTCCATGTACATACCATAGATAGTATGCCCTTGACCGTCAAACGTGCCGTGGAAAGCGTGATCGCCTTCTCCGTACACACCATAATACCAGCCTATAGGTATCCAAGGCATACCGAACGCTCCGCGTCCCCAGTATTGCCAATCCGTTGTATCGCAGAGCAGAATATCATTGTCCAGCACTACTTTCTTGCCCTTAAAGGACATCGGTGCTTGAGTCTGCGTGATATTTTCTACGGCATAGTTCCCCTCCGTATCGTAGCAAGGTACACTGTCCTCCCATGTATATAGACCGTTCTGCATAGCTGCAAAACCTCTCAACTGCGCAGCCGTTTTGATATGATAGGTCTTGGCAAACTCGTTCTGGAACGGCGTTACATCTATCTCATACCGCTTGTCTTCATGCCAGCGGGCATAAAGGGTCATGCTGGTTGCAGGACGCTCACTCTTCCAATCGAAGAACTGCGTCAGCCCGGGGTCTTTATACCATCCGGCGAAAAGGTAACCTTTGCGCAACGGACGCTGCGGAGGCAACACCTCGCTGTCGGGATAAATATATTTCGTCGTCACATGCGTGCCGCCGTTGCTGTTAAACGTAATGGCTACCGACGGACGGAAAGAGGCGTCCGGCGATACACGCGGATAGTCGCCTTCGCGCCATTCCCAGTAATGGAGTTGCAGTGTATCATTGCCTGCGTGCCGCTCGTTCCAACGGGCTACGGAGTAGTTGTAGATATTTACCAAATCTTTTGACTGCATCCATCGGGTGGAATCCAAGGTACAGTTCGGATCGCCATATTCCGTTCCATCACCCAAATACTCTATCTGGGCTTTCTCTTTGTCCGCAAAGAAATTCTCACGGTGCTGGAAAGAACTATAACCGTAACCATTACCGGTATATAAAAAATTCACCAATGTATCTTGTGCCCATACATTGAAACCGCCATAAACAGCGGTATGGTAAATAGCTAATTGCGCATTCCCACTATTAATCATTTGGACAGATGTACCGCAGTTGAGGACATAACTGCCGCCTGCCATATTGCCAATCAGACCGCCCTGATTGCCTGCATATTGACCCTGCGTAGCTATATTACCCGAGGTCCAGCATTGTACCACTATCGGCTTATCATAAATCTCGCCTACTAAGACACCATGGTTGGCGGAACGAATATACGCATCCGTCACACCCAAGTTGCGCAACTGCGCCCCTTTGGCGATACGTCCGAACAGACCTTGTTTATCCAGCAGATTGTTGATATACATATTCTTCACCTCATGGAAGCCTCCGTTATATACGCCGTCGAACTCGGTAAGATTAGTAGATGCATACCACGGATTGCTGCGTGGCGAGCCTATCGGTCTCCATTGGGTGGGCATTTCTTCTTCCCATTGCTCGAACGGCACATTCAGCGCAATATCTGCCGTCTGGAGGAAATACTTGCCCTTGAAAGTCATTCCTTGGTCCACGAGCCACCGCAGATTCTCCAAGTGCGCTTTGGTAGCAATGATATACGGATTGGCTTTGGTGCCGTCACCTCCGCCAAACATCGCTGATGAATTCGTCTGATAGACTCCCGTCGGACGAGGCAGACCGTCGCGCAACTCCCATTGGCTCAAGCCCATGAAAGAAGCCAACATATTGAGGGTGTCCACAAACGCCTGCGTCTGCATCTGCGCCAGCGGTTTGCCGATACCATTCCATGCGGCTTCTGATTTTCCGGTGATAGCAGGCAGACCGTCTTGGTTGAAATAACCTATCTGCTGAGAGGGTTCCACCAAATGCGCATAAAAACCACCATAGCCGTGAGAGGTAGCCACAAAAGCGTGGATATTATTCTTATAGTACTCAGGGTCGTGGTGGTAGATCGTGGAGGTGGAATAGCAGTTGATAATATCGCCTCGCGCTATATCGTCATTAATATGTAGGGCATCATACCCATTGTCATAGCAGAAATGTGCGAAAGTAGGATTACCGCCTATACCTGTGGATTCGCTAAAATCACGGAGTGCTCCCGTGCAATAACACGATTCAATCCGTCCTCCCCAGTTGCGATAGGCAAAACCAGCTATGCCTGATTCCCAGATATAGTTAACACTGCTGCCATCACTGAAGAGGTCTCCAAACGCAGCACATTCGCGTATCGTACCGCCGTCATTATACAACACAAAACCGCCTCCACTGGAGAAGTCTTTCACAGGAACCCCGTTTTTTACTGAGCCGGTTGGTCCGAATAGCGCATAGATATCCACATCCGCCGTACAACGCTCTATCAAACCTTGATTGGTCTGCACAAAACCGCCGTTTCCCCTCGGACGCATGACTCCTTGATTCGTACAATCACGAATAACACCTGTCGGGTAGTTATTCTCTACGAGAGGTACGTTCAGATTTCCCGAGCAGTTTTCAATCAGCCCTTTGTTAAGACATACCAATCCGGCTCCGCCATTCAGCATTCGTCCCTGCACATGGCAATTGCGGACAACGCTGTTAGAATCGGTATTGATAACAAGCAAAGCTTGCGAACCGGCTCCTCCCATGATGGCATTGGATAGCCGGATATTCAGCAGCGAACCGCCTTCTACGTTACCGAATAGCCCTTTGTTGATTACCGTTAAATCATACGAAGTGACATCTATATCCCAATCATTCGGATCGTAGTCCTCGGCAAAACCAATACCTCTTCCATAATAGAGGTTATAGATAGTGTGCCCGTCGCCGTCAAACGTACCGCGGAAATAGCCGTAGTCCCAATCTTCGCCCCACTGCATCAAGGTATGAGCAATCGGCTCCCACTGTTTCCAGTTGGCAGTGTCCGGGTCGTTGAAATTGGTGAGATAGATGTCCGCCGTCAGTTTGAAATACTTGCCGGCAAAGTCCTCTTTATCGACATTCGTCCGTTCGGCAAGTCCGGCTAACTGCTCCGGCGTGGAGATGAGATACGGATCGGCTTGGGTTCCCGAACCGCTGAAGGTTTTGTTACTCGTACCGTCCCAGTACGTTTGCGCGCATGCGCCTGCTACTATTAGGAATAGCGGCAGGAAGATTGAAAAGATACGTTTCATAATATCGCGTGTTAAAAAATGTATCTAAAAAGGCATTACAGGCTCTTGTGCAAAGAGCTTGCGGAGCCTGTAACGGGCGCTGTACACCGAACCGGTGTCAACGTGAAAAAGCAAGGCAATGTCGGGCACATCCATGTTGATAAGAAAACAGAGGATGTACCTTAAGTTAGTAGATGTGATCGCCTTGGAGGACTGCGCACAGAGCGTGCTGATATGGCTCGTCTGCAATAAACGCAAACGGCACGACAAATCTTCCTTTTGGGCGGAAGACAGTGCAGAAGATTGTATCAGGACAATCAGATTTTGGATCTGCGTTTCAATGTTTACATGTTGCTTGAGCATGAGGCAAAAAAAGTGACCTTCAAAATCGGCTGCAAAGGTACGACTTTTTTTGCTTTTGGCATATAGACAAATATAGACTTTTTTAGAAAAATGCGTTTTTTGAGGGAAATTTCTTCTTAATTCGGTACCTCACGGTATATACAGAAGCCGGTTCGACATGGAAAATCTCAGCCACCTGCTCCGGCGTCAGTCCCGCGGCGAAGCATAGCAGATAGCGTTTGTCCATGTTAGAGAGTCCTTCCGCGGGAAGGAGCGACTGGCGGAAACGATCCATATCCACCATTCCGATTGCTTCCCGGTATAGAGGTTGTTTGATCTGCGAAAGAAGATGGTTTCGGAGCACCTCCAGCGGTTCCACATTGCGCATGGTCTCGACCTCCAGCGCCTTGGCATACAGTTCCTCCTCTATCCGCCGCTTGCGGTTGGAGAGCGCGATAAGGGCAGCCAGAACGGCTATCAGGACCAGCACGGCGGCAATAACGAGAAAGAGTATAGCGGTGCGCTGATGAGCGATCGTGAGTTCTTTCTTCTCTACCTCGTACCGTGTCTGCACCTCGTCCAGCACGCGCTGGCGGTCGAGACTGTACCGCTCTTTGTTGTTCTCCGTCAGCAACTGCTGGTACTCCAGCGCCCTGTCATAACGGTCTTGCGCCGTATATAGCTCCACGAAGAAAGTGTATGCCTCCCCGCGTTCGGTAATGACCGTAGCGTGTGAACCATGCGCCTCCACGGAGTCCAGCAGACCCAGCACCTCCTGCATCTGCGCCTCTGCGCGTGCGTAGTCCTTGTTATAATAGAGGAGCCATGCGCGTTCGTCGCCTATACTGACCATTGCCTCCTGCCGGCTGAGCAGAGCCGGCTCGGTCATGGCGCTTGCCTGAGCGAGGGTGAGGTATTTGTCGATACTGTCGGTCAGAGGAGGCGAATAGCGCAGGTCGTACATCAGCGCCTGGTTGTAATACAGCCAGACAGGCATGATAGCGTACCGCCGGAAGTCAGGAATGCGTTCGACGGCGGCGATACTGTTTCTTCCCGCCTCGGTGACGGCATCTACATCCGCTTCCACCGCCGCGAGATAGGCAAAACGGATGGCGTAGTAGTTATACTGCGTCAGTGCGGAGGTGTCCCTCGCCGCCAGTTGCTCCAGTTCTCCCAGCAGCTGCGCCATATGCGCCGTGTCGCCGATGGAGTGATAAGCGATACACCGTTCGTACAGACAGAGGGACGCCATGCCGTATTCGCCATGCTCAAGGAAAACCTGCTGCGCTTGGAGTGCGTATGTCTGCGCCTCCTCGGTCAGCCCCGCCTTGCCCGCCGTAAAGGCATACCTCCGCCACACGTCCGCCAAAGCAAGATCGACGCTTTCCCCTTTCGACTTTTTGCTTTCGGCTTCCAACTCCTTCATCACAGCCGTCAGACTGTCCAGTTCGCGGTGTATCTGCCCGTTCGCCGACACCGCCAGCAGCCCGAGAAACAAGGTTAATATGACTTTCTTTGTGCTCATAACCATTTTCGGCTGCAAAGATAGTGCTTTTTTTTGAATTGTGCAAGAAAGAGTGAACTTTTACGACTCAATTACGACTCAATTACGAGTTCCCAAACTTAAACAATGTATCTCAAGAACGGTCATTACACTGCTATTGCATAGCTAATGCCTCCGAGATACATAGCCATTGCCCCTTATATCTCTTTTTTTTCAAAAATTCCGCTCAAAAACTTGCGTATGTGAAATTTTTGTTGTAAATTTGCAGCGGATTTGACAATTAACATTACAAACACTATAAAACAAAACTGATTATGCGTACAACTTTTAATCGTCTTCGGGCTGTAAAAGACAGCCTTCCACACGGATCAATGGATGCTATTGCTGCGGAGCTGGGTCTCTCGGGAGAAGAAGTGAGAGCTTATTTCAACGGTGAGGGCACCGCGGACTACCACATGGAGCCGGGCCCGGACGGCGGTATTGTTGATTTCACCAACACACGCGTGCTGGAGGTTGCCCTGCGCAAGGCTTGGGAGGCACAGAACGCGTTATAATTGAGAATTGAGAATTGAGAATTGAGAATTGTGAATTGAAAATTGAGAATTTCAAAACGGTGATTGCTCTGGTGCTGTGCATCGGAGCATTACCTGTTTTCTTTCCTGCGAGCGCGAGCGCACAGGAAGAAAGCGGTGACGGGTTACCGGTGACGGGTGACGGGTTACCGGTGACGGGTGACGGGTTACAGGTGACGGGTGACGGGTTACCGGTGACGGGTGACGGACTATGGGATGACTATAAGAAACCCGTAGGACTGACCTATTCCGCCCAAGTGACCGTCAACACAACGTATAACTGGCGAGGGATCTACTCCGGAGGATGGAACATCCAGCCTGTCGCCAGCGTAGGGTACGGCGGCGCATATATCGCTACTTGGTGGAACATCGGCGCAACGGACTATGCGTGCTCCGGCTTTCTCCCCGAGATGGACTGGAAGATCGGTTTCAACCGCTGGGGAATAGACCTGAGCCTGCTGTACGTCCATTTCCTGGACCGCACGGATCTGGATCTGGGGCTGTACAGTTCCAACTCGATGGAGGTGGCATTGCGATACACCCTCAGTCCCAAACTGCCGCTGAGCATCCTCTGGGCAACCCGCGTAGCGGGAGGTGACGGATATATCAACGCCCATGGCGACGCCGTACGGGCTTACTCCACCTACATCGAGATCAGTTACACCCAGCATTTCAAATACGGGCTGAGTCTCTACGGAGCCTTCGGTTTCTCGCCATGGCGCAGCCTCTATTCGGGTTTCCAGCGAGACTTCACCGCCCATAACATAGACATCCGTCTGACCAAGAACTGGGACGTGAGCACCCACTGCGGACTGATGCTGCAGGGCCAGGTGACGATCAACCCCTCCGAGTTAGCCGCCAACCCGCAGAGCGCACAGTGGAACGTGAAAGACCCCTTCGGCCAGGCGATCAACGCGAACCTGGCGTTCGGAGTGTACTTGAAGTGAAAGAAACCCCACCCGACCTCCCCTCAAGGGAGGAGAATCGGTTACCGGTTACGGGTTACGGGTTACGGGTTACGGGTTACGGATTACGGCTACAAAAAAAATATAACAAACAGTTTAACAATTAAAACAGAAAATGAAAAAGGTATTGGTTACACTGACCGCATTGGTAGCGGTCGTTTTGTCTGCTAAAGCAGAAGTAGAGTTCGCTTACGACGCAGGTGCCGAGATCGTCAGCGCTTACATCTGGCGCGGACAGTACAACGGCGGTATGAGTTTTCAACCGGACGTAGAGATCGGCTTTGACGCTGCGGACGAGAAGATACAGTTCCGTATCGGCGCATGGGCTAACATTGGCGGTTCTGACAACATGTTCAAGAAAGGAGCAGAAACCTACACGGATCCGGAGAGCGGAGACGAGATCAACCCCAACACACGCTTCATGCCGGAGCTGGACGTCATCGGTTCACTCTCCCTCTACGGCCTGTCGCTGGGATTCAACCACTATTACTATTTCGGCGGTTCCAACTTCTTCTCCTGGCGTCCCGTTGCGGAACTGGACGGAAGCGACAACACCAGCACCACCGAGGTCTGGGCAGGGTATAACTTCGGCGGTCTGCACGATGCGTCCGGCGTGTACTTCAACTGGTACACCACGGTAGCCGGTCAGGACCTGGTGTACGACGCCAACACCGGCGACCCCAAACGCGCATGGAGCTCGTATTTCGAGGTAGGTTATGACTACACCTTCGAGAACATCGGTCTCACCCTCGGCGCTGTGGTAGGCATGACCCCGTGGGAAAGCCCTATTTACGGCAACAGCAAGTTTGCGGTAAACAACATCAGCCTGAAGATCAACAAAGAATGGGAGTTCGACCACGTGACGCTGGATCTGTTTGCGCAAGGCAGCCTCAATCCGGACGGTGTGAACAAGGACAATGCCGTACTGCCCAAAGCAGCCGGCGACGAGAAACTGTACAACCAGAAACTGAACGGCGTGATCGGTCTCGGCATCTGGTTCTAAGAATTGAGAATTGAGAATTGAGAATTGAGAATTCTTAGCCCGAAGGGCACGATTATTTGACAAGTCAAATTTTGAGAATTGAGAAACGACATATGATCAGTGCACTGCTGGGCGTAGGCCTGGCAGCGCTGCTGATTTGGAAAGCCCCCTCCAACTCCCCCATAGAGGGGGAGAGATCTGTGGCTTATTACCGGAACGAGGGTAAGATCTTCGGCACTTATTACAACATCCGTTACGAGGCTCCGGCGGACCTGCACGACAGCATCAAAGCGGCACTCCAGGCTTTCGACAACAGCCTGAGTATGTTCAACCCCCACTCCGTCCTCTCCGCCGTCAACGCCAACCGCGACACCGTGACCGACCCTCTCTTCGAAGCCATGTGGTTGGAAGCGACTGAGATATATGCACTCTCAAGAGGCGCTTTCGACATCACCGTCGCGCCGCTGGTGAAAGCCTTTGGCTTTGGTCGCAAAAGCGATCAGTTGTCAGCTATCAGTCCTCAGACGATAGACAGCATCCGTCAGTTCGTAGGCTTCGACAAAGTGGAGCTGGTCGATCACCATGTCTATAAATCCGACCCGCGGGTACAGATCGACGGCGGAGCCGTAGCCAAAGGACAGGCCTGCGACGTGATTGCAGGGCTGCTATACGAACACGGTTGCAGCAATTACCTGGTGGACATCGGCGGCGAAGTGGTGGCACGCGGCGTGAACGACAAAAACGAGCCTTGGCGGATCGGTATCACCAAGCCGAACCTCAACAACGAAGGCGCACAGGAGGAACTGCAAGAGATCCTCGCCGTGAGCGATATTCATATGGCGACCTCCGGCAACTACCGCAATTTCTACTACGCCGGCTCCGAACGCCGCAGCCATACCATCGACCCCCGCACAGGCTATCCCGTCCAGCACTCGCTGCTCTCCGCCACTGTCGTCAGTTCGTCCTGCATGCGTGCCGACGCACTGGCTACCGCCTGCATGGTCCTCGGAGAGGAAGAGGCACTCGGTATGATCGAACGGGCACAGGACGCGGCATGCTACCTCATAGTGGCAAAAAAAGACAGTTTGACGGTCATTACCTCTCCGAAATGGGAGAAAATGATTGCAAAATAAAGATTTCTCTTGCATAATTGAAAAAAAAGCAGTAATTTTGCTGGCTAATTTGGCGAAATGCGCAAAAAAGGATTGTTCATATTGCTATGTACGGTGTTGCTCTCCGGATGCGGAGAGTACCAGAAGTTGTTGAAATCCCGCGACCCGGAAGAGAAATACCAGGCTGCGCTGCGGTATTTCAACGACAAGCAGTATGTCAAAGCCCAGACGCTGCTGGACGACGTGTCGTCTTATTACAAAGGCACGGAGCGGTCGGAAGACGTACTGGCTTACCTCGCCCGCAGTTATATGGGTCAGAAAGCTTACGAGTCCGCAACCGACTACTATCAGGCATACGTCCGCAACTACCCGAAGGGTAAGTATGCGGCGGAAGCTTATTTCCAGGTAGGACACTGCCAGTATCTGGACTCGCCGGACGCACGGCTTGACCAAGCCATCACCCGCAAGGCGATAGAAGCCTTCACCCAGTTCGTGGAGCTCTACCCCGAGAGCCCGTACGCCGAGCAGGCATACAAGGAGATGGCGGAACTGTACGACAAACTGGCGTACAAAGAGCTGAAGAGCGCACAGCTGTATTACAACTTAGGATCGTACCTGGGCAATAACTATCTCAGCTGCGAGATCGTGGCAAAGAACGCCCTGAAAGACTACCCGAGCAATGCCTACCAGGAGGATTTCAGCTGGCTCATCCTGCAAGCCAAATACCAGCAGATGGTCAACTCGTTTGAGGAGCGGAAGATGGAACGCGCACGGGACACACAGGACGAGTATTACAACTTCATCACCGAGTACCCCAACTCCAAGCACCGCAAGGACGCAGACCGGATGCTCACCCAGATCAAGAAGATCACCAAAGAATAAATGACCAAAGAATAAATGACCAAATAGTAAATGACAAAATAAGTAAATAGATTTATGGATTACAAAAATTCAAAAGCCCCAAGAAACACGATCACTCGTGACATCAACCAGCTCATGGAGCCGGTAGGAAACGTCTATGAGACCGTAGCAATTATCGCCAAACGTGCGAACCAGATCAGCATGGGTATCAAGCGTGAGCTGGACGCCAAACTTCAGGATTTCTCCATCCCTCAGGACAACCTGGAAGAGACCTTTGAGAACCGCGAACAGGCAGAGATCAGCCGCCAGTACGAGCGTCTGCCCAAAGCCACACTGATGGCTACCCAGGAGTTTATCGACGGCGAGCTCGTTTACCGCACCGGCAACCGCGACGAAGCACTGAAGTAGTTGACAGTTGATAGTTGATAGTTGACAGTTGAAAGCAAAGAGACCGGCTGCGCCTGACAGAATAAAGACCGGCTGCGCCTGACAGAGTACAGACCGGATTACTATTAGCTAACACATAATCGGTCTGTCAGCAGGCAGAGCCTGCGATCTGTACTCTGTCAGTGAGCAAAGCGAACGGTCTTTAATCATAATCAAAAGTCAAAAGAATGCTGAAAGGCAAACACATTCTGGTAGGAATCAGTGGCGGTATAGCGGCTTATAAGATCCCCGAACTGATCCGTTCGCTTGTCAAGGCGGGCGCCGAAGTGCGAGTGACCACGAGCCGTAACGCCCTCCAGTTCGTAACAGAGACCACCCTGCAGACCCTCTCGGGCAGCAGGGTGTATTCGGATGTGTTTGCCGCCATCAACGAACACGCCACCGAGCACATCTCCCTCCCCGAATGGTGCGACGCGATGATCGTTGCGCCGGCTACGGCGAACGTGATAGCCAAGATGGCAGCCGGCATAGCGGACGACGCCCTGACGACCACTATCTGCTCATGCGCGGCGAGGAAACCGATCCTGGTAGCACCCGCCATGAACGACAAGATGTGGGAGAACCCCGCCACGCAGCACGCGATAGCAACCATCCGCGGGTGGCAACAAGTAAAGGTGATCGAACCCGCCGAGGGTCCGCTGGCATGCGGCACGAGCGGCAAAGGGCGGATGCCCGAGGTCGAACTGCTGCAGGAAGGGATAGAGTACCTCCTTGCGCCGCAGGACTTAGCCGGGCAGAGGGTCCTGATCACCGCCGGCGGCACACGGGAACAGATCGACCCCGTGCGTTTTATCAGCAACTACTCCACCGGCAAGATGGCTTTTGCGCTGGCACATGAGTGCGCACGCCGCGGCGCCGAAGTGACCGTGGTACAAGGAGCGGTCTCCGCCCCGTTATACAACCCCTTCGGCGCAATACGGTGTATCGAAGCGCTCTCCGCGCAAGCGATGTACGAAGCCGCCATGGCGGTATGGCCGGAGACGGACAAGGCGATCCTCTGCGCCGCAGTAGCCGACTTCGCACCGGAGCAGAGAGCCGGAGAGAAGATCAAGAAAGAACCCGGACAGACGGAACTGACCCTCCGGCTCCGTACCACACCGGACATAGCACGCGCCATGGGCGAGAGCAAGAAACCGCACCAGCGGCTGGTCGGATTCGCCCTGGAGACCCAGCATGAAAAAGAAAATGCGCTCCGTAAAATGGAACGCAAGAATCTCGATGCCATCGTCCTTAATTCGCTGCGGGACGAAGGTGCCGGATTCGGTACCGACACCAACCGTGTGACGATACTGCAAGCGGACGGCAAAGAAGCCGAACTACCTCTGCTCAGCAAAGCGGACGTAGCCGCCCGAATCATTCAGCAATTATTTATTTGAAAATCCCGAAGAGACCTTTTTTTCTCGGCTCTTCTTCCTCTGCAGGTTGCTCCGCCTGCTCTTCCGGCACATATTCCGGACGGGATTCGATCTCGCCCAACTGGGTCTGGACATAAGCAATCACGTCCTGCAAGCCCTCGGTGAAATGAGCGAAATCCTCCTTGTAGAGGAAAAGTTTGTGTTTCTCGAACGTAGGAGCTTCTTCCCCCTCCGCCTGACGACGCTTGCTCTCCGTGATAGAGAGGTAGAGGTCGTTGTTGCGCGCCTTGCGTACATCCAAATAATAGATGCGCTTTCCTGCCTTGACGGAACGGCTATACACGATTTCCTGTTCCCGTCTTTCGTCTTGATTTTTCTCCATTTTTTCGTATTTGTTAGAAAAACTGCGGCAAAGGTACGATTTTTTTTGCACATGTGCAAATTTTTTTGTAACTTTGCACAAAATTTTTAGGTATGATAAATAGAACTATGGTGCGTACGCGGGTGATACAGACCCTCTACGCCTATTACAAAGATCCGGAGAAGACTTTTCTTACTGCGCGGAAGGAGCTGAACAAGAGCTTTGCGGACAGTTATGATTTATATTTCGTCCTGCTGGATTTCGCCAATGAGTTAACGGCCTACGCGCAGCGCCAGATGGAGGATCAGATCGCGCGCGCCAAGGCTACCCATTCGTCGTGGACTCCGAACCGCCGTTTTGTGCGAAACAGGCTGGCGCAGCAGCTTTTCGAGAACCGTGCTTTGCGCGCCCGCGTACAGGAGCAGCAGTTGAGCTGGGACAGCGGCATGCAGGCTGTGAGCGACGTCTATCGCCGGTTGATAGAGAGCAGTTATTACCGCGACTACATGGAGGCGGAGCGCTGCACCTACGAGGACGACAAACGTCTATGGCGACAGATATACCAACATCTGATGCCGGAGAACGAAGCGCTCTACGACGCGCTGGACGAGATGGAACTGGTGCTCGACAAATCCAACTGGACGACGGATGTAGAGGTGGTGCTCAGTTATGTAGTGAAGACCATCAAGCGTTTCGCAGAGGACAGCACGCCCGAGACACCGCTCCTTGAGATGTTCGACAGCGAAGAAGAAGTGCAGTTCGCATCCTCCCTGCTGGAGAAAGCCATCAAGGGACACGACCGCTACGAGCAACTGATCAACGAGAACCTCAAAGGATGGGAAGCGGACCGCATCGCCTACATGGATAGGATTATTCTGGAGACCGCGCTGGCGGAGATCCTGGAATTCGAGGACATCGCCCTGACCGTCTCCATGAACGAATATATCGAGTTGGCGAAGGAATACTCGGGAGACAAGAGTTATATGTTTATCAACGGTATCTTAACCGAGATCCTGCGCCGGATGAAGAACGAAGGCTCGCTGTTCAAGGCGCTGAGCCTCAAGTAGAGGAAGAAGGTGAAAGGGGAAAGGTGAAAGGTGAAAACAAAGAGACCGCTACGCTGACAGAATAAAGACCGGCTGCGCCTGACAGAGTACAGACCGGATTACTATTAGCTAACACATAATCGGTCTGTCAGCAGGCAGAGCCTGCGATCTGTACTCTGTCAGTGAGCAAAGCGAACGGTCTGTACTCTGTTAGTGAGCGAAGCGCCACACAAAGGTGAAAGTTTAATAACCATAAAATAAAAAAACTATGCTGAATTTAATTTTTCTGCAGGCCGCAGAAGGCGCTGCACAACAAGGTAGCCAATGGAGTTTCTGGATCATGATGATCCTTATCTTCGTCGTTTTCTACTTCTTCATGATCCGTCCTCAGACGAAGAAACAGAAGGAGTTACAGGCGCAACGCGAGGCGATGAAGAAAGGCGACAAGGTCGTTACCGCCGGCGGTATTTACGGCGAGATCAAGGAAGTACAAGAGACTGCCTTTATCATTACTATAGCCAAGGACGTGACGATCAAAGTAAGCAAAGACAGTGTCTTCGCTGACGCTTCTGACGCCGCTCAGGCTGCTGCGAAAGAGGACAAATAAGGAAATACGTGAAGAAGGACATACTGACATTCCTGGGTTTCGTAGTGCTGGCTGCCTTTATCTGGTACGGCCACGCTATGCAGTCCGTCCGTAACACCCGTGTACCGGTGCTGATCACCTATACCGGCAAGCCGGGAAACATCGGGCTTGGCGAAGAGGGACTGCCGGAGCAGGTGATGATCGAAGTGCGCGACGCGGGGGCAAGGCTGAACACCTACCACCGCGAACCGCTCCATCTGACGATCGACCTGCGGTCGTATATCCATGGCGAGAAAGGCACAATCCATGTGCCTTCTGACGCACTCCGGCGTAGCATAAGCGACATCCTCCAAGGCACCAGCCGACTGATAGAGACCAAACCGGAAGAGATCCTGTGTCCTTATTTCACCGAGCAGGAGAAAAACGTTCGCATCCATCTGGATGCAGACCTCACTCCGGCAGCGGAGTTCCAGTTTGTAGGGTCGCCCGTTCTGAGCAAATCCGCAGTGAAGATCTACGGTCAGGACAAGAAACTGGCTGCGATAGACACGATCTACACGGAGCCGCTCTCACTGACCGACCTGAGCGACACGACTGATCTTACCGTAGCTCTGGCTATACCGAAAGGCGTGCGGACAGACGCCGACAGCATCCAAGTACGGATTATCGCCGAGCGTTTTACAGAGAAACGGTTCATGATCCCTCTCCGCGTGACAGGAGTCCCCGAAGGACAACATATACGGCTCTTCCCGGGCGAGGTGGAAGTGCGCGTGCGCGTAGGCATGAGCCATTTCGCGCAAGTGCAGGCACAGGACATACGGGCAGTGTGTCACTATTCGCACGACAGAGAGGACAAGCTGGATGTAGAACTGAGATATTCAAATCCTTATATCACCTCCGCATGGGTGTACCCGGGCGTGGTGGAATTTATCTTAGAACAATGAAAAAGATTCAAATGGTGGACCTGCAATCGCAGTATTTGCGTATCAAGCAGGAGATAGATGCGGGGATTCAGGATGTGATCGACTCCGCAGCATTTGTGAAAGGACCCAAAGTGACGGATTTCCAGCACCATCTGGAAGCCTATACCGGTGCCCGGCATGTGATCCCGGTAGGTAACGGAACGGACGCCCTGCAAATAGCGCTCATGGGCTTGGGTCTTCGCCCCGGCGACGAAGTGATCACTCCTACCTTTACCTTTATCGCCACGGCAGAGGTAGTGGCGCTGCTGGGTCTGACGCCGGTGGTAGTAGATGTGGACTGGGAGACGATGAACATGGATATAGCCTCCGTCCGTCGTGCCATCACGCCGAGGACCAAAGCGATCGTACCCGTTCATCTGTTCGGCCAATGTGCCGACATGGAGGCATTGATGGCACTGGCAGAGGAGCACCATCTCTACGTTGTAGAGGATGCCTGCCAGGCTATCGGAGCGAGATATACGTTCGCTAACGGCGAGACCAAACAGGCCGGTACAATCGGACATATAGGCTGCACCTCTTTCTTCCCATCCAAGAACTTAGGCTGCTACGGCGACGGAGGAGCGATCTTCACCAATGACGACGAACTGGCGGCTAAGATGCGCGCTATCGCTAATCACGGTATGGTCGTTCGATACCACCACGATATGATAGGTGTCAATAGCCGGCTGGACAGCATCCAAGCGGCTGTGCTGGACGCCAAACTGCCCCATCTGGACGAATATATCGCCGCGCGGCAGAAAGCAGCAGCCTACTACGACGAGGCGTTCAAGGACTGCCCGGCGCTCCTTGTTCCGGGACGGCAAGCCCATTCCACACATGTCTTCCACCAATATACGCTGCGCGTGACAGGCACTGACCGGGACAAGCTGAGAGAAGGACTGGCGGAACGAGGCATACCGGCTATGATATATTATCCGGTGCCGCTGCACCAGCAGAAAGCCTACCTCGACCCGAGATACAAAGACGGGGATTTTCCTGCGGCAGAGAAACTCGCGGCATGCGTCCTCTCGCTCCCGATGCACACCGAACTCGACAATGAACAATTGGAATATATCACTTCATCTGTTTTAGCACTATGCAGAAAGTAGGTCTTCAACAGTCTTTGACGCAAACGACCAAGCTGACGCCGACCCAGATCCAGGTCATTCGTTTGCTCGAATTGCCATCAGTAGAACTGTCGCAACGTATCAACGAGGAGTTACAGGAAAACCCCGCGTTGGAGGAAGGTCGCGACGAAGCCGCCATCCAGGATGCAGCGGAGAACTACGATGAGTTCGACGAGAATTATATGCCGGAGGACGGCTATGACGACGGGAGACAACGCGACCCGCTGCAGAACGACGAATTCAACTACGAGCAATATGTCTCCGACGACGAGACTCCGAGTTATATGCTCCGCCCCCAATACAGCGGAGCGGACGAGGACAAACGGGAAGTACCGATCATCGGCGGTAGCAGTCTGATCGAGGAACTGAAAGCACAGATCTACCTGACCGACATGACCAAGCCTCAGCGCCATATAGCCAAATGGGTTTTGGGCAATATAGACGACGACGGCTATCTGCGCCGGACGACCGAGCAACTGGTGGACGACATCATGTTCCAGGAGCAGATTTCCGTCACCGACGAGGAGATGGCGCAGATAGTGGACCGGATCAAACGCTTCGACCCGCCCGGCATTGCCAGCGCGAACCTGCAGGAGTGTCTGCTCAGGCAACTGGATGTCAAACTGGAAGAATCTCCCAACGACGTCAATCTGGGCGTGGCTCATGCAATCATCGAGCGGTTCTTTGACGCTTTCTCCAAACATCATTTCGATCGGATCATGCAGCGTCTGGAGCTGGACGAAGAAGATTTTCAGGCAGCGGTGCAGGAGATTCTGAAACTCAATCAGAAACCCGCCAACGCCTTCACCGGCAATGTATATGAGACCCAGCGGGAAACGATCATTCCGGATTTTACGATCGAGGAACGCGATGAGGAGTTGTACGTCGTGCTCAATACCGGCGACATTCCCGAACTGCATGTTAGCCGGGACTATTCCAATATGCTGGACGAATATTCGCGGATGCCTAAGACCAAAGAGTCACGCGAGGCGGCCGCCTTCATCCGGCAGCGGCTTAACTCCGCGCAGAGTTTTATTGACGCTATCAAACAACGCAATGAGACCCTCATGAAGACCATGACCGCTATTCTGCGCGAGCAATATGATTTCTTCCTGGACGGCGAAGAAAGCAGCCTCAAGCCGATGGTATTGCAGGACATAGCCGACAAGACCGGCTACGATGTATCTACCATCTCGCGCGTGAGCAACAGCAAGTATGTGCAAACGCGGTTTGGTATCTATCCGCTCAAATACTTCTTCTCCGAAGCCATGACGAACGCGGAGGGCGACGAGATCTCCACCCGGGAGATCAAGAAGGTGCTGAAGGAACTCATTGATAATGAAGACACTCTGAACCCGCTGACGGACGAGCAGCTGGTAGCAGCCATGGAGGCTCACGGCTACCCTATCGCGCGGCGCACGATCGCTAAATACCGCGACCAACTCGGTATCCCCGTAGCACGGCTGCGCAAGACTATCCTATGAGCCGCATTCCGGACATAACAGCAAAGATACTGAGCGTTCTGCTCTACCCGCTCTTTGTACCCACCTACGGCATGGCGCTTTTCTGCTATGCCCATTCGATACATATAGCCCCGCTGCACTGGGTGTGGGTGCTGGTAGCGGTAGCCGGTACGTTTTTCCTCACCTGTCTCTCGCCTATGGTGGCTATCTGGATCATGATGAAGCGCGGGATAGTGAGTGACATGCAGATTGCAGACCCGGAAGAGCGCACCATGCCTTACCTCTGCGCCGCAGTAGGCTTTGCGTTCTGGTCCTATCTCGTCGTCTCAATCCTCCACGCGCCGCTTTTTATCTCCTTGGTTGCCATAGGGGCTACGGCTGCAATCGCTGCCGTTGCGTTCATTAACAGGCGGTGGAAAATAAGTGCCCACCTCACCGGCTTCGGCGGACTGGTAGGAGGTCTCTTCTCCTATTGTCTCGGGATCGGAGCTATTCCTACCTGGACCACGATCCTGATCTGGTTTTCAATGTCGCTCATCCTGATGTGGGCGAGACTGCGGATGAACGCACATACACCGGCGCAGGTTGCCGCAGGATGGCTGCTCGGAATGACATGTACTTTTATTCCTTATTGTATATATTCTTATGTTGCATAAATGGCGTATTTATATAATAGCGTTAGGTCTGGCAATGAGTCTGACCGTTCCGGCTCAGCAGCTTAGCGAGACCGCGCAGATCTCGCTCCTCACCTGCTCGCCGGGAGAAGAACTCTATGCGCGCTACGGCCATACCGCAATCCGTGTGCTGGACGAGGTAAACGACATGGATATCGTTTTCAACTATGGTATCTTCGATTTCAACACCGACCATTTCTATTGGAAATTTGTCCGGGGCGAGACGTGGTACGAACTCGGGGCTTCGCCTTACCGGTATTTCATGTATGAATATGACCGGGACAACAGGCCTGTTTACGAGCAAGTGCTGAATTTCACGCCGGACCAAACGAATCTCCTGTGGCAAGCGCTGGTAGAGAACTATCGACCGGAAAACCGCAAATACCTGTATAATTTCGTTTTCGACAACTGCGCTACGCGCCCGTATCATATGATCGCGCAAGTGTTAGGAGACACGCTGTCTTCTTCCTATGAGGGCTATTCGGGTCAGACCTACCGCGCTTTCATTCGTCATTATACAGGCAGCCACTCCTGGGAGAACGCAGGCATTAACCTGCTTTTCGGACCTGAAGCGGACAAACCTATGAGCAACGAAGAACGGCTCTTCCTGCCCGAAGAACTGATGTGGTTCCTCTCCGAAGCGAGAGTAGCAGACAAGCCTCTCGTGCTGAACGGAAAGACTGCCCCCTTCGAGATATCCGCTACGCCTTGGTATGCCACATGGGAACTCGGTCTCGTGCTCTATTTCCTGCTGGTGGCCGCCGTCAGCTATTGGGACAGACGGAGACACAAACGCTCCCGGTGGCTGGATATTACGATGGTTTGTCTTTATAGTATATTGCTGCTGTTGGTAGCCTTTCTTACTTTCTTCTCCTGCCACCCGCTCGTCGGGTTTGGGTGGAGACTTCTTATCCTTCCTTTGACACACTTATGCGCAAGATTTATCTATATATTACGTTGATTATAAGCCTCTTGGCTCCCTGTCTGTCTGCTGCACCGCGGCTGACGGTCGTGGCGGTAGTGGATGGTATGACGGCGGAGAACCTCAGTATGCTGCGTCCTTATTGGCAGCAGGGCGGATTGAGGACACTGAGCGAAGAAGCGTTTCAGACTACGGTCGCCTATCCCCATCTCGTTTACGGAGGTAACGAGACGACCGCCACCCTTATGACCGGTGTCACGCCCGAGCGGCACGGCTACGCGATGGATGAGTATTTCCTGCGCCGGGACCGCCGGATCCATTCCATGCTGGAGGACGAGACGGTACATGGCATAGGCACGCAGTTGCGTCTCTCGCCCAAAGCGCTACTCGCGCCTACCCTCACCGACCGGATGAAACTCCTTTATCCGGAGGCGAAGATTTACGCTGTGGGAATAACGCCGGAGACCTCGCTCCTGCTGGCGGGACACGCGGCTAATGCGTGCTGCTGGCTGGATACGGAAAGCCTGCAATGGGTCGCCTCGGCCGCTTATACCGAGGGACTGACGACCGCTGCCTTCGAGCAAAACAACTCCGGCCGTATCGCTACCCTTGCGGCGCGCCAATGGACGCCGCGCATGGACATACTCACCTATGCGGCACCTACGCCCCAAGAGGCAAAAAAAGGCTTTGCCTATGAGGTGAACACCGTACTGGCCAATGCGCCGGAAGCGAACACGCTGGTCGTCGAACTGGCGCTTGCTATCCAACAGACCCAGAAACTCGGTACGGACGCTACACCCGACATGCTCCTGCTCCAACTCAACACCCTTTCGCCCAAAGCGGAGACGGACAAGATCGCTTCCGCGGAACAGGAAGACTTATACCTCCGGCTGAATCAGGATCTCGGTTTTCTCATGGAGCAACTCGACCGGCGAATAGGCCGTTCCAACTACCAGATCCTGCTTGTCGGACGACCGGTATTAGGCACATCGGCGCAGGCGCTGAGCGATATTCACATGCCCGTGCAGCCTTTCAATGCCGATCGGGCGGCTGCCCTTACCGCTACCTATCTCATGGCTCTCTACGGACACGAGAGGTGGGTGGACGGAGCCTACGGACAGGCAATATACCTCAACCGGACGCTCATCGAACAGAAAAGACTGTCCCTCGAGACGATCCAAAGGCAGGTGGCTAATTTCCTGATGGATTTTGAGGGAGTACAGATAGCTATGCCGGGCTACGAAGCCGTGCAATACCCGCTGCTGGCTGCCTCGCTCAGCAAACGGCATATAGGCGACGTGCTCTTCCTGCTGCAACCGGGATTCCGGCTCATGCAGGACGAGAAAAAGGCGGTGGACCGCGTGATCGACGAGAATCCGGTATCCCCCCTGCTTCTATGGACCGGCACGCTGCGCCCCATGCCGCAAGGCCAACTGAACGCTACCGATGTAGCAGACCTCATCTTCAAATGACCAAATTGTAAATGATTAAATTGTAAATGATTAAATTGTAAATGATATGATTTTTCACGAGATTAAAGTCAGTTATGACCGCCAGACGGGCGAAGACAACCCGGGCAAAGTAAAAGAAGTGTACCTCATCGATGGAGCTGTCAGTTTTGCGGACGCGGAGAACTGCCTCATGGAGGAGATCAAACCATTCATCTTCGGCGACTGCGAAGTACAGAGCTGCAAACGAAGCCAGTTCTTTGAGACCTTCCCCAACGAAGGCGGAGAGTATTGGTACAAAGCGCGCGTGGAGATGATCACTATCGACGGAGAGAAAGAGGTACGCAAAAACGTAGCTATGCTCGTTCAGGCAAACACGCTGGACGATGCGGTCTTTGCGCTGAGACAGGCACTCAAATCCTATGACTGCGAACTGATCTCTATTGCCAAATCACCGATTATGGACATCCTTCATGCCGTACAATAATGCCCTTGCAATTTGACATAAGAGCTATCATTAAGGCGAAAGCGCCGAAGGCGAGAGTGCCGGATTTCCTTATTCGCTATCTTGAACGCATCGCACACATAAAACAGATGAACGCCTTTCTCCGCAAGCATACGACGGAGAAAAACTACGATTTCATACGCGTCGTGCTGGATGAAGAACTCGGGTGCACCGCCTCTATTGAGGGCATAGAGAACATCCCTACCGACGGCAAGCCTGTTATCTTCGTCTCTAACCACCCGCTGGGAGGGTTGGACGGCATGATCATTGCACAAATGATTCATGAGAGTCGGGCGGAGAAACGCGAACTGAAGGTTATCGTCAACGAACTGCTGATGTATATGGAGCCGCTCGCCGGACTATGGGCGCCTGTCAATAAAACAGGGCGGCTCAGCAAGGAACAGGCAGCAGCACAACAACGGATGTGGGAGTCCGAAACGGATGTGCTCACCTTCCCTGCCGGGGCATGTAGCCGACTCCAACGAATCAACGGCAAATGGCAAATTAAAGACCTGGAATGGCAGAAAAACTTCGTCCAGCGTGCACGCGAATACCAACGCAATATTGTCCCGATCTATTTCGAGGGCAGGAACAGTAATTTCTTCTATATCCTCGCCTTCCTCCGCAAACTGCTACGGATCAAGATCAATATCGAGATGCTATACCTCGTGGACGAGATGTATGGCGCACATGGCAAACATTTCAAGGTCCATGTCCTGCCGCCTGTCCCGTACACCGACTTGGATAACACCAGTTCGCCTAAAGAATGGGCGCAATATGTCAAATCCATCGTTTATTCCCAAAACTGAAAACTGAATACTGAATACTGAACACTCATATGCAACCTATCATTCCACCTGTAGAAACAGCGGTTATCGAGCGCGAACTGGAGGGACACCTCCTCAGACCGTCCAATAAAGCGGAAAATCTTATTTATGACATCACTGCGCATGAATGTCCCAATGTGATGCGCGAGATAGCACGTCTGCGCGAGATCAGTTACCGGGACGGAGGAGGTGCCACCGGCTTGGAGATGGACATGGATGATATGGACACCATGGCTAAGCCCTACCATCAGCTCATCGTCTGGGATCCTTCTAACCGGCAGATTATCGGAGGATACCGCTATCTGCTGGGAAAAGATGTGGAACTGAGGCCCAACGACCGGGGGGAGATGCAACCCTATATCACCTCCGCACATCTCTTCCACTATTCCGAGCGCTTCATCCGGGATTATCTGCCTCATGCCATTGAGTTCGGACGGGCATTCGTGCAACCCGCCTATCAGAAACGCGAGATGGGAGTGAAAGCTCTCTTTGCGCTGGATAACATATGGGACGGGATCGGAGCGGTGATGCATAATAATCCCGACGTGCGATGGATGATCGGTAAAGTCACTATCTACCCCGATTATAACAAGACGGCACGCGAGCTGATCTATACCTATCTCAACACCTATCACAGAGGAGAAGAAGGGCTTTTCGGACCCTACCATCCTCTTCCCGTTCAAGAGGACCTGGGCATACCTTCTCCTTTCACAGGCACCGACCCGCAGGAGAACTATCATATCCTCCAGCACGCTATACGCGAGCAAGGGACGGTCATTCCGCCTATGTTCTCCGCCTATCTCAATATCACCAACGAACTCCAGTTCTTCGGCAATGCCGTCAATGACGAGTTGTCGAATGTCTTTGAGACAGGAATCATGGTGGATCTGGACACGGTTTATCAGGAGAAAAAAGAACGCTATATCAATCCCTATATCAAATGGCTTTCTGAATGTTGAATACTGAAATGCAGATTACTGACAATATCCATAAGGTTCGCGCACATATACCCGCGCATGTCACGCTCGTGTGCGTCTCCAAATACCAACCCGTAGAAGCTATCCGCGAAGCCTACGAAGCGGGAGAACGCCATTTCGGGGAAAGCCGCGTGCAGGAACTGAAGACGAAGATACCGCTCCTGCCCGAAGACATCCGCTGGCATTTTATCGGACACCTGCAGACCAACAAAGTGCGGGACCTGCTCAAACTGCACCCGTTTCTCATCCATTCGGTGGACTCACTGCGCCTGCTGCAGACTATCAACGACGAAGCCGCCAAAATAGGGATGGTACAGGACGTGCTGCTGGAGATCCATGTCGCCAGGGAGGAGACCAAATCAGGCTTTTTGCCCGAAGAAATAAATGACCTAATGGTAAATGACCTAATGGTAAATTACCCCCATGTCCGGGTACGGGGCTTTATGACTATGGCTACCAACACCGACGACGAAGCCGAAATCCGGCGATGCTTCTCCACCTTGAAAGAATTGTCAATTGTCAATTCTCAATTCTCAATTCTCTCCATGGGCATGTCGGATGACTATCGGATAGCTATAGAATGCGGTTCCACGATGGTGCGCATCGGTTCGTCTATCTTCGGCGAAAGAAAGAAACGCTTGAAAGCCGTCTTCTTTGATCAGGACGGCGTCCTGTATAACTCCATGCCCTACCATGCCGAAGCATGGGCTTGGGCGATGACCAAACACGGACTGCCGTACACCGCCGAAGAATGTTACCGGAACGAAGGACGAACCAGCGTCGGAGTGATTCAGGAGCACTATTCCCGCATGTACGGGAAGGACGCGCCGCAGCAACTGATCGAAGATATCTACAAGGATAAAACAGCATATTTCAATCAAATGACCGGAGGCTTTCCGGGTACTATCCCCGGTGTGAGCGATGTGCTCCGTTTCCTACATGAACACGGCGTCCAATGCTGGGTCGTCACCGGGTCGGGGCAACATAACCTCATTGACGCGCTCAATGACATCTTCGATCATGTCTTCACGGGTATCATCTCTTCTTTTGATGTCAAACATGGCAAACCGGACCCCGAACCCTACCTCAAGGCGTGGGAGCGATCGGGGTTCAAGAAAGAAGAATGTATGGTTGTGGAGAATGCACCGCTCGGAGTGCGTGCTGCGAAAGCGGCTGGACTCTTCGCCTGTGCCGTGAACACAGGACCGCTGCCCGACTCCGACCTCACGGACGAAGGAGCGGACCGCGTCTTCCCGGATATGGCTGCTTTATTGGACTGGCTGAAGAATTCTCCTGATATCAGCATATAAGACTTTCTTCCCTTTCAAGAGGTGAAAAAATTGTTTTAGATACTCAAGTTTTTGCGGGTATCCGGTTTTGTGTGTGTCATTTTTGGCGATTTTTATTGATAAATCGGCATATATTTGCTCATTTGCATCAAATACTGTAATTTTGCATTGCTATTTCAAACATTTAAAATCTAAGGTACATGCAAAAAATGAGTCTCTTGGTGCTCTCGTGCCTCGTAGCAGGCATGGCACACGCCGATTTATCGGAAGATTTCAATTCACTTAACTCCGGTTCCTGGTCAGCCGAGACGGAGGTGCAACTGCCTTCGGGCATATGGACGTTTGGCGGCGACGCACAGCGTAACAGCTCCAACTCTGTGGTCTCTATCAAGTTCAATGCCAGTGGCGCGTATATGATTACGCCGGCTATCGACAGCCTCGCCTCCGTGGAGTTTAAATACCGCACCGGCGGAAGCAATAAGAAAGTGGAGATAGCGTATCAGGTAGGTTCCGGCAACTGGCAGGCAGTGGACACTCTTTCTATCTCCTCTTCTTCCAGTTCTTTCTCGTCCTACTCGGCAAAAATAGGTGCGGACTCCGCGCGCAATGTCCGCGTACGTATCAAAGGTCTTACTAACAATGTCTATATCGACGATGTCGTTCTCAAGAACCCCGTTCAGGGGCAAGGTGGCGGCGGAGGCGGAACGGTCATCCCCGGAGAACCCGATCCGGAGTTCACACGCCCTACTTATACCGCTACGCACGCTACCTATTATATCTCGCCCGAAGGCAATGATAATAGCGGCAACGGATCGTTTGAGAACCCGTGGTACAACCTCGGTAAAGCACTCTCTGTCGCACAGGCAGGAGATGTCATCTTCTGCCGCGGAGGACGGTATCTCATGTCATGGCGCGGCACGGACGGCAAACTCACGCTGCGCCTCTCCCAGTCCGGCACAGCCAATGCGCCTATCGTCATATCCGCCTACGAGAACGAAGCGCCTGTCTTCGATTTCGAGCAGCAACTGCTCGATTGCAACCGCGACAAAAACCAAGTGGGCGACCGCGGTATGCTTATTACCGGCGATTATTGGATTCTCTTCGGGCTCCATATGATGCACGCAGCCGACAACGCAATCAAGCTGGAGGGTTCCCACAACCGCATCGAGCGTTGCGAGTTCTCCTACAACCTCGATACGGGTATCCAACTCGGCTTTGGGCATAAGTTCTCCGACACCTTCCCCGGCCTCAGCAGCAATGATGGTTCCCATTGTGCCTACAACGATATCGTCGATTGTGACTCCCATCATAACTGCGATTATGACGCTAACTACGGCTCTGACGCGGATGGTTTTGCCTGCAAGATGCATAATGGTATCGGCAACCGTTTTATCCGTTGCCGCGCTTGGCGTAACTCGGATGACGCTTGGGATCTCTTTGAGACCGATTATGATGTCATCCTCGCCGAGTGCTGGGCTTGGGAGTCCGGCAATGCGGCAGACCATCTCTGGGTAAAAGAATACTTCGACGGCTCCGCTTCTTTCTCCGGAAACGGTAATGGTATCAAACTCGGTGGCAACGGAACGGGTGGTTCCAGCAAAGGTATTCATTACGCTTACCGTTGTATCGCTTTCGGATGCAATATCACTTCCTCCGTGAAGGGCTTTGATTGCAACAGCCACCAGGGCGGACACGTCCTCATCAACTGTCTGGCGTTTGACAACTCTTATGACTTCATGTTCGAATCCGGAGGTTCGGATGCCAAGACGTTCTATTACAATAATGTCTGCTTCGGCAAACAGGAGGCGTGTGTCGGAACAGATGATTACAATGCTTTGGGCACCACGCTCTCCAAGGATGCGTGGACCAACCATCTCGTCACCTCTTTCTCCCGTTCGGACTATGTCTCTTTGGAGGAGGCGGATGCTATCGCTCCGCGTCGCGGAGACGGCTCAATGCCTTCGCGTTTCGCGCGCCTGTTGCCGGGTTCTAATCTCGTGGACGCAGGCTGCAACGTGCCTTCTTCCGTCACGCCTAACCTCGCTCAACTGGAAGCAGATTTCCCCTTCCTCGTTTCTGCCGTCTATGGCACTGCGCGTGACCTCGGGCCCTATGAACTGGTGCAGGAAGACAGTACTCCTACGGCTACCCAGCAGATCACTGCGCCGGATAGCAAAGGCGCTATTGCTGTCTTACCGGGCAACAACGCCTCGGAGGCTGTCGTGCGCTTCTCCGTACCGCGGGATCTCAAACGCGCGGAACTGACGGTCTTTGACCTCGCCGGACGCGTCATCTGCCGTCTGCCGCTCACGGGTTTGACCGAAGGTATGGACTATTACCAACCCCTCTCGCTCGGTGCGCTGCGCGGAATGGCTATCGTACGTATCTCTGCGGACGGTTTCGCCCTCTCCGCCAAACTCCTGCACTGACGGAGGCACTTACTGAATAATAAACAACCATTAAAAAAGACGGGCTTCGGTCCGTCTTTTTTGTGTAGCAATCATCCTGCACATTAAAACCTAAAAAAACTCTACCCTCTAAACTCAATCCACTAAACTGTAGCTCGCCCCGCGAGCGTCCTCTAAACACTAAACTCTAAACTCTAATCCTAAACTCTGACCTAAAAATCTCCGATTTTTTTTGTATATATCAAAAAAAAGTTGTACCTTTGCGGCCGATTTAACTTGTTCCTTTTGGCACATGAAAAGGAACAAGCCAAATAGAGAAGGCCATGAAGATATTTATTAAAGAGACCAGAGAGAACAAGAAGTTCGTCCCGGAAGTGGTAGCAGCTTTGCAAAAGGCAGGGCATCAGGTGTTTTTAAGTAGTGACTATGCCGATGTGAATGAAGGCATAAAGTCCTGTCATGTGCAATTGGATCTTACGGGTGTCGGGATGGTTGACGACAAACAAAGCATAGACCGTCCTTTTGTCAGAACGGAAGTTGACCTGCGGGTGCGTAAGATGGTTCAGGTTATAGGAAAGTCTTCATTACCTCGTCGTCAGATTGTTGCTGACTTGGGGTTGAGACAACAAAGCAGAAGAAACTTCATATACAATTATCTTAAGCCGGCCGTGGCACAAGGTTACGTGACCATGTCCTTCCCCGGCTCTCCCAACAAGCCCGAACAAACATATCGGCTGACAGAAAAAGGTCTGGATTTATACAAAAAAGTAATGGGCGAATGAAATGCATAACCGGATAAGGTTGTTCCTTTTGATGCACAAAAAGGAACAAGCTAAGAGATGGATGAGCAAAAAAGATACATGCTTGAGGAGAGATGCTTGTTCCTTTTGGCGCTCAAAAAGGAACAAGCTATAGATGAGTATTACAGACAAGTCGGCGGAGGCTGGCTTTTTTTGTGGCGAAATGTCAAAAATGACAGATTTTCCTTGCATATTTCCGAAAAATTTAGTATCTTTGCACGCAAACAGGAAAAATATTAGAACAAGGACTTTTTTAATCTAGAATGAAACCTTGGGCTTTGACATATCCGGATGCTAAATCGCTCGTTATCTGCGGGGATATACACGGTGAATTTGTGCCGCTGGTGTATGAGATGTGTATCCGTTACGGGATGCGCGATACGCTGGTGATTGTTGCAGGAGATTGCGGATTCGGATTCGAGAAAACGGGTGCTTATGATCAGGTCTTTCGGCGGATAGAGAAGCGTTTGGCGCAGAATAACTGCTGGATAGCGATGGTTCGCGGCAATCATGATGACCCTGCATATTTCGCGACGGACACCGCCGGACATACAGCGATTGAGCACAAGCGGTGGCGCACGGTGCCGGATTATGCGGTAATCCAATCATGCGGACGAACGATACTCTGTATCGGAGGTGCTATCAGCGTGGATAGACAGATTCGCCTACGAGAGATGGCTCGCCATCCGGGTAAGGTCTATTACTGGCCGGACGAAGCCCCGAAATACGATCCGTCCCTTTTAGATGCGATCTGGGAAGCCGGTCTGAAAATAGACGTTGTTGTGACGCACACCGCTCCTTCGTTCTGCGAATTTCAGACAAAAAGCGGACTCTCTTCTTGGGCGCAGCACGACCCGACTTTGCTCGAAGAATGTGATACGGAGCGGCATACCATGGATGCCATCTTGGCGCACCTGAAGCGGGATGAACATCCGTTAGAGCGTTGGTACTATGGCCATTTTCATAACTCATGGCACAGCGAGGTTGATGGAGTGTGGTACAAGATGCTGGATATTATGGAACTCCTCGAAGTGCCGCAGATAATAAACGAATAAGAGTTCCACCGAGAACACCGACTAACGCAACTATTAGAAATTTTCGAATAGTTCCAAGCAGACGGGTTCAAGTTTATTTTTAGGTGCTATGCTCATTATATTGAAGATGGAACAAATTAAAGAAACATATAAGGAGGTGATTGAGATACCTGTCTATGACGATGAAGAATATCCAAATCTGGATTTCCTTTCAGAGTATTCGGATACTCACTACAAAACCAAAATGAAATCTTTTAATTACGAAGATATTTTAGCAATTACCACTAAAGAAACACCCATAGAAAGCAGGTATCATTGTTCTCGCGGCGGAGCTTTAATTTTTGTAAAAGATAGAGAAACTCCATTCCTTACCGCAGACCTTTATTCTGTTAAGAAAATTTACAGAGAACTCAATAAAAATCCGCTTGCATGTTTGTCTGGTTTAAATCAAATTGGTTCGCCCCGGATATATGCGAAAGAAGGTACAGTGATTGGCAATGAATACGTTTTGCCGAATGGAGTAAGACTACACCTTACAAATGATGCTGTTCGTAAGCTAAAGTTTGTGCATCATATTTTAACGAAGGGAACAAAACAAACTTGCTTTTATAAAACAAAAAAAATACATCGTAAAAAATGAACCCTTTTCCCGAAACTTGTCCACCTCACATTTTTGTTGTATCTTTGCACCGGATTTCAAAATGAGATCTGGTGCTTTTTAATATGCAAGCACCTTATTATTAACTTAAAAATTATAATAATTATGTCCTGGCATTCAGACCGAGATCATCAAGATGCTGATTATGACAATCACAGCGACCAATTAAACCCTAACAATGACGAGTATTGGCATTCTCGCAATTAGAATTTAGTAGTTTGAGACAAGCCCCCAAAGTTATACATCTGGCTTTAGGGGCTTGTTTTTTACAGAAAGTATCGAATTTGTAAACATCTTGAAAGCTACTCACCCTAAACCAATAAGTACACACTACTTTCTCCTTTGTCTATCACAAGGGTAGATTAACACAAGCCAAAAGGAGTAAACCGAGACTCAAAAACCGCCCGTCCAAATCGAAAATCTTTGATTTTCCTTGCATATCTCAGAAAATTATTGTATCTTTGCAGTCGCAAAGGTCAATCAGGGTCCCTTTGCAGCGGATTAAGAGTTAATCCCGACAGTCAACCGACGGTCAACCGACGGTCAACAATAACGTATATACACCAAATAAGACCCCGAACACTCCTAAACTAACCCCAATTAACCCCCTTTAAAAACATCTCATTATGTCTAAAATTGAAAACTCAGCAGGAATCGACCTCGTCCATGGTAAATTCAAGAAAAGAGACGCCGGCTATTTCTATGTCCGTAATGGAAAACAGTTCTATCGCGACCGCGAGGAGACCTACCAAAAGGACCAGTCTCCCCGCCAGAAATGGAACTCCGCAGCCTTTGCGTATGCTAACCGTGAATTAGCCCGACTCCGTGCCACACCCGAACTGGAGGCACAGCTTCGTTCGGAATATGAAGCCGCTAACCACCTCGCTTCCAACGGCAAGACCTACTCCACCCTTTGGTCATGGAAATTCAATTCTCTCCTCTACGACTACAAGCAATCTCACCCCTTTGACTCGTCTCTTTATTCGTAAAATCCAGTCCGACCCGTCCTGTCTTGTCTGGTCGCGTCTATGCGCCGCACAATGTGCGGCTTTTTTGTTTCTGCAGTGTTGTGTGTGTGTGCGACATCCTTCCTCGCCATGTTCGAACGTTTTTTTGCGCGCTGTAGCTACCTGCTACAAAGTAGTAGGTGGTCGGTCGGACTTCTTTTTTTTCTTTTACTTCTTTTCTTTTATCCCCTTTCTTTTTCCTCTAAACACTAAACTCTGACCCCTAACCCCTAAACACTAATCACTAATCACAAAACTCTAAACTAAAAATCTCCGATTTTTTTGTATATATCAAAAAAAAGTTGTAACTTTGCACCCGAATAGATAACCAGAAAGAAAAAAAACTACTACAATGAATAACGAGAACCAAAATATCGAGTACAAAGAGTCTTGGCGCGATGAGTATGTCAAGTGGCTATGCGGCTTTGCCAATGCACAAGGCGGCAAACTCTATATCGGCATAAACGACAAAGGCGAAGTGTGCGGTGTGGAGAATGCTCACAAGTTGTCTGAAGATATTCCTAACAAAGTAGTTTCTTTCTTGGGTATTGTGGCCGATGTGAACGTTCTCCATAAGGATGGAAAGGAGTATATAGAAATCAATGTGGCTCCGAGCGATGTGCCCATCAGTTATAAGGGCAAGTATTATGTCCGTTCCGGAAGTACTTTGCAAGAGTTGAATGGTGCGGCTTTGCAGAACTTTGTCCTTCGGAAGATGGGGCGCTCGTGGGATGAGGTTATTAACGACCGTGCCACACTCAAGGATATTGACCGTGAGGCGGTTGATTACTTTATCCGCAAAGGAATAGAAGCCGAGCGTGTTCCCGAGGACCTCCGCAAAGCGTCAACGGAAGAAGTGTTAACGAGCCTGGGCTTGGTTGACGACAACGGAGGACTGACCAATGCGGCTGTTCTGCTTTTCGGCAAGAACCCTCAACGCTATTATCCGAGTGCTGTCTTCAAGATTGGCCGTTTTGGTATTGATGAAGCGGATCTGAGGTTTCAAGATGTAATTGAGGGTAATATCCTGCAAATGGCTGAGCGCGTGATGGATGTGCTCAAAGCCAAATATCTGATTTCTCCGGTTCGTTTCGAAGGAATGCAACGATACGAAAAACTGGAACTGCCCAAAGAAGCTTTACGAGAGATTCTATATAATGCCATCGCGCATAAGGATTATACAGGGCCGGACATCCAGATGCATGTCTATGACAGCAGTATTGAGATTTGGAACGAAGGAGAATTGCCGGAGGGTTATACGCAAGAGACTCTTTTTGCCCGTCACTCATCCAAACCGCGCAATCATAAGATTGCTAATGTCTTCTTCAAAGCCGGTTTTATCGACACTTGGGGACGAGGTTTCCAGAAGATCCGTGATGGTTTTGAGGCTGACGGAATCCCTATGCCCAAGGTCGAGAATTTCTGCGGCGGTGTACGAGTGACTATTGAACGAACTGTATTTATGAAGTTGTCTCATGTCGGTAGTTCTGTCGGTAGTTCTGTCGGTAGTGATGTCACTAGTTCTGTCACCAGCTTTTCACCAGTTAAACTGACTGAAAGACAACAGGATATGCTTGAATTGATAAGAAAGAATCCATTCATCTCTGCGCAACAAATGTCGGTAGTTTTGTCGGTAGTTAAGAGAACTATAGAACGAGACCTTGCAGACCTGCAAAAGAAGGGCATTCTAATCCACGAAGGTAACACCAGCGCAGGTCACTGGGAGATAATTGAAAAATAGCATCGTCTGTCCCCACCGACCGATGAGCGGGACACAAAAAACACCATCAGAAATAAAAGAACTGAGATATGGCTGACATTCAACATTTGGCAACATTGACGGAGGAGGATATCAAGTTCCGATATATCACTCCTGCGATAGAGCAAGCCGGTTGGCTGAAAGAGCAAATCCGGATGGAGTATTTCTTCACGGATGGTCGTATCATCTCCGCAGGGAGCGAGTACGAGCGTGCTTCACGCAAGAAAGCCGACTATGTTCTCCAACTCAACAATGATAACCTGCTTGCCGTCGTAGAGGCTAAGTCTGCCACCAAAGATCTCACGACCGGTCTGCAACAGGCTATCGGCTATGCCGAGATACTGGATGTGCCGTTTGCTTTTGCATCCAATGGTATCGCCTTCCGCGAGCACGATATGGTAACGGGTAAGGAGCGCGATTTCAATATGGACGAGTTCCCGACGCTTGATGAGCTCAAACATCGTTGGTTTGCGGAGAAACAGCTGAACAACAAGCAGCAGGAAGCGCTGGATGTGCCGTATCACTATAGCAAGTTATCGCACGAACCGCGTTACTATCAACGTATAGCCATCAACCGCACACTCGATGCTATTGCTCGTGGCGACAAACGCTTGTTGCTCGTCATGGCTACAGGAACAGGTAAGACTTTCACAGCTTTCCAAATCATTTGGCGTCTGCGTGAAGCGCATCTGGCGCATCATATCCTTTATCTGGCGGATCGGAACATCCTGATTGACCAAACGATGCAGCAGGATTTCAAGCCGTTCCAGAAGATCATGACCAAGGTTCAAGGAAAAGAACTGGATTCATCTTATGAACTGCACATGGCGCTTTATCAGCAACTCGTCACGTATGAAGATGACAAGGAACAGCCGTATCTGCAGTTTGATCCGAATTTCTTTGATTTGATCATCATAGACGAGTGCCATAGAGGAAGTGCTAAGGAAAACTCCGCTTGGCGCAAAGTGCTGGAGTATTTCAAAAGCGCTACGCAGATCGGTCTGACGGCTACGCCGAAGCGCAAAGAGGATGCGGATAACTTCGACTATTTCAACGAACCGATTTATACCTACTCTCTCAAGCAAGGTATCGAAGATGGTTTCCTTGCGCCTTACCGCGTAGCGCGTGTGCATCTGGATGTAGATGTGAACGGCTATATCGTTAAAGTAGGAGAAAAAGACAAGCAGGGCAACGATGTACCCGTGCGTCTATACGAGAGGCCGGAGTTCGGCAAGCATATCACTATCAACCGCCGGCAAGTAGCCGTCGCCTTGGAAATTCAGGAGAAACTGGAGAAAATGGGCAAATATACCAAGACCATCGTCTTCTGTCCTGACCAAGAAGAAGCAGCTACCATGCGTGACTTGCTCGTGCAACTCAACCCAAAAGAGATGGGCAAGAGTCCGAACTATATCATGCGTATTACCTCTGATGACGCTAACGGCAAGAAGATGCTCGACAAGTTTATTGACCCGGGCGAGAAATACCCGACTATCGTCACTACGTCCGAACTGCTCTCTACCGGTGTGGATTGCAAGACCTGCGGACTGATTGTTATCGACAAAGAGGTCAATTCTATGACGCTCTTCAAACAGATGATCGGTCGCGGTACGCGTATCTATATCGATAAGGAGCGCAAAATCAACAAATGGCATTTCGAGATTCTCGATTTCCGGGATGCCACACGTCTATTCTTCGATCCCGAGTTTGATGGCGAACCCGAACTGGATGTAGAGAAACCGCATACTACCGGACAAAGCAAGCGCAGCACAGGCGAACACAAGAAAGTGAAGATTGAAGGGGAAGAAATGGATGAGGAAACGCTGAAAAAGATTCATATCCAAGGCAGCAAACGCGTCGCCAAACTGCATGAGATATACTATGTTATCAATGACGAGGGTCAGGCTCTGGAGATCTCCGACTTCCTTGATTTCACCCGCAAGGGCATCCTTACGCGCTTCCCGAAATTCGCGGATTTTGCACGGGTTTGGATGGAGTCCAAACGCAAAGGAGAGATCGTCGAGGATTTCAAAGACCATGATATTCTGATTGAAGAAGTACGTCGCTCCAATCCTAACCTCGCTAACGCAGATATATTCGATATCATCTGCCATGTGGCGTACGATAAGAAACCGCTCACACGGCGCGAGCGGGCGAACAACGTCAAGAAACGCAATTACTTTGGCAAGTACGAAGGACAAGCGCGAGAGGTTTTAGAGGCTCTGCTCGATAAATATGCCGAACTCGGTGTGCTCTCGCTTGAAGATAGAAATATCCTTTCCCTTGAACCCTTTGCCCAATACGGTACGCCGGTGAAGATTACCAAACTCTTTGGCGGACCGCAAGGCTATCAGACCGCTATTCAAGAACTCGAACAACAATTATACGCAGCAAGCTAATCTATGGCAGTAAATAATCTCGTAAAACGATTGCAGAATGTGATGCGTCAAGATGCCGGTATCTCCGGTGACGCGCAACGTATCGAACAGATGACGTGGCTCTTTTTCCTCAAGGTCTACGATGCGCAGGAAGATGAGTGGGAGTTCAAATCGAATGGCACCTTCCATTCCGTCATTCCCGAACCGCTTCGCTGGCGCAACTGGGCAACCGATACCAAAGACGGAAAAGCCCTCACAGGAGATGAGTTGCTCGATTTCGTCAATAATAACCTGTTTCCCACGCTCCAGAAACTGCCGTTGATGCCTTCTGCTCCGCGTGCGCACTGGATTGTCAAAGAGGTCTTTGCTGATCTGAACCAGTATATGAAGAACGGCGTGCTGCTGCGTCAGGTAGTCAATATCGTGGATGAGATTGATTTTACCGATGTGGATGACCGTCACACGTTCGGCGATATCTATGAAGGTATCCTCAAAGACTTGCAGTCAGCCGGCAATGCGGGTGAGTTCTACACGCCGCGTGCCCTGACGGATTTTATCATTGAGACGCTCAATCCGCGTTTAGGTGAGTCTGTAGCCGACTTTACTTCCGGTACTGGCGGATTCCTCACCTCTGCGCTCAATTACTTGGCATCGCAGCGTAAGACGCCGCAGGATGAGGAACTATGGCAAAACTCCGTGCATGGTCAGGAGTGGAAACCGCTGCCGTATCTGCTCTCTATCACCAATCTGCTGGTGCATGGTGTCGATGAACCCGATATCATCCATTGCGACTCACTCGGCACACCTGTCTCCTCGTTCCAGAACAAAGACCGCGTGTCCGTCATCGCTATGAATCCGCCTTACGGTGGTAGTACCGAAGCATCGGTCAAGATGAATTTCCCGACAGATATGCGTTCGTCCGAAACGGCTGACCTCTTCATGGTGCTTATCATGAAGCGTCTGTTAGCTAATGGTCGCGCCGGTGTGATTATTCCCGATGGGTTCCTGTTTGGAACGGATGGTGCCAAATTAGCCATCAAGACTGCGCTGCTGCGTGAGTTCAATCTGCATACCATCATCCGTCTGCCGGGTTCTATCTTCGCGCCTTATACCAGCATCAACACCAATATTGTCTTCTTTAATAACGAGACCGCGGAAGGAGCAGAAGAAGGATTCAAGACCAAAGATGTGTGGTTCTATCGTCTCGACATGCCGGAAGGATACAAACATTTCTCCAAGACCAAACCGATGCGTCTGGAGCATTGCCAACCTATCCGCGACTGGTGGAACGACCGCAAAGAGATCATCACCACCGATGAAGAAGGCAATGTTCTCGATGAGAAATCCCGCCGTTTCACAGCGCAGCAACTCATTGACCTCTCCTGCAATTTCGACCAGTGTAAGTTCCCGAAATCCGAGGAAGAAGTGCTGCCGCCTGCTGAACTGTTAGCTGACTATCACAAACGCCGTGAAGCCCTCGACGCACAGATAGACAACACCCTTGCCAAACTCCAAAATCTTCTTGGACTATGACCGCAGAGCAATTACGTAATAGCATCCTCCAAGAAGCCATCTCCGGTCGTCTCGTTCCGCAAGATCCAAATGACGAACCGGCTGCTATGCTATTGGAGAAGTTTGAGGCACGTCGCGCTGAGTTAATTGTAGAAAAGAAGGTAAAACTAAAGGATAATGTGCCATTACCTATTAAAGAGGATGACATACCTTATGAATTACCTGCTGGCTGGTGTTGGTGTAGGATTGCTCAGTATACGCAAAAGGTCACAGATTTTGTAGCAAGTGGCAGTTTCGCATCATTACGTGAGAATGTAAAATATTATGATACACCAAACTATGCAGTTTTGGTGCGCACAAAAGATTTTCGTGCAAATTTCTCTAAAGATTTGGTGTACACCGATAAACACGGCTATGAATTCTTAGAGAACTCAAGGCTATTCGGCGGAGAAATGATACTCCCAAATATTGGAGCTTCTATTGGTAAGGTATTTATTGTACCGACATTGCCATTTAGAATGACGTTAGCACCGAATTCTGTCATGACGCGTTTCTTCTTTGATTACCAAAGAGAATGGTTGTATTATTTCTTCCTTTCTCCGTTTGGTCAAGAAACACTTAGTTCAATATCAAGCGCGACAGCGCAAGGGAAGTTTAATAAAACTGAATTTAAACAAATTCTTTTCCCTCTTCCCCCATTAGCCGAGCAGAAGCGTATCGTGGCTAAGTTAGAAGAACTGCTGCCTATTGTGGAGCAATACGGCAAAGCCCAAAAGGAACTCGACGAACTCAACACCGCTCTTCCTGCCCGCTTGCGCCAATCTATCCTCCAAGAAGCCATCTCCGGTCGCCTCATTCCACAAGATCCAAACGAAACTGCTGATGAATTAAAGGAGCAATTGCTGCAAGCAGTTAATAATTCTCCGTTTAAAAAGAAATGGAACTCCGAACTTATCGAAGATGAGGAACTGCCGTTCGATATACCCGATAACTGGAGACGGATTCGTTTAGGCGATATCGTATATACCCTAACAGGATTGTCGTATAGCAAAGGAGACTTGGAGAAAAAAGTATCAAATCCAATTCGTGTATTACGCGGCGGTAATATTCAAAGCGGCTCATGGTGTACAAAAGATGATGATGTGATGATTGCACCCGAGTTTGTCAAGAAGGATATATTCCTAAAGAAAAACTCATTCATAACTCCGGCAGTCACAAGCTTAGAGCATTTGGGAAAAACAGCCTTAATACGTGAAGATCATGATGATATTGTAGCTGGCGGTTTTGTGTTATACTTAATGCCGTACGATGATAGAAATGATTCATTGATGGAGTATCTCGCTTATTTCTTCCAATCTGCTTTCTACAATAGTTTCTGCAAAACTATCACGAATAAATCCGGACAAGCGTTCTGGAATATATCTCGTGAGAAATTGCTTAAATTGCCCATCCCTCTCCCTCCATTAGCCGAGCAACAACGCATCGTCGCTAAAATAGAAGAACTATTTGAACAGATTGATAAGATAAGTCAATGAGAATTGTTCGAGTCGGATTCGAGCGGAAAAGAAGAAAACGATGACCCAAGATCACGACATATGGCAACCGCAAGAGCCGGGAAAGGCATGGAAAGGCGCCGGACTCTATCATATCACGCTGAAGATACCATCGTGTAAGCCTTTGCTTGGTAATCTGGTCATTCCTAATGATGATCCGGCGCAAGCGCGAGTGGATTATAGCGATTTGGGGCGGGCGGTCTTGGAATATCAAAAGATCAATGCCGCCTATTATCCCGAGATACAGATCCTCCATTATTGCCTCATGCCCGATCATCTCCATTCTATCTGGTATGTGCGTAAGGCGATGCCTCGCGGCATTGAAGCCGCAGTGCGCGGCTTTTGGCAAGGTGTCAAGAAAGCCGGGCGGGCGTATTCCCTCCTTTCTTCTCTTCCCCCCGAATCAGATTCGGGGAAAGGAAAGAAACTATTTGAGATAGCGGAGAACTTACGCGGGCAGATAGCCGATGCAGAATATGCGGCACTCCCGCCTATCTTTACCGAGATGCCACATATCCGTCCGATGGGACATCGAGATCAACTGCCCACCACTATCCGCTATGTCGACATGAACCCGCAGCGCCTTGCTACGAAAAAGCTCATGCCGGGATTCTTCCGCGTGCAGGAAAATATCGAGATAGCCGGGCGGGTGTATCACGGCGTGGGTAATTCGGATTTATTACAAGCGGCGCTATATATGCCCGTCCATGTGCGGAGAACGATGATAGAAGAGGCGATACATGGCGATGATAAGCGTCTGAACGAGTATATGGATAGTTGCATCGCTGCTGCACAGAAAGGTGCGATCATGGTATCGCCGTTCATCCACGAGAAAGAGCGCGAGGTGCTTTATTGTGTTCTCGCAGAAGGAGGCAAGGTGATCTACCTTTCCGATAACGGCTTCGGCGACTATTACAAACCTTCCGACGGCATCTTTGATGCGGTCGCCAACAAACAGGTACTCATCCTAAGCCCATGGCCGTACGATCCTAAGAAACGGCAAATCTCCCGCGCTGAGTGCATCGCGCTCAATCAAATGGCAGAGGAGATATGCGGCCTTTCTTCTTTTCCCCCCGAATCAGATTCGGGAAAATAAAAGAAAAAAATAAGATAAGCAATAAATACTATGAGTAAAAAGAAAATTAAAACGATTTACTTCGCATCAACCATAGAAACGATATCCTCTCTACTCAATGCTCCGGAAGAATGGGATTGTGGTTTAACAGAAATGTTACAAGAAAAAATTGAATGGTCAGAAGTCAACCCGGAAACAATCATCCCTAAACTAGAATTGCGTAAATTTACGAAAAGTATTAAAGACAAAGAAGTGCGGCTTGATGTAATGAAGTTTTTATTTGATTATGCGGAATACTATTTCATAGATGGAGCCGAGAAACTTAGCCATGCTAGATTGGGAAATGTTTTTCAAGAAAGTGAAGCCAAAGAGATCACCACAGAGTATATTCGCGAATTCCGCACTGAATTATCTACGCAGATTAGTCAAATTGAAAAAACAGGTATGTATTCCGGTAATAGGTTCAGCAAGTTAGAAAAACAAGTCGCACAACTAACGGAAGAGAACGAACAATATAAAAAAGCGAACAAATTTCTCCAAGATAAAATAGATCGGTTTGAAAATCCACATAAGTATGGTAAGTTTATTCCTGCGGAATTAAACAATCGGATATTTGCAGAAATAATGCGGTATCTGCAATCAAAGCAGTTGGTATTACCTTTGTATCCTGAGAAAGATTATACGCGTGGTATTAGTTGTTACCAATGGTACGGTTCTTGTGCTCTATTCGGCTATTTTGTTTGGAAACTAAATCAAGAATTCGACCTCAATGAAGCAAGAGATTTGTTGAATTGGCAAGTCTTCGAAACGGCTATCAATAATTACGACAAACTAATTAATGAAGCTAGAAAGGCAGTATCAAGATTTAGAAAAGATGATACAACATTACTCCCTGCAAAGGCTGATATAATCGAAGAAGCAATAAGATATGGCAACGGAGATATGAAAAATGCCGAGATCCGAAAGAATCTGAATCTATGAGTCGAATATTAATCGAATATATTTTGCACAAAAAGCGAATACCAACCGAATACTTTTTTAGCTTCATCCGAATACCAATCGAATATACATCTTGCCTCATACCCATCATAACCGAATAAGGTTCACAAGTGTTCCATAACTTCATCGGAACTACTCGTCATAATTCAAAAAAAAGCAGTAATTTTGCACTCGATTTCGAAAGAAGTCGAGTTTTTTATTTATTAACCCGCGAGGTTTTGACTTGTGCGCACAGGAACGGCCGTTCACAAAGCCAAGCATAAATCTCAAAGGTTATGAGACAAAACATCAACGTAGAAGACGCATTCCGCCTGTGGGTGCGCGCAATGCTTGAGCAAATGTTGGGCGACGACCCCGGCAATGTTCGCTATGGGATTTTCCCAATCAAAAATTTTACACAAATCGCCATCGAGGAAGTCTTCCTCTATATCGGTCGCAAACAATGGCGGGCACCACAAAAATCGACCGCTGACATGCTGGAAATAAATGTTTCCACCGTCTCACGCGCGATAACATAATTTTCCAAATAAACACGGCATTTTGCAGGCTTTTTCACGAAAAAAAGCAGTAATTTTGCACCGAATTTCAAAAATCCTTAGCCGGGATAATTGGTTAGCGGGGCGTCCGGCACAACATTCTCAGTCTCGCTAATCAAGAAAGGAATGTTACGGATTTGATTGGTAACATGTTTAACATCAAATCGTAACAACGATGCAAAACAATTCACTTTTGCCACTGGAGATCATCTATCTCCCGGATGGCACCGAGATCCGCTTTTGCGAGGACGCAAGCCCACGAGTTGGCATCGCCAAACTCTATTGCTCCGAACAGGGCAGGTTCTTCTCCCTCTCATCCAGAGGACTGAACGAAGTTCATTACTACCAAACCAAGAACTTCCATCCCAAACCAAACGTCCATTCCAACTACCCGCGGATGTGCAACTTTATCGGAGCTCCGTACTGTCACATCCTCGTCGCCAAAGCCTGGATTGGACCGCGGCCCGAGGGCTGCGAACTCGACCACAAAGATGGTAACATCCGCAACTGCGCAGTCTCTAACCTCGAGTACGTCACTCCCGAGGAGAATCGCCACCGCGCCACACTGCGCAGACGCAAGAATTCCAAAGTCTAATCATTTAACCATTTTAATCCATTTAATTTATGAAAGCAATTGAATTACAAGCAGCCCTCATCGCTGCAAATAACGTAAACCTGAACGGTGCAGACGCATTAGTAGAAACCAGTATCCTCAAACAACTCATCGCGTCCTGTGAGGCACGTGTGGACGAGTTGGAGAAAGAGGCTAAAGAGATGGCTCTGACGCATACCAAAAGCGGGCAGTTCACGCACGAAGGGCACACCTACGAACTGCAAGAAAACGTGACCTTTGATTTCGTCGGCAAGCCGCAGAAATACACGATGCCCGAAGGTGTGACGTTCCGTCAGAAGACCGCCGAACAGAAGAGCCTCAAATCACAATCTTCTGCCATCACCAAGGCACTCAAAGCCATCAAAGATGCGTTCCCGATTACGCACCCGAACATCGAGCCGGATGAAGTGACGTACGTCCTCAAGTGCATCGACTAAAGGGCTATGGGGGGAAGGTAAAAAGAAAATACTTTCCCCCTATAACCCCTTTATAAAAAGAAAAAAAAATGATGATGATGTTATACTATGCAGATAGGTTCATCATCAAATAATTTAAAATTTATGTCTAATGAAAAAAGCTCTTTTGATTATATGTGGGAGCTGCTTAATCCTCCGCAAGAGTTCCACAACATGCGCAGCAAGTGCGAAACGGCACTCTGGAACAACCTCTCTATCGACATGCAGCATCGTGTCTATCGTCTCATCCGGGACAAGAAACGGCGAGGTGAAACTATCCAACCAAATCCGTGGTACGCTATCGTCAACGCACGGGATGCAGAGCCGACTAACTATAACGGTGATGGTCGCGTGGACGAACTCGCCAAGACGACAAAAATGGTCGTCGCGTGGTACAAAGAACGGGCAGGCATTTACACCCTCGAAGAAGCCCTTGCCCTTAAACTCACCATCATCCGAGAGTTTCAACCATTAAAAGATTAAGACGATGGATTATCCTTTATATGATGTACCGTATTTGGTACGAGAAGCGAACGATAGCTATATGTCAGCCAGTAGGCATAGGATTCGACAGTTCAACCAAGCAGTTGTAGATGACTACTTCATAGCACGGGATAAGGGTGTTTCGGCTAGTGAAGCACAACGCCAAACGGCGGAGAAACATCAAATCAAGCCCAAACGGTTGCGAATCATCCTGGTATGGTTCTATCGAGAGGCTAAAAATCGACAAAAATACGATTTTCTGGAAAAATTTTCACCAGACAAGGAACACATTAGTTGGTTTTGATAGTATCTTTGCACTCGCTTACGTTAAGGTTCGTTACGATTCGCGACCGCGTCGCTCAATGGAAACTCGCCTTACGCTACGCTCTCCCCACGGGACGCACCATGTTAGCGCCCCGCGGGGGGCCCCGAAAGGGAAGAAAAAGGTCCGCTGTTTTTCGTGAATGAGTCGTAAATGAGTCGTGAATGAGTCGTGAATGAGTCGCGCACACTTTAGGAAGCTTGTATCTTTTTTACAAAAAAACAAGCAAAATAAATACAAGCTATTAACAAACTGAATCAATGGCAAAAGCAAGAATACCACCATCAAAGAGTTGGGATGAAGTAGCGGCAGCGTTGCGGGAGATGGGCATCACGTTGGACCGGCACCGGTTGCCTGACGGTAGTTTCCGAGCCTATGTCCGCAAAGATCACAAGGAGCGCTTCTTGAGCCAACTACAAACAATTAACGAAAGGAGAAAACATGAAACCAGGAACCATTAAAGTCATCAAGATCATCGTATCGGTGCTGATTGCAGCGTTAACGGCACTCGGTGCGGCAATCGGTCTGAACAGTTGTAACGTGGTACGAACGATCAGTAACAAGAGCGAGTTCTACCAACGCGGTGACACGTCTGTCATGATCCAGACCAAGACGACCGAGAGCTACGATGCGAGCAAGAAATTTTATTAACCGAAAACGCGCCTTCGGCTTTTAGAAAACCGCTGGCAGGGGGAGAGAAAATAAACCCAGATAAACCCTGCTCTATGCGACAACTAGGAATAACGGCCTACGCGGCCTTGAGCGTAAACATCCATATGCTTGCTTATGAGCAAGCTCCTAGACAACCATATGCCTGTTTCCTCTCACAACTAAGGTTGTGTTCATTCCAAGTCATCACACAGAGCAGCGATAAACATAAAAAAGTTTTATTGTTTTTTTCTGCCAGCGTTAGAAAACAAAAGAAAACAGTTTTCGGCCGTTTTCTAAGAGCGGTAGCGAGTTTTCTAGAAGGCGGTTCGAACGGCTTTCAGCCGGACAGAGGAAGATTATTAAGCGGCGTATCATGCTGGCATGAATACGCAATTAAGAAGATTACGCTCAGGCCGCGTAGGCCGAAACCGCCGCGTTTTCGATTAACTAACAAACGCCGCAGGTACACGGCGGAAAAGAAAGTACCGACAAATCTACTTACTCACTTTTAAACCCCTCCCACGGCGTGGAGGGCCGAGGTGCAATACTTCGGCAGAAAACGCCGAACAATTATGGCAATAGTAAAATGGATGAAAGGAATCGAGTTTGTATCAGGTCTGCTGAGCAAACGTCCGAAGAAAGGTGCTCCTCACAGCGAGCACAGTAACGCACTCTTGGCTACCCACCGTGTGGCACCGACGTCCAACCCGGACTGCACGCGTATCTACGCCGTAGGCGAGTACAGCCGCAGCACGCAGCCCTCTGCCAAAGAGTTGGCGCTCCGTGAGCGCTTCACCGAGGTGCGCGCGATGGTAGCAAGCCGCCGCAAGGATCTGAACAAGATCTCCCAGGACCAGCTGGACTTCATCGCCCAGAAGGACCTCGCCACCGGCAAAAAGACCATGACTGCGTACCTGTGGAAAGTGTGCGGCGAGGAGTACGACGCGGCGCACAACGGTTAAGCGCAAGCGGGGCTTGCTGTTGAGCGAGCTCCGCTCTGTGTAGCGCTTCGCTGTTTAACCGCGCAGCACTCAACAGCGACCAAAGGTCGCGCTGCACCAAGAAAAATCGTCCCTCGGGGCGATTTTTCTCTTTTTATTTGCGTATGTGCAATTTTTGTTGTACCTTTGCACGCAAAACGTGCAAGAATGAGGAAGTTTTCACTTCCACTCGCACAAAAAAAAAGTTGCTTTCAAAGTGATAGATTCGGACCCTTTTTTGACTTATATATGGAGGGGTATATAAATACAACTACAAATACGCAATTACCTAAGTGTTCGCAATTCGCAAACGGCAAACACAACATATTAACATACACCGCAATTCCATAAAACAGCACAAATTTATGGATTATATTCCAAAAAATAATATCATTTTTCGGATTATACTCCAAAAAGTTTGCATAATTCAAAATTCTGAAAGCCTATGACATCAAAGAAACAGCAATAGTCACTCCCGACAATTACCTTGATTGGCTAATTTAGTCCATGCCCTGTCCGCATAATAAAAGCGAGCCGCCCGGAAAGGCGGCTCGCTCTTTAATAAGCCATACATGGCTGATGCGATTACTCGTTCATTAAAAGTTGCATTACCGTGTAGGCGGAATAAGCAACGGAGGTACCAGGACCGAAGATGGCGGCAACACCGGCTTTGTAGAGGAAGTCATAGTCCTGCGCGGGGATGACACCACCGGCAGTGACCTCGTCGGAAGCGGCGATCCATGACTTCGTTACATACGTAACTCGTGTAATGGTCGCGCTCCCTCCTCTCCCCACAAATTAAAATTTGCGGGGACCCCGATGGTTACTGCTCATTCATCAGTAGCTGCATTACTGTGTATGCACTATAAGCTACTGATGTTCCAGGCCCAAATATCGCCGCAACACCTGCCCGATACAAGAAATCGTAATCTTGGGCAGGTATTACTCCGCCCGCAGTAACCATTATGTCAGGACGGCCGAGTTTCTTAAGTTCCTCGATCACCTGCGGGATGAGGGTCTTGTGACCTGCTGCAAGCGAGGAGACACCCAGTACATGGACATCGTTCTCCACTGCCTGCTTGGCTGCCTCTGCCGGGGTCTGGAACAACGGTCCCATATCGACATCGAAGCCGCAGTCGGCATAACCGGTTGCTACTACTTTGGCACCACGATCGTGACCATCCTGGCCCATCTTAGCGATCATGATACGCGGTTGACGGCCTTCTTTCTTAGCGAAGGCAGCGGTGAGAGCCTGAGCCTTCTCGAAGTACTCGTCTCCCTTGGTTCCTGAAGCGTACACGCCTGAAATAGTTCTGATAGTTGCTTTATAACGTCCAACGACTTTCTCGCACGCGTCGGAGATCTCTCCGAGTGAAGCGCGGAGACCCGCAGCCTTGACAGCCAGCGCCAAGAGGTTCTCACCCTTGCCGCCGTCAGCCCATTTCTGTACGGACTCGGTGATCTCAGCCAAAGCCTCCTGCACGGCCTTCTCGTCGCGGTTAGCACGGAGTTCAGCCAGACGGGCTACCTGCTGCTCACGAACGGCGGTGTTGTCAATCTCAAGGATATCAATCGGGTCTTCGTGCTCGAGACGATACTCGTTGATACCGATGATCTTCTGTTTGCCGGAGTCGATACGCGCCTGAGTACGCGCGGCGGCTTCCTCAATACGCATCTTAGGAATACCGGTCTCGATAGCAGCTGCCATACCGCCGAGTTTCTCAATCTCCTGGATATGAGCCCACGCTTTCTCCATGAGTTCCTGGGTGAGCGACTCTACGTAGTACGAACCGCCCCACGGGTCGATCTCCTTGCAGATCTTGGTCTCCTCCTGGATGTATATCTGGGTGTTACGTGCGATACGAGCGGAGAAATCGGTCGGTAGTGCGATAGCCTCGTCGAGTGCGTTGGTGTGGAGCGACTGGGTGTGACCGAGTGCAGCTCCCATCGCCTCGATACAGGTACGACCGACGTTGTTGAACGGGTCCTGCTCGGTGAGCGACCAACCGGAGGTCTGACAGTGCGTACGGAGCGCCATGGATTTCGGGTTCTTGGCACCGAAAGACTTCACGATCTTCGCCCAGAGCATACGTCCTGCACGCATCTTGGCGATCTCCATGAAATGGTTCATACCGATCGCCCAGAAGAAGGAGAGACGCGGTGCGAAAGTGTCCACATCCATGCCGGCGTTGACACCTGCGCGGAGGTACTCCATACCGTCGGCAAGGGTGTAAGCCAACTCGATATCTGCCGTGGCACCGGCTTCCTGCATGTGATAACCGGAGATGGAGATGGAGTTGAATTTCGGCATGTTCTGCGAGGTATATTCGAAGATATCGGCGATGATCTTCATGGAGAATTTCGGCGGGTAGATATAGGTGTTACGCACCATGAACTCCTTGAGGATATCGTTCTGGATGGTACCTGCCATCTCCTCGAGTTTGGCACCCTGCTCGAGTCCGGCGTTGATATAGAACGCGAGGATCGGCAGCACGGCGCCGTTCATGGTCATGGAGACGGACATCTTGTTCAGAGGAATACCTGCGAAGAGGACTTTCATATCCTCCAACGAGCAGATAGACACACCGGCTTTTCCGACATCACCTACGACACGCATGTTATCGGCGTTGTAGCCGCGGTGGGTAGGCAGGTCGAAGGCTACGGACAGACCTTTCTGACCGGAAGCGAGGTTACGGCGGTAGAAAGCGTTAGACTCCTCTGCGGTGGAGAATCCGGCGTACTGACGGATGGTCCAAGGACGCAGCGGATACATGGCGCTATACGGGCCACGGAGGAACGGCGGGATACCGGACACGTAGTCGAGGTGCTCCATGCCTTTGAGGTCCTCTTTGGTATAAATAGGCTTGACGTCGATGAGTTCCGGCGTCTGCCAGTCGGCGGTGTTCGGGCCAACTACTTTGCTGGCCGAAACCTGTGTAATGTCAATATCTTTAAAATTCGGCTTCATAATTGTATATATTTTTAACGGCGAATTATGCGAATTAAACTAATTATTTTAACGGCGAATTATGCGAATTGAGCTAATTATTTTATTCTTGCCATTTTAAGGAACAGGGTATGCGTTTGCACTCTAATGACATATTGCCAAAATTAAGAAGAAGTCCCAGTTGGTATCCACTTGTTTTTAGGTAATTATATACCTGTGCATAGTGTTCATCCAAGATTTCTGAAACAGCCTTCAACTCAACAATAATTTTATCATAGCAAACAAAATCAGCTCGGAATTCTTTCGGTAAAACTATATCTTTATAGTTGACTTTGAGTACTTTCTCCCTTTCATAAGGAATACCGCGCAACTGAAATTCATATTCAAGAGCATCTTGATATACGGGTTCTGTAAAACCACAACCAAGTTCCTTGTGAACTTCGATTGCCGCACCTACAATCTTATAGGTCTCATCCTTATACAATAACTGATTTTCCATATTGTCCTAAACGGCGAATTTGGCTTTATTAACGGCGAATTACGCTAATTGTGCTAATTAAAATTCGCTTAATTCGTTTAATTAGCCGTTTTTATTAATTCGTTTTATTCGCTAAATTAGCCGTTATTTTGTTAGTAGTTGGTTATTTAATCCTTTGAGGGTTTCGAGGACGTTGCAACGAACGTGGATGAAGTTCTGGATGCCGAGCTTCTGGAGGTCCTCCATGCATGCCGGAGCACCGGCAACGATGAAGATCTCTTTGGCGTTCTGGAGCTTCTTCCATGCCTTCGGCGCGAGGGTTGCGTACTCGTCATCGGACGAACAGAGGACGATGATGTCCGCTTTCGCCTTGCGGGCCGCCTTGATACCTTCGGCGATAGTAGCAAAGCCGTTGTTGTCGATGACCTTGTATCCTGCGCAGGCGAGGAAGTTACAACTGAACTGCGCACGCGCAATACGCATAGCGAGGTTGCCGATGGTCAGCATGAACGCAACGGGCTGTTTCTTAGCAGCTTCCGTTTCGAGTCTTAACGACTCAAACTCCTCTGCCGCTCTTGCGACTGGCAAGGTGGGGAGACATGCGTCTCCTGTTTGACCGCAGCCACAGGCTGCTGTTTGAGGTTGTTTGGATGTTTTGCACGTACAGATCGAGCTGCAAGCACCGGCATCGGCTTTGATCTTCTTGCCGGCTTTCTCGGTGAAGTTCGGGAACTGGTTGGAACCGAGCAGCACCTCTTTGCGTTTGGCTACGTCGTTGAGACGCGCTTTGAGGTTTGCCGCCATGTGCTCCTGTACCTTACCCTCGGCTACCATCTGGTACATGCCGCCCTGGTCCTGGATAGCGAGGAACTGCTTCCATGCCTCAGCAGCGATGGAGGCGGTCAGGTTCTCCAGATAATACGAACCGGCAGCGGGGTCCACGATCTTGTCGAAGTGTGCCTCCTCTTTGAGGAGCAGCTGCTGATTGCGGGCGATACGCTCGGAGAAGTCGGTCGGACGCTCGTAGGTGATGTCGAACGGCGTAACGGTGATCTCGTCCACACCTGCCAGAGCAGCAGACATCGTCTCGGTCTGCGTGCGGAGGAGGTTCACATACGCGTCAAAAATAGTCATGTTGAAACGGCTGGTCTCGGCACTGACATTCATCTTAGCCGCATTGCGGAGAGCGGTGGTGAAGATCGGCGCTTTGTATGCCTCAACGATCTTTGCCCAGAGCAGACGCGCCGCACGGAACTTAGCCAGCTCCATGAAGTAGTTGCCGCCGATACCCATGTTGAAACGGATAGCATTGGCAGCGCGGTAGTTAGGCACACCGGCTTCGGTGAGCATCGTCATGTACTCGGCACCCCAAGCGAGGGCGTAAGCCAGTTCCTGCGTAGCATACGCGCCGGAGTTGTTGAGCACAACGCTGTTGACACCCACTACGCGGTAACCCGGCAGCGCTTTGGCGGCTTTCACCACCTCGGCGATCTTAGCCGATACCTGCTCACGGGTCAGCGGTTTGCCTTTCACGAGCATGTTCTTGATCGGGTCCACGTTGATGGAACCTACCATGTGCTTCACATCGTAACCCATGCGGCCGTAGTAGCGCACGAGGATGTTCGCGAGTTTCGGCGCAGCGCAGGCGCAGATGGAGAAGTTGATGGCGATGCAGTCAGCGGCGATACCGTTGAGCAGCGTCTTGATGAAATGGTAGGTCAACTTCTCTTTGTCGAGACAAAAACCGAGGGAGTTGATACCCTTGTTGAGCACCTCGAGGGCTTTCTCGTTCGCCTTGCGTGCGTTCTTGCAGGCGCAGATGTTCTGACGGATAGCCCAGTCGTTGTTAGTACGCGTACCGCGGACGTAGGGGAACTGACCGGGGGCGGAGACGGTGGTCTTGAGCCCTTTCAGGTCCTCACGGCGGTAGAACGGCTGCACGTTGAATCCTTCCGGCGTGCGCCATACCAGCTTCTTGTCGAAGTCGGCACCTTTCAGGTCAGCGATGATTTTGGCTTTCCATGTCTCAGTGGAGACCGGCGCAAAATCCGCTAACATGTTTACTTTGTTTTCTGCCATGCTAATTGTGTTTTTAGATAGTATATTTAGTTTGACTAGTATTCTAGTATCCTAGGGTCCTAGGAGCCTAGGATCTCAAAAAACGCACAAAGTTACAATAAGTTTTGCATATATGCAAGAAAAAACGGCAAATTTTATTCAAAAATGCCGTTTTAACCTATTTGCGAGATATTTTTTCCCGTTTAAGAGTGGTTTATTGGATTCTTTGTCCCATCACATTGTAGATTTGGTCTCCGATGACGATGAGAAGTCGTCCATCCCGCAGAATTTTGTGCGTTGGGATGGAAATCCGCTCATTTTCGATGTCCGTATGGTCAGAGCACGAAGTGATGAAGCGGCTGTATGTCGTTTCAGCTCCGGCAGCGTTGACTGTGACGGACGAGAAGGCAGGACCATTTGAAGCGGTAGAGGTCTCGCTCTCGAAACGCAGTTTGCTGATACCACTCAGTGAAGCAGTATTCGTCCATGTATTCTCTGCCAAGGTACTATTGGCAGCCTGCAGCGTTGCTATCTGTGTACCGGAAGCCATCACTTTGACGGTGTTATACGAAGTACCGCCATAAGTACGCATGATCATGGAGATAGAACTCAAGCCTGCGAGGTTGATCTCGGGCGACTCCAGATAAAGTCCCGAGCGCAAGATCCAATAGGAGTTGCTCTTAAAGGCTGTATTGGTCCAGCCCTCGGAAGAGTTGGCGTCGAAAGTATAGATAGCAGGTGCTATTCCCTCCTCGACTGTTGCTTTAGCAAAGACAGCATAGTAGGTGACATCGGCAGTAACAGCCGGGAAGTCAGCCGTTTTGTTATAGATCACCGCCGGCGCTTCATCCTGTGTACCGTCAATAGCCGCAATCGTCCAGCCCATGAATACAGGGCTTTCCGTCGAGCATGAAACAGGTTCAGCCGGCATGGATGCAGGTTTATGGTTCTCCTGAACCGAATCGATACGCAGTTCCTCGCCGTTGACCGACCATGTGACACCGTGCTTGGTTACACCGGGTTGCGGAGGAACTGTTCCATCCCTCCAACCGTTGCTGACACCGGGAATAAACGCCGGATCGGTAGAAGGCATCAGTTGCGCCAGGTCCACCGCCTCTCCTGCGTGTTCACCCCATATATACTCCGCCAGATACGGATAGTCGATAAACGGATTGCGGTTGCCTTGCGTTTTTTGGATACCGTTATTGCGGTCGATCTCTTTCTGGGACACCGGGTCCTCACGATGCCACTTCAGTAGCAGCACTACACCGTATTGTGTCAAACCGAAATGAGAAGATTTGAAGGCTTCGAAGATAGAGCTACCATCACCGGAAGTAATCGAATAAGACGAATTATAATAGCTGGCAATCATGCCGAGATAGCCACGCGCAAAATCACCTTTATACTGCGCACCCGGCTCGAAAACAGGGCTGGCAGAACAAGTAGCGGAGGTGGCATTGTAAATTGTCGCTTTCGTTGTACTAACTGCTTTCGGTGAACCTAATTTGCAGCCGTTATACTGGTAAGTAGCATTCGCCACTTCTCCAAACGCATATGCAGCACGACGGTTATTCACATAACCATCCGTAGGCACAAGGTGGAAAATATCGCTATACATATTATTTTTTCCACCCCCCCACCAACTTTTAGGGATAGAGTGCTCACGGTTCACGCAATCACATTCACCGTTATAACTACCGCATCGCTTGCTATCCGTCGGGAACTCACAGCCTCCGTACATATCCCATAGCTTGCCGGCTTTTCCTACTGAATCGGCAGGATAGACATCGGAATAAGGATAAGCGTTCCAAAGACCATCGTAACCAAGCGAAGAGAAACCGACGTTAGTGACTGTATTCAACGTGGTCATCAACGAACTACCTGATTTATTGTTCAGGCTAGCGTAATACGCTGGAATATCCGCAGGAGCCGTAACCGGTTTTTCTGCGAAAATGAATTGCGCTGCGCAGAGGAGCGCAAGGAAAGAAAGAATGTGTTTTTTCATATTATTAAGCGTTAAAGAGTTAGAGAGTTAAAATGGTTTGCTGCGCAAACGTTAAAGAGTTACATTGGTGATTAATGCAGTACCTCGTGCAGGATCTCGCTTACCGTGGGATGCGGGAAGACGACTTGCTGCATTTCCGCCACTGTATAACCTTTGCTGACGGCAAAAGAGGCTGCTGCGATAAATTCCGAGCAGGGGTTTCCGATACAATGCACACCGAGTACGGTTTGTTTTTCTGCGTCCAAGATGAGTTTGCAGAGTCCTGTTTCTCCTTCGTTCTCCGCCATGAAGCGTCCGGAGAAAGTCATCGGCAGTTTGCGAATCTCAGTCGTGAACCCCATATCCGCTGCCTGATTTTCGGTAAGCCCCACAGAAGCTATCTCCGGGTTGGTATAAACGACCGAAGGAATAGCAAGATAATTTACCATCTGGTCATTTACCATTTTGTCATTTACCATTTGGTCATTTGGCATTTGGTCATTTAGCATTTTGGACACAGCCACTTCGGCTTGGTGGGAAGCGACATGCGCAAGCATGATCTTACCCGTTACATCGCCGCAGGCATAGACATTCGGCAGGTTGGTCCGGCAGAACCCATCCACTTTGATTGCACCGCGTTCCAGTTCGAGCCCGTTGAGCGCTTCGAGACCTTGGAGGTTCGCACGACGGCCGACGGAGACGAGGATCCGCTCCGCGGATAAAGTTGAAAGAAGTTCTGAAGTGGAAAGTTTGACGGTGTTGCCGTCAATGGATTCCACTTTAGTGGAAGTGAGGATATTGATACCGGCTTTGCGGTATTTATCGAGGAGGATTTGCACCACTTCGGGATCGAGGTTCGGCAGGATAGAAGGCATGGCTTCAATGACTGTCACAGGCACACCGAGTTCGTGATAGAGCGTTGCAAACTCCATTCCTATCACACCTCCGCCGACGATAATAACGGACTTCGGTAATTCAGTAGCAGCCAATGCGTCTGTCGAATCCCAGACAGCGGGATTGTCTTTGATACCCGGAATAGGCGGTACGAAGTTCGTAGAGCCGGTGCAGATCATAAGGTTTTCTGCCTCGTACAACAGACCGTTGCATGAAACCAAAACCCCACCCTGTCCCTCCCCACAAGGGAGGGTAGAAAGGACGGTTGCGTTACCGTTCACCACGGTGCAATGGTCGTTGTTCAGACGCTGCTTGATACCTGCAACGAGTTTGCGGACGACGATGGTTTTGCGTTTCTGCATGGCTGCAAAATCGAAGGTGACATTCTCTGCTGCAACTCCGTATTTCTGCGCGTGCGTGGCGTTATAATACTGCTTCGCGCCATAGAGGAGCGATTTGGTAGGAATACATCCGACATTGAGGCAGGTACCGCCAAGCGCGTTCTGCTCAAAGAGAATAACGTCTTTGCCGGCTTTGGAAGCCTTCTCTGCTGCGGTATAACCCGCAGGACCGCCACCGATGATTGCTAAAAAATACCTCATATTTTTATAGCGTTAAATAGTTAAAGAGTTAAAATGGTTTGCTTTGCAAACGTTAAATTGTTATTTCTTGTTCTTTTTTCTTGTCCCCTTGTCTTTTATTCTTATCTCCGGGGTGGATTGCAAGACAATCGAGTTAGCCGGGATGTCTTGGGTAAGCCAGATATTACCTCCTATGACCGTATCATGTCCGATGGTGACACGACCAAGGATAGAGGTGTTGGAATAGACCGTGACATGGTCTTCCAAGATAGGGTGACGCGGTACATCCATCGGTTTGCCTTGTTCATCGTATTCAAAGTTCTTCGCTCCCAGCGTCACGCCTTGGTAGAGCACGACATGCGAACCGATGATTGCTGTTTCTCCGATGACGACACCTGTACCGTGATCGATACAGAAATGGTCTCCTATCTGCGCGGCAGGGTGAATATCTATTCCTGTGCGGCTATGCGCCAATTCCGTCAGCATACGCGGAATGCGCGGCACGCCAAGCAGATAGAGTGCATGCGCCGTGCGGTAGTGAATCATCACTTGGGTAAGCGGATAACTGAGTATCACTTCTCCGCGGTCGGTTACCGCCGGATCATTATGCAACATTGCATCCACATCGGTATTGACCAGACGCTTGATATCCGGCAGTTCCGCCCAAAAGGCTTCGGGGATATTCAGTTCCGAAGGTGCTTCCATCGACGGGAAGAACTCCGGGAACACTTCTCCGCGCATGAACGCCATGAAGCGTTTGAGCTGGTCTATCGTAGGAATATAGGTCATAGCACACTCAGGTATCTTTCTCCCGTGTCGGGAAGGAGCACAACGATATTCTTATTTTTATATTCAGGAAGAGCGGTTAATTGCAACGCCGCAGCATAAGCAGCACCGGAAGAGACGCCAACCAACAGTCCATGATCTTTAGCCAGTGTCCGCGCCGCGGAAAGAGCATCCTCGTCCGTGACAGGCATCACTCGGTCGATATATTCGGACTGATAGGTCTCAGGAATGAAGTTCGCCCCTATTCCTTGTATCTTATGCGGTCCTGCATGTCCGGCGGAGAGGAGAGGCGATGCAGCCGGTTCAACCGCAATGATCTCCACAAGCCTGTTCTTCTCCTTCAGTGCGTGCCCTACTCCGCTCACCGTGCCGCCGGTTCCGACTCCGGCGATAAAAACATCCACCCGGCCGTCCGTGTCTTGCCATATCTCCTGTCCCGTAGTGGCATAATGGATAGCAGGGTTGGCAGGGTTCGTGAATTGGCCTAATATGATGGCGTCCGGGGTTTCAGAACGCAGTTGCTCCGCTTTAGCGACAGCACCTTTCATTCCTTCGGCTCCGGGCGTAAGAACGAGTTCCGCTCCATAGGCTTTGAGCAGGTTTCTTCGCTCTACGGACATGGTCTCCGGCATGGTGAGGATGACACGATATCCCTTGAGTCGTCCTATCCACGCCAAGCCCACTCCGGTGTTGCCGGAAGTAGGTTCGATGATCGTTGCTCCCGGTTGCAGTTTGCCGCTTTTCTCCGCGTCCTCAATCATCGCCAGCGCCGTACGGTCCTTGACAGAACCGCCGGGGTTGAACCGCTCCAGTTTGAGGAACAGATGCGGTTGTATTTCGAGCATCGGGGTATGCCCAATTAAGTCTAAAAGGCTATTTTTGCATTTATTCATTTTCTCATTTACCATTTATTCATTTACGCATTTTCACATTTACGCATTTTCACATTTATTCATTTATTGCGCGGAGATAGATACGCACGGCTTCGGCGATCATCTCCGGGCATGGGCGCTTTTGGTAATACTCGGGAGTGCGGTCTTCAGGACGAGGGGAGAACCCCACCCCTTCCCTCCCCTCAAGGGAGGGTGTTGTATTCTTGGGAACAAGTCCTAAAAGTTCCGCGCAAATAAGACTGCCGTACTTTGCCTTAAATTCTCCCGCCAACTGCTGGACAAAAGCATAGTTTGCCATTTTGCCTTCGCTGTCATGAGGTGTAGCCGAACCATTCTGCAGCCCGGCGAGCATGAACATGCCGGACGCAGCTCCGCAGACGAGTCTCATCCGTCCCATTCCTCCGCCGAACGAAGCCGAGAGCCGCAGGGCGAGTTTCTCGTCCGTAATACCATATATATCCGCGCAGGAGGCAAACACCGCCTGGGAGCAGTTAAACCCTTGTTTGAACAGGTCCACGGCGCGCTGCGCACGGGATTCGATCTCTTCGTTTGTCATTTTCATTTAATCAGGCTACAAAATTACTACTATTTTTGCACATATCAAAATTATTTTTGAATTAAAAAGTGTATATATACTATGTATATATACATAAAAAGTGCAAAAAGTACATTTTTTTCATTCTATCCTTGGGTTATCCTTGGGGAATCCTTGGGTTATCCTTTGGTGCGGAGTGCTGACTTACTCTATTTTGTCATGTTTCGTTGTACCAGTTCTCCAATTTCTCGTTGAAGGCCCGTCTGTCGAGTGTCTGCGCCCAGTGGCGTAGTTCGTCCGTGTGGTCCTCAAAATGGAGCGTGACCGTACGGCGCCATTTCCATTTCTTAGGCTTGAGTCTGGACCATCTGCTGGATTCGAGTCCTCTCATTCTGCAAAGGATGACTCGCACTCCTTGCGGCAGTTCCTTGCAGACCTCGTATGCCATGCGCCTGTTTCCGATGACTTCCTTATCAATCGTTTTGACGTGTCCCGAAGGATAGAAACATATCTGTTTGCCTTGCGCGAGGCTGTCTATGGCGATCCGGCTGAGTTGCGACGCCGCCGCCGCTCCTTCTTCGCGGGACATGGCACTTTTATTGAGGTCCGGCACTTCGATAGCGTCTCCGAGTCGCAGCACGCGTCCGTAGAGCCAGTGGCGCATGAAGAGTTCGTCCACCATAGGGCTTATCGGCAGCCACCACAGTTCGCTGAAAAGGATCAGCGGATCCATGTAGGCTGTATGATTCGGCAAGACCAGATGAACGGAGTTGTCGCGCAGCAATTCTTCGCCTGTTATGCGCACATCGTAGTGCCAGTGCAAGAAGAATTTTATTATTTTACCAAGCGTGAAACGATTCATATTTTTCGGGATTACGGGATGACGGGATGACGTAATTACGGGATGACGGATTAGGGATTATAGTTCCTTTATTAGTTCCAGGAGGGAGGCATTGTTTCTTCGGTCGAAGAAAAGAGCGTCCATGCCGGCGTTTTTTGCGCCCTCGATATCTGTTGTCATGGAGTCTCCGATCATGAGCACTTCTCCGGATTTGAGTCCGGCACGGCGCAGCGCCTCCTGATAAAAACGGATGTCGGGTTTGTCATAGCCGATGTCCATAGAGATAAAAGTGTCCTCGAAATAATGGAGAATGCCCGCCTGCTCCAGCCTCGAACGCTGCAGATGTCCGAAACTGTTGGAGGCTGCAAAGAGGCGGTAGCCTTTGTTTTTCAAGGTCTCAAGCATTTCTTCCGCCTCGGGAACCAAGGTGTGCGTCTTTCCCCATGCGGCGCGGAAAGCGTGTTTGAAAGGCTCAACCGCCGAGTCCGGATATCCGATAGCAGCGATGAACTCCTTCGGATAAAGGTCCATCACTTCCGCAATCGTGTATTTGCCATGCTTCGCCTCGGAAAAGAGCCGTCCTGCGATGTCGAAGAAGAGGTTAAAGAGACCGCTCCGCTGACAGAAGACAGACCGCTCCGCTGACAGACCGCCTTCGGCTGACAGAGTATCCATCGCTGCATCAAAAGCCTCCCGGCAACAAGGAACGTAGTCGAGGAGCGTATCGTCTATGTCAACGAATATGGCCTTATACAAATTAAAAATTAAAAATTAAAAATTATTAATCAAAATGGAGTCACGTGGCGTGACTCCATTTTGTCGGGTAGGCGAGATTCGAACTCACGACCTCCTGCTCCCAAAGCAGGCATTCTAACCGGGCTGAACTACTACCCGCACAAAAGCGAGTGCAAAGGTACTGCTTTTTTTTGAATTACGCAAATAAATTCTTCATTTTTTTGCTACAAAGTCACTATCTCGCCTTTTTCGGGTACTTCAATATGTCTGAATCCCGCCTCGGAGAGGTGCTCTTTGTATGTTTCCGCCGCCTTTTCTTCTCCATGGACGACAAAGACGCGCTGCACGTTTTCCACCTGGAGAGAACGCGTCAGATAGTCGATCATCTCTTTGTAATCGCCGTGTCCGGAGAAGCCTTCCAGTTTGGTTATCTGCGCTTTGATCTTGCGGTCAAGTCCGAAGATAGAGATCCATTTGAGTCCGGGTTCCTGAATACGCGCTCCAAGGGTTGTCGGCTCGCAATAACCGACGATAAGGATTGTGCATCGCGGGTCGGATATATGGTTCGCCACATGGTGTTTGATACGTCCCGCCTCCAACATGCCTGATGCGGAGATGATGATAGCGGGTTTGTCGTCGGTATTCAGCCGTTTCGACTCGCGCACGTCGGTGATGTAACGCAGGGTGTTGAATCCGAACGGGTCGTCGTCAAAACGCAGCGTGTCGCGCACCTCGTCCGAGAGGTACTGCGGGTACATGCGGAAGATATGCGTGGCGTTGGTCGAGAGCGGCGAATCGACATAGACCGGTATGCGGTTGGAGAGGTATTGCTCGTTGTAGAGTTTATTCAGGACATAGACTATCTCCTGGGTCCGCCCGACGGAGAAAGAAGGGATGAGGAGTTTGCCTTTGCGGTACTCGCAAGTGTCTTTCACAATCTCCAGCAGCTGCTGCTCCGTGACCATCGGATCCTCGTGCAGACGGTCTCCATAAGTCGATTCGCAGATGAGGTAATCGCATTGCGGGAAGAGCATCGGCGAAGGGAGAATATGGCTGTGCGCCCGCCCAATATCGCCTGTATAGCAAAGGCGTTTCCAGCGTTTTGAACCATCATTCTGACGGCTGATTTCTGACGGCTGATCGCTTTCATAGATTTCCAGCGAACAGATCGCACTTCCGAGCATGTGACCCGAATTGGTGAAAGTCAGCAGCACATCGTCAAAGACACGGAAACGGCGGTCGTAGTCATAGCACACGAAATGCTTCATCACCCGATCGACATCCTGCTGGGTATAAAGCGGCTCCAGGAAATAGTTCTTCCCCTTCTCTTTATGGGGGTGCTGGCGGTTGATTTTCTTGTTATAGGTCTTGACATCCTGCTCCTGAATGAAAGCGGTGTCGGCAAGCATGATTGCGCAGAGGTCGCGCGTAGCATGGGTGCAATAGATATCGCCACGAAAACCCTTCTTATACACATACGGGATGAGGCCGGAATGGTCGATATGAGCGTGAGAGAGGACGATACAATCCAGTTTCTCCGGGTCAAAGCCCAAGTCTCTGTTGTCGGCGTCTGTCTCCGCTCCTTTACCTTGATACATACCACAGTCGAGAAGAATAGTGTGTCCCGAATCGGTTGTGATCAGGTGCTTGCTGCCTGTCACTTCGCGCGTTGCGCCTAAAAACTGAATTTTCATGGTATTTGCGATTTATGGTGCAAAAATAGTGATTTTTTTGCATATATGCAAATTTTTTTGTACCTTTGTCGTCGATTTTGCCGATTAGTTAAAAGAAAACAACAAAATTAATGAAAAACTGGAAGATTTTTATTATGGCAGCGATAGCATTATTGAGTGCCGGCTGTGCCAAAGACGAGGAGCAGCAGCAAGCTCCAGTCACGAAGCCTCAGATCACGATTGAAGGCGGTCGTTTGACACCGGAAGGGCTTTGGGCGATGGGCCGTATCGGTTCCGTCAAGAGCGACATCGAGACAGGTCTGCTCGCTTACACCGTGAGCTATTATTCCGTAGAGGAGAACCGGAGCACGACATGGATCCGGATTGTTAATCCGTTTGCAGTCGAAAGTCAAAAGTCGAAAGAACGTCCTGCGGACTCAAAGCCGGAAGTGATTGACGAGTTTGTAGGAAGCGAGCCGGCATGGTTCGGTAACAGCGGCTGTCTGGCATATCTCAAAGGCGGCAAACTCTATCTCCGCAGGGACAAAGAGGAGGTGGAAGTAGAAGGCGCAGAGGATATTGAGGGATTTTTGCTCTCGCCAATGCGGGACAAGGTCATCCTCATCAAGCAAGTGAAGACCGTTCCTTCGACCGCCGACAAATATCCGGATCTGCCGCTGGCAACGGGACACATGCACGAGGACCTGATGTACAAACACTGGGACGAATGGACGGAGACCGCTCCGCAGCCTTTCGTATGCGAGTTGGAGACCGAGTATTTCGGTGAGGGCGAACGGATCAAATCCGCCAAGTTGGGCGAGTGCGTCAACATCCTGGAAGGCACGGCTTATGAGAGTCCGATGAAGCCTTTCGGCGGCATAGAGCAGTTAGCATGGAACCCGAACAACGAAGAGATAGCGTACACCTGCCGCAAGAAGACCGGTCTGGAATACGCCGTGAGCACGAACAGCGACATATACCTATATGATTTACGCACGCGTACGCATAAGAACATCACCGGCGACAACAAGGGTTATGACACGAATCCGAGTTATTCGCGTAACGGCGAGTGGATCGCTTGGCAGTCCATGGAACGCGACGGCTATGAGAGCGACGAGAACCGGCTGATGGCTCTCAATTTGGAGACAGGCGAGAAGCGTTTCCTGAGCCGCGCGATGGACACCAATGTCGATGAATACAAATGGCTGGACGACACGGCGCTGGTCTTCACCGCTTGCAAGCATGCTACCGTTCAACTCTACCGCGTCACCTTGGACGGCTGGACCAGCAAACTGACAGAAGGTCAATGGGATCTGGGTCTGGGTGATGTGACGGATTATCAGGCATATCTGTTAGGTCACTCCATGCGTCAGGCGAACGAGATTTACCATCTCGACATCCGCGAATGGCTGCGCAAAGACCATGAGCAGTACGCCCATACGGAGATCTATTACGAGCAGCCGTTCGACACGTACAACCAGCCGCTGGAACAGTTGACCCATGAGAACGACAATATATACAACCAAATCGAGCGTTCGACCGTTGAGCCGCGGTGGCAGAAGACGACCGACGGCAAAGACATGCTGACGTGGATCATCTATCCGCCGCATTTCGATCCGGCGAAGAAATATCCGACGATCCTGTATTGCGAGGGCGGTCCGCAGAGTCCCGTCAGCCAGTTCTGGTCGTTCCGCTGGAATTTCATGATGATGAGCGCAGGCGATTATATCATCGTGGCTCCTAACAGAAGGGGTCTGCCGGGATTCGGAAAAGAATGGAACGAAGAGATCAGCGGCGACTACGGAGGTCAGTGCATGAAGGATTATTTCACCGCTATCGACGAGTTCTGCAAAGAGCCGTATGTGGATAAAGACCATTTAGGATGCGTGGGTGCTTCTTTCGGCGGGTTCAGCGTCTATTGGATAGCAGGCCACCACGACGGACGGTTCAAAGCGTTCATTGCGCATGACGGTATCTTCAATCTGGAGATGCAATATCTGGAGACCGAGGAGAAATGGTTCGCGAACTGGGACATGGGCGGTGCGTATTGGGAGAAAGACAACAAGATCGCGCAGCGCACGTTTGAGAACAGTCCGCATCGGTTCGTGGATAAATGGGACACGCCGATCCTCTGTATCCACGGCGAGAAAGACTACCGTATTCTGGCTAATCAGGCTATGGCAGCGTTTGATGCAGCCAAGATGCGCGGCGTACCGGCAGAGTTACTGATCTTCCCGGACGAGAACCACTGGGTGCTCAAGCCCCAGAACGGCATTCTTTGGCAAAGAGAGTTCAGAGGTTGGCTGGATAGATGGCTGAAGGAATAGTTTAGTGTTTAGTGTTTAGAGATGAAATACAATTACGAATACGAGATTAAGTACCAGGAAGTGGACGGTGCGAAGAAGTTGCGGCTGTTCAACCTGGAGAACTACCTGCTGGAGGTAGCAGGTACCGTAGCGGACGAGTTGGGATTCGGCATTGCGGCGCTTCATCCACGGGGGCTGACATGGATCCTGACACGGCTGAGCGTAGAGATGTACGAACTGCCGACGCATTGCCAGCAGGTGCGGTTCGAGACATGGATCGAGAGCAACTCACATATGCTGAGTACCCGTAATTTCAGGATATATACGAAGGAGTCGAAAGTCGAAAGTCAAAAGTCGAAAGAGGGCGAGTGGAGACTCATCGGGCAATGCAAGAGCGTCTGGGCGGTGCTGGATCTGGAGAAGAGAGAGATCGTGAACATCTTCGACGACCCGATGTTCGCGGACTGCGTGGACGGCGAAGTGATAGAGATGAGCCGCGTACGAATGACGACCATTCCTGAGCCGACAGGCTGCGAAACGCACAAAGTGGTGTATTCCGATATCGACTACAACGGACATTGCAATAGTTGCCGCTATCTGCAGGCGATGACCGATGCGTACCTGCCGGATTACTACGGAAAGAAAGTACGGCTGGATATCAATTACAGCAAGGAAGCGATGCCGGGCGAGACGCTGCAGACGCTCTATCTCGTTACGCCGGATGGCGTGCAATACCAACTCAAGAACGAAGCGGGAGAGACCTCTTGCTCCGCGAAGATAAGTATCAGTTAGACCGCTTCGCTCAAAGACAAAAGACCGCAGCGGAGCTGCTCAAAGAGAAAAGCACATATACAATCAATAATTATGGAAAATACAGAGAACACCCTGTTGAAGCGACCGGCGGAGTTGGAATGCGACGTCGTGCGGTTCCAGAACCAGAAAGACAAATGGATTGCGTTCGTGGGTCTGAAAGACGGTCGTCCGTATGAGATCTTCACGGGTCTGGCAGACGACGAGATGGGTATAGCGTTGCCCAAGTCCGTTACCAAAGGCAAGATCATCAAGGTTGTCAAAGAGGACGGCACGAAACGTTATGACTTCCAGTTCGTCAACACCCGCGGTTTCAAGACGACTGTGGAAGGACTGAGTTACAAGTTCGACCGCGAGTTCTGGAACTACGCCAAGCTCATCTCCGGCGTGCTGCGGTACGGTATGCCGATAGACCAGGTAGTACATATGATCAGCGGTCTGCAGATGGACCAGGACTCGATCAACAACTGGACCACCGGTGTAGCCCGTGTGCTAAAAAGGTACATCCCCGGAGCCGAAGTAGAAGAGATGGATGTTGAAAGTTGAAAGGTGAAAGGTGAAAGGTGAGAGAAAAAGAAAGCCCGCGAGTGCGGGCTTTTCTTTTTCTGTTACTTTTCTGCTTTGGCAGGAGCATGTTCCTCCGTGTGTTGCAGGATGTCTCCTTTCTCGTTGTAGAACCTCATCTCGAGCATGCCGAGTGCCTGGTTTTCCATCACTTTTACGCCATACTCTCTGCGCCATTTGCCGGCGAGTGAAGCGATCCACCCGTGCGTCACGTAGGCGTACACATATGGGTGGAGATGCAGTTTCAACCCCCGTCCGTGATGGGAAGACATGTGTGCACAAGCTTCTTCGATCTGGTCGGTGAAGAGGATGGAAGACTGGATCTTACCTTTTCCTCCGCATGTGGGGCATACCTCTGTGACATCCACTTCCACTGCGGGCCGCACGCGCTGGCGCGTGATCTGCATGAGTCCGAACTTACTGAGTTGCAGCACATTATGCTTTGCCCGGTCGCGCTCCATCAGTTTGCGTACATAGTCGTACAGCTGCTGCTGGTGGCCTTTGTCATCCATGTCTATAAAATCCACGATGATGATACCGCCAATATCGCGCAGGCGCAGTTGGTGCACTAACTCGTCGGCTGCCAACATGTTGAACTGGAAGGCGTTTTGCTCCTGATCCTCGAACAGTTTCTTGCTGCCGGAATTGACATCAATGGAGAACAGTGCTTCGGTTTTCTCGATAATGAGGTATCCCCCATGTTTAAAACCGACCGTTCTGCCGAGTCCCGTTTTCATCTGCCGGGTGATGTCGAAATGGTCAAAAATAGGCTGTGCGCCTTTGTAGAGTTTGACAATCTTCTCGCTTTCGGGAGCGATGAGCCTTAGATAATGCCGTACGTCTTCGTAGATCTCCTTGTCATTGATCTGAATGGAAGTGAAATCGGGGCTGAGCACGTCTCGGATGATACCGAGTGTACGTCCCATCTCTTCGCTCACGAGGCTGACGGGCTCTTTCTGCTGGAGTGTTTTGACGGTCTGTGTCCACCGCTCCATCAGGAGGCGCAGTTCGTTGTCTAACTCAGCGGCACGTTTGTCTTCAGCTACGGTACGGATGATGATGCCGAAACCTTGCGGTTTGATAGAAAGCATCAGTTGTTTGAGACGTTGTCTCTCCGCTTCCCGTTTGATTTTCTGGGAGACCATGACTCCGTCGGTAAAGGGAATGAGGACGATATTCCGTCCGGCGATAGAGATCTCTGCAGTCAGGCGCGGTCCTTTGGTGTTGATGGGTTCTTTGGAAACCTGCACAAGAATAGGATCGCCTACTTTGAGGACCTCGGCTATCTGTCCCTCTTTACCTACTTCGGGTTGGCGCGGAGTCTTGGTGATGACCGGAATCCGGCGTCTGTCCGAAACGGCTTTGGTAACATACGTTTGCAGCGTACGAAACTGAGAACCTAAATCCAAATAGTGCAGAAAAGCTTCTTTCTCATGACCCACATCCACAAAAACCGCATTGAGCGCCGGCATCACTTTTTTGACTCTGCCGTAATAAATGTTACCTACTGCGAAATTGTCTTCATTGCGTTTCTCACGCGCCACTTCCTGCAGCCGGTCATCCTCGGTCAGCGCTATTGCGATCTCTTGCGGCTGTACGTCCACAATTAATTCGCTTTTCATATTTGTTGAGTTTTATAAAAATAAAAGCCTTGTGGCAACCCGGCTACACTTAGGCGGGTCTTGAGCCACAAAGCTAAAAATACGATCGTCGATTACTTATGCTTATGACGATTCTTGCGCAGACGTTTTTTACGTTTGTGCGTTGACATCTTGTGTCTCTTATGCTTCTTTCCGTTTGGCATAATTGTTTAATTTAAAATGTTATTATACTAATGTTATTTTTTTCCTTTTACGTCTCTTACAACGGCTTTGAACTCCTTAGCGGGCACAAAGAACGGTATCGAGTGCTCGGGCACGTCAACGGACGTTTTGGAACGTATGTTGCGCGCCACTTTCGCTTTGCGGGTCTTCAGGATAAAGCTTCCGAAACCGCGCATGTAAACAAATTCCCCTTCGCCAAGAGACTTCCTGACGTGATCCAGCATGCTGTCCAGTATCAGGTTGATTGACTTCTTGTCATAACCCGTGCTGATCGCAATTTCATTTACTAATTCTGCTTTTGTCATACTATATTGTCTGTTATAAATTTTCTGTTTTTAGAGAGGAGTGATCCTCCTTCCGCGAAAAAATCGTGCAAAATTAGTAAAATATTTTGACATGTGCAAATTTTTTTCTAATTTTGTGGTCAATTTTAGTATTTATAGCTCAAAAACGTCTTTTTTTATGGCTAAATCACTCATATATAGCCGTTTATACGAATGGTATTTCGTTAACCGCCGCGACTTGCCGTGGCGTGAGACGGATGACCCATATGCCATATGGCTGAGCGAGATCATTCTGCAGCAGACACGTGTTGCTCAGGGATTGGAGTACTACCGCCGTTTTCTACAGCGTTGGCCTACCGTCCGTGATCTGGCAGCGGCGGACGAAGCGGAGGTCTTGCGCGAATGGCAGGGACTGGGTTATTACTCCCGCGCGCGGAACCTGCACAAAGCCGCGAAAATGACAGTAGAAAGACAAAAGTCGAAAGTCGAAAGCCAAGAGATACCTGCCTATCATTTTCCGCGTACTTTTGAGGAAATCCGAGCTTTGCCCGGTGTGGGAGACTATACCGCCGGAGCGATTGCTTCGTTTGCATACAACCTGCCCTATCCTGCTATGGACGGCAATGTATATCGCGTTGTGGCAAGGCTTTTCGATATCGACGAACCTTTCGATACCACGGCAGGAAAGAAACTGTTTCACAAGAAGATAGAAGAACTGCTGGACCGCGACAACCCGCGTCTCTTCAACTCCGCTATCATGGAGTTCGGTGCGCTCTATTGCACGCCTGTGTTAGAAGCCGTCAGCCATCAGCATTCAGCTGTCAGTCGTTGCGAGAGTTGTCCGCTGGCGGATTTCTGTGCGGCGCATGCCCACGGCACGGCGGAGTTATTGCCCGTACGCAAACAGCGGCCGAAAGTGCGTGACCGGTGGTTCGATTACCATATCTACTTACAGCAGTCAGCCGTCAGCATTCAGCCGTCAGAAGTTTATACCCTTATCCGGCGGAGGGAGGACCCGAAAGATATATGGTATCACCTCTACGAGTTCCCCTGCGAAGAAAGTGAAGGAGTACAGAATACAGAATACAGAGTACAGACTGATTCGGTCCGTACTCTGTCAGCGGAGCGGTCTGTACTCTGTCAGCCGCAGGCGGTCTGCGAGTTATCGCACGTCCTCTCGCATCAGAAGATACACGCGCGGTTTATAATACATAAGGTGGAGGAGTTGCCGCAAATAGAAGGGACTATTGCTGTCCGGTGGGAGGAATTGGATGATTATGCTTTTTCCCGATTAACGTTGCGAGCAATTGATACACTTCGCACATCTCTTCCGCACTAAATCCCCGGAGATTGTTTGAGGTTGCTTGTCCATTTTCCATTGTCCTTAGTACCTCCAGATGGTGCTTTATCACAGCCAAATCGCCCCGTTGTGCAGGTCCGGTCTGTGCGTCACGAGGGGTCATCGAGTGTACTTTGGCAGCCGTGTTGTCGATGAGCGGCAGCAGGGCTTCAAAAGGAATACGTGTGTCGCGTAAGAGGTCTGCGGCGATGCGAAACATCAGGTTCGAATAGTTATTAGCGAACACACCGGCTATATGCAGCCGTTCGCGGTCATGCCGGTTCGCCTCGTAGATATGTCCCGTCAGGTTCTGCGCCAGGGAGTATATCGCCGCCACGTCATCGATGTTCTTTCCCTCGATAAAACAAGGAATGCTGCTCCAGTCGTCTATCATCTTTGTCCGGCTGAAGGACTGGAAGAAATAAAGTACTCCGGCATGGGGTTTGTCTTCTCCGAACACGTCTATCGGCATTGTGCCGGATGTATGCAGGTGCAGGGCTTTCGGCGCATGGATGACCGATATCACATCCCGCAGCGCCTGATCCGCTATGGCATAGATATATATGTCTGCCTGTGGCAGACGGACCGCGTTGCTGTAAGACCGCTCTGCTGTAGGATCCGTCAGCGGACGGGCATGAATGAGTTCGGTCTTGATGCCTTTAGTCTCAAAGGCGTGGTGCAGGTTCGTCCCTACACTCCCTGCACCGAGAATAGCTATCTTCATCTCCCTACCTCCTTGTAGAACTCGGAGACGGCGACGATACCTTTCTCCCACACCTCGAGGTCCATGGACTCGTTAGGCGAATGGATGGCGTTCTGCTCCAGGCCGAAACCCATCAGGATGGTCTTGCATCCCAAGATCCGTTCGAAGGCGGCAATAATAGGTATCGAGCCACCGCGCCGCGCGGCAAGCGGACGCTTTCCAAAAGCCAGTTCAAAGCCTTTTTCCGCGGCTTTGTAGGCGGGAATATCTATCGGGCAGACATAGCCCTGACCGCCGTGCATCGGTGTCACTTTCACGCGCACTCCCTGCGGACGGAGCGACTCGATATAATCGACGAACGCCTGCGAAATTTTCTCGTGGTCCTGGTTGGCTACGAGCCGGCATGAGACCTTGGCAAAAGCTTTGGACGGCAGGACTGTCTTGGAGCCCTCGCCCGTGTAACCTCCCCATATGCCGCAGATGTCAAAAGAGGGTCTGCAGGAGTTGCATTCGAGGGTCGAATAACCCTTTTCTCCGAAGACATCATCGACGCCAATAGCAGTGTTGTATTTTTCCTGCGAGAAAGGAATCTGCGCAATCATTTTCCGTTCCTCATCGGGTATCGGCAGCACATCGTCGTAGAAGCCGGGAATCGTTATTCTACCGTCCTTATCGACGATCTGCGCCAGCATTTCACAGAGTGCATTTACTGGATTTTTGACCGCTCCGCCGAAATGTCCGGAATGGAGGTCTCTGTTCGGTCCGTCCACCTCTATCTGCCAGTACGCCAGTCCGCGCAGACCTGTAGTGATTGAAGGTGTCTCTTTACCTATCATAGAGGTGTCGGAGACAAGGATGATGTCGGCTTTCAGCAGGTCTTTGTGTTCCTCCAGAAATGCCTCCAGCGAGGGAGAACCGATCTCTTCTTCACCTTCGAAGATGAACTTGACGTTGCATCTCATCTGTCCTGTTTTGACCATGTATTCAAACGCTTTGACCTGAATCATCGCCTGTCCTTTGTCGTCGTCGGCCCCTCGTGCGTAAAGCCGTCCGTCGCGGATGGACGGTTCCCACGGGTCGGACAGCCATAGCTCCAACGGCTCCACCGGCATAACATCGTAATGAGCGTAAACAAGCACCGTAGGTATTTTCTCATTTACACATTTTCCTATTTTCTCATTTTCGCATTGGAACTCGGCAAAGACGAATGGGTTGCCGGCGGAAGGGATTATTTCCGCCCGTTGGCAGCCGGCTTGCAGCAGCAGTTCGCGCCACCGCTCGGCGCAGCGCAGCATGTCGGCTTTGTGCTCTTCCTGACAACTGACGGAAGGGATCCTGATGAGCGATGCCCATTCCTCCATGAACCGCTCACGATGCGCGGCAATGTATGACTGTATTTCCATAATACTACAATTTGCGAGTGCAAAGGTACAACAAAAATTGCATATACGCAAGGTTTTGGTGCAAAAAATACTCTTATTCTTGCGTATTTCAAAAAAACTGTAACTTTGCAGCGGAATCAGTTATAAAGTTTGAGAATGAGTGCTAATTTACTCACGGGTCATTTACGACTCATTTAGCACTCATTACCAAGAAAGGTTACATACGCAATCCGCATGATCCATAAGCCGTTAATAATCGCGGTATAATATACCGCTCCGGCAAAAAAAATGCCCAAAAACTTGCGTATGTCATTTTTTTTTACTATTTTTGCAGCCGTTTTAATATGCGGTAGTGTGCACATACGCGTATGTGGACATATTATGGTGTGGATTTTGCTGGTCTTACAGACAGGCATCATCCGGGCGCAAGAGGTTCTCAAAGAGCTTCCCGATTCTGTCGTGACCACAGGCCAAACTGCAAGTACGGAGGAGGAATTACCAAGTGACCAAGTACCAAGTACGAAGGAGGAGAAGCCGAAGAAGGAGAGTGAACTCAAATCGCCTGTGCATTACCAGGCGTCCGACTCGATGATCATGATGGGTAACGGTACCGCCTTTTTGCACGGAAAGGGCGACCTCAAATACGAATCGATGCAGTTGCAGGCGGATTACATCCGTATCAAGATGGACTCCAGCACGATCTACGCCCACGGCGTGTATGACTCGATATACGAGGAATGGAAAGGCAAACCCGTCTTCAACGACGGCAAAGAGAGTTACGAGACCAACGAGATAACCTATAACATCAAGACGCAGAAAGGTTATATCCGTCACGTAGTGACCCAGCAGGGCGAAGGATATATCATCGCCGACAAGACCAAGAAACTGAACAACGACGAGATGATGCTTGGCGGCGGACAGTACACCACCTGCGATGACCACGACCATCCGCATTTCTACCTCCATCTGACGAAAGCGAAAGTGAAACCGGGTGAGTACATAGCCGCCGGACCGTCTTATTTGGTGGTAGGTGACGTGCCGCTTCCTATAGCGCTGCCGTTCGGATTCTTCCCGTTCACGAACACCTATTCGTCCGGACTGATCATGCCTACTTTCGGCGACGACTACACGCGCGGCTTGTACCTGCGCGGATTAGGATATTATTTCGCCATCTGCGACTACATGGACCTCGAAGTGACGGGCGACATCTACAGCCGCGGCACATGGGCCGTGAGCGCCAAGAGCCGGTATCTGTGGCGATACCATTTCTCGGGCAACCTGAGTATCAGTTACCGCAACGACGTGACGAGCGAACAAGGCATGCCGGACTACAGCGCGCGGAAGAACTTCAGCATCCAATGGAGCCACTCGCAGGACGCCAAGTCCAACCCCTACAGCACTTTCTCCGCGTCCGTCAACTTCTCCACATCGGGTTATAACCGCAGCAACATCAACAGTTATTACAACCCGTCCCTGTACTCGGAGAACACGAAGAGCAGTACAATCAACTACACCCAGCGGTTCCCCGACAGTCCGTGGAGTCTAAGCATGAGCGCGAGTCTGACGCAGCGCACGAGCGACTCGACCATCAGCCTTACCGCACCGCAGATGACCGTCTCCATGAGCAGCCAGTACCCCTTCAAGCTATGGCGGCAGGCGACACTCAAGCGCAAAGGAAAAGTGGCAGGCAAAGAGCGGTGGTACGAGAAGATCAGCATGAGCTACTCGATGAACGGCAAGATAGCCACCAACAGCATGAAGGAGAAAGATTTCCTGCATTCGAACTTCTTCCGCGACTGGCAGACGGGTATCAGCCATAACCTGCCTATCAAAGCGAGCTTCACGCTCTTCAAATACCTCTCCGTCTCGCCTACTATCAACCTGCGCGACCGGATGTATTTCAGCCGCATCGACCAGCAATGGGACGACGAGGCGCAGGCGCTGGCGCGTGACACCACAACGGGATTCTACAACGTCTTCGATTTTGACGTGGGACTGAGCCTCAGCACAAAACTATACGGCTTCTACACGCCGCTCAAGAAACTCTTCCCGAACAGCAAAGTAGAGAAATTCCGCCATGTGGTGACACCTACCCTGAGCATCAGCTACCACCCGGATTTCGAAAAGAGTTTCTGGGGTTATTACGGCCATTACGACCAGCCGGTATATACCAACGAGATAGACAGCACCACGGGCCGCAAGATCCAGAAGACGGACGAAGCCGGCAATCCGGTAGTGATGCACCAGACCTATTCGCGTTTCGCCAACAGCCCGTTCGGCAACGCGCCGAGAGGCATGTCTGCAACGCTGAACTTCGGCGTAGCAAACAACCTGGAAGTCAAAGTGGTCAACAAAGAAGACACCACGGGCAAGAACCCGTACAAAGTGATCAGTCTGATTGATAACTTCTCCGTAAACGGAGGATATAACTTCGCAGCCGACAGTATGAACTGGAGCAATTTCTCCGTGAACCTGCGTCTGAAATTCCCGAAGCTGAACAACTACAGCCTGAACATGAGCACGTCGCTCGATCCGTATATGTACGAACTGAACGCCGCCGGCACCCCCGTGCGGACCAACAAACAGTACTGGCACAACGGACGTTTCCCGCACTGGAGCGGATTCAGTTGGAACTTCAGCTACACCTTCAACAACCAGACCATCAAGAAATGGAAAGCCGCGATCGAGAAGAGGAGAGGCGAAAGTAAGCCGTCAGCCGGCAGCAGTCAGCCGTCGGAAGCAGGGACGGGAGAAGAAGAACCGAACCTTGATCCGATCACGAAAGACGACAGCGGCATGGACCGCAACGCCAAGTTAGGCGGAAAGAAAGAAGCGGAGGTGGACGACGGATACGTCCGGACAGAGTTCCCCTGGAGCCTCTCTATCAACTACTCCCTCGCCTACGCCAACGGAAGCGAGTTCGACTACAACAAGATGCAATACAAGATGAAATGGCGCAACTCGCTCAGCCTGCAAGGAAACATCGGTCTCGGACAAGGATGGAAAGTGAGCGCCAACATGACCTATAACTTCGATGTGATGAGAGTGACAAGCTGCACATTCAACATCAGCCGGGACCTGCACTGCTGGAACATGACAGCCAGCATCAACCCTATCGGACCGTTCAAGAGCTACACCTTCCACATAGGTGTCAACGCATCCATACTGAGCGACCTCAAATATGACAAAAACAGTAACCAATCAACAAATTCACGAGTAACATGGTGGTAGAAAAATTAAAAGTAGTGAGTGCCACGTACGAGCTGTATATAGCCGGCGAGGACGGAAAAGAAGAGTTAATGGAAAAAGCTACGGAGGAGACTCCGTTAGTGTGGTGCCAAGGCGAAGGAATGATGCTTCCTGCCTTTGAAGCACAGATGGAAGGCAAAGAGGAAGGAGCGCTTTTCGACTTCGTGCTCAAAGCCGCAGACGCCTATGGCGAGTATATCCCCGAAGGACTAATGGACCTGCCGAAGAAAATGTTCTTCAACGGCGACGGCGAGTTCGACGAAGAGCGCGTGTATGTAGGTGCTGTCGTACCGATGAACACCGTGGACGGACAGGTTGTCAAAGCGCAAGTGTGCGAGATAACAGACGAACAAGTGACAATCGACCTCAACCACCCTTATGCCGGTGAGGACCTGCATTTCCAAGGAAAGATCATCGCTGTCCGCGACGTGACGGAAGGCGAACTGAAAGCCATCCGCAACCCGCGACACGGATGCGGAGGCTGCGGCGGAGGATGCAGCAAGAAGAAAGGCGAAGGATGCGAAGGCTGCGGAGGTTGTAACTAGGGTACTAGGGTACTAGGGTTCCTAGGATCCTAGAAAAATAATAACAAAATCAATAAACTATGGCAAATATTGTAGCGATAGTGGGTCGTCCCAATGTAGGGAAATCGACCCTGTTCAACCGCCTGACGGGAACACGGAGGGCGATAGTGATGAATACCGCCGGTACAACCCGTGACCGCCAGTACGGCAAAGCCGAATGGTGCGGAAGGGAGTTCTCGGTGATAGACACCGGAGGATGGGTTGTCAACAGCGATGACACGTTCGAGAGCGAGATCAACCGGCAAGTGGACCTCGCTATCCGCGAAGCGGACGTAGTGATGCTGGTTGTCGATGTGAACGAAGGGGTGACCCAGTTCGACATGGAGGTGGCGCATCTGCTACGGCAGGCAAAGAAACCTACCGTCCTCTGCGTCAACAAAGTAGATACGTTCGAGAGCCAGTACGGCGCAGCGGAGTTCTACAAACTCGGCTTGGGCGAACCGTTTATCCTCTCCGCCGAGAACGGTCTGGGAACGGGTGATCTCTTGGACGAGGTAGTGAGCCGTTTCCGCAAAGAGGACAACAGCGACGAGGCACTCGAAGACCTGCCGCGGTTCGCTATCGTAGGACGGCCTAACGCAGGCAAGTCCAGCATCCTGAACGCCTTCATCGGAGAAGAGCGGACGATAGTAACCGACATCCCCGGAACGACACGGGACTCCATATACACCCGGTATAACAAATTCGGCAAGGATTTCTACCTCGTCGATACCGCCGGCATCCGTAAGAAAGCCAAAGTAACGGAAGACATGGAGTATTACTCCGTCGTACGCTCCATCCGCGCGATAGAGAACAGCGACGTGTGTATCCTCATGATTGACGCCACACGCGGCATTGAGGCACAGGACCTGAATATCTATTCGCTGATTCAGAAGAACAAGAAAGGACTGGTCGTTTGTATCAACAAATGGGATCTGGTGGAGAGCAAGACCAACGCTGACATCAAGGCATACGAGTCCGCTATCCGCGAACGTATCGCGCCTTTCACGGATTTCCCCATCATCTTTACCTCCGCCGTAACCAAACAGAGGATCTTCAAGGTGGTGGAGACAGCGATACATGTCTATGAGAACAAGAACAAGAAAGTGCCGACAGCACAACTGAACGAGAAGTTCTTGCCGCTCATTGAGAACTACCCGCCGCCTGCATGGAAAGGCAAGTACATCAAGATCAAATACTGCACCCAGTTGCCGAACACGCAGATACCGACGTTTGTGTTCTTCGCCAACCTGCCGCAGTACGTCAAAGAGCCGTACCGCCGTTTCCTGGAGAACAAACTGCGCGAGTGGTGGGATTTTAGCGGCACGCCGGTGCAACTGTTTATACGGGCAAAGTGACAGGAGTCGAAAGCAAATAGTCAAAAGTCGAAAGCCGAAAGTAGAAAGATATTAAGAAAAAGTATAACTTTTTACTTAAATGCTTGCATATGTCAAAAAAAAGTAGTACCTTTGCGCGCTTTTTGGTATGAAAATAATAGGCTTTGTATATAATAGTCGAAAGACGAAAGACGACAGCGAGTGGGAGATGGTGCTGAAAGGCGACAGTTGCCTGCTCAACGGAAGAAAGCCTTTTTTCCTGCCGGAAGGAGCCACGGAGATAGGAGCTACGGAATGTCTCATCCTCCGCGTCAGCCGGCTTGGCAAAGGGATTGCCTCGCGTTTTGCAGACAGATACTACGACGCAACGGCTCCCGGAGTGGATTTTACCGACCTCGCCGCGCTGCGTGAAGCACAAGAAGCAGGCAGGCCATGGACACAGGCTATCGCGTTTGACTACAGCCTCGCGATAGGAGAATGGGACGATGTACGAAGCGACGATGTACAAAGTGCGCAGGAGTCCTTGGTTCTTTCGCCCGAAGAAGCGATAGCGGAGGCAAGCAAGACCATGACCATCCGGCAAGGGGACTTGATTTATATCCAGAGAAAACAAACTCCGCGGCTCGTCCAAAAAGAAGAAGTCATCCGCATGGAGACCAACGGAGAAGAAAAACTCTATTGCAAGATAAAATGAGAAAACTGATCACAATATTGTTAACGCTGCTGTGCCTGCCCTTGACGGCGGGTGTTCACTCATACACCGGACGCTCGGTATTGGCGGACGGGCACTGGGTGAAGATACGCGTGAGCGAGAGCGGCGTGTGCCGGATGAGTTTTGACGAACTGCGCAAAGCGGGTATCGACCCTGCACAAGTGCAAGTGTACGGCTACGGCGGCGCACAGAAAGCACAGAACTTCACCCTGCCGAACATAGACGACCTGCCGTCTGTGCCGGTTTACAAAGGAGAGGATTTCATCCTTTTCTATGTTCAGGGACCGATCAGTTGGCAATATAACGGCAGCCGTTTTGTACACACCCGGAATACCTATTCCAACTACGGCTATTATTTCCTGACGGACAGCCGTGAGCCGTCGGCAATCAGCCATCAGCAGTCAGCCATCAGCGGCACTCCGACGGATGTTACCACCTATTCTCTTTATCAGGTTATCAACAACGACTCCGTTAATTTGATTGACCGTTCGGGTGTCTCCGGCGCAGGACGTACTTTCTACGGCGAGCAGTTCCTGGTGAACAGACCGCGCACGTTCTTCTTCAACACGCCCAATGCCACCGCTAACGGAGGAAGCACGGTATTTATAGACTTGGCGGCGAACGCTCCTACCGTTTCCCAGTTCACCGCTACGATCAACGGAACGACCACCAAGAGCGTGTCTATCTCCTCTATACCCGATCATTACACCTTCGGCCGCGCAGGTACGATCAGTGCTACATGTCCTTCTGCCGCCGGCAGACAACAAGTCCAGCTGCAACTGCAATGCGGCACCGCCAGCGCTTTAGGATGGCTCAACTATATCGAGATAACCACCGTAAGCGACCTTGTCATGACCGGTGATTACATGCCCGTGCGGACGACGAAGAACTACAAGAGCGCCACTCCTGTGCGTTTCCATCTCTCGAACGCAACAGCGGACATTCATATCTGGGACGTAACAGACCTCAGTGCGATACATGAGGTGGAATATACGCTCTCCGGCTCAGAGGCAGTATGGACAGGCACACAAGCCGACGGCATCCATGAATACATCGCTTTCAACCCCAACGGATCACGGTTCGTCAAAGCAGAGACGGTAGGCGATATAAGCAACCAGGACCTGCACGCGCTGAGCGACATTGACTATGTGATCATTTGTCCGGAAGGATACGAGGATGTCTCAACGGATCTGGCACGCGCTCACGAGGAGAAAGAGAGTATCACATGGGCGGTAGTAACCGACCAACAGGTGTATAACGAGTTCTCCTCCGGTACACCCGATGCCTCCGCTTACCGGTGGCTGATGAAGATGCTGTATGACCGAGCGAAAAGCGGCATGGGACAGAAACCAAGATGGCTTCTGCTCATGGGACACGGATCGTTTGACAACAGAGACCTGCTCAGGAACACATCCGGTTCGAAGCTGCTTCTCACCTATCAGGCGGAAAACTCATTGAACGAAGTGAATGCTTATGCCACCGATGACTATTTCGGATGGCTGGACGATAATGACTGTATTGACTCATACGGCAACTGGAACGCCAGCCAAGGCAAGATGGATATAGGCGTAGGACGGTTGCCGTTCGATAGCCATGCAGAGGCGCGCACGACAGTGGACAAACTGATACGGTACATCCGCAACGAACAGACAGGCAAATGGAAAAACAGACTGGTCTATCTGGCGGACGACGGCGAGAACGGTATGCACACAAGTACAGCCGAAGAGAGCGCGGAAAGGGTACGGAGAAAGAACCCCGATTTTGTAGTACATAAGATCTTTCTGGATGCCTATCCACAGGAGGTGAACGCCAGCGGCGAGAGTTACCCGTTGGCACAGAACCGTGTGCTGAACATTCTACGGGAAGGAGCACTCCTCTTCGATTATTCCGGTCACGGAGGCTATAACGCTATTACCAACGAATCGATCCTGAACCTCAAAAATATCGAAAGCATGTCGAATAAGAACCAAGCTTTCTGGATGTTCTACACCTGCAATTTTTCCCAGTGCGACGCCGGCAAACGGAGTGCAGCGGAGTCAGCAGTATTGAACCCCAAAGGCGGCGCGATAGGTGTTCTATCCGCCACCCGCACGGTCTATGCAACCCAGAACACCGACCTGAACCGCTCTGTATGCGACACCCTCTTCGGACACTCGGACGTCTTCCATTATGACATGACAATAGGCGAAGCTGTTGCAATCGGCAAGAACACCTGTAAATCCCAGGACGAGAACAGACTGGCATACGTGCTGCTCGGTGACCCTGCCATGAGGCTGAACTACCCGACGGATTACCAAGTAGAGACCACCACAAAAATAGACACCCTCAATGCGTTGAGCGTACAGCATGTAGAAGGCAGGATCATTGACGAGGACAAGACCTTGGTGAGCGATTTCAACGGGAAAGTGGATATTACGGTGTACGACAAGATGCAGTCTATCCCCACGCGCGATAATGATAATGTGGGCGGCGAACCCCAAGTGGTAGCCTATAACGACTATCCCAATACCATTTTCTCCGGCTCTACAGAGGTGCAGGACGGCCTGTTCAACTATACGTTCATGGTTCCGAAAGACATCCGCTACAACTACGGCAACGGACGTATCGTGTATTATGCTGCGACCGCCGACAGTCTGGAGACAGCAGAAGCGGTGGGACACTATGAGGACTTTGTAGTAGGCGGTTCGAACAGTATCGTTCTGGCAGACACGGAAGGTCCCCGGATGCGTCTTTATCTCAATACGCCTGCTTTCACGGACGGAGGCAAGACCTACTCCACCCCGCGTTTCTTCGCCGAACTGGAGGATGAGCACGGGATTAACACGGCAGGAGCAGGTATCGGTCACGACCTGATGCTGATTGTGGACAACGATCCCAAACAGATATACACGCTCAATGAGTATTTCACGGCGCAGAACAACAGCTATCAGGCAGGACAGGTAAGTTATCTGATGGAGGCGCTGCCGGACGGTCCGCACAGCCTCACTTTCCGGGCATGGGATCTGCTGAACAACAGTACGACACAGAGCCTGAACTTCATCGTCCAGGCAGGTATCGATCCGTCGATATACTCTGTAACAACCTATCCGAACCCTATTCGTGCTGCCGGCGTACTTACACTGGCTGTCAACTACGACCAGCCGGACGAACTGCTGCAGACCGAGATATACCTGTTCGACATCAACGGACAAATGGTGTATAGCCATAAACAGGACAACCCCGATGCTGTAGCAATCAATCTGCCTTCCCTCGGTTTAAAACCGGGCATATATGTATATCAAGTTAAAATCAAATCCTCATCCGGCAAGTATAGTACCACTGCCGGGAAAATAATTATTTTATAGCCTATGAAGCATATCGCATGAATTGTAAGAAAACGAAAATTACTAACACAAACAATATACAATAAAAGATGAAAAAAATTCTTATTTCTCTCGCAGCACTGACGCTTTCCTTATCACTGAGCGCTCAGGCTGAACCGACACCGAACCCTGTTATCACTTCCATGCCGTCGCTATCTATTGCACCGGATGCACGTGCCGCCGGTCTAGGTGACGTAGGTGTGGCTACAGAAGCGGATTTTAACTCGCAGTATTGGAACCCCGCCAAGTATGCGTACATGTACTCGAAAGGCGGTATTACTGCGAACTACACCCCGTGGTTGCGTAAACTGGTAGGTGACATTGACTTGGCTTACCTCGCCGGTTTCTATAACTTTGGCGACCTTGGCGGCGGTATTGGTGCCAGCTTCACGTATTTCTCAATGGGCGATGTAGCTCTGACCGACCTGAACGGTACCAAACTGCAGGACGTACGTCCGAACGAATGGGCTCTGGACCTCAGTTATTTCCGCAAACTGCATGAGTATGTTTCTATGTCTGTTGCTGTTCGTTTCCTCTATTCGGACCTGAACAACGGCTACAACAGTTCTATCGGCGGCGGCACGGAAATGCACCCGGCATGGTCTATGGCAGCAGACATCGGTCTGTACTACCGCCAACCGATTGAGTTGCCGATGGGCGAGAGCCATTTCTCACTCGGTTTCACGCTGAAGAACCTCGGTGGTAAGATGAACTACGCCGACGACGGTAGCAGCAACTTCATCCCGTCCAGCATGAACATCGGTGTCGGCTACGAACTCCCGTGCGACAAGTACAACTTCCTAACCTTCAACCTGGAGGCAAACAAGATGCTCGTTCCTACCCGCCGGTCCAAATACACCGCAGGTTTCGATGCCAACGACGAAACGACCTGGCTGATGAACCAGACAGACTACTCTGCACTGAACCCTGCACGCGGATGGCTGATGTCTTTTGCTGACGCACCGACAGGCCTGAAAGAGGAGTTTGACGAGGTTCGTTGGGGTGCCGGTATCGAGTACTCCTACAACAAGCAATTCTTTGCACGTGTAGGTTACAGCTACGAGAACATATGGAAAGGTAACCGCAATGTGATCACCTTCGGTGCCGGATTCCACCTCTCCATCGTTTCGCTGGATGTATCGTACTGCGTAGGTCTGGCTTCGTCCAACCCGCTTGATCAGACCATGCGTTTCACGCTCGGATTTGACCTGGCAGGAATCAAAGACCTGGTGAACAACAGAAAGAAATAATGTTCCGAATAGGCTTTGGATATGATGTACATCAGTTTTCCCCTAACCGCAAATTGTGGTTAGGGGGAATTGAAGTACCGTACGAGCAGGGGTTGCTCGGCCATTCGGATGCCGATGTAGTGATTCATGCTTTATGCGACGCGCTGCTTGGCGCCGCAGCAATGCGCGACATCGGATACCATTTCCCGGACACCAAAGGCAATGAGTTCGAAGGGATTGACTCCAAGATCCTCTTACGCCGCGTGATGGCAATGCTCCGCGAAACAGGACACGAACTCGGCAACTGCGACATCACCATCTGCGCCCAGACCCCCAAACTGAATCCGTATATTGAGGCTATGCAGGGTTGTCTGGCAGAAGTGATGGGAGTAGAGCCGAACCAAGTGAGCCTCAAGGCAACGACGACCGAACATCTGGGTTTCGTAGGCCGTAAAGAAGGAATAGCAGCATATGCAGTGGTGCTCATTATTTGATGGTTTGAAGGTTTGAAAAGTTTATTTTTAACCATATCGCTCTCGTTGCTTTCCGATCTCTTCCAACTCGGAGGGACACCGCATGTCGTCTATCAAGACAGCGTTTATGAACGTGTAGTGCTGACGGATAGCACGTCATTAGAGGTCTATCGCGGGGATTCGATCCTCGTTGTCTTCACTGCCTGTGCGCCGCAGTGTTCTTCGTGCGCGCGTATATATAATAAGGAGTGGCAGCTGATTAAGACTGTCACCCCGCCCTTCACTTCCGTCTTTCCGCTTGCTACTATTGAGAATGGCAAGATTATATGGAAAGACAACGACTCTTGGGAATACTAAGAATATTCTAAGATTTTAGATTTCAGAACTATAAGCTAAAGCGTATAACTTTAGCTGTTTGAGCATTGCTGCCACACCATTTGAACGCGTGGGGCTAAGGTGCTCGCGCAGACCTATACGATCAATAAAATAAAGGTCCGCCGATAATACCTCACGGGGTGTATGACCGCTCAACACATGAATGAGCAGTGCGACCATGCCTTTTACCAACTGGGCATCCGAATCACCGTTTATAATCATCTTCCCATCTTCCATCCGGACAGTAAACCATACCGGAGACTGACATCCGTCAATCAGGTTCCGGCTGTTTTTATCGGCGTCCGGGAAAGGATGATTATTCAGTTCTTTCGCATAATCTATTATCAGCTGATAGCGGTCGATCCAGTCGTCGAATGCCTCAAACTCCTCTATTATTCCGTCTTGTAGTTCGTTGATACTCATCTCTTTATAAATTCATATAGTTCTTCTGCAATTCGTTCGTCGGATTGCTCGTCGCATATATCCACATCCAAAATGTGATTCGCTTTGGTATAGAATGGCTCACGTGCCTCGAGTTGCGGAGCGATGAAAGCCAATAATTCTTCCTCCGTGCGCCCCTGCAACACCGGTCTGTCACTGAGGTCTGTCAGGGCAAGCCTTTTCGCCAGATGCTCCGGTCTCCAGCGTATATAGATACTGGTGCCTAACTCGCGCAGACACTCCATATTGTCCTCCCAGCACGGATAGCCGCCTCCGGTAGCATAGATGATGTTGTCAAATGGTATTTGGTCTGCCAAATCCTCAACTACATATTTCTCTTTCTTGCGGAATTCCTCTATTCCGAATGTCCGGATATAATCTGCCGTTGAGAGCCCGTGTATCTCCTTGAACGCATCGTCCAGATCGACAAAATGCCAGCCGAGTTTCTCTGCCAGCAGCCGTCCGGCAGTCGTCTTGCCGGCACCCATATATCCTACCAAATAGATGGGAAGTGTCATTCCTTTATCACCCCGTTATCGAAAAACAGTTTCCTGCCCGGATACGCCTCCGGCCAATGAGGGTTGTGCGTGGACATCAGCACCGTAATCCCCGCCTGCGAGATAGAATAAAGCAGATCCATGATCTCACGGCCGGTTTCCGTATCGAGGTTTCCTGTCGGCTCGTCAGCAAGGATCATTTCCGGAGAATTAAGCAATGCTCGAGCTATCACGACACGCTGCTGTTCTCCTCCTGAAAGTTCATAAGGCTTCTTGTAAGCCTTGGTCTCCATTCCTACTTGCTCCAGCACCTCCCGCACATGATTTTTCATGAGCGTTTTGTCTTTCCACCCCGTTGCGCGGAGAACGAAAAGCAGGTTCTCTTCCACAGACCGGTCCGTCAGCAGTTTATAATCCTGGAAAATAATACCTAACCGCCTGCGCAGGTAAGGCAGTTTGCGGCGGCGGATTTTTGTCATGTCATACTCCAGCACTTGCGCTTCGCCGGATGTCACCGGCAAGGCGCCGTATATAGTTTTCATCAACGATG
>DFKE01000008.1 GCA_002373505.1 Bacteroidales bacterium UBA3653
GAGATTAGCATCCCCTCGCGGGGTAGCAACCCTCTGTACCTGCCATTGTAACACGTGTGTCGCCCCGGACGTAAGGGCCGTGCTGATTTGACGTCATCCCCACCTTCCTCTACCTTACAGTAGCAGTCCCGCTAGAGTTCCCGGCATCACCCGCTGGCAACTAACGGCAAGGGTTGCGCTCGTTATGGCACTTAAGCCGACACCTCACGGCACGAGCTGACGACAACCATGCAGCACCTAGTTTCGCGCCCCGAAGGGAAGCAGACTTTCATCCGCCGTCGCTAACTTTCAAGCCCGGGTAAGGTTCCTCGCGTATCATCGAATTAAACCACATGTTCCTCCGCTTGTGCGGGCCCCCGTCAATTCCTTTGAGTTTCACCGTTGCCGGCGTACTCCCCAGGTGGAATACTTAACACTTTCGCTGTACCGCTGACCATATATCGCCAACAGCTAGTATTCATCGTTTACTGCGTGGACTACCAGGGTATCTAATCCTGTTTGATACCCACGCTTTCGTGCCTGAGCGTCAGTTGCATGCTGGTAAGCTGCCTTCGCAATCGGGGTTCTGTGACATATCTAAGCATTTCACCGCTACACATCACATTCCGCCTACCTCGTTTGCACTCAAGATCTCCAGTTTCCATGGCTTGGTACGGTTGAGCCGCACGCTTTCACCACAGACTTAAAAACCCGCCTGCGCACCCTTTAAACCCAATAAATCCGGATAACGCTCGCATCCTCCGTATTACCGCGGCTGCTGGCACGGAGTTAGCCGATGCTTATTCGTCCGATACTTGCAAAAAGCTACACGTAGCCTCCTTTACCCTCGGACAAAAGAAGTTTACAATCCATAGAACCTTCATCCTTCACGCGACTTGGCTGGTTCAGGCTCTCGCCCATTGACCAATATTCCTCACTGCTGCCTCCCGTAGGAGTTTGGACCGTGTCTCAGTTCCAATGTGGGGGACCTTCCTCTCAGAACCCCTACTGATCGTCGGCTTGGTGGGCCGTTACCCCACCAACTACCTAATCAGAAGCGTGCTCACCCATAGTCCTTACGTTTCATCACAAAGTCATGCGGCCTCGTGACACATGGAGCTTTAATCCAACTTTCGCTGGGCTATTCCCCGACTATGGACAGATTGCACACCTGTTACGCACCCGTGCGCCGGTCGCCGGCAATTAAAGCAAGCTTCAATCCCGCTGCCCCTCGACTTGCATGTGTTAGGCCTGTCGCTAGCGTTCATCCTGAGCCAGGATCAAACTCTTCGTTGTAAAAGAAATTTATAAGATAGCTCAGAATAATCGAATTTATCAAGTGTAGAATTTTTCGGGAACCTATTTCAGTTCTTGTACTACACTAATTGTTTCAATCTTTCAATTGCTTTTGCTTTCGTAAGGCGCAAAAAAATTAGGACCTTCATGGAAGATTCTGATTTTTTAATACTCGCTCTGCGAGAGAAAATCGAAACACACTTGTTTCTCAAAAGCGAGTGCAAAGGTACTGCTTTTTTTTGATATGACCAAATATTTTTGCAAAAAAAATGCACTTTTTTAGCACTTTCTTTGTAAGTCATTGAAAATCAGTGATATAAAATTTTGCCCAAAATAGCTATTTTTCAGCATAAAGTCAGGAAAAAGGGTCAAGAGGGTTTTTCATGGATTGCCCGTCCGTGTAATATATATAATAATATGGAACGTGCGCGTGCGCGCGTATAAAAGGTACAAAAAAGGAGCACCTTCGTAAGAAGATGCTCCTAAGTGCGCAGGATGAGACTCGAACTCACACGATCTTGCGACCACTACCCCCTCAAAGTAGCGTGTATACCAATTTCACCACCTGCGCGCTTGCATTGACACTTGCGTGACTGCGCGTTTCACGCTTGTATAACGCTCCGTGTCATGCTACGCTTTTCGGTCTGCAAAACTACGTTTTACATCCCGAGTTTCGTAAGTTAAAGATCGACTCTTCATCAAAGAGCGTTGTGCCCAGAACAGGACTCGAACCTGCACACCTCGCGGCATGCGCACCTGAAACGCACGCGTCTACCAATTCCGCCATCTGGGCGCGCTTGCATCAATACTTCTCGTGACTCGCGGCAAGCCGCTCGATTACGCCTACGTATTGTGCTACGCTTTTTCGGTCTGCAAAACTACGTTTTACATCCCGAGGTTGTTTGGACCCTCTTTTGCCTAACGGCAAAAAAAAAGAGCGGAAAACGAGACTCGAACTCGCGACCCCGACCTTGGCAAGGTCGTGCTCTACCAACTGAGCTATTTCCGCAACTTTTTGACTCTAAAAAGAAGATCAAATGCTATCTTCATCCGAAAGCGGGTGCAAAAGTACTGCTTTTTTTTGAATTGACCAAATTTTTTGGCAAAAAAATGCAAAAAAAGTGCAAAAACGCACCTATTCGGGGCTTTTCATCGTAAATTTGGGCACTAATAAATACATTTTCGTCAGAAAATACGCCTGCAAAATTCTGCAAATAGCAAATTAAAACAAGTTTTTCTTGCGTATTCGGATTTTTTATAGTAACTTTGCAGCCTAAACTATGCAAAGATATGAAAAATCGGATTATTTTAGCGCTGTTAGCGTTATTGATGAGTGCCGGTGCGAGTGCACAGTTGAGTGCTATCCTGGGTGATTGGACGACAGTAGATGACAAGACGGGTGAGCGCCGCTCCATCGTAACGATATACAAAGGCACGGACGGATTATACTACGGCAAGGTCAGCAAGTTGTTGATGTACCAGGAGTTGGACTTGAAATGCGAAGCATGCAAGGACGCGGACCACAATGCGCCGATCGAGGGTCTGGTAATCATCCGCGGGATGAAGGCTGAAGGCGGTCAGTTGGTAGGCGGCAAAGTGCTGGACCCGGAGAGCGGCAAGTTCTATTACGGGAAGATCTATATGAAAGACGGCAAGCTGGTGCTACGCGGCAGTTTGGACAGACGCGGTTTTCTGGGACGCAACCAAACATGGGTGAGATGAAAGATGAAAGGTGAAAGGTGAAAAGTGAAAGGTGAAAGGTGAAAAGTGAAAGGTGAAAGAGGTATGAGATTAGTATTTGCGAGCAATAACGCGCATAAGTTATCGGAAGTACGTGCGATGGTGCCAGCCGGCGTGGAGGTTCTGAGTCTTCACGAAATCGGTTTTGACCAAGAGATAGACGAGACGGGTAGGACTCTGGCAGAAAACAGCCGTATCAAAGCGGACACAGTAGCCGCATTTATAAGCAGTCAGCCATCATCTATCAGCAGTCAGATAGACGGTGTGTTCGCCGATGATACGGGTCTGGAGATAGACGCATTAGGCGGCAAGCCGGGAGTCTATACCGCCAGATGGTATCTCATGTGCGACAACCGGTGCGCAAAGAGGGATGAAATAATCTCCGGGAGTCCACTTCACGATGAAATGATGATATTCAAAGCCAACAGAGCAAAGGCGCTGCGGGAGTTAGCGGGAGAGAGCAACCGAGATTGTCATTTCAAGACAGTTATCACATTGATTACCAATGATCAAGAGTGTCAGGTAGAGGGTATTGTTCGTGGCCGGATAGCCGAAGCAGAATACGGCGAAGGCGGATTTGGATACGATCCTATATTCATTCCGGAAGGCTACGACAAGACATTCGGCGAACTACCGGCAGAGGTAAAGAACAGCATCAGCCATCGCGCCAAAGCCTTAACCGAGTTGGTGAAACTGCTCAAAGCTTAAAAACGGCAACACGATTGGGAATTTATGAATTATAGACGAGCCATATTAATGATTTTAAGCGTCTGCACGACCGTTTTTCTATATGCGGGCAAATGGACGACGCATTTTGCATATAACAACGTGACCCAGATAGCGATGTCGGATGATCAGGTATTTGCCTTATCGGACGGCAGCATCTACAGCGTAGGCAAACAAGACGAGCAAATCCGCGTATATAACAACCAATCGGGTTTGCACGGAACCGGCATCACTTGTATCCATTACGACCAGACAGGCAAACAGTTGATCATCGGTTACGGCACGGGAAAGATCGATATTCTCACATCCGGCGGCGTACAGTATATCAGCGAGTTATATACCAAAGACATGACTCAGCGCAAGACGATCTACAATATTACTATCAACGGAAGGACCGCTTATCTGGCTACAGCTTACGGTATTCAGACGTTGGATATGAGGGAACGCAAGTTAGTAGACAGTTATTGGTTGCGTCCCGGCGGTCAGGAGCTAGACGTAAAAGACGTGCTGCTTGCCCGAGACAGCATCTATGCCTTCACGGACGACAGTTTATTCTGCGCCAGACTGAACGCCAACCTTGTGGATTACCGCGTATGGAAGCGTGAGCCAGCGGGTCGCGTAAGCAGAGACAGCGAGAAAGGTATTCATTATAAGGACGCGACAAGCAACTGGTATGCGGGTCATAGAGAAGGGATCGTGCGTTACAGTCCGACAGGAAGGCGGGTTTACAAGCCCCAAGGTCCTCTGGTGAACAAACCGTATTATATCTCGTCTGCCGGCAATCAGATATTCATGTTAGCCGGCGGCCGCTGGACCTCTCAAAACAACGAGCGCGGCCATGTGATGCGTTATATCAACCGCTCTTGGACGAATATCCACGAAGACTCCATCCGCGCACAAGCCGGCGTGAGCAAAGCGCGCGATATGATGAACGTAGCGGTGGATCCGCGCAACTCCAACCACTATTTTATCACCAGTTACGGAACCGGACTCTATGAGTTTCTCGGCAATCGCTGTGTCAATCATACAACGGCTAACGGCGTGATCACCTCTGCCATTTCGTCCAACCCGAAGGAATACACGCGTCTCATCGGAGCCCAATACGACAGGAACGGCCGTCTATGGTTTCTCAATACCGCCAGCCCCACACCTATCATTGTCAAAGACGGCAACTCATTCTATGGCATTCCGCTTGTCATAGAAGAGCAGCCTCTGTCAATAGAGATCCCATGCGACATACTTATTGACAAACGCAACGAGCAGTACAAATGGGTTGGTATCGCATATAAAAAACCGGGATTAGTGCTATTGGACGACCATGGCACTCCCGAAGAAACGAGTGACGACCGGGCATTTTTCCGGGGAGAATGGGTGAACCAGGCAGGGCGAAGCTTCAAGCCGGTAAATATATATGCTATGATGCAGGACCGCCAAGGGCGTGTATGGATAGCCACAGAACAAGGTGCAGCCTATATTGATGGCGGTACGGATTTCTTCCTCTCGGACGCAATCGTCCAACCGGATGTGACGGACAACAACGGCGAGAATCCCGTCAGAGAGATGAATGTCAAAGCACTCTGCCAGAGCCAGGACGGGCACATATGGATCGGTACAGAGAGCCTGGGAGTATATGAGTTAAACGAAGCCGCGACCGAGATCCTTGCACACTATACGACGGATAACTCGGCGATGTCAGCTAACGGTATCTTGTCGTTGACCAGCAGTTCAGACGGACATCTATGGATCGGGACTGCAGAAGGATTAGTGGAATACGACCCGAACGGTCCGAGCGAAGGCCTTAACGAGGCACCGGACACAGAAACAGCAGAGGACGAGGGTAGTATGCAGCGATGGAAATTACATCTATCCTACTCCAACCCCACAGAGATAGCGGCAACCCCCAAAGCCATTTATGCCATAGCCAACGGTTCGCTATTCAGCATAGACAGAGCAGACAATGAGATCGTATATTGGAGCAAAGCCAACGGACTGAACGGCACAGGAATTATTCATATCGCATACGACCCCTCGTCCGGCAGACTGATCATCGCCTACGGAAACGGACATGTCGATCTGATAGACGAAAACGGCGAAGTAAGCCAAATGCCTGACATATCGATGAAAGCAGGCTCTATGGCACTGACAATCAACGACATATGTATCGGAACGAAACAGACTTATTTAGCCATGCCGTTCGGTATCATTGCCATTCATCCGCGTAAAGGCGAGGTGAGTGACACGTATTATATCGGAGAGGACGCGGCCAGCATCGAGGTGCAGCAGATCGTCGAAAAAGGCGATTCGCTGTATGCTTTCTCCTTCGACCGGATGTATCGTGCATCGTTGAACGACAATCTGGTAGATTTCTCCTTCTGGTCGTCAGATTTGATTCCGTTCGAGCAGATCCAGCAAGCGGAGGTACATAACGGGCAGATCTATGTGCTGGCACATGATTCCTTATATCGCCAGGCAGGAACCGAATGGAAGTTGGTCACATCCGAGCCGCTGGAATGGATTCACGCAAGCGGCCGTCAGTTACTGACCTATCAAAGCGGGAAAGGCCTCTTCAGGCTAATGGATGACGATACATTCAGCGGTTTGAGCGATCATTATACAGCCAATGATGCAGTCTATACGAATGGAGAATATTGGTTAGCAGAAGAGGACAAAGGTCTGGTCCGGCTGAGTTCATCCGGCGACGAGAGTTTCCATCCTGTAGGCCCGCTAAGCAATTTCGGCTATCATCTGGATATTGCCCATGACCAGTTATATGTATCTCCGGGCGGCCGATGGGCAACGCAATACGGCAGACAGAGCAGCTTGAGTATTTATGACGGCACGCAATGGAGAGGTATTCCATGGCAGAACACATGGTATTATACAGGGCACGATATCCGCGATGCAGTAGGTTATGGAGTGGATGCCTCCGACCCGGGACATTTCTACGTAACCACGTTCGGAACAGGTGTGTTTGAATTCCGCAATTACAAAGCGGTCAAGCATTACGACAGCAGCAATAGTACATTACGGCCAGCCACCGCCGAGACGAGCGACTACTATTTCACCCGAACAGACGGTGCGATGATGGATGAACAAGGTAACTTGTGGCTGCTGAACGCGACGGAGACAGGCAAGCCGGTGCATATAGTTACGCCTTCAGGCATCTGGTATGGTCTGAATCTGCGTAGTGGAGGCAAAGAACTGAAATACGAGACTCCCACAGGCATCTGGCCAGACCGTCGTCACAGCCAATGGAAATGGCTGATGAGCCAACGTGTAGAACCGATGTTGATCTTATTAGACGACGGAGGAACCCCCACTATCTCCGGCGACGACCGATGCGTAGCCCGCAGTTCGTTCGTGGATCAAAACGGGAATGTACTGACACCGACACAGCTCCGATGCTTTGCCCAGGACCAGACGAACCGCATCTGGATCGGAACGGATAAGGGTCTTATCTTAATCCCGAAAGAGGTGGATTTCTTCAGTTCCAATGCTTGCCGGCGGATTATCATTCCCCGCAATGACGGCACAGGATTAGGCGACTACCTCTTGGGCGACGAGCAGATCAACTGTCTGGCGGTAGATGGCGGAAACAGAATATGGATAGGCACAGCCAACTCGGGTTTGTACCTGATAGAAGACGATACAATAACCGTAGCGCATTTCACGGAATACAACAGTCTGCTGCCGTCAAACGGCATCCAGTCGATTGCTATCATGCCCAAGACCGGCGAAGTGTTTGTCGGAACCGACCTCGGTATTGCATCCTACCGCAGCGATGCGAGTGAAGCGCAGCCGGACATGAGCGGAGCCTATGCCTTCCCTAATCCTGTCCGACCGAACTACAGCGGCATGATCAGTATCTGCGGGTTGATGGAAAATACAACGGTCAATATTATTGATGCAGGCGGCAACCTGGTTTGTAAGACCAAGAGCCATGGTGGCATAGCGGTATGGGACGGCAGGTTACCGAACGGACGAAAAGCCACACCGGGCGTTTATAGCGCGATGTGCAATGCCAATGGCGGACATACCGTAGTGAAAATCATGGTAATACGATAAAAGAAAAAGCAGGCAATTGCCTGCTTTCTTATTCCTTGATAAGTTTGAGGAACTCTTCTCTCGTCTCCTGACGGGTGAAAGCGCCGGTGAAGTCGGATGTGACGGTCATAGCGTGTTGTTTCTGCACGCCCCGCATCTGCATACAAAGGTGTTCCGCCTCTATGACGACCATTACTCCCAGCGGATTAAGGGTATTCTGGATGCAGTCCTTGATCTGTGTAGTCAGCCTCTCCTGCACCTGAAGCCTCCTCGCATATACATCCACTACGCGGGCAATTTTACTGAGTCCAGTGATCCTTCCGTTAGGGATATATGCCACATGCACCTTCCCGAAGAAAGGCAACATATGGTGTTCGCAGAGGGAATAGAAATCTATATCTTTGACCACCACCATCTGGCGATAGTCCTCTTCGAAAAGGGCGGCACGTAAGATAGCCTCCGGATCTTCGTTATATCCTTTGCACAGAAACTGGAGCGCTTTTCCTACACGTCGCGGCGTCTTGACAAGTCCTTCACGGGCAGGGTCTTCCCCTATCAGCGACAATGTTTTCTCCACCGCTTCGGCAACAGCCGCAGTCACCTCCGGTTTCTCATGAAATTCCTGCAGGTCCATTATTGCAACACTTGTATTTTATCGCGCACAATATACGTATCCCCCATCAGTTCGGGATATTGCTGCACGAACAGTTTCTTATATTCCTTAGCTTCGTCGTACGTACGGAAGTCTCCCAGACGTACTTTCCAGAACGGCGGCAAATACTGGACATAAAGGGTCTGGTTGATTTTCTCTTTCAGTTTGGTCTCCAGATCCAGAGCCTCGCTCTTAGCAATTTGCTGCTGGTTGGAAGAATAAATCTGCACGCGATATCCGTCCATCTCCACCAGTTCGCGTTTCCCGTTCACCGCTTCGTCCAGCAAGACCGCTATTGCGCTATCCTGAACGATCTGCATACCCGGTAACGAGTCAAAAATCGTCAATAATATAACTAAAATTAATTTCATCAATCTATTTGTGATTTGTTATTTGTAATTTGTCCGTGCAATTTCCGTGCCATTAATAGCGGAAGGACGAGCCTCCGACGAACTCGCGTAGGAAGGATGTAGGCGGGATTTCTTTCTCCGGTACCGGCACGAAATATTGGAGGAACTTGAGCAGGCGGTGCGCCTCGCTGTATTCCTCGCAGAATTTAGGCACCTCCGAAAGGATCGGCTCCGCATGCCGTTTGAGGACGGCGAACTCGAAGATCAGCGCAGAGTTGAACATGACATCTGCCTCTTCCTGGAAGGGATACACCCATTTGGTCTCCCCTCGGATAACGGACGGACACCGTGCTATCGTTTGCTGCGCAGAGAAGCCGCGGTATTTGTAGTCGCGCACAATGCGGCGCAACAGACGTATGTCCGTTGTAGGAATCCAGTTATGATTATCGATATTGATCGTCGTAAGGGTTGAGACGTATATCTTATAGGTAAGGGATTTATCCACATCCGGCAAGATACAAGGATTAAGCGCGTGCAGTCCTTCGATAACCAGGACAGAGTCTTTCTGCAACTTCAGTTTATTGCCGCGGAAGACCCGCTCCCCTTTGGTAAAATCATACGTCGGCAGGTTTACCTCCCGTCCGTCGAGCAGGTCATGTATCTGTTCGCGGAAGAAAGGCAGATCCACCGCATTCACATCCTCGAAATCGTATTCGCCATTCGCATCTTTGGGTGTGTCCACGCGGTTCACAAAATAATCGTCCATGGAAAGGACTTCCGGCCGTATTCCGTCAACCAGCAACTGGATCTGCAGACGTTTGGAGAAGGTGGTTTTTCCCGAAGAAGAGGCTCCGGATATAAAGACTATTCTGGGGCGTTTCTCGGCGATAGAGTCGGCTATCTGGGCTATTTTCTTCTCGTGCAGCGCCTCCGCCAGTTTGATAAGACCGAATGATTTATTTTGTTTGCAAGCCACGTTGAAGTCGCTTACATTGTTTATTCTAAGCAGTTTGTTCCAACGATTGTATTCCTGGAAGATCGTAAACATCTTATCCTGCGCAACGGAATCTTCCAAGATAGTAGGGTTGGTTCTATTGGGGATTCTAAGCAGCAGCCCGTCCTTGAACGGCTCCAGATCGAACACATTCAGATATCCGGAAGACGGCAGCAGCACATTCGTGTAATAGTCGATGTAGTCGCCCATGCGGAAATAGCGGCAGTACGGGTTTCCGAGTGCTTCGAAGATCGACGACTCGCTGTTGTACCGTTCGGCGAACATACCCATTACCTCTTTGGTCTGTTTCTCCTCCTCTATGATCGGCCGGTCCTCACGGATAATGAGCAGCATTCGCTCTTTGATCGCCGCAACTATCTGAGGTGTTACCACCGGCGGCTCTTTCTCCTCATCCATCTTGGAGTCCTTGCTCTGGTGCCATTGCAGGGTGCAGTAATACCCTTTGCTGATGGGGTGCTCCACGCGCAGGTCCATTTCCGGGAAGAGTTCATTCACGGCGCATGCCAATACCATATTCAATGTACGCACATAGGCGCGCATGCCCGAGGGCGAACTGGCATCCAGAAACTCTATATCCTTGGGCTTGTAGAGCAGGAAATCCAAATTCTCCACTTTATAATTCACATGCGCCGCTATGATCGGGTATTTCAATCGAATTCCTATCAGTTCTTTCAACTGAATGAGCGAAATCCCCCGCGGCACTTTGTGGTAAGTGCGGGTATTTTTACAGAAAATGGTAATTGTCTTCTCCATCTATGTAGTTTTTTCCAGTTTATCTTTTATTCCAGTTTATCCTGCTTTATCAGTTCGTCTATCCTGAGCGCCTGCACCAGAATCGTTCTCATGTCAGCGAGGCGCACTTGGTTAGCTGCATCCGAGATCGCGCGCTCGGGATCCGGGTGCGTCTCAATGAACAGCCCGTCCACGCCTACCGCCATCGCCGCACGCATGAGGTACGGCACCATCTCTCTGTTTCCTCCGGTGACACCGGCTTGCGAAGAAGGCTGCTGTACGGAATGGGTAGCATCAAAAATGACCGGACATCCGAATCGGCGCATCTCTACCAGCGAGGTCATGTCCACGACCAGCCTTCCGTAACCGAAAGACGATCCTCGCTCCGTGAGCCAGACGCGCCCCTCTTTAGCGGCATTCGGAGAGACCTGTTCGATCTTGGCGATAGCTCCTCCCATGTCCCATGGAGCCATGAACTGGCCCTTCTTGACATTCACTATCCTGCCTGTTTCCGCTGTAGCCTGCAACAAGTCTGTCTGACGGCTCAGGAAGGCAGGAATCTGCAGCACATCCGCCACTTCCGCCACGGGTGCACACTGTGCGCTCTCATGCACGTCTGTCAGGATCGGCAGACCGAACTGCTCCTTCACCTCCTGCAGGATGCGCAAGCCTTCCTCCATCCCCACTCCGCGCGGCGAAGCCGAAGTACGGTTCGCCTTGTCGAAGGAGGATTTATAATAGAGCGTGACGCCCAAGTCATAGCAAAGGGCGCGGAGTGTCTCCGCTGTCCTGAGCGTAGTGTCGCGGCTCTCTATCGCGCAGTTGCCGGCAATGAGGAACATATTATTCTTCCGTTTCCTTGCGTTGTGCGAGTGCAGAGTCTTCCACTCCGCGGAAGGCCCGTGCCCATTGTATTTTCAGTTTGCCCGTACCGCCTTTCTCGTTGCCCGGAAGCCAGCTCTGTGCAAGGAAGAACATCGCCTCCTTCGGCAGTCTGTTCGGCAGACGCAGCAACTCCATATTGTTCACATACCAGATCAGTTCGTTCTTGGTCCAGCGGAAAGTATAGACGTAATACATCGACCGCAACATACCGGTCAGGTCCGCCATCTGTGTCTTGGCACCGTTCACGAGACCCATCTGATGCACTTTTCCGTTATAATGGTACAAGGCCACCATCGGGCTGTTCTGTTTGCCGGTCGTCAGACCGAAGAAATGGTGTCCTGCACCCTGGCTGCGCACTTTAGCCATGAACATACCGGACTCTTGCGCGAACGCATCCTTGGTGTTCATCACATCCGATGTATAGTTGAAGATGTGCTCGACGAATCCTTTCTTCGCATCCCAAGCCACGGCTTTCTTGCTTTCCTCGCGTGTCTCCAGATCCATACGTCCGTCCACGAAGAAGGTGTTCTTGCCACCGTTGTATGCCTGCAGTTCCGACGTGCGGGAATGGCCGTCCTTCATAGCCGGATTGGCATATCCGAATCCTGCCTTCCAGTTCTTGGACGACGACATGTCATCGTCGAAAGAAGGCCGGAAGAGCTCCGCCCAGTCGATCTTCTCTTCGCGTTGGGCGTAGTAGAACTTGATATCGTCCGAGTTAGCCAACTCCAGATAGCGCTGCTCGGTCTTGTACTCTTCCGAGTGCTGCCACCGCTTGGCGTCCGCCCAGAGGGCATGACGTTTCTGGAAATCCTCCGTTTGGATCTCTTTCTCCAACTCGGTCAGTTGACGCAGTTCCGGCGAATTGAGCACCTTCAGATAGTTCTTGTAGAAAGGCGAGTGGTAGATCATGTTATACGCCCGCAGTTCAGCCGATTTGAGACACTCGCGCAGGCTCTTGATTTTCTGAAAATCGTCCGTTTCGCGGAACTTCAGGAAAGCCTGGAATGTTTCGTTCTCCACCGCGCGGCGGTAACGCCGCATGCTGAGAGCGGAACGCAGACGCTCATAGGCAGTCATTTTCTTGCCTTCGTCCGTGTCTTTGTACTTGCGGTGGATGAGTTCGTTCTTACGTTCCTGAAAGTCAGAACTCTCAACAGTTTTCTTCAACTCCAGATACTCCGCCAACTCAGGCGATTTCTCAATCATGCGGTAGCGTTTAACACGCTCCTGCATCTCATAAATCATTTTCTCGAACGCTTCGGTCGAGAGCATTTTGCCGGTCAGTCTGGCAGTAAACAGGTTCATAAATTTACTATTTAACGATTTAACAATTTAACGATTTAACGGTTTAACAAGCTCATAGAGCTCCTCCAGTGTGTCCACGAAGATCGGTTTGAAGGCCTCTTGCTCCGGGATGAAACGCAGGCTCCTCATCAACTCGATCTGCTGTTTGAGGGGTTCGTAGAAGCCCTTGTAGTTGAGGACGAAAAGGGGTTTGCGGTGCTCTCCTACGATAGCCGAGGAAGTGGCGTCCATCATCTCGTCCAGCGTGCCGTAACTGCCCGGCAGACAAACGATCAGATCCGAGAGGTCCCTCATGATCTGCTTGCGTTCGGACATGTTCTGAACCATATACAGTTCATCGCAGTTGTCCGCTTTGCGTCCGGCGGCTTTGATGCGCGGAGGGATGACGCCTACTACATATGCGCCTGCGGCTTTTGCAGCATTGCTGGTGCGGGTCATTAATCCGCCCGTAGCGCCGCCATAGACGAGGGTGTGCCCCTGCTCACCGAGCCAGGCTCCCAACGCATCTCCCAGAGCCAGGTACTCCTCGGGGATACTGTCTTTTGCGCTGCAATAAACGGCTATTTTCATCCGTTCACTCATTTTTCTCTCTTTCAAAGCATTTCTCCGATTTTGGAATTTGTCTTGAGCAGATTTGGTTTTTCCGGTGAGGGAGTTATGCGGGCATAATGACCGAACCGAAAGACCAAAGATGCCAAGAGAAAACCAAAATCAAGCATCAATGTTGGCATAAGTGGCGTTCTCTTCGATGAACTCGCGTCTCGGCGCCACGTCGTCACCCATCAGCATAGCGATAATACGGTCCGCCTCGGCTGCGTTCTCTATCGTCACCTGTTTGAGCACACGGCGTGCCGGGTCCATCGTCGTCTCCCACAGCTGCTCGTCGCTCATCTCACCCAGACCTTTGTACCGCTGGGTCTTGATCTGCTTCTCGTCGCCGTTACCGAACTTCTGTATAAACGCCATCCGTTGCTGGTCGTTCCAGCAGTACTCGCTGTAACTGCCCTTCGAGCACTTGTACAGCGGCGCGCAGGCGATATAAAGGTGTCCCTGCTCGATCACCTCTTTCATATGACGGAAGAAGAGCGTCATGATCAGCGTAGCGATATGCGCACCGTCCACATCGGCATCCGCCATGATAATCACTTTGTGGTAACGGATCTTGGAGAGGTTCAGCGCTTTCGGGTCCTCTTCGGTACCGAAGGTGATTCCTAACGCTGTAAAGATGTTTCTCACCTCCTCGGATTCGAACACTTTGTGCTCCATCGCTTTCTCCACATTCAGGATCTTACCTCTCAGCGGCAGGATAGCCTGGTGTACACGGTCACGACCGGTCTTTGCGGTACCGCCTGCGGAGTCTCCCTCGACGAGGAAGAGCTCACACTCGCTTGCGTCTTTCGACACGCAGTCCGCCAGTTTGCCGGGCAGACCTCCTCCTGAGAGCGGACTCTTACGCAGCACGCTCTGACGGGCGTTACGCGCAGCGATACGTGCCTGAGCCGCGAGAATCACCTTCTCCACGATCTTCTTCGCGTCGTCCGGGTGTTCCTCCAGATAGTTCTGTAAAGCCTCAGCTACGGCAGAAGAAACCATTCCCGCTACCTCGGAGTTACCGAGTTTGGTCTTGGTCTGACCCTCGAACTGCGGCTCCGCCACCTTGACAGAGATAACCGCCGTCAGTCCTTCGCGGAAATCGTTCGGGTCGATCGTCGAGTTACCGTCTTTGTCTTTCAGTTTGGCTTTCTCCAGCATCTTGCTCTCCTCGGCGTATTTCTTCATGACACGCGTCAGAGCGGCGCGGAAGCCGGCTACGTGCGTTCCACCCTCGATGGTGTTGATATTATTGACATACGAGTGTACGTTTTCGTTGAAATCGGTGTTGTAGATCATCGCTACCTCCACCGGCGTACCGTATTTGTCGGTATTGAGGTGGATCACCTCGCTGATCAGCGGCGTACGGGTGCCGTCGATATAACGGACGAACTCGCTCAGACCCTTCTCCGAATAGAACACCTCTTTCTTGCAATTTCCCTCCGCGTCAACCACACGCTTGTCTTTCAGCACAATACGGATACCGGCATTCAGGAACGCCAGTTC
>DFKE01000011.1 GCA_002373505.1 Bacteroidales bacterium UBA3653
CTGTCGGTACTGTGTACGAGCGTTCTACCCAGCCGTCCGCCAAGGAACTGGCTATCCGCGAGCGCTTCACCGAAGTGCGCGCGATGGTCGCTACCCGCCGGAAGGATCTGAACAAGATCTCCCAGGACCAGCTGGACTTCATCGCCCAGAAGGACTCCGCCACCGGCAAAAAGACCATGACCGCCTACCTCTGGAAGGTCTGCGGCGAGGAGTACGACACCGCCCACAACGGTTAAGCGCAAGCGGAGCTTGCTGTTGAGCGAGCTCCGCTCTGTGTAGCGCTTCGCTGTTTAACCGCCGCAGGCACTCAACCGCGGCTCTGCCGCACTCAACAGCGACCAAAGGTCGCACTCCACCCAAAAAAGCACCCGCGGGTGCTTTTTTGTTATATACCGGGGTAGCCGGCGGACTGCTTCATGTTATGGTTCCGTTCAAGTTCGAGTTGCGGGATAGGCTGGACGTAGGAGCACTCGCCTTTCCAGGTGATAGGTCCGTGTGAGGTCTCTTTGTAGTACGCCGCCTCGGAGTCTCCGTTTCTATACCGTCTGATATCGAACCACCATTGTCCTTCGGCGAAGAGTTCCGCCCACCGTTCGTATCGCAGCGGGTCGTTCGCCAGCGGATCGGACGGGTCCAGCGTCTTGGTGCGGTCGGAGAGTGAAGAATAGTCCACGGGAGAAGCGCCGTCAGGAGCGTAGCCGTATGCGCGCCGGTGGACCTTATTGACATACTCGAGTGCCGTAGCGGGTTCACGGGACGCCATGAGTTCGGCATAGAGAAGGTAGATATCCGCCATACGGATGATATAGATATTGCAGTCTGAGGACTCGTTCTTGCCGTAAGGAGCAGGTCCCATTTCCACGCCGCGGGTGTTGGTATATTTGCGGTGCGCCCAAGCGAGCCGGTCGGGTCTGTTGTTCGCTTCGGAGGAGCGGTCATAGACGGTAGCCCGTCCTTTGGCGTCGATATACGGATCGACATAAGGCTGTCCTGCGAAGAGTTTGAGTCTCGGGTCCACTTTGGACGGGTCGTTCTTGAGTGCGAGCGCCTCTGCGCGGTAATTAGGCGTAGCGATCTTATAGGGGTAGTTGTCGAGCGAGCGCGGAGCGTTGAAGTCATAAGCGGGGTTGAGCGTGAGGCGCGGGAGCGTGTCGCCGTAGAAATTGCCGAACCCGAAGCGGGCGATATTCCGGTCATGGATGAAGTTATTGCCCCACTGCGAGGATTTCTTGGAGATAATGACATCGCGTGTCTGGGTGAGCGGATCGGTCTGGTCCTCCCGTCCTTTGCGGAAACGTACATCCAGATCCACATACCACGGGGCATAGACCATAGGCATTCCGGAGCCGGTGGTATAGCCTTCCCATGGTCCGTCCTGGTTGTAATCGGAGGTCATGGTCAGTTCGTAGAGCGACTCGATGTTATGTTCGTTCGCTTCGTTGCCGAAGAACATGTCCGCATACACGTCGTACGGAGCGAGAGTCTTGCCGGAGGTGAGGATGATGTCTTCGAGCAGTTTCTTAGCCGGTTCTTCGTTCTCGGGGAAGAGATAGAGCGACTGCATGTATATCTTAGCGAGCAGTCCTTTCGCCGCCCATTCGGTAGCGCGGAAGGGGTCGGCGGGTCCGCCGGTAAGGAGCCGTACCGCCTCCTGAGCGTCATGGATCATAAAGGTCCAGGTGTCCTTGACGGAAGCGCGTGCGAGTTTGAGTCCCTCCACATCGGAGATGACGGAGTCAATGATCGGGAAGCCGAGGTCGTCCGGCTGGAGTTCGAAGAAGATCTGTGCGTGCCAGTATGCCAGCGCCCGGTTGAAATAGCATTGCCCGAGCATGTAGTCGAGTTGTTCCTGCTCGTTCGTCTTGGCTCCGTGCGAGCGATAGTGGGCGATACCTTCGATAGCGGTGGTGGCGAACTTGGCCCATTTGCAGAGGTCGGTATAAGTGGTGGTGATATACCGCGAGTCGATAGCGGTGTAGTTGTCCTGGGAGGTGGCGCGCTCGTCGTACGAACCGTAGATATCGGTGGTATGGTCGTAGAGATAGACACCCATCGGGAACCAATAGAAAGCATAGGTTCCTATGGCATGATCCTGGGCATAGGCGGCTGTGACGAGCTGGTCCACCTGCTCCATCGTGGCGGGGAAGTTAGCCGTAGAGAGAGTCTGCGGGTTTTCGATATTGAAGAAGTCCTTGCAACCGACCAAAATAAGGGACAAAATAAAGTACAAAGGTACGATGTACGATGTACGAAGGAGATTTTTCATAATTCTATATATATTATGGGTTACGGGTTATGGGTTACGGGTTATGGGTTACGGGTTATGGGTTACGGGTTATGGGTTACGGGTTACGGGTTATGGGTTACGGGTTACGGGTTACGGGTTACGGGTTACGGGTTATGGGTTATGGGTTACGGGTTACGTTAGAACGAGATATCCAGACCGAAGCTGTAGAGCCGCGAGGGCAGGTAGCGGTTCTGGTGGTCCACGTTATACATCAGGCAGTTGCCGCCTATCTCGGGGTCTATACCCGAATAGGAGGTGATGGTAAAGAGGTTCTGGGCGGAGAAATAGACACGCAGTTTCTCCATCTTCGCCTTCCGGCTGTATTTCTGCGGCAGGGTGTATCCGAAGGAGAGGTTCTTGAGTTTGAGATAGTCGCCTTTCTCCACCAGATAACCCGAGACGGTGGAGTAGTTTCTGTTGGCGGCACCGTCCCCGATGACGGAGTTATGCTCGTTGAGGAATCCGACACGCGGGTCGTTGGTGACCGTCGTGTTGTCCTTGCCGAAACAGGAGGTGGTGAAGATCGCCGCGGTGGTGTTGTCCGACATGAACATATGGGTGTAAGGCTTGATGAGGTTCATTATCTCGAATCCGAACGCCCCTTGGAAGACGAGGGCGAGGTCAAAGCCTTTGTAGGCGAGGTTGACATTGAGACCCAGGGTCAGTTTGGGCCACGGGTTGCCAATATAGCGTCTGGACGAAGGCGTGACGCGTCCCTGGCCGTTGTCGTCGTAGATAAGGTCTCCTACGCCGGTATACTGGTTCTGATAATAGATACCCATCTCTTTTCCGTCCGCGGTGAGGGGCTGTCCGTTAGCGGCATAGCCGTAAGGATGAGAGGGGTTGGCTTCGCGCCAGGAGTCCAGCGCGTATTGGTTATAGCGGTCCACTTCCTCCTGGGTCTGGAAAATACCCAATACCCGATAGCCGTAGAACATCGACATGGCGTAGCCGTCCTCGGTGCGGGCAAGGAGCGGCCAGGAGGCGTCCAGACCTTTGTCTATCGTCGTGGCACCGGGTTTGTCACCCACCTGCTTGACGAGGTTGGAGTTCATGGAGAGGTTGAGGCTGAGGCCGTAGGAGAAGTCTTTCTTGCGGTCGTTCCAGCCGAGGGAGATCTCATGGCCCTGGTTCTCCACCATACCGGCATTGAAATAGACGGGTACGGTGTTCGCCGGGTCGTCGGAATTGAAATAATAACTCATTCCTCCGGTGAGGCAGAGCGATCCCTGATAGAGCATGTCCCGCGTCTGGCGGTTGTAATAGTCATAGGTGAAGGTGAGTCTGTTGTTGAAGAAACCGAGGTCGAGACCAATGTCCACCTGGTTCACTTCCTCCCATTTGAGGTTCTCGTTACCGAGAATAGCTATCCATGCTCCGGTCTTGCCGACGGAACCGTTGTCGAAAGCCCGGCTCACGCCGCTGAGCGAATAGGAGGAGAGATACATATACTGGGCTATATTGTCATTACCGAGAATACCCCAGCTGGCGCGTATCTTGGCGTTGGAGAGCCATTCTCCCGCCGGCTCTTTGACCCAGTTCTCTTCGCTGAGTCTCCATCCGGCGTTGACGGAGGGGAAGAAACCCCAGCGGTGCTTCTTGACGAAACGGTCGGAAGCGTCCGCACGGAAGTTGGCGGCCAGGAGGTAACGGCCTTTATATTCGTAGTTGAGTCGCGCAAAAGCGGATCCTCTCCGCTCCTGCGGAATGCCGTCGGAGGCATCCTTGGTGGCTCCGGCGGAACCCAGCGCGATAGAAGAGGCGACGGGTACGGAGAAGCCATAGGCGGTAGCGGACAGGTCATATCCGTCCAGCCGCCACCATTCGGTACCCGCCATGATCTTGAAATGGTGGGCGTCGAGCCATGTGTGCTCGTAGGTAAGGGTGGAGTTGAACATCAGGTTGAGGTTCGTCCCCGCCTGCGCATGCAGTGTGCCGCCATCGACACCTACCTGCACGGGACCGAAGTCCTTGTACTCGGTGAAATGGCGTTTGGAATAAGCGCCGAGAGCGGCAGAGCCGGTGGTATGCCATACCAGTCCGGGAATAAACATCACATCCAGATACGCCTGCGCACGGACGTTGTAGTTGCGGTCCTGATAAGCATGGTAAGCCGCTTCCAGACCGGCGAAGTTAGGACCGCTGCCGACCGACATGGGGGTCTGGGCGTAATCGCCGTTCTCGTCATACACCTCCGCCACCGGAACCGTGCGGAAAGGTACGGTATGGTTGTAGATAGAAGAGGAAGTAGAAGGGTTATAGGTAGCCATGGAGGCGAAGATCGCTTCTCCGAAGGAGACATGTTTGCCGATCTTATGGTCTATATTGGCGCGCAGCGAATAGCGGGTGGCACGGGTGTCCATATACGTACCTTTCTCGTCCAGCACGCCGAAGGAGAGGAAGAACTTGGTCTTCTCGCCTCCGCCGGAAGCCGAGACATTGTATTCCTGCTCGAGTCCCCTGCCGAACATGACTCCCATCCAGTTGGTGTTAGGCAGATCCTCTGCGGATGTGACTCCCAGTACATCCAATGTAGAACCTGTTCCCCAAGCGTCTCTGGCGCGGATCCAGTCAGGGGTGCCGAGGAGGCGTATGTTAGACGCCACGTCGCGCCATCCTACGCGTGCGTTGATGTCCACACGGGTGCGCTCCGCCTGACCTTTCTTGGTGGTGATGAGGATGACACCTCCGGCTGCCTTGGAGCCGTAGATAGCGGCAGAGCCGGCGTCCTTGAGTATCTCTATAGACTCCACATCGCGCATGTTGAAATCGAATCCGGCACCTTGCGCCACGCCGTCCACGACATATAGCGGCGCCATGCCGTTCAGACTACCGGCACCGCGGATGATGATATCCGCCGCTTCTCCGGGCGCTCCGCTTCCTTTGGTGACCTGCACACCCGCAGCGAGACCGCTCAGACTCTCCGCCAGCGACTTGGAAGAGAAATCGGAGATCTCGGAGGCGCTGACGGACGAGATAGAACCGGTCACGTCACTCTTACGCTGAGTACCGTAACCGACCACGATCACATCCTCCAGCACCTCCGTGTCTTCTTGCAACACCAGCGAATAATGGTCCTTGTTCGCCTGGATCGTCAGGTGCTGCGTCTTGTATCCGACATAAGACACACTTATTGCAGAGCCGGGTGCCGCATCGATAGCGAAAACACCGTCCGCATCCGTGATGGTTCCTTCCGTGCTCCCGTCAATGACAACGGAGGCTCCGATGATAGGTTCTCCCGATGCGTCCGTGACCGTGCCACGGACAGGCTTGGCGTAGATGCCGAGAGACAAAAGGCATAAGCCAAGAACTAACAATAAGCGTGTCTTATTCATAGTCAGAAATCAAAAAAGATTATTTTACCATCTCGCCCAGCGCGTTGTATTTAACGCCGTTGTGCATGATATAGAGCATACCGTTCTCAATGAACTTGGCGCCCTTCTTCTCTACTTCTACGTTGTCGATAGCCTGCAGAGCGTCCAGACAAGGAGCCGCGTAGCCGGTTACTCCGAAGCCGTAGATGTCGCCGTCCGTGAAATCATCGGCATACAGCTCGGCAGAGGTACGTCCCTCTACATACGGAGCGAAAGCAAAGAGACAGTCCGAACCGTCTGCCTGAGAGGTAGCAACCTCCTGGTCTGCCCACATCCACCAGCCGGCACCCGGGTTGTCGTTTGTGTACTCGAAACCGAAGATCTGCGCATAGACATAGACAACAGAGTCTTTCATCACTGCTTTCGGAGACTCATCCGGATTGACCATCAGTTGCTTGAAATTACAGGTCGTACCCCAGATGTTACCGGCAATCTGTTTCAGACGGCGGAAATCACCGTTGGTGTCACCGTAGTTAGTCCAGCTGTTGACTGCTATGCCGCGAGAAGCACCTTCTGCCGTCGGAGTGCCTTTCAGCCATTCCTCCAACCATGTGCCGGTCACGTCAATAGCGAAAACGAAAGTCTCGTCAACTACCATGTCGTTCGCTTTGGCAAAAGCACCTTCTGCACAGTTGTAACGAACGATGTAACGACCGTCTTCACCAACAGGGTTGTTCAACGTGTGAGCAAACATTGTTGCGCTTACCAACGAAGCTGCAACGAAAAAGAAAAACTTTTTCATGATTTTGTTTTTTTAAAGATTAATTAATGTTGTTTTTTTATAACTCGTTTGTAGAGCGAGTTTGGTTGCAGAGTCGTTGCCGGTCTTCCGAGGAGGTCGTAATAGACGGTTTCTTCCCCGTCGGCAGAGGACTCAAAAGGGATTCCTGTATTTTCTCCGCATTCATGGATCACGAATGTGGGCATGTGCGCGGTCTGTTCGCCTTTGGCGCAGTTGTATATCTCCAGATGGCAATAATAGACGTCCCCGGTTGCGCCGCTGTAATAGATGCCGTATCCTCCTGCTCCGTCAATGCGGATGTCATTGAGCGTCAGTCCGTTGAGGTTCTTGCCGCTCTTGGACCGGATATAGAACGCATTGCCTCTGGAGTCGAGCACGTCGATATCATTCAGATGGACATTAGGTACATCGTAGTAGTTGGTGTTGCCTATGTTGACGGCGCCCTGTGCGTTAGCCCAGAAATCGCCTTTGGATCCTTTGGTACCTGAGACGCATCCGCAATGGGAGACTGTGACATCATGTATCGTGACCGCCGATCCGGCAGTAAAGCCTGTGCCGGCGAAGTCGGCATTGACACGTATGCCGCTCTCGAGCGCATCGAAGATCGCCAGATGGTGGGCTGAAGGAGCGGTACCGCCGAAGAAGCCGAGCGAAGAAGCCCGCCAGTTGTTCTCCGCAGTGCAATAGCTGAACTCAATGTTTTTCGTCCTTCTGCCGGTGCTCCAGGAAGCCATGTCGTCGTCTCCGTTATTGCGGAAAGAGCAGTAGCGGATGGTATGTCCTTCGGACGCCTGGGAGCAGTTGAAGCCGTCGGCATAGTTGTTGCGGAAACGGCAGTGTTCGACGAGCAGGTTCTTGGAGCTCTTGCCGCTGTAATCCGCTATCCATGCGCCGCATTCGAAATGCTCCGCCCAGCAGTTGCGTATGACAGACCCGGTTCCCCAGCCTCCCATGAAGGCTTTGCCTACCTGCTTGCTGTCCTCCTGGTTATAATACCTCTGTCGGCAGGCGGTATTGAAATACAGTCCTTCCACGACCAGGTTGTCCGAAGACGCCTCTATGCCCCGTTTGTCATAGGTGCTGATGTTATCAGACGGAGCGGTGTAGTATATCTCGGAGTACCACATGCCCGCTCCGATGAGGCGTGTGTTATTCTGCGAGCGCAGGTAGATGCGCTTGGCGGTCTCCCACCGTCCCTCGGGGATGTATATTGTCTGTCCCTCATGCGCCGCGATGAAATCGGCTATGTCCCCGCTGCCGTTGAAAGCCACTTTGTTGCTCCCGGAAACGGATTCGAAAGTTACGGCTGCGGGCACCGGTTCCAGTTCCGCAAAGTCAATGGTGCAGGTGATATTATCGTTGGCGCTCTTGCGTATGGTCAGCCTCTCTCCGGTCTGTATTTTCCTGCTCAGACGGGTGTGTACCTCGTCGAACCGCATGCGGATAATGACATTCCCCGTGAGAGGTGCGTTCTGCGGGTAGTTGGCGTTGCAATACTGCCATGCCCACCGGCTGTCGAGACGGAGCGTCTTGAGTTTCGTGCCTCCGGCATAGATATCTATATCACTGGTTCTGCCGGTGCCCTGTTCGTTGTCTGGCAGCGAGAAGCGCAGCGTGAGACCTTCTCCGGCTTTGTTGATGATCCATGAGACGCTGTCTGTGGTATTACGCAGTTGGAGGGCTTGTTGGTGCGACGCTTCGGACTGCAGGTCGCGCTGGTCGTCCGACGGAGCAAGGAACACTCCCGATGCTTCGCACAGGTTCGGTTCGGCTTCGTAACGCTCATAGGGACGGTTGTAATACCCCCGCTCCTGTGCGTCGGTTGCAAAAGTATAGACCTGTGCTTGCACGGCTATGCCCATACATCCAAAGAAAAGAAGAGATACAATGCGGTTCATTTTTGGGGTCATTTATTATTGTCGGCGATTTTAAACTCCATAGCGAATCCTCCTCCGGGTGCCATACGCACATGGAGCGTATCGGAGGCCGTTACATCCCGCTCTTCGATATCATACGCGTACGGGCGTGTTTGCCAGTTGGCATCCTCGGCATCGAGATAAAGCACGGCTTTATAATTTACCATTTCTAATCTCCCTCCGGTCGAACGATCTGCTTCGCCGTATGGGTCATTTACCATTTGGTCATTTAAGAAACTCAGAGGAATGTCGATCTCTCGTGCCTGTTCATCGGTTATACCGCCTACATACCAGTTGTCCGAACCGCGTTCCTGCCGCGCGAAGACGCAGAAATCTCCGATCTTGCCGTCGAGGAGGAGGGATCGCTCCCAGTCGCACGGTACAGCCTCGATGAAACGGAAGGCATCGGGGTGCTCCATATAGTGTTCCGGCAGGTCGCAAGCCATCTGCAGCGGCGAATAGAAGCAGACGAAGAGCCCCAGCTGGTTCATGAGCGTGGAATGGACACGGGTGGTAGGAATGACGGGGTTCTCGAAATGGAAGACCCCCGGTGTGTAGTCCACGGGTCCCGCCATAATACGTGTGAAGGGCAGTACCGTCACATGCTCGCACGGGCTGCCTCCGTCCGTGCTCCAGGCATTCCATTCCTGGCCCCGCACGCCTTCCTGCGTGAGTAGGTTGGGATAGGTGCGCTGCAGCCCCGTCGGCATCACCGGCTCGTGGTTGTCAATCATGATATGATATTTGGCAGCCGTCTCAATGACCTTGCGGTAATGGCGCACACCGGACTGCCCTTTGTTCCACTGGAGCCCGTCCGTCGTGCGGATGATAGGCGCCACGTATCCGGTTTTGATAGCATGGATGCCATGCCCCGCGTGGTAGCTGTATATCGCGTCCAGATCCTTCTCATAGTCCGCCGCGTTGCCTCCTGTCTCGTTATGTCCGACGATCTGCACGCCGAGGCTGTCCGCCAGGCGGCTCAGATAGTCCATGTCCCAGTCGGGGTAAGGCGTGGTAAAATTGAAATGCTTCCAGTCCTCCCATCCCAAGTTCCATCCTTCCGCCAGCACGGCGTCTATACCATGCTCCTTGGCGAAATGCAGGTAACGGACCATGTTTGCGGTGGTAGCACCATGGATAGGACCCTGCTCCCATGTCATTGTTTTGATATGCATGCCCCACCAGATCCCCATAAACTTCATCGGCCGGATCCAAGAGGTGTCTTCTATCTTACAAGGCTCGTTGAGATTCAGCATGATGCGCGAAGCCACCAGTTCCGGCAGGGTCTTCGTCAAAATAACCATCCGCCAAGGGGTGGAGAAGGGTGTCTCCACGTACGCTTTTACCTCATTTTTAATTTTTAATTCTTCATTTTTAATTGGCTCTTGGAGCCACGGCGTAAGGTACGTGCGCAGCGCGCCCTCGCGTACATATAAATTTTGCGCGGGATAGTCGCTCAGCGCCGCTTCGTGGACGAAACCGTAGCTGCCGTCCGCAAACTCAATCGTAATGGGTGAACAGAGCGTGTCAAGGGTGTTTGCCATGTGACCGTTTATCGGTCTTTTCTGCCAGAGCCCCTCGTAGTACTCGGTGCGCCAGGGGATAGACCATGCTTCTGCGTTTTGGGTGAAGCGGTAAGCGGAAGTTTCGTCGGTGACGGTCAGCGTCTTGGTCTCCTGCTCCGGGAAGATGTATCGGAACGCGAAACCGTCATTGAAAAGCCGGAACTCTATATCCATGTTTATTCCGGATTGATGGAGCAGGTGTACGGTCATGGCATTATGGCAATCGCGTATCAACCGCTCTTCCCCCCATACCGTCTCCCATGTGGCGTCCTCCGAGTGGTGGTCAATGCCGGTTACCCGGAAACGATCGGTCAGAACCGCTTCCCGGGCGATAATGCCCAGTTCGGACGGGTCGATAACGAGTTCGCTGTCCCGCGCAACAGCATACCGGATAGTCCCATTATCAGCATCGCAATCAAAGAAAAGAGTTAAATGCCCATCAGGTGAAGTGAGCTCCTTAGATGAGGTGCAAGCCCCCAACAGAAGGCAAACAAAACAGAAGTACAGAATCTTTTTCATGGGTGTTTGTTATAATTTCGCTGCAAAGGTACACCTTTTTATGTACGTGCGCAAAAAATATATAAAAAATATAAAAATTTTAAAATATATTTTGATACATAAAAATCTTTTTGTATCTTTGCACCCAAAATACAATGAATATGAAAAACAAATCCCTTCTTTTAAGTTTCTTTTCGGTGTTGCTATCTGTCTCTTTGTGTGCTGAAAATGAGATAGATAGACAGTTGAGAATGTTAGATGAGACACTGGTTCAAAGGGGCTCTTATGATGCTGTCAAACAGCATAGGATTGACTCTCTAGTCCGGTTGTCGTACTTATGCGAAGATCCGTATGAGATATATAAGAAATTATATGAAGAATATAGATCGTATAATTACGACAAAGCGCTCGTTTATGCGGAGGATATGGCTACGGAAGCGAGGGAGAGCGGCGACTCGCAGCGGATCTCCGAGTCGGTTATAGCGCAGGCCTTTGTGTACCTTTCCGGCGGTCTTTTTCACGAGGCATACCAGCAGTTGGAGACTCTGCCGGAGATGACGTCCGGAGTGTTGGCGGATGAATACCTTCTTACATTCGCGCGCCTGCTATACGACATGTGCGATTTTGCCGGTAATGCGCAAGCATCGGGTATATACAGCGAGAAGGCATGCGGTTTCATGACTCAGTTGGCGCACCGTTACAGCCCCGCCGACTCCGCCAGTTACTGGTATCCTCTGGCGGTTATTGACATGCACCGCGGCAACTACGAGCGGAGTATATCGCGTATGGAGCAGGCACTGACGGATTCCCGTAACACCCTGCACGAGAAAGCTATCTACGCCAGTTCCCTCTCTTACCTCTACCGCCAGACGGGTGATCCGGAAACAGCGTTGTCCAAGGCGATAGAGGCTGCTGTCTATGACTGCAAGAGTTCCACTTACGAAGCGGTAGCGCTGCGTGTAGTGGCGGAGCTGCTCTATGAACGCGGAGAGTTTGAGTTGGCGAACCGGTATATCCATATAGCCATGGAGGATGCGAACCGTTATCATGCCCGTCACAGGCAGGTGAGCATATCCCTTCTGCTGCCTATTATCGAGGAGCACCACTCGCAGCAGTCTCACCGTCAGGCGGTAGCGGCTTACATTCTTCTGGCAATCGTGCTGGTGCTGCTGATGGTGTGCGTAGCCGCTATCATTATCCTTTCCTACCGAACGAAGGCGGTGCATGCCGCCCGGCAGACGATCGACCAGATGAACCAGAGTCTGCTGGAAGCCAACCGTCTGAAAGAAGAGTTGCTTGGTACGCTCTTGACATCGAGATCGCAGTATATCAATGCCGTGCAACAATACCAGCAGGATGTAAAACAGCATGCTGTCAACCGGCAGTGGAGCGATCTGCTGAGTGTGCCGAAAGGAGCGGATGCGCGCTTGCAACGCACTGTTCTCGAACGCCAGCTGGACAGCATTATCCTGCGGGTTTACCCTACTTTTGTGCAGGATTTCAATGCGTTGCTGCGCCCCGAGGAGCGGCTGGTGCTGAAGAAAGACGAGTTGATGAACGCCCAACTGCGTATTTTTGCCCTCATCAGGCTGGGGATCAGTCATAACGAGGTGATAGCCGAGATATTGAACTACAGCGTCAATACGGTGTATAACTATAAGACACGTGTGATTGCCTCTTCCGACCTCTCGCCGGAGGAATTTCATGCCGCTCTGATGCGAATAAGATAAAGTTTTTCGCTTTTTATTTGGCAAAAAATGCCCGAACGCTTGCGTATGTGCAATTTTTGTTGTACCTTTGTACCCGATTTGGCGAAAGGGCATTTGTCAGCCCCTAGCCGTAAACATTTGTAGGTTTATAAAACAGTCGAAAGACCGCTTAGCTCCAAGTCGAAAGACCGCGGCTAAGCCGCTCAAAGAAAAAAAAGTATGATTAAAATTACATTTCCGGACGGAAGCGTCCGTGAGTACGAAAGCGGCGTGACGCCGCTGCAAGTAGCTGAGAGTATCAGCAGCCGTTTGGCACAAGATGTCTTGTGCGCAAGTGTGAAAGAGTCCAAAGTCGAAAGTCGAAAGACTGCGGCAGAGCCGCTCAAAGACGAGTGGCGCATTGTAGAACTCAATTATCCGATTACCGAGGATGCGGCAATCAAGTTGCACAAATGGGAGGACGAGGAGGCGAAACACGCCTTCTGGCACACGTCCAGCCACCTGATGGCGGAAGCGTTGCAGGAGTTGTATCCGGGCATTCAGTTCGGTATCGGTCCGGCTATCGAGAACGGGTTCTACTACGACGTGATGCCGCCCGAGGGTGTGGTGATCAACGACACCTGTTTCGCCGCGATTGAGAACAAGATGCTGGAGCTGCGCGGCAGGAAAGAGCATCTGGAGAAACGCATGATCTCCAAAGCCGATGCGCTGAAGGCGTTCGGCGAGAAAGGGCAGAGTTACAAATGCGAGCTGATCAGCGAGTTGGAGGACGGCCATATCAGCACTTATACGCAGGGTGCGTTTACCGACCTGTGCAAGGGTCCGCACCTGCTGAGCACCGAGCCGATCAAGGCAGTCAAAGTGCTGAGCTGCTCGGCAGCCTACTGGCGCGGCGACGAGAAACGGCCTATGATGACCCGTATCTACGGTATCTCGTTCCCGAAGAAAGCGATGCTCGACGAGTATCTGGCACTGCTTGAGGAAGCGAAGAAACGCGACCACCGCAAGATAGGCAAGGAGTTAGAGCTGTTTATGTTCAGCGACATGGTAGGCAAAGGTCTGCCGATCTGGCTGCCGAAAGGAACGGCGCTGCGTCTGCGGTTGGAGGATTTCCTGAAGAAGATCCAGAAACGCTACGGTTACCAGCAGGTCATCACGCCGCATATCGGTTCCAAGCAGCTGTACATGACTTCGGGTCACTGGGACCACTACGGCAAGGACTCGTTCCAGCCGATCACGACGCCGGAGGAAGGCGAGGTGTATATGCTCAAGCCGATGAACTGCCCTCACCACTGTGCGATATACAAGAACAGCCCCAAGAGCTACAAGGATCTGCCGTTCCGCTGCGCGGAGTTCGGTACCGTCTATCGTTATGAGCAGAGCGGCGAGCTGCACGGCTTGACCCGCGTGCGTTCGTTCACGCAGGATGACGCGCATATTTTCTGCCGTCCCGACCAGGTGAAGCAGGAGTTCATCCGCGTGATGGAGATCATCAATATCATCTTCAAAGCACTCAATTTCGAGAACTACGAGGCGCAGATCTCTCTCCGTGACCCCAACAACCACGAGAAATACGTGGGCTCGGATGAGATTTGGGAGCATGCAGAGAACGCTATCCGTGAGGCATGCAAGGAGATGAACCTGCCGGCACGCGAACAGACCGGCGAGGCTGCTTTCTACGGTCCGAAACTCGACTTCATGGTCAAAGACGCTCTCGGCCGCCGCTGGCAGTTAGGTACAATCCAGGTGGATTACAACCTGCCGGAGCGGTTCGAACTGGAATACACGGGCGAGGACAACCAGAAACACCGTCCGGTGATGATCCACCGCGCGCCGTTCGGCTCCATGGAGCGTTTCGTAGCCGTCCTCATCGAGCATACGGCGGGTAAGTTCCCGTTGTGGCTGACGCCGGACCAGGCGGTCGTACTGCCGATCTCCGAGAAATCCAACGACTACGCATGGAAAGTGAAAGAGATCCTCGAGCAACAGGATGTGCGTGTGATCGTCGATGACCGCAACGAGAAACTCGGCCGTAAGATCCGCGACAACGAACTGAAACGTATTCCGTACATGCTCATCGTCGGTGAGAAAGAAGCGGAACAAGGACTCGTCTCTGTCCGTCAGCAGGGCGCAGAGGAGAAGGGCTCCATGACCATTCAGGAGTTCGCCGACTTCGTCAATAACACCGTCAAGGAGCAGATGAACGCGTATTAATTGAGAATTGAGAATTGAGAATTGAGAATTGAGCGTTAGTAAAGCGCAGATAAAAGAGGTTCGGTCGCTGCAGATGAAGAAATTCCGCGACGAGCTCGGACTCTTTGTGGCGGAGGGAGACAAATGCGTAGAAGAACTGCGCAAAGGTTTTGAACTGGTCTCCCTCTACCGCGAAGGGGAGAACGCTACGCGTACCGAGATCGAACAGATGAGCGGTCTGCAAACGCCGCAGGGCACGATTGCAGTGTTTAAAAAGACCGCTATCGCTGACGGAATACAGACCGCCCTATGGGCTGACAGACCGGCTTCGCCTGACAGACAGGATTTGATCCTCGCCTTGGACGGAGTGCAGAACCCCGGTAACTTAGGGACGATCATCCGGACCTGCGACTGGTTCGGAGTACATGATATCGTGTGCTCGCACGACACCGCCGACTGCTACAACCCCAAGGTCGTTCAGGCTACTATGGGGGCGTTGGCACGCGTGCGCGTGCAATACACGGATCTAGCGGAATGGCTGAAAGCCGTCAGCAGTCAGCATTCAGATGTCAGAATTTACGGCACGCTTCTGGAAGGCAAGGACATGTATGAAGTCCTCAAAGCCCCCCTCGGTCCCCCCATAAAGGGGGGAAGAAAGGTAGTTATCATGGGCAATGAGGGAAACGGGATCTCGGAGGAGGTACGCGCCATGGTGACCCACCCGATACGGATCCCCTCCTATCCCAAGGACGCCGAGACATCCGAGAGCCTGAATGTTTCTATTGCTACCGCTATCGTTCTGGCGGAGTTCAGGAGAGGGGAAAGGTGAGTGCGGCTTCGCCGCGGTTGAGTGCGACCTTTGGTCGCTGTTGAGTGCTACGCGGTTAAGCAGCGAAGCGCTACACAAAATTGAAAGGTGAACGGTGAAAGGAGATACATAGTATGGATGCTGATGCTGGGATTAGTGCTGGCCTCTTGTAACACGACTAAGTTCGTGCCGGAAGGGCACTATCTGTTGAACAAGGCAAAGGTGAAATGTGTGGACGATAAATCCGTCTCCACCGGAGAGTTGCGCAGTTATCTGCGGCAAAAGCAGAACACCGAGATCTTCGGTTTCTGGAAGTTGCAGCTCCATGTCTATAACACCGCTCCTTCGGACACGACAACGAAAGCCAACAAACGGCTGGCCCGCAATGCCCACAAGATGGGCGAAGCACCCGTCATCTACGACGAGGAGCTGACCGCCATCAGTATGCAGCAGCTCCGCCAGCAGATGAACAACATGGGCTATTTCCATGCCGAGGTGGACACGCAGAAAATAATCAAGAACCGCAAGATTGACCTCACCTATCTTATCACAGCCCACAAACCCTATACGATCCGCCATTATACGGTTGATCTGCCGGAGGAGGCGGTGCGGCGCATCGCTCAGGACGAACGGTGCAAGATACAGGAGGGAGAGCAGTTCTCCACCAAGACCCTGGACGAAGAACGCGAACGTATAACGACTGCGTTGCGCAACAGAGGGTATTTCTATTTCGAGAAATCGATGCTGGAGTTCACCGCCGACAGTTCGCTCGCTTCCCATGAGGTAGATCTCCGCATCCATTTTGCGCCGTATGTGACGCAACTGGATTCCTCTGAACTAAAACGCCTCAGGACGCAGTACTCGCTCCGCAAGATATACTATCAGATAGACTACGACCCGAGCCATTTGCCGGACTCGGTGGTGCTGAAACGTGACAGCGACCGATATGGCAACGAGTACAGTTGGACAGGTCGTCGTTTCCTGAGGAAGAACGCCTTGCGAAACGCCAGCCGCTTGCGAAGCGGCGACAGGTACGCCGAGTGGCGGGTGGAGAGAACCTATGCGCGCATGAATGCCTTGGCTCCGGTCAAATATGTGGATGTCGCTTTCAACCCGGTAGGAGACAGTTTGCTGGATTGCTATGTGACTATCTCCCGCGGCAGGCTGAACTCTTTCGCCGTGGAGGTGGAAGGAACGTATAGCGCAGGCGACTGGGGCGTGGCCGCCGGAGTAAACTATTCGAATAAAAATATCTTCCATGGAGCAGAAGTCCTGACTATCGGCGGACGCGCTTCATATGAGTGGCGCGCCAACGGAGGACGGGCTATCGAAGCGAAGGCGGAGGCAGGGCTGTTGTTTGCGTCGAACGTGAAGGTCAATGTGGCGTACAACTACCAGCAGCGGCCGGAGGAATACACGCGCACGATTGCTAACGCGGGTCTCGGCTATACCATCCCGCGCAGACCCGGGAGCCGGTGGACACACCAGTTCAACCTCATAGACATCAACTATATCTATGTACCTTGGATGTCTGACAGGTTCCGCACGCAGTTTATAGAAAAAGCCTCTGTTCTGAAGGCCAGTTACGAAGACCATTTTATTCTTGACTGGAGCTATACAGGCTCCTATACTACTTATAACCAGCGTTTCCCCAACCGCTCTTATCTGCAGTTTGCTGTGCGTGCCGAGACGGCAGGCAACGTCCTGTACGGACTGGCGAAAGCCGCTTCTCTGCCGCAGAACGAAGCAGGCCAGCATATGCTTTGGAAAATACCTTTTGCCCAGTACGCCAAAGGGGATGTGAACTTCACCTATCATGGCGTTATCACGCCAGCGCATCATCTGGTGGGACATATAGGCATAGGCGTGGCAGTCCCCTATCTGAATGCTTCTGTCCTGCCTTTCGAGAAACGCTATTTCGGAGGAGGAGCGAACAGTGTACGCGGATGGCAGGCCCGCACGCTGGGACCGGGTACCTTCCGCGGAACAGGAAACTCCATGGTGTACGATCTCCAGGTGGGGGATATCAAACTGGATATGAATATCGAATACCGGTTCAAGGTAGTCAGTTTTCTGGAGTTGGCGGCTTTCCTTGACGCAGGTAATATATGGACCATCCGCGAGTATAAGTCGCAACCCGGAGGAGTCTTCGGTGCAGATTTCTATAAACAGATAGCGTGGAGTTATGGTGTGGGAGTGCGGTTCGACCTCTCGATCTTTATCTTCCGTGTCGATTTCGGAGTCAAGCTGCACGACCCGAGCCGTATTGCAGAGGGTAAGCAATGGCGTACAGCAGGCAACGGGTTGGGCTGGAAGGACGATATGACTTTCCATTTCGCAATAGGGTACCCATTTTGATGTACGAAGGACAAATGTACGATGTACGAAGGACAAATGTACGATGTACGAAGGAACGAAGAACGATGTACGAAGGACAAATGTACGATGTACGAAGGAACGAAGGACGATGTTGAAACCATGTATGATACATAATGTGTTGGAAGCCGGGTGCGACGAAGCGGGACGAGGACCGTTGGCGGGCAGTGTGTTTGCTGCCGCGGTGATTCTGGATCCCGAACGGATAGCGGATGTGCCGGAGTTTGAATGGCTCAACGACTCAAAGCAACTGACCGACAGACAGAGGTCCGTATTGCGACCCGTGATCGAACGCGAAGCGGTGGCCTGGGCGGTGGCGGAAGTGACGGCGGAAGAGATAGACGAGCGCAATATCCTGCAATGTTCCATCCTCGGTATGCAGCGTGCTTTGGACCAACTGTCCGTCCGGCCGCAACACATACTGGTGGATGGCAACAAATGGAAACCCTACGTGCCGGAAGGAGAGATATTGGAGATACCGGCAGACACCGTGGTTCATGGTGACGCTACCTATATGTCGATAGCGGCGGCAAGCGTGCTTGCAAAGACCTACCGGGACGACTATATGATGCGGCTCCATGAGAAATACCCCCAGTACGGATGGGATTCCAATAAGGGCTACCCGACGGCAGCGCACTATGCTGCTCTTAAGAAATACGGTCCTACACCTTACCATAGGATGACCTTTAATTTGAAACTAAACGATAATAAATAACTTTTAAACCCAAAGGCTTATGTTGATCTTTAATCAAAACACCCGGTCGCAGGACGGTCAGACTCGTCCGCGCCGTAGAGTAGGCTGCCTTGGCGGCTGCCTGATTTTCTTCGCAGTGTATTTCCTCTGCAGTGCTATCCTCGGATGGATTATGGGAGACATGTTTTCTCCCTCTACCGTCACGCTGCAGGATAAGTCGGTCTATCGGTTGCAACTCAAAGGTACCTTGGTGGAGCAGGCGCAAGAGCAGAATCCTTTTGCCTCTCTGATGGGGTCTGTTCCTTACGGCAACTATGCGCAGCAGGAAACAGTCGGACTGGACGACATCTTGAGTAACATCCGTCTGGCGAAGAACGACGATAAGATATTAGGTATATGGCTCGACGGAGCCGAACTGAGTGTGCAACCCGCCAACGCCAAAGTGATCCGTGACGCGCTGCTGGACTTCAAACAGAGCGGCAAATGGGTGCTCGCTTCCGCCAAGGACTATAGCCAGATCAACTATTACATCGCTTCCGTAGCCGACCGCATATGCCTCGACCCGACGGGCGCTGTCAACTGGAACGGTCTTGCCGCACAGAGGATGTATTATACCCGTCTGTTAGAGAAAGTGGGCGTGGAGATGCAAATCCTCAAAGTTGGCACGTTCAAGAGTGCGGTGGAGCCGTACTTCCGCACGTCGATGTCTGACGCCGACCGCAAGCAGACGGAGGAATATATGGGCGGTATCTGGGACGAGTTCAAGAGCGCAGTAGGTGCTTCCCGTCATCTGTCTGTAGCAGAGCTGGAAGCCCTTGCCGACCGTTATATGGGCCTGCAGGAAGCAGAAGAGCAGGTGAAAGCCGGCTTGGTGGATACGATCGTCTATACCCAGGATATGGATTCGTTGTTGCGCGTCTATACAGGCACAAAAGACTATAACACCATCACAACCTCCAAACTGGCGCTCGTCAAACGCCCGGACTCCAAAGCAAAAGACAAAGTGGCGGTGGTCTATCTGGAAGGTGAGATTACCGATGAAACAGGTGACGGTATAGTGGGTAAAGACGTGGTGAAGATGTTCAAGAAAATCCGCAAGGACAAAGATGTGAAGGCTCTTGTTCTGCGTGTGAACAGCCCGGGCGGTTCCGCCAACGCGAGCGAGGACATCTGGCACGCCATCCAGAATATCAAAGCAGACAGCATCCCTGTTGTCGTTTCGATGGGTGACTTTGCCGCTTCCGGTGGTTATTATATCTCTTGCGGTGCAGATTACATCTATGCGGAGCCGACGACTCTGACAGGCTCTATTGGTATCTTCGGTACCGTGCCCAATGTGTCCAAACTGCGCGATAAGGTGGGCTTGGACATTGACGGAGTTGCTACTAACAAGCATTCAGACCTGGAAGACAATATGATTTATAAAGGTATGAATGCCGAGGAACGCCAGCTGATGCAGACCATGGTCGAGCGTGGTTATGACCTGTTCACCTCCCGGTGCGCAGAAGGCCGTCACGTGGAGCAGGACTATATCAAATCGATAGGTGAAGGCCGTGTATGGCTGGGCAACAAAGGCGTGGAGATAGGTATCGTGGACAAGCTCGGCAACATCGACGACGCCATCGCCAAAGCCGTTGAACTCGCCGGACTGGAGAACTATCGGCTGACTTATTATCCGGAGAAAGCCGACCCATATGAGGAATTGCTGAAGATGCTGGATAACACCACAGAGGAAGAGCAACTGGTGCTCAAAATGCGTGATTTCTGCTCCAAACCGCGTGTAATGGCACTCATGCCGGAGGTGAAAATACAATAATCAATGCGTAAAGCGCTGTACATATTACTGAGCGGCTTTTATACGGCGGGTGTAGCCTTCCGGCACTTGCTGTTCGAACAGCATATCTTGCCCTCCTTCTCCGTTCCGGTACCTACTATCTGTGTGGGAAATCTGGCAGTAGGAGGAACGGGCAAGACCCCTATGACGGCGTATATCGTACGGCTGCTGCTGGAGCATGGCTACCACCCGGCTGTTCTTTCACGAGGCTACAAGCGGTCAACGCGCGGCTTCGTTATGGCGGATCACTCTTCCACGGTGGAAACTATCGGTGATGAAGCGATGCAGCTTCACCGCGCTTTCCCCGACGTGCCGATAGCGGTGTGTGAAAACAGAGTGCGGGGCGTGAAACAACTCAAACGGCAACTGGAGCAGTTGGATGTGGTCGTGTTGGACGACGCTATGCAACACCGTGCTATCCGCTGCGGCTTTACGGTGCTGCTCACGTCGTACGGTAATCTTTATATTGATGATCATATGTTACCGTGGGGGACATTGCGGGACCTGCCCTCAAGGGCGCTCAAAGCCGAAGCTGTCGTGGTAACGAAATGCCCGGATAACATCCGCCCGATAGACATGCGTGTAGTGGACAACAGGCTGCATCTGCCTACTTACCAGCAACTCCATTTTACCGGAATCAGCTATGCCCCGATGGAGCAGGACGGCACTCCGCTTGTCCTATGCGGGATAGCGCAGCCGCAGTATATGTATGAGTACGTACGCTCGATTTATCCGCAGGCGCAACTCATGGCTTTCCCTGATCATCACCATTATACCGCTGCTGATATAGAGCATATCATGGCTAAGGCGCGGAATTTTGATTTTGTGCTCACTACGGAGAAAGATATTCAGCGCCTCCGTACAACTCCTTTGGTGGAACTGTTGCAGGCGCAGAACAAACGCCTTATAGCGCTGCCTGTCTCGGTGCGTTTCTGTACTCCGAAAGAAAATTTTGACCGACAGATACTCAATTACGTTCATGAAAATGTCCGCAAATAATATCCTGCATCGTTTTGTGCCTCCTTACCGGGGGCAGATGGCGTTGAATATCCTGTTCAATTTGCTCTCCACGATCCTGTCGTTGTTCTCTTTTGCCGCGATAATACCGGTGTTGCGTATTCTCTTCGGGCTGACGGAGATAGATGTGCAATGGGTGAATCTGGGTCAGGTCTATGGCATGCAGGAGACCATCGCGGCGCTGCGGACAAATATGTATTTTCTTCTCAATGAACAGATTGCGCTTCACGGAGCCGGCTATGTGCTTTTCCTTCTGGGGCTCTTTCTGGTCGTCATGACGGGGCTCAAATGCGGCGCAGCATGGCTGGCTAACTATTTCATGGTGCCAATACGGACAGGGGTGCTGCGGGACCTGAGGCAGCAGTTATACGATAAGATACTCTCTCTGCCAATGGGTTATTTCACGGAGGCGAAGCGCGGGGACGTGATTTCACGAATGACCAACGATGTGAATGAGGTGGAAGCGTCTATCATGTCCGCTTTGGATATATTGTTCAAGGATCCGATCATGATACTTGTCTATCTTGTTACGCTCTTTGTTATCTCATGGCAACTGACGCTGTTTGTATTACTGCTGATGCCGCTCTCTGTCTTTTTGATCGGCAGGATAGGAAGGTCCCTTAAACGCTCGTCCAAACAAGGTCAGGAGCAGAACGCCGAGATCCTTTCTTCCGTTGACGAGACCTTGCTGGGGTTACGGGTGATCAAGGGTTTCAATGCTCAATCCAAACTTCATGTGCGCTTCCTGTCGCTCATCAACGCTACGAGAGCGACCTTTAACCGTATCAATCGCCGTTACTATCTGGCACATCCGCTTTCGGAGTTCTTGGGGACGGCGCTTATAGCAATTATCCTATGGTTCGGAGGCTTGCTGATCCTGGGAGACCATGCTACGATAGATGCATCGACGTTTATCTATTACCTTGTGATCTTCTATTCGATCATAAACCCCTCGAAAGACCTCTCCAAAGCTACCTATGGTATCCGTCGCGGAATGGCTTCGTTGGAGCGCATAGACGAGATTCTTGCTACCTCTTCCAATATACACGAGCCTGAAAAACCGCTTCCTGTTTCGTTCTGCCGGTCCATTGCTTTTGAGCATGTGTCTTTTTCTTATGTCCCGGGACGCGAAGTGCTTTCGGATATCAATCTGGAAGTTCCGAAGGGAAAGATGATAGCCTTGGTGGGGCAGTCCGGGAGCGGTAAAACAACCCTGACGGACCTTGTGCCGCGTTTCTACGATCCCGTTGCAGGCGCCGTCACGATGGACGGTGTGGACATCCGCCGTTTTGCTACGCATGACTTGCGCGCATTGATGGGGATTGTTAGCCAGGAACCGGTGCTGTTCAACGACACGGTCTATAATAATATCACCTTCGGGGTGGATACTTCGCTTCCGGCGCCGGAGGGTATGACATGGCGTCAGGCGGTAGAGAACGCCGCACGCATTGCCAATGCTCATGATTTTATCGCCGATATGCCGGATGGATATGATACGGTCATCGGGGATAGAGGATCGCGTCTCTCCGGTGGGCAGAGACAGAGACTTAGCATCGCGCGGGCGATTTTAAAGAATCCGCCGGTACTCATCCTTGATGAAGCTACCTCTGCTCTTGATTCGGAGTCTGAACGGCTGGTACAAGAGGCGCTGGAGCACTTAATGAAGGATCGTACGACGCTGGTCGTTGCACATCGCCTCTCCACGATCCGGCATGCAGATATGATATGCGTCTTGCATGAAGGACGCATCGTCGAGCGGGGCACACATGAGCAGCTCTATGCCCTTGGCGGCTATTATACCAAACTCGTTGATATGCAACAGTAAGAAAAAAGCCCGCTGCGCTCAAAGACAAAAGACCGCACCTATGGTGCTCAAAGACAAAAGATGGAGCAATTATCAATCATAAATCATCAATCATCAATGGCAAAACCAAAGGTTTTGCTCGGTATGTCCGGGGGAATTGACTCTACTGTCTCGGCTATGCTTCTGCAGGAGCAGGGTTATGAACTGGTGGGAGTTACTTTCCGTACCTATGACTCAATGAAGGACTCCTGTCTTGCCAAGGAGAAAGGATGCTGTACAATCGAATCAATTATGGAGGCGAAACGGAATGCGGAGCGCATGGGGTTCGAACACCATATTGTGGATTTCCGGGAGTCTTTCAAGCAATGTGTGATTAGTAATTTTATCGACGAATATATGTCGGGCCGCACACCGAACCCATGCGTGTTGTGCAACTTTACCATCAAATGGGGTGAGATGCTCCGTCTGGCGGATGAAATGGGTTGCGATTGTATCGCAACGGGGCATTATGCCCGGATTGCAGAACGCGGCGGACATCTCTATCTTACGGCTGCTGCTGACACCCATAAGGACCAGACCTATTTCCTCTGGATGCTGACGGAAGAGCAGTTGCGCCGTACCCTCTTCCCGTTAGGCGGACTGACCAAGGACAAGGTGCGTGAGATAGCGCGATCGCATGGATATGAATCACTCGCTACCAAGCGGGAGAGCCAGGAGATATGTTTTGTACCCGACGATGACTATCGCTCTTTCCTGCGCGCGAACGTGCCCGATTATAATGAACGCGTGCGCGCAGGCGAGTATATAGACAGGGATGGAAAAGTGTTAGGTTCCCATTCGGGGTACGTCAACTATACCATTGGCCAGCGGAAAGGACTTGGTATCGCTCTCGGTCATCCCGCCTATGTCACACGCATCGACGCAGAGACCAACCGCGTAACGCTCGGCACGAACGATGATATGTACGCTTCGTCGCTCCGTTTCCGCCTTGTCACGCCCTTGCGCCCTTTCCGGAAAGACCTGCCTCTTGTCGCGAAGATACGCTATCGAACGACGCCGGTCGAAGTGGTCATACAAACAGAAACCCCTCCCTTGTTGGGAGGGGCTGGGGGAGAAGTCTTGTCCTTGACTTTCAGCGAGCCTGTCTGGGGCGTTACACCGGGTCAGTCTGTCGTCTTCTACCAGGATAGCCTTGTTATCGGTGGCGGAATTATTCAATAGAGTACAGACCGTTCGCTTTGCTTACTGACAGAGTACAGATCGCAGGCTATGCCTGCTGACAGACCTATTATATATTCGCTAATAGTAATTCGGTCTGTATTCTGTCAGCGAAGCGGTCCGTATTTTGTCAGCGTAGCGGTCTTATTTCCCGAAATAGCGTTTGAACAGCCCTTCGAATCCTTTCCCGTGGCGAGCTTCGTCGCGTGCCATCTCGTGTACGGCGTCGTGGATAGGATCCAGGTTCAGCTCTTTAGCGCGCTTGGCGATGTTGAGTTTGTCTTCGCAGGCGCCGGCTTCTGCCATCATGCGTTTCTCTAAGTTCGTCTTGGTGTCCCATACTACCTCGCCAAGCATTTCAGCAAACAAGGAAGCGTGGTCTGCCTCTTCGTATGCATACTTGCGGAAGGCTGCAGCGATCTCCGGATAGCCCTCGCGGTCGGCCTGACGAGCCATTGCCAGGTACTGACCTACTTCGGTACATTCGCCCATGAAATGAGCGCGAAGACCGTCATGAATAATAGGATCTTCAACGTCTTTTCCTACACCTACTACATGTTCGCATGCGAAAGTTAAACCTTTGCTCTCGTCTGCTACTTTCCACTCAACGATCTGTTTGCACTGCGGGCAACGCTCTGGTGCCTCGGTGCCTTCGTGTACATACCCGCAAATCGGGCAAATAAATTTCTTTACCATAGTGTTAAATTGTTAAAGGGTTAATATATTTACCATTTGGTTTATTAACCATTTGGTCATTTTTCTTTCTTGTTCATCCGGTCGATCAGATCCTGGGCGCGGCGGAGTGCAAAGTGGATGTTTGCGCATATGTTATGCGGATCCATCTGTTGCTCTATACCGCCTTGTAACAGCTGCTTGTGTACGTGGTCGTTCACGCCGGAGAGGATGATGGTCATACCCTCTTTGTGTGACCGCTGGATGAGCATGCTGAGGTTGTGCATTGCGGTTGAATCGACAAAAGGCACTTTACGCATGCGGATGATGCGGACCGGATATTTCTCGCTGCTTACGTGTCCCATTACGTCGTCAAACTTATTGGCTATACCGAAGAAATACGGCCCATCGATCTCATATACCTCTACTCCTCTGGGGATCGTCAGGTGCTCTAAGTTCAGTGCGCTCTCCGTATCCTCGTTCGGGTCTATCTCGTCGTGGAAGGTACGGATATGTGTCTCCTCGTTCGTACGCATCAGGAACAGAACCATTGCCAGCAGGATGCCTACTTCGATAGCTACGGTCAGATCGAATATGACGGTCAGGAAGAACGTGATCAATAGCACCCATAGATCGCGGTTGGGATGCTTGATCAGGCCTACTATCGTCTTCCATCCGCTCATTGAATAGGCTACCATGATCAGCACTGCTGCCAGACACGGCATAGGTATCAAGCCTACCAGTTTGCCCATGAACAGCAGTACCATCATCAGCACTGCGGCATGCACAACACCGGCTATTGGACTGCGGCCCCCGTTGTTGATGTTCGTCATCGTGCGCGCGATCGCGCCTGTAGCGGGGATACCTCCGAAGAAAGGAACCACTATGTTTGCCATTCCTTGCGCAATCAGCTCCGTGTTCGAGTTGTGTTTGTCGCCTATCACGCCGTCTGCCACCATCGCTGATAGCAGCGACTCGATGGCTCCTAACATCGCTATCGTGAAAGCCGAGGGAAAGAGCTTCTGCATCGTCGTGAACACCGTCTCGCTTTCTGCTATCTCGATACCCGGCATATGCGGAGCCGGAATACCGTGAGGCAGGGTGTACAGGTCGCTGATGGTCTGCAGACCGGCTACGCCCCATTCCGCAGGAGCATATCTCTTCAATAGCCATACGGCAAGGGTCGCTAATATGATAGCGGTCAGACTCCCCGGAATCTTCTTCGTGATATACGGCATGCCGATACAGATACCTAATGAGAACACACCTACGCCTAAGCTCCACCAGTGTACATGAAAATGCTTCGCGTAGAAGATCCATTTGTCGATAAAATTAGCCGGCACATCGCTTAGCCCCAGACCGAAGAAGTCATTCATCTGTGTGCTGAAGATGGTCAGCGCGATACCTGCCGTGAATCCGACGATAACAGGATAAGGTACGAACTTGATCACCGATCCTAATTTCGTCAGACCCATGATGACCAGCAGGATACCCGCCATCACCGTCGCGATCATCAATCCGCCCAAACCGAACTCCTGGATGATACCGTATATGATCACGATGAACGCACCCGTCGGACCGCCTATCTGGACCTTGCTCCCACCGAATAGGGAGATCAGCAGACCGGCTATGATCGCCGTCACCAACCCTTCCGTCGGACCTACACCCGATGAGATTCCGAACGCAATGGCGAGCGGGATAGCTACGATTCCTACTATGATGCCCGCTAACGTATCCTGACCTAACTGAGCTGTGCTGTACGAGCGGAGGGTGGTGAATAACTTCGGAGAAAAGACCTCTTTGATGGAGTATTGCATAATTTTTCTCCCCATTTAGGGGACTGGGGGGACCTGTTTTTGCCGCAAAGGTACTGCTTTTTTTCTATATACACAAACTTTTTTGCGAAAAAATTATCGCTTATGCGAAAAAAATTATCGCTGCCGCTCCCCTACAAACAAATCCGGCCGGTCAGTGATGATTCCCTCCACCCCCGCCGGCGCTTTGGCGGGATCATCGACCGTCCATACCTTCACCTCTTTCCCATGCGCATGCATATCCCGGATAAAATGGCCGGTGGCGAAAAGACGGAATATATTGAAGGACGCCACGAAATCGTATTTCTCCCAGCTGAATTTCGCAAAACTATTGTCAATCAATAGATTCCCTATTCGCACAACCAACAGTTTCTCCAGCCGAAGCATCGGATCAATAGCATGCAGTTTGAACAACACATCGTCGTTGAAAGACTGAAAAACCACATCTCCCTCCATCCCGTGCGCTTTCACAATACTGTCTGCGAGCGCCTCGATACCCGGGTATTGGTCGTCACGTTTTTTCTTAATCTCCAGCAGCAAACGGCACTTGCCTTTGCATAATTGCAGCACCTGCTCCAGCGTCGGTATGGTCTCGTTGGAAACCGTTCCGTCCCGGTTGAGCAGCCTCAGTTCCCTAATCTGCGCCAGAGTCATCTCTTCGATCTTGCCTTTGCCGTTCGTCGTGCGGTTCACTTTCCGGTCATGGCAGACAACAATCTGCCTGTCGGCGGTAAGGTGAAGATCCACCTCCACCATATCCGCTCCGGTAGCGATGCCTTTCTCGATACAGGAGAGGCTGTTCTCCGTTCCCAACAATGCACCTCCGCGGTGCGCAATAATCATGGATGCCAAAACAGACATACAAATCAGTAGTTTATTCATTACAAATGAAGGTTGAACATTTTGTTAAATACTATTTTTACCACCGATTCGAACCACTCGAAACTATCCTTCGCTGTGCTCGTCGCCTGCAGGGACTGCACGACCACATCGTCAATCGTCTCTTCGTGTATCAGTGTGTAAATCAATGCGTTTCCGAACTTATGGGTGAACAGGTCGGAAAGCCTTTCGCCGCCCGGCGTGTATCCTAATATCTCATCCTTGTAGTCTCCTATTCCGGGGAAAGAGAGGGAGATGATATCTTTGGTGAGGAAGGCGTTTACCTGCGCCGGGAAATAGTTCTTCGCCGTGCCGAGGATCTTGCCTATCAGATTGATGACGGACTCCTTCGTATCCGGATAGCGCGGGTTGGCGTTCGTCTCAAACTCCTCCAGCACCTGCCGGTTCGGAATCTGCTCCATCACGGAATAGAGCAGGTCAAGCGAGGTGTAAATATACCCCGAGTCGGAGACGAGTTCGGATATATTATTGAGCAGGTGCACGAGCAGCTCCTTGTCTCGCGTCTCAACGGCGCTTCGGATCAGTTCCCGGAACGCCGGTACGGACTTGCCCTCCGGGTCTCTGTTATCGCCATACCGCACGCAGTAAACCATCGCGTACCAGGTCATCACATTGCGTTTGTAGAGCTGCATCGGGTTGGCTTTGTAGCTATTCCGCCCCTTAAACCATCCCCGGCATCTCAGCGTCCAGTCCACGCACCATTCGGTGAGCATCTCTTCCACCTCTTGCGGCAGTTCCGGCAGTTTGAGCCCTAACTGGTACAGCACGTAGATAAAAGACATCTGCGAATAATCGAACCATTCGGAGTCTCTGTTGCTTCCTGCCCGCAGGGCCTGCACGATCGGCTCTACATGCTGATAACCCGCCATGGCGGCAATGATGAGCAGCCGCTCCATGGCGAAATAGCTGAGGCTGTCGCCGGACTTGTACGCCTCGATGATCTTCGGTATCCAGGCTTGCCATTCCGTTTCGCTCGGTGCATCCGGCCGGCCTTTTCTGGAATAGAAATAGGCAAAGGGTGCTATGGCAGCCAGGTCGATGGCGTGCGTATCCCAATAGGTCGCATATTCGATCACATTGTTGACATAGTCGGACTGGAAGAGCACCTGACGCCGCATGACGAGTTGCACGAAAGGCAGCACGATCCGGAAGAGGGTGAAGTTAGCCGTCAGATGTTTGGCTACAGCGGTGATCTCGTCGAAGATCTCGCCTACCTGATACCCGGCCTGCCCTCCTTCGTCTCCCGCGAGCACGCGGTCGATGATCAAGAGGATATTGATCCGCGTACCCGTCTCCAGGAACGTCATCACCCTCTTGCGGCGGGCACCTTGAACCAGACCGACGAGCGGCGTATGATGGATATAATTGTACATATGCGCCACTATCTGGCGCGTGATATTCTGCTTCAGCGGCGTATAGGACATCGTATGGCTCTTGTTCGAAGCATAGTAGATCATCAGGCATATATTGTCCTTGATCTCGGTAATAGCGTCGTCCAGGACGATATCCAGCAGTTCGAACGGATTCCTGTCGTATAACCCCTCGTTGTGGTAATCGGTCATGAAAACGCCGTTGATCAGCGTGCCGGAAGCCAGCCGCTTGCGGTTCATCAGGGGCGCGAGCCTTGCGCTCAGCCCTTTGAACTGCGCAATAGTCTCATTGTCCGCTTTGTTCTTCTCGATGATCTTCGTCACGTTGTTGTACTCGGTGATCGTCTCGCGCAGGTCGTCCTCGGTGTAGGTCAGCAGTTCGTGCAACAGCGAGAAGAGCGGGATTTCGTAGTTCTCCGTCACGAGGGTGTTCATCACATCCGTGACGAGGGTCATGATCGTGAAATTATCGCTATGGTCGCTCGCCAGGCGGATGATGGTCCGGGGATTGGAGGTACGCATATAATCCATGATCAGCACATTGCGCAGCGTACTGATGAATACTTCGTTCGCAGCGGCTTTCTCTATCGTACGGACATACACCTCCGCCGGGATAGGCGTGTCGTCGGCCAGATCCTTCGTCTCCCGATCGAAATAGGTTACGGCGAGCATGTACTCCAGAAAACGCTCGTAGATAAACTGCACTTTCTCTCCCTTGACGAGGCGCAAGATCGGTCGCTCGGGTTTGTTGAGCAGCTCTTTGAATGCAATCGTGTCGGCTTTCTCTCCCAGCCACGCTGTCATCACGGAGTCCTGCGCCGTACCTCCTTCGTAGGACGCCAACAGATAGGCTGCTATCTCGCGCAGGATCTCCACCTGCCTGTTGCCGGCATAGGAATGGTTGATATCATGCACCATCTTGGCGAACAGCGCGATGGAGGTATATCGGGCGTTGTCGTCCGGCAGGCTGTAACCCAGATAATTGGTGCAGACGATCTTGAGAATCAGCGGGTTCTTGATGCGGATGATGTTCTTCCGCGCGATGTCTTCGTATCGCGTCGCCATCTGGTACAGGTCCTGATAGATAGCGTAAGCGCGCGTGAGCTCGCTGTCCGTGAAGGAGCGAACGGTCGCCTCTTCCCCTAACCGGCTGAAAAGGGACATGTCCTGCTGCTTCTGCTGCGGCCTCAGTTCGTTCTGCCAGGTGTAGTTGCGGCAGGTGAAAATAACGCGGAAGGCGGATAACTCATGCCGCCCGAACAGCGCGTATATGTCTTTGTACAGCGCGAGTGCTCCGCTGTCGCCCGCCTCCGTATTGGGATAGGTCAGCACCTCGTTGATGGCGTCGAAAAGAATGAAAATACGCCTCCCCGCCTTCACCGCCTTGTCGCTCGTCAGCTGCAGAAAAGCATGGATGTCTTTCTTGCGCGAGAGATCGAAAAGCGTCCTTAACCGCTGCTCCAGCGTCTGCTCCGCGAACTCCGAACTGGCGAAGGTGACAACCGCATCTTCGCTCCCGATCAGCTGCTCTGTCCAGTGGCATAACTGCGTCGTCTTGCCTTGACCCGCTTCGCCCAACAGCGGCAGCAAGCGGTCGTCCGACTCGCCGAAAGCGCGGAAAATAGCCGCCAGATTATCCCGCTCTACGAATAACTCGCGGTTGTATTTCTTCTCCGCATACATATGGCTGAGGTATTCCTGCGAGTACCCCGCCATACACTGCCGCAACTCGCTCCAGTTGAGGTCCTTCGCGATGTCGAAGGTCGGTACGATACCTTGCATCCAGGCGTCGAAAGGAGTATTCAGCGCGTCGGTGATAACGGTGACGGCATGTTCATCGGAGGAGATGAAACTGATCTCTTCCTCTTTGAGGGTCTGGAAGACATAGATATATCCTTTCCCGGAGCGGTGAATCAGCGGATAGAGATCTATCTGCCGTCCGTCGGGCGCGGTGAACCAATAGAAATTATCTTCCGGCTCTTCCTTATACTGCGCGAGCACGCTCAAGATATCAGCCAGTTCGTCCACCCGCCCCTCTATCTGACCTACTACCTCTTCGTAGATACCCTCTGCCAGGGTCGTGCCGTGTCCTTTGTATTCATTGCGGATCTGGACGATACTCTTCTCTTTCTTGCTGCCGAGCCATAGGTTGCGTTTGGGCGTCGCGATCTTCAGCATCGCCTTCGTCAGCGGCTCGTCCGGGAGCACATCCTTCGCCGCCGCTACGATCCTCGGCAGGATATCATTGGTCCAGTCCCCGAACGAGAGCGGACGCTTGGTGTCGATCTTGTTCACCGCCAAAACGGCTTGAGGATGAGGCTGTTGCTCCGCATCGCGCACCAAACCCAGCAGCACGATAGACAGATACTGAGCCGATACTTCGAAGAAATCCAGGGCATAATTCATCGCTTTGGAATAGACGCCCGCTTCGCGAGAACGGCGGTATTGCTCCAGAGGGTGAGCCAGAGAGATAGGAAGAGAACCGGTCATAATACTACATTTTGGGTGCAAAGATAGTAAAAAATTTGCATATATACAAAAAAAATAGTAATTTTGCCCCGAATTTTTAACACCATCCGGTATGCTGATCAAAAATAATAGTTTTTTATGCGGATATTTCTCGATCCCCCGTTCCTTGCAACCTTTGCAGCAGGGATGGCAAAAAAACGTCTGCACGGCTGAGGAGCGCGCGAACCTGAATAATTATTATTTCCCGGAGTTCGCACAGTATATAACGGCAGAGATCACGATGTACACCCTCCCTCTGAACAGGACCTGTACGCTCGATCTCGGCGAGGAGCAAGTATCCTTCCTCATAGAGAATATACGGCTCTGGGAAGCGCCTTTCCATATTGTCCTCTATGCGGTCAATATCCGGTTCGAAGGCGTGGAGTTCAATCTCGTCACCCATGCGCTGAATATCCTCCGCAACTGCGCCTATTACACCTCCGCCCAGCGTGAGTTTATCGATATCGCCCTTGCGCCCGTAGCGGCAGTCTATGGGGCAGAAACTTCCCTCGATATGTCGTGGCTGGTGGAGAGCGGCAATAAATTCAAACTATTCCAGATTGTCCGTCTGCCGGAAGGAATAGAGAAGGGGGACGAACAGCTTCTTCTCTACGATGCCGGCACCCTCGCCCCGCATACGCCTCTCAGCTCGGGAATCAACAGCCCTGCTTACATAGACCAAGTCCTCGCGGAGCATACGATATCCGTCTTCGCCGGATGGACGGGACTTGCGCTGCTCGATACCTTCACCCTCCTCTCCGCCGATACCCCTGACCGTGTGCTCCAAAACTGGGAAAAGGACTATTTCGAGAAGATCTATATCTACCAACTATTCCGGAAGGTATTCCTCTATTCGGTTAATCTCCATTACCGTCGCCGGAGCGAGGATGTAGCCGTGCTTGAGTCGCGCCTCAGTGAATTCGAGCAGCGGTACAGCTATACCTCTATCTCGTATAATTTCCTGCCGAATATCATCAATTCGGCGATGGAGAAGAGTCTCAATACCCAGCAGGACTACGACCAGCTCGATAAGATGATAGGCAAAGAAATCGAGGTGCGGCGTCATCGTGCGGAGGAGCGAACGAATAATTTCCTCACCTTCCTCACCTGCCTCACCATCTTCTCTGCCATCTATGATTTCGCGAGCCTGCTCAATGAGTCTTTCGGGTATGACACCTTCTTCCCCAGCGGCTATTTCGGCTTCCGACTTGTAGGTACCACCTTGCTCCTGATAATCCTCCTGGTTTACCTCTTTCTCGTGCGCAGAAAATAAACGAATCGGGAAATTTTAAAGATTTTTTTCATTTTTTTGACAAAATATTTGGCTATCTCAAAAAAAAGCAGTACCTTTGCGCGATTTTTCGTGTAATAGTGCGAAGAATCTCTGGAATCGAGAAAAATATAAAATATATACTACAATGTCAAAAATTTGTCAAATTACAGGCAAGCAAGCCATGGGCGGATGCAATGTATCCCACTCGAAGCGCCGTACGAAACGTACCTTCGATGTGAACCTCTTCCGCCGCAAGTTCTACTGGGTAGAACGTGATGTATGGATCGAGCTGAACGTGAGTGCAGCCGGTCTGAGAACTATTAACAAGATAGGCCTCGATGCAGCCCTCAAACAAGCTGCGGAGAAGGGTTATCTATATTAACGAAAGGAGCTAAACAATGGCAAAGAAAACGAAAGAAGCCCGCGTTCAAGTGATCCTTGAGTGCACTGAGCAGAAAGCCAGCGGTGTTCCCGGTATGTCTCGCTACATTACCACTAAGAACCGCAAGAACACTCCTGATCGTTTGGAGCTCATGAAGTACAATCCCTATTTGAAGCGTTACACGCTGCATAAAGAGATTAAGTAATTAACCCCTAATTAGAAAGGCTTAGAACTATGGCAAAGAAAGCGGTCGCAACCCTTCAAACCGGTAACTCCGGACGCGCGCACTCTAAGTGCATCAAGATGGTTAAGTCGCCTAAAACAGGGGCTTACATCTTCCAGGAAGAAATTGTGCTCAACGAGAAAGTACAGGAGTTCTTCAAGTAACTCGAAAGTCGAAAGACTCGGGACAAAAAACAAAAAAATCGATATACATTTGCGTATGTCGATTTTTTTGTGTAACTTTGCACTCGCTTTACAAATAACCAAATGGTAAATGACCAAATGGTAAATGAATAAATCGTAAATGATATCATGTTAGGCATTATCATTAATCCCAAATCAGGGAAAAGAGCTTTTCGGGCACAACGTATCTATTTGTGGAAACTGCTGCGCAAGCGTCACCAGCCGTTTGCTTATCGTGTTACCAAATATGCGGGACATGCGATAGAGTTAGCTCGTGAACTGGTAGAGAAAGGATATGATGAGATCCTTGTCCTGGGAGGGGACGGTACGCTGTCGGAGGTGATCAACGGTATCATGCGCGCGGAGTTGACCGGCGAGCAGCGGAAGAAAATCCAAGTGGGGCTCATGCCGCGCGGGACGGGAAACGACTGGGGACGGTTCTGGGCGCTGACCAAGAACCACAAGCAAAGTCTACGACGTTTCTTTGAGGGAGAAGGTCATCCGATAGATATAGGATGTGTCACCTATTGGAGAAACGGTATCGAGCACCACCGTTATTTCATCAACTCTGTCGGCTTTGGCGTGGATCCGTTGTGTTGCAAGAAAGCCGATACGCTCAAATACTATATCGGTTCCCATCATGTCAACTATCTTTTTGGCTTGATCGCCGCTATTGTGCAGCATAAGAGCCAGCATATGGTCCTCACCGTTGATGGCAAAGAGACGGTCAACGACTTGCTCTTTACCATGAATATAGGTAACGGTCCCTTCTCGGGCGGAGGTATCAAGCAGAATCCCGATGCCGATCCTGCCGACGGTATCTTCCATGGTATGTTTATCCGCAAGCCGACTTTCAAACAGATTATGAAGGCCCTGCCGACCTTATATAACGGCAAACTCACCGAACTGCCGTTTGTATATCCGATAGTAGGACGGGAGGTTGAGGTCAACTACCGCAAGCATATCTTGATAGAGGCGGATGGAATTCTGGAGAATTTCATAGGACCCTGCAAAGTAACCTGCATCCACCACGCAATCCAATTCAAAGCATGATCAAGCAACAAGGCTCAAATCGTATTTACACCCGTGTTACGGACGAGAATGGCCGTACGGTGATCCGGGTAGAGGGTACCAACCGGGACGAGAACCGCGCCTTCATCTATATGGCAAAGCATTTCCGTTCGCTGGGGCTGCCGGTGCCGGAGGTCTATTGGGTGAGCGAGGACGAAATGACTTATACCCAGGAGGATCTGGGCGACACCCTCCTTTTCGACAATATCACACCTACCTTATTGGAACGCGCGATACGCGCGCTTGCGCATATACAGGTGATAGGAGCGCAGGGGTTTGACTGGTCGGTGTGTTTTCCGGTGCCGGAAATGGATGAGCGCTCTATCCGGTGGGATCTCAATTATTTCAAGTATTGTTTCCTCAAGGGCACACGGATCGAGTTCTCCGAACCACGTCTGGAGGACGATTTCGATACTCTGACGGCGAAGATACTCTCTCCCTTGAGAGGAGAGCCGGAGATGGGTTGGTTCCTCTATCGCGATTGCCAGAGCCGTAATATAATGATTAAGGACGGGCATCCGTATTTTATAGATTTTCAGGGTGGCCGTAAAGGACCTACCCAATACGACGTGGCATCTTTGCTGTGGCAGGCGAAAGCCAATATCGCCCCTTCCTTGCGTGAACAGATGATTGATGCGTATCTGGACGAACTGGTGCAAGTCCTCGAATCTTCAAATCCTCAAATCTTCGAGTCTTCAGACCCTCAGACCTTCAAATCCGCCTGGCGCGCTGCGTTGCCGCACTTCGTGCTCTTCCGCACCCTGCAGGTGCTCGGGGCATATGGCTACAGAGGCTATTTTGAACGCAAACCCCATTTCTTGGAGTCTATTCCCAATGCCCTGAAGAACCTCAGCGAACTATTCGCTACGAATAACGGATTAGCTGCATGCTATCCGTATATATATGAGTTGTCGCATGTCCTGATGAACAACCACGTAACCCTTTCTCCCTCCATTGAGCGGGTGAAGAGTTCTGCTCAATCGGACTGCCGGTGGCAGTCCGTAGAACACAGCGGGGTGGGGTTACTAATCACCATCTATTCCTTCTCTTTCAAGAAGGGCATACCGGTTGATGAATCCGGCAACGGAGGAGGGTACGTCTTCGATTGCCGTTCCACCCATAATCCCGGTAAATATGATGAATACAAATCTTTGACGGGACTGGATCAGCCTGTGATTGATTTTCTGGAGAAGGACGGCGAGATCCTCACATTCCTGGAGTCGGTGGATAAACTGGTGGACCACCATGTGGAGCGGTTCCTGGAGCGCGGATTTGAACATCTGCAGGTCGCTTTTGGCTGTACCGGGGGGCAGCACCGTTCTGTCTATTGCGCAGAGCATATGGCGCAGCACCTCAAGGACAAATACCCCGTCCGCATCCATCTCATCCATAGAGAAAGAGGAATAGACAAATGGCTAAATGCCTAAATGCCAAAATAAATGTCCAAATGGTAAATGATAAAATGGTGCATGGCTTGATTTTTTCTGCGGGGCTGGGCACACGCCTCAAACCGCTCACTGATACGATGCCCAAGGCGCTTGTGCCGCTGGCGGGAAAAAGCCTGTTGCAATGGCAGGTGGAGAAACTGCGCGATGCAGGTATAACCGATATCGTTGTGAACGTCCATCATTTTCCGGACATGATTATCGATGCCGTCCGTGCCAATGACGGCTGGGGAACACATATCACCATCTCGGACGAACGCGATTGCCTCTTGGATACCGGCGGAGGACTGCGGAAAGCAAGATCTCTCATGGGCAATGGTCCGGTTCTGGCGTGTAATGTAGATATCCTCTCTAATATTGATATCAAGGCGCTTGTGGCGCACTATGAAGAGACCGGCGTTTCCCAACTGGTGGTCAGCGAACGCCCAACGCAACGCTATCTTCTGTTTGACGAGCAGAACTACTTACGCGGATGGATTAATATCGCTACGGGCGAAATGAAGCCCTCTTCCCTTCAGGGAGGAGAAGGAGGTAGGCTTCGCCATCTTGCGTTCTCCGGCATGCAGATTCTTAATGAGGACGCTCTTTCGCGTTTGCAGCAGATGGAGGAGACTAAATTCTCGCTGATACCTTTTTACCTGGATATCATGAAAGAAGTGCCTCTGCATGCTTATGTGCCGGAGAACTACAGGATGATGGATGTCGGCAAAATAGACCAAATAACAGAAGCAGAGCTTTTCGCAGAGAGCCTGCAATAAAAGAAAATGCACCCTTAGATGCATTTTTTTTGAAAAATATTTGGTCATGTCAGAAAAAAGCAGTACCTTTGCACCCGCTTTTCAAAAAAAACAACAATTCGCATGGTTTCTCAGTACGTAAATCGGCGAAGCGTTTGCGGACTGAAAAGCGTGACACAATACGTAGCACTATACAAGCGCAGAGCGCGCAGTCGTGCGAGTATTAGTGCAAGCGCGTCTCCCTAGCTCAGTTGGTAGAGCAACTGACTCTTAATCAGTGGGTCGAGGGTTCGAGCCCCTCGGGGGACACAAGACACTGAAAGGTGTCTTTTTTTATTTCCCGATTTCTTGTACGCGTTGTTCGAAACTGTCCCGGTCGCCGAGAGAGGCGTTTTTCATCTTCACGCGGTAGTTACTGATGGTGTTCGGACTGTAGCATAGCAGTTCCGCAATCTTCGCGCTGCTGGTAATGCCTAATAGTATCAGCGCAAAAATACGCATCTCTATCGTCATCCGTTCGCCGGGTTTGGGCGTAAGCCGCGCTTCCGGTTTCAGTAACGCATTGAAATCCGTGACAAAGGAACCATACAGCGAGAGGAACGTATCGTCGAATGAACGGTAGAAATTGTCCATCTCTCTGTCCATAAAAGAAGCCGGATCTTTCTCTCCCGCCTTGCGCGCCATAGTGGTCAGACGGCGGATATAGTCGCTATATACCTCCAAATACCGGCAGATATACTGTTCTTTCACTTTGTTGGCGTCTTTTAGCTGGTGGTTGATAGCGCGCAGTTGCTCATTCATGGTCTCCATCTCCCGGTTCAATACGTGTAATTTGTGGTTTTGCCTCAGGGAGAAAAGAGTGCCGATAGCTAATACCAGCAGGGCTACTGCCAATGCTGACAGACCAATCACGAGCATCACGTACGAGCGGTGCATATGTTTCTCGTAACTGCCGCTGATCTCGTGCCCCAGTGAGTATGTCTGAATGAATCGGGTTGGGGCATTGAAAAGAGATGCGTTGGTCAGCGAATAGTCGCTGAAATGAAAAGCCCGTTCCAAATCTCCGGATTCGTAACATTCTTTGGCTACCAGCCATGATGAGCCGTTGTCGGTGATACCGCACCGCACGTCGGCTATCGCAGACCGCGTCAGCCATTCGATACGTTTCCTGTCTTTTCCCGATTGCTCGTAGAGCATCGCGCGCTCATAGGCTTCGATGGCGTAGGGGTGGGACCATTCTTTCACCCCCGCCAGAATGGAGTCGTTGATAGCCAGGGCTTGCTCAAAATCATGGGAGTCAATGGCCTGCAGGATGTTACGCCGCAATCGTATATCGTGCCGGTAAAGAGCCTGGCGGTCCATCTCTTGCAGCAGCGAGTCATAATAGAGATCCACATTGGTCTTCAACTCCGCTTGGAAGGACGGAATACGGCAGGCGGTGTAGGCTTCGTTATACAGTCTCCATACTGCCTCTATCCAATCGACACGCAATTCCTCAGGCGCCTCTTTGACATTGGATATGATGGCAAACCCTTCTCCGTATTTGCCGATGGATGATGACAGTTGAACCAGACCGGTGTAGGCTTGCGTATGGTATGGCTCTTCGGCATCGGTCAGTTTTAAATACCATTCCCGGGCGCTGTCGCTTTGGAAATACTGGTACTCGCGTGCGATACGAATCTGCAACTCTTTGGTCATCGGGCGCAGACTTTTCAGCGAATCAATACGCTGCGCATGGGCTTCGCGGTAACGGGCTGAGATCGCTACCTCCGATTCGAAAACGGAGAGCAATGAATCCAGAGTGGACATAGCGCCCGCAGACATGCAGAGCGCAAGGAGACAACTACTTACTAAAAAACGACGCAACATATATACACAAATTACAAATCACAAACCACAAATTACAAATCACAAATCGCAAACCCTTCCGTCCATGGTATAGCTTTTGCCGTTGCGGAGGATCATTATCCTGCCGTCGCGAAGCACTTTGGTACTTGATACTGGGTCGCTTGGTTCTTTGTCGATGGCAAGCGTCTTGGCGTCAAATCCCATTTTCCTGTCCATCCATGAGATACGTTTGGATATAAAACTCCGTATGTTTTCCACCTCTGCCTCGTACGAACCTCTTATACGCGGGTTTTGATGGACGTATTGGTTCATGATCGGCCAGCGGATGAAATTCAGTTCCTGCGATTCATTCAGCATCTCCGCCTGATCGTCGATATATTGCAGTATGGCTTCTTCGGTGAATCCGGACCGGCGTATCTGCGCCCATAAGTCCTTCAGTTGCTGTTTGGCGGCAGCGTCGTTAACGACGATCTTATCCACCAGACTACGCATATATCCGGCCGTGCTTCCTCCGGAGCGATAGATATAATCCGTCTTGTCATTGACATGATAGGTGCGGCTATCATTATCGAACGCCAGATCAAAATCCCACACGGGACCTACGTAAATCGTGTCATTCGACCGCTGTTTGTACATATAGACGCTCCAGTAAGTATCGGTGTTCCCCGATACTTCGCCTACCAAAAAATGGCGCAGGAACGTATTCAGATCCAGGTATTGCTTCCATCCTACGCCCGGCTCTATCAAACTATAATGCGCACGGATATACTCTTTCTGCTGCGCAGTAATGCTGTCTTCGTCCGGGGATTTGATGGTGACAGGTGTGTTTCTGTCGGACCAGAAGACCCCGGCCTGGTTCGGCTCGTCGCCTGCATAGGCGTCCACCTCAAAGAGATACCCGCCCGTGAGCGCTTCGCCGCTGTTGTCGCGCGGTGTCATTTCCTTGATGTCCACGCGGTTCTTGCGTACCTCGATCTGGTCGCATAGCTGGTACGTACCTTTGTATTCTCCGTTTAATACAACGTCCACGTACGCGCAGAAGGGTGTGTACGGCATGCCGAAACGGCGGCTGAGTTCAAACGCCAACTGATTCCGCATCAGGGTCTTGTCGCCGTAGTTGTTGATCAGCGTCCATTTCTTGGCTTTGGCGGGAGAACCTAACACCTGCTGCTTGTGGGCGAACTTGATACGGTAGGGTTTCTTCGGAAAACCGCGGGACGCATTGCCTCTCTCGCGGATGCCGGCGGTGTCGGAGAGGATCGTTTGACCGTCATTGGAGATGATAGAGATATAGCACTCTATCTCATGCTCTTTGTCATACGGCAACTGGTTGTTTTGGGTATGAATGGTAACAACGGGCAGGTTCGTCAGTTGAGCCAGTCTGCTGTCGTCACCGGCTCCCGGATCGCCCCAGAACTCCAACTCCGCCATGACGGACGATTTCGCCTCCGGACCTACATACCGGACGTAACGGAACCCTCTTGAGCAGTTCACCCGGATATAGTTCATCTGTCCGCCGAAGGAAGCCCCGGGGATGATATACAGCGGTATGGCATCCATAAAATCCGGGCGATTGGCACCTTCGAAGATACCTAACTGCACATTATTGCTTCCTGCAGAAGTGCCGTACGGCGCAAAACCGATGATACTGATTACATGAGGTGAACCCAGATCCAAACCCACCCAGCCGTAATAGGCGCTACTGGCTTTGAAGTAAGTGTCCGGATCCCCGTCAAAAGCCATCGTGGCAGGATGAGTACCTGCCTGCGAACTGATCGGTGTACCGGTCAGCTTGACCTCTCCGCGACATACGAGAGGCAGGCATAGAAATATGATTATAATGATTCGTTTCATTTCGCAAACCACTTTCGACGACAAAGATACTGCTTTTTTTTGATTTGACCAAATCTGCGAGTGGAGAAATGAACAAAAGAAGCCCCTAAATCCGTACTTTTTTTGACCTTCTTAAAATTATAAATCATTGATTATATTTGTTTTAGTTGTTTAATATACGTACTTTTATGCCGTATAACACTTTTTGATATTTGCGCATGTGCGAAAAAAGCAGTAACTTTGCGGCGCTTTTAGATTTGTTATAAATAACAATCAACAATCAATATCATGAATCCGGGTACACAATACACAGCTTCTTCAGAACGATACGCTCGTCTTGAGACGATGTACAACCGCTGTGGAAACAGCGGCATCTTACTGCCGAAAGTAAGTTTAGGTTTTTGGCATAATTTCGGCGACGATGCTCCGATAGAACGCAGCCGTGCCATAACCCGTTATGCGTTCGACCATGGTATCACTCATTTCGATTTTGCAAACAACTACGGTGTCCCTGCCGGTAGCGCGGAGACCAATTTCGGCAGGCTGATGGACGAAGATTTCCGTCCGTACAGAGACGAACTGTTTATCTCTTCCAAGGCGGGCTATCTGATGTGGGATGGTCCTTACGGAGAATGGGGCAGTCGCAAGTATCTGATCTCCAGTCTGGATCAGTCGCTGAAGCGGATGAAACTGGATTACGTGGATCTTTTCTATTCCCATCGTTTTGATCCCAATACGCCGATAGAGGAGACGCTGCAGGCGCTGGTGGATGTCGTCCGTGCCGGAAAGGCGTTGTATGTAGGTATCTCCAACTGGCCGCTTGAGCCGCTCAAGGCGGGAGCCAAGTATCTGAAAGAACATGACGTTCCGCTCTTGATCTATCAGGGACGGCTCAATATGCTGAACCGCGAACCGATAGACGAGGGGATCCTTGATTTCTGTGCGCAAGAGGGTATCGGTTTTATCGCTTTCTCGCCTCTGGCGCAAGGACTGCTGACCGACCGTTATCTGGACGGTATTCCGGCGGACAGCCGTATGGCGAAGGAGCATTTCTTAACTTCTGACAGACGTACGCCGGAGTTATTGGAATATCTTCATCAGTTGGACGCACAGGCAAAGAAAAACAACCGTTCTATTGCGCAAGAAGCATTGCAATGGGTGCTGGATCAAAAGGGCGTCACTTCCGTCCTCGTCGGTGCCAGCTCCGTAGAACAATTAGCCAATAATTTACAAACGATCTTATAATTATGAAAAAGATTTTCTCTTTTGTTTTGGCGCTTTTGTGCGCAAGTGTCCTGACTTTTGCAACGGACTGGAGTAGTATTGCTTTTTTGGCGGACGGTGCCGGAGAAGGCGCGTATGCCAACAAGTACAAAGTGGAGGCTGCGTTCGGACAGAACGTGGTTAATATCCAGAAACCCGGTTTCGCGGCGGAAGCAGGTATCTACACCAATTTTCCTGCCGGTATCTCTTCCTGTGATTTGCCCGCCGGCAAATACGCGATAGAGGGTGCGGGTGTGGTAATGTATCTCTCCGCCTTCACGGCGAAAGAGACGGCAGTATCGGTAGAGGCAGGCGGTGTGAATTATGATTTCAAAGTGTTCTATGCCGACGGTACGGGTGAGATAGATGACAATCCGGGAGAAGGCGGTGATCCGCATCAAGGTGATCTGACGCCGGCTACTTTCTACGGCAGAGACGTACGACCCGTAGCGGGAACGGATGTGACCTTCGACTGGTCTATCACCCGCAATGCGGATGCAACGCTCACCTTTGAGATCAGCTGGTCGAGCGAGATAACAGGTGTAGTGCCGCAAGTGAATATCAATGATGTCTATTCGACCTTGCCTTCGCAGGGACAGATAGCGCGTTTCACCACCAAAGAGACTTATACCGACGGCGACAAACTGGCGATTTTCTTCCTGATTGCTTATCCCGGCAATGCGGCTCGTATCGATGTGGCTTATATAGTAGGCGCGAGCAATGAGAAACCGGGTGACGAACCAGGTGACGAACCGGGTGATGAGCCGAAACAAGGAATCAACAATGCCTCTGTTTCCGCGAAAACGCATAAGATTATCGAGAACGGTCAGATCGTCCTCATTAAAAACGGTATGCGTTATAATATCTTAGGTTCCGAAATAAAGTAACTAATCTAAAAATCAATATTATGAGAAAATTAACAATTCTCTTTGCGCTCCTCTGCGCAAGTATGATGGGATTTGCACAGAGTTGGAGTGGCTCTGTAGTGGGTCATGTTACGAATGTTTGGCTAGATGGCATCGGCAGTAATGAGGACCGAACGGAGTTTGATTACGAGGTTAACTACCTAACCGAGTATAATGATGGTACATTAACCATCACAATTGACTATGCTACGGCTAATTTTGACAAAATTGTTGGTCTTGTCCCAAAGGTTATCGTTAATGGGGCATATGCAGGTGATTTTACCTCAAAACAATGGAGTTCCTCCTCTTATACGGCAGGTACTACGTTGAATATCTATTTCCAGTTTGATTATAACGGAGGTGGAAATGGATCTTCTCAATTCCAATACACCATTCCAACGAGTGGAAGCACTCCGGAGCCGGATCCTAATTCCTACACAGCAGGTGGTCACACGATTCATTTGGATGCTTCGTATGTAGGAGACATCTATACGCTTGTTATTACTTCTACGGATGATATGACTGGTTTAGGTGGTAGTTTCTGGTATGTAAATGGAGCTAGTACCGATATGCGTTCCAATTCCGGCACAAATTCCTACACGGTTAGTGGCGACAAAAAGACCATTAACTGCCAAGTACAATCGACAAGCGCTCCGAGTATTCATACTCCATTGTATGTATTGATGCCGGGTGAGGTTAATTTTGGTAATGTTACTTTGAATTGGGAAAATCGTGGTCCGATTAACTCAGAGTATTGCAACTATCAAGGTCCGGAGACACAGCAAGACGGTCACTATTATGCAATTACTTGGGAAACAGACCCAAGTGGCAACGTAGTTATTACTATTGGTAACGGAACCGGCGCAGGTGCGTGCTCTTTCCGCAATGGTGGATTTGAAGGAGGAAATAACGGCTTAGCTAACTTCGTAGTTAGTGATGATGATTTTGCTACCACTACTCCTGCTACGGACTATTTCACTGTAACTCGTCCTTCTGACGGCGATTTGCAGTATGTTATGACCAAAATTGCTGACCTTCCTGCTAATGCAAAGATCAAACACTTGAGCGCAGGTGCTATTGCTTGGAAAGAAGGAGGTACCAATAGATACTGTTTCCCCGACTTTATCTATACGTACGGCGGAACATGTAACCAATTGGATGCTCCGGCTAATGTGGCAATTGATGCTAATAATATTCTTACCTTTGATGCAGTATCTGGTGCGGATTCGTACATGGCTTATGTATCGCTTGGCGGTGTAGAGAAATACTCGCAAGCCGTAGCGTCCGGTGACGAATTGACGTACACGGCATTAGTAACCGGTGATTATATTATCAATGTAGTAGCGAGTGGTGCCGGTAAGACGGATTCCGATCCTTCTGCAGATGTAGTATGGCATTTGGAGGCTGCACCTGTTGTTTTAGGCAATTCGGAATATTGCGAACACGTCTTCATGGCAGATGATAATCGTGAAGCAGCTTTCACATGGGAAACAGACGCAGACGGGAATGTTGTTATAACTATTTCTGCAACCCGTGGAGATGCAGCAGCTACCCATTTCCGTGGTAATGGTATGGCTCTTGCTAACTTCAAAGTTGGTGCAGGAAAAGCAGATGCTTCCAACTATTTTAATCATACTTGTGGCGGAAGCAACCAAGTAACACTTTCTCTTAAGAATCCGGCTAATGCCCCTGCTCTTGGTGAAAAAATTTACTTCAATAGTACTGTTGAATATGCAACCAGCCTTGATGGAAATGCTTGGCCGACACTTAATTTCGAATGGACTTATGGTACAATTTGTTCCGGTAAATCTGTTTCGGCAAGCGTAAACAATAATACGATGGGTTCGGCTGTCGTTCAGAAAGCAGGTGTGGACGTAACGAATGTTGATGCAGGTGACGAAGTAAGCTTTATCGCTACTGTTGCTGATCCGGCTCTCTATCGCTTTGTGAACTGGACAAAAGGCGGTGTAGAAGTTTCTACAGAAGCAACTTATGTTGCTACCATTACAGAGACTACGAACCTTGTAGCTAATTTTGAATATATCCGCGAGACCTATTGCCATTATGAAATTCTCGCTACCGGCGGTGCTGCTGTCGGCAAGAAATTGTATATGACGATTGGTTCCATAGGCGGTGGTAAATATCAGATCAAGTACGAAGGTTCTGCAGAGGCTCCGCTTCTCGGTTTGAACAATGCCAACTATACGGTTAACAATGTTAGCACCGATATAGAGTATATTGATCCTGTTTCCGGCAATCCGGTAGCCAGTTCCGGTCAAGATGTACCGTTCAATAAGGCAAACGGTCGCTGGAGCTTTGATGCTACAGGTAATGGATCTGCGAAGATGGAATTTGAGTTAGCTCCGGGCAAGACGATTGATGATATCTATGTTTGGGGTAATGCTATCTTCTTCAATACTCCTCTTGGAGAATTGGCTTACGAAGATAACAATGATCGTCTTAAATTGTTCGGCATGAACGCCGCGAAGCGTCACAACATAGACTGGGATGCAACATGCTCTGATACCGAGGCTCCGGTATATAGCAAGGCAGAAGCAGAAGTGCTGAATGCAACGGATGTCCGTCTGAAGATTCAGGCTACCGATAACTGGGAAGGACTCCTTACTTATACTATTGCACGTGCAGGCGCAAGTGATATTATACTGAATGGTGCGAGCGGAGAGGAACTAACGCAGGATGTAACAGGTCTGACCGCAGGCACGGAATATACGTTCACGGTAACCGTTAGCGATGGCGTAAATAGTGCTAACCAAAACATCGTCGTTACTCCGGTCGGAGACGAAACCAAACCGGTTATGGGTGAGGCTTCGCTGGAGAGCAAGACTTGGAACAGTGCGATTATCAATGTAGCCGCTACGGACAACAAGGGCGTGACCGCTTATTACGTGGTAGAAAAAGATGCTGATTATATCGCTACGGATGGTAAGATCACGGTAGAAGGTCTGACCGCTGCAACAGCTTATACCTTCCATATCCAGGCAAAAGATGCTGCTGGTAATATCTCCGATAATCAAGCAGAGGTATCTTTCACTACCGATGCCCATTCGACCGCACCGACAACTGCAGCTCCTATACTGACATGGCCGGCTAACCAAGTGAAGAGTTTGTATAGTAATACTTACGATTTTGCGCCTGCTTCGCTCAGTAGTTACAACGAGTGTTGGTGGGAATGCCCGAATATGTCGGAAGGAAATATTGACGGAAATACCTATCTGCTTTATGATCTCTATCGCAATGGTATGATCGGTGCGCAATTCGCAGAAACATCCATGTCTCTGATGGAGAAGATTCACATTGATATTTGGGCTTCTGCTGCAGGAAGTATTAAGTTCCGTCCTATTACAAACGGCGGACCAAATACTCCTAAAACATTGAATCTCGCTGCGCAGCAATGGAATTCGTTTGATATTGATTTATCCGAGTATGCAGGACATGATTGGTCTAAGGTATTCCAATTTGCAATCGAGGGTTATCAAGATGGTGGTCTCGTAGGCGAGCACATCAGTGTAGATAATATATTCTTCTATCGTACCACTCCTCCGCCTGCTGATGAAGCAGCTCCGACGGATGTTGTAGCAAGTAAAGTAGAAGAGAGCTTCGCATCTGCCAAGATTAGCGCACAAGCTAATGATGACAGCGGTGTGGTTCATTTCAAAGTCATGAATGGCTCGGATGTACTTGTTTCTGATGTTGAGGCAGTGTCCGGTGCCGCAGTTACTATCACGGTAAACGGTCTAACTCCGAATACCAACTACACTCTTAGTGTCGTAGCTTTTGATGAGGCGGGACATGAGGCAGAACCGGTTAATGTGGCGGTGACTACAAGAGCTCTTCCTTCTGCTGCTCCTCAGCCTGCTCATGACGCAGTAGCCGTGTTGTCTGTCTATAGCGATGCGTATGAACCCGCAGTAGCTGCTACTTTCAATAGAACAAATTGGGGAAGCGCCCCGATAGCGATAGAGAATGACTATCTCCTCTACACAATGTCATCCAATGTGATTGTATGGGGAAATAACGATGGAAATGCAGGTCATGGCAATATCGACGGTCTGAGTGGCTATACGCACGATGCAACTCCGGGTCTGGATGTGTCCGGTATGACCTACATCCACTTCGATGTATGGTGTGATGTTGCTGACCAGTTAAATACAGTCAATATTAATGATCAGGCAGTTGCCATTCCAACTACTCGTACAATAGCCGGACAATGGGTATCGTTCGATGTGGATATTACCGGTGTGGCATTGGCAGACAGACAAAATGTCCGCTGGATGAAGTTCCATCCGTTCACTAATTGCAATGCGGCCATTGATAATGTTTACTTCTGGAAAGCTCCGAAATATACGCGTGACGATGACTGGATGGCACCGGGCGAACTGGGTACGGTATGCTATCCGGAAGGTTTGATAGTTACCGGTGCAACCATGTACAAGATGGCAGGAACGGATGCAAACGGCAAGTTCGTGTTTGATGAAGTGAGTGTCTTGGAACCGGGCGTACCGTACTTGTTCGAGGCTCATTCCAATGCGCTTCATTTCTATGCTACGGATGCCGAACCGGCAACAGAAGCAGGAACAAGCAACGGTATGGTAGGTACATTTGAAGATAAAGTAATTCCGCAGAATTCGCCGAATATCTATTACTTCTCCGGCACTAAATTCTATGCCGTAACAGCTCGATCAACCGATTTGACAGTGCCTGCCAACCGCGCTTATGTGGATCTGACGACTCCGCATCCGGCAGGTGCTCCTCGTGCGGGTGTCCGCCGGGTTGTCTTCGACGTGCAAGGATCGAATGCCGCCACCGGCTTCGGCGAGGTGCAAGGTGACGAACTGCAAAGCACCAAGGTGCTTATCAACGGTCATCTCTTCATCCGCCGCGGTGAGAAGACCTATGACGCTACCGGCAGTCTGGTAAAATAAAACGTATAGAAAAACCGGATCGACTAGTAAATCTAATGAGAATAGATCAACTATAATCAAAAACAGCAGAATTATGAAAAGAATGAATTATATTCAACCGGCAACAGAAGTAGTAATGATGCATGTGGAGAATCTGATGCTCACTGTGTCAAATGGTGGAGGAACGCCTCCTGATGATGGCCCTGCTCACATTCGTCGCGGTACTTGCATACCGGATTAAAACGGTACTGAAATCTAACAACCAAGAAGGTGTGTCAAGACTTTTGGCACACCTTCTTAGTTATCAATAATCGTTGTTTCCCTGCCGTCCTCTCTGTGCATTTTTCGCGCATCTTTGCGCGAGCATTTTGTCCTCTCTGTGCATTTCTCGCGCATTATTGCGTGAGCATTTTGTCCTCTCTGTGCATTTCTCGCGTATCTTTGCGCGAGTTTCGTTACTCTACCGAGACTCAAACGCGACTCTTCACCGACCCCAAATAGACTCAAAAGGGGGTGATAAAGGGGTGATTAGGGGGTGATTACGGGGTGATTAGGGGGCGATTCGAGGTACGTCAGCGGGAGAAAAGCGCAGGAAAAGTGCACAAAGAAAACTTTCTCCCAAATCCGCTACAAAGATACTACAAATTTTTGAAATATGCAAGATTTTATATACAAAAACTTAATTTTTTTGTGTTTGTGTTTGTGTTCTTAAAATCGTCCTAAATGGCGATTTTTCTTGCATATGTCCGAAAAAAGCAGTACCTTTGTACCCGCAAAAAAAAATATGCTATGGAATCTTTAAATCAATACACTCATCGTTATTCGCTTACGGCAGCCGATATGGACACGCGTTATAGGATGACGCCCAATGCCGTTTTGTTGTATTATCAGGACTGTTGGGCGCGGTATATGTCGTGTCTCCATCTCGCGGCTTTTGACGTAGTCAAGATGAACCGTATCTGGGTTATCACGGAGTTCAACGCCTGGTTCGAATCGCAGACCGCTCTCTGGTCCGACGAGATAGACGTGACGGTATGGAACAGCGAGATCAGTGCGCTGCGTCTCTATGCGGAGTTCCGTGTCCGCCGCGAAGACGGCGTGGAGGTGGCGCACGGCTATGGCTGCTGGACCCTGCTGGACACCGAGGCGCACCGTCTGGCACCTATCACTCCGATTCAACCGCAACTGCCTGTCTTGGCAGAAATGACCTCCGACACGCACAGAAAACGCCGGTTCCCGACGGACGGTACACCGCTCCAACAGATAGAGCACCGCGTCAATCCCATCAATCTGGATTTCAACGGACATGTCAATAACCGCACTTACCTCAGTATAGCGATGCAGTCGGCGGACGAAGCCTTCATGGACACGCATGCCATCCGCTGTCTCGCTATCCATTGGCTGAAAGAGACGTTCCTGGGCGATACGCTGCAATGCCGGCTGGCGCTGCTGCCGAACGAGACCGAGAAGCCGCTCTACCGCTATCTGCATACTATCAGCCGTAACGACGAACAGGTAGCGGCGCAGGTCTATTCCGAGTGGGTGCCGCGCACAGAACAGATAGACGTCTCCGCCCATGCCGGACGGAAATAAAGGCGGAAAAGGGAAGTAAAAGGTACGTATTTTGTACGTACTTTTTTTATATGCATGCCCAAAGACAAATGATTGATAATCAACGAGTTTTTATTGGGATATGCGTACTTTTATGTTGAAAAACATACGCATATATTTGCGCATTTGCGAGAAAAGTAGTAATTTTGTCCCCGGAATAAATCAATAATTTGTTGTAGAAAACACCAAATCGCTAATAATGCTTAATCGTATGATTAATAGTCTAAACTCCAACCATTTTCAGCATCGCTCCCGTATGGCGACTGTAGCACTCCTGCTACTCACATTCTCTTTCTTCAACATCAGCTCCGCACGAGCGGAAAAATTGTGTCAAAGCAATTATACCGGCACAATAGGTGCGCTGGGCTCTAAAACGGTAAAAGTATCTGTCGGTACGATAGGCACGAATATGTACCGAGTTGTTTTTGAGTCTGATTTCACCATGACCGGCTCACTAACTTATGTAAACACATCGGTAAATAACAATCTGTGTCTTGATAATACCACTAAGACGATTCTGGACGGAGGAAAACGTATTTTTTTTGATATGCCATCCGCAACCGCTCCGACGTTTGTAAATGATATAATGGTTAAAACGAGCGAGGGAAATTACACGCTGACAGGAACCGCTGTTAATTCTGTGGACTGGTCTCAAACTACCGCGGAATGTTCTGCCCTTGTGGGCGATGACTGCTCCGGTAGAAGTGCCGGGAAATCTGATGGAGGAAATGATTTTACTAATGGATATGAGTATGAATTTACATACAATACTTCAACCAATGAATTGACCATAGAGATAGAATTTCTGGATGAGGTTACAGGAGCATCAGATATCGTTAATGTATATAATTGGCAATCTGGTGCGGAGGTTTCGCTGGGAGCGATGTCCAAAGTTTCCGGACAGAAATATAGCATGACATTATCCTCGGTAGCAATAGACACACAATACAAGTTGGTATGCCAGATGGCATATGCTAATGGAGGTCTCTTCAAAACAGCCCCCATTTATTATACAGCCGGTGCAGATTGTGGTTCCCCCTCTGAACCGGCAGGTGAAACTCTGGATTGTGAAGGACATACCTTCTATTTCGCAAATAACTACTGGAAGTTCGCAACACCAACAGCCCATTTGTACAATTCTGACAATGTACATAAAACCGAATGGCCGGGGCATCCAATGACTCAGGTGTTAGGTACAGCAGGTATATATTCCGTAACGTACGATAATGACACGGATGCTGACGCTTATGAGAAAGTAATCTTTAGCAATAACGGAAGTGACCAATTAGGCGGACAAGATATTTCAGATTGCAAATACTATGATAATGACGGCAATGCCCATGATAATTTATCCGATGTTGCGCGACATATCTATTTTGTACGTAATGGCTCTGCGGCGTCGTGGACGCCTTATGCACATGTCTTTTATGATTCACGAAATAACGGAAATCCAGGAGCTCAAATGGTTGATATGGATTTGACCAATATAGATGAACACAATCTCTATTCAATCATCGTGCCGATATACAACAATGTCATTTTCCATAATAGCAGCGATTATACTAATCAATCTGCTACATCTTATATAAACAGCGAATTTCAGGATTATTCCATCTTTAACTATGAACACAATACATGGTACCAGACGCAGAATATTTATCTAACAGGTTCGATGAATTCGTGGGCGACCGAAAATGCGTCGTATAAATTTTCTGATTGGGACAGGACGAGTTCTACATATGTGACGCTTTTAACGCCATCCTTAACTGCTTCGACTACATATGATTTTAAAGTCATTACCGGTGGTGTTCATCGAGGATTGAACTCTGATAATACATATAGCGCAAACAACCAAACTAAGAGACTATATCAAGGGGGAGGTACAGAAGCAAATGTACATCTCACTACGGATGTGGCGGGGAGATATTTATTCAGGTATGATGTTTCTGCCGGAAAACTTACAATTTTCTTTCCGCCGTCAATGTTAACTGCTAGTTTGGACTCAAAAGCAATCACTTCTGCAATTATCAATGTCGCCTCTACCCGTGGCACTCAATACCATGTTGTGGATAGTTCAAATGGCATTGACCAAGTGCTGACACCGACGTCAAACCAGATTACCGTAACAGGATTGACAGAAGGCACTCTCTATACGTTTACAGTGACGGCATTGGATGACAACAACACAGAATCGTCTAATAGTATTACCTTGGATCCGTTCTGCACTTTGTTGGAGACAGCACCAACTGCCCCAACTTATGAAGAGTGCCAAGTACTTTCTGTTTATAGCCAGTACTATCGCAGCCTGCAGGCTTCTTTTAGCGATTGGGGAGGTGGCAGCACCAAGACAGATAGGGTTGTTGACGGAGTGAATATGTGGGAAGTGAATGTCGGTACAGCATGGAGCGATGGCGGCTACGGAATAGAGTGGGGAAATCAAACCTTTGATATTTCCGACTACACGGGATTGCATTTCGATATATGGACGCCAACAGCAACTACTATTTATGTGACACCGATTAACCGAAATTCTACATATAATGGTAATGATCCGGAGGTGCGTCATTCCGGTAAAACCACCACGGCGAGAGGTTGGACAAGCGTGAATATACCCATTAGTGAATTCACAGGTTCTATAAATCGGAACTACCAATTGAAGATAGAAGGCAATAAAGGTACTCCCATGTTTATTACTAATATCTTCTATTATAAAACTGCCGCGTGTCCGAGTGATCCGACACCTACTGCTCATGCTAAAGGCATCGGTACGGCACAGGAACAAAATGAGTGGATGTATCGCAATGATAATGGGAATATAGCCGGAGGTGCAACCAACAACGTGATAGATTATTATGTGGCTACATTGGGGAACGAGATTCTTTACAAAGTTGTTACTACCGATGCACAGACCATGTGGCCGGATGCTAATCCATTCTTGTATGTGTTAGACGGTAGCAATAACCGTGTGACGGAATTTCAAGGAACACGAAACGCAGCAAACACCCAAGCAACCTATGAGGGTACAATTCCCGGCAGCGTTGGGGCTTTGCAGTTTGACTGGAACTGGTTAGTTCCCTTGGTCGGTGGCACGCATCATTGGAATGGTCACTCCCTTTCGGAGAAAATGACCTATAAACGTGGATATATTAATAACCCGAATGACGATGTGACTGCGCCGACTATCACTGGCGCAACTAAAGATAAAGTAGGCACCGACACGGTGATAACCATAACCGGCGCAACAGATAACTCCGGACAACTCTTCTATTATTTTGAAGACTTAGACAACGGTATTGCGCATATTTCGTTGAACAACACCTATAATGTGCCTATTTCCGAAAATGGGAAAATATACAATATTAAGTGTTATGCCGTGGACTTCAACGGAAACCTGTCCACACCGCAGACTGTAACGCTGAAGATGGCTCTTTCTTCATCGTTTAACCTGGCTCTGCAAAAGCCGGCATATATGGGACGCAATAGTAGTTACGTCGCGGGAACCAACTACTCGTTAAGCAACGATGGTATCTATAATGGAGAAAGCCGTTGGGGAACTGGCGATCACGGCAATCCTGCTACTATCAATTATGATGCCGAAGAATGGTTCTATGTGGACTTACGCGGATACTATACCTTAAGCCAAGTGAAAATATGGTTTGAGAATGCTTTCCCGACATCCTATATCATCCAAACAGCTGAGACCGTGCCGGATGACCCGACAGACGATACGAAATGGCGTACTGTCTATACCAGTTCAGGCGATCCTAAACACTCTGGAAACGAACTCAGTACCTCGGATAAAGTGGCGGAATATGAGAATGCTTATACCGTCACTACACCAGCGCGTTACGTCCGTATCAAATCAAAGAATAATGCATTGGCTCAATGGGGATTCTCAATGTGGGAGTTTGAAGTGTACGGTACTGCTATGGTCGCCAAAGATGCTACGGCTCCAACCGTTACAACGGCTGATGTATCTGCTATTGTTGAGAATAATAAATTACAACTGACGCTGGTTGCAGATGACGGCTCCAAGGTGTTCCGCATTACGGACAGCGAGGATAATGTTTATGTCAAAACCGCTGATGCAAGCAATCATGTGGTGATGGATAATATTACCTACACCTATTGCACGAACTATACTTTCTCGGTGCAAGCAATGGACGATGCAGCGAACTTGTCGGAAGCAGTTGGGTGCAGCGGTAGTGTGGCGCCGGCGGTTGATTTCGATCTGATAGATATTCCTGAAGGCGGCGTGACTGCAAGTGCATCGGTTTCTGCCGGTGATGGTTGGGCGGCAGGCAAAGCCATTGACAGCGATGATAATACCTATTGGGCAACAGGCGGCGCTAATATCGGTGAGCAATGGATGGCGGTGGCTCTAACCCGTGTATTTGGCATCAGCAGTATTAAGGTGGCATGGAATAATGCAAATGTATCCAATCTCTATATCGAAGGATCGCGGGATGGCTCCAATTATTATGTGCTGAAACATGTCACCACGGCTCCCGCTACTTATTCAGCAGCTAATGCAGCTATAGCTTACGAGACCTATACTTTGGAATCCCATATCCAAGCGCGCTATATCCGTCTGCGCGCTGTAGGCCTCTCTGCCGAAATGGCTGTGCGCGATATCCAGATATTTGGCAGTTGCGCTGATGATTATGCTCGGCCGGTTATGACGGAGGGAGTATTGGAGGATGTGACCATTAGTGCTTCTTCGGCTACAGCCACAGTCACCGTAAATGCCTATGACGAGACTACTCTGCCTGCTTTGCTGACATACAAAGCGGTTTTCGCGGCAGGCGGTCTGGAAGATCGTACCGGATTGACCGTTACGGATGGCATGATCACGCTTACCGGACTTACAGTAGGGACCTCCTATACGGTGCGGATATATGCGGTGGATGAGAGTGGAAATGTGTCTGAGAACTATAAAGAAGTATCTTTCACGCCATATATCAACCTCTATTATTTCACCAGCGATGTGACAGGTGTGTCAGGTGTATGGGCTGCTGTTATTACGGATCCCGAATCAGCCGCTAAACGCCGTTTCGAGGCTACCGAGCATAGCGGTATCTACTATTATCATATTGATGCTCCTGCGGCAGGCGATGTGCAGTATCGACTCTATTACGATGAATCGGGAGCTCAAGTGAGCGAAGTGGCCGGGTATTGGTCTGGATCGGATAATCAACTCGTTTCCGGTCATAACGGCGAGACGATTGAGGTGTACGCGAAAGACAAAAACCATTTCGTTTCTGTCTTTGATGAATTGAAAGTATATGGTGATGCGGTATATGCTGCGGAGGGGTCTGCACACACAATGACATATGCCGGTGAGCATAAGTTTGTATGGCAAGGGCGCGTGCGTACGGGCACGAACGCGTTCCGTATAGCAGTTAATAATAACCATTCCGGCATCACGGATAATTCACGCAACCGAATCATGGATGAGGCGGTGAACTTCGTGAATTCATCTGCTTGGACACATGCCAAATTAACATTCGATATGGAGACTTGGACATGGTCTTGGGAGGAGATTGATTCAGAGGAGTTCTGCGAATATTCCGGCGCAGCAGGAAACGGAATAGTTGGACTTAACGGCTCACGCGCGCTGACGGGCTCCGAAACGTATGAACTCTTCGCTTATATGTCTGGAAATAACTGGGTTGTAGAAATGGAGTTCCCTACGGGGGCGGGAAAAGTTTACCTGCAACCTTTTACCGCCGCTTCCGGTAATGATCTGACACAGTTTGAGATGACCCTTCTTGGCGGAAACTTATATTCTGTTTCTTTAACACCTGCGCAAATAGCAACGCTGTATACTGCGGATGGAATAGTGCGATATACTGTCAAAATAGAAGTTGCTGGCGGTTCGGACATTTGCCAAACAGAGATACATTATTTTGATTTGTCCAATGGTGTATGTGCTCCTGATTATTTTGATATTTATCATTGGGATGATGCTTCTGAGGGAGAACGAACGTCTTACAACGGAGGAATAATCATGCAACCAATCCGATACTTCCGCCATTTCGAGCATACCGAGTGGTGTGCAATCGCTTTCCCATTTGAGGTGAGCAGAGTTGCTGTATATGATAATGATGATAGCCGGGAATATGACCTCTACCCGAGATTCTATAATGGGACTCAGGATGTAGAAGGTTATTACTGGTTGAAAACATTCCCTGATTGGGATAATACTCCGGTATCTATTGCCAACTTCAAAGGAACATGGCAGCAGTTAACTCATAATACGGATAAGACAGGTGCTACTCCCGGTGAAGAAGCCTATTTGGCTACCCATGTGCTTCCTTCGAAAAACGTGCCGTACGTTATCTCTTTCACTGATGGTTCCTATTATGAAACGAATTGGGTGATTTTCTACGGAGAAGGAGGACAAACAATTGCTTCCGAAGCGGATGACCAATGTGCGAATAGTATAACAGGATCCGATGAGGTCGTGAAACTGCAACGCAATAACATGATGAAGCCTACGGAAACGAAATCAGATATCTATATGTTGGAGGAAGGTTATGATATATATGTGCGCTATACCCAACCCATACCGGCCTTTGAGTCTTATGTAGTGGGTACTTCACCGGTACAAACAAAGTATCGTATAATCAGGCTCAGAGGCGAAACTACTCCTGATACAGGAACAACTACCGGGTTGGGAGATGTGCCTACTACTGCCGGATGGAAGGGAGATATTTATTCCGTTTCGGGAGCAAAAGTTGCTACTTTTGCGTCTAGAGATACTATGGAGCATTATCTTGAGTCGCTCTCTCCAGGCATTTATGTGATAAGGACGGCTTCGCAAATACTCAAAATTGTTGTACCCTGATAGAATATTGCTACTCATTATGAAAACGATACAACACATATTGATTTTGATGATAGGCTTGCTTGTTTTGCCTGCTAATGCACTATCGTACGAAACTCCCGCCTATTCTGAAACGCACATGATGCATTCTACATCGCCATATATGCTTTCTAAAGCTCAGCCCTCGACCGGAGAGTTGACTTTAGATAGACCGGCATATGTTCCTGCGATGAGTGGCGATCTAAATCCCTTCGGAACAAGCGAGCCTGTGAATGCGCCAAGAAGAGCTCCCGGGAAAACCGAAGGAGACAAAGACGGTCCTGCTTTCCCCCTCTCCGATGCGAATTGGTTCTTGCTCCTCCTACTGGCTCTCTATGCTGCATGCACGGGATATATGCGATATAGACGAGAAAGCAAAAAACGCCCATCGTGAGTTATAAAAGGTACGTACTTTGTGCGTACTTTTTTTATATCCATACCAACCGGTAAGTTATTGTCAATCAGCGATATGGGATGTACTTTTGTTGACATATCCGTACTTTATCGGTATGGCGCTCACGCTGACACTTGCGCGTGTGTAAAAAATATAGTACTTTTGCACTCGGAAATTGGACGAACACAATTATAAATCATCCATATTGTTTAACTTTAAAAATCAAGTATCATGAGAAAGATTTTCTTCTTAGTCGCTTTACTAAGCGCAAGTATCATGAGTTTTGCAGCCGGTGAAGTGAACTTCGCATTGACGTCAGAAGGTTCATCCGCCAGTGCCAGCACCGGTGATGCCGCATTGGCGATTGACGGCGACAACGGCAGCCGTTGGGAGAGTGCCCAAACCGATGCAGAATGGTTTCTGCTCGATTTAGGTCAAAGCCGCACCTTCAATTACATCAAGATCCTTTGGGAAGGCGCTTATGCCAAGAAATTCCAATTGTTGGCATCAACAGACGGTGAGAATTTCAACGTTATCTACACCGAGAACAATCTCGATCATGCGGGCTGGCAGAAGATTTATCTTGAAGCACCTGTTACTGCTCAGTACATCAAGTATCAAGGCATCGAGCGTGCAACTCAATGGGGACAAAGTTTCTTTGAGTTTGAGGTGTATTATCTGAGCGAGGCTCCGAAGACCTACACGCAGATCACGGGTGTGTCGATTGCTGCTTCGTCCGGAGGATACAACGACGCCAACCGCGTATTGGACGGTAATGCAGGTACAGAGTGGCAAGGTTCGCCCAGCAACGGCACTCCGGATACCGATGAGGATCGTACTTTCGACGCATGGTTCGTAGTAGATCTTGGCGCTCTATACGATGTAGATAAAGTAGATATTCATTTCGAGGGCGCATGTGCGCAAGATTACCATATTGATTTCTCGGAGGATAATAATACTTGGAAATTGGGCTATAATTTCGTTGGCAATCCCGGTGTCAATGGCCGTACGGATGAGGTAACGGAGTTGGCAAATAACACGAAGGTTCGTTATGTGCGTTTTTGGAGCACGAAGGCTGCCACCCAATGGGGTATGAAGATCTTTGAGTTCCGCGTATATGGCGCAGAATGGGTACCTGCATCCGATACTGAGAAACCGGTGATGGTAAGTGCCACGGTTGTAAGCAAGACATTTAAGAGCGTCGTGATTGCAGTAGAAGCAACGGACGACAACGGAATAGCTAAATACCATGTGGTAGAGAGCAGCAAGAGTATTGATGCACAGTTTGTTCCGACGGACGGCGAGATCACCATCACGGGCCTGAGCGAGAGTACCGCGTATAATTTCAATATCTATGCAATCGATGTAGTAGGCAAGGAGTCTGATGCTCCGATTGCTGTAGCTGTTACGACGAACGCTTTTGTGGCAGAGCCGCAAGAAGCATGTGCCGCTCCGACATGGCCGGCAGGTCAAGTACAAGCTATTTATAGCCCGACGTATAATGCGAACTGCAATTTCCAGGATTGGAGTAGCGGTACAACAGCTTCGGATACCGAGTATGGAAAGAAGTTCGTTCTTGTAGGAGGCGGCTACTTCGGTTTGGACGGTTTTGCACTGAACTGTCTCTTAATGGAGAAACTGCACGCAGATATCTGGATTGCAGACGATGCAACGCTTCGTTTGGTTCCTATTTACGGCGGTGCGGGTTTGAACACGGATGACACACACGGTAAGTTTGTGAACCTTGTAGGTGGTCAATGGAACAGCATCGATTTGGATCTGGCTGCTGATTATGCAGGATTGAATTTGTCAAGCATCTTCCAATTCAAGATTGATAATGCTGCTAATCTGACATTCTGGTTAGGAAACCTGTATTTCTACCGTGCCGAGGCATTGGATGACGACGAGGCTCCGACGCATCTAGTAGGTGGCGTAACGGCATTCTCTTATTTCTCGGTTACGTTAGCTGTTTCTGCAAATGATAACAGCGGTGTCGTTAATTATCGCGTACTGAACGGCGAAGAAGAAGTAGCGCATAGCGGTGGCGCGTCGGGTGCAACGGTGAACATCACGGTTTCGAACCTGCAAGCAGATACCGAGTATAATTTCTCTGTAATAGCAGAGGATGCGAATGGTAATGCGGCAGAGCCGATTGCTGTACAAGCAACCACGATGGCGGCTCCGGCTCCGGCTGAGGCTCCGACCTACGAGGCAGATAAAGTACAGGGTGTATTCACCGATATCTATACCGACCTGAGTATCGGCATTCAAGACTGGTATGCAGGACCGGCTATCGCTATCGGTGCTCTTTCTGAAAGCAGTCAGGCTATCTGTATCACTCCGAATGCTACTCCGAGCAGCTGCTTCGGTTTGGCTTTCGCTCCGACCGACATCACCGGTTATACCGCGATGGAAATGGATGTATATCCGACGGCAGCAAATGCAGTATTGGATATCCAGGCAATCGGTGTAGGGACTGCTTCTACGACATTCAACCTTACCGCAAATCAATGGAACCATATCTCGCTCAATATAGCAGGCAATACGAAAAACAACTGCGAGCAGATAGGATTCTACAACTGCAATAACTTACAAGGTGTCACCTTCGTTCAGAACGTGCTGTTTGTAAACAAAAACGATCAAGGCATTGATAATGCACAAGGGGACAAGGTACAATGTACCAAAGTTATCGAGAATGGTGTGCTTTATCTAATGCGCAATGGTGCGAAGTATAATGTACAAGGCGTACGCGTTCAGTAAAAAGAAGTGATATCTACTTGCTAATCTATACGGACAGGAGCCTTTCTTTCGGGACAGGCTCCTGTTTTTATGGGTACCATACACGTACTTTTTTTGCATGTCATGAAAATGTTAAATCGCAATATATCAATTAAATAACGGTAAAAATAACGTACTTTTATGTCGTAGAACATATCTTAAAACTTGCGTAATTCGTGAAAAAGCAGTACCTTTGCATCGGTTTTAACTTAGTTAACTTTAAATCGAGTCAACAATGCCGATTAGGTAAATCAATTACAAACAACCCAAAATACATGAAGAAACGAATTTATTTGCTATCCCTCACGGTGATGATGACGCTGGGTATGTGGGCCCAGAGCCTGACCGTGACGGGTGTGGTGATGGCTCAAGACGAGCCGGATCCGGTAATTGGCGCAAATGTGATGGTGAAGGGCTCAACAACCGGTACTATTACCGATTTTGACGGCAACTTCTCCCTTCAGGCCAAGCCGGGCGATGTGTTACAAGTTAGTTTTATGGGTTACAAGACCCAGGAGGTAAAGGTGACGAACGCCGGTCCTATCCGCGTGACCCTTGTTTCTGACAACGTGCAGTTGCAGGAAGTAGTAGCGATCGGTTACGGTACGATGAAGAAGAGCGACTTAACAGGTGCTGTCACTTCTGTCAGTGCTGATCAGTTGCTCAAGGCTCCTGTAGCCGGTTTGGACCAAGCGTTGCAAGGTCGTGCAGCCGGTGTAACGGTCGTAAGTAATTCCGGTCAACCGGGGGAAGGAACGACTATTCGTATTCGCGGTATGGGTTCTGCGCTTGCTGGTAATGACCCGTTGTATGTAGTGGATGGTGTGATTACGGGTGACATCAAGTTCCTCTCGCCGAGCGATATCAAATCGATGGAGATTCTGAAGGACGCTTCCGCTGCCGCTATTTACGGTAGCCGCGGTGCAAACGGTGTGATTCTGATTACCACCAAGAGCGGTGGAGACGGTAAAATTAACATCAGTTTCGATGCCTATTGGGGATTCCAGAACCGATGGAAGAAGATGGATGTACTGGGTAGCAAAGATTTCGCGGACACGGAGATCCGTATCCAGGCAATGCGTAACGGTGCCGAGGAACTGGCATACTACCAGCAGAACGGCTTCCGCCCGTGGCTGAATATGTACAAACTCGGTAATGCCGATATCACCAAGATTAGTGAATATTACCCGATCAATTTTAACTACGCAGCACAGGAGACCGACTGGCAGGACGAGGTGTTTAAAGCCAATGCATTCATGCATAACTATAACCTCTCTTTCGATGGCGGTAGCGAGAGAGGACACTACGCACTCTCTGCTTCCTATTTCGGACAGGAGGGTACAATCGTAGGTAGCAACTACAACCGTTTCACCCTGCGTCTGAACTCTGATTTCAAGGTTCGCGACTGGTTGAAGATAGGAGAGCATTTCTCGCTGGCTTCCACCTACGGGCGCAACGCGATGAATAATAGTTCGTCCGCAGGTGCATCCATGATTTCTGCCGCTTTGGCTATGGCTCCGTGGGATCCTGTTTATTATCCGCAGGGTTCGGTCAACAAGAACGGCAAAGACATCAGCGGTTATTATTCTGCAGGTTCAAACTTCAAAAACGTTACGAACCCGTATCAGATGGCGTTTAACAGCGAGCCGAACAGCCGTAGCGAGCGCGCATTAGGCGATGTGTTCTTTGATATCACGCCCGTAAAGGGATTGACTATCCATGCAGCGATATCGGCAGATTATAGCGTAAGCCGTAACCGTAATTTCGGATGGCCGAATATCTACACGAGTTACAATGCATCGGATAAGAACTTCATTAGTTCGAGTATGAGCCGCAGCCTCCAGTTATTGGAAGAAGCTACTGTGACATACGCCCGTGAGATAGGCAAGCATAACTTCTCTGTGATGGCCGGTCAGACCTGGTCGGAATATAACTACTACAGCATCGGCGGATCGGGTGCGCAGATTTTGAATCCGATTCCGAGTAACTGGTATCTGAGCCGTGCTACGGAGGATCAGACCTATGCTTCCGATGGTGTTAGCCGTACGCGTCGTCTGTCATTCCTCGGCCGTGCTTTCTATAGCTACGACAGCCGTTATATGGTTACGGTGAACTTCCGTGCAGACGCTTCGTCGCATTTTACGAAGAATCCTTGGGGCTTTTTCCCATCCGCAGCATTGGCATGGCGTTTGAGCGAGGAACCGTTTATGCGGGATCTGGACCTCGATTGGTTGGATAATATTAAGTTCCGTGTTGGTTATGGCCGAGTTGGTAATGAGGGCGCTGGTGCCAATGCGTTCCAATATACGATGGGCTCGTCTGTTAACGTCTTCTACGGCTATCCTCTCGGCCCGGAGCAGGATGCAGGTAATGCAACAGGCGGTGCGGCGGTACTGACTCTTATTGATGAAGATGGTAAATGGGAAACGAATGAACAATGGGATGCCGGTGTTGATTTCGCCTTCTGGAACGGAAAGCTAAGCGGTACGATCGATTATTTCCATCGTCTGACATTAGATGCACTCCTTTACGTGAACGCACCCGCGCAGGTAGGTAACCGTTATCCGCTGGTAAGGAACGTAGGTAATATCCTCAACGAAGGTGTGGAAATCACGTTAGGACACGAGAACAAAGTAGGTGCCGTACATTACAGCATTGGCGCCAATGTCTCATTCCTGCATAACGAGTTGACGAAACTGAACGGCGGTTCTCCGCTTTGGAGCGACCGCACCAAAACCGATCAAGGTATGGCGCTGAACTCTTTCTGGGGATACCAGTATGAAGGTATTTACCAGACCGACCAAGAGGCTCTGGATCAACTCTATTCTTTTGACGCAAGCACTATTGGCGTACACGCCGGTGACGCGCGTTATAAAGATGTCAACGGAGACGGCAAGTTGGACGAGAGTGATAAGATGGTGATTGGTAATCCCTTCCCGAAACTGACGTATGGTCTGAACTTCGGTATTGATTTCTATGGTGTGGATTTCCAATTGTTCTTCCAAGGAGCAGCAGGCAATAGTATCTACAATGCGCAACGCCAGATGTTAGAAGGCGACGGAAGCGGTTACGCACTGGCTTCGTACATGAAGGATAATGTATGGGTAGGTTATACGGAAGTGGTACAAAATGCTATGATTGCCCGCGGAGTGAACCCGTTTGAGTTAGAGAACCGGAACGGTACGATTCCTAATCCGCTGGGTTCGCCGACCAATACGGAGAACTCCACCCGTTTTATCGAGGATGGCTCCTACCTGCGTCTGAAGAACCTGCAGATCGGTTATACCTTCCCGCTTAAGTGGACTCAGAAATTCCGTTGCAGCCGTCTGCGTCTCTATGCTACGGCATCCAACCTCTTTACGATAACCGGCTACAAGGGCTATGACCCCGAAGTGGGCGGAGGTGTGGATTACGGAAACTATCCGCAGAGCCGGACATTTACCTTTGGACTTAATGCAACATTCTAACGGAAAGGAGAAAAGTTATGAAACGAACAATAAAGAAAATAGCCCTTTGTGCATTGTCCTTTGCCACCTTGTCACTTTCCATGACGGGTTGTAAGGACTACCTGACGGAGATAGAGCCGGGTACGACACTATTGGAGGATTTCTATACCTCTACTGCTGCGGCGGTTCAGAACGTGACAGGATGTTATGTGCCTCTCATGTGGGAATATAACAACACCTACTTGAGCGAATGGTTCATAGGTGATATAGCATCCGATGATGCGCTCAAAGGAGGCGGGTCCACTACCGATATGGCAGACGCATATGATATTGAGAACTGGCGTACTACGGACCAAAATGCCTTGTTGCTCAATTTTTATCGTGCGCAATATCAAGGTATCGGTCGCTGCAACCTGGCGCTTGAGTATATCGAGAAAATGGAAATCGGTATCGACGAAGATTTTACACCGGAGATGAAGAATCGTCTGCTGGGTGAGATCCACTATCTACGTGCCTACTATTATTTCCGTCTGGTACGTGTCTTTGCCGGCGTGCCGATGCCGCTGAAAGTGCTGCGTTCGTCGGACGAATGGGGAATGCCGCGTGCTTCGGTGGATGAGGTTTACGGTCAGATACTGAAAGACTTGGAGTTCGCGAATGCGAACCTCTGGCTGAAGAGCAAATACGCGGAGGCAGACATGGGCCGTGCTACCAAAGGCGCCGCACAGGCGATGCTGATGAAAGTCAACCTCTATATGGCTTCATCCTACTGGCAGAAATACAACCTCTCCAAAACGGCTACGGAATGCTATAAGGATGCTAAAGCATGGGGTGACTCAATCATCACTTCCGGCGAATATGACCTTTGTTCGAACTACGAGGACAACTTCACGGTAGCAGGCGAGAATGGTATTGAGTCGGTATTCGAGATTCAGTATGCCGAAGTAGCATGGGGCGATTACGGTGAGGGATTCGGTTTTACTGCCGGTTCGTTCACCCAGATCCTGATGCGTTGCCGTAATTCCGAGATCGGCGGCGGTTGGGGTTTCGACCATCCTACGAAGAACCTGTATGATGAGTTCGAGGCCGGTGATCCGCGTCGCGACGTAGCTATCCTGATTCCGAGTACGGATATCGTAGCTACCTATCAGATGCAATCGGATGAGAATTATCTGGGCAATACTTGGGTTAATAACAAATATGGTATGTACCGCGATCCGGAGGATGTAGGCGGCGGTTACGGAAAATGGAGTCTTCACGCTTCCCGCGGACCGCTTAATAACAAGCAGATCCGCTATGCCGATGTGCTGCTGATGTACGCGGAGGCTTGTCTCGGTATGGGCGATGCCGGTACTGCCAAGACCTATATAGACCAAGTGCGTGCGCGTGTAGGGCTTCCGGGAGTGGCAGCTGCAGATGATGCTACTTTGCGTCATGAGCGTCGTTGCGAATTAGCGATGGAAGGACATCGTTGGTTTGACCTCGTTCGCTGGCAAGGTGTAGACGGGAACGGACTGAAGGAGCATATGGATGCATACAAAGCGCAAGAGAGCGAAGAAGTACGGCATCATATTCAAGAGTTCGTGAAGGGGAAACATGAGATTTTCCCCATCCCGCAGGAAGAGCGGCAACTTAATCCGACACCAATGGATCAAAATCCAGGATATTAATACAAACTAAAAAATAGATATACTAGATAAGCTAGAATAACTAGTTCAACTAGGATAAACAAATCTTTTTAATTAACTTTTTAAAACAACAAAACTTATGAAAGCAAACAAAATTTTTGCAGTAGCGCTGGCAGCGCTGACATTGGTTGGTTTCAATGCATGTAAACCGGGCCAGCAAGACGGAGGTTCTGACAATCCGGATCAACCGGGTCAGGAAGCAACTTTAGCCTTGGATAAAACTTCTATCTCGCTGGAGGTAGAAGGCGAGGAGACCATTACTGCCACTATCGAGGTTTCGTTCGAGAGTTCGGATCCGACAGTAGCTTCTGTTACTCCGGCCAACGACGGCAAGAGCGCTAAAGTAACAGCTCTCAAAGAGGGTAGCGCAGTGATTACCGCTAAATCCAAGGGCGGTCAAGTGAAAACTTGTGTCGTAGCCGTTAAGAAAAAAGGTGGTGACCAGCCTCAAGGCGGTGCTCAACTGAAGGGTAGCCAAGTTTGGCCGGTTTATCTGGACGGACCGACAGCAGAGGCCAATGCATCTAAAATCGTCTTTTCATTTGCGCCTGACGATGTTGAAAAATTCCTTTATAACTGGAATGTAGAAGGTAATCCTAATTTGCTGACCTATTCTGAAGGGACTCCAAGTGGCATGAATTTTCATGGCAATACTGAAGGGTATCTCGCATGGATTGTAGGTGCTTATGGTTGGGCTGGAGCTGGTTTCAATATTCAATCGCAGGCCGGTATTGAAGCAGCAGAAGCTTTACGTACTGCTATTATCGCAAATCCGGACGACTATTTCTTGCACCTGGCTATGAAATCGACCGACAACTTTGCGCACTGTTTCTATTTCCTTGATAATGAGGCTACGAAATTTGTCATTGGAAATCATTCTGTTTATGACGGAGCAGTGTACCAGGATTTTGTTCGTGACGGAGCATGGCATGAATTTGATATTCCGTTGTCCAGCTATGCAGCAGGATTGGCAAACAAGCAAATTGCAAGTTCTTTGAATGTGTTTGTCTTGTTGTCGGAGGGAACTGCAGGTGCTCAGATGAACCTTGATGCTGTTTATTTCTATAAGAAATAATATCTGACAGTCAATTTAGCTATAGGGGATTGGTTTCCCCTATAGTTTCTAATAATAAAAATAATATGCGTAGATTAACTGATTTGATTCTTTTGCTTGCCGCTGTTATATGCACGGCTTGCAGTTCGCCCGAACCGGAAACACCGGTAAACATATCTATCTCACCGGCGTCTTTAACGATGAAAGTGGGAGACATAACCACCTTGGACCTTACAGGAGCGACAGCAAACATCGAATGGACTTCCTCCAACGAAGAGGTGGCGAGTGTCTATTACGGTGTGGTTACCGCCAAGGCTATTGGTAAAGCAGAGATTACCGCCAAGGTCGGCTCCGCTTCGGCGAACAGTATCATCTATGTCACAGGTACCGACGGCGCTTCACTCCGTATCAGTCCTCCTGTCGTTACTTTGCGGCCGGGAGATGAGTATGATTTCAAGTATGGCAATACATATGATTTGGAGTTGACATGGAGCAGTTCGGATCCGTCTGTGGCTACCATTGACCCAAATGGTCATGTGAAGGCTCTGGCTCCGGGAAGCACCACTATCACGCTGGCAACCAATTTGGAGTCCGTCACGGCGCGTGTCTCGGTGGAGCATAGTTGGGGCGAATATACTCTGGTGTGGTCGGATGAGTTCGATGGCTCTGCATTGGACGAGACCGTATGGAGTTATAATACCGGCGGCAACGGCTGGGGCAACAACGAGAAGCAGTATTACACCTCCCGTCCGGAGAATATCCGCGTACAGAACGGTATGCTGGAGATCGAGGCACGCAAGGAGCAATACCAGAATAATGAATATACCTCTGCGCGTATCATGTCCAAAAGCAAAAAGACCTTTACGTATGGCAAAATGGAGTCCCGTATCAAGTTCCCCGGAGGCAAAGGTACATGGCCGGCTTTCTGGATGATGGGCAACAGCGGCGGCTGGCCTAACTGCGGAGAGATAGATATTATCGAGCATGTCGGTAATATACCTGCTCGCGCCTCCTTCGCTCTCCATACCGTCATGAAGAACGGAACGAAAGGCAATAACTGGTCTTCCGTCAAATGGTTTGATTATTCTCTCGCCGACGATTTCCATACCTATGGTATTGAATGGGCACAGGAGGAAAAGGACGGAAAGGATGTTATCCGCTTCACTGTGGATGGCGTGCAGTATGCCGAGGTATGGGAAGAACAGATGGATAATAACGACTACTGGCCGTTTAATAAACCGTTCTTCTTTATCTATAACCTCGCTATCGGCGGTAACATGGGCGGTCAAATAGACGATGCAATCTTTAACCAACAACGTATCATGTACGTCGATTGGGTTCGCGTTTACCAGAGAAGCGATAAATAAACCGGATACAAGACATGAATAAGAGTCAAATAAGAGTTATTAGCGAGGCAAGTAAGAGGCAACTCGTGGGTATTTTGTCTCTGGCGCTCTGTTTTTGGAGTTGTACGCCATCCGATACACCGGAAAAAACAGACCCTGCTGACGAGACGAATGTAGTGGACGTAATGCCGAAATCTGCCAAACGAGGCGTGTCCTTCAATTTCAATCAGTTGCCGGACCTACCGTTGCTTTCTCCCTATATATCATGGGATTATAACTGGGGCAATACGCCTATGGATGATGCCGCGGCATGGTTTGACGCAAACGAGATGGATTTCTGCCCGATGTGCTGGAACGGCAACTATAGTGCGGACAAGATCCGTGCGTTCGTAGTTGCGCATCCCAATACCAAATATCTGCTGGCGTTCAACGAACCGAACCTGACGGACCAAGCGAATATGACGCCGTCCAAAGCAGCAGAGTTATGGCCGCCGGTAGTGGCTTTAGCCAAAGAGCTGAACCTCAAACTGGTCTCTCCGGCGATGAACTACGGTACGCTGGCGGGCTATAGCAATCCTATCAAATGGCTCGATGAGTTCTTCTCCCAGCCGGGGGTATCTATCAATGATATTGACGCAATAGCCATCCACTGCTATATGTCCTCTCCATCGGCGGTACAGGGATATATCGAGATGTTTGAGAAATACAACAAACCGATCTGGATGACGGAGTTCTGCGCATGGGATCCTGCCCCCAGCGGCTATCCTACCCAGATGGATTATATGTGCGCGGTGCTCAATTATATGGAGAGCCGCCCGTCCGTGCAACGATATGCATGGTTCATGCCCCGTATGAGCGGTAAAGTGGAGTCTGTGCCATATAACCAGCTCCTGACGCACGATTACCCGGCGGAACTGACGGAGTTAGGGAAGATGTATTGCTATTTCTCGCCGATGGATACTACCGTTTGGTTAAGAGCCAACAGACCTATCTATGCCTCGGAATATACGCGGGTAGCGAATAACGGTCTCTCCATGCGTCCGACCAATGATACCGAGATGGTAACCGCTATCGGACGGGACGGGCTGATGATCACCAATTTTGCGCAGGGGCAGCAGCTGAGTTATCAACTCTATCTGCCTACAGCCGCCAAACAGGTAACGCTCCGGTATTGCGGTTATGCCAATTCGATATGCGAGTTGCTCATTGACGGGCAGTCTGCGAACTTCATTGATATGCCGCGTAACGGCAGTTCGACAGAGTGGGTTACCGCTACGATTTCGCAACCAATCAAAGCAGGAAAACATACAATTACCTTATCGCTTTTCTCGGGCAGCTGCTCGTTAAGCACTATTCAAATACAATAAATCGATGAAAAAACTTTGTACACTTTTGTCCGCATTGTGTCTGGCTGGAATGGCAACGGCACAGGATTATGAACTTGTGTGGAATGAGGATTTTACGGACGAAGCGCTGGATACCCAAGTGTGGAATATCGAGGTGAACGGCGACGGCGGAGGCAACAACGAGTTGCAGTATTATTGCGAGAAAGGAGTGTCGCTCGGTGTTGAACCTACTACCGGTAAGCATTGTTTGATTCTTACGGCTACCAAAGAGGAATACCATAGCAAACATTGTACCTCCGGTCGTGTGAATACCAAGAACAAGATGACCTATACCTTCGGCCGTATTGATGCGCGTATCAAGTTCCCCCAGACAGCCAACGGCCTCTGGCCCGCTTTCTGGCAGATGGGAAACAACTTCGACCAAGTAGGCTGGCCAAAATGCGGAGAGACGGACATCATCGAGTTAGGCAACAGCAACGGTTTCAACGGTACGCAGGATCGCTATTTCAACGGAGCTATGCATGTAGGCAGGGCGTGGGATGCTGTTTGGAGCGACGCACAAGCCGTGACATGGAACTACTCTGTAGAAGATACTTTCCATATAGTGACGATGATATGGACGCCGACATCCATTGATATGTATATGGATAAAGAGGCTCATCCGGAGAACGGAGCTTATTTCCATGCGGATTTGGAGCCTAACAACGATGCGAACTACAACCGCCAGCTGGTGTTCGGCAAGCCGAACTTCGTTATTGCGAACCTTGCTGTGGGAGGTAATTTTCCGCAGATATGGGACATTAACAAGATCACTGCGCTTGCTAATGGTCCGCGGTCGGTATATATCGACTGGATCCGTATCTATCAGCGAGGAGATGCGAACGAGTCGTTTGTCTGCCCGTCGGCATCCGATGAGATAGAGCCGGAGAGGGCGCAAGGAATAGAGGTAGTCGAAAGTCAAAAGTCAAAAGTCGAAAGCCGGAAGGTGCTCCGCAACGGACAGTTGCTTATCCGCAGAGGAGAGAATGTTTATACCATAACCGGACAAATCATAAAATAACAATATCATGAAACAGAACAAAATTTTCATTATGCTGATGGCAGGTCTTTGCTTGTTCGCTTGCAAGGAACCTAACACTCCGGAAGTAATCAATGTAGAATCTGTCACGTTGGATCAATCTACTATGCAGTTGACGGTTGGAGCTTCTGCAACGCTGGTCGCAACCGTCACTCCGAAGAATGCCGCTATCGTAGAGTGGAGTACTTCCAATCCCTCTGTGGCTGTAGTTGTAAATGGACAAGTGACCGGCATCTCCGATGGCGTGGCTGTTGTAGCAGCGGCTGCGGGGTCGAAAGTGGCGACGTGTGTCGTTTCTGTCGGCAATGCAGGTGGTCAAGGCGGACAAGGCGGTACTACCACCTCGTATGAGCAGTATCTGGAGGGGTCTGACTACTACGTATTCCTGATGGATGACAAGGCACTGAGCCGCATCAAAGGTACAGTGCATGACTATCGCATCAATGGTGAATATGCCTCGCCAGGCAATCCTGGACCAGGTGTGACCTGCACGATGGATATTTGGAACGGTGATGTTACTGACGCTAACTTCGGCACCTGCAAGGGTGCTTCGGCTTTTGGTGATTTGGATGTGGAATGGATGTATTGGAAATCCGGCTCGCTGGCATGGGGAAATATCTGTGGTGGTATTCGTCAGTGGGGCGAATGTGATTTCACGGGAGTGACAGAGGATTATGACTTTGTGATAATCTATCGCACACCGCGTAGGTTGGCTGGTACAAGCGTGAGCGTCCGCTTATTTAGCACTACGGGTGGCGAACATGCTGTGAATAGCGGTATGATCTCGCAGAGCCATGGCGAATGGGATGTAGCCGAATGGTCAATGGCAGAGTGGTTTGCCGACGGCCTAGATTGGTCGCAGACTATCATTGGTAGTCAAAGTAATGTGGTATATACTCCGGCATTAGTTGTTGAGGGCGGAGGCCGCGAATTGGAGATTTGTGCGATCTTCTGCTACAAAAAGTAAATCTCTCTCTCTTTGTGGCTAAAAGCTTGCACGGTTATATAGTATGTCTGGCAACCTGCGTGCTTTGGGGTTGCGGAACTACGACGGTGGAAGATTCAATTCATCTGTCAACCAATGTGCTGCAACTGGCTGTGGGGGAATCACAGATGTTGACCGCAGTAGCTACAACAGATGTGACATGGCAATCGGAAGATTCATCTATTGCGCGCGTTGAGGATGGGTTGGTAACCGCTATTGGTGTAGGCAAAACGCTCATTACTGTTACTGCAGGTAAGGCGCAGGCGGTATGTCAGGTATATGTGGTTAGCGCCAGAGGCTCTACGCTGGCATTACCCAAGGCATACATGCAAGTAGATAAGGGTACGGTACAGTTGATGGAGGTAATATCGATGTACGATGTGCCGCTCACTTGGACCTCGACCGACACGACAGTAGCGATAGTGGATGAGGAAGGCTGGCTTCACGCCTTGCATCCTGGGCACACAACGATTACGGTAAGCAACGGAGCAGAAAGTGCTTCGTGTTACTTGGCGGTCCGGCATAAGTGGGGCGAATACGAGTTGGTCTGGACTGATGAGTTCGACGGCACGGAACTGGACCGCACGTCGTGGAACGTAGAGGTGAACGGTAACGGAGGCGGCAATAATGAGCTGCAATACTATACCGACCGTCCCGTCAACTTGCGTGTTGAGAGCGGAAACCTCATCATAGAGGCACGCCGGGAGAACTACGGCGGACGGCAGTACACCTCCGCTCGTATCAATACAATGGGCAAACGCACGTTTCTCTACGGCAAGATAGAAGCGCGAATTATGTTCCCTTCCGGTGGAGGCACCTGGCCAGCATTCTGGATGATGGGCAACGACTACGGTCGCGTAGGCTGGCCTGCCTGCGGAGAGACGGATATAGTAGAGCACATTGGTAATGAACCGCAGTTGGTATCACACGCGTTGCATTATCCATACAAGAGCGGCGGGAATTGCTGGTCAACCAGGCAATACCATGAGGGAGTGGAAAACCAATACCACATCTACGGTATAGAATGGTTGCAGGAAGAGGAATACGGACGGGATATGATCCGGTTCCTATATGACGGCAAAGTGCATGCCACCCAGTCCGAGACACTGGAGAATATGGACGATGAGTATTACTGGCCGTTTAACAAAGAGAATTTTCTCCTCCTCAATATGGCCATAGGAGGCTCAATGGGAGGAAAAGTAAATGACGCGATATTTAATCAACCGGTACAAATGAAAGTGGATTGGATACGTGTTTATCAGCGAAAAGAAATTGATTAATAGTATGAAATCAAAAATGAGAAAGACGATCTTCTGTATTCTGTCAGCGATAGCGGTCTGTACTCTGTATTCTTGTGCCAAACCGGAGTGGGAGTTGGTCTGGTCCGATGAGTTTGACGGCGAGACCTTGAACACCGCTTATTGGAACGTAGAGGACAACGCCCGCGGCGGCGGAAACGCCGAGTTGCAGTATTACACGCCGAAGAACGTGACGATCGAGAAACACCCTGTTTCCGGCGAAGGGTGCTTGGTTCTCAATGCGCAGCGTGAGAATTACAAGAACAGACCTTGTACGTCAGCTCGTTTGAATACGCAGGACAAGGTGACGGTAGAGTACGGCAAGGTGGAGGCACGTATCGCTTTCCCTTATACGGCAGACGGCCTCTGGCCCGCTTTCTGGATGCTGGGTAATAACCTTGCACACGACCTGGGCAATAATGATGATATAGACACCCGTGCCGCCAAGTTAGCGGAGCAAGGAATGGTCGTTTGGCCCAAGTGCGGCGAGATAGACATATGCGAGATGGGACACGTGAACGGCATCAAAGCCGGCACACAGGACCGCTATTTCAACGGAGCATGCCATTGGGGCGAGAGTTTCAATAACGGAGCGTACCCAAATTACGGCCAGTTCAACACTGCCGACTATCCGGTGCAGGGCGATTTCCACTTGTTTACGTTAGTATGGACTGAAGATTCTATCGCCATGTATCTGGATTTAGCCGAAGGTCAGAAGTCTAAAGACGAAAGCATTTTTCCTGAGGCTGAGCCTTATTTCCAACTCTCCCTGCGGGGCAAAGAGATCAATGAACCGGGGCATTATTTCAATCATCCGTTCTATCTGGTGCTGAATCTGTCCGTGGGAGGTTTCTTCCCCGATATGCCTGCGGCGGAGAAATATCCGGAGGTGATACCGATGGACGATCCTTCTTTCCTGAAAGTGACCGCTCTTCCGGAGGACGGCACACCGGTAAAAATGTATGTGGATTATATCAGGGTTTTCAAGAAAAACCGTTAAACTGTTAAACAGTTAAATTGTTAAACCGTTAAATTGTTAACAGATAGTTATGAAACTGAGTGTTAAAGAAAAGTTAGGTTACAGTTTAGGTGACACGGCGTCCCATTTTGTGTGGGATCTGGTCAATTTCTGGTTGATTTTCTATTACACCGACGTACTGGGAATCAGTCCTGCATGGTCCACCGCCATCGCTATTCTGGGTACAATCATGGATGCCGTGATGGATCCTGTCGTCGGAATCTGGGCGGATAGGACGAACACGCGATGGGGCAAGTTCCGTCCGTTCCTGTTGTTCGGTTGTGTTCCGTTTGCGCTGTTTGCCTTTCTGGCGTTCTTCGGACCTGATCTGCAAGGCAATGCGCTGATAGCCTATATCCTGCCGATGTTTATCGGTCTGCGGATAGTATATGCCATCGTGAATATCCCTTATTCGTCGCTTGGCGCCGTGATGACGGATGATTCGATAGAGCGTGCCGGACTGAATTCGTTCCGTTTCGTGGCAGCCAACCTCGGGCAGCTGATAGTATCGGGTTTTGCACTGTATATCGTGTATTACCTCGGATCTCATGCAACGGGAATGGATTACTCCATCATGGCAGACGATGCGGCGCGCAAACTGTTTATGGAAGGTGCGGCTGCCAATTCGGTTCTTGTGCGTTCGTCGTATATCATCGGTTTCCGTTACTTGGTGGCTATCTTCGGCTGCGTGGGTATCATTCTGTTCCTGATCACCTTCTTTACTACGCATGAGCGTGTGGCGCCTCCCAAACGCCAGGATGCGCATCTGGGACGGGATTTCAAATATCTGTTCAAGAACAGACCATGGGTGGTTTTGACATTAGTAGGCATCGTGTCGTTTATCATGTTCGCCATCCAGAATATATCCGCCACCTATTATTTCAAGTATTTCCTCGGTGCGGAATCCAAGAGCCAGATCTTCAATATCTTGGGTACTGTGGCTCTTATTATCGCTATTCCTACGACCAAACCGCTTGTGAAGAAATACGGTGCGAAACAGCTCTATATCGTTTGTTCGCTGCTGTCGGGCTTCTTCTTCTGCATGCTTTTCTTCGCGGGCAAGAATTTTGTACTGATCAATATCTTCAACTGTCTGGGTAAGATTGCTTATGCGCCGGCTATCTCGTTGCTATGGACGATGCTGGCAGACGCAGCGGACTACGGGGAGTGGAAATTCCAGCGCCGTACAACGGGTCTGTGCCTCTCTGCGGCGGTCTTTGCACAGAAGATAGGATGGTCTATCGGTGCTGCCTTGTTCGGCGTAGTCATGTCGATGATCGGATATAACGCCGATCTGCTGACTATTGACCAGATCCAGCATACACCGCTGATTATGAACACCTTCCATTGGATGTTCGGTATTGTTCCCGGTGTGTTGTATGCCTCGTGCGCTATCTTTTTAGCGTTCTATAATCTGGACACCGCCACCATGGAACAGATGAAGGCTGAGTTGGAGGCCCAACGGGAGTCCGAAGCACGCTCGAAATAGTACCGCCAACCACTAAATATCACTAAGAATCACTAACGTTTTATTTTCGGACTGAGTGTTCGAAAAAATAAGATAACCATGGTAAAAGGACAATTTATATCGATTAACGGCGAACGGTTTTATGAGATTGCCAATTACGATGAGATGCAGCCGTTCTTCATCTCGCTGGCGTCGGATACGGATCTATGGATGTACCTGTCTTCTACCGGAGGACTGACGGCCGGTCGCAGAAGTCCCGGGGAAGCGCTTTTCCCGTATTATACGGACGACAAGATTACGGAGAGCTATGAGTTTACCGGTCCGCGCACGATCATCAACGCGTGGCGTCCGTTCTCGAACATGCAGCAGCCGGTATATGAAATATCCCGTAAGATAGCCAAATCGCTGGTAGGTAACCAGATCGTATTCTGCGAGGAGAACCATACACTCGGTTTGCGTTTCTCCTATCTCTGGGCACCGGCAGGAAAGTACGGCTGGGTGCGCAGAGCCACCCTGGAGAACCTGACGGACAAAGCGATAGACATTGATCTGACCGACAAACTGATGAATGTTCTTCCCGCTGGTGTAGAGCGCAAGACCCAGAATGAGTTTTCTACGCTTGTGGACGGCTATAAGAAGACGGAGATTATCGGCTCATTGGGTCTTTTCCGCATGGAAGCAATCCTTGTCGATCGGGCAGAACCCAGCGAGTCTCTCACGTGCAATACGGTATATTGTCTGGGATTACCTGACGCCGATTACAGCCAGACGGCTTCGAAAGGTGTGCGCGGAGCTTTTACGGCTCATTCACGACTCGTTTTGCACTCTTCCGTTACTTGGTACAACGTGCTGGACGTGAGTCAGGATGCGGTAGCGGTACATGATTTGATGCATTTTATCGCACAGCCGGATGCTATCGCGGAGATAGAAGCGGCGATGAAGCAGTCCACCGAGACGCTGAAGCAGATAGTCGCGAAAAACGACGGCGTACAGCATACCGGCGATGAAGCGAATGATGCACGCCATTTCGCCAACGTGCTGTTTAACACCATGCGCGGCGGCTATTATCTGACCTATCCGCCGAAATCTGCTACGGAAGATCTGCCTTTGACTTTCGGTCGTCGCCACGGCGATCCTTCGCGGCCATGGAACTTGTTTGATATCCGTGTGCAGGACGAGAAGGGAAACCCGGTGGTAGCCTATCAGGGTAACTGGCGCGATATATTCCAGAACTGGGAAGCGCTGTCGCTCTCCTATCCGCTCTTTATCAATCATATCATCGCCAAGTTCCTCAATGCCACTACGGCGGACGGCTATAACCCCTACCGTATCTCCAACCACGGCATTGACTGGGAGGTGATAGAGCCGGAGAACCCATGGTCGAACATCGGCTATTGGGGAGACCACCAGATTATCTATCTTCTCAAACTGCTGGAGATCAGTTATCAGCACGATCCCGATACTTTGCGCAGTCTGCTTAACGAGCGGCAGTATGCTTTCGCCAATGTGCCATACCGCCTCAAATCGTACAAGGAGATAGTGGCGGATCCGAAGAACAGCATTTGGTTCGATACCGAGTTGCATAACCGGATCATGGCTTTAGTGCCGCAAATGGGCGCAGACGCCAAACTGATCCTGGACGAGAAACAACAGGTGCGCCGGACAACAATGGCGGACAAGCTGCTTATCACGCTGCTGACCAAACTGTCGAATTTTATTCCGGACGCCGGCATATGGATGAATACGCTGCGGCCGGAATGGAACGATGCGAATAATGCGCTGGTAGGTTACGGCGCTTCTATGGTGACGCTCTATTATATGCGCCGCTATATCACTTTCCTGCAATCCCTTGTTACCTCGGATATTACGGTAGGTACAGAGACTGCGGATTTCCTGGCGGCTATTCATAAGGCCCTGCAGTCGTGTGAAAACAGCCGCCGGTATATAGATGCTGCCGGTCTTGCGGGCGAACAGTACCGCACACGGGTGTATGGCGGAATAAGCGGAAACAGGCAGACCGTGTCGCGAGAAGAGATACAGACATTCCTGGCAGATGCGCTAAAGCGCATAGATGCTTCTATCCGCGCCAACAAGCGGGAGGACGGCTTGTACGAGGCGTACAACCTTATCCGCTTTACGGAGACCGGTGAGGGTATTGAGATTTCCCATCTCTATCAGATGCTGGAGGGACAAGTGGCGGTACTTACTTCGGGCATCCTCTCCGGTGAGGAATCTGCGGATCTGCTGGATGCTATGCGGGCATCGGATCTGTACAGGGAAGACCAGCGGTCGTATATGCTGTACCCGAACCGCAAACGCAAGACATTCCTGGAACTCAACAACGTGCCTTCCGACAGCGTTCTGCTGACGCCTGAGATCCGGCAGAAATATCTGGGTACCATCCTCAAACAGGATTGCGACGGAGGTATCCATTTCGATGCGCAATACCGCAATGCCAATAACCTGCCCGAGGAATTGAAAGACCTCTATGAGTCCGTCTTCAATCACCATGCCTTCACCGGCCGTTCCGGCACGTTCTATAAATATGAAGGATTAGGTTGTATCTATTGGCATATGGTGTCCAAACTGCTGCTGGCGGTAGGAGAGACGATAAGCCAAGTACCAAGTGACCAAGTACCAAGTACCAAGGAGGAAACGCTACAGCGTCTTCGCGCTCATTACAGGGCTATCCGCGAAGGCATCGGTTCGCATAAACGTCCGGACGAATACGGTGCGTTCCCGTTTGATCCGTATTCGCATACACCCTCTATGGCAGGAGTGCAGCAACCCGGTATGACCGGTCAGGTGAAAGAAGATATCATCTCCCGTTTCTTTGAACTCGGCGTGTCCGTTCATGACGGTCAGATCACCTTCTGTCCGACCATGCTGACCGAGTCGGATTTCAAAGACGGCGAGTTGCATTTCACCTACTGCGGCACGGAGGTTGTCTATAAGAAATCAGCCAGGTCAGACCTGCATCAGCCGTCTTTGACTCTGTCCAAAGAGCAAAGCTCCCATATCTTTGCCCGCGACGGAGAGATTAAAAAGCTTGTGGTTGAATTATAAGGATGAAAAAGCCTGTAATCTCCATATGGATAGTTGTCCTGTTCTCACTCTTTTTAGGAGGACGGGTAGGTTTGTCCGCCCAGACAGCGGTGCCTCTTGGCGCAGGTTCGTATGCATCGTTTGCGCCGCTGGCAGAAAGCCGTTCATCGCTTCATGAGGGATGTCAAGCCTACCAGACGGAGCACAGGCGTCTCTATCTGCCGGATTCGTTATTACAGCGCCTGGCACCGGCGGACGGCTCTGCGGAGGGTTCTTTGGCTCTTCCAAGCAACGACTGGTGGACCTATGCATTGGTGAACCAATGGACAGGCAAACTATGGTTCTATCCGGGCTGGGCGGAAGCCAAAGACGGAGAACTACAGATCGGTTTCCCCTCCTATTGGGAACCGACAGGATGTGAGGTCAAATGGAATACCCCGCTCACTGTCTCTTTTACAAATACCATAACCGGTAAGAGAGCGGCTTTCCGCGAGGCTCTTGTGGATAACTGGTCGGATTTCATGATGTCGTTTGTGATGCAGGACGGGGAGGCATGGGTGCGTGTCACCTGCATGCAGGGATCGCCGCTGGTGTGGATAGAGACAAAGAATATTACTGCGCAGGTGACGAATCCCGATAGTTCCCGTTTCGGTGTTTTCTCCGATCAGCAAGTGACGACGGTTGCGCTGCTGACAGACGGACTGGATGCTGCCCATGCAGGGAGTTTTGCCCGTCGTATCCCTCGCCGAACAAGGCTGGATTATCAGGTTGATATGTCCCAATCCCGTTTGACCACCACCTTCCGCGTTTATACAGACGATCAAACGGCCAATAACCAAACGGCAAATGTCCTGATGGCTTTTTTGCCGCACCATTATTACAGTCACGAGGGATTGAATGGTCAAACATCAGGTGCCCCGATAGCCAACGGAATAACCTATATGTCCCCGCGCGGGGAGATGCGTCTGGCGGAGGGGAATAATTTTGCCTTCGTCTATCCGATAGATGGCTTCTTGCCTTTCTTCCCGGCTCCGCAGGAATGGAAAGAGGGTTTCTCCCGTACCCGCATGCTGGCTCTGGAGTCCGATTACGCAGCGCGCGGTTCTTTCGGCGCCGACACCTATTGGGGAGGGAAAGGGCTTACCCAGATGATGCACTATATGACCTTTGCACTCCAGATGGGCGACACAACAACCTATCTTATGGCGAAAAAGAGACTGCGTGCCACACTTGAGAACTGGTACACCTATACTCCGGGGGAACAGAACATGTATTTCGCACGCTTCCCGCGATGGGGCGCAATGGTCGGTTTTGACACCTCGTACGACTCCGAAACATTCAATGACCATCATTTCCATTATGGCTATTTCATTTATGCCTCGGCAGTGCTATGTATGCTGGATGCTGATTTTAAATCGAAATACGGCGCGATGGCGCGAGAGGTGGCGTTGGATTATGCTTGTTGGTTGAGGGATAATCACCGCTATCCGCTTTTCCGTACCTTTAATCCCTATTGCGGTCATTCGTTTGCCGGCGGTATGGGAAACGGTGGTAACGGAAACGGTCAGGAGTCTTCCTCCGAGGCAATGCAGTCCTGGGGCGGGGTTTGGCTGCTGGGCGAAGCACTGGGCGATCAGGCGATGCGTGATGCTGGTATCTTCGGCTATACCGTAGAGGCAAAAGCAACAGCGGAGTATTGGTTCGACCGCAAAAGACGCAATATTGACTACACCAAATACACCCACCCTTATTGCTGCAATCTGACGATGCAGGGCGTAGGTTGGTGGACTTGGTTCAGCGGCGACCCTGTCTGGATGCACTCTATCCAGTGGTTGCCTACCTCACCCATACTCACTAATTATTTCTCGCAGGATCTGGCTTTCACGCGTTGGGACTACACGGAGATGTACAGCCATAAAGAAGTGGGCGACTATGAGGCGGCAACCGGAGGCTTGGGGGACGAGTCGGGACTGGGCAATGTGTGCCTGTCCTATCTGGCGCTCTTTGATGCCGATTCTGCGGCGAGAGTATGGGATCGAATGGATGCGAAAAACAAGGCATTGGCGAAGAACCCCGATACAGGAGGTATCACCTATTGGCTGGCGCATTCCCATCGCTCGTTAGGAGAGAAACGGTTTGACATTCACGCCGATCATCCGATGGCGTGTGCTTACACGGATACTCTGACTAATGTATCTACGTATGCGGCATATAATGCTTCTCCGGCTACGATAACTGTGCATTTCTTCGGAGCGAAAGACACAACGGTTGAGGTGCCTGCGAACAGCCTGATGGTAACTACTGACGACGGTCGTCCGGCGTCAGTATATACCGCAATAACAGATGAGGAAGAAGACATAACTCCGGATCCTTTGGCTTGGGACCTGCCATATCCTAATCTGGCGTTGCATAAAACCGTGACGGTCTCGTCCGAAGAGAACGCAGGCTGTCTGGCTGTAAACTTGACAGACGGACAGACAAATACCCGTTGGGGATCAGCCCATCGTGATAATGAATGGGCGATGGTGGACCTTGGCGAACAATGTTTTATTGATCATATAGTGCTGCGATGGGAAGCGGCATATGCTTCTACTTATGAACTGGCACTGAGCGACGATGCTGCTACCTGGAAAACCGTTACGTTATCTTCCTCCGGCGGAGTGGAAACGATATATCCCTCCCGTGAGTGGTGGGAGGGGGAGAGGTTGTCCCGTGCCCGTTATATCCGTATCACAGGAGTCGAAAGGGCAACTACCTATGGCGTGTCGCTTTACGAACTTGAGGCCTACGGCCGTCCCCTAACCGGCGATCCGACGAAGATATTTGCCGTTGCTCTTTCTGCTACCGACACCGTCCTCTATCAGGGGCAAAGCACGACACTTACTACCACGGCGTATAATTATAACGGAGAGGTGATGTCTGTCCGGAACGAGACACTGAATTATCCCGATTATGGGATCTATACCGTGACGCGCAGTGTCGAGGGTTGCGGGGCTTCCTTGTCCATCGTGGTACTGGAGACGGAGCAGGCTGCGTCAGTTGAGGTGTCACCGGAGGAAGTGACAATACCGTTAGGCGATACCCAAATCTTCGAAATCCGTATTGTCAACCAGTTCGGTGAGAAGATGGACGGCTGTTCGGAGACATTCCGGGCTACCCGGGTGGGGGACACAACGGTGGTCTTCGATTGTTATGGGGACGAGGTATCGGCACTTGTGCATGTGAAGGATTATGGGGAGGTGAATCTTGCGCTTGGCAAACCGGTTACGGCATCAGGTGCCGAGGGGGACGGCACATCAGCAGCAAAGGCAGTTGATGGCAACATGGAAACCCGCTGGTCCAGCAGATTCCTGGATAATGAATGGGTGACGATTGATTTGGAAAACTGCTATCTGCTGACAACGGTCAAACTCTATTGGGAAAACGCATATGCCACTTCTTATGATATAGAGGGCAGCGATGATGACACCAATTATCGTCTGCTTAAATCCGTGACGAACGCGACGGGTGGCGTACAGACAATCAATATACGTGATAATGAAGAGCCGGTAGCGGCGCGGTTTATTCGTATTTTATGCAAGACCCGTAATACCGGCTATGGTTCGTCTCTATGGGAGATAGAGATCTACGGCGAATCAAGATGTGCCAACCAAGAGACAGCAATCTCTGATCAGCCGGTGGTAAATGATAAATGTTCAAATGGTAAATTTATTCGCGATGGGCAATTATATATATCACATGACGGAGTTATTTATACTGTCGGCGGTCTTGTCTTCATGCGCGAGAGATAAAATCACCGTTTTGCCCGCGAAGGCATAATACTGCAAATACTTATTGAGTTATGAAAAAAATAGTTATTTTTGTTGCGCTTTGTGCGCTGAGTGCCTGTACGGCAAAGCTACCATCCACCCATGTATGGCTTACATCTGCGGCGGGAGACAAATGCGCAGAGCAGCCTGCCGTGACCTTCCATGAAGGGTCTATGGACGGGGCTGTAGTGGTCTATCCGGAGGATCGCCGGCAGGTAATTGACGGTTTTGGCGGATCACTCACAGAAAGCTCGGCATTCGTTTTGGCCTGCCTGTCTCCTGACGAGCGTCAAGCGGTGCTGGAAGAGTTATACGGCGAGAAAGGAGCGAACTTTACGCTTTCCCGTACCCAGATCGGTGCTTCCGACTTCTCCGTAGAAGGCAAATACTCCTTGGCGGAAGAGGACGGAGATATAGAACTCAAATCGTTCTCTCTGGATCGCGACAAAGAGGGTTTTTCTCGCAGCATTTATCCGCAAGTGAAAAACTGTAACTACGATCTCTATCATCTGATGAAGGACGTATGGAATATCAAGCAATCCCAGGCGGATAAAGCCTATCGTATCTTTGCCAATACATGGACGGCGCCGGCATGGATGAAGGAGAATAAGAAATACTATGAGCGCGAGAACGGTTTCCACCGCGGGGGCGCTCTGCTGCCGGAGTATTATCAGGTATATGCAGAGTACCTCGCCAAGTATATAGAAGCGTGGCGTGCCGAAGGCGTGAATATTTGGGCTGTCACGCCTGTTAATGAGCCGATGGGGAATGACGGCGGCTGGGAGAGTATGGATTTCTGGCCGGCAGTTGAGGCGCAGTTTATCGCCGAGAATCTGGGACCGACCTTTGAGAAACACGGTCTGAACGATGTGGCTATCTATGGCTTTGACCAGAATATCTTTGAAATGGGTCCTTATACGGCAGCCATCTATGGCAACGAAGCGGCGAAAAACTATACAACGGGAATGGCTGTACATTGGTATGGATCCACTATGGATTGTTTCCCTGCTACCCTGGATAGCATCCATGCTCTTTATCCCGACAAGACCATTCTGCATACCGAAGGATGTATCGATAATTTAGGTTGCGACCCATGGGACGGCGTAATGGACCCGGAGGGATTTAAAGAATGCTGCTGGTTTAATAATGATGAATTCTGGTGGAGTCCTGTAGCTACCGACTGGGCATATTCTACCCGCTGGGCAGGCAAGACGCATCCCGCATACGCACCCGTACATCGCTACGCGCGTTATATCATAGAAGGTATGAACCACTGGCTCACGGGTTTTATCGACTGGAACATCGTTCTGGATTCTATCGGCGGACCTAACCACGTCAATAATTTTGCGGCAGCGCAGGTGATGGTTGACTACCAGAATGATATCATCTATTATACACCGTACTATTACGTGCTCAAGCAGTTCAGCCGTTCTATGCGGCCGGGAGATCAGGTGTTGCGGGTGAAGAACCCGTATCTGCTGCAAGGCGAGGATCTGCATGTATGCGCTTCGGTAAACGAAAAAGGCGAATATGCAGTCAATATTCTCAACACGGGCGGAGCACGTTTGTTGCCGCTGCAGATAGGTAATTACTACGCAAAGATAAATGTACCCGAAAACTCGGTAATGACAATAGTAGTACCTCTGCCGGCTTATACACCAGCTCCTGCGGCTAAAGTAGGAACTGTTGTGCGCGATACAATACAGGGTACGCCATGCTGCGTCTATTTGCCCGATCAGTATGAGACGCGTGCGGCGGCAGAAGTGTTTCCTGTTCTGTATCTGCAGCATGGTATGTGGGGTGATGAGAACGATTGGGTTGAGCAGGGAAATTTGTTGCACTGGATGGACTCGCTTCTGGCATTGAGAGCCACTAAAGAGATGGTCGTCATCATGCCGGATAACTGTCCGCATCGTGCCACTTCGGATGAAGAAAGGGCCAATGCCATGTCCGGTGCATGGGAGGCGAACTTCCCGCAGTTTATCGCCGAAGCAGAACAACGCTACAGTATTAGTTCTGATCCTGCCCAACGTGCAATAGCAGGCCTCTCAATGGGAGGTTTCCATACCATGCATATATCCCATTATCTACATGGCAGTTTTGCGAAAGTAGGTCTCTTCTCTCCGGCTATTCGCGCTCCGCGGGAGGCTGAGGTGTATGATCATTGGGAGGAGGAAGTACGGTTGCAACTGGCCGAAAAACCGCTCTATTGGATAGCTATCGGCAGCGAGGATTTTCTTTACGATAATGTTGCAGAGTACCGCCGTTGGCTCGATGAAAACGGGCTGCCTTACACCTATTATGAGAGCGAAGGAGGACATACTTGGCCCAATTGGCAGGACTATATATGCCGCTTCCTGCAGATGATCTGATTTCGGTTTTGGCACGGTATTTGTTCTTTTGGCTGTGAACCATTTAAAATTGACGATTATGAAACGATTAATGATTCTGGCCATCAGTGCCATCCTTGTGGCTAACATCAGTGCACAGGAACAGAAAAAAGAAGCAAAAGAAAAGAAGCAGTTCACTAAGGAAGAACGCGTAGATTTCGAAGTAAAGCGTCTTACCCGGGAACTGATGCTCAGCGACCAACAGGCAGAGAAGTTTGCTACTACTTACCGCGAGTATCGTAACGAATTGGATGAAGTGTTTCAAAAAGAAGAAGGGCAGAAGCAGTTCGAACCCGGTAAAGAGTTAACGGACAAGGAACTGGACCAACTCGCAAAGAAACGCTTTGCAGGAATGAAGAAATTCGCTGCGGTACAGGAGAAATTTTACGACAAATTCCGTAAAGATCTTAGTGCGCGCCAGGTAGAGAAGGTTCTTCGCCTCAAAGACTCCTGTAGCGAAAAAAACGGCTGTGGGCAAAAATGCCACAAACATGAAAAAGGGAAAGAGAATGCCCATAAGCATGAAATCCGGAAGTAAAAAAAGACCTCGCACCGCGAGGTTTTTTCTTTTTCTCTTGCATATGTCAAAAAAAAGCAGTAAATTTGCACCCGCAAATTGTAGCAATATAAATATACATGCAAATGGAATTCAAATATGCACCAATGTTTCAGCTCGGGAAAGACGAGACTGAGTATTATCTGCTGACCAAGGATCATGTGTCGGTCAGCCAGTTTGAAGGACACAAAATCTTGAAGATAGAACCGGAGGCACTGACCCTCATGGCGCAGCAGGCTTTTCATGATGTCAGTTTCATGCTCCGGCGCAGCCATAACGAGCAGGTGGCAAAGATTCTGCGTGACCCGGAGGCCTCTGCTAATGACAAATATGTGGCACTGACCTTCCTGCGCAATGCGGAAGTAGCTTGCAAGGGACAATTACCCCTCTGTCAGGATACAGGAACAGCTATCATCCATGGCGAAAAAGGCCAGCAGGTTTGGACAGGTTTTTGTGACGAGGAAGCACTCTCCCGCGGTGTGTTCAATACTTACACCCAGTGTAACCTGCGTTATTCCCAGAATGCCCCGCTTAATATGTATGACGAGGTGAATACCAAATGCAATCTGCCTGCGCAGATTGATTTGGAGGCAACCGAGGGGGCGGAATATCGTTTTCTCTGTGTGACCAAAGGCGGCGGTTCGGCTAATAAAACCTATCTCTATCAAGAGACCAAGGCGCGTATCCAGAACCCCGGAACACTCATTCCTTTCCTCGTGGAAAAGATGAAATCTCTTGGAACCGCCGCATGTCCCCCGTACCACATTGCTATCGTGATCGGCGGAACGAGCGCGGAGAAGAACCTGCTGACGGTCAAACTCGCCTCCACCCATTACTACGACTCGCTGCCGACAACCGGCGATGAAACCGGACGTGCTTTCCGTGATGTAGAACTGGAGAAACAGCTGCTGCAGGAGGCCTATAAGATAGGTCTCGGCGCGCAGTTCGGCGGTAAGTATATGGCACACGACGTACGCGTAGTGCGCCTGCCAAGACATGGAGCTTCCTGTCCGATCGGCTTGGGCGTAAGTTGTTCTGCCGACCGCAATATCAAATGCAAGATCAACAAGGACGGTATATGGATTGAGAAACTGGATAATAACCCGGCTTCTCTCATTCCTGAAGAACTCCGTCAGGCAGGCGAAGGCGATGCGGTACGTATTGATCTGAACCAGCCGATGAAGGACGTCTGCTCAATCCTGACGAAATATCCGATCGGTACGCGACTGAGCCTTAACGGCACGATTATCGTAGGACGCGATATAGCGCATGCGAAGATCAAAGCCCGTCTCGATGCAGGTGAACCGATGCCTGAGTATCTCAAGAATCATCCTATCTATTATGCAGGTCCGGCTAAGACTCCGGCAGGCATGGCATGCGGTTCTATGGGACCGACTACTGCCGGCCGAATGGACCCGTACGTAGATGAGTTCCAGGAGAACGGTGGCTCGCTCATCATGCTTGCGAAAGGAAACCGTTCCATTGATGTCACCAACGCATGCCAAAAGCACGGAGGTTTCTATCTCGGCTCCATCGGCGGACCTGCAGCTATCCTGGCGCAGAATAATATCAAGTCCATTGAATGCGTAGAATATCCGGAACTGGGTATGGAAGCAATCTGGAAAATTGAGGTGGAGAACTTCCCTGCCTTCATCCTGGTGGATGACAAAGGCAATGACTTCTTCAAACAACTTAAACCCTGTGAAGGCTGTACCATTTTGTAATCCCGTAATTGTGTAATCCCGTGAATAATGGCAAATAAAAGACGCAAATACAGGTTGGCGATGCTGGACGACCTGACGCTGCGCGAGGTGTTTCACTTCCGCGTCAGCCTGTTGGGTGCCATCAGTGTCATCACGCTCTCCATCCTGTCGCTGATAGTACTGCTCTCAGTGCTGATTGTCTATACCCCGTTGCGTAATATCCTGCCTGGGTATAGCGCCAGTCTGCGCCAGCAGTTGATACAAGAATCTGCCCGCGTGGACAGTTTGCAGTCGGATCTCGCTATCCAACGCCAGTATCTGGATGTGATCAAGCAACTTACGGCGGGAGATATTCAGTCTGACAGCGTGCAGAGTCTGGATAGCCTGCAGCGCATTGAACGCACCCAGATAGCAGAGCAACGTAATGAAGCTACGGATGCTTTTATGGCGCAGTATGAACAGAAAGAGAAAGACCGGCTTCTCTTGTTTGATAACGCATTGCCTACCGGAGTGAGACGTTTGTATCGCCCCGTGAGAGGAACGATCGTACAGCCTGCGAGACCTGACTTGCATATTTACGGTGTCACGATTCATACTACCAAAAATGAGAATGTGCTCGCTTCAACGAGAGGGACTATCCTTTCTGTCGAACGAATGGAAGACAATACTTTCTCTCTCATACTGCAAGACGGTGTTTATGTTACTATTTACCGGCATGTAGGCAAAGCGCTTAAACAACAAGGCGCACAGGTGGAAGGCGGAGAGTCAATAGGACTTACCGATGGTGATCATGACATCATAATCGAACTGTGGGATGGAGGTAAATTTGTAAACCCAGAAGAAGTAATAGTGTGGTAAAACAACTCTGTATATTAGGTTCTACGGGTTCTATTGGCACGCAGACGCTGGATGTGGTACGTGCCTACCCGGATCGGTATAGCGTATATGCACTTTGTGCACACAGGAGCATCGATGCGCTTATCGCTCAGGCGAAAGAGTTTCATCCGGAAGTGGTATGTATAGCTGATGAGAGTTTGTACGAGCCGCTTCGCGAGGCTCTGGCGGAATTGCCGGTTAAGGTATGGGCAGGACCGGATGCTATAGCCGATGTGGTTACCATGCCTTCGGTGGATGTCGTAGTGGCTGCGATGGTGGGATATGCCGGACTCCGACCTACAATGGAAGCTATCAAGGCGGGAAAAACCATTGCCTTGGCGAATAAAGAGACATTGGTTGTTGCGGGAGAGATCATTTGTGACTTAGCGGTTAAGTACCATGCTCCTATTCTTCCCGTGGATAGCGAGCATAGTGCTATCTTTCAATCCCTTGTGGGAGAAGACGGCAACGAGATAGAGAAGATTCTTCTTACTGCCAGCGGCGGACCTTTCCGCACTTTTTCTCTTGACCAGATGCGCTCGGTGACTGCCGCGGATGCACTCAAGCATCCTAATTGGGAGATGGGTGCGAAAATCACTATAGACTCCGCATCCATGATGAACAAAGGATTTGAGGTCATTGAGGCGAAATGGCTTTTTGGAGTGCCGGTAGAGAAGATTCAGGTGCTGGTCCACCCGCAGTCTATCGTCCATTCGGCCGTGCAGTTCACCGATGGCGCCATTAAAGCGCAACTGGGTGCACCCGACATGCGGCTTCCTATCCAGTATGCTCTTTCATTCCCGGAAAGGCTATGCAGCAGTTTTCCCCGTGCAGACCTGCTCGCACTCAAAGATCTGACATTTGAGGATCCGGATCCGGACCGTTTCCCTAATTTAGGTTTGGCATATGAAGCTACTCGTCGCGGAGGCAATATCCCATGCGTACTGAATGCTGCGAACGAGGTGGTAAACCTGGCATTCCGGGAGGGACGATGCGGCTTCCTGCAAATGAGTGATATTATTGCTGCAACTATGGCGAAGGCGGAGTTTATCGCAAAACCGTCTTATGAAGACTATGTCGCAACAGATGCTGAGGCGCGCCGCCTCGCGGAGCATCTGTTAAATAGTAAATGAATAAAATTGTAAGTTAGTCAATGATACAAGCAATACAATTGATATTGGCCCTTTCGTTTCTTGTGTTGATTCACGAGTTGGGGCATTTTACCTTCGCGCGTATTTTCCATGTGCGCGTGGAGAAGTTCTATATGTTCTTCAACCCCCGATTTAGTCTCCTGCGGGTGAAGAAGATAGAGGGTAAATGGCATGTGAAATTTTTCGCCAAGAACGAGGACCCAGAATGGGATGCTCACCCGGAAAATACCGAGTGGGGAATAGGATGGCTGCCATTTGGCGGCTATTGCGCTATAGCCGGAATGGTAGATGAGACCCACTCAACCGATGATCTGGCTTCCGAACCGCAAGAGTGGGAGTTCCGCTCCAAGCCGGCGTGGCAGAGGCTGCTGATTATTCTCGGCGGTATATTGGTGAATTTCCTGGGGGCACTAGTCATTTTTTCGATGTTGTTATGGCAATATGGTCAAGACACATTGCCGCTGCGCAATGTGACAACCGGTCTCTATTATTCGGAGATTATGGTCAATGAGGGATTCGAGCAGCAGGATCGGATTCTGACAATAGACGGAGAAGAGCCTGAGACGCTGAGCGATGTAGTTGAATCTCTCATCATAGAAGGGAAACGCAACGTAGTAGTGCTACGTGGGGCGGATACAGTAGCTCTGACGATGAGCGAAGATTTAGGCACCCGCTATCTGGCGCAACAGAACGCGTTCGACAAAGCCGAGCGGGAGAAACGCCGTGCGGACCGCAATTACGAGAAGCGGCGTTTCGTGCTGATGGCGGAGTGGATTCCGGCTGTGGTGGACTCAGTATTCCCGGACAACGCCGCCTATTATGCCGGCATGCAGAAAGGAGATAGTATCGTTGCGGTGAATGGGGTGCCTACGCCTTCCAACGTACAAATGACCGAGGAACTGCAACGCCATCCATGTGACTCTGTGACGATTGATTTTTACCGTGCTGACGAAAAGCATACAGCGCGTCTGTTTATAGGTGACCAATGTAAAATAGGTGTCTCTATCCGATGGAATATATTTGAGTTGGAGCACAAAGAATATTCGTTCCTGGAAGCCATTCCGGCAGGTGTTCAATACGGATGGGATATACTCGCGGTGTATGTCAAGCAGTTCCGTCTTGTCTTCACCAAGGAGGGCGCACAGTCACTTGGCGGATTCGGCGCTATCGGATCCATGTTCCCCTCTTTCTGGAGTTGGTACACGTTCTGGCATATGACAGGTTTCCTCAGTATCATCCTTGCCTTCATGAATTTCCTGCCGATACCTGCATTGGACGGAGGGTATATACTCTTCCTGTTGGTGGAAATGATTACCCGTCGCAAGCCAAGCGACAAGTTCCTGGAGAGAGCCAATGAGATCGGTTTCTGGCTGCTGTTGGCGCTCCTCATCTTTGCAAACGGAAATGATATTTTGAAATTGTTCTTCTGATGGAAAACAAGGATTATTTTGTACATGAGTCGTCTTATGTGGACGAAGGTTGTAAGATAGGCAAAGGCACTAAAATATGGCATTTTAGCCATATCATGAGCGGCTGTGTCATTGGAGAAAACTGCAATATCGGTCAAAACGTAGTTATTTCGCCCGATGTAGTGTTAGGGCGCAACTGCAAGATCCAGAATAATGTGTCGGTTTATACCGGCGTACGATGCGAGGACGATGTGTTCCTTGGTCCCTCGATGGTCTTTACCAACGTGATAAACCCCCGTGCTGCTGTGAGCCGTAAGGACGAGTACCGTGAGACGGTGATCAAGCGGGGTGCATCGGTAGGAGCCAACGCCACGATCGTATGCGGTCATACACTGGGTGAGTATTGCCTCATAGGTGCCGGCTCTGTGGTGACCAAAGATGTACCGGCATATGCACTCATGGTCGGCAATCCCGCGCGGCAGATAGGATGGGTCAACGCCCATGGAGATAAATGCGCTTCGCTCGAAGAAGCTATGAAAAATGTATGATTTATAATTGATGGTTTAAGATGATACAAAGAATCCAAACCTTGTATTTGTTATTAGTAGTGGCATTGGGAATAGCTCTCGTATGGCTACCCGTTGCGGAGTTCGTCTCCACCACCGTGATAAATGATCAAACAGACGACCAGGCGGTGGAAACGATACGGACATGGCAACTCAAAGCCTCGGGTGTGAGTGTAACACATTGGGTACAAGATACCGGGGTGTATAATGAACCGGCACCCGTCCAAGGTATATGGGGGCTGCTGTTAGCCACGTTGATTATGCCGGTTCTGGCGCTGGTGGATATCTTCCTTTATAAAAAACGCATCCTCCAGGCACGGCTTAATATTTTCACCGTCATGTTCTGCCTTGGCTGGTATGGTGTGCTGTTTATTTATATATGGCAGGCCAAACTGGCACAAGGAGTGGAGTGGTATATTATGCCATGGGCGTCTATCCCGTTGGTTTGTATGATATTAACCCTTATGGCTACGCGGGCTATTCTCAAAGATGAAGCTCTCGTTCGCGCCGCAGACAGAATACGATAACTATGTTATTTTTACAAGCGACAACACCCTCTCCCGAAGAGATTCAACAGCGCAAAGACTCGATAGAGCGAGGCGTGCAACATATGATCGAGTATGCCAAGACTGACCCCGACGGTTTCTGGCAGCTCTTTGTAGATAAAATGATTCATTTTGGTCTTCAGGTTCTGGCAGCGCTCCTTATTTTCGGTATAGGCATATTGCTCATCCGGTGGGTGAAAACTATACTGCAGAGGGTGTTTACCCGCCGAAGGACCGAACCTACCATAGCTTCTTTCGTTTCGTCCTTTGTATCGATCTCAATGACCGTTATTCTGGTTATTATCTCGATCAGTACGTTGGGCGTCAACACAACCTCTTTGGCTGCATTGCTGGCAGCCGGAGGTATGGCTATCGGTATGGCGCTCTCCGGAACCGTGCAGAACTTTGCCGGAGGAATAATGCTATTGGCATTCAAGCCTTTCAAAGCCGGAGATTTTATCGAGGCACAGGGTGTTTCCGGCAAGGTGGTAGAGGTTAATATCACGGCTACCAAGATTCTCACGGTGGATAACAGAGTGGTTATCTTGCCGAACGGAGCCTTGTCGAACGGAACAATAAATAATTACAACGGTCGCCCTTTGCGCAGGGTTGAATGGAAAGTAAGTGTCTCGTATGGCGTGGATGCAACGGCTTGCAAGGATGCCATCATGGCTATCATCAACAGCGATAAACGGGTCCTTCAGGCTAAGACGGATATGAAGAAACTGTACAAGGAGCTGAAAGTCTCCCATTACCAGCTCACTACGGTCAATTATCAGATGAATGCTATTCCCGCGCCTTTCGTAGGACTGTTGTCGCTCAATGAGAATGACATTACTTTTGTTGCGCGGGCATGGGTCAGAGCCAATGACTATTGGGATGTCTTCTTCGACCTCAATGAGCGTTTCTATACCGAACTTCCGCCGCAAGGATTCACTTTCGCCTATCCCCACGTGGATGTCACAATGCTTAAAAACGAGTAGTTTTGGAGCCCCTTTTAGGCAAAACATTGGCAGAACTGCAAGCGGTGGCTTTGGCTGCCGGTCTGCAGAAGTTTGCGGGTAAACAACTCGCAGAATGGCTTTATGTCCGCCGTGCCGCTTCTTTTGACGAAATGACCAATATATCACTCAAGGGTCGTAAAGCACTCAAAGAGCACTATACCATAGGCCGTCATGCACCGGTCAAAGAGGCGGTCAGTACGGACGGTACGCGCAAATATCTCTTTGAGATTTCAAATAGCAATCCTCAGTTTGTTGAATCGGTCTATATCCCGGAGGACGACCGTGCTACGCTCTGTGTCTCTACCCAGGCGGGGTGCAAGATGGGATGCCGTTTCTGTATGACCGGGACCCTTGGTTTTCACGGTCACCTGCCTGCTGCGGAGATCCTGAACCAGATCTTCGAGATAGATGCGATGGCGGTTGCTGACGGGCGCGAGCCGCTCTCCAATATCGTCTATATGGGAGAAGGAGAGCCGATGGATAACATCGATGAGGTGCTGCGCTCGCTGGAGATCATGACCGCTCCGTATGGCTGCGCATGGTCGCCTAAACGGATTACGGTCTCTACCGTTGGTGTGCCTGCTATGAAGTGTTTTCTGGACGAGAGCGAGTGCCATCTGGCTGTATCCTTGCATAACCCCTTCAGCGTAGAGCGCGCTCTGATCATGCCGGCAGAAAAAATCATGCCGGTCACGGAGGTCGTGGCGCTGCTCAGGAATTATGACTGGTCCCATCAGAGGAGAGTGAGTTTCGAATATATCTGTTGGGCAGGACAGAACGATACCCCCCGTCATGCGAAAGAACTACTGCGCTTGCTAAAGGGGCTTAACTGCCGTATCAACCTGATCCGTTTTCATGAGGGAGTGGAGACTGTGGCACGATCCGCCAAAGAGAGCCGGCATTTCCCAGGATCTGATGAGAAACAGATGGAATGGCTTAGGGACTACCTGACCTCCAACGGACTCACAACGACCATCCGCCGCTCCCGCGGAGAAGACATTCTGGCTGCCTGCGGTATGCTGGTCAATTCGCTTAATGCTTAATCCTGAAACGCAACGCCTAAAGCAGTTTGCTCAGTTGCTCGTAGTATTTCGGCGAGACGGGAACGGACTTGCTGTCCTTGATGTCCAGTTCCGCCTGGATGAAGCCTTCCTTGTCGCGCCGCAGTACTGTCACGTGGCGGGGGTTGACAAAATACGACCGCTGGCACCGTATAATTCCGTGTTTTTCCATTAACTCTTCAATTCCACGCATAGACTGACGCAAGGAATATTCTTTCATCTTTTCTCCTTCCATATAATGAATGGAAACATAGTTCTCCTGCGCTTCCACGTATAGCAATACATCATGTGCTATGACCAGTTTGAGCCGTCCCGTACTGTCTGTAAACCGTACGAGATCCTCTTCTGCTGCCTCTTTCTCATCGGGACGGATAAACGCAAAGAGCAAGGCAAAAATGATATAGGGGTAGGGGAGAATGGCAAAGGATAACTGCAGACATTTGCCTAAAGCAGGGAAATAGCCTATATCGCCATACACCAGCGCCATATACAGCGCAGCAAAACAGGAGAAAACAACCACTTCGGCGAACGACCATAATGAATATTGCCACCATGACATATGAGGCCTGTTCCGGACTGCGGTCATCGGGATGCGCGAGCCGCATAAGATACCCAGCAATATGCAGGTTAGCATCAGTATATTGAACACAACGCCATTCCCTGTTCCAAGAAACGCTGTTGCCCACCGGCTTTCGTATATCAGTACAAATCCTAACAGATATACAGGAATGACGATGATATGTACTAACATCGCCGCTACAGACAGTAGTGAAGTAGGAATTTTGGTCATAATTTAATCTCCTTTTATAATGTGACGAAATGTTAATTCTTCTTTTTTCGTCACTATATTTGCATTTTAGTCACCAATAACGGTGCTTTGGTCACTATTTTTTGTCACTTATCACATTTCTTTGCATCCCTCCGAATAAAGCAGTAATTTTGCATCGATTTTTAAAGATCACCTCTAACAAATATTGTATAACCTAATTAAAAAACTGCAAATATGAAAACTGTTAAACGAATCGGATTTGACCTTTTGGTCGCTCTATATTGCCTTCAATTACCGGTAATTATTGCTTATTTGGTAATGAATCTATAATTGTTAATTAAACTTATTACTATAAACTACTAACTCTTACTACTATGGACAAGACGATTCTTATTCAGCCCGAGAGTGGCTTGCGTTTCGACTGGAAGGCTATTGCCTCAAATCCCAGCGGACATCACGAACCACAAATTGACTTGGTGGCCTATAAGGCGCTTTATACTAATAAGATCGCACAGGCGCGTGCGTGCGGTCAGGAGCCGGTGTTGGTCAGTCTGCCTATCATGGACGAAGACCGCTATTTCGCATATATCACACGCGGCATGAGCATGCAGGAGCGCAAGAATGTGCTGTACTGGCTTGGTGGCAAGACGGAGCGGCTCCGCAATATTCATGCGATGTATAACCTGTCGCTCTTCCGTCTGGCAGCAGTGCAATGCGTGCACCTGGTGGACATCACCTCTCCGATGCTGGCCAGCACTCATTATGACGAACTGCTGGACCAGGACGGAGTGACGCTCTCTCCCGCCGGAGAGGCGATGGTGAATAGGGAACTAGCGTCGCTTGCCAGCCGCCTTAGCGTTCTCGCGAGCTAAACGCTGTTGCTCTCTCTGCATCGCTTCCAAGCGAGCCATGAAGCCGGATTTCTTCTTTCCGGCTTTTTTCTTTTTGTTCTCTTCCATCTCTTTGAGCATCTTCTCGTCGTTCAGGGTCCAGCGGAAGATCATGGTCTGCAGAATCGTGAAGAACAGCGAAACGAGGTAATAGTAACTCAGACCTGCGGCGTAGTCATTGAAGATAAAGAGGAACATGAGCGGCATAGCGTACATCATGTATTTCATGAATTTCATGTTCGGGTCTGTCGCCTGGGACTGCATCGTGATATAGGTGTAACCGATGTTACAGATCGTCATCAGCAAGCAGAACAGAGACAGGTGGTCTCCCAGCAGCGGGATATTGAATCCCCAATGGAAGACGGCGTCATAGGTAGAGAGGTCCTCTGCCCATAGGAGCGACTTGCCTCGCAGTTCGATAGCCGTAGGCAGGAACCAGAACATAGCCATCAGTACCGGGAATTGGAACAGCATCGGCAGACATCCGCTCATGGGGTTGACACCCGCCTGTTGGTATAGCTGCATCGTTGCCTGCTGGCGTTCCTGCATCTTCTCTGCCGGATATTTCTCGTTGATGGCGTCTAACTGCGGTTTCAGCGCTTTCATTTTCGCGCTCGATTTATAGGACACGAATACGAACGGCAGGATGATCAGTTTGATGACGATGGTCATGAGCAGGATCACAATGCCGATATGCAGTCCCCATCCGGTGAAGAGGTCAAACATCGGGATGACGAGCCATTCGTTGATCCAGCTGACTATCTTCCATCCCAGTGGTACGAGTGTGTTCAGATGCAGCCGTTCGCTGCGCTCAACACCCTCGTCGTATGCCTTGAGCGTGTGGTAGTGGTTCGGACCGCAGTAGAACCGAACTCCCGTGGGGGTCTTGCCCGACAGGTCGAACGGGACAGAAGTGTTGGTCGTATATTCTTTGATATAGCCGGAGTTCTTGTTCTGCAGGGTGGAGGTGAGTTGGGTGGAGGAGAACGCGTCGTCAGCTATCATGACGGTTGAGAAGAACTGGTCCTTGTACGCGATCCATTTTACGCGGGTGCTCTCCTTGGCGTTGTCGTCTTTGCTCTCGCTCAGTTTCTCTATGTCGCCTCCCACCAGCATGTATTGGAGTTGCGCATACCGTTCCTCGAACTTGCGTCCTTGTTCCTGTTGCGGGATCAACTGGCGCCATTGCAGTTCCAGCGAGTTGATGTTCTGCGCCAGCTCGGTCTGCATGTTATGCGGTTCGATAGAGAGGTGTACCATGTAGTTGTCGGACAACTCATATACGAAATCGAGCCATGCGTCCTCCGATGCGGTATGCAGCCGGAGAACAGCCGTATTGGGCAGAACGGTGTCAACAGGTGTGAAGAACAGGTTCGCGGTCTGCAGGATGCGGTTGTTGGCGGTGATGAGGGTCAGTCCGAAGGCACTCTCGTCGCCCCGGAAGAGACTCAACGGGTTGATGCTGTCGCCCGAAGCCTTGTATTCCAGCAACTCGGCATGTTTAATCACGCCGCCACGCGTGGAGAGGGTCAGGCGGACTTTCTCGTTCTCAAGCGTGACAAAACGCTCGTCGCCCTGCGCAGCCGAAGCAAAAGTGCCGTATGCTGCCTGAATCCGTTCCTGCAACTGCTCCGGCGATACGGTCTCTGCCTGAGAAGCGGCCTGACCGGCTACGAACTGTAATGAGTCGGACAGACGCTGAGCCTCCTGTTCCGTTATCTGGACGAGGCGGAGCGAGTCCTGTACGCGTTGACGTTCCGCCAGTTCTTCTTTTGACGGGCGGTTCAGCATGGTGAACCCTACGATAATTGCGGCTATTAATAGAAAGCCGATCCAAGTGTTTTTATCCATTTAATGTGTCTGATTTATATATACGTGTTGTTATTTCCGTGTTTAGTTGCGTTTGAGTTTTCCGAACATCACGCCTACGTATAGACGCGGACCGCTCGGGGTCATGAAATTGCTCCATTTGACGTCATTGCCAAGGTTGGTAAGACCGCTGCTGGTACGTCCGAAAGGTAACATATAGTCGATTCGGATCATGAGAGCAATATGGTTGGTTAGACCGATTTCTAATCCTACGTACGGATCCATATAAAAGAACGGGGTCTTGACGTACGAAGAGTTGTAAGTAGTATTATCCTCCGGCGTGTTTCCGGGGTTCTCCACGGGGTCCTGGTCCGGTACATAGAGTCGTTTCATTGTACCTCCACCCACCGAGAGACCGATCATCGGGCGAGTCTTGCCCCAGTTGGCGTAGAAATCCGTGAACGCACCTCCCCATCCGGTCCGGACATTCGAGCCGGTGCCCATGAGCGGCATGGTGCTCACATAGCCTTCTGCGCCTAAGTGAATATGATTAATAAAATGCACGCGCAACATACCTCCCAGACCGAAACAGAGACCGGATTTAGGCAGCCCTTTGACGTAGTCGGAACTTCCCAAACCTGTGTTGCTAAACACTTTGGTCGGATCGTCGGAAAAGAGGTAGCCGCCATGCAGCAGCATACCTCCCGAGAAGCCGGTGTACACCTTGGTGGTCTTGCGGCTCTCTTGCGCCTGAGCATCGCTTCCCTCCTGCTCCCCGGCGATCAGGCTCAGGGGCAGAAGGAGCAATGCGATCAATAAGATTTGTTTCTTCATCTATATTTAAATAATGTCAAAAGCGACGTCCATCATGTTGGTGAACGAGTTCTGGCGTTGTTCTGCGGTAGTGGCTTCGCCGGTCAGGATGTGGTCACTGACTGTACAGATCACCAGTGCTTTCTTGCCTGCGCGTGCGGCGTTCATGTAGAGCGACGGAGCTTCCATCTCGTCTGCCAGCACACCCATCTTCGTCCAGTTGGCTTTGCGTTCGTCTTCGCAATAGAAGATGTCGGCGGAGAAGACATTACCTACGTGGTATGTGTATCCCCGTTTCTCGGCTGCTTCTACGGCTTTGCGGCAGAGCTCGAAGTCGGCGATCGGGGCGTAGTGTCCGGGTAGGTTGTATTGGGCGTCCCAGTTGCTGTCCGTGCAGCTGCCTTGCGCGATGACGAGGTCGCCCAGATGGACGTACATCTGCCGCGCGCCGCACGAGCCTACGCGGATGATCGTGTCCACGTCATAGAAATTGAACAGCTCATAGGTGTAGATTCCGATTGACGGGATTCCCATACCGTGTCCCATGACGGTCACTTTCTTGCCTTTGTATGTACCCGTGAACGCAAGCATACCGCGGACGTTGTTTACTTGTACAGGGTTCTCCAGAAAGCGCTCTGCCATCAACTTGGCGCGTAGCGGGTCGCCTGCCATGATCATTGTCTTTGCAATCTCGCCGTACTGCGCACCGATATGCGGAGTAGGGCATTGTTCTTTACTCATAATTCTGTGTTTTTAAAGGTTATTATATTTCGTGATTTCGTAATTACGCAATTACGTTTATTATCCGTTGTATTTGTACCACTGTATAGCTTTCTCCAGATCAGCCGGAGTGTCAATGCCGATAGTGGGTGTTTCTGTCACGCCTACCCGGATGCGGTAGCCGTTCTCTATCCATCGCAGCTGTTCCAGCCTCTCTTTGATCTCCAGCGGACTTTGCGGCAGCCGGGTGATACGTGCCAGTACGTCTGCGCGGTAGGCATAGATACCGATGTGCCGGTAGTGCCTTCCGTCGGAAGCGGCAATCACTTTGCGGGAGAACATCTTCGCTTCGCCGGTCCGGGTGTCCCATTCCACTTTGGGGCTGTTCTCGTTCTCCAGGTCAGCCGGAGTGTCCTTCTCCGTGAAGGGGCGGACGAGGGTGGCGATGTCGGTGCCTTCCCGGTCGAAACAAGCCATGAGGGCCTCTATCTGTTCGGGTTGGATGAAGGGTTCGTCGCCCTGTATGTTGATGATTACGGTGTCCTCGTCGTTCTGTTCGCGCCAGGAGGGCGTTGTGATGGCCTGATACGCCTCCAGACATCTCTCCGTGCCGCATGTGTGGTCCGTACGGGTCATTACTACTTTGCCGCCGAAAGCCTCTACGGCGTCGTAGATGCGGTCGTCGTCAGTAGCTACTACCACGGTGTCCAGCACTTTGGAAGCTTGTTCATATACACGGCGGACAACGGTCTTTCCGCATATGTCCGCCAGCGGCTTGCCCGGAAAGCGGGTGGAACCGTAGCGTGAGGGTATGATACCTATAAATTTCATATCACAATCTACAAATCACAAATCACAAATCACAAATCCCCTGTCTCCACTTTGTGGAGCAGAGTCATCGCCCCTGCTATTGTTTTTACGTTCATTATTGTTATATACCGTCGTCCGGTCTTGAAGCCTTTCTTGTCCCTCTCTTCCTGCATCAGGCATCTCTCCGGTCTCGTCACGGCGTATTGGATCATGTTGCCGAACTGTTTGGACTGCCAGTAGGCTTCTTTGTTCTGCACCAGATACATGGTCATGTGTTCGCCCTTGAGCAGTATCTTCTCTATTCCCATCCTGCAGCACAACCATCTCAGCCGCACTACGTCCAGCAGCTCTTCTGCGGGTTCGGGCAGCGGACCGAAACGGTCGATCAGACGCTTGCGGTAGTCCAGCAACTGCTCTTCGCTCCGCAGGCTGTCCAACTCGCGGTAAAGGGTGATACGCTCGGATATGTTCTCAATATACTCGCTCGGGAAACATACTGCGATGTCGGTCTCCAGCTGTGCGTCCGAACACCAAAGGCGCTGCGTGCCGTTCAACGTGCCTGCGGCACTGTTTAGCGCTTCGCTGTTTAGCGCACCTTCGGTGTTGTTTAAGCCTTCTTCTTCCTTCAACTCTTCCACGGCTTCGTTCAGGATCCGCTGGTAGGTCTCGTAACCCAGGTCGGCGATGAAGCCGGACTGCTCTGCGCCTAACATGTTTCCCGCTCCGCGGATATCGAGGTCCTGCATCGCCAGGTTGAATCCGGATCCGAGTTCGGCGAAGGTGCTCAATGCTTCCAGCCGCCGGCGTGCGTCTTCGGTCAGCAGCTCTTTCTCCGGCGCGATGAGGTAGCAGTATGCTTTTCTGTTGCTTCGTCCTACTCGTCCGCGCAACTGGTGCAGGTCTGCCAGACCGTACTGGTGGGCGCTGAAGATCAGGATTGTGTTCACGTTCGGTATATCTACGCCCGACTCGATGATGGTGGTCGAGAGCAGGATGTCGTAGTCATAGTTGATGAACGCTTCCAGCCGCTCTTCCATCTCTCCGGCAGGCAGTTGGCCGTGTGCGGTCACGATACGCGCTTCGGGACATAGGTTCCTGATGCGGCGCTCGATACGCGGCAGCATCTCTATCCGGTTGTTGACGATGAAGATCTGGCCGTTGCGACCCATCTCCAGCTCTATCGCCTCTTTGATAATATCCTCGTCGTCAATCGTGATCAGCTCCGTCTGCACCGGATACCGGTTGGGCGGCGGCGTGGTCATGACGCTCAGGTCCCGCGCTCCCAACAGCGAGAACTGCAAGGTCCGTGGGATAGGTGTGGCGGTCAGCGTCAGGACATCTATGTTGGCGCGCAGGCTCTTCAGCTTCTCTTTGGCTGCTACGCCGAACTTCTGCTCTTCGTCGATGATCAGCAGGCCCAGGTCGTGCCATTTGACATTCTTGCCGATGATCTTGTGTGTGCCGATCAGGATGTCTATCTTGCCTGCTTCCAGGTCTGCCAACAGCTCCTTGAGTTCTTTGGCGGATTTGAGCCGGCTGATATATTCGATCCGCACCGGCATGTTCTTCATCCTCTCGCGGAAGGTGTTGTAATGTTGCAGGGCGAGCACGGTGGTCGGTACCAGCACGGCTACCTGTTTGCCGTCCGTAGCTACCTTGAACGCCGCGCGCATCGCTACTTCTGTCTTGCCGAATCCTACGTCTCCGCATACCAGCCTGTCCATCGGCATGGGGCTTTCCAGGTCGTGCTTCACGTCCGCGGTAGCCTTCGCCTGGTCCGGTGTGTCTTCGTATAGGAACGAGGCCTCCAGCTCATGCTGCATGTACCCGTCGGGCGAGTAGGCGTAGCCTTGTTGCTGCTTGCGGGTGGCGTAGAGACGGATCAGGTCTCTGGCGATGTCCTTCACCTTGTCTTTTGTCCGCTCCTTGAGTCGTTCCCATTGGCCGCTGCCCAGACGCGAGATCGTCGGCTCGCTGCCTTCGCGGCCCTTGTATTTGCTGATGCGGTGCAGGTTATGGATGCTGACGAAGACGCAGGCGCCGTCGCGGTAGTTCAGTTTGATCATCTCCTGAGGCTTGCCGTTGACAGGGGTGGTGACGAGGCCGCCGAACTTGGCTATCCCGTGGTCGGAATGAACGACGTAGTCGCCTACCTGCAACTGGTTGATCTCGCGCAGCGTGATGATGGCTTTGCCGCGGCGCGCGTTCTCGCTCGTCATCGATACGCGGTGGTAGCGCTCGAAGATCTGATGGTCCGTGTAGCAGCATATCTTCAACCCCTTGTCCACAAACCCTTCATGCAGCGTGGCATTGATGGGGATGAAATGAGCCTCTTCCCGGCCCTCCCCTAAAGGGAAGGGTGTTTGGGTTTGAGCCCCTCCTTTTACGGGTGAAGAGCTCTGCTCGATCGGACTGCCGGTGGCCGTCCGTAGAACATTGTTGGGGTAGGCTTCCATGATCGCTTCGAGCCGGTCCAGCTGTTTCTTCTGTTCCGCCAGGATATAGATCTTGTATCCCTCTTCCTGATGGCGCCGGATGTCCTCCGTCAGGAGGTCGAACTGCTTGTGGAAGACCGGCTGCGGCAGGGTGTCGAAGGTTATCTTGCTGTGGTTCGGGAAATAACTCTTCTGCCCTATCTCTATCGTCCTGCGCCCCGTAACCGGTAACCCGTCACCCGTAACCGGTAACCCCTCTAATTTATACCTCACCACGCTCCAGTCATTGCTCACCCATACAAAATCGTCCGTCAGGTAATCGATGATGGTAAATCTTTCCTGGCTCTCTTTCGACGAAGACAGTCCGACGATGTTTGCTTCCTGCAAACGGGTCTTGCTCAACTGGTCCTCTATGTCGAACTCACGGATGCTGTCTATCTCGTCGCCGAAGAAATCCAGACGGTACGGGATGTCGTGACCGTAACTGTATATATCCACGATACTTCCTCGGATGGCGTACTGACCGGGTTGGAACACAAAATCCACGCGTTCGAATCCTGCCGCTGACAACTGTTCGCTGATAGCTGAATGTGGTATCTCTTGCCCCACAGAATACTGAATGCTGACAGCATCCAGTTCTTCCTGTCTCGGCACCTCCTCCGCTATCGCCTCCGGATAGGTCACGATGACAGGAGTCTGGGTACAGGCATTCCTGAGAGCGCTTAAACATTCCGTCCGCTGTATCATCGCTGCATCATCTACCGTACGTCTCTTTTGCGCCGCCGGAAAGAAATACACCTTTGGTCCTACAGGCGCAGCCGGTAACCCGTCACCCGTAATCGGTAACCCGTCAGCGCTCAGCGACTGCAAGTCGCTATAGAGGTATTGTGCTGCTTCAGCATTGTCAAGGATCACAAACAGCGGTGCTTTCACGTGTGCCAGCGCCAGCGCGCGTGCGCCGGCATGCAAACCGCTAAGGAGAAGATGAACCTCTTTCCCTTTCGCCAGCTCCCGGTTTATCAACCCCAGTTCGGGATGTTCACCAAACAACATGTCCAAATCGCCTATTTGCATGTGCACACTACCGCATTCTAAAATCGACTGCAAATTTAGCACTTTTTTTTGGAATACGCAAGTTTTTGGTCATTTTCTCTCGTTTTTTACTTTCCCCACTTTTTGTAACAAACTCATATTGTTTCAGTTTGGGAACTCGTAATTGACTCGTAAACGAGTCGTAATCGAGTCGTGAGTGAGTCGTAAAAGTTAACCAGACTCTAAACAGAAGAAGGAGCCCCGAAGGACGATCTTCTTATTGATGGCGGATGATATAGTAAGGTATATCGAGTGCTTGTATCTCTGCCTCGTAGCGGTCAAAGAGTTCTTTCCGTACGGTGTCTGATCCGTTGGATCGCGCGGGATCGGGTATCCATGGCAGGTCGGGGTAGGTGAGCAGATAAACATCCATGGGATAGCGGCTGATCGCTTCGTTGAGCCACTCGGGAACGGAGTCGAAAGCATAGTCGAACCATACCTTGGTGACGATCAGTTCGGTGTCGAAGAAGACGACCGTGTCGTCGTTGAGCGCAAGCGGGGCTTGCTGTTTAGCGGCCTGCGGCCTGTTTAGCGCTGCGCTGTTTAGAGAGGTTAATTCTTCGATCTGGTGCTTTGCGAGGGAGCAGAGGTCATCGTAAGTGAGGACACGGGTCCAGTCGTCCGTCTGACGCTCGATCATCAGTTGTTCCACAAACGTACGGGCATACTCCGGCACCAGGATACCGCCATAGCGGTTAGCCAGATACCGTGCGAGCGTGCTCTTGCCGCTGCTCTCGGGGCCGATGATGGCGATTTTGCACAATTCACAATTCACAATGCACAATGCACAATTAGCGTGTCAACATTAACTTGATATTAAGACCTACGTTATCCGCCTTGACGGGGTAAGAGGACGAGATGAGCGGGGTGGTACCCTGGTGGTCGTAGAAGAGCTGGAGGCTGATCTTCTGGCTCAGCACATAGTCAGCCGAGATCTTGATAGCCAGCACTTTGTTTCCGGACGAAGCCTGTGTGATACCTTCCTCCACCTTGCGCAGAAGCATCTTGACATCCTTGTAGGACAGGTCAACCTGCAGTTTGAGATCGTTGCTCACTTTCGTCTGGCCGCCGTCCCTCTTCTTGGCGATGAAGCTGAGGTTCTTGATGGTATAGCCGCCGCCGATAACAAACTCGGAGGTATGTCCTTCGGTCAGCTGGACGGAGGTGACATTGAGCGCGAGGTTACGCTGCTTGCGGTACTCCGCCTTGATGCTGAGCGAGTTCTTCATCGTCATGTTGAGTCCGATAAGCGGCGAGAACGCCTCGGTGAGGGTCACGTTGCTGATGTCGTATGCCGAGGATGGACGCGGTGCGTCGGTTGTCACGTCGCGCACGAAGCCGTGCATCTTGTCGTTGCTGTCGGAGCCCACCCAGGTGGAGTAGGAGCCATACGAGCCGATCGCATACTTGCAAGTATAGGCATGGGTGAGGGTGACGGATTTGAAATGGTCTTTCACCCATGGTATCTTACCCAGCCCGTCGAAGGTGACGGACCAGTTAGGCAGTATCTTGAGGATCCCCAGGAAGGGGTTGAGGTTCATGCGCGAAGCGTCCCTGCCGGTGTAAGCGGCGAGGAAGGCGGGTACAAGCACATCGGCGGAGTTGGAGTTGACACGGCCGTGTTTGGTGGGGTCGTACTTGGTGCCGGCCGGTATGTTGCTCAGGAAGCCCGAGGAAGGCAGCGTCGTGCCCGTATATTCGTTCTGCACGCGCTCGGTCAGGATATTCCGGTTCTCCAGGAACTTGTCGAAAGCGGCGTTGGCGAAGTTCTCCTCCTGGCTGCCGACGCGGCTGAAGATAGTACCGAGAGCCACCTGGGTGATATTGAACGAACCCGTCATGTTCTCCTGCAGCTGGTCGTAGGTATAGATGATGGACGTGGACTGCGCCATATACCTTTTGCCGTTCAGTTGCACCTTCAGACCCGGCAGTGGCTCGAGCGTCAGTTTGATATCCAGATCGGAGGTATGCGCCCGTGTGGCGGGTTGGACAACCGACGTGTCTCCGGAGAGCCATCCGTTCTCTTTCGCCCGCTCCACCATGTTGTTGGGTATGAAACCGAAGGCGAAATCGAATCCCGGTGCATAGACGCCGTTGGTCCTGCGCTGGCCCATGAATCCCGCTTCGGGTTCGAAACCCGGCAGGGTCATGGAGTTGGTCTCCCGATAGGTGATCTGCAGGCGGCGGAACATCGTACCTACATAAGCGAACATATCCCCTGCTATCTGTGCCGGCGTGCGCTCGTTGGGGTCCTTCGTGGTGATAGTCACGGTAGCGTTGGCGCAGTCCGCCTTTGGCGTGATGGTCGCTTTCGTATTGCCGGAAGGACGGATGGAGACAGGTATCTTCTTGCCCGTGGAGTCGGTGACGGCTATATTGAGGTTCTCGCTGTTGAGACGGTGGGTCAGTTCGACCGGCTCGCCTTTCTTCAGCGTCATGTTCTGGGTATAGGTCTTGGGCTTGAAGGCACGCTGACGGCCGCCTCTGCCGCCGTAACGCTGGGTCATGGACTTCCAGTACTTGGATTTGCCGTACCAGGTCTCAAAATTGATACCTCCGTCCACCTGCCAGCTTTGCAGACTGCTGACGGTGTTACCGCGGTCGATACCGGTGGTCGTGGAGGCGGTGCGGGTCCAGTTATAGGTGGCGTTATAAGAGGCGTTCGCCGTGATTGCATCCAGACCCGGGATGCGGTTGAACGGTACGTTCCAGGAGGCGGTGAAGACCTGCTGGTAGGTGTATGGCGAACCCCATTTGGCGAGAGACCGCTGGATGGTGTCGCGCCATGCCTCGTATTTGTCGTGGTTGAACTCGTCGTCGAAATAGCGGCCTTTTAGGATCTCCGGCGTGTACTTGCCTTCATCGATGATGGCGTTCATCGCGGACTGGAAGGAGAACTTCATGTTCTTGGTCAGGTCGTATTTGATATCGACGTTGCGGTCCCATGTGAAATCCTTGCTGAAAGTGAGGTCGGACGCATCGGTCATGGCGTTGGAGAGGTCGCGCATCTTCAGATGGCTGAAGGTACGGTGCATGTTGGTGCTGAACGCCCATGATTGCGGCAGGTAGTAGATATTCATCTCCTTTAGGAACTTCACTTTCTGCACTTTCTCCACCTTGCTGAACGGCTCCCACGGCTTGGGGTTGAAGTTATAGGCGTACTGGAAGGAACCCTTGTGGTCGGTGGTGATGTTGGTCTCCATCTCGGGCGAGTGCTCGGATTGCTTGTTGTAGGACGCGGAGATGGAGAAGTTCGCCGGGTCGTAGAACATGTCGCGTTTCTTGGAGTGGATGTTCACCTTGAGGTTGCTGACGGAGAAGGAGGTGGACTCGTGTACGGTGTTGGACATCTGTCTGACAGAATCCCGTTTCTCCTTGGTGTCATAGGTGGAGAGCGTCTCGGACAGCTTGACGTCGCTGTCGAGCGGGTCGTAGTCGGGACTCGTGGTCTCGTTGCTGTAGGAGACGTAGAGCGGCATCTGGATCTTCGCTTTCTCCGGGAAGAGCCGTCCTCCTTCGAGTGCCGCGGAGACGGATATCTGGTAGAAGTTATCGAGGTTGCGGTCGAGCACGTTGGACTCGATCGAACCGTAACCGGCTGTCTCAAACCGTCCGGCTACGTTGAGTTGCGCGATGTCGCTGATAGCCAGGGCTGCATTCGCCATCGCCGCCACACCCCCTTGCTCGTTGAACTGGCTGAGGCGTAACTCGTTGACCCACACCTCGCCGGATGCCTCATGCTGGCCGTTGTTGCGCACACCGATCATGATGGTGGATACCTCTTCCAGCGTCGGGTTACCGAGCACGGTGATCTTGTTCTGCGGCTTGTCGTTGGCGTCGTCGTAGATGACGTACGGGATAGTGTTGCTCACACCCTCGTTGCCTGCGCGTTTGGCTTTGTTGCGGGCGGTCTTGGCGTCCGTGAGCACCTTGAGCGCAAAATCGAACATGTTCTCCTTCGGCCATACCGTTTCACGGTCGGCGGCGGAGTTGTTGTTATACAGCCCCGGTGCGGTCAGATGCAGCGGGATCTCGTATTCGTAGTAGTTATTGCGCAGGTCGGTACCCAGGCGGATGAAGCAGGTGAGGTCGCCGTCCTTCAGGTCGGGATCGACGCTCTCCAGTTTCTCGGCATGAACGAACATCTGCAGGTTCTTGTACTGCCGCATGTCGTAGCCCGTGTTCTTGTACATCGCCCGTGCGTCATGAGGGCTGAGGTGCGCTACGCGGAGAACCATCGCCTGCTCGTTCTGCGCGATGAGCTGCGCCTGACCGGGGTCGGTCTGACGGCTTACACCCGGAGGCAGCACATAGTTGACCGGCGAGCGGGTGCTGTTTTCCTCGATATTGACGGTCTGTACGTCAATCGATGCGCCGGTGTTGACTGCCGTTCCGATAGGTGCCAGATCGCGTGTGTACATACGCCAGTCGCCACGGACGAGGTCCAGCGTAGCGAAACGCAGGTGGGTCTCTTTCTCGAAACCGGTGAGGTACATACGCATGAAGCGGATGGATTTCCAGTTGCGGATGGAGCCGATCTTCTGCACGCTGGCGCTGTCGCCGCGGAGAGGGATCTTGAACTGGTACCAGGTAACATCCTGGGTCGTTCCGTCGCGGAGCGTCACTTTGCGGACCTTCTTCTCGGTGATATGCTGGCGGCCTACCTCCATCATGTCGGGACGGAGGATGACCTTGTACTGGTAGTATTTTTCGTATTCGTTGAGGGTGTTGTCCTGGTTGATATCTTCGATATCCGGCGTGAGGGTGGAGGCGGTACCGTAGGTCTCGGTCTGCTGCTCCGTGGCGGGCGAGTTGCCCTCCGTACCGTTGAAATGTTTGTATCGCGCCAGAACAGGCACTTCCTCTTCGTCATAGTCGGTGCCTCGGTAGTAGTGGAAGTTATCGCCGGCGGGGTCGTTACGAGGGGAGAAGCGGTCGTCCGCCCAACGATCCCATACATCGGCAGAGACGCGGCTCTGCAACTCCGTCAGATATTGGCGGTATGTCGGCCATGTCAACTCCTGGGTGGTGCTCAGACCGTTGAGACCTACGTCCTGACGGGCGCGCGAACCCGCCTCGTTGCTGAAGGCTACTACGGTACTGGTCGTACGCGGCACAAAACCCCAGATAGTCGAATCTACACGGCCCTGGTCGGCTTCGCTGACAGGCAGACCATGCTCGAACGCTTTCTTGCCGTCACGCAGGATATCCTCGCTCACGTCGCCGAGGTTGAAATACAACTCGCCTTCATATCCGTCAGGGTTGGTCAGTGCCGGGTCCATCAGCCAGAACTGGATGTACTCGATGTTCGCTTTCTCAAAATCGGTGTTGTCCAGCCGCCGCATGATACCGCCCCAGCGCTGCTTGGGGTTAGTCAGATGTCCATCTGTGCCTATCTCGGAGGCGGAGATGTTGTATTGCCCGCGCTCGGACGGGTAGTAGGAGAGGTTCAGTACCGATAGCTTGGTATCTACGTTGCTGGCTTCCTGACGGTTCGGGTATATCTCGTCCTGATAGACGATACGCGTGCGGTGGTCGCTCAGTGCCGCCAGGTCATTGCGGATATGCGCCGGTGTGTTGGTCTGCGGATAGCCGAAGATAGGATCCACGGCATACCATGACAAATGCGCACGGTTCTTGTTGTAACTCGTCCGGTTGATGTCCTTCGATTCGTCAAAGACGGTAGGAGTAGCAGCCAGGAACCAATAACTGGGGTAATGGACGTCTATATTGGTGGTGGTGGATTCGAAATCATCGATATACGCCGTACCTACTGCGCCTACGTCGCGGGTGTGTCCCGGGATGAGATGCGCAAACTCGGCGTTGATGGAGAAGGTGGACGGAGCGGTGGCGGTGATCCAAGGGATCTTGTCGATGGCATTGGTGAGCCATTGCATCTCGGTCTTCCAGCTTCCGTTGACACCCCAGATGGTGTTGGCAAGAGGTTCGGATCCGGTGTTCACCTTGGTCGTCAGCGGACGTTCGCGCAGGTGCATGATCGTTCCGCCTATCAGCAGGTCTTTGTTGAACTCATACTCCAGATGGGCACCGAAGAGGCTCTTGCGCTGCATCGAGAACGTGCTCTGGTTTTCCAGTTTGACGTCCACGTTCGTACCCGATTCGAGAATAGAGGTGTTGAGGATCGTCACTGTACCCATCGTGTAGTCCACGGTGTAATCGACGTTCTCGATGAGGGTGGCGCCTCCGGCGGTGACGGTGACGGAGCCTCTCGGCACGTTCATCGCACCCAGACGGATCTCGCTGCCGTTGGTGCCTTTGTATTTACCGGTAAGGTGGAATTTGTTCTTCTCGCTCAACTCCTGCGCCACGATCAGAGTAGAGTCGTACAACTCCGGGAAACAGTATTTCTTGACGAGCCGCTCGTCATTGCCTAACGCTTTCGCCAGGTGGCTTCCGAAAGGCTCCAGCACGGGGAAAATGATCTTTCCTGACGAGGCATAGACGGTCAGTCCTTCGATGAAGTCGAACCGTCCGTCGGGGCTGGCGTTGTTCTTCTGGTCCAAACGGTCCAGATCCATGACGCGCAGCAGCTGCTGGCCTGAGACGGGGCCGTCGTTGAGGTATTGGACGTCCGTGCCGACGGAGTCGTTGCGGTAGGTGACGTATAGCTCGAATTTGTCTGCCTGGATGCTGGTTGCGCCGAGCGCATAGATGTTCTTCATCATCAGGTCCCATGTACCGCGGCCTTTCTTGTTAGGTGCATTGGCGCTGTTCTTCAGCATCTTCAGGGCAAGCGCGTTGGGCGCACGCAGCTCCTCGCTGCCGTCCGTGGAGAACTCACCCACCTGATAGACTTTGCCGTTGTAGGTATATTCGTATGCCACCGCCAGCACCTCGTCTTGGTTGAGGGCGCTCTTGAGGGAGATGTATCCCAATGCGCTGTTGAGCGTGTATTCGCTGCTGGACAACAGCCGCGCGGACTCAATCTTCTCATAATCCGCTCCGCCTTCCATTCCGTTCAGTCCTTCCAGCGCCGTACTGGTCTGCTGCAGGTCGCGGAAGGCAGTGGCACGAATGGCATTGTACAGCCCGTTCGCCGCGTTCTCCGGCGCTCCTATGGGTGCGCCGCCCCATGCCTCGTTCTGGGTATGCGAACTGTTCTCGCCCAGATCCGCAAAAGCAACGATATTGCGTGCCTGATCGTAGTTACCGCGTTTGTTGGTGATCCATACTTCGATCTTGTTGATCTGGACGCCGCTGGCTATATACGGCACGCTCGCCATCGCTTCTTCGTATCGGTCGCGGAAGAAATGGGAGAGGAAGAAATGTCGGTTCTCGTCATAACTGTCGCCGGAGATGTCGAACCGCGTCATCTGCGCGCCGCCCTTGCTGCTGACGGTCTGCGCCTCGCTGTTCTGCTGGCTGATCAGGGCCTGGATGCGGAACTTGCCGAACTTCAGGTTGGTCTTGATACCGAAGAGTGCCTTGCTGCCGCGGATAAGGGATGAAGGCAGGTCCATGGTCACATTACCCGCCTCGATAGACTGGATGATGTCATCCTCCTCGCCTTTGTAGTTCAGTTTGAGGTTCTGCTGGTCGAAAGAGAATGAGGCCTCGGTGTTGTAACTCATGTTGAAGTTCAGCTTCTGGCCTACCTTGCCTTGGATGCTGGCTTGGATCTTCTCGTCGAAATCGAATATGTTATTGTTTCGCGCCCGCACGGTAAGCGACGGGTTCGCGATATACTGGTGTTTGAAACCGAAAAGCAGCTCGGCGCTTCCCTGCATCTTGAGTTGCACACCGCCCGGACCGAACACTTTGTCCGCCGGACCGATGTTGAATTTCATGTCGGTGATGTCGAACTTGGACTCGTTGTTATGCTCTACTTCTCCGATCTTCTGCTGCCAGTACCTGTGCATCATCTGACGCTCCGCGTAGTGGTTGTATTCGTCTTGCGTGAGCATGTACGGCGTTGTGATGTCGGTCTCGCCGATGCGGGTATGAATGACATAAGTGCCTGTCTCCGGCTGGTATTCAACGGTGGTGGAGATGTTGTTCGGGTCCTGCAGGTCAAGCGAACTGACGGGTTGCTCCAACTCACCGAAGTTCTGCACGCCCAGTTGCTTCACTTTCGTCGGGGCCCAGATAGCGCTGTCGGTCTCCGTCACATAATCCGCTGCGCTCTCAGGGCTCTGTTCACTGCCGTCTTTGAGCGGCTCTGCCGCGGTCTTTCGACTTTCGACTTTCGACTCTTTCTCCGCTTCCTTTGCCGCTCTCTCCGCTTCCTTGCGCGCCTTCTCCTCCGCAACAAGCTCCTTCAGACTCTTGCCGCCGCTCTTCTGGGCGTAAACAACCACGGTTACCATCGGCAACCATAGAATCAGACTAATCAGAAATATGTATGTTATTCGCTTTTTCAATGTTAAAATGTCCAAATAAATGCCCAAATGGTAAATGTTACAGCATCTTCAGTGCTTCGCGGATAACCGCTTCTACTTTGAGCGTCGGATCGGCTTTGAGGATCTTGTCCACCGCTTTGCCGCTCGCTGTGGCGGCAAAACCGAGCATGGTCAGTGCGCTGACGGCTTCCGCTTTGACGCCGCTGTCGGTTTCCACTTCCAGCATCGGTATCTCCGTCGGGTCGCCTCCGAGGTCCAGTTTCAGCGCTTTGTCTTTCAGATCCACAATGATACGCTGGGCGGTCTTCGGACCCAGACCCTTCACTTTCGCCATGCCCTTCGAATTGCCGGTGGCAATCAGCATCCGCAACTCTTCCGCCGAGAAAGCGCTCATGATCATTCGGGCGGTGGCTGCGCCTACGCCGCTTACCGTCGTCAGCAGTTCGAACAACTGGCGCTCTGCGCAGTTGGTGAAACCGTACAACTCGTGCGTGTCCTCGCGGATCACCTCTGTTACAAACAGTTTCACCTCTTTCTCTTCCTGGCCTACCAAGGCGCTGTAAGTCGGCAATGTGATGGCGAGGTTATAGCCCACACCGGCTGCTTCCAGCACCGCTGCTGTCGGGTTTAAATCCGCTAATATTCCTTTAATGTATGCTATCATATAGACCTGTTTTCGCAAAATAAGCCTGCAAAGATACAACTTTTATTTTATATACGCAAGCGCGCAGGCATTTTAGTGCAAAAAAGTGCTCATTTTCGTAAATTTTAACCCTTTTGTTTTTCCTTTTCAGCAAATTTTTGTAATTTTGTGCGCTAATTTTGTGCACGTATGGCAAGAACAGAAATATCTACAATGGGTGAGTTCGGTTTGATCAAACATCTCACCAAAGACCTCAAACAGGTGCAACCCTCCACGAAAAAAGGGGTGGGAGACGACTGCGCGGTCATGGATTTCGGCACGAAGAAAGTGCTGATGACGACGGACATGTTGCTGGAAGGTATCCATTTCAATTTGGAATATGTGCCTCTCAAGCATTTGGGATACAAGGCTGCGGTGGTCAATTTCTCGGATATATACGCTATGAACGGTACTCCGACCCAGATTACGGTTTCGCTTGGTATCAGCAAGCGTTTCTCGGTGGAGGATATCGAAGCGCTCTATTCGGGAATACGTCTGGCGTGCGAGCGGTATAATGTGGATCTGGTGGGAGGTGATACATGCGCCTCTATAACGGGGCTGACGATCTCTATCACATGCCTCGGAACGGCGGCTGCAAAAGATATCGTCTATCGCAACGGTGCCAAACTCAACGACCTCATCTGCGTCTCCGGAAACCTCGGCACAGCCTATATGGGTCTCCAACTCCTCGAACGCGAGCGGATGGCTAATGCGGAGCAACCGGATTTCGCGGGAAAAGAATACCTCCTCGAGCGGCAGCTCAAACCCGAGGCACGGCGGGACATCTTGGAATCCCTCCGCAAAGCGGGTGTCAAGCCTACTGCTATGATGGATGTATCGGACGGACTGTCGTCCGAACTGTTGCATATCTGTTCGCAATCCGGCGTCGGATGTTGTGTCTATGAGGATAAACTGCCGATCGACTACGAGGCTGCGGCTTTGGCGGAAGAGATGAATCTCAATATCGTCACCTGCGCCCTCAACGGAGGAGAGGACTACGAACTGCTCTTCACTTGCTCGCTGGACGACTACGAGAAACTGATTCCGGTGGAGGATCTGTATATCATCGGACATATAACGAAACCCGAGTACGGTTGCAACCTCATCGGACGCAACGGAGAAGAACTCGCACTCAAAGCACAGGGATGGAACGCTTTTCAATTATAGTACCGGTTTATAACAGACCGGATGAGGTGGACGAACTGTTACAGAGTCTCACCCGTCAGACCGATAAAGGATTCGAAGTGCTGATCATCGAAGACGGCTCGTCGGTGCCTTGCGAGGAGGTCTGCCGCAAATATGCGGACAGTCTGGATCTGCATTATTATTTCAAACCCAATTCCGGACGCTCCGAGACACGCAATTACGGTATCGAACGGGCTACCGGAGACTGGTTCATCATCTATGACTCCGATATCATTGTTCCGCCGCAGTATATAGCTACGGTCCGCTCGGAACTGGCGAAACATCCTGTGGACTGCTATGGTGGACCCGATGCGGCGGATAACAGCTTCTCGGATGTGCAGAAAGCTATCAACTATTCCATGACCTCGTTTATGACGACAGGCGGTGTGCGCGGAGGAACGAAAAACAAGAAGAAGTTCTCGCCCCGGTCTTTCAATATGGGTATCTCGCGCCGCTGTTTCGAGAAAGTGGGAGGATACAAAAACATGATTGGCGAAGATATCGACTTGTCTATCCGTATTCAACAGGCGGGCTTTGAAACAACGCTCATTCCCGAGGCGTATGTGTATCATAAACGCAGGGTCGATCTGAAGAAATTCTTCCGCCAGGTGAATACGTTCGGCCGCGGACGGGTTTTGCTGGCAGAGATGCACCCGGGGTCGCTCAAAATGGTCTATATGCTGCCGGCGCTCTTTGTAATCGGGCATATAGTGCTGCTTCTGGCGGCTCTGGCGCTGGCGTTCTACGATTGGAGATGGGCGCTTGTTGCACTCTCGCCGCTTGCGCTGTATGTGATCGGGATCTTCTGCGAATCATTGATTAAGAACCGTTCGCTCAAAATAGCTTTCCTCTCGGTCGCTACCGCGTATATTCAGACATTCGGGTACGGACTCGGTTTCTTGGGAGAATGTATCACCCATAAGGCACGAAAGGCGAAACAGGAGGAGCTGTACAAATGAGAAAATAATTAAATGACTTAATACGAAAATGAAGAAGATTTTAGTTACCGGTGGGGCCGGTTTTCTGGGATCGCACTTATGCGAGGCTTTGCTGAAGCAAGGTAATGAGGTTATCTGCATGGATAATTATTTCACGGGTAGCAAGTCGAATATCATCCACCTGATGGACAATCCTTATTTCGAACTGTACCGCCATGACGTAACCATGCCTACGCATATTGAGGTGGACGAGATTTACAACCTCGCGTGTCCGGCTTCGCCGATTCACTATCAATACGACCCGATCAAGAC
>DFKE01000015.1 GCA_002373505.1 Bacteroidales bacterium UBA3653
TTGATGGTCGGTTTAGCCGTGTCTTTGCACACCTGCTCCAAGATATAGTTACGACCGATATTCACCATACCACCTGTACCGCAAGTCGGGTCATAGATAGTACGGATGATACCGTCTTTCGCCAGTTGCTCCTTGTCCGGCTCGAACAAAATGGCCGACATCAGACGGATGGCGTCACGAGGCGTGAAGTGCTCTCCGGCGGTCTCATTGCTATTCTCATTCGCGAGACGGATAATCTCCTCGAAGAACGAACCCATATCATGGTTATCCACCGCCTCCGGCGAGAGGTCGAGTTTGCAGATCTCCTCAATCAGCCGGTACAACAGACCATGACGGTTGAGCTTCTGAATCGTCTTGTCCAATTGGAAATAACCGAATATCTCCTGTATGTCATGGCTGAAGCCATTGAGGTACATACGGAAGTTGATGTCAATGTTCTGCGCATCGTCCAGCAGCGTCTCTAATGTAAAATTGGACGTATTATAAAAGGTATTATTATGCGCGGCCTTGCGCAAGATAGGATGCAGCTTGTCCGTGGACAGTTTGTCCTTGAAGGCAAGGTACGTCTTGTTCACCTCTGCGTTATAGGGCGCGAGAATACAATCCATGCGTCGAAGCACAATGAACGGGAACAATACGTCACCCAACTCATTCCGCTTGAACGTGAGGTGCAACACTTTATCGAGGATGTCCCAAATGAAGTTTACATTAGGTTGTTGACTTGGCATATATTTGTCTATTTTTTGTTACTTAAATTGGTTTCTTTCTCAAATCTGGTGCAAAAGTACTGCCTTTGTGTGCAAAGATACTGCACAGCAAACAAAAATCGTACTTATTTTAGCAATCTGTTCTGAATTTCGAACGAATTTGCAGCAAAAACACGTCCATTGCATGCATATTCTATTGTACTTTTGCTCGTAGATATAATATCTTTTATTTTATCTAATATGATAGCTTGCGAGAATGCAGGCGCAGTTGATTTATCTCCCTCATTCAGCCCTTTTTCAAAAAGGCGTCTAAAAGTAATATATTGGTCTGCCAAACTTTGATTTTGCTCGTAGAATGCTTTTAACTTATGTAAAGCGGACGTAACACTAAAGTTGGCAATTATCCGTCTGTTGTGAGTGTCCTCGTAGTTATAGCAATTAGAGTTAATGGATAATAATTCTAATGTGTATACGTATTCTCGCACACTGCGTTTAACTCGATTAACCTTTTCTGCTAATGTTTGAAGTGTATATCCACGGCCATCTATATTATGATTAAACTTTGTAAAGTCAAAAACAATACTAACTTGGATAACGTTATCTGGACAACTTGACGGCAGTAGCGCATCTAAAATCTGTCTTAGGTTATGGAGTGAGTATTCTATAGTTTCTCCTGCTTCGCTCGAAAAGAAGTATCGATCAATGATGACTAAAGAGTTCAAAGGACAATTGTGACCCGCAAAAAAGCTCTTCCACGATTTTTGCTCTTGAGCACAAGCAGCGGTATCAATTTCCCATCCTTCTTGAGTAAGGATATTTCTGTCGTCTGTTTGTGGTTGACATATCACACCATATTTATTTTGAATCTTTTCGGCTTTTTCTTTGTCGATATCCAACAAATAGGCAGCGCAAGGGTCTTCAAGAACATATTCCGGATGATTTGTTGCGATTTGATTGATAAAATCATTATCACCGGTGCATATACTTACACCGGCTCTATGTAAAGTTTGTAGTAATTGGTTGGTTGTATCCCAATTGTCACCATTATTCGTAGATACAACTACTTCCTTAATCTTCATAATAATCTTATACCAGCTATTTTCTTTTTCAGAACACAGCCGGATGAGATTATCTTCTGTTGTATATACGACAAACATACTTATCTTACTCGCTTAACAGGATTACTAACTTCATTCTGGATGATTGCCATATCCCATTTGGCAGCCTCATCAAAGAATCCTTCTCCAAATGGTTTCGTAAATCCACCGGTGGTACGATACTCCATCTTGTAAGGCTCCTCATCTGCCGGGAAATAATAAGTCGCAATCGGACAGTTATCATTCAAGTCATCTTGATCTGCATACTTCATTGCAGCCACTTGTACCTGCGATTTGCGAATCATGTATTCCGAGTGAGTCTCGACCATAATGCGGAAGCCTTTCTGGCGAACCTCTTCAAAAATCTCGGCAAGATGGCTTTGCCAATTGGGGTGCATATTCTGCTCCGGCTCCTCAAAGATAACAAGCGGTTTACGGCCTCCTTTGTACTTGCGTAATAGGGAAGAGATATGCAACAGTAAAGTCATCATCTGAATCGCACCCATACCCAACTCAGACATAGATGAGAGGCCTTTGCCGTCATGCTCTTTGATGTCAACAGCATATGCTTCTCCATAGAGATTCTTAATCTCAAACCCAACACCGATGCCTAATTTGCTCATCCATCTGGTAACAAAATCATATTCCTCTTCTCCGGAATGCATGTGTTGCTGATACCACTCATGGATAATAGCTACCGTCTCGTCATTATGGTCATCCAAGCTAAAGATGGTCTTTTGGGTCGCTGCGTGTGCTCCAATATATTCAATAGATGAAGCGGCAAGCGCTAATCGGTAATTAGCTATCATTTTGCCTATGTTTTGTTCATAGACAGGATTTTTTGATTTTTGCGATTGAGACTTGGTGTTTTGTGTCCTTAACTGGACGCGCATACCTTTCATGTATCGTACCAGCAAGTTATCATCAGGATTCTCATTGTTGATAGACAGGTCTGTCTCAAACAATAACTCACCGGTAGGAGAACCTGCCGATTGCTGACGTTGTTTAATGTCTGCTTCAACAGACTTAATAACCTTTTCCAGTTTCTCCTGCTCAGCTTTTAAACGAGTGGTCTTATCCACCATCTCCATCCTCTTTGCCGCTGCAATTAACGGCATGTTAATCTGAGCTTGGCATATGGATAATTCAAGGTTAATAGAAGATAAGTTGCTCCTTAAGGCACTTAGACGTGCCTCGGAATCCTCGGTGGAAGCCGTTCCTCCTATATTATATAGACGCATTTCGCCTTCTTTTGCATCGGCCTCAAAAGCACAATTCACTGCTTTATCTTCTAAACGAAGGAAAGACAGGGTGGCAACGGGAGAAACAGGTGATATGGGCTCCACAATAATGGTTGCGGTAATGGTATCACTTAAGTCTGCTCGGAAAGAAATGGACTGAGTGGCAGAATTGCGGTTATGAGCTTTCTCAAAGGTGCCGATATTAACACCATCTATATCCAAACGAAATTTAGGTCGGATATCTTCTAAAGAATACTCACTTCCCATAGAAGCAAGCGTTCTTAAATTTTCTACAACCAATCTCAGAGCTTTGACTACGGTAGATTTACCGGCATTATTACCACCCACAATATACGTAATGCCATTAAGGTGTATGGGAGCCAGTTTCTCAAACTTTCGGAAATTATCAGCACCTATCGACTGAATGCCACGTTGCTCAACCTTAGTTGTTATCCCAAATTCCTTAGCTAATGATAGATAAACATCATCATCTATGCGGAAATTTGGATCGGCTGGCACGTTATAACCCATTGTCGAACAAAAGTCCAACAATGTTTTCATGCTGATGTTAAGTTCTTTACAAGCTTTTATTAGTTTTATTGCCATAGCCTTTTAATGATTTTCGCTGCAAAAGTACTGCTCATGTGTGCAAGGATACTGCACTCCAAAGCAAAAAATGCATTATTTGTAAAATTTATTCAATGTTTTCACATGATCACGCATCATCTCGCGTACCGATTGTGGTTCCAACACTTCCAGTTGGCTACCGAACGAGAGCAACAAAGCGATCAGTTCTTTGTTCGGTATCACATCTATGCTTACTTGGAACACTTTGTCGTAGTTGTGCTGTGACGAGTGGAGTGGTTTGTTCTTGATATAAGGATATCTATCCGGTGCAATACGCATCACGATATGCTCCACTTTCTTTCCCTTCTCAATAGTTACACCTACTATGTCTTCGAAATACTCATCGAAATCCAATCCTTCTGGCTTCGGCCTGTATTCACCCAACATAGGCGAAACTTCCTCAATGCGGTCAAGAGCGAAATTCGTGATGGCGCCAAACTCGGTATTCCATCCAAACAAGAACCAACGGCTGTTATACTGCTTGAGATAGTACGGGTGAACCTCACAAGTAATTGGTTTGTTCTTCTTGAATGACTTATACCGGATATTAAGCACCTGCTGATTGACGATAGCTTCAAAGAGTGGAGTGATATTCTCCAGTCCCTTCAAGTCCATGTTCTGTTCAAAACCAATAACGCTATCATCGCTGCTCTTTAGATGGAACTTATCTTCCAACTTGCTCAATATCTCTTCCATCCACTCAAAGTGCGGCATACCCTTGAAGCGGTTCAGCATCAGGATCGTCTCTTTCAACTGGTCCATCTCCTCGCTTGTGATAGGTGTCTTCTCAATAGAGAAATCCGGATTGGTGTAACGATAGTACATCTTCTTACCGTCGCGGTAGTGCTCAATATCGGCTTTATAACCGGCATTGCTCTCCATGTGGTTCAAGTCCAGATATAACTGACGCCTACTGACGGATATTCGCTCGGAGAAAGCATCGTACAACGCCTCCTCACATGCTCTACGCAGTTCGTCTATACCGTACTTGCCATGCTTCGACCGCAAGCATTTGTCTATTGCGCGATAACGCACGATTGCACCTTTATTCTGAGCCATGATATAACTTATTTACCAATTAGTTATTCCTTTGCACACTAAAAGTGCGCAAAGTTACTACTTTTTTTTGACATATGCAAATAACTTTGCATAATGTCCGAAAATCGGGGCAAAAATTAGAGTTTTGTCTCTTTTTGGCGTTGAACCAAATAGTCGATGATAGACTCACAACAGCTTGCATGAAAAGTTGCTGTGCTGATGAAATTATCTTCAGCACCGACCTGTTTAATCCAGAGGGCACGGTCATTAGTCATCTGAATATACGCTATGACTCCATTCTCACCGGTTAATGACAAGAACGGACCATTAGCCAGATCCGGCTTCTCTGTACCCGGAGTTACAAACGGGGTTTTGTTTTGGTTAATAGGTGTAATCATAATATCAACAACATATTATGGTGGCAATAATAATCCAAAGAGCCAATCCGAACTCCATTAAACTGAGCAACATACCGATTGTGGTGGCTGCAAACTGATCACCCTCAGGGGCGATTTTTAACAATTGATAAGTCAACATAATCGTGCGTGTTTTAAAATTTGCTGCAAAATTACACCATCAAAAGGACACTATACGTCCGAAGCTTTGAAAAAATGCAAAAAAAATGCATAAAAAGAAATCTTTCTCCCCTGAATATGGTATAAGCTTCGCGCACGTGTTTAATATATAAAGGAGTGTCGTCCAAATGTTTCTGACATATGCAAGTTTTCGGGGTAGAAAGTTTATATTGCAGCGTTTTTCACGTTTTCCAGACACTAAGAAATATGTTTCACTACACATTTTCGAGGTTTGCGATGTCGCAACCTTTTTGAAATTCGCAAGTTTTGATACACGATGTGTAGCAAATGTCGTGTGTCAAAAACGCGCAAGATAGTAAAATAAGGCGTTTAAAAATGCAATTTTATGTAGAATAATGCATTCTAAAGTACAGATTTTTGTGAAATAATGCATTTTGGGAGTAAAAAAGTGGTACCAACTCTTGCATAATTCAGAAAAAAGCAGTACCTTTGTGCAAAATTTTAACGCCTTATGATTGACAGTAGAACTTTAGAAACGATTCTCTTGGATCAAAAGAATGAGTTGGAAGCACGCGAACAAGAGGCCCTTTGCCATCGACCGGAAGAATCTCTCGTGGAGATAAATAGTCCGCAAGCGCAGGTGGTGATAGGTGTGCGACGTAGTGGCAAATCGACCATGTGCTATCAAGCCCTCAAGCAAAGAGGCGTGCATTTCGCCTATGCGGATTTTGACGACGAGCGATTTAAAGGACTACAAGCCGAGCAACTAAACGATGTGCTTGAAGTGCTGTACAAGATATACGGCGACTTTCAATATCTTTTCCTTGACGAGATTCAAGATATAGACGGTTGGCATCTATTTGTCAATCGAATGTTGCGCCAGAAGATGCATGTCATCATCACCGGTTCCAATGCCAAGTTATTGAGCGGCGAGTTGGCAACACACCTAACCGGACGCAACAAAGAGATCTCGCTCTATCCGTTCTCCTTCCAAGAGTTCTGCAATATGAAAGGAGTGGACACGAAGAGTGTGGCTACCAAGGAAACGGCTTTCCGTCGAGCAGCCTTTGATGAATACATGCAGCAGGGTGGTTTCCCGGAGTTGCTGATTATCGAAGATAAGCGGCACTATATAAACACGCTGGTAGATAACATCCTCAAACGCGATATCGAGCAGCGCTACAAGATTGTCTATAAAGCCGCTTTCGAGCAAATGGCGCATCATCTGCTCAATATCTCTCCGTCCGTAGTGGCTACGCAGGAAATTACCGACTTGTTCCATTTCAAGTCGCTGCATACCACTAAGAATTATATAGACTACCTTAAGCAAGCGTACCTATTGGTGGGCGTGCCGAAATATGCCACCAAGAGCAAGCTACGCACGGTACAAGAAAAGTTATATGCCGTGGATGTGGCGATGATGAATATGCGTGAGAATGCTTTTTCACCCGAGAACTTAGGGTGGCGGTTAGAGACGATCGTGCTCATCCAATTGCTTCGCAAATGCAAACTCAACGGATGGGATATATGCTATCTCAAAGAGCGTAGTGGAGAGTGTGATTTCTTGGTGTGCAAAGGCAACCAAGTGCTGCAATGCATTCAAGTGTCGTACGATATCTCTACAGAAAAAACACGCAATCGCGAACTGAACGGATTAAAGACAGCCGCTCAGGTAACCAAGTGCAATAATTTATTGTTGTTAACCGACCATACTTACGAAGATACCACGCATGAGGGCTTAGATATCAAGATCCGCCCTGTTCATGAGTGGCAATAATGAAATAGTTGGAGAACAAAAGTAAAAAATAACGCATTTTATTTCGGGGTAGGTGCCGATTTTTGAGGGGTATGGGCAAATAAAATGATAAAATGAAGATTGTATAGGCAACCACATGACAAGAATATAAGATTTAGTATGATATTGATTATTTTAATATTGATTATATGCTGTGCGCTATATTTTAGTCATCTCAGCAAGAATACAGAAGGAGTACATTTTTGGCGTACCTTATTCCGTCATGTTACAGACACGATACTCAAATATCATACTGGCACTCCTACTAAGGTTGTGTTATATGCTCTATATGGAATAATTGCGTTATCAGGAGCGGCAACTTTTAGCATTCCTCTCTTGAGAGCAATTGTGGAAAGGAATGAGGAAACCGGATTCTGGAAAATATTTATAGAATGTCAGTGGGAGAGTTATAACTTATGGTTGGGAGGCATATCTATAATAGCAATAGCAGCAATCGCCTTAACATATTTAATCATATATAAACGCTATACTGTGCCGGAAGAAGACATAGCAGAAATAAAACACGACACCAGTGAGACGCTTGAGCTAGCAAAATCTCAAGATAAGAAACTGGATGAAATATTATCTAGATTGGACAAGCATCCATCTGCGGATATTAAACAACTATTACCGCGTTTTAAAGATGATATACAATCTCTGAAAGTCAAAACTGCATATGCGCATTTGCAGGATATTTATACCATCTTAGAACAAAATGAAGAGAGGGATAAAACTCTGCTTGCCACAATACAGTATTATATGGGAATGTGTGCACGCTATTCAAAGAGTGTAGCATGCAAACAGCACTTTGAGTCTGCTTACAATTTAATGCGGGAAGCAAATGCAATAATTCCTGAAGTGTTAGAAGGCGTGATATATATTTCCTGTAAAGAAAGACAAGAATAGAATGCACGTGCGTACGCAAATGAGATGAAAAGCATATCCCCGACTAATTTCTGGACAGTCGTGCCGGATTTGATTTTTGCTACGGATATAAATGCAGCACATAATTCTATTCCTGCTGAAATAAACAAATCATTAGCATTAGCAAATTCGATGCTAATAGGATGGAATGATGATCAAATTTTCATTGATTTATCTACTTATGAGTATATCGAATTAGATAGTATTACAACGGCCAATTTCCCTTTATGGATTCTAAATTTGAATGTCGCTACAAATAAATTTATGCAATCCATGCGAATTAGAAACAGCATGAAGTTGATGTATACAAGTGAGGCACAAAAAGTATATGAATTGACCGATACATACCTTTCTTTGTTGGCGAAAACAGAGATACAGAATCTATTACCGGACACTATATTTTTACATGCCTTTACAGGCTACCTCAAAAATCAAAATGCAGAATGGCTGAGTGTTATGCATCAGGAAAAAGACAAGGTGCATTTCAAAGAATTTTATCACTTAGGATACGCAATCATGTTGAGAGATAGTAAACACTTCTCCGAAGCAACGCAACTACTGAAAGACTATGGAGCTGATGCCCCATCCTCTATTCTAAATATGAGGTTATTAATAGCTTTTCAGATTGGTAATACGGTAGAGATGGTCGATGTTTTCAAAGAAGCTGTAGATAATCATTCTGATATTCCAGATCACCTATTGCCAAATTTCTTTGCAATCATAAAGAATTTATATAATGAGGTTAAACCATATGCTTCTAATTTGGTTATACAGAATCCATTAAGTAAAGGATTATACGAGCAATTTATATTATATGCAGAAAAGCAAGAGGTAGATATCTCCTTTTTGCAAAATAACGAAAATGATTTCTTCCCGGATTTATACCCTTATTTGGCAATTATTTATAAAGAAAAAATAGGCTTAGATAAAGGAATAGATATCCTTAAAAAATGTGTGAATAATCATGTTCTGGATTTTCGCACATATTTGTTGATTAGTTATTATAGAGAAGATGTCAAATACACAAAGGATTTATACCATTTGTTGAAAGAACTGCGTAAGGCAGGAGAGATAGATGATAATTTATTATGGCTGGAGTTGGAACTGGCAGATAAGATACAAGATTATACTGCTGGTTTGGAAATCTCAAGTCAACTCGTGGAACGTCATCCGGATGATTTCCCAACTTTAGTGTATCATATTAAGGAACTGCGAGGCATAGAAAGGACAGATGATATTATATCCTACGAAAAGAAACTAAAAACATATAATTTACAAAATGCTCCTTTTCATTTATTACATCTTGTCGTAGATATATACATTAGTATTAACGAGTTAGAGTTTGCTATAGATTTTTTGTATCAGGGTATTAAACAATCAAATAATCAAGAACTACGAGATCTATATTACACTCTTACATTAAATCCGAATATTTCTGCAATAATTACAACTACCAAACAGAAAATAGAACTTGGAGACTATGTGGAAATTAAAAACGGTGATAAAATTGAGAAAGTTGAGATTTCGCACGGTTCAGTATATACTGATATGGTAGGAAGGGGCATAAATGAAGAAGTGGAATTGCAATATACAAAACCGACGATAGTTTCCGTCTTATCTATTCATAATAAATATTATAAACTACTTGAAGAAGTAACACATGATATTATGAGTCAAAGAAGCCGTAATATCAAAATGTTTTCTCTTGACGATTTCAATTTTAAAGAAGATCCTATAGGGGCTCTTAAACAAATGATTGGAGAATCTCCAACAAGGAAAGAACAACAAGAAGCAAATCTTTTGAATTATAAAAAAGGAGAAATATCTTTTTATGCTTTTGTTCATGACTACGACGAAGTGGCAAGTTTATATAATATGATTTATGATAAGCACTTTAATATATATACTTTGCCGAACGGATATTTTGAAAAAATATTTGTAGGGGGAAACAATATTGCTAATTTTGAATGTGTTCTGGACTTGTCTTCATTAATACTACTCCAACAAATTACCATTCAATATGACTTGGAGTACAATAGTAAATTTATCATTCCGATAAGTTTGCAAACATTATTAAAAGAAGCCAAAATCAAGGAAGAAGCAAGTACGCCATCTTCATTATATCAATCGGTAGTTGATTCAGTAGTCATCAAATATGAAGATTCAACGAAAACACCACTATGGAATCTAATTTGTAATTTGCTATCTTGGATTGATACTTATTGTGAAGTTAAAATAGTAGAGGATAAATTGAATGCAGGAAATAGTATACAAACTATGTCATTTTCTACTCAATCAGATAGCGTATTCTTGGCAACACATGGTGGGTTACTTATAACAGAAGATAAAGTGTGGCAAACAAAGATGTTCAATGCCTTCCCCTCAATGAGTGTTTCTAATTGGTTGCATATGCGCAAGTATAGATTTGCTGATAAGTTTGCGGAGCAAATGATAGGGTGTGGCAACTTTGGACTCCCTATGACTTCGCAATATATAGTGGAGCAATATAAAGATTTAGCGTTGAATAAAGATAATACATATTCATTATGTATGACGAATATTGAAGTGAATCCATTTGTTTATCAGGAAGTATTAGAGGCTGGTAGAAAGATATTGGCAGATATTAATACACCGGAGTCTATTTCTGCGGTTATAAATATGTTTGTAATACTATTTAAGTCAATGACGCAAGATACAGCTTCCTTGATATGTTACAAAGAAATGCTTGTTCCGCAAAATTCAATGTATATATCTTGCTTGCAAGATGCATTAAAAATAGCACACCCTATCATAGTGTGACTATTCTGCATGTCTTAGTTTAGTAATTGCGCAACCTCTAGTTGCGCTTCTTTCTCAATAAGGAGTTCGTTTCACTCCCGGTTTTTGTTTATATCTATTTTTTCTTTCCCCCCTTTTTTATAAGGTGCTCGTTTCACTCGCGGCTTGTGGTCTTCATTTCATTCAGACAATTTTTTTGAAAGGAAGACAGATGAGTAGCGTAGCCGACACAAAAACAAGATAGCCCGGTGATTTCTCCTCGATCTCTCGAAAGTGGCGGCTACCTCCTCTCCCACAATATACCGCAGTGCAGTACCATCGGCGATGCTCTCTCTCGCTGCTGCCCTCGCCCCTCTCCGCTCCGCTGTCTCCCGCCTCTGCCCGCTCCGCTCTCTCTCCGCTCTCTGCCGCGCCCGCGCGCCGCAGGCGCGCACAGCCCACACCCCGCATGGCGCACACCGCACCCCATAGCGCCACTCCGCCACCGATGAGGCATACATATCACCCCCCCAAAAAAACTTGCCTATTCCTCCCGACTACATTAAAGATATGGTCTCTCTCAAATAAGGAGTGCGCTCACGCGCGCACGTGTATAATATATAAGGTCTATAGGTCTTTCCAATAATGTGTTCGGTAACCCTCACGGCTGTATATACGTCTCCGACGGGAAAACAAATTTTGCATAGTAAAAGGAATAGGTTTAATGGCAACTACCTGCGGTGCGGAACGTGAACGCATTTTCTCAATACGTTCACTCACATTTATTTGCGTATATCGGGAAATTGTTGTACCTTTGCACTCGCAAATGTAAACAACACCACAATGACACTCTTAGAAGCCATCCAAGCCCGCCACTCTGTGCGGCAGTACATAGACAAACCGGTAGAAGCGGACAAACTGCAATCGCTACGTGATACTATCGACCTCTGCAACCGCGAAGGCGGTACACATCTTCAACTAATAACAGACGAACCGCTTGCTTTCAGCAAAAGCAATGCCCCTATGTATGGTAAGTTTACGAATGTGCGTAATTACATTGCTATCGTCGCACCCAAAGGTAACGAAGGTAGCGAACTCGCTGGCTATTATGGAGAAAGGGTAGTGCTCCATGCGCAAACGCTTGGACTAAACACCTGTTGGGTAGGCTTAACTTTCAAGAATATCAAGACTGCCTATACGATCGCACCCGGCGAAGAACTGAAAGCAGTCATCTCATTGGGCTACGGAGCAACGCAAGGCGTGCAACACCCGCAAAAGAAATCTATCGAGGACGTAACGATTAACAAATCAAACCAAGCGTTACCGGAATGGTTCATCAAAGGAGTAGAAGCGGCACTCTTGGCACCTACCGCCGTTAATCAACAGAAATTTGCTTTCATCCTAAACGCTGACCAAAGCGTACAAGCCCAAACTAAATTCTCCCTCATAGGCTACACCCATCTTGATCTCGGTATAGTCAAGTATCATTTTGAACTTGCCTCCGGTCATAAGCTCTAACCCCATCCCCGTGCAACCTTTAATCCACTAACCCCTTAACCATCTAACCCGTATTACTCTCGCGCGCCCTGCGGTCGCTCGAAAAAAGAAAGACCTATAGACCTTTTTTGAGAGAGACCATATCTTTTCTGCCCCGGTAGGAATAACCTGCGTTTGCCTCCCCGTGTCTGCCTCATCGGTGGCGGAGTGGCGCTATGGGGTGCGGTGTGCGCCATGCGGGGCGTGGGCTGTGCGCGCCTGCGGCGCGCGGGCGCGGCAGAGAGCGGAGAGAGAGCGGAGCGGGCAGAGGCGGGAGACAGCGGAGCGGAGAGGGGCGAGGGCAGCAGCGAGAGAGAGCATCGCCGATGGTACTGCACTGCNNAGGTGGTTATAGCGCTGAGGTCCCACCCCTTCCCATTCCGAACAGGGTCGTTAAGCTCAGCATCGCCGATGGTACTGCACTGCGTTGTGGGAGAGTAGGTAGCCGCCACTTTCAGAAGCTCGATATCGTAAGATACCGGGCTTCTTTGTTTTTGTGGCGATGCAACCTACTCTCCTTCTCATCGGGGTCCCCGCAAATTTTATATTTGTGGGGAGAGCGGAGTGCCTCCTTTACCCTTCGATATTACTCCTATACCATTGTTCGCAGAGTGCGCGGAGCCGGTTCTCGTCGCGTATGATGGCGCGCAGCTCCTCCAGGCTTCTTACATTGCGTTCGGAATGGAGCCAGAGGCGCATGTAACCCCCTTCGGCGTATTTCTCCAATAGATGTTCGCGGGAACGCGCGTAGAGCGTCTCGAAGTCGCCGGCAGGGTAGAGCTTGGCGGAATATGCCATAGTGCGCGCAATGACGGTTTCAGGAATGATCTGTCTGTCGGCTTCTGCAACGATTGCGCCGTAGATGGTGCGTGGCGGGTTCTTGCCGCTCGCGCGGTGGTCTTCTATCGCATCGCGCATAATGAACAACTGCTCCTCCGTGAACCACTGCCGCAGTCTCTCGTCCGCCATCAGTATCTCGCCGGAACGGATATGGTGGGTCTCGCGGTCGTACCGCAAGCCTAAATCATGATACGCTGCGATGACGTACGCCATCTGCTCGTCTGCACCATGCTCCCGCGCCAGAACTAATGACTCACGTATGACCGCCTCCGCGTGGTCGCGCTTATGTCCGCCGTCGAACGCATCGTATTGCGGCAGGATAGATTGAGAGACATATTGCTCCAAGTCCTTATATATACACATTCTTCAATCAGGGCTCCCTTGCTGCCCTTCGTTAAATTAGGGTGCAAAGGTACGTTTTTTTTCGCAAATACGCAAATAAAAATAATCCTAAAAAATGAATTATGTTTTTTTTCTCTTGCGTATATCAAAAAAAAGCAGTACTTTTGTCGTTGAATTGGATTATAAATCATATCCTTGTACAATTTATGAACCGAAACATTGCTTTTGTATTCCTGATAGCCTCTCTGATGTTAGGCTGCAGTCATGGAGTGAATGACGAGGAACGCGAGATGAATACCTTCATCGATAATTTGATGGGACGCATGACGCTGGAGGAGAAACTGGGTCAGTTGAACCTGCCTGTCGGCGGCGATATAGTCACCGGCGAACCGCGTCACAGCCAGTCAGCCGACGGAATACGGCAGGGCAGAGTAGGCGGGCTTTTCAATCTCAAACGAGCCAAAGCCATCCGGGAGGTACAGCGCATCGCCGTAGAGGAGAGCCGCTTAGGTATCCCTTTGCTCTTCGGGATGGATGTGATCCATGGATATGAAACGGTTTTTCCTATTCCGCTGGCGATGTCGTGCTCCTGGGATATGGCGGCTATTGAAAGCTCGGCGCGTATCGCGGCGCGTGAGGCTACGGCGGATGGTATATGCTGGACGTTCTCACCCATGGTCGATGTATGCCATGACGGCCGGTGGGGACGAATCAGCGAAGGAAGCGGAGAGGACCCTTATCTCGGATCCCGCGTTGCGGAAGCGATGGTAAGAGGCTATCAGGGCTCATCGCTTGCCGATTCAGCTACGGTCATGGCATGCGTCAAGCATTTTGCAGCCTACGGACTGGTCGAGGCAGGGCGCGAGTATAATAATGTCTATCCCGATGACTACCATCTCTTTAACGAATATATGCAGCCCTATAAAGCGGCTTTCGACGCCGGAGCCGGTTCGGCTATGGCGGCGTTTAATACGGTTCACGGTGTGCCTTGTACCGGTAATAAATGGCTGCTGAACGATCTGCTGCGCGACCAATGGGGCTTCCGGGGATTTGTGGTGTCGGATTATACGGGGCTGGAGGAGTTATGGGACAACGGGGTATGCCCCAATAAGGAAGAGAGCGCTATCCAGTCGCTCGAAGCGGGACTCGATATGGATATGGTCTCGGAGGGATTGGTCAATCTGGCTGCTGCCGTGCGTGAAGGGCGGTGCAGCGAGAAAGCGGTAGATGCAGCATGCCGCAGAATACTGGAGGCAAAATACAAACTCGGTCTCTTTGACGACCCTTACCGCTATTGTGATACGACGAAACGCGGACAAGTGATTCTTTGTGCCGCCCATAGAGCGGAAGCGCGGCGTATTGCGGGTGAGAGCATGGTGCTTCTCAAGAATGAAAACCACCTCTTGCCGTTAGCCAAGAAAGGTACGATAGCGCTTATCGGTCCTCTGGCTGACACGCGTGCCAATATGTCCGGCACATGGGCTGTAGCAGCCGTTCCGGCGAAATACAAGACCCTCAGGGAAGGTATGGAGGATGCGCTCTCCGGTACGGATGCACGATTGCTCTATGCCAAGGGATCGAATCTGATGTATGACGAGCAGGCGGAAGCTATTGCCACTATGTTCGGCCGCGAGATGCGTGACAGCCGTTCTGCCGAGGCGCTGCGGACTGAAGCGCTGGATATTGCGCGCAGGGCGGATGTGATTATTGCCGCTATGGGGGAATCGAGCGAGATGAGCGGCGAATGTTCTTCGCGTGTCAATATAGAGATGCCGGATGCGCAGCATGACCTTCTTGAGGAGTTAGTCAGACTGGGCAAGCCGATAGTCCTTCTCCATTTTGCCGGCCGGCCTACTGTGATGAACTGGGAGACGGAGCATCTGCCGGCAATCCTTGAGACATGGTTCGGCGGCAGCGAGACGGCGGACGCTATTGCAGATATAGTCTTTGGAGACGTATGTCCTTCGGCTAAACTGACGGTGCAACTCCCGCGGCATGTGGGGCAGTATCCGTTCTCATACCGCCAGATGCGCACCTCGCGCCCCAATGAAGGAGGCGGATTCGGCAAGTATTCGTCCTGCTATGCGGACGTCTCGTCCAAACCCCTCTATCCCTTCGGCTTCGGACTCAGTTATACTACTTTCGAATACTCCGGATTCCATCTCACTGACTCTGTCATGCCGCTGGACGGTGCGGTAGAAGCGGTTGTCACGGTAACCAACACCGGCGATCGCGAAGGAACAGAGATAGCGCAACTCTATATCAACGACCGCGTAGCGAAAGGGGTACGGCCGTATAAAGAATTACGCGGCTTTGAGCGTCTGACCCTTGCTCCGGGCGAGAGCAGAGAGATACGTTTTGCTTTGGATGCCGGGAGGATGGGGTATTATGAACCCGGCTCGATGCGTTGGACGCTCGAACCGGGTAACATGACGGTAATGGTAGGTCCCAACGAACGGGACGTACAAGTACTACCGCTCAGAATCTATTAGAACTCCACTTTCGGAGCCTTCTGTGCGCCTTCTTCTGCTTCGAAGTAAGGCTTTTTCTCAAAACCGAACGCACCGGCAATCAGGTTGTTCGGGAATTTGCGGATGTCAGTGTTGTATTTCTTCGCTTCGTCGTTGAAGAGCTGCCGTGCAACGGTAATCCTGTTCTCCGTTCCCTCGAGTTGCTGCTGCAGGTCGCGGAAGTTCTCGTTTGCTTTCAGATCCGGATAACTCTCCGCCAGCGCGAGGAGGCGTCCCAGTGCCTGACTCAGTTCGCCTTGCGCGGACTGATAAGCCGCCAGTTGCTCCGGTGTCGCTTTAGACGGGTCTATCGTGATCTGTGTGGCGCGCGCACGGGCATCTATTACGCCTTGCAGCGTCTCGCTTTCATGAGACGCATAGCCTTTTACGGTTGCTACCAGGTTAGGAACCAGATCAGCCCGACGCTGGTATTGGTTTTCTACTTGTGCCCAGGCGGATTCTACCTGCTCTTCTGCAGCTACGAAACCGTTGTACACGTTAGCGATCCAAAGTACGATAATTGCCAATACTCCCAGTACTGCAATCCAAGGAAGAATTTTTTTCATAAAATTATAAATTATAAATTACAAATTACAAACTACAAACTACAAACTACAAACTACCAATCTTACCATTTCCCTCCAGCGCCGCCGCCGGAAGTAGATCCGCCACCCCATGATCCTCCTCCGCCGCCGGAGGACCATCCTCCTCCGGATGCCGAACCGGATGACTTCACCAGTTTAGGTATCACTTCGTTCCGGACGAACTCATGTCCGCAGTGTTTGCACAGGTATGTTACCTCTGCTTTTCCCGCATGGGCATACGTGGCGGCTATGAGTGTGTGCCTACGGACAGCGTGTGCCTTGCGTTTGTGGCAGACCGGACATTTCTTGATTGTACTGAAATATATTCCTATTGCTACCAGTACGGCGAATACCAGCATAGACCATAGCGCAATCTCCTCTCCTATGCTCCATTCGTCCTCTTCCTCGCCGTACCGTCCCCGGTTGGTGACCGATCGTATTGCGAGCAGTTCTTCCGGCGTTTCGCCATCAGTGCATACTTCATACACGGCCAGCGCACCGAGACACAGCCCTCTGTCGTAGTCTCCTTCCTTAAACGCGGGAAACATCTCGTCGTGCATGATCTGCGAGCATTTCGCATCCGTCAGCACGCTTTCTATGCCCGTGCCGGTCATGATACGCATATCATGGCTCTCCAGCACAAAGAGCATCAGCACTCCCGTGTTGCGCCCTTCTCCTCCTATTCCCCATCGTTGGAACAGCTCGTATGCGAAATCGAACGGGTCTTCCTCGCCGATAGACTCCAATGCCACGATAGCCATTTCCACCCGGGTCTTCCTGTCCAGATCCGCGGCGCAGCCGTTGAGCCATGCTACGGTTGAATCTGCCAGAATAGCATCGGGATTAGAGACATAGCACTCCTGTCCCTCCGCTTTGGGGTTAGGCACTTCCTGCGGCGTGTATGTCTCCGCCGGCAGGGCTACCGCCAAGAGCAATGCCAGCGCTGAGATAGTATATCTTAGATGAGTCATCATAGGCAGTTATTATTCTACGAGCATTCCTTGAATGGTATAAATGTGTCCGTTGCGGATGATGAGCAGTTGTCCGTTGCGGATGAATTTGGTACTCCGGTCCTGACCGCTTGATACTTGGTCCACATCCCATGTGGCAGGTTTGATACCTTCTCCCCATTGCGAATAAAGCCAGTTGATGCGCCAATCGTAACGGCGGAAATAGCGGTCTCTTACATCTGCGAAATTGCTGTTGTCGCAGTAGTTTTGCGTGCCTTGCCATACCAGTGCGTCATTCTTGGCGGCTTTCTCTATCTTATCGGCAAACGCCCGCATTTGGGCTCTCACGGAGTCTTTCTGCGTGTGGTAATAGATCCACCATTGTTCCTTAACCGCTTGTTGGAAGACCGGCCATTTTGCCAACTGCCCGATCCAGTATTGCGGCCAGGTAGGGTTATCATAGATCCAGGTCTCCTGGTGTCGGTTGTAGGCATTGCCGAAATCCCACACCGGTCCGAACTTCCATTTGTCGGCTACGCCCAGGCTGTCGCGGTCCTTATAGAGGAAACAACTGCCGTGATAACTCTCGCAGTCCTCCATGATCTCTTGCACCAGGTAGAATTTTGCGGCTTCCGTCATGTCCAGTCTTTGTTCCAGATGGGACGACATGTCATATAGATCCGTATTCAGTGTGTGCAGTTGGTTCTCCAGATACTGTCGTTGCGCGGAGGACAGCACTTCCGGTTCCCGAAGGGATACCATTACATGCTGGCCGTTTCCTTCGTCGAACTCGATATTGTTGTCTGTCCGGTAATTGTCTATCTCGACGAGCCATCCTCCGGAGATGGAATCCGGGTGCGTCTCGCTGTCCGCCTGCTCGTGAATGTGCACCCGATTCGAAGCGATACGTACGTGTTCCGTAAGGAAATATAGTCCCATATACTTTCCGTTCAGGACGAACTCAACGGGTCGTATCCGCGGCGTCCAACGCATCTCAAGCGCTTTGCTGATCGCAAAACCGGCAGGCATTTTGAGGAATCCCAGATAGTCGTCCGCCGAAGCCAAGAGACACCAGTGGCGGTTATTAGGCATTCCCAGCACTTTGGTCTTGGTATCGAACTTGATCTTATACGGTTTCTTGTCAAATCCGCTCCAAGTCCAGTTGCCTCGTCCCTTGATTGTAGCGGGTAAGGGAGAGTTCTTGCTTCCCAAAGCAGGATATTGCGCCAGCACCGAATCGATATAGACCGAGCAGACGACCTGCGTCTCCGTGTCATTGATACCTTGCTCGTTCTGTGTGTTCACATACAGGATAGGTAGTGTCCGTGTAGGAGATGCCGCCCGGAGCGACAGGCTCCATCCTACCAGCAGAAGCGCTATGATATAATTTCCAATTTTCATCTTTCAACTATCAACTATCAACTATCAACTATCACATGTTCGCGTTATAATACTGCGGCTGTCCCGTCACTTCCTCTCCCAGCCATTCCGGACGAACAAAAGGCTCGTCCTCGCTGCCTAACTCCAGTTCCGCCAGAATCAATCCTTCTTTATGCCCATGGAAGACATCCACCTCCCAGTTTCTTTTCTCTCCCTGATAGTCCGGCGCGGGAATGATATAGCGTGTTTTGGTGATCACGCCCGGCAGGCATATCTTCATCATCTCCCGCGCATCAGCAGGCTCGATTTCCCATTCCCATTCGAACTTGGCGATTCCTTCGCGCAACAGCGACGATTTGATAGTAAGGAACGCGCGTTCGTCCCGTATGCGCACGCGGATGGTTTTGCCGGGTTCCTTGCTCAGGTAGCCTTGCATGATCTCATAGTGCTTCACGGCTTGGGACAAAAAAGCACCGGATGTAACCAGAAACTTACGCTCTATTTCGGTATTCTCAGCCATGGTAAATCATATTTTGCGTGCAAAATTACAATTTTTTTGCGATATGAACAAAAAAAATAGCAAAAATATTTGGTCATATCAGAATTTTGTTGTACCTTTGCACCCGCTTTTGAAAAACAAAGCGCGATTTAAGCTACGGAGAGATGGGTGAGTGGCTTAAACCAACAGTTTGCTAAACTGTCGTACGGGTAACTGTACCGGGGGTTCGAATCCCCCTTTCTCCGCAAGGTAAAAGAGAAGGGACATCCGTGAGGGTGTCCCTTATTCTTTTATGATGGTGAAACGGGGGACCGTTTTTATAACTTCTTAACGAGTGTAAGTCCGTTTTTATTGCCCATGCTGTATCCCTCAAAAGTGCCGTTAGCGGTTTCGAGGTGATCCACAATCAGCACTTCTCCTTGCGCTATCGTGCGGCAGGAGAAAGTGTCGCCGACTTGCAGTTTGCTGTTGATACTCCCGTCAACCCGCCATCTGCAGTCGCCCAAATAGGTAAGTGTACAAACGCGGTCGGGGAGCCAGGCTATGCGCACTTGATCGCCTTTCCGGCATTCGTCTGCATGAATAGCGGTGGTGTGGATGAAGTCCGATTCCTCCTTCGCTCTGGCATAGCGTTCCAATATCTGTACCGTGTATTGCCGGACGGATGAATAGCCTTTCTTGTATCCCCAGATACGGCTTAGGGTATCCGGGCTGAGGCTTTCACCGGTGGCACGCCCAATAGCGATACTCAGTTCTCCGAAATCGGCAGGCGTAGCAGGCGTGCGACCGAATCGTACTTCTACTGCCTTTTTCAGTTGCGTAATAGCGATACTGTTTGATTGAAAAGAAGTCTTCATATCTCAAAAATTTGTGCAAAGATAAGAAATTATTTGCATATGTCCAAATATTTTTGTACTTTTGCACCGCTAATGGATACAAATTCGTTTACATCGGGTCCCGTTCGTCCGCTTAGTTCACAAGAATTAGGTGCAGAGCGTTTTACGGATTATGAGTTGCTGTCCGACAGCGGACACAACCTGGTTTACCGTGCGCAGATGAGCGGCAAATGGGTCGTCCTAAAGGCTGCCAAACCGGATGAAGGAGAGCAGACTCGCAATCAACTCCTTTTAGAGCGTGAGTTTGAAATCATGCACCGTCTGGATTCTATCTATGTGGTTCAGACGATAGCCATGGTGAACGACCCGCAGTTAGGCCGCTCCATTCTGATGGAATATGTCCATGGGCGTCCGTTAGACCGGTTTGTGACGGAGAATCCTTCTGCTGCGGAGCGCCGCCGTGTGGCGGATGAACTGATGGAAGCATTGGTTTTCCTGCATGACCGTCAGGTGGTGCACGGCGATTTGAAGCCGAGCAATATTCTGATTACCGACTCCGGCAATCATGTGCAGCTGATTGATTTCGGTTTTTCGGACCAAGAAGCATTCATCGCTAAGAATATCGGAACCTCGCCGTCGATCAGTTCGCCGGAACAACTGCCTACTGATGTTTTAAAACCCGAACGGGACATTTATGCGTTAGGTAAGATACTCGCGCTCCTTTTTCCGCAATCAGTCAAACCGGTTATCCGCCGTTGCACATCTGCCAACGGCAAACGGTACACTTCTGTCCGCAAGGTTCGCTCTGCGCTCCATTGTTATTGGCGAATGAGGTGGTTGCTGCCGATGCTCGCTTTTTTTGCTATTGCGGCAGCTTGTTTGATTTGCTTCCGGCCGCAGAAACAAGAGGTTTCCCCTGTTGTTGAGTACCATACGGATACGGTCGTTGTTATACAGCCTGCGCCGCCGGCGGTGGATTCCGTATGGTTGAATGTAAAAAGTAAGGCAGCCGGACGATACAAGGCGCTGTATCGCTCCTATGCCGATTCCCTTAAGAACATGCCGAAAAAGATTCACAATGATGCCTTAGCTATGACAAATCGCTATGCAAGGCGGATGCTACAAACGCGAGACAAATTTGCGAAGTCCTATCCTCAATATGAGGAACAATTGTATGATCAATACCTTTTTATCTATAGCCGGGACTTCAATGCTTTGCATAACATCCATAAAGATTACCCGTATGTGACTGTCAACCTCTATGGCGACACAACTTTTATTCCAGTGAAGCCGCTTTCCGAGTAAAAAGCAAATGAATTTGATTTTATAGCCCGAATTCTTGTGTAAATCAAATATTTATAGTACTTTAAACGGTACACACAGAGATCTGCATCAAAAGTGCAGATTTTTTTGTGCAAAAATGGCAATTGAACTGGCAAAACAAGGTGATTTTGCGTAAATTTAAATTCTCTGTAAGCCGTTGAATATAAATTATAGTCAATAATCAGGAACAAAGTCTAGAACGCCTCTTTTGCGCCCCTTTAGTGCCACTTTTGTGCACCCTTTTGTGGCCCTTATTCTATCCTATTTCGCAGTCGTTTTAATGTCCATTCGAGGTTGATTTTGCCGAAGGCGATTTTGGGGCTAATTAGGGCGTAAAGGGTCAAACCTTTGCGCCTTTGCTTTTTTTATAGTACTTTTGCAGCGCAAATCGTACTGAGCCGTTCTTTGTCATATTGAAGCCCCACCGGACCAACGTAGTGTACCAAACGTGCGATGTGTAGCAAAAACACAAAAAAAAGTGCAGAATTATTTGTGTAATTCAAACTTTTGTTGTGTCTTTGCAGCGTCTTCTCCAAGAAGACTCCCGCGTCAGCGGACACGGACTACATATTTGAGAGACTAACAGTCAACAACCTTGTGAGACTCTGGTAAATTTTTAACGGGTAGTAAGTTGGCATATGTTAGTGCACGTTTGGTGTACTACTTTTGCTGTATTTACGATTCAGGCAATGCGAGAGCCTCTGTGAAGATACAGCAAGAGTAGTACTTTTTTGCGTGTATCTGTATCAACTTGTTGCCATTCTGTAATTAATCTGCAATTAATTTGCTACTAATCCGCAGGTAAACACGATACATACACGATAGATATACGTTAGATACACAATACATTAGTATAATCAGACTATAGTCAGAGAATTGTCTTTTCCATATCTCGCCAGTCTGATTTGGATAATAGATGTAGTAGAAAAAAATTAAATATAACATAGCGGAGAATGCCGAAAATCCATTAAAGAGTAGGCGAAACTAATACTAATCATTAAATTATGAGAAAATTATTTTATCAATTAAGTGTTTTGTTGGTAGGTGTACTTTTTGTTTCATGTGGTACGCACAAAACAATAGCATACTCCAGGTCGGAACCTGTGTGTATAGCCAGTGATTTAGATGGTTCATATACACTACGTGTAGAGGGACGTGGACGAAATGCTGTAGATGCATATGAAGAAACAGGAAAACAAGCGCTTTATGCCGTGCTCTTCACTGATGTTAGTTGGCCGAATGGTCCTAGAAAAAAAATTGATTCGGTTTTTCTTCTGAAGCAACGTGCATACGAACAAAATAAAGCATACTTTGATAATTTTTTTAAAGATGGTGGGGATTATACTCAGTATATTTCTATGAAGGAAAAACGAGATCTCTCCAGTATCTATACAAGAACAAATGCACAAACAGTTTGTACTACTACTGTATGTGTGTTTAAATCTCAACTTGAACAACGCCTTATCAGCGATGGTATTTTAAAATAATAAATTAACTAAAACAAACAATCATGAGAAAATTAAACAATGTAATGGGCTTATGTATAGCCCTAATGATGTCTTCCATGGCATTCGCTAAAGGACAGGTAAAATCTACGGTTATTTCTTCGGATTATTCCCGTAACAGCATTTCAAAAATTACGATTCTTTATGGAGATCGATGGGATAACCAAGTCGTGACCGGTGTGGATTCTATTCAAACTGGTGCAAAATTTGATATAAATAACATCAAAACAAAAACCATTCGTCTTAAAGGAGCCTTCCGAACGGCGGAAGAACAACAAGCTCAACTTGCAGCACAACAACCGCAAGAAAAAACAAATGCGTTTAAAGATATGTTCAAGGGTATAGGTGATGCCTTTAAAGGCTTAGGCAAAGGTGTTGCTGCCAAACCCGACACTTTGACACAACGTCTTCTGACTGAGTATATCAACCAAAACAACATCGGAAAAGAAATTTTTGACTACGTATTAATGGTAGATGGTAATGGAAGATTCCACTATGATCTTATGGTAGAGCGTAGCCGGTGGAATGCTACAGATGCTGATGTGCAATTGGATAATGCATCTCAAGTAAAAACTGTGAACGAAAACGGGCCAGCTCTGTTGGCTAATAGTTACTTAATAGTGTATGACGCGAAAGAGACCAAGATAGGTGAAACTACCGATAAAAACGGGAATAAGAAGCCCGTTTATATGGCTGATGTAACAGGCTATGTATTCGCGATCGATAGTGCTGAAGAAGTTATAGGTAATATTGTGCACAATATGTGGATTAATGATGGAGAGGAAGCAAGTGTTGTTGCGCAAAAACGCGATTTATATCGAAACGTCCGTATTCCAATGAAATGTATTGCCGCGCAATCTGTTTCTGCCTCTTCCGAAAAGTCTATGGAAAAAGCTATTTCCAGCTCGTATGATGATATTCTCCGAAAACTCGAAAATAAAATATCTGCATGGGAAGTAACAGCTACTCCAGAGGATGTGCGTCCATATATTACGGCAAAGGTTGGAACAAAAGAGGGGCTGAAAAATGGTCAGCGATTCAAAATCTTCAAAAATAAAGGAGATGAGGAAGAAGGTAATCTTCGTACAGTAAAAGTAGGATATGCACGTGCTACTGAGATAAATAATAACAATGAGGTAGCAACAGGCAATACTGGTGTTTCTTCGTTCTATCAAATTTCAGGACGACATCTAAAAGGAACCGAATTCCTTAAACAAAGCAATGACATTCGGTTAGGGGTAAGCCTTGATTATAATTACAATGGACTGGGCATGGGAGCTAACAATAAGATATTCGGTGCATACTCTATGGTAGATCTTACTATAGATTATCTTGCTTATATCCATAAATGTGGTATCAGCCATTATGCTCGCCTCAATGTCGGCTATGATATCAATACCGCCAAACAATTAGAAGAGGGTGCTAATGAGAATGGCACTGCTTGGTATACGTATGCAGATGGAAAATATGCAGGACAAGCAATTTTTGGGAAGGGAGTTTCTTATGTTAATGTGGCTGTCGGATATGCTTGCGGTTTGAAAGTAAAACAAGTAATGGAGTTTCAACCATTTATCAATGTTGGATTAGATATTATTGTTCCTCATGGTTTTGATAATAGTGTATTGACAAATTTATCAACGGCTGTACTTGGAGAGACTATCAATTTTACGGATAAAACAGCTAAGCAGACTTTCGGATTGTTTATTGATCCCGGTATGCGAATCGTGTTCAATTGCGGTTATCCATTCCAGTTATTTATTCAGGCAAACTACTCTGTAGGCATTATGCAATGGAATGCATACAAAGTGCTTAACGAGTATGCTAAGCAGTGTGGCTATGGTCATGGTATGGGACTTGGCGCTGCTGCAGGTGTAAAATGGACATTCTAATAATCAACAGGAATCCTGCGCGTACATGCGCGCAGGATTCATAATTGTATAATAGTATGAAAAAATTGTATAATAGTATGAAAAGAATCATTTCAGTATTATTGGCTTCACTCATTGTAATGCCAATTTTTGCAGCTAAAATTAAACACGCTGTGGTTTTTGAAGACCCAGAAGCGTATTCTTGTGTATTCATCAACGTTGCAACAGCAGGTACAAAAAACGTGAAAGTATCTGGTGTCGGAAAGAAAAAAGATGCTGCTATCGAGAGAGCAGGTATGAATGCAATCCATGCAGCAATATTTCAAGGAATTCCTGGGGGAAATAATGGTCAACCAACCCCTGCTCTTTATCCATCTACTCAACCGTCTGCAGATCATATGCAGTATTTTGATGATTTCTTTAATAGCGGACAATATACTAATTATCTCACTCAAGTAACAAATCCTTCAGGAAAAGATATGAGTGAAGTTAAGGGAGGTATAAAAGTTAAAGTAGAGATTCAAGTGCAGTTTGATAAACTTAGAAATGACCTTGTTGCAGCAGGTATTATTAAGGGAGTTGCTGATGCCATCGAAGGTGCTCAAAAACCTATAATTATGATTTTCCCTGATGCGGATTGGTGCAAAGCAAATCATTATGTTATGAATGATGATCCTGAAACAGTTGATTACAATAAAGCACTTGCTGATGTTAACATGAAAGATCTTATCAACGAGTTTACTAACTTTATGGCAAATGTGGCCAAATACGAAGTAGAAGACTTAGCAGCGGTGTTGAAAGACTATAGAGGCGAAAAGGCATGGGATGCCGCTGATGAGATTGACGATGGAGAAGGTTCTGCAGGAGGCGTTCGAGAAATGCTGGCTTCAGCAGCAAGTGCTGATTTTGAGATTGAATTCTATCCGGAGACGCGCTTCGATGCGGGCAAACAATATGTTGTATTCCGTATCAAAGCAACTGATGTTAGTACTAGCAAATCTTTCTACGCCATTTCGGCACAAGGAACAGCAACCTATGGTAGTGGACAAATGGTAAACCAACTCAAGGAAGCCATTCTTAGTGTAAAAGATGAATTCTTAGGAGCATTACAGCAAAAATTTGCTAAAATGGGAGAGCAAGGTCGAGAAGTTCGAATCACCTTAAAGCGCAAAGAAAGTTGTCCGATTAACTTTGCTAAACGTTACGATGGCGCACCTCTCTCTGAATATATAGAGGATTGGATTCAAGCAAAAGTACAAACTTCAGGATTTACTGCGGGAAAGAACACTGCCAACAAACTAAGTTATAAGCAGATTTTTATTCCTTTATATAAAGAGAAAAAGAATCGTATAACTAAGCAAGTTGAGAGAAGAGCGCAAAGTGCTGCTGATTTCGCCACGGAACTTGCAGATTTTATTACAGAGACAACAGGACAACCTTGCCGAGTAGATGGACGAAGTATGGGACATGCAGTCATTACACTTGGACAGGATGACTCGCTTTCAGAAGACGAATAACAAATAAATACTTTCTTTATGAAAAAATGTATTATACTGGTCATTGCTTGTCTTATGGCAAGCATAACCTTTGCGCAAGAACAAATTCAAACCATGGATGATGCTGCGCGTATAGCGCTATCTGCATACATGGATCCTTCTTCCTCTATTCCAAATAATGCGAAGAAGACGCTGAAAGACCGCATGCAGAAGATTATTACAAAGAATGGTATGGGGTCTGCCAAGAATACTCGGTTTATTATGACCGCTAACGTCCGTGAACTCAACTTGGAAAAAAGTGAGACGGCTCCGGTTATTTACATTTATGATTTAGAAGTTAATCTCTATATCGGAGATGGAATAGACGGGACTTTATTTTCTAGTTGCTCTTTAGGAGTAAAAGCAGCCGGGGATTCAAAAGACAAAGCCTATATGGCTGCTTTAAAAAAGATTAAAGCATCTGACCCTCAGTATCAATCATTTATTAATGAAGGGAAAAAGAAAATAGTGGATTATTATACCGCGAAGTGCGACTTTATCATAACTAAGGCTCAAACCAAAGCAAAGAACCAAGATTTTGATGCAGCCATCGCAGAATTGATGCAAGTTCCCGATGTGTGCAAAGAGTGCTATGATAAATGTATGGCAGCAGCTCAACCTATCTATCAAGAGAAGATTAATCAAGAAGGAGCAAAGTTATTAGCCGAGGCTCGTGGTGTATGGTCTGCAGGACAAGATGTAGCTGCAGCAGAAGCGGCAGCTGCTATCTTGGCGCAGGTCAATCCTCAATCTTCCGCTTTCGCTGGGGCAGAATCGTTAAATGCCGAAATGGCTAAACGAGTAAAGGAACTCGACAAACGTGAGTGGGATTTTATGCTCAAACAGCAACAAGATGAGGTCGACCTTGAGAAAGCTTCTATAAAAGCAATCCGCGATATCGGTGTAGCATACGGAGAGAATCAACAACCCACAACATATAATGTTGTCTGGTGGTAATTTAGACATCTGATTATTCAATATGTTGTAAAGGATAAACGAAAGAGCAGGCGGGCACAGATTGAGTTGCCCGCCTGATTGCGTTTGAGAGGGAATCTTAATAATAGAAAACTTTCGCATCTGATTCAAGTAACGTCCTTATTTTGAAACGATTACACAACGATTAAATGAACCAAGAAAGTTCATTCAAATCATTGAAGGACCTCGTCAGGCTTGCATACTTTCCAAGACCTGTTTCATCCCCATCGGTCGGTATTGGTAGGCGAAGAAGGTACTTCATCCTCCGCGGCGACAAGACTTACACGCTGCAAGGTGCAGAGGTTAAATAGTCGAAAGTCGAAAGCTTTGACAAAGTACGAAGTACAAAGTGAGCAGGCGGGCGATGCCCGTCTGCTTTTGTTGCGTATAAATATTAATAATCGGCAATAGGACCACAAAATGCACGAAAGCGTGAAACGGTTGTGGTCACAGAGGTATTATTGACAACATACCTTAGCGCTTCCGTGCTTTATGGCCGGAGACCTTGGAGGACAAGGCGTGTGACTTCCGCTTTCCGGTGGGCGATAAATTGCTTCACTTGTTCGTCCGTCTGCGCGAGCAGGTCCTGATACATCGGCAAAGAGATAAACGTGAAGACCGTAAGCGAAGCGATAGACATCATGATATCGAAGGAATCCACTTTGGCAAGTCTGCCCGCCTGCTGTTCCGCTTTGACCCGCGCGTCAAACTGCATATAGATCATCGCATAGGAAGGCTTTTGGACGAAGTTCTTTCTCAGATATTTTCTGCGTTCGGGGTTAGAGACCAGTTCCTCCAAGACGAAGAAGGGAAGCCTCGGGTTTTGTTGCAACGCATCGAAATACAGGGATATAGCGGACCGCAGAAAATCTTCGAAGGACGCCTCGCTTGCCAGCGACCGCCCCACCACATTGAGCGCGGCTTCCACCTGCTCCAGGAAGATCTGGCGGAAGAGATTTTCTTTGGTGCGGTAATAATAATGCACGAGAGCCTGGGTACAGCCAACCTCTTTGGCTATTTGGGTAGTGGAAGTAGCGGCGTAGCCCTGCCGGAAAAATAACTGCTGCGCCACCTCCCGGATACGCAGTTCCATCGGTTCGTTTTCGTAATTATTCATAATCATGATTTTTAGTTATTCAACAGGAAATGGAGCCGGTTTGTGATATTGGCATCCGATGTGCCGGCATCAAAATCAAGGAACAAGAGCGCCAGATGCGGATACAGATCTTTGTACCGTTTCTCAATCCCTTTGCTGATAATATGATTGGCGATACATCCAAAAGGCTGCAGCGAGACCACTTTGTTGACTCCGTTTTCCGCCAGGTCGCAGATCTCTCCGGGCAAGAACCATCCTTCCCCGAAATCGGCAGCGGAGTTGATGACCTTACGGCTTTTGGCCCAGATATCCATGATGTCGGTAAAAGGCCGATAGAAAGGATAGGGTCGGCAAAGACGGTCGTACACCTGTGCGTAATGGCGCAGGAAGCGATTGACCAGACGCGCCTGCCAGGGTTTTAATCCGTCCTCGCGGATATGCTGCGAACGGTTGATGAACGCATTGGGAACCGAGGTGGAGAAGAAGCCTGTGAGTGCAGGAGGAATGACCTCCACACCATGATCAATCAGCCATTTGACGACGCCATGATTGGAGAAAGAGTTATATTTGACATATATCTCCCCCACGACCCCGACGACAGATACCTGTCTGTCCTTGTCTGTGATCCCGCTGAAAGCCTCCACCGCATCCGCCATCAACCGCCTCATCCCTTTGTAGTCGCGGCGCAACAAGAGGGGTTGGGCTGCACTCAGATAATAGTCATAGAGGGTTCTCGCTTTTCCCGGGACGCGTTCTCTGGGCGCAGCGGGATAATAGAGTTTGGCGAGCGCATCGGCGAAAAAGAGCGCTTCGAGCGTAGGCCGGATGAGGCGGAGCCAGTCGATCTCAAAACCGGGCTGGCTGTTCTGTAGGCTTGGTCCGATAGCCACCGCAATGACCGGCACCTGAGTCATCCCTGCCGCGACAAGGGCATTCTTAATCAGCGAGTAATAATTGGAAGCCCTGCATTGCCCTCCCGTCTGTGTGATCGCCACGGCCGTCTTGGAGAGATCGTATCTGCCGGATTGCAGCGCGCGCATGATACTCCCCACCACGATAGTAGCCGGATAACAGATATCATTATTAGCGACATGCAAGCCTTCCTCCGCGTCCTCCCGGGTAGCCATAGGAAGGGATTCGATGCGATAGCCCGCCAGAGCAAAGATCGTAGGCAGAAACTCATTATATCCCTCGGCAAAATAAGGGGTGAGGATGACGCGTTCTCTATCCCGTGATTCAAAGGGCGGGGTTGTGAGAGGGAGAGAAGGGGTGGATGGAGGGGTTACGGGTGACGGGTTACCGGTTACGGGGTAGAGGGAGTTCACGCTCTCTATCAATGAGCGGATGCGGAGACGCAGCGAGCCGATATTATTGACATCGTCGATCTTCAGGACCGTGAGGTTTTTGTTGTACCTGCCGAGTAGCGTACGCACTTCATCCAGAATAAACGCATCCGGTCCGCAGCCGAAACTGGTCAGTTCCACCATATGGAGCCCGTCATAGGCGTTTTGTCCCACCCATTGCGCCGCCTTGAAAATCCGGTTGGGGTACGCCCATTGCGCCATCGCGTTCAGACAGGTATATACCTCTTTTCCGTCGGTTACCGCAATATTCTCCGTAATGACATCCACGCCCATATCCGCAATAGCGGACGCTATGTGATGCTGGATGAGAGGGTCGATATGATAGGGTCTTGCCGCCAGCAGGATAACCATCCGTCCGGCAGCTTGCGCTGCGGCGAAGACCTGTTTGTTGCGTCTCTCCAGCGTGTCCAGATATTTTTGCTGCGCCTCCAGAGCCTGGCTGACAGCCGTCGGGACCGTCTCGCGGCGGACGCCCAGCGAGGAGAGATATTCCATCAAAGAGGCGCGGAGAAGGTGCTCGTCCTTGAACGAGATAGTAGGCGAATCCACTGGAATACCATAGTGTTTCTCCTGATTGATGGCACTCTTGATAACATCAGAATAGCCGCTGACGACAGGGCAGTTAAAACTATTCTTAGCCAGCGGGTCCTCTTTCTTCTCAAAAACCACCCAAGGGTAGAAAATCCGATCCACTCCTTTCTCAATGAGGTCCATCACATGTCCGTGCATCAGTTTAGCCGGATAACATATATTGTCCGCCACAATCGTGCGCAGGCCCTTATCATAGAGCCGGTTGGAACTGGGGCTGCTGAGCCGCACGCGAATACCACAGCAGGTAAAGAGCGTGTGCCAGAAAGGATAGTTTTCGTAGATCCCCAGCCCGCGCGGGATACCGATGGTGAGGAGGGGCTGGCGATTGGTGACGGGCGAGGAGGTGAAGAGGAGTTTGTATTTCTCATCGAACATATTGACGCCTTTCACCGCTCCTTTTGCCGCATTCGAATAGACCCGTTCGCAGTTGTTACCGGAGACATACATGCGCCCCTCATCGAATGAATAGACCTGAATCCGGCAATGATTCTGGCATCCCGGACAGATTTCTTCCTTCGTCTCAAACCGGTTCGATTGTAACATTTCCTTCAGTTTCATACGCCCCCTCCTTTCGCATATAACGCTGCGCCGTAAGCTCCCATTAGTTCGGGAATAGGTCCGAATCCCACTTCTTTTCCGGTAAGAAGCTCCAAAGCGCGCACAACAGAATGATTTCTAAACGTACCTCCTTGTACCATGATATATTCTCCCAATTGGTCGAAAGACTGCAACTTGAGCACTTTATACAAACAATTCTTAATCACCGAATAACTGAACCCCGCGGCAATATCATCCACCGCCGCCCCTTCCCGCATAGCCTGTTTCACTTTGCTGTTCATAAATACAGTGCATCTGGTTCCCAGGTCGTATGGATGCCCGGCGAGCGTAGCCATCCGGGCGAAATCGCTTACATCGTACCCCAACTGTTTGGCAAAAGTCATGATAAAACTGCCGCATCCCGATGAGCAAGCTTCGTTGATCTCAATACGCCGAATAGATCCATTCTCCACGAAGATAGCCTTCATGTCCTGTCCGCCGATATCAAGCACAAATGATACGTCCGGTTGCAGGTGTTTAGCAGCAATGAAATGCGCCATTGTTTCCACTATCCCCCGATCCAGCCGGAAGGCCGTTTTGAGCAACTGTTCCCCATACCCCGTAGAGCAACTGCGCACGATCTCTATATCCCTGCCCATATTGTCATACAAGCGTTGCAGCGCCTCGCGGAAAGCCTGAAAAGAGTTGCCGTTATTATAACTATAATCCGAGAAAACGATCTCTCCCTCCTCGTTGATGACTACCAGTTTGGTAGTCGTACTACCGGAGTCCACACCCAGATAAAGCGATGAACCTAAAGCGGGCTGTTTGACCCGGATCGCGTCATGGCGATATCTCCGCCGCTTCGAATCAAGCCATTTCCCGTATTCCTCCTGGTTGTCAAAGAGAGGGGGAAGAGTAGCTCCCGAGCGGTGTTCATCGCTCTGCGGGGCGGTATCGTGATTATTAAACAAGGAAAGCGCCTGCGCGCACGTAACCGTCCCGCCTTGCGCCAATAAAGCCGTGCCGACAGCCGGCACAAACTGGGTATATTCCGGAACGATACAATCCTCCTCGGTCAAATCCAAAGCCCGTAGCAGATGTTTGCGCAACTCGGGAATATAAGCGAACGGTCCGCCGCAAAGGAAGACCTTTGGCAAGACGTCTGTACCTCTCGCCAAGGCGCTGACGACCTGCATAGAGACCGCGTTAAGCATAGAGGCTGCTATATCTTCCTTGCTCACCGAACGCGAGATGAGATTTTGGATGTCGGTCTTGCTGAACACTCCGCATCGCGATGCGATAGGGTAGATATTCTCCGCCCTTTCCGCCAAGTCGTTCAACGCTTCAGTCTCTACTCCCAACAGCGTAGCCGTCTGGTCGATAAAGGCTCCAGTACCTCCGGCGCAATTGCCGTTCATCCGCATGTCCGGAACACGTCCCTCTTCGAAGAAAATAATCTTAGAATCCTCTCCTCCGATATCTATCAGCGCATGTACATCTGGGTAAAGCCGTTTTACCACTTCTGCAGCAGCAATCACCTCCTGGTAAAAATGTATCTTGAGGCGTTGCGCATATCCCATGCCTACCGAGCCGGTGATACCTACTATCAGCGTATCCTCAGGCGAGAGCCCGCTTGAAGCAACGAGCTGCGTTAGCATCTCTTGCCCTACTTGCAGCGGGACTGCGTTATGGCGCCGGTAGTCTGTAAATACAATATCAATCCTTTCCTTACCATCCGTTCCTGCCGGTTCTACCCGCACAAGTGCCATCTTAATGGTAGTACTGCCTATATCTATCCCCAGGCGATAAACATGTTTGTCTAATTGCATCATTTAATAGCCCTATTAAATATGCTGCAAAATTATAAAAAACACATGAATTGGGCAAGTAAAAAACAAATAATCCATAAATATGACTAGAAAATCATAATTAATGGAAGTTTTCTATTGATAATTTTGGAAATTTTATAAGAGCCGAAAGCACTCATCTTTATGATAAAAAAAGAAGGTTGTCTCCCGACAACCCAATCTTTTCATTTAACCTTAAATCTAATACCATGAAAAACACGATGCAAAAGTACTGCTTTTTGACGAATTGACCAAATATTATTAGAAAAAAGTGTTAAAAATCTAAAATTTGCAATATTTAGTTGACAAAATGGCAGTATTAGTCGCATAAAGAGAACAAATCTTCACGTGGGTTAACCAACATCACCGGCACCAGCGCGTGCTGAATAGCTTTTCTCTCGGGCGGTCCGAACAAGATATCATCCAGACCATAGTCTCTGCTGGCAGTCAGGATCAGTAAGTCATGCTGAAAATCCCTTTGTCTTTCCCCTGCTTCTTGTGTGAGCGTGAAGGAGTCCTTGCGCGCCATAACGATCTCGTAAGTTACGGGCGGCTGGTCTTTCTTTTTCAGGCGTTCGTTGGCTTTCTCTATATAAGTGACGATGCGGTTGACGTTCTGTCTCGCATGCGATCCGTAGTCGTTCGCCTGGAGCAAGATTATGTGTGCCCCGGTTTTACGCGCTATATAAGTGGATATCTCCGCTTTATAAGTTTCCTCCTCCAGCATAGAAACCGGCACAAGTAGGCGTCGCAAGGGTTTAATGGTCATTGTTGAGGTGATGAAGACATAAGGTCTTCTCTCCTCCCGGCAGTCATTGAGAAGAAGCTGAATATCGCGCGTCTTATTGGCGCATTTGACCACCCTGATATCTTCGTTATTATCCCAAATCATATCATGTACCATTGGGTCATTTACTATCTTGTCATTTGTCCCAATGGATAGTATCCATTGTATGGCGGTATTGGTGTGCCGCAGCGGCGTGGCCGGAATAGGAGGAAGAGAAGATATGTGTATTGTTCAACTCGGGGCTGGCGCACATGAAGAGATAGTCCGTCTTGGGAGCATTGAGCACCATGTCGATAGTAGCCGGCGCCGGGCATCGGATAGGTCCCGGCGGCAGACCGGGATTGATATAGGTGTTATAAGGCGAATCCACGGTAAGATGGCGATAAAGGATCCGTTTGAGTTTGAAATCCCCTACCGCATACTTGATCGTAGGGCACGCCTGCAGCAGCATTCCTTTATGGACGCGGTTGAGATACAAGCTGGCAATTATCGGCATCTCATTCTTATTATGGCTCTCCCCCTCCACAATCGAGGCAACGATAGCAATCTCGACCGGAGTCAATCCGATAGAATCAGCTTTAGCTCTCCGCGTCTCATTCCAAAAGATGTCATATTCCTTTTGCATGCGGTTGAAAAGTTGCTCGGGGGTAATATTCCAATACACCTCGTATGTGTTAGGAATAAAAAGACATCGGCTGGTCTCTTTGTTCAGCCCATATTGGCTCAAGAAAGCGTCATCCTCCAGATATTGAAGCAGCGTGAGACTGTCCATCATCAGATGTCGTGTCACTTTGCCGGCCAGATCCTCCCTCGTGCGTACGAAGTTATTCCATGTAATACGCACCGGTGTCTGATAGCCGTATTTGAGCCGCTCAATGAGTTCACGGTCGCCTATCTGTGCAGGGAAAATATAGTGTCCCGGTTCGGGATGATTAAAGACGAGAAAACGCATATGCAAGTTCAGATCGGTCTCGGAACTGATCTCGTAGTCGGCGCTCAGAAGTTTCAGCACCGAGTCGGTAGTAGCCCCCGGGTAGATATCATAACTGTGCGGCTCTCCATCCAGTGCATGGAAGTTGCATATATGCCAGCGATAGTATTGCTCTGCGACAAAAGCGCAAGCCAGCAAGGCAAAAATACCGATGACAATCAGGATTGTACGAAGTATATAACGTTTCTTTAGCATCTTATTTTCCTCCTACTAACCGTTTGATTTCCGATAGTTTATTAAGCGCCTCCAACGGCGTCAGATTATTGATATCCAGGCTTTTAACCTCGTCGCGAATCTGTTCCAGAACGGGGTCGTCGAGTTGGAAGAACGAGAGTTGCATTCCTTCCCGGCTTTCTCCTATATGCTCTATCGGTTTGGCAATCTCTCCGTTTTTAGCGGCATTCTCGAGGTCTTTCAATATCTGTGTAGCCCGTTCTACGATAGAAGCCGGCATACCAGCCAGTTTGGCAACATGAATACCGAAACTATGTTCCGACCCGCCTCGTACCAGTTTGCGCAGGAAGATGACTTTGCCGTTCACTTCGCGCACGGAGACATTATAGTTGCGAATCCGGTCGAATGTCTTCTCCATTTCGTTCAGCTCATGATAGTGGGTGGCAAAGAGCGTTTTGGCATGGCCTTTATTCTCGTGGATATATTCCACAATAGCCCATGCAATACTTATGCCATCATAGGTACTGGTGCCTCGTCCGAGTTCATCGAAAAGGACCAGACTCCGTTCGGAGAGGTTATTCAGAATTGATGCCGCTTCATTCATCTCGACCATAAAAGTGGATTCCCCGAGGGAGATATTATCGCTTGCTCCGACTCGTGTGAAGATCTTGTCCACGACGCCGATAGAAGCGCTCTCCGCCGGAACGAAAGATCCCATCTGGGCGAGTAGCACGATCAATGCAGTCTGGCGCAACAGAGCTGATTTACCGGCCATATTCGGACCGGTGATAATAATGATCTGCTGTCCGTTATTATCAAGCAGCACATCATTGGCGATATACTGTTCTCCGGGAGGCAGTTGCTGCTCAATAACGGGGTGTCTTCCTTGCCGGATATCAATAACAAGACTGTCATTCACATCCGGACACACATAGCGATATTCCGCTGCAGCCGTAGCGAAAGAAAGCAGGCAATCGAGTTGCGCCAGCACATTGGCATCCAGTTGCATTTGCGGCACCCATTCGCATAGGGCCAGCATCAATTCTTGATACAGCCGGTTCTCGATGACCTGAATCTTTTCCTCTGCCGTGGTGATCTTCTCTTCATAGGTCTTCAACTCGTCCGTGATATACCGTTCGGCGTTGACAAGAGTCTGTTTTCGAATCCACTCCGGTGGCACTTGGTCCTTATAGGTATTGCGAACCTCCAGATAATACCCGAATACATTGTTATAACCGATTTTCAGGCTTTGTATGCCCGTCCGTTCGATCTCGCGTTGCTGTATCTGTAGCAGATAGTCCTTACCATCCGACTGGATAGCGCGCAGTTCGTCCAGTTCCGTATCCACGCCCCGCGCGATAATATTCGGCCGTCCTTGCGCCAAGGGTGGATCAGGCACTATCTCGCGCTCAATCCTCATCCTCATCTCGGCACAAGGGTCCAGTTGCTCTCCCATGAGAGACATATACGCGTTCTCTTTTGCTCCTTCGCATATGTCTTTAACCGGTTTTACAGCTCTCAAAGCCCGGCCTAACTGTACCATTTCGCGCGGTCCGATACGTCCTGTGGATATCTTACTGACGATACGTTCCAGATCTCCCACCTGTCCCAGTACTTCACGCATCGTTTCGCGTGCTTCGGGGTTCTTAAACAGGTATTCCACAACGCTCTGTCTGTTGCGGATAGGACGGATATCTTTCAGCGGGAATGCCATCCACCGATGCAGCATTCGTCCGCCCATCGGTGTTATTGTACGGTCAATAATATCAAAGAGTGTGCGGCTCTCTTCGGTCTGACCTCCCAACAGTTCCAGATTGCGAATCGTGAAACGGTCCAGCCAGACGTATTTGTCCTCCTCGATACGACTCAAATGCTGTATATGGCCCGTTTGCAGATGCTGTGTCATGTCCAGATACATCAGAATGCCCCCAGCCGCAGTCACGCCCGCGGTCATCTTTTCCAGTCCGAATCCTTTGAGGGAAGATACTCCCCATAATTTCTGCAAACGCTCTTTAGCGGTGCTCTCCACCAGCATCCAGTCTTCCAACTCGAAAGTAAAGAACTTAGAACCGAAAAGATTTTCCATTTCGGCTTTGCGTCCGCGCAGGTGCAGCACTTCCTTGGGCGCAAAATTAACGAGTAACTTGTCGATATAGTCGCTGTCTCCTTGTCCGGCAAGGAACTCGCCGGTAGAGATATCCAGAAAAGCGACACCGATCACGTGCTTCTCAAAATGGATACATGCCACCCAGTTGTTCTCCTTCTGCGTAAGGGTAGTGTCCGAATAACTCACTCCGGGGGTAACCAACTCCGTCACACCCCGTTTGACCAGTTTCTTCGCCAGTTTTGGATCCTCCAGTTGGTCGCAGATCGCAACACGCAAACCGGCACGGACCAGTTTGGGCAAATAGGTATCCAAGGCATGGAAAGGAAATCCAGCCATTTCCAAGGTTTGCGCAGCCGTACTGCCGCCATTGGAGCGATGGGTGAGGGTAATGTTCAGAATCTTAGCAGCTTTTACCGCGTCTTCCGCATATGTCTCATAGAAGTCGCCGCAACGAAACAACAGCATCGCATCCGGGTATTGTGTCTTGATATCCCGGAACTGCTTCATCATAGGGGTTAACTCATTTGCCATTTTGTCATTTACCATTTTTATTTATCGCAAATCTACTGTTATTTTCAAATTATATCTTCTTCCGGTGAGGTAGTTGGGGCTGGCCCACTGGTTGTTATAAGCATCGGCTACCCAGAAATAAGAGTTGACGTTTTTCCACCCAACAAGGTTGAATACCTCGAACTGAATCGCCCATTGTTTGACATGTTTGGCGGATGGCGCGCGCATGAACTTGGCCGTTTTCTCGTTGAAGACATAGGTAGCGCCGATATCTATACGTTTGTAGGTGGGCATACGTCCCCAGACCTGATTGTTACGCGGGGCATAGTAAGGCTGGCCTTCCGAGAACTGCATCTTCAGATGGAATTTCAGCTGTGGTAACTGCGGGATATAATCTTGGAAAAGCATCGAGAAATTATACCTCTGTTCCGTAGGACTGGGAATCCACTCCGGACTTCCTAATAGGCGTTGCCGTGCAACCATCGTACTGAAAGAGATCCAACTGTCCGCTCCGGGCACCAGTTCGCCATACAGTTTCAAATCCAGCCCGCCGGCATAGCCTTGGGAGTCATTACGGCCGGAGTAGCGCACGCGTATATTATCGACCGTATAACTTTCCATCCTGTCAATATATTTATAGTAGCCCTCCGCCGTCAGTTTGAACGGTCTTCCCCATGCGCGGAAATAATAGTCTCCGCCCAACACAACATGCACCGACCGTTGGGCTTTCAGATCCCGGTTCAACTGAATACGTGTCACTCCGAGCGCATCTGTCAGTGTATCTCTCAACTCCTTGTAGAAAGGAGCCTGATAATACAGACCTGTAGCCAACCGGAAGCAGAAATCCCTTTTCCAGCCGGGAATCCATTCAACAGAGGCACGCGGGGAAGGCAGTACTTCGTTATTCCAACTCCACCATTGAAGTCGTCCTCCTACGGTCAGAATCCATTGTCCGGAAACGGTGTTCCATTTATGCTCGTTCTGTATGTACCCCTGTACGCGTGCGGAAGTCATACCCGCATCGCCGCGCAGCGTGTAATAGAGGTCCATGCTGCGGCCATTATCCGGCATAGAATAACCTGCTGAATCACGCCACTCCCATTCGCTGATATGGTCTCGTATCAACTCTGCCTGACCGCTAACACCCCAGCGCAAGGTGTTATTTCCGCTCACCCATTTCCCTTTATGAGACAGGGTTATCACACCGGCCTCCAGGCTGTTCCGGGCATGTTGGTGGAAAATACCTGTGCCCAGTACGTCTGTCTGACCCGTCGAGGGGTCGATTTGTTCGGAAGAAACAGCTCCTGCCGAGTTGCCACCCATCGGGGCATTGGATAGTACATATTCGCCGGTGATGTCAAAATTCTCCCTTTCGTTGGTATAGAAGCCGCTGGCGTCAAAGCCTATTTCTACGTTCTTGCCTACATGACCTCTTGCGCTTACAGCGGCGAAGGCGGTCAGAAATTTGTCTTTCTCTTGACCTTCATAATAGATATTCAAGTTCTTGGCATTTTGTCCGCCGAATGATTCACTCAGCGAATCCGGTTGAAAACGGTAGTCATTCTGGCTCACGTTGCCCAGGAAGGACATATCCCAGCGACGTCCTACTTTCCATGTTATGTATGTCTGGTAGTCAATATATGTAGGCTGGTAATTGCCGGAAGTGGCAAGTCCGCCCAGCATATATTTGCTTGTTTTATACCGCAGACCGTGCATCTGGCTGTATGTGCTGTCACCGTGTCCGACGTACACCTGCGCGCCCAAAAGACTTGCGCTCAGGCTGGCTTCGAAGGCCCGGGGACTTTTATACGTGATATCCAGTACAGACGACATTTTGTCTCCGTACTGGGCGCCGTAACCGCCTGCGGAGAAACCTACGTTTTCTACCATTTCAGGATTGACGAAACTCAAACCTTCCTGCTGACCGCTGCGAATAAGAAGCGGACGATGTACTTCTATGCCATTGACATACACGGAGTTCTCATCAAAAGAACCGCCGCGGACGTTGTATTGGCTGCTCAGTTCGTTTGTCTGGCTCACACCGGAAAAAGTGATCAACAGGCTTTCTATGGATCCTCCCGTGGCATCCGGCATCACTCTGGTAGTACCGGCGTCGATATGACCCATTGTTCCTTGGGTCCGTTTCAGACCTCGTACCTCAATCTCGGTAAGCAGCTGTTCGTCTGTCAGCAGTTGTACATTGATATTCAGCACGTCTTTTAGATCAATCACACGCTGTTGAACCGATGTATATCCAACCATGGAAAAACTCAGCACAACTGTATCTGCCTCGTCCAAAATCAACTCATAAAAGCCGTTCTTGTTAGTAGATGTACCCAATGGTTTCTCGGAGTTCAGCACAACGACGTTTGCCAATTCGATACCCACATTATCTTGATCCACGACATACCCGTACACGCGAGCGCTGCGCGCGTACGAAAAAACGCAGCACGCGCAGGCAAGCACAAAATGTACTATTTTTAAGATTTTGGGCATTGTTTTCGTTTCAGCCACTTTTAGCGGTTACTTACGACTCGATTAGCACTCATTCAGCACTCGTTTAGCACGCCAAAAAATGTACTGTTTTTAAGATTTTACCGTTTCGTTCAATTCTTCAATATAAGCGGTCAACTCTTCGCCGCCCAATTGGGTTTCTGCGGAAGTAACGAACACGGGCGGCAGTTCCTCCCATTCTTCTAACAGCCGTTTCTTATATGCTTCGACATTCTCTGCCAGACGCACGCGGCCTAACTTGTCTCCTTTGGTAAAGACGATTGCAAAAGGTACGCCGTTCTCGCCTAACCAGTTGATAAACTCCAGATCTATCTTCTGCGGCTCGTGACGGCAATCAATCAGCACGAAAAGACATACTAATTCTTCCCGCAACAGGCAGTACCGCTCTATCATCTTCTTCAGCGCTTCGCGCTGCTTCTGTCCCGCTTGTGCATACCCGTATCCAGGCAAATCCACAAGGTGCCATAATTGCGACATCTCTTTCTCCCCTCCTTTTAGGGAGGGGGCGGGGGTAGGCTTGCTTTCCACTAAAAAATGGTTGATCAGCAGCGTCTTTCCGGGTTTCTGACTCGTCTTGGCCAACTTGGGATTATGGCAGAGCATATTAATCAGACTCGATTTGCCTACGTTGCTCCGCCCGATAAACGCATACTCCGGCAGACGACTCTGCGGACAATCCTTTACATCTGGAGAGGAGATAATATATTTGGCAGAACTAATCATATCATGAGGCTCTTTTCTTTGCCCAATAGCAGAAGCCGATGAGGCAGCCGAGCGTTACCAAGCCGGCGATGAGATAACCTATCCATCGGTATTCCGGTGCTATATTCAGTCCCTCCGGCGCAATGAGAATATAACTGCTGCACACCATTGTCATAAATAACGCCGGTATCAGCGCAATCAGATACCCGTAACGGTAATTTTTAATGTTTAATTTTTCATTTTTAATTCGGCTTTTCTTATAGAGCCAGACAGTACCGGCCCAGAGTGTGAAAACAGCCAAAGTCTGGTTGGTCCATGCGAAATACCGCCAAACGACATTGAAATCCACAAACACCATTCCGAACACACATAGGAAGAGCGGGATAGCTATTATCAGTCGCTTCGGAATAGGCCGTTGGTCCCATTTCAAGAAGTCCGCTACTATCAGTCGTGCGCTACGCAAAGCGGTGTCTCCGCTTGTAATTGGAGCCGCAATAACACCTATGATGGCTAATATACCTCCTACGGTTCCTAACCAGCTGCGGCTCACTTTGTCTATAACAAGTGCTGCGATATTCTCACCCGGATGCTGTGCCGCAAAGGCTTGCAGACCGTCAATGCCATATAGGCCTTTTTCCGGATCAGCAAAGAATGTCCCGGCTGCGGCTGCCCAGATAAGCGCTAAGATACCTTCGGCAACCATCGCTCCGTAGAAAATCCACCGGCCTTGGCGTTCGTTGGTACAGCAGCGCGCCATGATAGGGCTTTGTGTGCCGTGGAAACCGGAAATGGCACCGCACGCAATGCTCACAAACATCATTGGGAAGAGAGGCAGACCGTTTGTTTGTCTATTTTGCAAACCGTCAAATACTTCCGGCATTTCTGCGCCGTGCCATCCAAGCATGACTACCATAATACCGATCCCCATAAACAACAGGATTCCGCCAAAAATAGGGTAGAATCGTCCGATGAGTTTGTCCACAGGAAGTACGGTTGCTAAGGCATAATAACCAAAGATAATTAATACCCATATTATAGGTATCATTCGTCCGCTGAACTGCATCGTTCCTAATCCGGCGAGACCTTGTAGCAACGTAGCTGGTCCGCTCAAGAACGTAGTGGTCAGCAAAATCAACAGCACCAGACTTAAAACACGCATAAAGAGTTTGACGCCTCCTCCTAACTCGTCTCCTATAATGTCCGGCAACGAAGCACCGCCTTTGCGGATAGACAGCATTCCGCTTAAATAATCATGTATGCCTCCGGCGAAAATAGTACCGAAAACGATCCATAGGAATGCCGCCGGGCCATAGAAAATACCCATAATCGCGCCGAAGATAGGACCGAGGCCGGCGATGTTAAGAAACTGAACCAGAAAAATACGCCATGGCGCCATCGGCACGAAATCCACACCATCCGTTTTGGTCAAAGCCGGAGTTTGGCGTTCCGGCTCAATGCCGAAAATCTTCTCTACCAATACGCCGTAGGTGAAAAATCCTACAACCAGTAATATCAAAGCAATAATAAATGTAACCATACGTAGCCTAATTTACAATTAGGCTGCAAAATTACAATTTTTTTTTGACATACACAAGTAAAAAAGAAAATTTATATCCGTGGCGCACAAAAAAAGAGACCTCATTGGTCTCTTCTTTGTGGGCGTTTACGGATTCGAACCGCAGACCCTCTGCTTGTAAGGCAGATGCTCTAAACCAGCTGAGCTAAACGCCCTTGCTTTTCAAAAGCGGGTGCAAAGGTACTGCTTTTTTTTGATATGACCAAATTTTTTTGCAAAAAAATGCACTTTACCCCTCATTTTTTTTGAAAAAGACGGTAATTGTACCATTTTCTCTCCTCAAAACGGTAAAAGATAGCATAACAGACCGCCGTTATTAGTGAGCCAACAAGGATACCGGCAAACACATCTCCGGCGAAATGCTGACTCAGATAAATCCGGCTATAACCGCCTAACATAGCTAATACAAAGAGCAGAATCTGGATGTATGATGCCATTTTGGGCCATCTATGTGACGCAACGATACTTACTACCAATGCCAATGCAAAGAAACTCGTGGTATGTCCCGAAGGGAAGGAATACCAATAATTCATTTTTACGCCCTCTACAAGCGGTAATTGTACATCCGGCATGTTGGTAGCAAACCATGTAACGGGGCGCGGAGCATTGAAGATATGTTTTAGCAACTGAGTGGTAAGAGAGGAGAGAAGCATTGCCGCAGAAGCAAAAACACCGTTCCCAATCCGGCTAAAGATCAAAAGTCCTATGCATACAGCATACGGAAACCACTCTGCTATTCGCGTGTAGTACCTATAAAATATATCGCGCGCGTGCGTGTGGTGGTCGCATAGTAGCAGATGCAATTCGCCTTGCGGGATATAAAGAAGGGCTAAGCCCAATGCTATAAGAAGCATCAGGCTTAGCGATATAAAGACGGTGTTTTGTTTGAATAATGTTTTCACAGGGAGGTGTTATTTCACTTTCTGTCCATAGATATCGTAAATATCTTCTCCTCTTTGGATAACAAAACGACGGTTAACGATCTTCTTGTGTGCTTGTGCCGGTTCTTCCGGTTCCGGATTATAGTCCTGAATATCAGTCAGAGTCTGAGGACAGGAAGGCAAGACTAAGCCATCTTTATCCGTCAGCAGCACATAAACCACATCGCCTTCATTGAATGTATTTCCCTGTCCCAGATAATAAATCGATGAGTTTGCATCCAGAACCGGTTCGTCATTGACAACCCATTGGTAGGCTGTGAATTCATATCCTGTATTTTGATAAACCGCAAGTACGTTGTTAAACTTGAACTTGAAGATATCGCTTGGATATTTCACCGTAAAGTCAACAGGTACGGTAATGACAGAGTCGCAATCATGATCCTCAATATAGAGTGTTCCTTTGTATATGCCGGCTTTCTCGATAGACGAGGTAGGCAGAATGAAAGTACCGTTATTTGCGTTATCATCAAATGTGACATCCGCTTTGTCTATCAATCCCGGAACGGAGAACGTAGCATTGCTGATATGTCCTTTCGCCTTTGTGTATGGGATTTCCAGATTCTCACCCGGGCAAATGAACTGCGCAGCGGGATTATTAGGTACATCGATCTTCAAGCACGTGATCACTGTCAGGTTGCAAGTAAAATGCTGCGGGCATTTATGCGGTTTCTCAACCGTCCAAGTGACAACCGCGTCGGATTCATACCAACGCCCGTCTATTTCTGCTCCGTCGCGTACAATTGAATCAAAGATCCGCTCTGTTTCCAGACCATATTTGACAAAGCTGAACAACTTATCCTCATAGCACGGAGCATCCGGATTGATGATAGTCGTTTCTCCATATGTTACGAGGCTGTCCAAATGTTGCTGTCCTTTCTCAGCCACAATCTGCGCTTGCTGCTGGATAGTCAAGCAGCTATCTCTCGGTGCCACCGGAATCGTATCTGCCCGCACCACGCGGAAAGAGAACTGAACACGTCCGAGCCATACATTGTCCTCCTCCGTACAAACCTGATGGCCGTACAGCTCCGCTGTGACGTCATACCAGCCCGGCGTGGTGTATTTATGCTTTGTTTGCGGCGTGCCGTAATACTCGGTGGTGCCGTCTCCGAAAGTCCAGTCCACACGGCTGATCTCGTCCGTTCCTACATTTGCGTCAAACTCCAGCGAATCGCCGAAACAGAACTTGCTCTCGCTGCGGTATCCGTTCGTGAAGGTCTCGCCTTCCACGTTCACGCCTTGCTCAACAGCAGCCGATCCGGCAGAATAAGCATAGGACTCGTTTTTACCGTTTCCATATACTGTGGCAATGAAACCTTTTGAGTTTTCGAGTCTAAAAACACTGAATTGTTTAGTTGTTTTATCGCCGATTTTAGCACGAGCATATGAGTAAGTCGGATTGCCTGGAACAGGTATCCACGTCAAGAGATTCGTTTTGTCGAGTTGCGTAGCACCATAAAGAGCAGTGAGTTTTGTATTCTGACACGTGGCCGACTCTGTTACTATATTCAAGAAGTGATTTTCCGTCATATCTGTGTAACATGTACCAAAGGTAATCTGACCGATTTTTTGTTGTATAGGTGATACCCAAACAGATGAAGGATCTCCGAGAGGTTTTCCATCCTCTTCCACTTCATCATCCGCATCATTTCTACCTTTATATCCATTTCCGGTGTCGTAACTATATACTGCACAAGGGCAACTAGTCTCAATGAACAGAGCATCTCCTGTTACTGTTTTTTGTGCAGGAACAGGTGAATCACCTGGTTTATTTGCCTGGGGGTTACCAGCATTTTGTAATGCGAGATAATATGTTTCCCCTTCATTAATAAAAATGCCTGGATTTTGAGAGTAGCCATCTAACTTAATTTCCGTTCCATTTTGTGAAGCCGTGATACCAATTATATTACCGTTCTTTCCTAAAGAGCGTGTGACAATAAACTGTGTGCCCCAATACTCTACAGGCATAGGTTGCTCAAACAGGGCGTCGCGTGCAGATATTCCATTTGGCAAACGAGTTAGCGGAGATCCCGTGTATATAGCTATTTTCCTACCATTTTTAGCTACAATATGTGTACCCGCTAACTGTTGTTCTTTTTGACTTATAAGATAATAGGTTTGACCTTTATTCAAATCTATAGTGTAAGTCGTTCCGTCCGAATGGTTGTCATATGTACTTCCTTTTGGAGTGATATCTACTTTTGTTCCATCTTCGGTTCCCAAGATAGTAGTGACAGTAACCATATTTCCTTCATTGGTTGACCAACTGTCGCCATTGTGAGCTTCGGGTATATAATCTTGCACATAATATTCAGATCCGAGTGCAGACAAAGGAAGAATATTGCTGGCATCCATAGCATTGTCTCCACCTAAAATAACATATACCGATATCATCTCTGTAGCGGTAATATGGAGGCCATACATATTTTTCTGCCCTGCTAAATTACATACCGTAGCTGGTTCTTTGGTGTCGATAGGATACCATTTGCTGGCATCCATATCTACATAAACAAGACCTTGATTAGGATTCCTCTGTTCTGCTTTGGAGTTATGCCCGAACTCATTCCACGAACCGGCAGCGACCTGCTGGGTGATGTTGATGGCATTGCCCACACCGCCTTGGATATTGACCGTGCAGGCCTTCTCCGCCGAGATGGCGATATACGGCTCAATTCCTTGATTCTTTGCCGGTGAGCATACAATGGATGAACTCACCCAGAACTCTTTACCCTGCGTGGAGGCTTGGCTCCATGCAGGAAGGGTAATGCACGCGAAGATTGCTACGAGCAATAGTGACTTTAGTCGTTTTTTCATATATGTAGTGTTTATATCCTCTCGAAATCCTCTCGAGATCCTCCCTGTCTGGTAGTCTCTCGTTAGTGTCTCGCTAGTCTGATTTGGCTATGTGTTATAGTATCTCGATCTCCACACGACGGTTGTTCTGACGACCTTCATCCGTGTCGTTGGTGTCGATCGGTTGTGTCTCACCGCGACCTTCAGCCTGTAGTCTCTCAGGAGCGATACCGCGCTCGATGAGATCCTGCATAACGGCGTTAGCACGTCCGTCAGACAACTTCTGGTTAGCAGCATCTTTACCTACGTTATCGGTATGACCGATAATCTTAATACGTACCTGCGGGTTACGCGCGAGATACATATAAAGGTCATTCAATGCCTGCTCCGAACGAGAAAGGATACGTGTCTTGTTGGTAGCGAAATAGAGGTTCTTGACGATGAATACCTCGCCTTTCTTGATCGGCGTCAACTGGATATTGAGCGAGTCGCCGATGTTAGCAATAGCCATATCCAGGGTATCGTAACCCATTTGTGCTATATGGAGGCTGTATTTCGGCCCCTCTTCCAGCATCTGTCGCGTTGTACCGCTTGCAGAATCGGTAGCGAGACTATAAGCCGGTTCTTCTACGCCGCTCTTGCGGATCTGTACCGTAGCAGGCACAGGCATACCTGTTTCTTTGTTAGTAACGCGTACCCGCAGAACCGGGCATGGTCTCAAAGCGATAGTGACATATTCAGTGCTACCCACTTTCTCAATTTCAAATACTTGCGTAGCATCGTAATAACCGTTTGCTTTCGCAGTAGCGGTGAACGAACCCACAGCGTGTTTCTGGCGGAAGCCCTTAGCGCTAATCTGTTTCTCACGCATAGCGATCTTTCCGCTCTCGGTGCCTCGTGTTTCCACAAATGCTTTGTCGATCGGCTCGTTTGTAACAGCGTTCACTACGCTATAGATAGCATATGATGGGGGCGGCGGAACAGGGCGTGCTTTCTTGCCCGGTACTTCAAATTGGATGGTGAATTTGGCCCCCACGAAAAGGTTGTTCAATTTGGTATCGCCATTCCACGCCAGCAGCGTGTTAGTTTTCTGTACTGCAACCTGATCCGCTGCAAACTCAACAGGATTGGCAGCAGGGGTGTTGTTTGTATTGAGCACACCGTATTCAGCGAAAAGTCCAACGCGGTAATGGATATGTTCGCGGCCGAAGGGCAGTCGCTGTCCGGGTTTTACTTTCGCTTTTTTCTTATCCGGCTGAGCTTGTAACCATTCATCCAAGTCAATACCGATCTCCGCTGCGACACTGAGATCCGGTTGCTTGAATTGGATAGGCTGGTTGGTCTGACCGTTCAGTTCATGGATACCCATTCCGTACGGCTCCAGCAGGGAAGGATCATTAACGACGATGTCATACAGACCTTTCTGGCTATATCCCATCGGTAAACCGTAATGAACCTTGGCACCTACCAGGAAATAGAACCGGTTGAACTGCGCACCGAACATCACAGGAATACCGAACTCCAGCATGTTACGCATCTCGCGCACGTTATCAAACCAATAGGAATAAGTTGTTCCCGGATAGGTCAAGTCGTTTCGTATAGCCTGGAATCCGTAAGCCGAAGTAGAATTGAGGAAACGGAAGTCCAAACCGGTCTCAAACAGGAAATGACCATACTCAAGATTATAAGTAATATCCAATCCTACACCGGGACCGCCTTTGAGTTGCTGCAGAGCATTGCTCTGGTTCAGCGTTCCGGCTCCCATATACGTGCCGTTGAGTTTATCCATCATAGCGGCATACCCGAGGCGCAGACCCAGATTGAAATAGGAAACAGCTTCAGTCTTGGGATTCGCCAGGTTCTCCTGATACTTCTCGTAATCACGAATGGCTTTTTCTTCTTTTGCTTTAGCTTCCGCTTCTTTCTTAGCCCTTGCTTCTTCGCGTTCCGCTGCTACTTTAGCGCGTTCCGCAGCTTCTTTCTCGCGTTGTGCCTGTACTTTCGCATTGGCTTTCGCCTGCTGCTCTTTTTTCTCCTCGTTAGCTTTAGCGGCAGCAGCTTTACGCTTTTCCGCCTCGCGTTTCTTAGCTTCCGCGGCTTTTTGTTTCTCACGCTGAGCCTTGATTTTCTCTTGCTCTTTCTTGCGTTTTTCTGCCGCTTTCTTTTTCTGCGCAGCCGCTTTGGCTTTGTCGGTCTGAGTAGCAGGAACCGGTTCCGGCATTGCATATGCTGCAACAGGAGCCGTTGTCAAACTAAGAATAACACTTGCAATCAGTATATTTCGAAACATGTTTGTCATATCTGTGTTCTCCTATCCGTTAGATTTATTGAATGATAAATTTGAAACTGCGGCTACCTTTTCCGGTTTGTACATAAAGCAGGTAGAGGCCGCTCTCAGCCGGTACATCAATGGTACATCCTCCGTCCGGTACATCGAATCTCATATTCTGATATACATGTCCGCTGGCATCAATCCATTGAGCGTAGCATTCGATATCCTTTTCGCCTTTCCAGTCAGCATTGACAAACACTTTGCCTCCGCTCTGTATTGCATAATTGGCGGTAATAGTCAGTCCAGTAGAGTCGGGACCGAAATTATGCTTGTCCGTATTGTCGCTGAATGCTTTTGCGCAGGCACAAGTCTTCACTTCGTCCTCTTTGCCTTTGTTGATCGTGAAGCAAACATAATATGTGTCTGTTGTATTACCTCCGTAAGGCAGATCGTAGAAGTTGAGGTTGGATGAGATTTGTCCCTCAATCGCCGTACTATCCGAAGTGCGATACCATTGGAAGTCGCTCAGTTCCTTGCCGTCAAACGGAGCGGTTAGTAAGCCCAGAACGTTGTTATATCGCTGCGAGATAACGTCCTTATCGAAGTTGATCATGAAGTTCATCGTTGTATCAGCACCTCCGCAATCGGATTCGATTACGAGGTGGATACCATATCTGGTATCCGGTTTTGCCGTAGCAGGAATAGTTATTCCAAAATAGTCGTCATTAACGACCAGTTCTGAATTTTTAAAACCATCCAGTCTGGCAACATCGTCAAACTCAATCGTTACATTATCACCATGGAGATTAACTTTACCTTCATTGCTATAATAAACTTTACCTACATAGGCTTTTCCGTCTTCCGGGCAGGGGATCTCGATATTATCAATCGAGAACTGGTACCGGCCTATAGTCACTTTGATAGGAATACTATCCACAGCGTTCTGACCTACACACACATTGCTGCTCTCGCGATAAATGAGCACGTATGCGTTGTAAACGCCCGATTCCTTGTAATAGTGCGGCACTGAATCTTTATTGGTCTTATCGTTTGTTCCATCGCCGAAGAACCACTCGATCTTATTGTATTCGTAGTCGGGGTGGCATGCGAATTTGATTGTGTCCTCACCGCAAAGGGTATTCTCTGTATCCGGCGAGAAAATCTGACCGTTGATCGTAATGTATTGTGTCAGCGGTTTGGTCGCTCCACCGGCAGAATATCCGTACGATTCGTTGCTCGTGAATCCGTATACGTGTGCTATGAAGTTACTGCCATCGCTCTTCAGCGTATGAGATGCGGCTGCGTTGCCTAACGAGATCTGAGCGTATTTGTAGGTGCTCGATCCACTTACGTTCTTAAAACTGGATGCAATACTGCTTCCGTCCAGCGTCATCTTGTCCGGTTGATCAGTCACTACGTTCACGTAGTGTGCAGTCGTTCCGTTCTTACTGGAATAGGTGGCAAACGTCACTTGGTCGATCTGTTGCTCAATCGGGTTCACCCAAAGCATAGCAGGGTCTCCGTCCGATACATTGTCGGCTTTTTTCGATGCCATGAACAGGTGTACAGCGCATGGACAACTCGTCGTTACTACGCAACTGCCGTCCTGTGCATAGGTTCCTTGGTCGCCGATGATGAACTCCCAGTATTGTTTGCGCTCGTTGGTGAAATTGAAGGTATGTACCAGATTACCGTTGATACGAACCTCGGTGCCGTCGTTCAGCGCCAGTACGCGGATATAATCTTTATGTCGTCCGGCAGAAGCGGTCAAAACGAATGTGTTGCCCCAGTACTGGGTAGGCATTGCCTGCGAGAAAATATGGTCGCGCTCTTTTGTCTGATAAGGAATATTGGTATGGGGGCATCCCTGGAAAACAGCTATTTTCTTGCCATTGCGAGCTTTGACATATGTTCCGGAAAGGTCGCCCGCGTCTTTATCTTTCTTGCCGGTCCAAACGTAATAAACCTGACCTTTCATCAATACCGGCGAATGGAGTGTGTCGCCTGCTTTCCATGCAGCCAAAGCCAGTTGTTCCGGATCCATTCCTACGCCGCCCGAAAAATCATAAGCACTCTTGGCTGTGTTAATAGCCTCTGTCGGCTCTGTAGGGATATAATCCACGATGGTGTTATCTTCTGCGGCAATAATTGCGAAATGGCTACCTTGCGTAGAACTGACGCCTCCGTGATCAGAAGGAGTATAGGTCTGTATAACATATTCGTCCAGCAGTGAAGCAGTCGGGAGCACGTTCGTAGCATCGAATGTTGCTTTCTTGTAGTTGGTTGCGAAAAGGGATATGTTTGCCGTAGATGTGACGTGCAATGCACAAGTGTCCACTTTCTCCGAGTTGACAGCGTAACATACCTTGCCAGTGGTCGCCATCGTGGAACGAGCATTGCTCACCAATACATTGCCCGAATACAATTCTACCAATTGCATCTCCCCTGCGGTAACGTTTACTTTTTCCGAGTAACCGGAATAAGGGTTGACGATCGTCACTTCGCAGTTCTCACGGGAAGAAATAGACAGCGACAAAGTCAAATCATTGTTCGGATCCTGGTCCGCTTGCATGAATGTTACCCAGAAGTCCTTGCCTTCGGTCGATTGTCCGTCCTGTACGGTACTCTGCGCTTTCGCACCGATGAATGGCACGACCAGCAGGTAGCAGAGTAGGGATTTAAATAGTTGTTTTCTCATATTGATTTGTTGTGTTAAATGTGTTCAATTAAAAACGCTGCAAAGTTACACAAAATATCTTACGCGCGCGTGCACATTTCCGCGAAAAATGTAGAAAAATTGACACACTTATCGTATTGGTTGTCCTAAAATGGTATAAATCGACGAATTCCGTATAATAACAACTCGTCCTTCCCGCAGTATCTTGTATGCAGAGCTCTCCGAGCCGGTTGTAACGAAAGAGGAAGGAGTGTTCCCGTACGGGTCTCCATAGCTCTGTACCAACGTGCTGAAGTCAACGGCAATACCTTGTTTGTCACCCCATATGAATTCCGCCAAATCCGGGTAGTCAATAAACGGGTTGCGGTTTCCTTGAATCTTGTTCACTTCGACAGCTCTCGCTTTTTCCTTGTCGCTTACCGGGTCCATCCGATGCCATGCTAACAGCACATCGCGTAACCAAGGCTTAAACTCCTGCCAACTGTCGTTCGTCATCGCCATCCCCGGTTCGCCATTCTCGACCCATTTGAGCGAATCTCCATAACAGGTGGCTATATAGAAATACGCCCGTGCAAAGTCTCCTTTATATTCGTCTGCCGGGCAGAATACTTTTTGCAGGCCGTACGCCTCTCCGCTTCCTGTGGCAAAAGAGCCGTTCCAAAACGTGGTGTCGCTTGGGATTCCCGGTGCATGGTTGGATTTGCTACGGTTGGCAGAGTAGTCTCCCGGTACCAAATGGAATAAATCGCAATATGCGGGATTGACATCTCCTCCCCACCAGCTTTTGGGCAGCATGTGCTCGATATCAAACTCCGCTACGCTGGCAGTAGGAGTATTCGGATTAAAATAGCGAATGTTGTCGGAGTACATATCCAGCACTTGGTTGGTGTTGGTGTCCCGGTCGGTATAATAGAATCCGTCCCATGTCTTACGGCTTCCGCTGCCGTATTTGTAACGGATGCCGCAATTAATGATTTCGCCTAATCTGGATTTCAGCACGGAATCCTGTGTGCCTTGCGCCGGAGCGTAGTAGTCGCCGGGCATAGGACCTATTGCCATGCACGAAGAGTCAACATGAAAAGTAGGAGGCGTGTATTTGTAGCCGGAGATTTTCAGCGGAATGGTATGGGTTATTTCAACACCGTCCGGTCCTTTTCCCTGAATAGACAACACATCGTCTGCTGTGCCGGTGTAACTCAAGTTATAGGCAATATCCACCTCTCCTCCTTCAGCCGGCAACGTGTCCCGTCCAAGCGAAAAGACAGCGGCTTTCTGTAATGACAGATGAACGGGTCCCGTGACATGCTTCGTTTTGACATTTATTTGCGCCACATCCTCTGCAGGAATACTATCTTCTACCGGTGCGCTCCCGAAATCGACGGTATAAGGATGTTCGAAAGCTGCGGTATTAGGCAACGGGTCAGGTGCTTCGAACTCTATTCGCTGCACATACCACCGGTTGCTTGCTGCTGCTTTGGCGGCAATACTGATTTCGCTGATAGCGGCATTGATATTCAATACATACGGCCAAATCTCCGTTCTATGCCCTGCGGCCCAAATGATATCTTGTCCGCAAACGGTAATTCCTTTTGTGGCGGCAGTGTCGTTTTTATTGCTATACGCAGCTGCATAAACGGTCATCCGGCTCACTTGATAGGCGGTGTTCAGAGCTATGGTCAATTCACCCTTTGCGCTTCCGGTGCCTCCTTTAACTCCTTTGCCATTTCCTGCATTGTAGATGTTGGACGCAGTAACGCCGGTAGCGCAATTATCTGTTGCTTCGCTCACTATTTTAGCCAGATCGGTTATCTTACTGCTGGAGTCACCGGCTGAGTTGCCGCTCTTGAACACAATCGTATATGTCTCCGCCGAGAGGCAGAGAGAAAAGATTGATGTGAGAAAAAGTAGGATTTGTTTTCGCATGGCAAAAGGGTTAAATCTTAATAATCGTACATTTTTTAGGCCATTAAAGGGCTTATTTTGTGTCGGTTTTGTCTCGCTTTCGTCTCGTAAGTGAGTCGTATGTCGCTCGTAGCAGGCAAAATCTTAAAAATAGTACATTATTTCTCCTTTGGAACGAACGCCAAAAGTATATTCAGCATCACGTACCATAATATACATCCCGTACCGCTGAAAAGCGCAAACTCAATATGTTTGGCGAGTATCGCTTTCGTTACGCAATAACCGATGATGATGACACAACCTATCAGAAAACTGATAATCACAGTCTTGTCTTTTTTGAATCCCTTAAAGCTGAAGAACGGTATCTCCGCGTTCAGCAGGTAGCAGCTGACGATAGAAAGGCCCAACAGACACCATCCTATCCAGTCGTAGGCAATCATAGCATACGGCATACTGCATAAGCCTCCCCAGAAGATGGCATTGGCAGGAGTAGCCAGACCGATAAACGAATCATGCTGCCGTGCATCGACATTGAATTTTGCCAGACGCAAAGCGGAGAAAGCAGCCATCAGCAGAGCTATCAGTGCCCACCATCCTAAAACAGGTTTCAGCCAGCAGAAAAGCATCATCGCCGGAGCCAGGCCGAATGTGATATCATCCGCCAACGAGTCCAACTGTATGCCAATGGGGCTTGGAGCCTTGAGCAAACGCGCGCTCAGCCCGTCGAAGAAATCAAAGAATGCTCCCGCTAAGATGAAGACGAAAGCCCATATGAATGCACCTTGAGTGGCTAAAAACACTGCAATACTGCCGCACAGGAGGTTGCAACTTGTGATGGCATCAGGGATAATACGTTTGTAATTCATATGATTGTCGTTTTTGTGAGTACTTTATTCTTCTAATTTTTTATATACATAGTACGTGATAACAAATGTAGTAATACTACACGCATTGGCAATCCAGAAGAAAGCGGAATAACCTACAGCCATCTCCAAACTGCCGGCTATAAAACCTGGGATCATCATGCTCAGCGCCATAAAGGCCGTGCAAATAGCATAATGAGATGTTTTGTATTCGCCTTCCGAGAAATGCATCATGTACATCATGTACGCCGTGAAACCGAAACCGTATCCGAAGTTCTCGAAGCTGACCGCACTGCCGATAATCCATAGTGACTCCGGTTGCGCCATACTGAGATAACAGTAAACGAAACTGGGCAGTGTCAATGCTGAAGCCATCAGCCACAGGGAGCGTTTCAACCCGTGACGGGATATGTATATTCCACCGAGAATACCTCCCAATAACAGGAACGCCACACCGATAGTACCATATAACAAACCTACCGTATCCGTACTCAGTTCCAGTCCTCCACCGAGAATCTGGCCGTTTCTAAGCATCGTTGCACGGCTGTCAACTAAGAAAGGCTGGCATAATTTCACCAAAAAACCTTCGCTCAGACGATAGAGCAGCATAAATGCGATTGCCAGACCCACTCCCGGTTTCGTAAAGAAAGTGACGAAAGACTCTTTCAGTTCCCGCATCGCTTCGCCGGCGTTTTTAAGCGAACGCTGGTCGTCCGCCTGCGCTTTGGGAAGGAAGAATATATGGTATATCGTTACACAAAACAGGATGAAACTGGTAGCGCCCAAGGTCAACTGCCAGGACAAAGGAATATCGCTTGTCCGGCTCTCGATATATCCCGCTATATACACCAGTACTCCTTGTGAAAAGACAGAGGCAATGCGGTAAAAAGTGGACCGGATTCCAATGAATGCTGCTTGGCTTCTGCTGTCATGGGCCAACATATAATATCCATCTGCAGCTATATCATGGGTTGCCGAAGCGAAAGCCGCGATGATAAAGAATATCAGTGTCCATCTGAAAAGCCCCACTGATGTCTCTTTCGCCGCGATAGTTTCAGCCGCAGGATGGGGGAGCGTAACAGTCAGTAGGATACATAGCACGGTCATTAGTGCTTGCATCGTGATAATCCACCATCTTTTGGTGCGGATGATATCTACAAAAGGAGCCCATAATCCCTTGAGAAACCAAGGGAAATAGAGCAGCGTTGTAAAGAACGCCAACTGGTCATTGGGGACGCCCATTTTAGCAAACAGCATCACAGAGATGCTGTTTACTAAGAAATACGGGATACCTTCTGTGAAGTACAAAGTAGGTACCCACACCCAAGGCGATATGTTCTTCTCCTTATTAATAATACGCGCGCGTGATTATTGGAAGTTAGCACGGTTGTCCGTTATTTTCGCCTGATCTTCTACCAGTTGCATAGCCTGATAGGGGAGATAAGCGAAGCGGCTTGCCAACTGTGCTTTCTCTGTTTCAACAACAAAATCTTCTGTCAGATTGTTGGCAGCGCCTGTTTTAACGACGAAGACACCCATATTACCCTGAATAGGCTCACTCAGAGTGTTCTCGCCCTGTGCCACAGTCTTACCGATAACAGCAGGCTCCATTCCTGCATTTCCGAAACGGCTGTCGCCAAGTGCTACGCGGTCGATATGCTGAATGCTCTGTCCCATCTTCTCGGCAGCGGCTTCCAGACTCTCTGCGCCCTTCAGCTCCTTCTTGATATAAGCTGCCTTGGCGTTATTCATTGCTTCGTAAGTCAATTCGGCACGAACGGCATCCAACGGGCGATAGTCACCGTCGTTAACCTCTGTCAGAGCTGCTACTACGAACTGCTGACCGCACTCGAAGACGTCGCTCACAGCACCTTCTTTGGCTTCAAAAGCCCAACGAACGATAGGACGGCTGGATTTCAACTGGCCTACTTTGTCCGTGTTCTCCGTCAGGTTGTATTGCGGTACTACGGTCATACCTGCCTCTTGAGCAGCTTTTTCCAAAGCTTCAGCGTTGTTATTGTCAACGATAAACTGCTTTGCGTTGTTGTAGATGATCGAATAAGTCTTGCTGGACGGGGTTACCTCACGTGCCAGGATAGCCAGTTTTACTTTCGGGGTCGGTTTGCCGATCTCCATAATCTCGAAGGTCTGTTCTCCCATTCCCTGAGCTACGGTAAAACGATCACCACGTTTGCCGCTCAATGCCGGTTCTGCAATATTCTTCGGCAGGTCAGTTGCTTTGAACCAACCTAACTCTTGATCTTCCTGACCTTCAACAATCGCCTTCAGCTCAACGGAATCAGGCATTGAATAGCCGGCCTTCATGATGCGGGCCATAGCATACGTGTTGTTCTCGAAAAGAATCTCGGTGCAGTCGCCTGCCTTCGCGCCGCTACGGAATGCAAACTCTTTGAATTGCGCAGGAACGTTCTCTGCCGAGTAGTCACGTCCGTCATACATGATGTCCGAATTGGTGTTTACTACCAGACTCACGTCTTCTGCTGTTTTGAATTCTTCCTGCAAGCCGGTCATCAAATCCTTGGCTGCCTTGAAATCATCCTCGCTGGGTACGATGTCAAATGCTACATATTTGATAGCGCGGTTAGGAGTTTGTTTGTATTGTGATTTGTGCTGCTTGTACAGTTTCTTGATATCGCTGTCGCTTACCTTAACCAGGCTGTCAGCCACGCTATAATACGGTTGCATCACAAAGTCCGCACTCACGCCGTTCTGACGGCTGTTGAACGCATACTCGGCATCCAGCGAGTTTGCCTTGAGCAGGTGTTGGAGCAGGGTGGTGTATTTCTCCTGCATATAGCTGATACGTACAGCTTTTTCCCAATACAACCAATAGGTCTTGGCTTGTTTCAGGTTTGCGTTCTCTTCGTCGGCATCCTCATTGTTGATGGCCTGCAGCAGATTTACCACCGCCTGGCGGTTGAACTGACCGTTTTCGTCCATGAATGCGCGGCGACCGCGGATAATCTGGTGGGGATTCTCACCAACGCAAAGTTCGCTCAATTCATCTGTAGTGATGTCCAAGCCGATCTCCTTCGCTTGTGCGCGGAGCGTATAGTCCATCACGAACATGTTCCATACCTGGTTGCGAATCTGAGCGTACATGTCTTCGTCGAAATCGGTACGGCCGCTCTCGATTTTGTACACCTCGGTTAATTGCTCTCTGGCTGCCTCATACTCCGTGTAGTGGATCTTTTGACCTTCTACTTCGCCTACGTTCTCGCGGCTGCGGTTGAAGAAACTACTACCGGAGTTCAAAAAGTCTCCGAGGATAAATGCCAGCATGGCGAGACCGACAATAGCGATCAACAATGCGCCATGATTTCTAATTTTTTGTAAACTTGCCATTTTTGTATATTTAATTTAAATTTTTCTTTCTCATTTAGAAGTTCGGATTGGTGCTTTCCTCCATGTATGCGCGGAAAGGCTCGCAGGTTCCGTTATAGTTTTGTATTTTACCATTAATCAATACGGTATCACCTACTGCCACTTGGTTGATGTTTGTGAACTTTCCGCTGGCGGTTTTGCAATACGTCTGGTAGCATGTCGCATAACTCAAACCATCCGAGATGTTGAAGGTCATGTTGCCGTAGGTGCCCAGATCGGTTGTCTCCACGCTGGTAACGACGCCACGAACGCGGTAACTCTCTGTCGAAGTGGCTTTTTTCTCCAGCGTCAAGGCTATCTTCTCTGCTTCGGTTACGCTGATTTCACCCTCTTTAGGAGCGGGACAACCCGGGAACGGTCCGAATACCTCGTTGAAATGCGCATTGGATGAACTATAGACGAAACAAGCACCGCTGCTTTCATATGTGCCGCTGTAATTCATCGGATAGCAACTGATCACCACGAAATCACCAATCTGGATGCAATCCAAATCCGGCAATTTTGCACCGAATTTGCCTAAAATGCGGTATGCGTAGAATTGCTTGGTCCCCTTGCCGTCCTGACGGGCGCTCAACCATATATAATCATTTCCGTATTTCGGGAAGTCGTTGGCGAAATTATCGCCGCGGCCCTTTGTATCAAAACTGGTGACCCAGCCTTTGATAAAATATTTGTCTTTTGATGTCTCTCCGGCTGCCAGTTTCTGGGCTATCTTAACCGCTTCGTTGACATTAATCGTACCCTCCGGAATCTCTACGCCGGAAGGGTCTGCCGTCGGCTCGGGGTCTGCAATCGTCGGGAGTGTATCGTTTTTTGTCTTTTCGTTATCACCCGGAGATGCAATATACGGATTCTCCTTGCAACCGAATAAAACCATTCCTAATACGGCGGTCAGTGCTACTAAACTCTTTACTTTCATATTGTATTATTTTAAGATTTTACGCTTTTACTCAAAAATAACGTGCAAAGGTACGAAAAAATATTCACGCGCGCAAATAAAATGCGGAAAAAAATGAAAAAAAACGCATATTTCTTGCGTATATCAAAATTTTGTAGTAATTTTGTCCGCTTTTTCGATGGTGGGGCAAAATGTGCACGCACGATGGAGCATAATAATAACCATTAATAGTTAAACATATAGCAACTATTCCTCAACGGCCACGCGGTGGCCGAGTTATTAAAGAAGACCCGCACCGGATTAATGATAAAATCCGCGGGGTCGCGCAAGTTCGCCTCATTGGCGACAATGTAGAGCAGGGTATCTACACGTATCAGCAGGCAATGAGAATTGCAGATGAGCAAAATCTTGACCTCGTCGAGATCGCGCCTACCGCAAACCCGCCCGTTTGCCGTGTGATTGATTATCAGAAATTCCTCTATGCGCAGAAGAAAAAGCAGAAAGAGGCAAAGGCCAACCAGAAAAAACAAGAGGTGAAGGAGATCCGGTTCGGACCGCAGACGGACGACCATGATTATAACTTCAAACTCAAGCATGCGATTGAGTTCCTCAAAGAAGGCAACAAAGTGAAAGCGTATGTCTTCTTCCGTGGACGATCTATCGTATTCAAGGAGCAGGGTGAATTGTTATTGGCTCGCTTTGCGAATGACTTGGCTGAGTACGGAAAACCAGACAATGTGCCTAGTCTCGAAGGCAAGAGAATGATTCTCTTCATCAGCCCCAAGAGCCAGAAGTAAATAGAAATTAAAATAAAAACCGCCCGAAGGCTTACCTTTAATTGGCGCCGTGTGCGCCCTGCTGCCTGTCGGACGTATTATTAACAATTAAATATTTATTACAAAATGCCAAAGGTAAAAACGAACTCCGGTGCTAAAAAGCGTTTCACGCTTACCGGAACCGGTAAAATCAAGCGTAAGCACGCTTACAAAAGTCACATTCTGACGAAGAAGACTAAAAAGCAAAAACGCAACTTGACTCATGTTGCTATCGTTGATCATTCGAACACACGCTCCATCCGTGAGATGTTGTTGCTTCGTTAAGTACTAACCATTAAAGTGAAAGGACAGAGAAAATGCCAAGATCAGTAAATCACGTTGCTTCGCGCAATCGTCGCAAGAAGATCATGTCGCTCACCCGTGGTAACTTTGGTGGTCGTGCTAATGTATGGACCGTAGCAAAGAACACATGGGAGAAAGGTTTGCAGTATGCTTACCGCGATCGTAAGAACAAAAAACGTACCTTCCGCGCTCTCTGGATCCAGCGTATCAACGCTGCTGCTCGTCTGGAGGGATTGAGCTACAGCCAGTTGATGGGCTGCCTCAAGAAAGCAGGTATCGTCATCAACCGCAAAGCGCTCGCTGACCTCGCTATGAATCAACCCGCTGCTTTCAAAGCAGTTGTTGACCAGGCGAAGAAGAAAGCCGAGAAAGCAGCTAAGTAAGGGAGAAAGAAAACTGGTAATCTACTAAACTTGTAGTCTAGTAAACTAATAAACTAGCAAACCGTAGACTATAAGACTAGTTGACTTGAACCCTGGTTCTTACAAACAAAAAGGCTCGCAGTTATGCGAGCTCTTTTTTTTGTGTATAGGCGCTTATAATTGGCTTTTGTGTACGCTTATAATTGTCTCTATTGTTTTGGTGCTGATAATTGCCTTACTCAATGCACTGTGCGCTAGACCATACCTAGACAATATAAAATGCCATAGGCGGGGGTATTACTCAGATTTCTCCGAGTTCTCGGAGAATCTTTTCTTGTAGTTCCTGGCTGGCAGGGACTAAGGGGAGGCGCAGTTGGTTTTCAATAATACCTTTCTGCGCCAAGACGGCTTTGATGCCTACCGGATTGCCTTCTGCGAAAAGAAGGCGAATCATCTCTGCGTATTTTGCTTGCAACGCCGCATCTTTGTCATGTACAATGTGGTAAAAGTCTTCAGGGAAGGCATTGCTGGCTACGGAGATCAGACCTGCCGCTCCTGCTTCCATCAATTCGCAGGCTATGCCGTCATCGCCGGAGATGACTAAGAGACCGGCTTTGCCTGACGGAGTACAGACCGCTTCGCTGACAGAGTACGGACTGATTTGGTCTGTATTCTGTAGTCTGTATTCTGTACTCATTTTTATTAACCTCTTGATTTGCTCCACGTTGCCGGAGGCTTCTTTGATGCCGAGGATCTTGTCGGGATGGGCGTTGTAGATCCGCATGACGGTTTCCGGGAGCAGGTTTACGCCCGTGCGCCCGGGTACGTTATATAATATTACGGGAATCGGGCTTGCCTCTGCCACGGCGCAGAAATGTTGGTATAGCCCTTCCTGGTTGGGCTTGTTATAGTACGGACAAACGGAAAGGATAGCTGCGTAGTTGTCTATGAGCTCGCCATGCATGGCGGCTAACTCGGCACATACAGCGGCTGTGTTATTGCCTCCGACTCCCAATACTAAAGGGATAACCCCTCCCGACCTCCCCTCAAGGGAGGGGACAGGATGGGTGTGGACGTAGTTGACGATGAACTGCCTTACCTCTTTTTTCTCTTCAGGAGTTAGTGTAGCTGCTTCGCCGGTAGTTCCGAGCACTACGATATAGTCCACAAAACCTTTGAGTTGTGTGTCCAGCAGACGCGCCAAAGCATCGTAATCCACGCTCCCATCTGCCTTGAACGGCGTAATAAGAGCGGTTCCTAATCCTTTCAATTGACTATTATTTTTCATTTTTTTTATTCCCTCCCATGAAAGGAGGGGTTATCAGTCGTTGCTTTTGATGGTAGTAAGGTAACTCATGATCTGGTTATAGAGCCATGAGGCTTCCAGTTGCGCTTCATTGCCTTGCTCCGGCGTGAAGTCCGGTAGTGAGAGAAGCATATCGTGTATTCCTTCGCCTAAGTTAAGACCTACTTTGAAATCCGCATCTGCAAACATCGTCAGATATCGCAGCGGCAAAAGGGGACGGGTAGTAAGATCAATGAGCAGGTCGTAGTGTTCTGCTGTCAAATCGCGTAGCACATAATCGCGCGGCTTGCCAAGCAGGTTATAATCAGCCAGCCCCAGGATGCGGCTTTGCGGCAGAACGAGTGAGACAATCTCTTTCTTCTCAACATATCCCCACATCGTAACATCCATCTGACGGAGCAACAAGTCCTGCCGGATGGATTTGATACTGTCATTCCGCTCCAGCACATCGCTCTCATAGATAATCATCACCTTGAGCGGTTGGTCAAGATGCGGGAATCGCGGTTCGCGCTCCGGCATCCGCTGGCGCAAGTAATCAAATATGAACCAGTATAATTTTTTCATTTTCTCATTTACTGATTTTCTTATTTTATCATTTCTAAAAACTCCTCTTCACTCATTAGTCTGATACCGAGGGCCTCGGCTTTCTTCAGTTTCTCCGGTCCCATGTTTTCTCCGGCGAGGATAAAGGAAGTTTTCTTGCTGACCGAGCCTACGTTCTTTCCTCCGTGCGCCTCAATCATGGCTTTGTATTCGTCCCTGCTGTGCAGGCTGAATGTTCCGGATATAACAATACTCATGCCTGCCAGTTTGTCTGAGGCCGGTTCTGCTGCCGCCTCGCCTTCCATCTGCAAACCGGCTTGGCGAAGGCGGTCCAATATCTCCAGATTGCGGATGTCTTCAAAGTATTTGACGATGTTTTCCGCTATCTGCGGTCCTACGTCTTCGATTGCGCATAACTGCTCCGCCGTAGCCCACTGGAGCGAATCAATCGTGTTGTAAACACGTGCAATCTTTTTCGCGGTGGTCTCGCCTACCATTCTTATTCCCAACGCAAAGAGAACTCTGGCCCATGGCACTTTCTTGGAAGCCTCAATACCATCCAGAATATTCTGTGCCGATTTGTCTCCGAGCCGTTCCTGCGCGGCAATATCTGCCTGGCGCAAGGAATATATATCTGCGATGTTGTGCAATAAACCTTTTTGATAGAGCAGGTCAATCGTTTCTTCTCCCAGACCTTCAATATCCATGGCTTTGCGTGAAACGAAATGCTCAATCTTACCCTTTATCTGTGGCGGACATCCCGTTTCGTTCGGACACCGCCAAGCGGCTTCGCCGTCCACTCTCACGAGTGGAGTCCCGCACTCGGGACAACAACTAGGAAAACTAGGCGTCCTAGGAATCCTAGGGTCACTAGTTTCTTCGCGGTCGGCACGACCGACGATCTTCGGGATGATTTCACCTCCTTTCTCCACCCATACCATGTCTCCAGGCCGGATGTCGAGGGAACGGATGAAATCTTCATTATGCAGTGTGGCGCGTTGTACCACTGTGCCGGAGAGTTGCACCGGTTCGAGGTTTGCAACCGGCGTGACAACACCTGTGCGCCCTACCTGATAGGTGATTTCCTTTAATAATGTCAGTTGTTTCTCTGCGGGGAACTTATATGCAATCGCCCATCGCGGCGTCTTGGCGGTATAGCCGAGTTCTTCTTGTTGGGCTAAGTTGTTTACTTTGAGCACGATGCCATCCGTTGCAACCGGCAGGTTCTTGCGTTCCGTGTCCCAATAAGCGATATACGCCATCACTTCATCCACGGAGTGGCAGACTTTGATCGCATCAGAGATATGAAAACCCCATTCTTTGGCGGTTTGCAGGCGTTCGTAATGGGTCTTTCCCGGCAGATTTTCTCCCAGCATATAATAGAGGTATGCTGTCAGTCCGCGGCGCGCTACTTCTTTCGGGTCTTGCAGTTTGAGTGTGCCGGAAGCGGCGTTGCGCGGGTTGGCAAAGAGCGGTTCTTCCTGTTCCTCACGCTCTTTGTTGAGCGCTTCGAACCGTTCCCAAGGCAGCAGTACTTCACCGCGTAACTCAAAGAATTCCGGAATGTCGTCTCGTTCTATCCGCCAAGGAATAGAAGGTATGGTTTTGATATTTGCGATGACGTCGTCTCCCTGTTGTCCGTCTCCTCTTGTCAGCGCGCGGACCAGAACGCCATGTTCGTACCACAGCGAGATTGAGAGTCCGTCGTATTTCAGTTCGCACACAATCTCCACGCCCGAAGGCAACTTGCGCACCCAGTCTTCGATTTCTTCGCGCGAATAACTGTTCGCCAAAGAAAGCATCGGGTATTTGTGTTTGACTTGCTCAAAACCTTTCTTGCCCAAATCCGATCCCACATGCTGTGTAGGAGATTTCGGGTCAAACATATCCGGGAACTGTGCTTCGAGCGTTTGCAGACGGTGCATTTTCTCGTCGAACTCACGGTCTGAAAGAGTAGGCATGTTAAGTACATAGTACTTATAGTTGGCTTCTTCCAGTTCTTTTCGCAGCGCTTTCAGTTCTTCGCGCTCCGGTTCTTCTATGGCGGAAAAGAGATCCATCATCTGACAATCAGTTTATGAGAAATAATGTTTCCTTTGTAATAGAAATGCAGCACATACAGCCCCGGCGGAAGCGGCATGAAGCGCTTCAGCTCGTCAGGCAGGTTTTGGTTTTTAGTGGAAAACGTATAGTATTTGGAGTGTTTCTCAAAGATGTCTCCTTCGTAAATGATTTTCGTCGGCGGACAGATAGGCATTCCGTTGATGGAATAGATATCGAAATAGACCAGCGGATCTTCCGTAGCGGATGTATAGACATAATAGAACGCCATGCTGTCGGTGTTTAGGGACGTGTTAGCGACATAGGGTTCAAAACTCAACGAGAGCGTGCTATCCAGTTTCAGACCAACTAAGACCGGGTCGTGGTCGGAGCAACGGAACATCGTCCTGTCGCTTGACTTGTCGTAGGTATAACGGTCGTCTTCATCCGAATTGATATGATATGCCGCCATGCCTGTCACTTGCCGGTACATCGTCTCGCTGCAGATGGCATGGTCAATATAACTTGCCAAGCCTCCGAACATGTAACTATAGCTGCTGTCGGCATGGAACGCACGGTGAAGGTCTATCAGACCGTTATTGACGAAAGCAAGGATAGGGTCTGTAAACGCATAGCAGTTGAGGTCCCCCATGAAGAGCGCATCGTTCTCGTGTATGTTACTATTCTGGCGGTAAGAGTTATAGAGTTTGAATACCGCTTTTGATTCGTTGACACGTCTGTCTCCTCCGCCTGTGTTCATTGCTTTGAAATGGTTGATGGAGTAGATGAAGCGTTCTCCTGTAGCCAGTTCGCGGAAGCACAGCATTTTCTTGCGGTTCTGGGTTTCCACATTGGTTTCTGTCGGCAAACCGACCGGCTCTACTGTTTTGGAATCATAGACAAAATCGACTTTCTGGAACGTCCCCGAACCGGCATCGTGAAAATGGCGGTAAGAACGATGAGGGAGGTTTTTGTTCAGGTCAGAGACGATCTCTGCGATTGCTTCGTCTCCTTGCTGCAACTCGACAAGTCCGTATATGTCGGCGTTAATCTTCTTCAGCGCGGCACTCACTTTGGCTCGCTGGTCCTGGTGCTCGGCATAACTGTCCGCTCCCATCGAACCCCATGTCATATAGTAGTTCTCGAGGTTAAATCCGCACACCAACAACCGGTAGTCGCCCAGATCCGGCAATCCTGCTTCCAGGTCTGCGCGTTTGTTGCCGGACCAAGTGCCGGACTGGAAAGTCAGTTTGGCAGGCGAGGAGTTGTCCACTTTGGCTTTCAGGTTAATAATCTTCTCTCCGCACCGGTGATAACCGCTCACGTTCGCGAGAGAGAACATACATGAGTTGTTCACGCGCACCGTTTCGTTGAACTCCTCGGAACCGGCTATTCCCCGGCTCTCCGGCTGAAACCTGCGCCACGGCGAGACCGTGTAGTTTCCGTTCGCGTTAGCGCACACCACCATCGGCATGTCGAAAACAACCGTTTGCCCCAAGTACGGCCGGAGCGCTTCCACCGACCAAGTTCCGGGATCGGCAATCGAGATATGCACTTGTGCGAACAGGGAGCTGCACATCACTATCATTGCCATCAATGTGAAACGAACCTTCATGTGTCTTTTTTCATAAAATCGCTGCAAATTTACACATTTTTTTGCACATGTGCAAGTTTTTTCGTAACTTTGCCACCGATTTTGACAATTGGACACGAATAAGTATGAGTTTTTCGGAATTCTGGAATGCAATAAAGATCCGTAAATGGGGCAAGTATGTAATTACCATCCTTGTCTTTTTGACGGTGTTCCTGTTTATCGGCGAGCAGAGTCTGATACAGACGATCCGCCGTAGCCGTGAAATCCGTCATCTGGAGGAACAACGGGACATGTACCTCGAAGGAACGGAGAAAGCGCAACGCGAGTTACAGACGCTTCATCATCCGGACAGCCTGGAGAAGTACGCGCGCGAACATTATTATATGCATCGGGAAAACGAAGATATTTACCTGGTGGATGAAAGGTGAAAGGTGAAAAGTGAAAGGTGAAAAGTGAAAGGTTAGGAATATGAGAAAATCAAGTATATTATTAATCATCGGTATGGTGATTCTCGGCGTGGGTGCAGCCCTGAGTGTAGCAAAGATAGAGCCATGGGCGGATGGTGTACTTATCGCCGGAGCGATAGTTGTAGTGATCCGCGGTTTTATCCGGAACCGAGAGAAAGACTAAAATGTGTATATATACATAGTATATATACAGTAAAAGCATAAGAATTGCAAAAAAATACGTTTATCCTTCGGTTATCCTTGGGGAATCCTTGGGTTATCCTTTGGTGCGGAGTCGTAACGGACTCTAAATCCGCATGGAGATGACAGACAAGAGTAATAGCGATGACAGACAAGAGTAATAGCGATGACAGACAAAGGTAATAGCGATGATAGACAAGAATCGGACAGAACATATCATTCTTGGTGTTGATCCCGGTACACTTTTTATGGGTTACGCCATCCTGCACACCGTCGGCCAACAGGTTGAAATACTGGAGTTTGGCGCGTTTGACGTACATAAGATAGAAGGTCAGTATCCGCGTCTGCAGAAGGAGTTCTTTTTTCTTCAGGAAATCATAGACAAATACCATCCGTCGTGTCTGGCGATAGAGACCCAGTTTGTGGATAAAAACCCTCAGACGATGATCAAGATTGTTCACGCGCAAGGAGTGGCAATCGCTGCGGCTCTAAGCAAGGATGTGCCGATATACGAGTATTCGCCGATGAAAATCAAGATGGCGATCACGGGAAACGGCCATTCGTCCAAAGAGCAGGTGGCGGGAATGTTGCAGCGGTTCATGCATATCCCGGAAGAGAAAATGCCTAAGAAACTGGATGCAACGGATGCGTTGGCGATAGCTTATTGTCATTACCTACAATTAGGGATGCCGGTGTCTGAAGGCGGAGCCAAAGACTGGACTACTTTCGCGCGTCGCAAAGGTCTGACGGACAAAGGTCTGACGGGTCCTGCCGCACAATTGGCTGCTGCGCTCGCTACGGCGAAAAAGAGGAAGAAGTAGAAAGAGAAAAGACCGCTTCGCTCAAAGTAGAAAGCAGAAAGTCGAAAGAAAAAAGCAAAAAAAATCCCTAAAATTTGGTAGTATCAAAAAAAAGTAGTAATTTTGCACTCGCAAATGGTCAAATGACCAAAATAAATGTGAAAATTGTAAATAATCAAATAAATAAATAATCTTATGGCTTACAAAATTTCAACAGACTGCGTAGCTTGCGGTACCTGTATTGACGAATGTCCGGTAGGAGCAATCTCCGAAGGCGAACATTACTCCATTGATCCGGAGATCTGCATCGAGTGCGGAACCTGCGAAGGTGTATGCCCGAGCGGTGCAATCAGCCTTTAAGCGTTGCAAAATGGGGCATTTTTAGCGTAAAAATGTGCATTTTTGGGGGACTATAAAGGTAGTTCCTCATTTTTTTTGCAAAAAATGTAAGGTAGGTATTGCAAATTTCAATATTTTTTTGTAATTTTGCACCGTATTTTCAAAAAATTGGCCAAAATGGAAGAAAATAAACCATTAACCGAACAAACTAATGTACAAGCCGAGCTGACTTCTCCGATGATTCCGGAGGAGAAAGCGTCCATGTTAGACGCATTCTTCCGTATCCATGATTTTCTCGTGGCTCGCGCAAAAATGCCTATCCGTCGCCAACTGATGGACGAGATAGATTGGGGGGATCGTTTGATAGCTATCAAAGGCGGCCGAGGAGTAGGAAAGACGGATTTCCTTCTGTTCCGCGCGAAAGAGATAGAGGCAGAGTTTCAGAAACGGCAAGAAGAGGAGACGCAGAAGAAGCGTCGCAGAAAAGCACCCAAAGTGGTTCGTCCGTGCCTCTACGTCAGCATGAATGACTTCTTCTTTACCAAGCATTCGCTGATGGAGCTGGCGTCTGATTTTGTATCGAAAGGCGGAGAATATCTGTTGCTGGACCAGCTGTTCAAGTATCCCAACTGGTCGCGCGAGTTGAAACGGTGCTATTCCCGTTTCAAGAAACTGCATATCATCTTCTGTGCAACCCCCGTCATGCCGATTGACGAGGATAACAACGACCTGAAGGATATCGTGCAGACCTACAACCTCCGCGGTTTCTCGTTCCGCGAGTACCTCAATCTGCAGACGGGATTGCGTCTCCATTCCTATACGCTGGAAGAGATCATCCAACGCCATGCTTCCATCTCGCGCGAGATATGCGAACGGGTTCATCCTCTGGATTATTTCAAGGCTTATCTGCATCACGGATATTACCCTTCGTATCTGGAGAGTACTTCTTTTGAGGCGGAGTTGCTGAAGACGATGAACAGCCAGTTGGAGGTGGATGTGCTGATGATCAAGCAGATAGACGTGGCATGCCTTCATAAGTTGCGCAAGTTGCTTTATATCCTGATGGAGGAGGCACCGAGCGCACTGAATGTGTCCAGCATCTCCGACGAGATCGAACTCAGCCGCGCGACGACGATGAACTATATCAAATATCTCAAGGACTCGCGCCTGATCAATCTGCTCTATATGGAGAACAAGAATTTCCCCATGAAGCCGACCAAGGTATATATGCATAATACCAACCTGGCGCGCATGATTTTCACCCGTGAGTTGAATCCGATGGATATGTACGAGACCTATTTCTACACCGCTATCCACGGCTCGCACAAGGTGAACGCCACGGAGCGCTCGGCGATGTTTATCGTAGATAACACCTATTATTTCGATGTCCGGGAAAAGCCGTCCAGCCGCGATACGATCCGTCCTACGGCAGTAGCGGACATGGAGTTCGGCAGGGGTAATATGATCCCGCTGTGGCTTCTTGGATTTTTGTACTAGGGGCCTAGGGTCCTAGGATCCTAGTATACTAGCTAACTAGCTTTTTATCAACTCAACAATATTTTAACAACAAATTTATCTTATGGCAAAAGAAAAGAAATTTATGACCATGGATGGTAACGCCGCTGCGGCGCATGTAGCTTACATGTTCACCGAGGTAGCAGCCATCTATCCTATCACGCCGTCGTCGCCTATGGCGGAGAACGTGGACGAGTGGGCTGCCGCAGGTCGCAAGAACCTGTTCGGTGAGACCGTTCTCGTGCAGGAGATGCAGTCTGAGGCAGGTGCCGCAGGTGCTGTTCACGGTTCGCTGAACGCAGGTGCGCTCACCACCACTTTCACGGCTTCGCAGGGTCTGCTGCTGATGATCCCGAACATGTACAAGATTGCCGGTGAGTTGATCCCGACCGTCTTCCATGTATCGGCTCGTACGCTGGCAAGCCACGTGCTCTGTATCTTCGGTGACCACCAGGATGTCATGGCATGCCGCCAGACCGGCTTCGCTATGCTCGCTGAGGCTTCCGTACAAGAGGTGATGGACCTCGCCGGTGTGGCTCACTTGGCTACTATCAAGAGCCGCGTGCCATTTTTGAACTTCTTCGACGGTTTCCGTACCTCGCACGAGTACCAGAAGGTAGAGGCGATGGATATGGAGGATCTCCGTCCGCTGGTGGACTACAAGGCACTCCAGGAGTTCCGTGAGCGTGCCCTCAGCCCGATGCGTCCGGAGATGAAAGGTATGGCGGAGAACCCCGATGTCTTCTTCGCTCACCGCGAGAGCTGCAACCGTTTCTACGACGCAGTGCCGGATATCGTTTCCGATTATATGAAGGAGATCAGCAAGATCACCGGCCGCGAGTACCGTCCGTTCAACTACTACGGTGCTCCTGACGCAGAGAACATCATCATCTGTATGGGTTCGGCTTGCGAGGCTATCCGCGAAGTCATCGACTACGAGGCTGCCAAGGGCAACAAGAAACTCGGTCTCATCAACGTACACCTCTATCGTCCGTTCAGCCTCAAGTATCTGCAGGAGGCGCTGCCGAAGAGCGCAAAACGTATCTGCGTGCTCGACCGTACCAAAGAGCCGGGCGCTAACGGCGAACCGCTCTACCTCGATGTAAAAGACGCACTCGACGAACTCGGTCTGAAGGATCTGCTCGTTGTAGGCGGACGCTACGGTCTGGGTTCCAACGATACCACTCCGGCGCAGATGTTGGCTGTCTTCGAGAACCTCGCTCTGCCCGAGCCGAAGAACCACTTCACCGTAGGTATCAACGATGACCTCACCTTCACTTCTCTGCCGGTTGGCGAGGAGATCGCGATGGGTGACGCTTCGCTCTTCCAGGCTAAGTTCTACGGTCTGGGTGCCGATGGTACCGTAGGTGCTAACAAGAACTCTGTGAAGATCATCGGTGACACCACCGACAAATACTGCCAGGCTTACTTCTCTTACGACAGTAAGAAATCCGGTGGATTCACCTGCTCGCACCTCCGTTTCGGTGATGAGCCTATCCACTCGACTTACCTCGTTACCACGCCTAACTTCGTGGCTTGCCACGTTCAGGCGTACCTCCACATGTACGATGTTACCCGCGGTCTGCAGGACGGTGGTACGTTCCTCTTGAACACCATCTGGGAGGGAGACGAGCTCGTTAAGAACCTGCCGAACAAAGTGAAGAAATACTTCGCTGACCATAAGATTAAAGTTTATTACATCAACGCTACCAAGATTGCGCAGGAGATCGGTTTGGGCAACCGTACCAACACCATCCTCCAGTCTGCTTTCTTCCGCATCACCGCTGTCATCCCTGTTGAGAAAGCAGTAGAGGAGATGAAGCACTTCATCGTGAAGTCCTACGGCAAGAAGGGCGAGGATGTCGTTAATAAGAACTACGCAGCTGTGGACCGCGGCGGCGAGTATCAGGAGCTGGCTATCGATCCCGCATGGTCGAGCCTGCCTGCTGATCCCGCTAAGGACTACGGCGACGAGCCTGAGTTCATCACCAAGGTCGTTCGTCCTATCAACGGTCAGGACGGTGACCTCCTCCCTGTTTCCGCTTTCAAGGGCATCGAGGACGGCGCATGGCCTGCTGGTACAGCCAAGTTCGAGAAACGCGGCGTATCGGCGTTCGTACCGGTTTGGACCGCAGACAACTGTATCGAGTGTAACAAGTGTGCGTATGTTTGTCCTCACGCTTGTATTCGTCCGTTCGTTCTCGACGAGGAGGAGCTCAAGGGCCTCAACGGTGCGGCTACACGCGAGATGAAGGCTCCGGCTGCTATGAAGGGTATGCACTTCCGTATGCAGGTCGGCGTTATGGACTGCCTCGGCTGCGGTAACTGCGTCGATGTATGTCCGGGCAACCCGAAGACAGGCAAGGCGCTCCAGATGGTACCGCTCGAGGGACAACTCGGAGAGGCTGCCAACTGGGACTACTGCGTAGAGCACGTCGCTTCCAAGCAGGACCTCGTTGACATCGCTGCCAACGTCAAGAACTCGCAGTTCGCTACGCCGCTCTTTGAGTTCTCCGGCGCTTGCTCCGGTTGCGGTGAGACTCCGTATCTGAAGCTCATCAGCCAACTCGTCGGCGACCGCGAGATCATCGCTAACGCTACCGGTTGTACCTCTATCTACTCCGGTTCTGTTCCTTCTACTCCGTACACCAAGAACGCCAAGGGTCACGGTCCGGCTTGGTCCAACTCCCTCTTCGAGGACTTCTGCGAGTACGGTCTCGGTATGCAGATTGCCCACCGCAAACTGCGTGAGCGTCTCGCAGCCCTCATGCAGAAGGGTCTGGAGTGCGCAGACTGCTCGGCTGAACTCAAAGAGATGTTCCAGAAGTGGCTCGACAACCGCAATGACGCTAAGATCACCAACGACCTCTACGAGCCGATGGTGGCTGCTATGGAGAAATGCGGTTGCGATACCTGCAAGGCTATTCTCGCTGAGAAAGACCATATCGTTAAACGCAGCCAGTGGATCGTCGGTGGTGACGGTGCTTCCTATGATATCGGTTACGGCGGACTCGACCACGTCATCGCTTCCGGCGAAGATGTCAACATCCTCGTACTCGATACAGAGGTGTACTCCAACACCGGTGGTCAGGCATCCAAAGCTACGCCGCTCGGCGCTATCGCCAAGTTCGCTGCTATGGGTAAGCGTGTCCGCAAGAAAGACCTCGGTATGATTGCTACCACCTACGGTTATGTCTATGTAGCCCAGATCGCTATGGGTGCTGACCAGGCTCAGACGCTCAAGGCTATCCGTGAGGCGGAGGCTTATCCCGGACCGTCGCTCATCATCGCTTACGCTCCGTGTATCAACCACGGTCTGAAAGCCGGTATGGGCAAGAGCCAAGCCGAGGAGGCAAAAGCCGTAGAGTGCGGTTACTGGCACCTCTGGCGTTACAACCCGCAGCTCGAGGCTGAGGGCAAGAACCCGTTCCAGCTCGACTCCAAAGAGCCGCAGTGGGATAAGTTCCAGGATTACCTCAAGGGTGAGGTTCGCTTCGCTTCTGTAGCAAAACAGTTCCCGAACGAAGCTGCGGAATTGTTTGCAGCAGCGCAAGAGAATGCACAGTGGCGTTATAAGAGCTACCTCCGCATGTTAGGAACTGCGTGGTAATATGTGCATTGGAATATAATAGAGAAAAGAGCGGTTTAAAGACCGTTCTTTTCTTTTTGGGGTCCCCGCAAATTTTAATTTGTGGGGAGAGGAGGGAGTGCGGTTACTTTCCGCAAAACGTGTTTTGCGAGTCGTAACAAGCCACTTCCGACGAGGGTACAGCGTGGTAATATTACTATAAGGATTGCGCGTATATGCGCGTGCATAGTGAGAAACACGGCAGGCATCGAACCTGCCGTGTTTCTGTATACGCTCTCTTTGTTATGACAAGCTTTTTTTTCTTGCTCCGTTTCTCTCCTCATACCCTCTCTATGTTCTTTGTCCCGCATGGTATGCGGGGCGTTCTTTTTCGGTGCTTGTGTGTAGCGGATTACCGCAATATGTGCTACTAAAAAATGCGAGTTTTGGGTACTTGTGTACGTGCCCGAAAAGCAGTAATTTTGCAGCGTGAAAAATTTTTTCATTTAACGAATATATAAATATCTACTATTATGCGCAAATGTTGTATCTTTTTGATGCTCCTTTTTGCTTCTGTAATGGTGCAGGCAAAAGGCAACGGTATTCCTTCTGAGATCTTCAAAAACGGGAAAGTGAAGTACGATAAATCGACCAACACCTTGGTGTTAGAGGATGGATTTATGTTCAGCCTCGGTAAGGGTTTGGTGGTCTTCGAGACCGGCAAGGACCTTCATATCCTGCTCAAAGGGAATGCAGAATTCAAGGCTGCGTTGGTATTCAAGGACAATTTGATCATCGAGGCAGCACAACCGGCTAAACTCTCTGTTACCTCTAATATCAGCGGTTCGGCTCTGCAGTGCCCGTCGCTGACGATTAACAAAGATGCCGCTGTCTCACTCATGTCCCGTAATTCACAGGAAGGCATGTATGCCCTCTTCTGTGAAGCCATTACGGTCAATGCCGCTACGCTGATAGCAGAAGTAAGCACAGCAAATCTGGCAGTAGTGACCAAAGAACTGAATCTCAACGGCAGCTGGTTAGAGAAACCAAAAGGCGGTTTCGTCGATACCGAGAAAGCCTGCATCTGCTTCGGCGACGGTATGCCGGCTAAACGTGTGCGTATCACTCCTGAAGTGCAGAAATAATGAAGCATCTCTTATCCTTTGTGCTTTGCTCCGTGTTTCTTGTTACGGCAAAGGCGGAGCTGATCATCCCTCGCGATTCGGTGCCGGAGGATCATCTGGCTTGGTTCGGCCTGCGCGGAGCGGTACAGGAGGTGACGGAGTATGACTATAACAACTACGGCAAGAAGATCTGGCGGTTCGACACCCGCGGGCGGCTGACGGAATACTACGAATATACGCATCCTTTCTTCGAGAACGGAGGTTGCGTCTTCGGGCTCTGGGCGCATTACCGCTACGCTTACGACGAGCAAGGAAAAATCATCTTCGAGGAGACCTACAACGCCGATCATAACACGGTGGATGAGTGGGCGGATCTGACGCTCGAGCTCTTTCCTCCGCAATACAAGGGGGCGGATTTCCGGGACAAAGCAGAGAAAGAACACGGCGACACGACGTTCTGTTATAATCAATGGACGCCGGACGGCCCGACGAGCAATTATTTCGGTATTCGGTATGACCGTAAGGGTAACTGGTTCGAGATGGTCCATACGAGTGAGGATGGCTATACATGCGCGAGCGTGATCGTGCGCGAAATAAAATATTATAAGGATATAGCGCTCTTCGATCTGCCGGTAGGCGTGAAGGCGGTCAGCCATCAATGGAAGTCCGACGGACGAAAATGGGGCAACCGCTACGAGTTCGACCGGGAAGGTAACATGACCTCTTTCCGTTCATGGGTGGATGAAGAGGCGCTGTACGAATGGACTCCCGCAGACGAAGAGTTAGGCTCAGATTTTATTGTACCGGGAGCCAACGACAAGGCGCGCGAGGTCGAGTACTGGCCCACCGCAGTTTTGGGTGAACTGAAGGCGCTGCCGTCGGGTGTCCAAGAGAAAGACGCTTTCTATCTCTGCTTCGACTATATGGGCTACGCCTTTGAGGGCAATCTCTACCCTTTGCACGACGGATGGTGGATCGTAATGAGCCATTGGTGCCTGGATGAAGACCTGACGATGTATCTGGACGAAGAGGACGAGAACGGCGAGCCTATCCCTGCCGCTTCGCGCTATAAAGATCCCTTTGCCGGCATGCGCTATCCGATTATCAAGACCGATTCGGTCAGTTTCATCTCCCGTAACTACGGCGGTCAGACCATCAAACTGTACAAAGAGTCCGAGGGCAAGAAAGTATGGGACAAACTGAAGGTCTCCTGCCATCTGGACGTCGTCGATGCGGATCCCAAGACGCGCCGCGTCCTATGCCGGACGAACCCGAATAACTGGGACTGGGAAGAGTCCCCGCAGTACTACGCCGTCTTTGGATGGATGGACGAGGAGTGGGTCTGCGCTAACCTTTTAACCACTTGCCCATGATTATGGTAACGATCTGTCTTCTCATAGCAATAGGAGCGATAGTCTATTACTATCTGCATGCTCATCCTCGTCCTTCGGAGCCGAAGTGCAAGTATGGTTGCCCGGTGCCGAAACCAAAGAAGCCTGCCAAACCCTCCAACGTCATCTACGAGGATGACTCGCGTCTCTTGTCTTTCGAGGCGGACGGACTGAGTCTGCGCTACAAGGGTCAGATATACCGCTTTGCTTGCCAGCCTCATGAACCGATGGCCATCATCCTGAAAAAAGGCGAGGCGGTAGTCTATATCCACAATGCCTTTGATGTGACGGAGGAATCTAGGTGTTTTCTCCGAAACCCGGATTACCAATGTCATACCATCACCGGAGAATACCATGACGCCGAGCATTTCTGCCTCTTGCTGACTACGGCTATTGATGGGTTCTATGAATGTCAATTGAACGAGGTGGAACAGAGCCTGTTCGCTTCTCGTCTCCGTTTGGGAAGAAAAGATTATCGCTATAAAAACTAATAATCAAAACAATACTATTATGCGTAAATTTACTCTTTTCCTCGCAGCCCTCTGCTGCTGCGCAATGATGAATGCCGTTAACTATAGCCTCACGATAGCAGGCATTACTGTAACGGACGTTAACAAAACCGATGTGCTGGGCGACGGCAAAGTTAGTTTTGACCCTGCCACCAACACGCTCACGCTCAACAACGCCACCATCGAGACTACCGGCAACAGCGCGATTATTTGGTCGGATTTCGCCTCGACATTGACGATTATGCTCAAAGGCACGGACAACTACATCTCTATGTCCGGTGTCCCGGATTATACCGGCGCTATCCATACCATGGGGCGGCTGCTGATCACCTCGGAGGAGAACCCCTCTTCTGTAGCGGAACTGAAAATCGTAACTTCCGGTACCGACGGGGCACCGGCTATCTGGTCCTACACAGGAGATATTTTCATTGAGAATCCGATTAGTGTCAATCTGCAGGGAGCCGGCAACGGAGCCGGAACTATCTATTCGCAATCAGGCGGAAAACTGATTATTGATGGCGCTACCGTTTATATGATGCCTTGCCGTATTCGTACCGGCGGAACAGTCATCGCTCGCAGTGCCATCACCTCGCCTTCGGATGCAGTGGTCGTTTCTGACGGACGAATCATGCGGTCAGGAACGTCTTCGGAGTACAGCAAAACCACTCAAGTTGTCATCTCATCTAACCTGCGCAGACTGATCTATGGCGCAACGCCGAAGAACGTAGGGAACAAAGTGAGGGTAAACGATAATCCGTCAACGGAAAGCCAAGCTTATGCCTGGATTGAGCTCGCCGATTATATCAATCTCACTGCCACGCCTGCGGAAGGGTATGCCTTCACCGGTTGGTATGACAAGAATAACCAACTGCTCAGTACCGAAAACCCATACTCAAACCATCAACTGATGACCGAGAACACCACCCTTATCTACGGCCAGTTTGAGGAGCAAGAACAAGGCGATACACGTACAATCATCACGCATGTAGAAGTTAACAACTGGGATCCTTCGTTCATCAAAGCAGGCATGGACTGGTGGTGCGGTCACATTGACGACTCGCTTGCACTGGTTCTTCAAGTTCCGGCTGATGCACCGTATAAATTTAGTTACACCTATTTATATAATGTTACAGAAAACGACAGAAAAGTAGATGGAAATGAAATCACTCCGGGCATCTATCGCCTTGAAATCAACTTACGAATTGATGGAGATGAAGCGTTATTATATCGTTTCCCGGACTGGACAGAAGAAATAGCCATGACGGGTACTGTCAATGGACAAGAATGCCGTGTAACTTCACCGACATCATATCCCACATGGAGTTCTTGCTTTATTTACACGCCTGAATTTGTTGTTGAAGCACAAGGCATTGACGAAGTGAGTCAAGAGTCGAGAGTAGAAAGTAGAAAGGTCATTCGCAACGGTCAGTTGCTCATCGAGCGCAACGGCAAGACCTATAATGCCCTCGGCACGGAGGTGAAATAAGCTTAATACTTAAAACAATACTATTATGCGAAAATTTACTCTTTTCCTCGCAGCCCTTTGCTGCGCAGTAGCCGCTCATGCGGTGGATTACACCGTTAAGTTTGCCGTCAACGGCACAGTGAAGTTCTCGGTCAGCTTGTCCGAAGGAACATCAGCCAAAACGGTACGGGAATATGGAGAAACTATGCGGGAGCAAGTTGTGTTCCCCAACTACTACACTTTTCGTAAATGGGATCAGAAATTTGCGGAAGTGACTCAAGACGTCACCTATAATGCTCTGTATATCATGAAAGACGGCGATCTGTACTATCAGGTGGACGAACCTACCGAAACGGCATTCGTTACATACGAAGTATTATACCTTGATAATTATAAAAACCTCACTGGCCCTGTTACTATCCCCGTATCTATACGTGATAATAGCATGGAGTTTAATGTGACAGGTGTAGGAGAGGATGCTTTCTATGGTTGCACCGGTTTGACCTCTATAACAATTCCCAATAGTGTCACAAGCATTGAATATGGTGCTTTCCAAAATTGCCGCGGTTTGACCTCCGTGACCATTCCCAATAGCATCACAAGCATTGGAATGTATACTTTCTCTGATTGCACCGGTTTGACCTCTGTAACGATTCCCAATAGCGTCACAAGCATTGGAGAATCTACTTTCTTTGGTTGCACCGGTTTGACATCAGTAACCATTCCCAATAGCGTCACAAAAATTGGATATGGTGCTTTCGACGGTTGCAGCAGTTTGACCTCTGTAACGATTCCCAATAGTGTCACCAGTATTGGAATTACTGCTTTCGCTGGTTGTAGCAGTTTGACAGGTATCATTATTCCCAATAGTGTCACCAGTATTGGAAATAGTGCTTTCGCTGTTTGTCCTAATCTGACTTCTATTGTAGTTGAAAAGGAAAATACGGTCTATGATAGCCGCAATAATTGTAATGCGATTATCGAAACGGCTACCAATACCCTTATCGCAGGTTGTCAGAATACTATCATCCCGGGTAATATCACCGGTATTGATGGTTATGCTTTCTATGGTTGCACCGGTTTGACCTCTATAACAATTCCCGATAGTGTCACAAGCATTGGAGATTATGCTTTCGCTGGTTGCGACGGTTTGACAACTATCACTTGCAAGGCCATCAATCCGCCGGCTTTGGGAGATTATGTCTTTTTAACTTATGTGGACAAAACCATTTCGCTCTATGTTCCGGCTCAAAGCGTAGAGGCTTACCAAGCTGCTTACGGTTGGGAAGAGTTTATGGATAATACTTATCCAATTCAGGATGAGGCCATTGAGGAAGTACAAAGGGAGCCAAGTGGGCAGTACAAAGGTACAAAGGTGATCAAGGGCGGTCAGTTGCTCATCGAGCGGAACGGCAAGACCTATAATGCCCTCGGTGCGGAGGTCCAATGAACACCTTGTTAAAATATCTTCTTCCGGTAGGAATCATCGTGGTGGCGGTACTGCTGTATCTCTTCATCCCGGCGATCAACGTCTGGGTTCTCCGGATGTCACGAGGCTGGCAAGGCGCCCTGTACCTAACCGGTGCAGGCGTCCTGCTGGCTATCTATTACGCATGGGTGATGCGTTTTCGCGGCAAAGCTTTGCTTTACGCCATCGGGGTCATTCTCTTTACCGCCGGATGCATCTGGCTGCTGGCTAACTGGGAGTGGTTCACGGATATGTTACAGACTCATCTTGGCACCTGGGGCATGATCGGTGTCCTGCTCGTCCTGTGTCTTTTGGTCGGATTAGGAATCATGTGCTTATGATATTTATGACAGCTATATTATCCCTTTTGTTCATGCGTCAGGACGTGTGCGAAGCGGAGCATGCGTATAACCATCCGGTCGAGTTCTCCATGCCTGATACGGCTACGGTGGAGGACTTGGTCCTTTTCCTGGCGGATTATCGCGAACCGCAGTACCGTGCGCTTCCCGGAGCCGGCGGCACGTGGTGGCACCTCTCCTATGACGAAGGCACATTGGCGCGGGTATGTACCGATCCCTTGCAGATCAGCTATGCGAATATAGACCAACACACGCCGCTGAAAGAACTCCGTATCACCCGCATCTATGCGGTTCCTGCGGAACAACCGGCACAATAACTACGATACTATGAGTCGAAATAGGTCAACCAATGACTACCTATAAAAAATATATGAAGGTTCGTGCAAGTCGAGTGTAAGCTCGCTTATGCTACTCGACGCAGCCGAAGCTCCAGAAATTAAACTCGTTTAATTTATGAAAAGATTTATCTCTCTGGCAGCCGCGTTGCTGCTCTTCGCTGCTTCTTATGCAGCTGTTACAGACGTGAGTACGCTCAGCCAACTCGCCAATGCTGTCTCGTACTCTTCGGACACTATTCGCCTTACGGCGGACATCACTTATGGGGACGCCGACGGGGTGCTGTATGTACCCGCCAACAAGACCTGTGTCATTGACATGGATCTGCACGAACTCAGACGGAACGTGACCCATTCCGCCAACACTATCCGTCCGGCTATTACCATAGGACGCGGCGCCAACCTCACCCTCATCAACGGTGGGGTGATCTGCAACAACACGCTCGTGGATGCATCTGTCCAGCCCTGCGCGGTCTATATGCCCGGCGACAAATCCGTGCTGAATCTTGAGAGCACAACCCTTGTCGGTCTTATGAACGGCAGCCAATATGCATCCAATGCGTACGGCCTAATCACGGATGATCAAGAGGACATAACCATCAATGCCCGTGAAGCCAACATCAACTGTCTCTATTTAAAGAACCTTACGCACGTACACACGCTCAACCTGTATCGTGTCAATTTGGGTTCGGAGAACCGCAAGAACGCCGGTGGTCTCGGTCTGAAAGCCGATGCTCCGCGCAATCTCCAAGGTACGTTTGTCATGGGTATGTTAGACGGAACGAACCTCTCCGGCGCACAACTCTTATCGCTCATCCCGGACCAAGACATGAAGTATTTTGACTGGAACAACCCTTCTGTCTATGCACCCCTCACCCGTGCGCAGATAGCGCAGATGACGTCCCTGCAGAGCCAGTCGTTCTATTTCTTCCCGGATCTGAACTTCTCTGTCTCTAACACCGCCGTTACGTACACCAACTGCGACGACATCCTCAATGATGGCAAGGCGCGTTTTGACTTCCTGACCAACACCCTCTATCTGAAGAACACTGACCCGAATAACTTCAGTACCCTTTCCGGTATCTATTGGACCGGTTTTAATCTGACCGTGGAGGTGGAAGGCAGATGGCGCAGCGGGCAGATCCTTTCCTACGATGGCGATCTCATCGTCCGTGCGCACCACAGAGCCTTGACGGAAGAGGATGCCGACCTGCTCTCAGTCACCTATGTAGCGGAAGAACCTTTTGCGATTCACGATGCGGATATCCGCTTTAAGGACCGCATTAAGATTTATGCCGAGAGCGACCGGATACACGACCCGGCTTTCTTATGCCGCGATATCTTTGTGGAGGATAGCTGGCTGGACGCGTGGGGCAAGAGTCCTTCACCGGTAGCCGATTACAGAAATGCGTATGTCTTCAAAGCCAGCGTCAAGGTCGGCTCCTTCCGGGACAACAATGTTATTCAGATCGAACCGCAGTTCAGGCAGTATTACCTCCACGTACAGACCAACGGCTGGGGAACCGTCACCGGCGAAGGTTGGTATAACGAAGGCACCGAAGTCACTATCTCCGCTACCCCCAACGAGGGTTACTATTTCGCCCGCTGGAATGAGGATAACTCCACCGAGGCAACCCGCACCGCTACCGTCACCGAAAATGCATACTACACCGCCATCTTCTTTCCCGAGGTAGTCATCAACTACTACGATATCAACGTCGTTTCCTCCGACGAGACCATGGGTACTGTCTCCGGCGGCGGCACGCATATCGAAGAAGGACAGCCCGTCACCCTCACCGCTACCCCGAACTCCGGCTACGAGTTCATGTACTGGACGAACCTCCAAGGCTATCGTTTCATAACCAACCCGCTCTCCTATACCGTGGGCGCTTCGGATACCTATACCGCGCATTTCCGCCAGATACCTAATTATACCTCGTATAGCATCTATCTCAACGGCACGCAGATCACTTCCAATAACCAGAATGACGTCCTCGGCGACGGTGTCTGGGCGTACGACGAGACAACCAACACCCTCACTACGATGAAGGCGATGACCTATAATATCACCAACACCGACTTCATCGATAACTATATCGCCGATCCGGTGACCATCGTCCTGAACCACTTCATCACCATCAATGCCTCTACAACGAATACATCCAATGATGTGGTGTTGTATAGTGCTTACGGCTTCCATATTACCGGTACGCCGAAACAACGTCTGACCATTAACGGCACCGACATGCGCCTGATCTATGCGGCCTTCGGACCGCTAGTGATTGACCATGTGGTGGTGTTAGATGCTAAGCAGACGATTACCTCTTGGGGCGAGACCAACCTCACCACCAAGTGCGCCGTGCAGTTGAAAGGCTCCGATGATGCCCTGACCGTCAATGGTGCCGATGTATATATCAAGACTTCGGGAAGCAGCCTCTTTAAAGTCACCAACCGCACCGATGCGAACCTCTCGCTCATCCGGGCGGATATTATCTCCGGCGCAATGGACGGTACGTCGCTCAATATATCTAATGATGTAAACCGCTATATCCTCCATTACAGCAACGCGGATCTGGAGGATATCTGTCCTGTCTATGGCGGCTTCGGATTCCATTACCCCGGAGAGATCATCACCATTGAGGCTTGCCCGAAAGAGGGATATCTCTTCGTACAGTGGTCCGATGGCGTCACCGACAACCCACGCGTCATCACCATGCCGGAGCATAATCTCTATATTGATCCGATCGTAGAGGTGGATGAGTCGTTTGTTCCGAAAGGCGCAATCATCAGTGCCGATGCTACCGAAGGACAAGGTTCCATCATCGGCTTCACCTCCGGATGGTACACCGAAGGCACCGAACTGACTATCACGGCGCAGGCAGCCGCGGGCTATGAGTTCGTGCAGTGGTCCGACGGCGTAACCGACAACCCGCGCTCCATCACCGTAGAGGACGGCAAGAATATCAATATCACCGCTGTCTTCAAGAACACCGGAGATACCACCGGAATCGAACAAACTCCCTCTCCCTTGAGGGGAGAGACGGAGAGGGGTTCTAAGTTCCTCCGTAACGGCATCCTGTATATCGAGCGTAACGGCAAGACCTACAACGCCCAAGGTCAAATAGCCAAATAAATGACTAAATGGTAAATGACCAAATGGTAAATAAAATTTGCGTATCTCGCAATAATGTTGTATCTTTGCACACGAAATGAAAAAGATACTTACTATATGGATCGCTTTTCTCTCCGTCATGGCTGTCTCGGCTATGACGCGAGAGGAGGTCGATGCGCAGGTGGACAGCGCGTATGATGCCGCAATGGCGGGGCAACTGGAGCAGGCTATATCGATTAACATGGACGCTCTGGCGTTGGTGCCGGAGGACTCCATGGGGTGGAAATGCGAGTTCTACTCATGTCTCCTTTACTGCTACCATAGGTTGGGGGACTATACCGAAGCGCTGCGTTATGGCGAACTATGTCTCCAATACGACGAGCAGCATGGTACGCAGTATGACCTCTCTGTTTCTCTTGGCAACCTCGCCGGCATCTATTCATCCGCCGGCAAACAGGATGTCGCCATTGAATATCTCAACCGCGCTATCGGCATTGAAAACGCCCTTATCGCAACGGACGCTACGCATAGCCAGAAATCACTTGCTACCCGCCAGGCAATGCTCGGCGAGGTGCTCCTGGCGAAAAGCAAATCGCTGCCCGAAGTGGAGCAAGTGGCTATGCTCTCCGAAGCGCTGCAACTCACAGACGAGGCTTTGCAAATAGAGCGGCAATTGGGACGCAGAGCACAAGAAGGGATGCGGCTCGCGCAACTGGCAAATATCTATGCTGCATTAGGTCAGACAGTGCGTGCCAAAGAGTACAACCGGCAAGCACTCGACATCGCACGCGAAACAGGCAACAAACCCTCTGAACTCATCATCCTGTTGCAGGACAACCAACTGCACAAAGCCTATACCTTGGCACGTGAGTTGGGGATGAAAAAGCAGGAATACGAAGCCTGCGATCGTCTGTATCGCCAGGCTGCGGCCGATGCTCATCCGGCTGAAGCACTCCAATGGCTGGAAAAAGCACGTGTTCTCCATGAGCAGATACAATCCGATGAGACTGCACGGCAACTGACCGTAGCCCAAGTGCGGTACGACACTTTCCGCAAAGAGCAGCAGATAGCCGCACAGCAGCGTACCATAGAAGCGGAGCAGACCCGCTCGCGACAATTGCTCCTTTTTTCGATACTCACCATAGCAATAATAGCACTTCTGATAGTGGTTGTGCTCCTCATAGGATACCGCAAGCGGGCTATAGAAGAAGCCGCACGTTATAAAGAGCGGCAGTACACCATCCTCACACACGACCTGACTAACCCGATGGTAGCGCAGCAACAAGTGCTCCGTATGTTCTACCGCGATTTCGAACTCTACTCGCCGGACCAAACCCGTGCGCTGGTAGGACAACTCCTTTCAGGAAGTGACAGCCAACTGGCACTGCTACGTAACCTGGGCGAGATAGCGCAGTTGGAACAAGGCAAACGAACCATGCAACCGGTGCGTCTGGATCTAAGCAGTCTGGTTGCGGATACCGTTTCGCTATTGCGGAGCACAGCAGAACTCAAAGGCGTAACGATAGATGTAAAGGCGGAACGCACACTCGTTACAGCCGACAGGGAAGCACTCCGAACCGTGCTGCGGAATCTGCTGGCTAACGCGGTTAAGTTTGCCCCCAAGGGAAGTGTCGTAGAGGTTGGCACAACAGCTCCGAACACCTTGTTTGTTCATAATTCCGGCGAACCGGTTTCTCCGGAACAGATAGACGAGATCATGCATGCTACTACGCGCGTCGTCAGCCATACCGGCACCAACGGAGAGAGCGGTACAGGTATCGGACTGCTCCTTTGTCGCGAACTCATCCGGCTCAATAAAGGCACTTTGACTATTGATAGCTCACCCGAAAATGGAACGACAGTGAGGGTGAGAATTTTAGAAAAAAACCTAAAAAACAAATGAAATGGTACATGGTAAATAACTAAATGGTAAATTCTCAATTCTCAATTCTCAATTATCAATTTTTTATGTTTATGTCTTTGAGTGCTTTATACTCGTAGAGTTGCGGAGTTTGGGGATAAAAACCATCTGGGAGTTTACTCACAAGTGGGTTTTAGCACCGAAGTACGCAAGAAGCTTCGCTTCTAAAGCACTCAAAGGGTTTATCTATGTTTTTGTACTTTTTTTTAACAGTTTAACGTTTTTCGCAGAAAAACCTTATGAATATCGCTATAATAGATGACCACGAACTGATTCGTGTAGGCGTGGCGGGAGTCCTTCATGACACGCCGCATACCATTACTATCTCCGCATCCTCGGCGGAAGAACTTTTTGCTGCTTTGGAGAAAGGCACACCCTGCGACATGCTCTTATTGGACATCCTTATGCCCGGCACGAACGGTTTCGAGGTCGCTAAACGCATGCGAACCGAGTATCCGGATATTAAAATCATCGTTCTTTCCGTAGATACCAAAGAGTATGTCATCACCCAACTCATGGCTATTGGTATTGACGGTTTTATCAGCAAGAACGGACCCTTGGAGGAAATACGGCTCGCCATCGACTCCGTCGCGGAGGAAGTGCCTTTCTACGGTCGCGACATTGCGGTACTGGTGCGCGATATAGCTGATGCCAAACTCAATAAACGCGCCTCAGCACTTCTTACCAAACGCGAACTGGAAATCATCGAGGCATGTTGCGCAGGCAAACTGGGCAAAGAGATAGCGGATGAATTCCACATCTCCCTCCGCGCTGTCAATAGCCATAAGACCAATATCTTCAACAAACTCGGTCTCTCATCTTCCGTCGAGATGGTTCGCTTCGCCCTCGAGCACGGCATAATATGATGAGTGCGGCGCTAAACAGAGCGGAGCTCGCTCAACAGCAAGCCCCGCTTGCGCTAAACAGGACGAAGTCCGCTCAACAGCCGCAGGCCCTCAACCAACTCTGTGCACTTCTCGCGCATCCTTGCGCGAGCAACCTACAGCCCTAAACAGCGGCTTCGCCGCGCTTAACCGTTGTGCGCCGCGTCGTACTCTGCGCCGCAGACTTTCCACAGGTACGCCGTCATGGTCTTTTTGCCGGTGGCGAGGTCCTTCTGGGCGATGAAGTCCAGTTGGTCCTGCGAGATCTTGTTCAGATCCTTCCGGCGAGTAGCGACCATCGCACGCACCTCGGTGAAGCGCTCGCGGAGTGCCAACTCTTTGGCAGAGGGCTGCGTGCTGCGGTTGTACTCGCCTACGGCGTAGATACGCGTGCAGTCGGGGTTAGACGTCGGTGCCACACGGTGGGTAGCCAAGAGTGCGTTACTGTGCTCGCTGTGAGGAGCACCTTTCTTCGGACGTTTGCTCAGCAGACCTGATACAAACTCGATTCCTTTCATCCATTTTACAATTGCCATAATAGTTAAAGTTTAGGTTGTTAATAAATAATTTAATTGGGGTCCCCGACGAATTTTAATTCGTGGGGTAAGAGCGGAAGAGCCCGTGTAATTACCGCTAAAACGAAATTTTAGCGCATTTACTTAGGGCTACTTACGCGAAGCATCGTAGGTTTCAATCGTCTTGGTGACGATGGTGCAGGTGGTGTCGCCTCGTTGGTAATACTGGCTCTGCGTCGTGATAGTCCTGGTGACGTTACAGGAGCTCAACCCCCAGGCTATCGCCAGACAACTGAGGAGAGCGGTCACTACTGTTGTCACGATCTTGTAAATTTTTTGCTTGTCCATGTTTTTTTCTTTCGTTAATTGTTTGTAGTTGGGTCAAAAAGCGCTCCATGTGATCTTTGCGGACATAGGCTCGGAAACTACCGTCAGGCAACCGGTGCCGGTCCAACGTGATGCCCATCTCCCGCAACGCTGCTGCTACTTCATCCCAACTCTTTGATGGTGGTATTCTTGCTTTTGCTATTGATTCAGTTTGTTAATAGCTTGTATTTATTTTGCTTGTTTTTTTGTAAAAAAGATACAAGCTTCCAAAAGTGTGCGCGACTCATTTACGACTCATTCAGCACTCTTTTACGAAAAACAGCGGACCTTTTTCAAAATCCGCTGCAAAGATAATAGTAAAACCCCTTTTAGTGTTCCTCAGAGAGTGAAAATTTTATCAGAAAATCGTATTTTTCCCGTTTTTTTGCTTCTTCATAGAACCATTTAAGGATTTTGCGAAAGCGTTTTTCCGTGATTAGGTGCTTCGTAGCCACCTGCCTTCGCGCCTCATGCGCCGAAGCACCTTTGTCTCTCGTAAGGAAATAATCATCCACCACGGCTTGATTGCGTACTTCTATCTGATGCCGTTTCTCCGACATCCGGTACTCATTCGGGTCACGTACCAAATACGGTACGTCATATAAAGGATAGAGGTTATTTACCATTTTTTCATTTACCATTTTTTCAATCACTTGTGCCATAGTTCTTAGTTTTTTGTTTCCATACCAAAGTCCCTGACATCTTCTTGGGAGTACATGCCCCAACGGCCTTTGTATTTAGCAGTGATGATTGTGCCTGTGCGCATCATTGCGTCAATCCGTGGGTCACCATTCCAGTTATACGGTTCGGGTTCGGGGAAGTCCGCCACATAGAAATAAGGGTTCTTCCATTTTGGTGCGCCTTCCGCCTTGACCTTTGCCAATATCGCCTTGCGTGCTGCCGGTGTCCGTTCGTTCCATGCCCGGAAAGTGGCAGCCCTGCGTCTGGGAAAACGGTTTTCGTCCGGCTGGTATGCGTCCCAAAACTCATTAAAGTCCTTGTCCATAGCATAAATTTTCAAATTGCCCTGTCCCATGTCCTGTCCGTTCCTCCCTTGAGGGGAGGTTAGGTGGGGTTTAATAGTCGGACATAGGACAGGACTTTTCTTTTTATTCTTTTTTGGTTCTTTTTTCTTTTGTTTCTTTTTGCCGGCCCCCTTTTCCCCTCCCTTGTGGGGAGGGTTAGGGTGGGGTTATTAATCGACACAAACCACCGTGAAGTCGATGCTATCCGGCTCGATATTCGGGTGCGTCTCCGGGAAGGCATCCTTAATCGCTTTCAACGCCTTGGTGATCGCCGCCGACTTGGCTTTGAGCACGGTCTGCTCGGCACTCTTCTGTCGGAACGCGACACCCTCTGCCATCGTGTATTTCTGCGGCTTACCGACAAAATCGAAGGTCTCCGCACGTCGTAACTCAAAGTGGTGACCGTCAAAGAGGAATTTCCCTTTCTCCTCTCCGTTCTGCTCCATGGCACGTGCTTTCGCGTCCTCCACCGCCGCCGTTTCCAGTTCTTCGATACGGGCGTTAGCCGATGCCACCAACTGCCGTAGTGCGCGTGTCTCTTCCAATGCGCTGGCACCTAATACTTCTGTTGTCTTGATTGCCTCCATGAGGGCTTGATTCATTTCTATGGGTCTCATAATTAATCGATGTTTTGGGGATTAGTAAATGTGTATTTGCTGAAGATTGAAAGGAGCTCTTCACGGCTCATCTGTTTGGGATCGCGACCGATAGAACGGAGCACGCGCAGTAATCGCGCTCTCTTGCGATTCTCTTCCGGTGTCACGTACTCCAGATTATCGGCAGACCAGTTGAGAATATCTCCGTTGAGGTGGTCAATGACCATCCCCTCCGGACGCGGTCCATACCAAGCCCCCGCCACCAGAAAATGGCAGTGTTTGGCTCCGAACTGCCGCAGAAAGGGGTAATGTGTGCCGTTTCCGTTCGTGTGGGTACACTTGCGCGTCCCTGCTTGTGCAAGGTTTGGTTTGATCTCTCGCAGCCCTAATTTGGTTAGAGACAAGAAATGTCCATCCCTTGTACAATAAAGCGGTTTCTCTGTCGGACATCGCCGCGCCTCAAAGACGCCGCCGTCCGCCGTGTAGATACGTACGCTTGTGCGGTCATTCCCCACAAACCCGTACTCAATAATTTTCATTTTTGCCATAATTTGTTTGTTTATGACCGCCCGTATGTTCTCTTTGCATCCGCCAAGTTGGCGGATTTGTATTGACCATACATGGGCAATCTGGTTAAAATTATGACAAGCGCTTGTCGTTAATTTTCCCCTGGCCATGGGGCCCCCGATGAGTGCGTTGCACGCAGCGGGGAGAGAGTAGGGCAAAACGCGGAGCGTCCTTCCGTTGAAGCGGAAGGAGCGGCCTCCGCCTAGGATAGGTAATCACGCGAGTTTTAGCCTTAGCGAGTGCAAAAGTACAACAAAAAAAGCAGCCACAGAAATTGTGACTGCCCTTCTATACTGTTATAGAATATTATCTACTAAATCTATACTAAAATCGACTGGGAATATATACTAAAATCTACTATTCTCTGCGATATTTGGCAAAGTTTTGATATTTGTATGTGAGTCCGAAATAGTCATTCAGGGCATCATATAGAGCCTGCGAACTCATGTTCTTGGTGTCGAGGTATCCGAGTGCTTCATTGGTTCGTATAGCCGCTACCAATTTAGCCGCTGATGCGCATGCCGCCGACCTTAACTCCGCCTCCACTGCTGGCGCTTTCCCCTCTTGGATACAGAGCGCAGTCAGCAGTGCAAAATGTGGTTCTTCCGATGCCACGGCATTTTCAACATTCTCGGGCTGTGCTTTGTCCGTCTCGGCAGGTCCGGAGGGATAGTTGTTATTGATGGTTACGGGTGCATTGTATATGGTACCGTAATTGATATTTTGCGTGCCTATATTGTTCTGGTTAATCTGTTGCTTCATAACGTGTAGTTCTTGCGATAGTTGGTTCACTTGGGTGGTTAATTCGTTATTGATGTATTTCAATTCCGCTTCGGGGTCAGGCGGAATCTCGCCGTAGTTGGTCGCATCCAGACAGATATCTTGCCTCCGTGCTTCCGACCGCATGTTATCGTATAGTTCACCGGCTTCCCCCCAGAGCAGGCCTCGCATGTCGTTGCTTAATTGCTGCAGCCCTTCGTTGAGTCCGTCCATCAGCCGGAGCGTTAGACACACCACAGCCGTTGCACACGTCACAGCCGGACGAGAGAAACCTAATTGCCCCTCTAACCAATGGTAGTAATATTCTATGCCGGAGAGTGTCCAGGCATTGGCGATGAGCCGTTGGCAAAGCCTGTCCGCAACCTCCATGGAACCCAACAGATCGAAATTGATTTGCCCGTCCCATTCCTCGCACATCGCCATACATTCGCGCCAACACAAGGCACAAACAGGGTTCCGCTGAAATAGCGGATGGTCTGTGAAATATATGTCCGAAGCGTATGGCATGGTATGATGTTTTTATGAACGAAAGTGGCTGCAAAGATACAACAAAATTTTGAATTATGCAAGATTTTAATGTAATTATTACTATTTTACCGTTCGATATAGTTCGATATAGTTTGACAGGCAGACCGTAGGTAGTAAAAAAAATCGCCGCAGGGAACAAATCCTTGCGGCGACAGAAAAGGAGAGGATTAGTACAAACCTGTTTTGAGATGCGGAAAACAAAAGCTTTAACAATAAAACAAACAGAATCTCTCACGGATAAAATCAAATTTTGCATACTCACCAATATAGTTCTTCATTTTTGCTAATGCCTCAAAGACTAGTTCCTTACTATTGGTGTTATCATAGTAAAAAATATTCGTGTTGCTTAATTTCATCGTTATAAATATCTGTGCATTCAAGTTACTAACGTCAGACTTGGAACATAACGCAGCACCTTTGTTTGCTCGATAAGCTTTATTATCGTAAAGTAAAATTCCTTTGGACGCGGATAAAGGGAGATAAAACATTCCCCCATGAGTTTTTACTCCTCCGATAAATTGTTTTCGCTTGGACTTGTAAGGATTAAAAAAAATAGCAGGCTCTGGAGAAGTTATAAATGGTATCTCAGTTGGATTATTTATAAGCAATAGTTTATACCTTTGCATTGATTTTACGGCATCTTGGAATGTGGATAATACAAAAATCTGCTTGCCTTGTAGTGATATACGTTTCTCCCCATCATCAGTACCATTAAAGAAATTGTACATCTTGTTCATCTCTGATTCAAAATGATTCGCATGAAAAGGTGTGCGTAATTGTTGGAAACAGATATATTGTTTTAGAAAATCCTCATTTCGACTATCTAATACGAAATCGGAAGACAATATCTGCTGAATTATTTCTTTCGCTTTTTGCTCTATCTTTGAAAATTCTGATTCGAGACGTGTGTCTTTTGTGTAAAAGTAATCTTCTGCCGCCTGTGTCTTTATAGGAGCAGCTTCTATTACAAAAGGTTTGGCGATATCAACATAACCGCAACCTATAGTTTTTCCATCTTTTGAGAAATTCCGGAGATAGAATTGGGGAACATAGTGTTGTTTCTTTCCTTCCGCCATTACTCAATCATTTCTCCTAATGTTGTATCTTTGAATGTCTGCCAAATATCCAAATGGACTTTCTTATAGTCTGGGAATAGTTGTTTTATAAACTCTATCTCAAACACAAGTCTAAAGTCATTAGGGTCGTTGTTTGGTTGTCCTTCTTTACGTGTACCAACACGTGCTATCTTAATTAGGTATAAATCACGTATTCCATGCTCTTTTACGTATGGCATGAAATAGTATAACTTATTCAAAGCAACAGTAGAAGGAAACTTCTTTCCTGTGTAGTAAATCTTTGCAGATTGGTCAATATATTGTTCCATATTATCTGCCTTTACAAGCGAAATAAGGACATTCCTACTTTTATCAATATCCTTAACAGATTCTTCTTCGTGATTAACTATTTCTTCGGGATATTGTTGCTTAATCAGCTTCCAGTCAGCAACTTCACTGGCTTTTATGTAATCCAAAATACATTTACCTACATATTCCCCGAGTTTTACGGGAACAGCATTGCCAATCATTTGTTCTTGGTCGGTTTTACTTCCAAGGAAAACGAAGTCATCTGGGAATGTCTGAATAAGACTTCTTTCATGAGTGGTTAACGGTCTTATTCCGTCCAAATTTTTCACAGGGTCATTCGGATGCAGTTGATAGCCTTGCGGTAAAGGGCGATTAACGCCACGAATAGTTGGACTAGGCTCATTGACACTAAAAATACCTCTGCGGACATAACTTCTTGGATGTCTGTAGTAGTATTGAATATCTATTTTATCCCCCAATGCCTCAGCAACAGTCATATCATGGTCTGCTAGATTTTTGTTAAGACATTCTTCCATAAAACCATCTTGCTCTCCTAATTTCCCTATTAAGATAAAGCGCTTGCGTTTTTGTGGGACTCCGCATCTTGACGCATCCAGTACAGTTTGTGTTAGACCATACCCTGCACCCTTGAATATTCTTTTTGCCTCAACTAGTTTTTGGGTCTTGGTAATTCTAGCCACATTCTCCATAACAAACCATTCAGGACGAACATTAGCCACTATTTGAGCATAATCAACTGTTAAATCTCCTCGTCCCTTGTTCTCGTTTCTATCTCCAGCGGATGAAAAATCTTGACAAGGGGGACCACCAATAATCATTTGTGGGTGCAGTGGTAAAATGGCATTAGTAGCAGCTGCCACATCGCTTAAATCCAACTTAATATCAGGATGGCGGAAATTTGCCCGATATACATTGATAGCCTCGTCCCAATTATCAAATGCAGAAACGATAGTATGTCCCGCCTGAGTAAATCCCAAGCTTAATCCACCACATCCGCTAAACAAATCTATACACCTCATAGACTAAAACAAATCGGGGCTGTTAACCAATACTGCATCAAACCGTCTTTCGGGGCTTAACAAATTTTGACCGCCACCGAGGATGATATTCTTTATTTCGTATTTTGAAATACGGGGTTTGAGTGCCTCGGGGCTTTGCAGGAACTTCTGCGATTTAGAACCTGGGAGTGCAAATGCTTTATCGTTTGCGAGATTATAGGATTGCAATCTTATAATGCGTTTATAGTCAAAAGAATCATACGTTACATAATCCAAAAGCATCTTATATATCCATACAATAGTACGATGGAATCGATTGAGTTTTGATATATCTGAGGCATCTTCCGTACAACACATTTGCAATACAGCCAAATCAGACCAAACAAAGACATCCAAGCAGTCTTCGCGTAATTTCATTTTACAACCCTCTGTTTTCCAAATTGGTTGAAGAATAAGTGGTTTCTGTTTCTTTGTCATGTCTGCCGATACTTGCATAATAGAATCCAAGATTTTAGGGTAATTTGCAAGCACCTCATTTATCTCCTCCCAATGGTTAATTTGTGGTACTTTACGAAGCATTGTGCGCAACTTCTCTTTTGCTTCTAATGTGGTATAATTAGAGCAAATACTGCATACAAGGAAATTGATAGTTGGAGGACGCATTACGATTTCACTACCCCACAAAGATTCATCTAATGTCTTTGTAGTGTTGTCAGGAATTGCAGTTAGTTTTACCTCTAATCCCACCAACACTTCGTTAGTACGATAGTTCTGCATAACCAAATCTATCTTTTCTCTCTCGCCAGAATAGAATTTCTCATATGGTGCGAACCCCGCTTCAAAATTATAGTACGCATCTTCCGCTAATGGATCTATACCAAACAAAGTCTTTGCATCAATGTACTTGTGCTCTATATGGTTGTGTTTATCTGTACAGATATATACAGGCTCAATGCCTTTTGAATACATGTATGCAACTAGAGATGCTGGGAACGAACTATTAAATTGGTTCTTTCCCCAACAATCAGGGTCAGTATAGTCGCGACTTGAGTGTTTTTGTCCGAATAATCCGGGTTGTATGTATTGGTCTTTTGTCATAATTATTTTGTTTGCAGCTTTGCGGCTGCAAAGATACTGCTTTTTTTTGAATTATGCAAGTTTTTCCGCATAAACATCCTCAAAATCCACACAAAGATACAATAATTCGTCTTAGCCACGAGGGCACGATTGCTGCGAGATAAGCAATTAATGTTTTGATTTTGCAAGAGATAAGGCGCGCTAATCGGAATATTTATTTCTTATCTCGCTTCGTTCGAACGATTATTACTCCGCCACTGCGTTCTGTAGATTATTTTTTGAAATCTTGCCTATGTCAAAAAAATATTGTAATCGCAAAATGTTTTTTGTGAAAAATGCGTAAAATCGCAAAATTCTGTCACATGTGACACTTTTTTTTCAATACGTCTGGCTCCGTCAATCATTACTGCAACCTTACCGTTCCGTTGCTTTTTCCAATCAAGCAACGTGTCATAAATCTTACGCTTCATCATGTTTTTTCACGATTTTTTAGGATTCCAAACGCAAATCTTTCACGTTTTTGAATTATTTTTAATAGCAATTTCGCACGTTTTTAATCGTTTCCGGCTGCAAAGTTACTACATTTTTTTGAATTATACAAGTTTTTTGTTAATTATTCGTTGGTTTCTACGATATTAATGACATAATCAGCAACTCTCTCGCACTCGCAGATAAAATCCACATAGAAGACACCTAATTGGTAACTATACCGTCCGGCGTCAATGTCCTGTAGGTTGCGCGATTTGAGTTCGTTGCGGTAGTTATTGATTTCATTCTCCAAGTTGTGGCTGTAGGCTGTCTGGTCTTCCGTAAGAGGACTGTCTTGCTCCAATAGGTTCTCCATATTGCTGAGCGAGGTGTCTGTGAGCGTCATTATTTGCGTAATGTGCTGCATCTGTTCGTCCGTGAACGCCTCTGTGCAGTTCTCCCGTTTGCGGCGCAGTATCCGCGCCAGATGATAGCAACTGTCGCCTATAGACTCCAACTCGTCCACTTGGCGCAGCATCTTCATAATCTGTGCTTTGGAACTGTCCGACAGCCGTCCTTCGCTCACGCGCCGCAGGTAAGTGGCAATCTCAATCTCCATGCGGTCGGTAATAGCCTCGTACTTCTCGATACGGTTGTACAGACCGGCGAACTGCTCATGGTCCTCGGTGGCAAGCAGGGAACCGACAAATCCTAACATCCGGTGGCACCGCCCGGCAAACAGGCTTATTTCCTTTTTTGCCTGCATGAGGTTCAGTTCACTGGTCGAAAGCAGTCCTCCGGAGATGTAGCGCAGACGGGATTTCTCGTCCTGTTCGGTCTTGATAGGAAGCACCCAACAAACGAAGCGTTCAATCTGCGGCACAAAACCGATCTGCAGCAGGGTGTTCATTAGGTTGAAGCAGGTATGGAAAGCGGAAACCAGATACATATTGTTTGATTCCGCCCCCATCACATCGGTCACAAGCCATTCGACGGCGTGGATGGTCGGATAGAAGAACGCGAGCACGACTATCACGCCAAAGACATTGAAAAATAGGTGCGCGAGTGCAGCGCGTTTGGCTTGTATGTTAGCGGTCAGCGATGCAAGAAAGGCGGTAATGGTAGTACCGATATTCTCACCCAACGTGAGCGCCACGGCTTGTGCGAAACCGAAACCGGGTATATCCATGCCGAAGAGCATCAGCGTGACAGCCATAGACGCGGAGGACGACTGCATCAGCATGGTCATCACAGTACCCATGAGCACGAAAAGCGGGATTGTCCAGAAACGCTCGCAAGGCAGATGACTGAGCCAAGCTGCCATGTGCGTACCTATATCCAGCGATTCGGCAGCCTTCGAAAGTAGGTTCAAGCCCATGAACAGAAAAGCGAAACCGAAGAGAAACTCTCCCCAGTTCTTCGTTTTCCCCTTCCCGGCAAAGAACAGCGGCAAGGCTACTGCCAGCAGCGGCAGCGACAGCGCCGAGATGCTGACTTTGAAACCGACAAACGAGATGATCCATGCCGTAACGGTAGTGCCGATATTCGCTCCCATGATTACCCCGATAGCCTGACGGAGCGTCATCAGTCCGGCATTGACGAAACTGACCACCATGACCGTAGTCGCACTACTGGACTGGATAAGCGCGGTCACGCCCACACCCGTCAGCACGCCCATGAAACGGTTACGCGTCATGGCGCCGAGGACGTTGCGCATCTTGTCGCCAGCCAGTTTCTCAAGCCCCTCGGACATAATCTTCATTCCGTACAGAAAGAGGCCCAGGGAGCCGACGAAACTTAAAAGGTTCAGAAATGTACTCATACTAATACGAATTAAATAACAGAATATGCTTTAAGCAGACCATAAATGATGGCAATTACAAATATACCACCAACTAAAGCACGTGTCAAGTTGTAGATAAAAAGGATTTTTTTTACTTTTTTGTCGTCCATAAATGTCTGTTTTTTATTTTGCTGCAAAGGTACGTTGTTTTAATTACAGAGGTATGACAGATATATGACAAATCGGCAACAAAATTTGTCATTGATTTGTAATCGGTTTTGTAGGAATATTGGCACAAGATTTGTAGTGATTAGATGTATGGAAATGAAAAACAAAACAATTCTGGTTGTCGATGACGAACCGGATATTCGCGAGATTCTTGTCTTTAACTTAGAACAGGAGGGCTACCGTTGTTTGCAAGCAAGTTGCGGACAGGAAGCATTGTGCATAGCCAAGGATGAACATGTGGATTTGGTGTTACTGGATATTATGATGCCGAACATGTCCGGTCTGGAAGTGGCGGAAGTGTGGCAGAAAGAGGAGAACAGTCCGGCACTTATTTTTCTGACTGCATTGGGAGAGGAAGAGGATGTATTGCGCGGTTTTGAATTAGGCGCGGACGATTATATCCACAAGCCTTTTTCTTTAAAACAAGTGTTAGCACGCGTGGCAGCGGTCATACGTAGGCATAGTTCCGTAGATGTGACCACTGAGCCTTCTGGAAAATCCATTGTGTATGAGGACTTGGTTCTGTATGATTCCATGAAGACAGCAACCCTCTTCGGCAATCTTATCTCGCTGACGCGCATGGAATACGAACTGTTGGTGTTCATGCTGCAACACCCCGGCAAAATCTATACGCGTGCGGAAATCCTGCGCTATGTGTGGCCGAATGACGGTTTGGTGCTGGAACGCACGGTGGACGTGACGGTCAATAGGTTACGGAAGAAAATAGGTACTTATCGTGAACATTTGAAAGCCAAGACAGGGTATGGATATTATTGGGAGAAATAGGAACTTCGGGCTGACGCTTTTTTTTGCTATCAGCGTGTTTTTTCTGGCGTACGTACTGGTGTTTGCCGTCTATCAGGCATACCGCGAACGCGAGTATAAAAAAGAACTGGCAGGCGTGCGCGTAACGATAATCAACTCAGACGGTGTAGTCCTCATGGATACAGAGAAAGACCCTCACACCATGCCTAATCATTTACAGAGACGAGAGGTGCAGCAGGCGTTGCAAGAGGGCTACGGATTTGATATCAGCCGGACCAGTGAGACGGACGGAGAGCGGTATTTCTATTCGGCAACGTATTTTCCGGAAACGGAGCAGATCATCCGGTCGGCTATCCCGTATCCGGGCGAGAAGGCGGACGCGCCTATAACGAACAAAGGCTATATTGCGCTTTCGGTAATCATCTTTCTGCTGCTGTCTGCGATGTTATTTTTCTATACGCGACGTGTGGGGCGGCATGTGGACAGCACGATAGAAGATTTCCGTCAACAAGTCCGCACGGCGGAAGAGGAGAAAATGCGGATCAAACATGCCCTGACCCAGAACACGGCGCACGAACTCAAGACGCCTCTTGCCAGCATTAACGGTTATCTGGAGACGCTGGCTGCTCATCCGGATCTTTCTTTGGAACAACGGCAACAGTTTCTCGGAAAATGTATGTCGCAGGCGCAGCGGATGACCGCCTTGCTGAGCGACATGTCCACGCTCACGCGTCTGGACAACATGCAAACGACGTTGACGGAAAAGCAAACGGTGGACATGGTGGAAATTGCGCGTCAGGCCATAGAGGATGTGCGCCCAATGCTGGATCAAAAACAGATTGCCATCGCTTTGGACATGCCGCCGAAACTACCTATGCAGGGCGATTATAATCTGCTATATACCGTTTACCGCAATATTCTCGATAATTCTATATTGTACAGCGGATGCACAAAGATTTCCGTCACCGGCAATACGCAGTATGAATTTGCAATTACGGATGATGGAACGGGCATAGATGAGAAGCATCTGCCGCATTTGTTTGAGCGTTTCTATCGCGTGGACAAAGGCCGTAGCCGTGACATGGGCGGCACGGGATTAGGCCTGGCGATTGTCAAAAACGCCGTTTCTCTGCATGGCGGCACTTGTTCCGCCGAACTCACCCGTCCTCACGGCCTGACCGTCCGTTTCTCCATTCCTCAGAACTGACCGCACAAAGCTACAATATTTTTTCGAGATATGCTAATAAAATTTTGATTTTGCCAGTGAAATGAATTGCTTTTTGCATGGATTTGTGAGTTGTTTTTTGCGTTTCCTCCTAAATCGGAATGTTTATTACTCCGCCACTACGTTCTGTCGATTATTACTCCGCCACTACGTTCTGTAGATTATTTTTTGAAATCTTGCCTATGTCAAAAAAATATCGTAGCTATGGAAGGTGTAAAATTTCTGTTTTTTGCTAAAAAAGACGAGCCGTAGCCCGTCTGGAGGGAACTATCCGGAAATACCGGATGGTTGCAGTCTCTCGGTCATCTCTCGGTTGTGTCTCGGTGGTGAGTCGGTCAAAAGGGTAGTTAGGTAGTTACGATTCTTGGTACTTCCAGCAATTCCTTTATATCCAGCATCTTGTACCACACACCATCTATTTCACTGTGCCACGAGTTATGAAAATGCCCATAGTACCACCGCTCCAACGGATGCCCGTCTCGCTTCAGATGCGCCAAGATAGCATCCATGGTATGCCGCTCTGCATCACATTCTTCGAGCAAAGTCGGGTCGTTCTGCGCCCAAGAAGAGAGTCCGCCTTTCGTCTGAAACTCACAGAAAGATGGAGCGGTATGCGTCACTACAATGTCAATCTTCAAACCCGCATCACTGATTGCGTCCAAAGAGGACGCGTCGTACTTAGGGGCTTCGTCCGGCCAGTAATAGACCTTACCAGGATGGCGAGCCATCTCTTGTAGGCGGATCTGTCTATCCACGCTGATAGCACCTCCGACGCAGAGTACCGTTCGCCAGCATGATTGGATCACGGCATAATCCGGCATCGTGCGCCAACGCTTGTGCTCCACAGCCGTATGTCCTGCCGCGTCCGTTGCGAAATACGCAGGGTCGTCATGATTGCCCCGCACCATTGCTATCCAGCAGTTGTTCTGTGTCAGACGTTTCTCTATACGCCGAAACACTTGGTCATACGCACCCGGTTTCTCAAACCCGAATCCGCAATCTCCGGCAACAATCACCAGCGTATCGCGCATCCCGTAGCGGACACACATCTCGTACACCAGCGGCACAAATTCACCGTGTATATCCCCGCAGATAACCAGTGATTTCGCTTCAGGATATGTCACCACAAACGGCTTCATTGTAAATATGCTCTCTTCACTACATCCAGCAATCCTTCAACGCGTTGCGCACCAAGTCCGGCTGCATGCAGAAAATTCTCATTCGGCAGTTCATCTGCTACTCGCGTTACAAACTCCTGCATATCAGCCTCCATCTCTTCCGGCAACGCATAACGCGCTCCTTCTGTCAACATCGGTGCCAAGCGGAAGACATCTTTCTTATGCTTCTCTATGTCATCTGAGTCCACATCGTCCCCTTGCTCTTTGCGTGCGCACAAATCGTTATACGCTTTCGCCTTTAGACAAATCAGAGCTTCCGTATTTGCCAAATGCAGTCCATCCTCCAACCTACTATGCTCAATCGTGTAGTGATAATAACTGTCATTCATAAGTATAGCCGACAAACTTGACAATTCATCCCCCAATGGTATAGGTTCCAAATGGGCATCATCCGGAATATCTATCACGCCTATATCACGTGCAAATAACTCAATTTGCTTTGGATATCGCTTGTCTTTGGGCTTTAGGAACCGAAAACACTCATGCTTGTCTGCTCCTCGCTGACGTTGTTCATATTCTCCGTCACGAACAAAGTTCCAAAATTCGCGACCAAACTCAGGGGATAATACCTCTACTACCAAAATAATGTCAAGATCCTTTGTGGCACGAGGAACCTGAGCATTTATATCTTCATAAATATAGCAGGCAGCACCACCTATCAAGACATAGTTGCTTGTAAACTTAGCGAACCGCTCCTTAAACAAGTCCAATCCCGTCACCATTGTTTATCTTTCATTAATTGATTTATTTCTTTATGTACGCGTTCATCACTCGTATCGCGCAATGACAAATATAGGGATAGTACATCTACTATGTTATTGTTCCCCAGCAATTTCGGATCATATCGCCAAACCTCCACCACATGCTCGCCAAACTCTTTATCCAAATCCCTTCCCAAGTGCTGCGCTTCCTGTTTCGAGATCGCCCAATGTCGTTCTTGCGGTTCAGCTAACATCGTCCATTCAGCCAATGCCTCCTCGCCGCAAACATATGCATCCAATATCCTATCCGTCCGTAGCACGCGCTCTACCGGACTCTGCAGCACCGGCAACGCTTGCTCCCATAGTTCCTTGCCTTCACGGATGAACCTCATCCTTTTTTCACGACCAAGAGTCAATTCCACGAAATGATTGTCCGCCAACCATTTCACAGCACGGTTGATATTCGGATACGAAACGCCCATCAACTCCGCAATAGGCTGAGCCGACATCCCGTTCAGATTCTGTTTCTGCAGATGGCAAAGCAACACCACTTGTGCCATCACCGGCATCGGTTTGCCTTGCATATCCACCGGATTGCGTTGTACGCGCAAATCCATCAGCAGCGAAGGCATGAACAACTGACGTCCCGGAACAATCGTGTTCACTCGTGCTTCCACCAACCGCTTCATGTTGTACGGCTTCACTTCCGGCAACACCACAGCAGCATGCATCTCCAACGCCCTTTCCACAATCGCGCAATGCTTCTTCAGCTGCATCGGTGTCGCATCCGCATCTTTGCAAACCATCAGACACACCTCGGCGCCCAGCAACTGACATTGCAGCAACTGATAGGCATTCGTAATAAGAATCGGTAGTGCTTGTTTTTTGGCCTTATCCAATGGATAGATCTGCACTTCAGCACCCACCATCTTCTCTATGTATTCGCTGATATTTCGCACGTTAACATTCATTTTGCTATTTATCATACATTAATTATAAATTGCAAATCCGCTGCAAAGATATACAAAAAATCTGAATCCTGCAAATATTTTTATGAAATTTTTCAGATTTTCTGATTTTCAAGTATTATTCGGCTTATTTCGTACCACTCAAGATACCGTTTTCTTTGTCCTCGTTATTTATACGTTTGCCGGAGTCGCGGCGTTGCGTACCGAAATCGAGGTTGCAATGGAAATTGAGAATAAGCATCTGGCGGAAATCCCGCATCTCGGCGTGCTGCGTGTTCGGGGCAAGAGCGGAGAGGTCTTTTGTCTCGATGCTGTAGCCCTTGACGGAGAAGGGATTCATCAGCATCGCACGGAAGCCCCATTTGTCGGCATTGTAACCAAGTCCGATATGGTGGTAGAACTCGCCGTACTCCAGCGTCTCGCCCCAGAGGTTATTGTAGCGCGTGGTTACTTCGCCGAAGAACTGCCAACCCTTGTACATGCCCATGATACTTGCGCGAACACCCGGATTGAAATGCTTGTGCGTATAGGAATTGCCAAGGCTCACATAGTAATTGGCGAACGGCGCGACGGTGAAGATCAGACTGTTATTGAGCACGCGCACTTGCACACTCGGAGCTACTTGCAGCCGATGAAAACCACGGTGGTTGGCGTATGTGCGGACGGCGTACGATTGACCGTCAATCAGCTGCTCAAAGGTCTCATCCATAATCGGTTTGTGGTCGTAAGAGTAGTTCGCCCAAAGGTTCAGATTGACGTACTTGGACTGCCAAGAAAGTTGCATCTCATTGGCAACAAACATGACGGGTTTGAGGTTTGGATTACCTTGCCGGATTTGGTATTTGTCTATCTGTTGCGCCACGTCCGACATCGCCGACAGAGACGGTTGGTAGCCGGAGACATAACCCTTATATTTCCAGAACACACCTTTTCCGAAGTCATAACTCATGGTCAGTTGCGGACGTGCAATCCAGTTCGACTGTTTCTGTCCGGCTTGCTCAATGTATGTGTGCATAGCACCGATACCCACTGCGTACGAAAACTGCTTAACGCGCTGCTGCACTTCCGCAAAAGCGTACGTCTCCGCCGTCATCATAGAAACTGTGCTTTCGACTTTCGACTTTTGACTTTCGACTAAATATTGGTTTTCCATCCATTGTTGGTTGTGGCGTACGCCGACCGTCAGGGCGATGTTCTCCCAATCCTTTTCATAGATAGCTTCGCCGATGAGTGAGTATTTGTTGCCTCTGACGCGAGAGGTTACATCGGTCGTGTCTGCAACCGTTTCGCCAAGCGGCGTCTGCTCAAAACGGCGGTCGTTGCTACTGTTAATATACGTTCCTACCACGTCAAAATACAGGTGGTGGTTGTCCGGCAGGTTGTGCTCGTAATAGATGTCCAACGAGGGTGAAATGGATTGGTTGCTCTCGTGGTCGTGGATGGCGAAACTGTCTGTGGCTTGGTAGAGACGCGAATCGCGGTTGGTCTTCGAGTGCGGCATAAATAGCATGTTATCGCGCAAGGCAATTTGGACCCTATTTTTCTCGCCGTTCGTCCAATTATAGGTCAGTCCGAGATTGACAGGATTACCCTTGAAACGTGTCGGTTCGCCCACTTCGCGGTTCTCAATCGTGCATGGCTTTTGACTTTCGACTTTCGACTTTTGACTAAAATAATACGTCTCCGCGTTCGTGCGCGTCCAATAGATGTCACGCGGCGAGTAGTGCGTCATGAGGCTGAACGACGATTTGCCAAAGTTTACTTTGCCCGACAGATGGTACTCACCCCAACCGGGCATGGTCACGCCGTTGGACGCATTGAGCATCAGATTACCGCCGGTGTCGCGGTGACGGACGATGTAGTTGATGACCGCTGCCGCGCCGTTATAACGCACACCCGGCTGGTCGTGGTACTCGATACGGATGACATCCTTCGGGTTGATTGCCATGACCTCGGAATTGCTTGCCTCGATGCCGTTGATACGCAACTGCACGTCTTGGTTGGCGAGGGTTTTGACGGTGTTGTCCGCAGGGTTCACCACGATACGCGGAATCTGCAAGTTCTGCAGCAGCGACATACCATCCGAAGAAGCACCCAACTGCTCTTTGTTCGGCAGAAGAATCTGGCGGTCCACTTTCTGAATTACCGCGTCACCTTCTACCACCACTTCGCCCAGTTCCGTCGAAGCCTCGTTCATCTCAATCGTACCGAGGTTAGTGTTACCGCTTACAGTTAAACTCATGCCGATTGGTTCGTAACCGATGTACGAACATTCCAACACGAACTCGCCCGTTTCGGTTTCCAAACTGAACTTTCCGTGCGCGTCCGTGACCGTGCCGGAAACTTGTTGGTCGCCATGTTTCAAACTGACATTGACACCGACGAGCGCACTTTTGTCCGCTGCGTCCTTGATAACTCCGCTAACCTTGTTGTTAGCTGCCATTGACACGGCGCAAACCATCGCCGCTGCCAATACGAAATACTTTGTTTGCATATTATTATATTATTATAAGGTGATACTATTTTTCGCCGCCGAAGACACCATGCGGGAAGATGTCTCGCAGTATAAGCAGATCATCGTCATTAACCCATTCCGCTTTGCCGTCGTAACTGCAATCAATGATGCTGTCGCAATGTTCGGTCATCAGCAGATGAATGATACGTTGGTCCAGATTTCCGTTTGCCTTGCGGAAAGTGTACTTGACCGCCACATACTTGCACGTTTGCCCCTGCCATTCACGCAAGCATTTGCGCTGAATACCATTGACAAAAACCAGTTTCTCACCCTCTTGCAGTCCACCGCCTTTGATGTAGCAATGTGCCGCAATGTGGATGTTCCACTTCTCACTTCCGGGCATACACCCGCTCATCGAAAGTACTGCTGCAAGTACCAATCCGATAATAAAAATTTTCTTTGTCATAATAGTGTTTTTTGAGTTGTTAAACGTTTCCTTTTATGGGGTCCCCGATGTGTGCGTCGCACGCAGTGGGGAGAGCGTAGAGCAAGGCGAAAATTCATATGAGCGATGGAATTATCGAGGCTGTTAACCTGCCGAGACAATTGCCTTTTGGCACGTCGCGAGTCGTATTGAGCCTTAGCTTAAGCGACTGCAAAGTTACTACAAAAACCCATTTATATCCAAATTCTACGATTTATATTTGCTTTTTGTAAAATGCTGATATATAACACTTTGGTAAAATAAAAATTTATATATGGCCTTTATGGGTTTATATCAACTTGCGTATGTCAGAATTTTTTTGTAATTTTGCACTGTTTTTTGAAAATCGTATCGAAAATGAGTATAGCGAAATTTGGATGGTTTGGCATTCTCGGAATGGCTCTTTGCCTCATGAGTGCGTGCGCTAACGGAGACGTGCAGCGTGTGCAGAAAGCGGAAGAGTTACTGACCGTGAACAGAGATTCGGCAATGGCAATACTGCGCGAAGTGGTACGACCGGACCAGTTGCCGGAAGAATCAAAAGCCCTGTATTGGTTCTGCGTGGCAGACATACGCGCCAACACTATGCAATCGCTGTCCGAAGACTCCATGATCTGTTGGGCTGCGCAGTATTTCCGCAACAGGTGGCTGCAAGACGGAGCGTACGAGGATTATATGATGAAAGCGGGCATGGAGGAGGCTTTCTATTGGTGGTGGAATGACGACAAAGAAAAGGCACAGCAAGTGTTGCAACGCCAACAGCAATATGCCGAGGAGATAGCAGAAAAGAAAGGTGAACATATCTGGGAAGTGATTTTGCTGCGTATATCTGCTGAACTGGCCATGCGTGATTATGATTATGAACACGTGCGCGATTACACGGAAGCCCTCATCCGTCTCGGTGACGAGAAAGCAATCCATCTGGACGAAGTGGTGCGTGTCTATAACGGCATGGCAATTACGTATTTCTATTTTGGCGAATACGACAAAATGGAAGAGTGCTTTGAGAAAGCGATTGCACAAGCTGCGGACTCAGCGTTTATTGTCAATGTGGTTCGCCGTAATTATGCTGACCTGTTAGGCGAAATCGGACAAACCGACCGCGCAATAAAGATGCTGGAAGATCTGACGGAAGAATACCGCCAAGCGGACAGTTGGTTGCAGGTGGAGAGCCTCTATTCGCTCTCGCGCTTGTGGCTGAACAAAGGTAACAAACAGCGTGCGGAGCGTTATATGCGCGAGGTGGAGGAGTTGTTCGCCAAATACAAAGAGAGCGCGGAGTTTGACCCGGCAGCCGAAGCGGCATTCTTAGCGCACCGACAAGTGCTGGAATATGCCCAGAAGGGTTCGTACCATTGTTTCCCGTTGGTACAATACAATAACCATTGGTCGGAGGCGGACTACGTGCGTTACCGCGTAGCGGAAGCCAAAGAGCGTTCTATCCGTGACTTGCGTGAACGTAATCTGTACCTAACCATCAGCAGGCAAAGACAAATGCTGTTTATCGTCGTTCTGCTGTTTGCAGGAATGGGTGCTATTCTGCTGATTTGGGGACTCAGCCGCCGCCGCAAACGGCTGCTGTTGGAGAAAGAAGAAGAGATTGAGACCCTTAGGGGAATTATAAATAAGGGACTAAGCGACCAAGTACCAAGTGGGCCAGGTGGGCAGTACCAAAGTACGAAGGAGGTGGATGTGCGCAAACTGATGTTGCAGCAATTGGGTGTCATCAAAACGATTGCCGGAACACCCACCGAAGCTAACCAACAGCTGCTTGCACGCCTCATGGCATTGAATGAGGAAACCGCCAATGCCCTCATCGATTGGTCAAGCATTTACCAAACCATTGATTTGGTTTATGATGGCTTCTACACCCGTCTTAGGGACAAATACAAAGATGTGTTGAACGAAAAGGAGCTGCAACTTTGTTGTTTACTCAAAGCCGATTTCTCCACCAAGGAGATCAATATGCTCACTCGTCAAAGTCTCCAAACCATCTACCAGCGCAAGACCCAAGTCCGTCAGAAACTCAATCTCCCCGAAGCCGAAGACATCACAATGGCTATATTATAAGAAGAACAACGCTCACAAAGGGCGTTGTTCTTGTATGCTTCCTTCTCCGCTCACCCTTGAGGTGTTCTTGAAACAGGGTGGGAGCCTCAAAATCTACGATTGTTGAGAAGCGCGTTCTTATATACCCTTACATCTACGAAGCGGCTATTTTTTTGTAGCGTTCGATAAGTTTGTCGTGGCGGATGAATCCATAGACGGCGACGAGGAGTGCGCCAACAAGATCAAGAATGAGGTCCTGCATCGAGTCACGCAGGGCAGAGTGACCGCAGAGCGGTTCGTCTTCGGGGGTGATGATAGACCCCGTTGTAGTAGCCATGAACTGCTGCGTGTTCGTGCCCATAAGGCTGTCATACGTATATTCGATAATCTCCCAGCAGGCACCAAGTCCGAGCGAGAACATGACCAGAAAAAGGCAGAGGAACCATTTGTTGAAATAGATGTATTTGTCGTTCTCCGCCATGATGATATGGATAAGCCAGAGAGCAATCATCGAGAGCAGAAAACCGCTCTCGGCGTGCAGCAGCTTGTCCCACCATGGCACACGCCCGTAGAGGTTGAGCCCGTCGCCCATGATAAGCGAGGAGAAACAGAAAACAACGATGAAGACCGACAGCAGCCACGGCACTTCGATACGGAAACGGCGACGGAGCAAGCGCGGCAAGTACATAATCAGCAGCATCGCCACATATTGCAGCCCGCGAAAGACAATCTCGTCCAATGTGCTTCTTGCAGCAATGAGCCATCCCACGTTTGCCACCGCCATCCCCGCAATCAGCCACGTGGCAATCCTGTTTAGCTTATGAAGTCTGTCGTTACGCATGATTCTCTTCTTGGTTTTCTGTTTCCTCTATCGCTTCGCGGAACATCTGTTCGCAGAGACGGACAGAGGTGTCGATGTCGTACTTCTTGGCGGCTTCTGCGTACTCGCGTTCCATTTTCGCTTTCTCGTCGGGATGGTCAAGCCACCAGTCGATAGCACGCGCCAGATCTTTCGGCCGACCGGGTGCAAAAAGACTGCGTCCGTCCAAAGCAAACTGCGGCGTGGCACTGTCCTCGCTGTTGGCAATTACGGGCACCAAGCCCGTAGCAAACGCCTCGATACAGGATATTGCTTCGCTCTCCATATCCGAAGCATGCACATAGAGGTCTGTGTGCAGTAAAAGGTCAATGAGCTCCGGTTTGGAGAGGAAGACGAACTGCGGCGGGTTCTTGAGTTGCTTGCCTAATTCCACGTACTCGTCGTATTTGGGACCTTTGCCCGCAAAAACCAGCTGAATGCGGTCGGCGTACTTGCTGAACGGCACGGCATTGATGATGACATCCTGCCGTTTCTCGCCGGACAGACGTCCGACCATGACGATGGTGATGAGACTGCCATCGCTGCGGGATGTATGACCGCCATCGCTGTTAGAGAGTTTCCGCTGCCCAGCGGCGATAAAATCCGGGTCAATGCCGTTGGAAATCACATGTATCTTCGCCTTATAGCCGCGTTTGATGAGTTCGTCCGCCATGAACTGCGAGGGTACATGGATGTGGTTGAAATGTTGGTAGAGCAGGAAACGGAAGGTATAATAGAAACGATCGTTGAGCCATTCCGCCTTGCCCAGACCGATAGAAGAAGTCATGTTTTCCGGTTGGATGTGGAACGCTGCCGTGGACGGTTTGTGCATCTGGTCAGCTATGAGTTTGGTGGCTGTCTCCAGCGCGAAAGGCATCATACAATGCACGATGTCCGCCCATGCCACCGCCTCGCGGATGATGTCCAGATCGACTTGCGCGAACTGGAAACCCTGTGAGTGAATGAGGTCGTTGAAAAGGGGCACTTTGAACTCCTTGAGGACGAACTTGTCAGGTGCCGGTTCGCCGGTAGTGAGGATGCGCACTTCGTTGCCGTGCTCGCGAAGTACCGCCGCAAAACGCTGGGCGGAGATGGACGTGCCGTTGTTGTTGGTGTCGTACGTGTCAATGACGAGAAGTATTTTCATGGTATAAATAGTTATAATTTTTGTTTCCGAGTGCAAAGTTACTACATTTTTTTGAATTATACAAGTTTTTTCCGCATAAACATCCCCAAAATCCACACAAAGGTACAATAATTCGTCTTAGCCACGAGGGCACGATTGCTGCGAGATATGCAAATAATGTTTTGATTTTGCAATGATATATGCGTAAAAAAATACGTTTAAGCAGCAAAAAATCGTGCATGCTTGCATATGTCAGAAAAAAGCAGTATCTTTGCACGCAGTTCGCGTGCAGAAAAAAAACACGCAGCAGCCTAATTAGTACAAATTAACATAAAACAAAAATACTATGATGGATTTATTGATTCTTTTTGCGGTGGCTATGGCAGTTTCCGCAGTGGGGTGGAAATACTTCGTGTATTTCTTCAGTCTCGGTTACGGGTACGGCATTGCCGCTTTGGCGGTGACGATGGGTGTGCTATACCATGCGAACCTCACGGTGCCGACGATGGCTATGTTAGTGCTGCTGTTCATCTTCGGCGTGCGGCTGGGAACGTACCTGCTGGTGCGCGAACGCAAGGCGGTTGGGTACCGTAAGATTCTGTACGGCGAGGGTCATTCTGACAAGAAGCCGGCAGGCGTGATGATCATGATCTGGCTGTTCTGCGCGCTGCTGTACGTGGCGCAGGTGAGCCCTGTGGCATTCCGGCTGGCGAACGGTCCGCACGACAGCGAGTTGTGGGCATGGATAGGTGCTGCGGTTGTGGCTTGCGGCATATTGCTGGAGAGCATCAGCGACGCGCAGAAGAGTGCCGCCAAGAAAAAGAACCCGAAGCGGTTTGTAGATACCGGTCTGTACCGTATTGTCCGCTGCCCGAACTATCTGGGCGAAGTGACCATCTGGACGGGTGCATTGCTCAGTGCTATTGGCGCAGGGCTGACTTGGTGGCAGTGGCTGATTGTGGCTATCGGCTATGCAGGCATTGTGTTTGTGATGTTCAGCGGCGCGCGCCGGCTGGAGTTGCGACAGAACGCCGCCTACGGCAACGACCCCGAATATCAGGCGTATGTGAAGAAAACGCCTATCCTGATTCCGTTACTGCCTATTTATTCCGTAGCTAAATATGAATGGCTCAAAGCTTGATTGGTTTGCCGCCAAGACCCTTTTCCGGCGGTGCCTGTTCGGCGTATAGCGGTCAAAAAAATACAGACATTTTTGCCGTAAAATTTGCATATATGTAATTTTTTTTGTACCTTTGCGCCCAAATTGAATCTATCTACCAATGCAAACCATCCAACAGATATCTTCCATAAAAAATATCCGTACAATGAAAAAAAATCTAATTCTATTGAGTTTACTATCCGTATGTGTGCTTTCCGGCTGTGTGAAGATGCCGGAAGAACAGCACACCAGTTATGAGACTATCACGCTCAGCCGCGAAAATGTGACGGCTCCGGTGAGCTGGAGCGCTGCTATTCGCGGAACAGGCGATGTGTCCATCGTGTCACGCTGCACCGGAACGCTGAACGCTATCAAAGTGAAAGACGGTCAGCGTGTTAGGAAAGGCGATGTGCTCTTCCTGATCGACAGCCGCAGTGCGCAGAACGCGCTGGTTCATGCTCAGGCAGACCTGCAGACCGCGATAGCCAACCGCGAAAACGCGCAGTTGGAAGCGGAGAGTAACAAAGAGCTGGCTCAGCAAGGAATCATCAGCGACTATCTGCTGCGCAAGAGCCTTAACATCCTGCAGTCCGCAGAGGCCCAAGTGGCGCAAGCCCGTGCGGCAGTACGTGACGCAGAGTTACGGTTGGATTATTGCACGATCAAGAGTCCGGTGGACGGATTGGTAGGCAACGTGATACCTCACGTAGGCGATGTGATTAACGAAGGTGCCACTCTCACGCACATTGCCGGCGTGAGCGAGATGGAGGCTAGTTTCTCCCTGACCGAGAGTCAGATCCATTCGCTGGTGAGTGAGTTCGGCAGTCTGGATAAAGTGATTAAGATAGCTCCTCCTGTGACCCTGCTATTCAAAGACGGCAGCGAATACAAGCATAAAGGAAAAATCACCAGCCTCTCCGGTATGGTGGACCAGCAAACGGGTTCGGTGACCTGCTATGTGACATTCCCCAACCCGGACAGCGAGTTGTTCTCCGGCATGCAAGGTACGATAGTGATGCCTTTTGAATGGGAAAATGCGATGCTGGTACCTCTGACCTCCATCGTCCGTATTCAGGATAAGACGCTGGTGTACAAAGTGGGTGCAGACAGCCTCGCCACCAGCGCTATCGTAGAGATTGAGGAGTTGGGCGACGGCGTACGTGCCGTGATCCTATCCGGAGCCGAAGTAGGCGAAAAAATCGTAGCCAAAGGTGCGGCGAATGTACACGACGGACAGCAAGTGCTGTGGTAAAATGAAAGGTGAAAAGTGAAAAGTGAAAGGTAAAAAGGCTATGATTCGGGCAAAAAGCATGGACTTCGCAGTTCGGATAGTAAAGTTCTATAAATATCTCTGTGATGAAAAAAAAGAATTTGTAATGAGCAAACAGATTCTTCGTTGTGGAACAAGTATCGGGGCTAATGTAAGTGAAAGTAAAAATGCCCAAACAACTCCTGATTACCTCACTAAAATGAATATCGCCCTAAAAGAAGCCGACGAAACGCTGTATTGGGTAGAATTGTTATTTCGGTCAGAATATATAACGAAAGATGAGTATCAATCGCTATGTGATGACCTGAAAGAAATAATAGCCATATTGGTATCGATAGTAAAAAAACTAAAAGAAAAAGGAAAATAAATAATCCTTTCAATTTTCAACTTTCAATTTTCAATTTATATGAAGGGAAATATATTCGTAGATAGAAAAGTGATGGCAGTGTGTATATCGCTGCTGATCGCTTTAGTAGGCTTTATATGCCTCAAGACGCTGCCTATAGAGCAGTATCCGGATATCGCGCCTCCGACGGTGATGATCAGTACGTCCTATTCCGGCGCGGATGCGAACACCGTAATGAAATCCGTTGTGATGCCCATCGAGGAGGCGGTGAACGGCGTGGAGAACATGGCTTACATGACCTCCGAAGCCACCGCTACCGGCGAGGTGAATATCAACGTCTTCTTCAAACAAGGCACTGATCCGGACATGGCAGCGGTGAATGTGCAGAACCGCGTGTCGGCAGCGTTAGGTCTGTTGCCGCAAGAGGTGACGAGGGTAGGTGTGAAGGTCGAGAAACGGCAGAACAACATCTTGCAGATCAGCGCCCTCGTGAGCCGCGACGGTAAGTTTAACAACGACTTCATCGCTAACTATATCGATATCAATGTCAAGCCGCGTCTGCTGCGTGTAACGGGTGTTGGCGCCGTGCAGAACTTAGGTAACACCTATTCGCTGCGTATATGGATGAAGCCGGATGTGATGGCGCGTTACGGTTTGGCTCCGGAAGATATCTTCACCGCTATCGGCAACCAGAACATGGTAGCCGCCACGGGTTCACTTGGTGAGCAGAGCGGAAATACCTATCAATACAACCTGGAGTACAAAGGCCGTTTGCAGTCGATCGAAGAGTTCAAAGACATCGTGCTGCGCACTACGGGCGGCAATGTATTGCATCTGCGGGACGTGGCGGAGGTGGAGTTAGGTGCCCTGTCGTATAGCTTCTCGTCCCGTATAGACGGACAACCCGGTGTGGCATTTATCATCAACCAGGCTCCGGGAGCCAATGCAACCCAGGTGAATGCCGCCATCAATGATATCTACAAGGACCTGCAAAAGACCATGCCGGCAGGTATGGAGTTCACTATTCTCCAGACATCCGACGACTTCCTCTATGCCGCTATCCATAATGTGGTGGAGACTCTGATCATTGCTATCCTGCTTGTGATTCTGGTCGTTTACTTCTTCCTGCAGGATTTCAAGGCAACCTTGATTCCGTCTATCTCCATCATTGTATCGCTTTTAGGTACGTTTGCGGTAGTGAAGATTGCGGGTTTCTCGCTCAATATCCTTACGCTCTTTGCCTTGGTGCTGGCAATCGGAACCGTGGTGGACGATGCCATTGTGGTCGTCGAGGCGGTAATGGCGAAGATGGAGCACGGCTACACCTCGGCGTACAAGGCAACCAAAGACGCGATGAGCGAAGTGACCGTAGCTGTCATCAGCTGTACGCTGGTCTTCATGGCGGTGTTTATCCCTGTGACCTTCATGCCCGGTACGAGCGGTACTTTCTTCACCCAGTTCGGTATCACGATTGCCAGTTCGGTGGGTCTGAGTTGTATCTCGGCGCTGACCCTCTGTCCGGCATTGACCGCCGTTCTTTTCCGTCCCAAGAAAGAGGCGCCGAACGGCAAGAAAAGTTTCAACCAATGGGTCAAAGAGGCCTACGAGGCGGGCTATAACGCCGTCTTAAACAAATATAAAACCGGTGTGGCCAAGTTCCTGAAGAAACCCGGTCGCGCCTGGATATGGCTGATTGCTGCTGTTGTAGCCATGGTGCTGGCTATGCGTGCTTTACCGGCAGGACTGGTGCCGCAAGAGGACCAAGGTGTGTTTGTGGTTGACGTGACGGCTCCCGCCGGTTCGCCGCTCGTGGAGACCGACAAGATCATGGCGCAGGTTGAGGAACATGTGCTGCGGCTGGAGGAAGTGGAGAGCTATGCCAAGATTTCCGGATTCGGTATCGTCTCCGGAACAGGCGTCAGCTACGGTACACTCGTAGTCCGTCTCAAGCCATGGGACGACCGTAAAGGACTGGAGCACTATATCGATATGGTGATGGCGAAACTGTACCTCTCATGCGAGGATATCAAGGACGCCCAGATTTTCCCCACGCAGATGCCTCAGATCCCGGGATACGGTAACAATAACGGTATCGACCTGCAGATGGAGGACCTGCAGGGCGGCGATATGAGCAAGTTCAATGAGGTGGTCAATTCCTTCCTCGCCGAACTGCTGAAACACAAGGAAGTGCAGATTGCGCAGTCGCTCTACAGCGAGTCGTTCCCCAAATACAAGGTGGATGTGAATGCCACGCAGTGCGACCGCGCAGGTATCACGCCGGATGTGGTGCTTAACACGCTCGGTGCTTTCTGCGGTAGCGCCTATATCAGCAATTTCAACCAGTATGGAAAAGTCTATCGTGTGATGGCAGGTGCAGCTCCGGAATATCGTCTGGACCCCAATTCCCTCAATAATATATTCGTGCGCATAGGCGATGAGATGGCACCGATCTCGCAGTTCGTGACGCTCACTCCGACCGTAGGATCGGCTTCGCAGAAGCGATTCAACCTCTACCAGTCTATTGCATGTTACGTCCAGCCCAATGCGGGTTATAGCGAAGGCGATGTGCAGCGCGTGATTGAGGAGGTGGCAAAAGACCATCTGCCAGCCGGCTATGGCTATGAGTACGGCGGTATGAGCAGGGAGTTGCAGGCCAACAGCAAATCCAACCTCACAATACTGATTTATCTCGTCTGCATCCTGTTGATCTATATGATTCTTGCTTCTCTCTATGAGTCGTTCTTCATTCCGCTGGCGGTGCTGCTGTCCGTTCCTTTCGGACTGATGGGTTCGTTCGCGTTCTCATGGCTGTTCGGCCAGCAGAATAACATCTACCTCCAGACCGGTGTGATCATGTTGATCGGTCTGTTGGCGAAGACGGCTATTCTGATCACCGAGTTCGCCGTAGAGAAGCGCAAGCAGGGTATGCCTATTGTGGAGGCTGCTTTGGGTGCATGCGAAGATCGTCTGCGTCCTATTCTGATGACGGTAGTAACGATGATTGCCGGTATGATACCTTTGATCATAGAGGGTGGCGCGGGTGCTAACGGTAACCGCGCGCTGGCTATCGGCGTGACCGGAGGTATGGCGGTAGGTACGCTGGCGCTTGTCTTTGTGGTACCGGCGTTCTATATCATCTTCCAGAAACTGCATGAGCGTTTCCAGGGAGAAGAACAACAACCCCTCCCTGACCCTCCCCTCAAGGGAGGGAAATCATCCGCGGCAAATCAAATTGCAGTGGTGATAGTTCTTTGTACATTCGTATTCTCTTCCTGCGGTATATTCAAGAAATACGAACCGGCGCAGAAAGCCGAGCCGGACAGCCTGATTACGGCAGTGAGTGAGGAGAACTGGCAGAACTATATCACCGACCCGGTGCTGCAAGGACATATCCGCAAGGCGCTGGAGAATAACGTCGATTACCGTTCGCGCCAGTTGGCTGTGCAGGAAGCGGATGCACGTCTCAGAGCCGCTAAGTTAGGCTTCCTGCCGACCTTGGCAATCTCTCCGGCTAACGTAGGTGTAATGGGTACTTATACGCCCGGTGCCGGTATGTCCGGCGCGACCTTGACCTACCAAGTACCGCTCTCCCTGAACTGGGGCGGAGAAGGATTCGGTACTCTGACCAACCGCAAGCGCCAGGCGCAGGTGCTCCGTGAGCAAGCGGAGGACAACCGTGCTGCCGCGCATGCAAACCTGATAGCCACGATGGCTCGAATCTATACCCAGCTGCAGTTGCTCGATTATCAGGCTGTTATCATAGACAGCACCGAGGTTATCTGGCAGCAAGTGCTGGAGATACAACGTGTGTTGGTGAAAAACGGGCAGGCTTATTCGCCTTCTATCGGTCAGATGGAGTCCTCGCTGATCAATGTGCAGATCCAGCGCAAGCAACTCCTGGAACAGATCAATTCGTTGGAGTTGTCTATGTGCCTGCTGATGAACGAAGAACCCGGCACGGTAGCCCGTTCGCCGTGGAAGAGCTATGAGTTTGAAGTATTCACGCTCGAATCCGTGCCGGCGGCGCAACTGAGCAACCGTGCGGACGTCCGTGCTGCGGAACGCAATGTAGCGGCTGCATTCTACCAGACCAATATGGCGAAAGCGGCATTCTGTCCCGCGCTGTCTCTATCCGGTCTCATCGGATGGACCAATAACGGCGGTATAGTGGCTAATCCCGGTCAGTTGCTGATGAATGCGGTGCTGGGTCTGGCGCAGCCTATCTTTGCCGGCGGCAGGCTGCAGGCAAACCTGAAGATAGCCAAGTTGGAGCAACAAGAGGCTGCCAACCGCTATGTGGAGACGATGCTACGCGCCGGAAACGAGGTGAATGACGCGCTCTTCCGTTGCCGCAATGCCCAAGAGCAGGACACGCTCTATCAGCGCCTTCTCACCATACAAAGCGAGTCGTATGACGGTACGCGCGAACTGATGAAGAAAGGCAAAGCCTCCTATCTGGAGGTGCTGACGGCGCAGGAGAACTACCTCAAGGCGCAACTCGCCGATGTGACCAACAGGTACAACGGCTTGATCAGTCTTATTGACCTGTACGTAGCCCTCGGCGGAGGTACGAAATAAGAGGGGTATGAATAAAAGAAAAAGGCCTAACGGAGCGTTAGGTCTTTTATTTTGATATCCGTGGCTGCCGCTATCTGACGGGCAATAGCAAGGCTGTTGCCTGTTCCTGAGAAATATACAATCATATTCCGATATTAAATCTGTTTGTGGACGTATAATCCGGGCAGCATCGTCTTCTTGATTCCGTCGATGCACGGACTGAACAGATACAGAGGATATGGACTCCATTCGTCGCGTGTCCATTCCACGCTGTATCGGCGGGGATGGATATCCACGGCGGTAGGATTGCTCTTGGGAATAAGCGAGTTAGCCACCGAAGTGAAGAAATCCGCATAGTTCGTAACGACCTTATAGGGGATGTTATCTTCCTTGTGAACCCGTACGTCAAGACCATGGTAGAGGAAACCGAACGTGCCGTGCGCCGCGCTTTGGTCTCCCTTGTAGGAAGCGTCGATCTGATCTACATGGCAGGTGAATGTGACACCTACCAGCGGGCGGATGAAGGGGTTGAGATCGCCTAACTCCAGGTCTTTTCCCGACAGCGTGAGATCGAAGGACGAGGCTTTGTCCATGTGTATGTCATAGTGTGCATTCACCATGCCTTTGCTGCTGAACGGCGCTTTCACCCGGTTATGCCATACAGCACCGGGGCGGTTGGTGACATTCGTGAGCCATGCGCGGATGTTGTTGCAACGCATCTTGCCGCAGTTGACATCGGTGGTGAACAAGTCCACATCTATCTTCCGGGCAAGCGCTTCTATATAGTTGATCTGGAAGATCAGAGGCAACTGGCGTAAGAACTGCTGCGGAGTACCGAACGGTTTCTTGGGTTTCAGCCTCTCGTCCCGCATAACATGCATCCGTTTGACGTCCACCCGAACCGAGTCCAGCGTGCAATCTTGTGCCAATACCTTGCGAATAGGGTTGAGCGGCGATGTGGAGAGACTATTCAGTTCCAAGTCGATCCATGTGACAGGCTCCTGCGCCAGGTCCGCCATCTGTTTATGCGTGACGGTGTTCCGGATGCGGGTGTAGCCGAGTGCGAGAGGACCTTGGTCCTCCGTGGCAAGCGAATGCGCCTCTATCGCCATCAAGCCGTCCGGCAGGTTTATTTGTGCCGTCGCCAGCGTGAGCTGATAGACGGAGTCATTATAGGTGAAGACGGAATCCGTGAAATCATATGCTATATCATGGCATTCCGCCGACAGACTGTCCGTCGCCAGACGCAGCGGCGAATGAGTGCTGCGCATACGGGCGCACAGGTCATCCATCTCTATATGCCTGATCTCCAGATGTTTGAGCCATGACTGCGCTTTATCCAGCGTGCTGTCTTTCGGAAAAGTAGGGAGTATCGATTCCGGATGGTCTTCATCCAGAAAGACCAGTACCTGAGGGTCGTCAACCGTTACCTTGAAAATCGAGAGCCGGTGCCTCCGGAATAACTCTACATAATTGATATTCCATATAGAGAGGGTAGGAATATGCATCGCCAGGCCCGGTGCGCGGTCGTTGGTCTCTTCGTCCTCCAGCGTGAGGCTGTTGGTGGAGAAAGTGATATCCTTCACGATAGCGGAACCGCTGAGGAGGTTCAGGTATATTCCTCCTACCATGGCATCTGCGTTCGGCAGACGGTCGAAAGTTTTGCTTACTTCTCGCTTCACCAGCCGGGAGGCGATGATATCAGCGCTCAAAAAAAGAGCGAAAACCAACACAACAAGGGAGCCGAAAACCCACAATGTGATTTTAACCGATCTTTTCACGATGCATCGTTAATTAAAAATCGGATACAAAATTACAACAAAAATTGCACATATGCAAGAAAAATAGCATTTTTTTTGCCGGCTGGCAAAAATATTCGGACGATTTATTCCAGACTATTGAGAGCAATGAGATGGTTGACAATCGCGTAGATCGTCAGTCCGGCTGTGGAATGAATATTGAGTTTGCGGGTGATATGTTTGCGGTGCGTGACCACGGTATGCATAGATATGCATAGCACATCGGCAATCTCTTTGTTGCTCAATCCGCGCACCACCTGAATAAGCACGTCCCGTTCGCGGTCGCTCAGCTCCTCTGTCTCTTGTTTGACAGTATCGGTTTTCGCTTTGCGGATAGGGTGGTGGGTAAGAGCCGGACGCAGGATATCGTCCTCTATCGCGCAGTGGTCCGCAAAATCCTGCTCCGTATGCCATAGGTCGGACATGACGCTTATCAGCGGATAGGTTATTGTTCCCCATGTGCCGGAAGAAGGAGTGGAGGAAGAGGGGAAATATTTGATAATCAGGTTTTTAATCTCCGTCAACTTGGATGTGATACGTTCGTCGTCATGCTCATGTTCCTCAAACAGACCTTCGTTCTCATGCTCGATATGGGTGCGTATCTCTTCTACAAACTCGTCATAGCACCGCAGAATCAGGCTCGGTATCTTGGTTGTCGGATCAACGGGAATGATCGCCTCAATGAGCGAGCGGCGCAGCCGTGGCAAACGGAAATCGAGAAAATAGGTATGCGCGTTATGCAGGTATCGCTGCAACGTAGGAATATCAATATCCGCCGGAAGAGCGCGTTGCTTGAATACCTTATAATTGACTACCGCCAGGAATGTAGGAGTATGTACGTCATGTGTCTCGCAGGCCTCCTGAATGGTCTGTTCGCCCACACCCATCTCCAACCCGAAACGGCTGATTATTTGTATCGCATCTTCCTCTTGCGACATCAAATCACTAATCTTATCTGAAGCTTTGTACATGACATTTTTTGATTAAAAACGCTGCAAAATTACAAAAAAAATGTGATATGAGCAATAGCGGGAGCCATTTTTTTAGATAATTCACTATTTTTAGTGATTGTGTGTTTCCCGAAAAATAAGTAATTTTGCATCGTGAAAAAAAATAAGGTTCATATAACATTATGTATAAGCAAACAATTCTATTTATTGCATTGATTTTATGTGCGTTGTGTGTCCGCGCTGACGACTCCATTAAGGTGAGCGCAGCCGACCTGCAATCGCTTATTCAGCGTGTAGAACGGTTGGAACAGCAATCGGTAGCGCAAAATACGGACACTTCAAAATCCCAACAAATGGTTACTGATGAGGCAGAGCCTCAAAAAAAACGTACGCATGGCCGCTTCACTATAGGAGGATACGGAGAGGTGACGGCAAAGCATTGTTTCTATTCCAATAACTACCTTCGTTACGGCCAGAACCCGCAACGCTTTGCCGGAGACCATTACGGCGAGTTCGACTTGCCGCACGTGGTCATTTATATGGGATATGACTTCGGTAAAGGATGGTCTGTCGGCACGGAGATTGAGTTCGAACACGGCGGAACGGAGAGTGCCATTGAGATTGAGGAAGAAGAAGGCGGAGAATATGAATCCGAGATTGAACGGGGAGGAGAGGTTGCTTTGGAGCAGTTCTGGCTTCAGAAAGCCTTCAACCGGTATGCTATTATCCGCGCCGGCATGCAGGTTATTCCGGTCGGGGGACTGAATGCCCACCATGAATCGACCGAGTATTTCGGCGTCTATCGTAACGAAGGAGATTTCACCATCATTCCTTCCACATGGCATGAAGTGGCGCTTACTTTCATGGGCTCCACGAAAAACGGATGGCACTATCAGGCGATGTTCCTGCCGGGACTGGATAGCGACCGGTTCAACAGAAAGAACTGGATCAAACCCGGTGCAGGAAGTCCGTATGAATTCAAATTAGCGAACGTGTTTGCCGGAGCTGCCCGCGTTGATTACACCGGCGTTAAGGGGTTAAGGTTGAGTTTGAGCGGTTACTGCGGCAACTCGTTTCGCAACACCCTCTCCAAATCGAATGTCGAGTTGGACGCAAGTGCTTACAAGAATGTCAAAGGTACGGTCACTATCGGGGCGTTCGATTTTGCCTACAATGATTTTGGAGCAATCGTGAGGGGCAGTTTCACGTACGGACATCTCTCCGACGCTGCGGCTATCACGCAATACAATATCGCCATGCGCAAAGGAAGTGTCTCCAGTCAGCAGTGGGTGGCTTCGGACGCACTCGCAGCAGGTATCGAAGCCGGATATGACTTCTTCTCGCTGAATGCCAAACTGAAAGAAAAGAAGCAGAAATTCTATCTCTTCGCCCGTTATGATTACTACGATTCGATGTTCCGTTACGACGGCAAACCGACCGATATGTACCCTTGGTGCGGACGCCATCGCGCAGCCGTGGGAATCAACTATTTCCCGATTAAGCAAGTGGGAGTGAAGGCGGAGTTCTCATACGGAATACTGAAACAAGGAACGCGCACGGATGGCACGCGCGGGAAATTATATAATGACGAACCCCAGATAGCAGTAGGTATCGTCTATGCAGGATTTTATCAATTATAACAAATGATAATTATGAAAAAGATTATGAAATTGGCACTATGTGCCGCATGTGTCATGGGAATGGCAGCATGCAACAATCAGACGACCGAGGTTAAATCGGACAAAGAAGAGGCGCTGGAGCGTGCGATGGCGCCGTATGTAAACAACACGGTCATTGCTACCTACAGCGCAATGGCAGACGAAGGTTTGGTCTTGCTGGACAAGTGTCAGCAGATTCTCGTCAAAGTGGATGCAAACGAGGATTACAGCACGCTGCTGGCGGAAGCCGGCACGGCGTGGCGCGCGATGCGCAAACATTGGGAGCAGAGCGAAGCGTTCCTTTTTGGACCGGCAGCGGCGCATAATATTGACCCGCATATCGATTCATGGCCGCTTGATTTCAACGCTATGAACGCGCTGCTCAACAACGCTGCGCAGATGAAGCAGATTGAGGAAGAAGGCGGTGCCTACGTAGGCGACAAACTCGGTTATGCGCTCAAGGGATTCCATGCTGCCGAGTACTTGCTCTTTGAATCGGAAGAACAAGGCGGTCGCGCTATTGGAACCGGCAAGACACACGCTGCTAACCTCACTCATGCGGAGGCGGTCTATCTGCTGGGTATCGTGGAGGACTTGGCGCAACAGGCTATCCTGCTTGAGGACTGCTGGTCGGGAGGCAATATCAGCAAGGCGAAAGAGGCGGTTATCACTGATAGCGAAGGCGAGTCGATGAGCTATGGCGAGGACTATGGTTCCTATATGATCAATGCAGGCAAAGCCGGTTCTATCTATGTGACCTACCAGCGTGCAGCCGAAGAGATCATCGGTGGCTGTGCGGACATTGCCGGAGAGGTGGCTGATCTCAAGATAGGCAACCCTTATACCGCTGCTGATCCGGATTATCTGGAGAGCCCGTACAGCTGCACTTCTACTATCGACTTTGCGGACAATATCCGTTCTATCCAACATGCTTATTGCGGTGCGCAGACAGGAGACTACGCTATCTCCAATTATGTCTATCGCCAGGATGCAGAACTGGATACCAAAGTGCGCAATGCTATTGATGAAGCCATCGCAGCTATTGATGCTATCGAAGATTTCGAGCATAACGCTACGGATGCCAAAGTTGGAGTAGCCCAGGATAAAGTGAAAGTTCTGGAGGGGCTTCTCAAAGACGAAGTACTGGCTCTCTTGGCTAAATAAAAAGAATCATTAAAAAACAACTATCATGAAGAAAGAATTTTTATTCATAGCTCTGGCAGCGCTTGCGCTGGCAGGTTGTCAGTCGGAAGGGAACAATAAGCCGGAGACCGACATGCCGGAGTGGTATTACACCGGAGGCAAGTTGGGTACTACTACGACGACTTCTTCCATGGCGTTCCGCCAGCCTACGCCGGCTACAGACGACGCCGGACTGGGTACGATGTTCGCACAGGGCGATAATATCGCAGAGAAAGACTTTGTAACCAACGCAAGCGGTCGCCAGCACGGTCTGGGTCCGGTCTATGTACGTGCGTCCTGCCAGCACTGCCACCCCAATTATTCGCACGGTACATCTGTTCCTACAGGTACCTATAACGCCAAGGATCAAGGCAACGGAACCCTTCTGGTGGTCATCAATCCAGCTACCCAGGCGTATGTGCCTTGGTTAGCCGGTATGCCGCAACTGTTCGGTGCCAGACCGTTCAAGGCTCCGCTCGATCCGGACCAGATTACGGTCCAATGGCTTACCGCCAACGATGAGCATGGCAATACGTTCCCGGACGGAGAGACCTACGAACTGCGCTACCCGGAGGTGACGATGCCGAACACGGCGGTATATGTGTATAACCAAGGTTACCGCGACCCGGACGGACTGTTGGAGAGCCAGGGATACAAGGTACTGCTGGAGAACACCATCGGTGTCTATGGAACCGGTCTGCTGGACGCTATTCCCGACCAGGACATCATTGACCAGTACGCCAAAGAGGCTGCTGACGGCAAACTGAAGAACGGGCTCAACCCTGCTTTCTGGGATGGTGGCTTCCAGACCAGCGGTTATTACAAGGACCCGCAATGGGGACCGAAGCGCTTCACCTATGCCCTTACGCGCGGACCTCTCATGGATGCGGCAGGCGCTAACGCTATATGGAATATCACCAATGTGACCCGTTCCGACCGTCAATACCACTACCTCGACCTGAACGGTACTATTTATGCCGAGTATGCGTCCAAAGACAAAGAGGTGCAGGATGGTTTCGCGGAATATATCGCCCAAATCGACCCGAAAAACGAGCACCCGGAGTGGCACACGGCGGACATGGAAGCCAATATCAAAGAGTTCCTGACCTCCAAGACTCTGCCGGCTGAGATGAGCGACGACGAGTTCACACAAGTGATGGTTTGGCACCGCGGTCTGGCTGTTCCGGCAGCACGTAACGTGACGGACAAACAAGTGCTTCGCGGTAAAGAACTGTTCTCGCAGATCGGTTGTGATTACTGCCATCGTCCGTCCTGGACCACCGGTCCGGACGAGGTTCGTGACCCGAATAACTTCCCCGTCACGGCGCAAATGCCGCGTTACCCGAACCAGAAGATATGGCCGTACACCGACATGGTGCAGCATAAACTGCATATGGAGAATGATATCCGTACCGGCTGGTGCCGTACCACTCCGTTATGGGGACGCGGTCTGCACCGCCAAGCCACGGGAGATATCTACGAGGCACGTATGCACGACACACGGGCACGGAATGTCATCGAGGCTATCATGTGGCATGGATATAGCAAGGAATCCGATGCGTATTATCCTACACAGCAGTTCTATAATTTACCGAAAGAGGACCGCGATGCTATCGTAGCCTTTATTGATGCTATCTGATATGGATTTATTACGTCCTTTCCGCGTTCGGAGGAACGTGTTTTCAGGTCTGTTGCACATTGCCCTGATGACAATTGTCATCGGGGCGTGTGTGACGCATTTCTGGGGCGTGCAGGGAGAGATCCATCTGCGCGCCGACAAAGCGGAGACGCTCACTATTAACCCATCTGCCCTCACCGAAAGCAAATCCCTCTCCCTCTTCCTTTGGGATTTTCAGATAGTCTTTGCAGAAGACGGGCAGACCCCCGTGGATTATATCACGGAATTGAGAATACTGGATAGAAGCCGGTACGTCATGGCGAAAGCGAAAGGGGAGAATATGCCGGTGGACGAAGGAACTATCCGTATGAACAAACCGCTCAAATACAACGGTTGGCGGTTCTGCCAGTCCGATTATGACAGCGACAGGATGGGAGTGGTTCTCGCCTATAACTATGACCCTTGGGGAATCGGAATAACCTATACTGGCTATGCCTTGCTGCTCCTTGCTATGATCGGTTTCTTCTTCCAGAAGAACACCTATTTCCGCGTGCTATGGAAGGAGCTGACCTCATCCTCCCGTTTCTTGGGGAAGGCCGGGGTATGCGCTTTTGCCGCGCTTATCGTTGTTCTGGCGCTGGTGATGACCAAAGTGGTAACCCCCAAGCCGCCGTTGCAACCGGTACTGCAAACGCCGCTATTAGGTATCCATGTGTCTGTGATCATGCTGGCATACACGCTTTTTGCAATCATTATGATCAACGGCATCATAGGTATCTGTATGAGCGTGGCAGAGAGCAAAGCAACCGGAGCCAGAAAGGACAGGCTGCAAATCTCCGGTCAAAGATTACAGAACTTATCCCAGTTGTTTCTGTATCCCGCGCTTTTCTGCCTTACCACCGGTATCTTTATCGGTGCGGTATGGGCGAACCTGTCGTGGGGACGCTACTGGGGATGGGATCCCAAAGAGACCTGGGCACTCATTACAATGCTTGTTTATGCATGCCAGCTCCACTGGCCGCTGATAATTCCCAAACTGCATATTGCAAAACACAAATCACAAATAGTCTATCACATCATTTCCGTGATAAACTTCTTCTTTGTGTTATTCACCTATTTCGGTGTCTCTTACCTTCTCGGAGGATTACATTCCTACGCGTAGAATAAGCCACGTAGCTATACTGTGGGAAAACGAACCGAGCACGATGAACACATGCCATATGGCATGATAGTAGTCGTGCTCTTCGTCTTTTTTGAAGAAATACGAACCGATGGTATAAAATACTCCTTCCGCAATGATCCAGAAAAACGCAGCGTGCGTCATGCCTTGCCACATAGGGTAGATGATCAGCAGCGCTACCCATCCCATCGCCAGATACAACGCCAGCGAAAGGCGCGGATGCTTGCCCAGCGCGATGAATTTACCGATCGTGCCGGCAATAACGCAAACCCAAAGGAAGATAAACAGACTCCATCCCATCCATCCGCCTACCACGGAGATACAAATCAGCGAGTATGAACCGGCTATCATGGCATAGATAGCAATGTGATCCAGGATCCTCAGCCGCGCTTTGCATACCGGCTCTGTTACGGCGTGGTATAGAGTGGACGAACCGTACATCAACAGCATACCGGCAATAAAAAGAACAGTGCCGAGGACCTGAAAACGCGGAGACAGGTGCTGCGAACACGAAGCCAGCGATATCATCGGAGCTGATATTGCTATCGTGGCTATAAACGGTATTATATGGGTGAGGGTGTTCGCTTTTTCTTCGCCCGGCAACCGCTTCCAATAATCTTGAAATCCGTTCATTTTATTCCCAGTTTCAAATTCCGCTTACAAAATTACAACAAAAATATGACATACGCAACTTTTGTGTCATTTTTTTAGACACGGAGTTGCGAATCAATGCCACACGATACCGACTGAAAATTGTGTAAAAATGGCAAATGAAACAGCAAAAACGGCGGATTTTTCTACTTTTTGCAGTCTTCGTAACTGACAGAAATATAAATAGTTATAGCGTTTTTATAATAACAAAGTCTAGGACTGGTCTTTTGCAGTCTGCTGACAGTGTGTGTTTGCACTTGTTTTGTACTCCTTTCCGAGTGAAAGTACGAGTGAAAGTACGAGTGAGAAGTACGAAGGACGGATGTACGATGTACGAAGGAAGTACGAAGGACGGATGTACGATGTACGAAGGATTACGAAGGAAGTACGAAGGACGAAGGGAGGGAAATTGGGGCTGTTGGGACGAGAAATTTAATAAAAAATATTAAATTCTTGCGTATGTGAAAAAATTGTTGTAAATTTGCACCCGATTTTAAATGCCTATGCAGAGAATCTAAAGAAACAATTGTTTAACCTTTAAAATAAAAAGTATTATGAACGTAACAATCAATGCCGTAAATTTCGAGATGGCAGAGAAACTCGAACAGTTTATCGAGAAGAAAATGAATCGTTTTGAGCGTCACCTGAATGCAGATGACAAAGTGGAGATCCGCATGAACGTAATCAAACCTCAGACCAACGCCAACAAAGAGGTTAAAATCCGCATTGCAGGTCTGTTCGCCGAGAAGACCGCTGACAGTTTTGAGGAGGGAATTGACGCTTGCCTTGCCGCGCTGGAAGGACAGTTGGAGAAAAGAAAGAACAGTTGATAATTGTTAATTGAGAATTGAGATTTGATAATTGAGAATTATTTTATGAGAAAAATTCAAGTACTATTGCTGGCATTGGCAGCCGTGACGATGAGTTCGTGCCTGTTCAAGACCGAGGCGACCGTTGATGTGTCGGTAAAGAACATGCTCGGTCTACCCGCAGGCGCCGGCGAACTGGTGTATAAGTTCAAAGGTTCGGATGTGAGTGTTAATTACCGTGAGAATGCGAACAGCAGCGCGGCAACGGATGGCAACGGCGTGGCACGCTTTGAACTCAAATCGCCGGAAGATTTCGTGCCGAGCGGAGTGGGGTATGAGGACAGACAGACTTTCGTTTTCTGCACCTACGACAAGAACGGAGACCTGAACGGTCAGACAGCCGTGACTATCAAACCCGGCGAGAAGAAAAGCGTGGAAATCCGACAGAGTTCGCTCTAATACCTGAAGTATATGAAACGGATTTTTTCCTTACTGACAGTGTTTCTGCTGTGGGCGAGTATGCCTGCAGCGGGTGCATTGTCGGTGGGAGAAGAGCATCCGGAGAGAGAGGAAGCACAGCAGACGGAAGGAGTACTGGCGGGGAGAAATAATCTTTTATGGGATTATACAAACGGGGCTCCGCAGAACAATCCGGACAGGGGTTTGTCCTATTCGAGCGTAGTGAACGACCAAGAAGGCGTGAAGAACGGTCTGAAAGGAATCAAACTCAACAGTTCGGGTTGGTGCAGTTTTGAGAAAGCGCCCGTAGCGGGAGTGCTGAAACTGACGTTCGGTCCCCGCAGCGGAATGAATCCTGCCTCTTTGCAAATATCCTTTTATACGGGCGGCGAGAGCCGATTGGTACAAGCCGTAGGCGAGACATGCAAAGTAATCGGACTGGAGACGCAGAGTATTCCTCTGACAGCCGATCAGAACATCATTTACATCACCCGTCTGCTGAATGTAGAGACGGTACTCCAGAAGATCGAGTTCGTGGAAGGCGAGACGGCAGATCAGCATCCGTGCGAGGAGCCGGAGGAGATGTTACATCTCTATTCGGCGGACATGCGCACGGACGGTTTGTCCAAAGAAGCAGCCTATCTGATAGGGGAACTTCAAGAGGCGAACAAGCGGGGCGACACCACGATCTATCTGCCCAACGGCGTATATGACTTAGGCGATATGGTGCTGACCTCTATTTCGGCAAACGGTATCTCCATCATCGGCGAGTCGATGGAAGGTGTGATTATCCGCAACAAACCGGATTATCGTCTGGAGTCCATAGACCGGTCCGCTACGCTACGTATATGCCGCGGGGTGGAAGGGACATTCCTTCAGAACCTGACGATAGAGAACGCGTTAGATTACTACAAGGACGATAACGGCAGAGCAGTAGCCTTATGGGACCAAGGGACGAAGACGATATGCAAGAACGTGCGGCTCATGAGCCACCAAGACACCTATTATGCGGATTGCGAAGGAGGACTGAAGTATTTTGAGCAATGCGAGATATACGGCACGGTGGATTTTATCTGCGGTAACGGAAATGTGTATTTCAAGGAATGCTTGCTTCATTGCCTTCCTCGCAGCAAGGACGGTTCTGGAACAGACGCTCTGACGGCATCTGGAGCAGGAAAAGAGGACAAGGGTTTTGTGTTCGAATCCTGTGTGGTACGAAGCGAATGTCCGGTAGTGAGCCTCGGACGGAGCTGGAAAAACACTCCAAAATGCGTGTTCCTCCATACGACGCTGGATTTCTCGGCAGGCGAGTTCCGGCTGGAGGGCAAAGGCATTCAGCGATGGACGGTACAAGGCATGATGGCCCTGCCAGAACAGTTCGGCGAATACCGGACAACGGACCAAGAGGGCAGGGAACTCTCGCCCGAAACGAACGAAGTGACCTTCGTCCTGGACGGCAAGAGCCGAACGATAAGCACCGTTCTCTCTGACGACGAAGCCCAACGCTACACCCCCGAGTACGTCCTGGGAGAATGGGCAAATGAAGCAACAAAACAAATCAACCAAATACATTAAATTTTTAACCATAATGAAAAAGACAATTCTTTTTGCATTAGGCGCCTTATTGAGCCTCAATGCATGGTCGTATGACCAGGTGGCTGCCTCCATCAAATGGACAGACGGAACGGACAACGCCGTTGTGACCTCGGACGCAGCGGACGGAATCAAGACCAACCAACGCAAAGTAGGTACCGCGCTGACGGAGGGTACGCGTAACAATTTCGCAGCGAACCCCGGTGAAGCGATGGCAACCTTCAATCCCGCAACCAACAAGCCCGGAACGGATGCAAGTGCTATGATTGAGTACAGCGTGAAGATGAAGAAAGGCGTTACCTTTACCCTCACGAGTGTGGAGTATGATGCTATCAAGCAAGGTACAGACGGCGCTTCGTATCACTGGTCCTATACTGTGGACGGTGTAGAGGCGACCCCGGTACAGGTGTCGCAAGATGACCTGTTGCGCGACAACAACACTACCGGTTCTCCGGCTTTACACCACACGCATGAGATCACAGCGACTGCCGGTCAGACTGTTAGTCTGCGATTCTATGTGTCTGGTTTCAATGCCGGCAAGCTCTTTTGCCTGAGCGATGTACAGATCAACGGCACGATCAACGGCGAAGAGGAAGTACGTACCTTCACGGATTTCAAGATTGATTTTCGTTCAGAGGAACCGACAGTCGTTTTGCCTGAAGGCGGTGTGCTGCCGAGTAATGTCAGTCTGTCAGATCTAAATTATCATGGAAACCAACACGGTATCCAAGGCGGTACGATTACGGTTAACGTAGATGGTCCGGTTAAATTTACACTTGGCGGATGTTCTTGGGGAAATGGTATCGCCATTAGTAAAAATGGCGAGGCTCTGACGACTATTGATAACAAAGTAGGCTGCGACAATAGTGGAGTAGGTAGTGGGTACACCAAGTTCGTGACATGGACCTATAATGTAGAAGAAGCAGCTACGTTGAACTTCACGGTGAATGGTTATCTACCGTATTTCTTCGCGGAAGCATGCGACTTCGTGCCGCAGGTAGAGGTGCGTTATTTCGACACCGATGGTAAGACCCTTATCGGCGAGCCGCAGATCATCGACGGCGGTTCAGCGCTTGCGTACGCGTACGGCGCAGAGGACGTGACGGTAGCAGAAGGGAAAGCCTTCCGCGGGTGGTTTAACGCTGCGGCTCCTACGGCTACAAAAGTGACAGAAGGTACTCCGCTGACGGAGGATCTGAGTCTTTACGCAAAAGCTACGGAGTATGAGATTGCCGAAGTGGGTAAGATCTTCAACTATGATTTGACCAAGAATTATTTCTATCAGGAGGATCACGAGTTATTCTCGGCTACCGGCGGTCAGTTCCATGACGCAACACACGGTTGGGACTTCAAGAACGGCAGCACGCTGAGTATCGAAGTGGCAGGCAACGCGCTGCTTTCCGTAGGTGTTTGCAAATATTCGAACACCGGCATTACAGAGGTTAAAGACGCTAATGACAGCATCATAGGCCAACTGGAGGTAGAGAAAGACGTTACCGCGGACGGTTCGGAGCAGACTATCCGTTACACCGGTGAAGCAACTGTGTTGACGTTCTATTTCACAACGACGACCTATATCCACTCCATCAAGGTCTATAACGTAGAGACCATCCCGACGAAGAATGAGTTAGGATATTTCGAAGTGGCAGCAGGCGATGCAGCCGGCTTCCTCTTGGCGCTGACTTCCGCTGAAGAGGGCGATAAGATCTTCCTGCCGAATGGTACGTATGATCTTGGCGATGCCGTACTGACTCCGATCAGCAAGAATAACATCTCTATCATCGGTCAGTCTATGGAAAACACAATCATCAAGAACGCTCCGGATTTCCATAACGAAGGTATCAGTACTACCGCCACGTTCCTTATCACGGCTACCAATACGTATTTCCAGGATTTGACGATTCAAAATGCTATGGATTATTTCGGTGCTATCAGAGCCGGTCTCGCAGGAGGACGTGCTGTGTGCTTGCAGGATAAGGGTACAAAAACGATCTGCAAGAATGTCAAACTGCTGAGTAATCAGGATACGTATTATAGCAACAAGGTCGGTGCCGTCAAGTATTTCGAGGATTGCGAAATCCACGGAACGGTGGATTTTATCTGCGGTGACGGTAGCGTTTATTTCTATGGCACGGAGTTGGTTTGCGAGCAACGTCACCCGGATGGCGGCGGCGCAGATGCAGTTACTGCCAGCAATGCGGACGCAAGTGACAAGGGTTATGTCTTCGAGCATTGTACCATTAAGTATGCAGAGGGCATTGAGGGTACGAAGCCTATTGCAAGTCTCGGCCGTAGTTGGAACAACGCTCCGAAGACTGTCTTCCTCAATACCTTCCTGGATGACAGCAACGGCGAGTTGGTCATGTCCAAAGACGCTGACAAGCAGAAAGACAAAGTGGCTCGTTGGACTCTTGGCGCCATGAACGCGCTGCCGGAGTTCTTCGGCGAGTACAACTCGGTGGATAAAGACGGCAATGTTGTTTCTCCGGCTTCCAACAACGTGACTTTCGTGCTCAATAGCGAGGAGAAGCAGATGGAGACCATCCTCACGGCAGAGCAGGCAGCTGCCTACACGATGGAATACACCCTCGGCGCGTGGGCGGAGACCGCGAAGAATGATGCAGAGCAGGCTGTTTGCGATATGGAGAATATCGAGGATGGCGCCATCTATCTGGTTGAGGCTCTGAATGGCAATGCCGAACTGATGACGGGTGCACAACTGAAAGAAGAAGTATTCCCGGAGGATGCAGACATAACTGTTCGCAAAGCGAATGCCCGCGGTGGCTTCGGTTACAAAGCCGGAGAAGAGCCGAAGGATCAGGCTATCGACAACACCGATGCCTGCGACTGCAAGATAGAGAAAGTCGTTCGCAACGGACAAGTGATCATCATCCGTGACGGACGTGAATTCAATGTACTGGGTGCAGAATTATAAGGGTTGAATTATAAATAATGAATTGGTTTAGTAGTTTATTTTTTGGTACAGGCATAGCACATTCTATTTTTGTGCTGGCATTGGCGATCGCCGTGGGTATTTTCTTGGGCGCGAAACTCAAGTTCAAGGGAATCACCCTCGGCATCACCTGGATTCTGTTCTGCGCGATCGCGTGCAGCCATTTCGGCATGACGCTTGATCCGCTGGTGGAATCGTTTGCAAAAGACCTGGGTCTCATCCTGTTTGTCTATTCGATAGGCTTACAGGTGGGACCGGGTTTCTTTTCGTCGTTCGGCAAAGGCGGTCTGCGCCTTAATATGCTGGCGGCAAGTATAGTGGTATTAAGCTGTGTTACGGCGTACGTCATTCATCGTCTGAGCGGTACGGACATCGCTACGATGACCGGTGTGCTCTTTGGAGCAGTGACGAACACGCCGGGTCTGGGTGCAGCCCAGCAGACATTCCAGGACCTGACCGGAATGTCAAATCCCGATATCGCGTCCGGCTATGCGATGGCATACCCTCTGGGTGTAGTGGGAATCCTGTTCTCCATGCTTGTTATCCGCTGGGTGTTCCGCATCAAGATGGACAAAGAGGAAGAGCAGGTGAAAGCGGAGAAAGGCGAGGTTCAGCAAGTGGAGCATTATGACATGAAACTGACGAACCCGCAGATCGACGGTCTGCATGTGCGCGACTTAAGTCTGCTGACCCATGTGACGATAGTGGTCAGCCGCGTGCTGGACAAGGACGGCAATGAGTTCATGCCCGATGCGGAGACATTGCTGCATGTAGGCGACCGAGTGCGGCTTGTGACCGACAAGAAGAACGAGCGCACGGTGCTGCTGCTCGGCGAACTGACCAATATCAAATGGGAGGAACAGGAGAAGAATATTCACTTGGTGAGCCAGCATATCGTGGTCACCAAGGACAAGATAAACGGCAAACAGATATGCGATCTAAAGGTACGCGATGCCTTCCACATCACAATCACGCGTGTCCGCCGCGCCGGTATTGAACTGCTGGCAACGCCGGATCTGCGGCTCCAGTTGGGCGACCGTCTGACCGTAGTAGGCGAGAAAGAGGCTGTGGACAAGATAGCCAAAGCGTTCGGCAACTCCACCAAGAAACTGGATGCACCGAACTTGGCATCCTTGTTCTTCGGAATCATTTTAGGTGTGGCATTAGGATCTATTCCATTCGCGCTTCCGGGACTGTCGCAACCGTTCAAATTAGGTATTGCTGGCGGTTCGCTGATTATTGCAATCCTCATGGGCGCGTTCGGTACCAAATGGCATCTGGTGACCTATACAACCACATCGGCGAACCTCATGATCCGAGAGATAGGCATTTCGCTCTTCCTTGCGTCGGTCGGTTTCGGCGCAGGCAAGAGTTTTATCCCGACCCTCATCGGCGGCGGTTATGTATGGATCGGTTACGGCGTGCTCATCACGTTGCTGCCTCTGCTATTGATAGGTATCGTAGGACGCAAATGGATGAAGTTGGACTATTTCACGCTCATGGGACTTATCGCAGGCTCGACGACCGACCCTCCGGCACTGGCGTACGCTACGTCCCAGAGTTCGGCGAATGACCGCGCAGCGGTAGCGTACTCAACGGTATATCCGCTGACGATGTTCCTACGCGTACTGACCGGACAACTAATGATTCTCTTATTTTTATGACGTAATCCCGTAATTACGTAATGACGAGTGTGAACAAAGAGATATTGCGGCTGGCTGTTCCCAGTATTCTGGCGAATATTACAATCCCTCTCGTGGGTATTGTGGATACCGCTATTGTGGGACACCTGAGCGATGCGACCGCTATCGGCGGTATCGCAATCGGTACAATGCTCTTTGATCTGCTTTATTGGAATTTCGGCTTCCTGAGGGTAGGGACCTCCGGCCTTACGGCGCAGGCGTTTGGAAAGGCGAATGCCGGGAGCCGAGAGACGAAAACAGGGCGGGTTCCCGACGAATGCAGGAAGATACTGACCCAGAGTCTGACCATAGCGCTAACGGCGGCTCTGGCGATCTGGGCGATACAGTGGCTTTTTGTCACGGCGGTTCTGGCTGTAGTGCCTTGTTCCGAAGAAGTGGCTTCCGTAGCACGGGAGTATTTCTATGTCCGCATATGGGCGGCTCCCGCCACACTCTCCCTCTTTACCTGCAAAGGCTGGTTCATCGGCATGCAGGACACGAAAAGCCCAATGGCGGTAGATATACTGGTAAACGTAGTGAATATGATAGCCAGTTATTGCCTTGCCGTCTATACTCCGCTGGGAGTCATCGGCGTAGCATGGGGCACCCTAATTGCACAATACAGCGGTCTGGTTCTGGCAAGCGGGATTTTACTAACCCGGTATTTCAACATATCGGTATTTTGTGACTTCGACAGCTGGCGTGCTGCCATGAAATGGCGGGAAATACGGCGTATGATGGCACTGAACGGCAATTTGTTAATCCGTTCGTTATGCTTTATGGTAGTGTATGTAGGATATACCTCCCTGGCAAGTCGTTATGGCGACACGGAACTGGCGGTTAGCAGTATCCTGATGAAACTATTCATGTTCTTCTCCTTCTTCGTGGACGGCTTTGCCTATGCCGGCGAGGCACTGGTGGGGAAAGAGTGGGGGAAGAGCCTCTCCCCGGCCTCTTCCCCAAGAGAGGGAGAGAAGTTAAACGCCGTAGTGCGTGCGCTCTTCTTATGGGCTTTGGCAGTAGGAGCGGTCTTTACCGCAATATACGGTTTCTTCGGGAAAGGGTCTATCGCTCTTCTGACGAATGATACAGAGGTGCTGAATGCCTCTGCCAAATACATCGGATGGCTCATAGCTATGCCTATTATCAGCACGCTTGCTTTTATGTGGGACGGTGTGTATGTAGGAGCTACCGCCGGCAAACAGATCCGCAACTCCATGATCTGGGCCGCTATCGGTTTTGTGGCAGGTTACGCAGCTACGTACCGCTTCGTAGGTCCGCAGGCATTATATATCGGCTATTTCGCGCACCTCGTCGCGCGCGCTATGTATCTGACGATAGAATGGGGGAAGGTGAAAGGTGAAAAGTGAAAGGATGAAAAAGTATTATTTAATAGCAGCAATCGGTCTTGTTTTGCTTGGTTGCATCCGGCATAAAGAGGCGCAAGAAGAAGCCCAGCCGATGAAGGTAAAGACAACGGTGATCGAGCCTAAGGAGGCTTCGTCCTTCTCCCGCTATGTAGGTTCTATAGAACCTGCGCGCGAGACTCCGCTCAGTTTGCAGAGCGCAGGACGGGTTATCGCCATCGAAGTGAAGAACGGTGAGCGCGTGAAGGCAGGGCAGAAGATATTAGCGATCGACAACACGCAGGCAGTCAATGCTTTTCGGTCTGCAGAGGCTTCGCTCAAGCATGCCCAGGACGGCTATGACCGCGTGAGCAAGGTGCATGCCAAGGGGGTTGTCTCGGACCAGAAGATGGTAGAGATAGAAAGCCAGTTGACGCAGGCTAAATCGCTCTATGCCGCCGCCAAACAGCAGTTGAACGAATGTACGCTCGTTGCTCCGTGCGAAGGAATAGTGAGCGGTTTGGACGTGCAACGCGGCCAGACAATCATTCCCGGCACCAAGCTATGCACGCTGCTTGATGTGTCCGGTTTCTCCGTTCGTTTCTCCGTGCCTGAGGCAGAGGTCAAGAATCTATCCGCAACAGGCGAAGTGGAATGCAGTGCAGCGGATACCGTACTTCCGATCACCATCACCGAGCGTAACATGACCGCCAATGCCCTGACGCACACTTACGATGTCACCGCCCGTATCCAAGGGGGTGCCGGGGTTCTGATGAGTGGAATGGTAGGGATCGTGAGCGTAGAGTCGAAGGCAGAAAACCAAACGCCCAAGGCAGCGATAGTGATTCCTGCCAAATGCGTGCTGCTTAAACCGGAAGGTCCTACCGTGTGGGTGGTAGAGAACGGCGAGGCAGTGCGGCGTTCCATCGTAAGCGGAGGCTATCAAGCCGACGGCGTGCAGATAAGTGAAGGACTACAACCGGGAGACACATTGATCACAGAGGGTTACCAGAAACTATACACGGGGTGCAAGGTGGTCTGTAGTTTGTAATTTGTAATTTGAGGGTTTGAAGACGCAAAAGCACATATCAGGGGCGATGAGACACCACGGATTAGTGATGGCTCTCTTCTTGGGGCTGATGGCATTTGGCATATGGTCGCTTCCCAAGATGAACAAGGACGAGTTTCCGCAATTCACCATGCGGCAGGGGCTCCTTGTGGCGCTTTATCCCGGTGCAACGGCGGAAGAGGTGGAGCAGCAAGTGACCATTCCTCTGGAGGACTATATCAATTCGTTCGAAGCGGTAGACAAGGAACTGACATTCAGCAACAGCGAGGACGGGATAGCCTATCTCTATGTGATGCTTCGTATGGACGTGCTGGACAATGACAAGGCTTGGAACAAGATCCGCGCCGGTCTGCCCGTGCTCCAGAAGACGCGTATGCCCGCCGGCGTGCTGCAGACCGTACTGATCGACGATTTCGGTAATACGTCATCGCTACTGATAGCCGTAGAAAGTCCTGAACGCAGCCCGCGCGAACTGGAGGAATATGCCCAAAAGATTTGCTCCCAACTACGCACTATTCCCGAAATGGGCAAACTGCGGATCTTGGGTCAGCAGAAAGAAGAGATAGCAATCACTATAGACACCGAGCGGCTCTCCCAATACGGTATCAACCCGACGGCGCTGCAAGCCCAGATGGCGCTGCAGGGTCTGCGTACAGCAGGCGGCGAGAGCGACAGACAAGGAGGATTGCAAGTCGTGATCCCTTACCAGTCGGAATACGAGATGCAGGAGCAGATCGTGTGGTCCGACCCTGTGACAGGCGCTACTATACGTCTCAAAGACATAGCTTCTATCGAGCGGAAGTACCCAAAGGCAAAACAGTTCGTGGAGTTCAACGGCGCGCCGTGCCTGATTCTGAATCTGGAGATGGTGCCCGGCAATAATATTGTGGCTTTCGGCCGCGAGGTGGACCGCCAGTTAGCGGAGGCTGCTGCTCTCCTGCCACCGGATATACAGTTCCACCGGATTACCGACCAGCCCAAAGTGGTGAACGACTCGGTTATTTCGTTCCTCCGGGACATCGTGATTTCTATCTTAGTGGTGATAGCTGTGATGCTAATGCTCTTCCCGCTCAGGACGGCTCTGGTGGCGGCGACGGGTCTGCCCGTATGTACCGCTATCTGCATCGGGCTAATGTACATCACAGGAATAGAACTGAATACGGTCACTTTGGCGGCACTGATCTTCGTGTTAGGAATGATAGTTGACGACTCGGTGATCGTGATAGACGGGTACACCAACTATCTGGACAAAGGCCATTCGCGGTGGTACGCAGCCAATGTGAGTACGTCCTTGCTTTTTGTACCGATGTCGCTTGCCACGATGGCGATCAGCGGCATGTTCTTCCCCATGACGCGTATCATTACCGGACCTCTGGGTGAGTTCGTACAGTTGTTTCCATGGGCGGTGCTATTTGCTTTAGTAGCAAGTATCTTCTATGCTACATGGGTGACGCCGTACCTCTCTTTCCGCTATATCCGCGTGCGCAAACCCGAGGAACTGAATTTTGTAGAGCGGGTGCAGAACAAGTTCTTTAACTGGCTGCAAGGGGCGTATAAGAAAGGCCTGGAGGCCTGTTTCAACTATCCGGTGATTGTATGGACAATGCTTATCGGCGCTACGGCGATAGGTGTCTGTCTCCTGTTGTTCCAGCTGAACCTTCAGCTGCTGCCCAAGGCGGAGCGTGAGTTTTTTGCGGTAGAGATCCATTTATATGACGGCGCGACGCCCGAAGAGAGTGCCGCCGTGGCGGACTCGTTAGCGAACATCTTGCGGCGCGACGAAAGAGTGGAGAGCGTGACCGCGTTTATAGGTCAAGCCTCACCGCGGTTCCATGCCACCTATACGCCGCAGACCCCTGCGCCGAACTACGCGCAGTTGATCGTCAATACGAAGTCAGGCAAGGCGACTGCACAAGTGCTGCAGGAATACACCGGACAATACGAGAATTATTTTCCGAATGCCTACGCGCGTTTCAAGCAACTGGACTACCAGGCGGTGAAGAACCCGCTCGAAGTGCGGATACGCGGTGACCGATGGGACGAGATGGCGGTCTATGCCGATTCGATCATGCAGTTCATGATCTCTATGCCGGAGTTGCAATGGGTGCATACGGATTATAACAATACAGCCGCATCGACTCGTATCGTGCTCAAAGCAGACGAAGCAACGCGGCTTGGGGTAACCCAGACGATGCTGTCGCTTTACCTGCGGGAGGCTACTCAGGGAGCAACCATAACAACGCTCTACGAAGGATCATACGGCGTGCCTGTAGTGCTTTATACCAAAGATGCCGAAGGCATGGATGCTCAGGATTTAGGGGCTATACAGGTGCCTACCGCTCTCCCCGGAGTATGGGTGCCGCTACGGCAGGTGGCTTCTCTCGAGCCCTACTGGCATCATACCTCTCTGGAGCGCCGCAATGCAGTGCGGACGATTACTATAGGGGCGGACCTGAGAGGCGCAACGAGCCAGGTGTCTGCGGAGAAAAAAGTGAAGGAATGGATAGAGACGCATATCACCGACCTGCCGGAAGGGATAAGTATCAAGCCCGGCGGTCTGACAGAGATCAACGATATTATGATTCCGCAGATTCTTTGGTCGGTAGTGGCAGCTCTGGCTGTGATGCTGGTTCTGTTGCTCTATCATTTCGGCAAGATAGGTCTGGCGTTGCTGACCCTCTCCAGCGCCATCCTGTGTCTCTTCGGCTCAATGACCGGACTATGGCTTTTCCGGCTGGATATATCCATTACGGCGGTGCTGGGTATCGTGAGTCTGATAGGTATTATTGTGCGCAACGCGATTATGATGTACGAATACGCGGAGGATGCGCGCAAATACAAACACCTCTCTTATCGCGAGGCGGCTTATCAGGCAGGCTTGCGGCGTATGCGGCCTGTGTTCCTGACTTCCGCCACTACCGCGCTCGGAGTGCTGCCCATGATCATTGCGGCTACCAGCCTGTGGATGCCGATGGGAGTAGTGATATGCTTCGGTACGATCTTTACGCTGCCTCTGACGGTAACGATCCTGCCGGTGGTGTATTGGAAAGTACACGCCAGGAAGGATGAAAGTGAAAGGTGAAAGGTGAAAGGATGAAGGTTGCTATTTTTGACAGGATGGAGGAGTGTACGGACAGTGCGGTGGAGAATATGCTTCCTCTCGTCTCCGACCAGCGGCGCGAGCAGGCATTGCGATACAGACATACCCTCGGACGATTTTGCTGCCTGAAGAGTTGGATCATGTGGTGGGAACAGCTTAAAGCCTGCATAAAACCTGCTGAAAACCTGCAGAAAAATCTTACCGGGAATTGGACATGGACATACAACGGGCACGGAAAACCCTATCTTCCGTCCGGACCGTATTTTTCAATCTCGCACTGCAAGGCCGCAATAGCGGTGGCAGTGGATGAAAAACCGATAGGGATAGACATAGAATCCATCCGGCATGCGGATTCAGACCTGATCGCGCGAACGATGAATGAGGAGGAGCAGCGTCAGATTCATGAAGCGAAGGAGCGTGACAGAGCTTTTATCCGTCTATGGACCCAGAAAGAAGCGGTCGTGAAAGCGGAAGGCATAGGGATCGTATCGTTTGAGCAACTGCAATCGCTTCTGCCGGGAAACAAAGCATACCGGCTGGAGACCATTGAAAAAGAGAAATATATCTATAGCATAGCATATAAACAATAACATATATGGAGAATTACATTGTTTCCGCGCGCAAGTACAGGCCTCAGACCTTCGAGACCGTAGTGGGGCAGCAAGCTCTCACGCAGACATTGCAGAACGCTATCCGTCAGGGTCATCTGGCGCATGCCTATCTGTTTTGCGGTCCGCGAGGAGTGGGTAAAACCACTTGCGCTCGTATCTTCGCCAAAACGATCAACTGCCTGAACCCGCAGAACGGCTTCGACGCATGTAACGAATGCGAGTCCTGCCGTGCGTTCAATGAGCAACGGTCCTTTAATATCCACGAGCTGGATGCGGCATCCAATAACTCGGTGGAGGACATCAAGTCCATCATCGACCAGGTGCGTATTCCGCCGCAGATAGGGAAGTACGCGGTGTATATCATTGATGAGGTACACATGCTTTCTACTGCGGCATTCAATGCCTTGCTTAAGACCTTGGAGGAACCGCCATCATATGCCATCTTTATTCTTGCCACGACGGAGAAACACAAGGTTCTGCCGACGATCCTGAGCCGTTGTCAAGTATATGATTTTAACCGCATTACTGTACCTGATATCATCGCTTATCTCAAATCTCTGGCAGCAAAAGAAGGCGTTACGGCAAGCGAGGAAGCGCTGAATGTAGTGGCTCAGAAAGCGGACGGAGGAATGCGGGATGCGCTCTCGATCTTCGATCAACTGGTGGCTTTCTGCGGGAATAACATCACCTACGAACGTACCATTGAAGTGCTCAATGTGCTCAATGCGGACTATTATTTCAGTCTGGTGGAGAATGCGCTCCGCCATGATGTGGCAAAGGCATTGCTGCTGCTGAATGAGGTGCTGAACCATGGTTTTGACGCCGGTCATTTCGTAACGGGTTTTGCCCAGCACCTTCGGGATGTATTGGTAAGCAAAGATCCGCAGACGGTACAACTGCTGGAGACCAGCGATGCTATCCGTCAGCGTTATGCGCAGCAGGCGCAGTTATGCCCGCCTCTCTGGCTCTTCCAGGCATTGGATATCCTCAATACATGCGATATCAATTATCGCACGGCGCGCAACAAACGTCTGACGGTAGAGTTAGCGCTTGTCAAACTGTGCCAGCTCGGAGTGCCGCAAAATATTCCGGCTCCGCAACCAGGTCCGGCACCCAAAACGGAGGCCAAACCTGCCGCTCCGGCTCCGCAGCCCAAGCAGGAAGAGAAACCTGCCGCTCCGACCGCTCCGCCAAAACAAGACACTCCGGCAGCTCCCAAGCCCGCAACTCCCTCTATCCCCAAAATGCCTAAGATAGGTCTCGGACTCGGTCCCAAGCCGAAAGCGGAAGAAGCGCCGCAGGCACCCCAACAGTCCCAACCGCAAGAGGAGGAGCCTAACCGCCCTTTTACAGCTGACCAACTCAGAGACGCGTGGGTTGGTCTGGCAACAACCCATAATGAGGAACTGCGTCTGAAACAACTGATAGAGAACTATATCCCTTCCCTGGTGGAGGAAACAACGGCTGAGATAGCCATGCCGAACCCCTGGCAACTGGACCAGATGCGGAGCGCCATGCCAACCCTTCTGACCCAACTGAGGCGTACGCTGCATAACAGGGAACTTAATATCCGCCTTGTGCTGGCGGAGTACAACCGAGAGCAACTGGCCTATACGGCGGAGGAGAAATACGCCATCATGGCGGAGACGAACCCTGCGCTGGCGGAACTGAAAGAAAAACTGGATCTCCAAATCGACTGATAGCTGATGGCTGACCTTTTGAAATATCTGCCTACAACCCGTAAAGAGACGGATTTGCGCGGCTGGGATGAAGTGGACATTGTCTTCTTCACCGGCGATGCGTATATCGATCACCCTTCTTTCGGTGCAGCGGTGTTAGGGCGGGTACTGGAGGCTGCCGGATACCGCGTAGCGATTGTACCGCAACCGGACTGGCATGGGGATTTCAGGGATTTCAAGAAGTTCGGACGTCCGAGACTCTATTTCGCTGTTTCGGCAGGCTCAATGGATTCAATGGTCAATCATTACACTGCCGCCAAACGCAAGCGATCCGACGACGCCTATACGCCAGAGGGGCGACCCGGAGCAAGACCGGACTATTGTACGATTACGTACTGTCGGATATTGAAGCAACTCTATCCCGATGTGCCGATTGTGATAGGAGGAATAGAAGCCTCCATGCGCCGCTTGACCCATTACGACTACTGGCAAGACAAACTGATGCCCTCTATCCTCGTGGACAGCGGTGCCGACCTCCTCGTATATGGCATGGGGGAGCAGGCGATGACAGAGATCGCGAAGAAAATAGAAAGTCGGATGCCGGAAGCCGGAAGAATTTCTATTCATGATGTTCCGCAGACAGCCTACCTGACATCCGACAAAAGTGAGATTCCGGCTGAGGCTATTATGCTGTCTGGTCATGAGGAGGCTTTGCGGGACAAGCGCAAACATGCGGAGAACTTCCGGCTGATAGAGATAGAGTCCAATAAGATTTACCAAACGACACTCGTTCAGCCGGTGGGCAGACAATGGGTGGTAGTCAATCCTTCTTATCCGCCGATTACGACCGAGCAGTTGGATGCGATTTATGACCTGCCATATACATACACACCGCACCCGAAATACAAGGACAAGCATATCCCTGCCTATGAAATGATCAAATGGTCGGTGTGTATGCACCGCGGTTGTTTCGGCGGTTGCTCGTTCTGTACGATCTCCGCCCACCAAGGCAAACAGATCGTGAGCCGTAGCAAGGAGTCGATCCTGCGCCAGATCGAGCGGTTGAGCCAATTGCCGGACTGGCATGGCGTGATCTCCGATCTGGGAGGACCTTCGGCGAATATGTACGGTATGCACGGAAAAGACAGGTCTCTATGCGAGAAATGCGCCCGTCCCAGTTGTCTGCAACCCGCTATTTGCAAGAACCTCAATCAAGACTTTGGCCCGATTCTTGATATATACAAGACTGTGGACAAGCTGCCGTATGTAAAACATGCTTTTGTGGGTTCAGGGATCCGATATGACCTGATGAGCGAACCTTATGCCCGCCAACTCATCACCCGCCATGTGTCCGGACGGCTCAAAGTGGCGCCGGAGCACTCATCAGACAATGTGCTGAAGATAATGCGGAAACCGAGTTGGGCCAACTACCTGCGATTCAGAGAACTCTTCCTGCGGATCAACAAGGAAGCGGGAATGAACCAACAGTTGATCCCTTATTTCATCTCCTCCCATCCCGGGTGTACCAAACGCGACATGGCATTGCTGGCGGAGGAAACGAAAAAAATGCACTACCGGCCGGAGCAGGTTCAGGATTTCACGCCTACGCCCATGACCCTCTCCACCACCATGTTTTACACTGGAATCGACCCCTACACGCGCGAACCTATATATGTCGCGCGTACGCCCGAGGAAAAAAAGCAACAGAACCAGTACTTTTTCTGGTACAAAAAGTAATTGTGCCTTAACGGCTAAGAAATAATTGACCCAAGAATAAATGATCAAACAGATATAGATTTATGGCGAAGAAGTATCGTATAAACCCAGAAACGCTACAACTAGAGCGCATAGAGCACGGTCTGCGCTATTGGCTGCGCAGGTCCGGCGGATATATTATCGGAGGTATCTGCCTCGGAGTTATTTTCTTCTATGTTTTTCTCTATTTCTTCCCTTCGCCTCGCGAAGCGTCGCTGATGCAGTATAACAAGAACCTGACGGCGGAAATGGAGGTGCTGAGTAAGCAGGTGGACCAGATGCAGATCGTTCTTTCTGACCTCTCGCAGCGCGATGACAACCTCTATCGTGCTATCCTCGGAGCGGAGCCGATTCCTCTGTCTGTACGCATGGGTGCTACCCAGCAGATCAATTACTATGACTCTCTGGCGCACATGACCAATACGCAACTGGCCGCCGACCTGCAGCGCAAAATAGACGTGCTGGAGAAGGAGTTGTATGTCCAGGCACGGTCCTATGACGAGATTCTGGATCTGGAGAAGAAACAAGAGACCCGCATGGAGAATATACCCGCCATCCAGCCGGTGCTGAACAAAGATCTCAAACACATGGCCTCGGGCTACGGCTGGCGTGTAGATCCTGTTTATCACATACGGCGTTTCCATGAAGGAATGGATTTCTCCGCACCGGTCGGAACGGATATCTTTGCTACCGGAAACGGAGTCGTCACCTATGCCGGATGGCGGCAAGGATACGGCGAGACGGTAGAGATAGACCACGGCTTTAATTATGCTACACTCTATGCCCATTGCTCCAAAATAAAGGTCAGAGTAGGGCAGAAAGTGAAACGGGGAGAGGTTATCGCTCTGGTAGGAAACACCGGCAAATCCACCGGTCCGCATGTGCACTACGAAGTGCATTATCTGGGCAGGCCGATCGACCCGAGAAACTATTATTTCTATGATCTCAGTCCGGAGGACTACGACAAGATGCTGCAAATGTCCTCCAATATGGGAAAAATGATGGATTAAAAAACAGACCCCTCCGAATTGGAGGGGTCTTCTATAGGTGGCTATCCTAAACGGGATACTCTCGCCAACTCTTTCTCGTTGAGAATACTGATATGCCGTCCGTTAATGGCAATCAAGCCTTCTTGCGCAAACTGGCTGAGCGTACGGATCGCATTGCTGGTTGTCATATTACTCATGTTCGCCAGATCCTCGCGGGGAAGTAACATGGCTAAGGTCCGTCCGTCCTCTTCATAGCCGTAGTTATGAACGAGGTGCAACAGACTCTCCGCCAGACGGCCGCGGATATGTTTCTGAGTCAGATTCACGGTCTGGATCTCCGATATCGCCAGATCCTGCGCCATCATCCGCATTACTTCATAGCAGAAAGCACCATTTTCGCGCACCAGACGGGTAAACTCTTCGCGGCTCAAACGGTAAACCACGCAATCTTCAAAAGCACTCGCATTGGAGTTGTAAGCTCCGTTAGCGATACATGCGCGGTAGCCGTATATATCGTATGGCTTGAGCAAGCGGATGATCTGTTGCCGCTGACCGATCCCCTCTTTGTAAATACGTACTTTACCGCTGAGCAACATGCCCATATGCGTCGATTCTTCACCGTCAAAATGAATCATCTCGTTCTTTGCATAATGAACAATCTCAACCGTGCTGTTAATACGTTCACGCTCTGCGCCGCTTAGTGTATCCCAGATGGGGTTTAATTCCCATAACGGGGCGAAATGATCTTCTTCGTGTTTCATACGTTTCGGTACGTTTCGAAATATGATGCAAAGATAATACATTTATTTTATATGTGCAAATAAATTTATGTTTTTTAGCATATTTTGTATTTATGGCCTCTTTTTCTTGCGTATGTCATGTTTTTTTAGTAATTTTGCAGCGCAAAATTGTAATAAACGAATCTTTATGAAGGAGAATTATTTGGAGTCCCGTCATATCGGGCTCACCCCCGAAGACGAAAAACACATGTTGGCCGCTATCGGCGCTGAGTCGGTTGAGGCGCTCATTAAGGAGACAATGCCGGCGGATATACTGTTGCCGGAGCCTATTGAGTTGGAGCAGCCGCTTACCGAGCAAACGCATCTCGAGATCGCTGAGGCGGTGCTGAACACCAATGTGTCGGCGCGTTCGTATATCGGTCGCGGATGGTATGGTACTATTACGCCGGCTGTGATCCGACGCAATATATTGGAGAATCCGGTGTGGTACACTTCCTATACCCCCTATCAGGCGGAGGTCAGCCAAGGCCGCCTGGAGGCGCTCTTCGTCTTCCAGACCATGATATCGGACCTGACAGGTCTTCCTTTGGCTAACTGTTCGTTGCTCGATGAGGCTACGGCAGCGGCGGAGGCTGTTACTATGATGCGGAACCTCCGTTCGCGTGACCAGGTGAAAGCCGATGTCCGCAAGGTCTTTGTGGACGGGAAAATATGGCCGAATACGCTGTCTGTCCTCCGTACGCGGGCTGCGGGACAAGGCATTGACATCGTCACCGGGTCATACGCGGACTTCAGACCGGATAATTCTTTCTTCGGCGCACTCGTCCAGTGGCCTAACAGCGATGGCTCGATCGAGGAATACGATGCATTCATAGACGATTGTCACGCCGCGGGCCTCAAAGTGACGGTTGTAGCGGACCTCATGGCGTTGGCGTTGCTCAAGCCGCTGGATGCGGATATCATGTGTGGCACGGCGCAGCGTTTCGGACTGCCTATGGGATTCGGAGGACCTACTGCCGGATATATGGCTACACGCGATGAATACAAGCGCGAGATGCCCGGACGTATTATCGGTCTGAGTAAAGACAAATACGACCATCCCGCTTTCCGTCTGGCGCTCCAGACCCGTGAGCAGCATATCAAACGCGAACG
>DFKE01000013.1 GCA_002373505.1 Bacteroidales bacterium UBA3653
GCGGATATTATTCATCCGGGACATTTGAATATTATTCACGAAGCCGCCAAATTAGGGCATGTTACAGTAGGCGTTTTGACAGATGCTGCAATTGCAAGTTACAAGCGTCTGCCGTATTTGGATTATGAGCAGCGCGCACTGGTGGTTAGCAACCTCAAAGGCGTCGAGCGCGTAATACCTCAAACAACGCTTGATTATCGTCCAAACTTACGAGAGTTGAAGCCGGATTATGTGGTTCATGGTGATGATTGGAAGACTGGCGTACAACAAAAAACGCGTCAGGATATAATAGACTGCATGGCAGAGTGGGGAGGGCAGGTCGTTGATATTCCTTATACGCCCGGTATATCTTCCTCTATGCTCAATGAGCGTCTCAAAGAAATAGGCACGACACCTGAGATTCGTATGAAACGGCTCCGTCGGCTGATTAATGCCAAGAAGATTGTTCGTATATTAGAGAGTCATAGTGGCCTGACGGGGCTGATTATTGAGAATACTTTTGTAAAGAAGAATGGTGTAAAATTGGAGTTTGACGGTATGTGGGCTTCGTCACTTACAGATTCAACGAGCAAAGGTAAGCCGGATATAGAGGCAGTTGACTTAACTACGCGTCTGCACGATTTGAATGATGCATTGGAGGTAACGACAAAACCGGTAATCTTTGATGGAGATACGGGTGGTAAATTAGAGCATTTCCCATTCATGGTACGCACATTGGAGCGTTTAGGTATTTCTGCTGTTATTATAGAAGATAAAGTCGGTCTAAAGCAAAACTCACTTTTTGGAACAGATGCTATCCAAACACAAGATTCAATAGAGGGCTTTTGCGCAAAGATTCATGCAGGCAAGCAGGCACAGATAACGGATGATTTTATGATTATTGCGCGCATAGAATCTCTAATAGCAGGCAAACCGGTAGAGGATGCGTTGGAGCGTGCCTTCGCATATGTAGCCGCCGGAGCAGATGGAATCATGATTCACTCCCGCAATAAAGATGGTGAAGATATTCATGAATTCTGTACCCGTTTCCGTGAGAAAGACAGTCATACACCTATTGTGGTTGTACCCACTACGTTCAATCACATTGCGGAAGACGAATTTGCCGAGTGGGGCGTGAATATCGTCATTTATGCAAATCATCTTTTACGCTCGGCTTATCCGGCTATGGTACACTGCGCAGAGTCGATTCTTGAGCACGGTCGTTGCAAAGAGGCAAGCGAGGAATATTGCATGCCGATAAAAGAGATTTTAACTCTTATTCCTGGAACAAAACAATGATAGCGCCTAAAGATTTTATAGAAACTTTGCGTGCCGGAGGCATTGAGTTCTTTGCCGGAGTGCCGGATTCGCTGCTGAAGAATATATGCGCGTACATAACAGATAATATACCGCGCGAGAATAATATCATTGCAGCGAACGAAGGGAATGCCGTTGGATTAGCAGCCGGTTACCATTTGGCAACAGGCAAAGTGGGTTGCGTATATATGCAGAATTCAGGAGAGGGCAATATTGTTAACCCGCTGCTTTCGCTAATGGATGCGGATGTGTATAAAATGCCGTTGTTATTGATTATCGGTTGGCGTGGAGAACCGGGAGTACATGATGAACCGCAGCATGTGAAGCAAGGGAAAGTGACGCTTTCGCTACTCGAAACGATGGGTGTACCCTATGTTGTACTAGATGAGAATTGGCATAATCAAGTAGCAGAGGCGCTGCAAGCAATACAATCTTGCAATGGCATATATGCGCTCATAGTGCGCCAAGGCACTTTTGATGAATACAAACTGCAAAATCATCAAACTCAAGAATGGGCACTATCGCGTGAGGAAGCAATCAAGATAGTGGTTGATAAATTGCGTGAGGACGATATAGTCGTCTCTACAACGGGTATGATTAGCCGTGAGCTCTTTGAGTACCGAGAGGCAAAGGAGCAAGGGCACGCACATGATTTTCTAACGGTAGGTTCAATGGGACATGCCTCTCAGATTGCTTTAGGCATAGCACTTCAGAAACCGAACAGGCGTGTAATTGTTTTTGATGGTGATGGTGCTATGCTGATGCATATGGGTGGAATGGCGATAATTGGTGATTATAATCCAAAGAATTTGGTACATGTTATCTTCAATAATGGTGCGCATGATTCTGTGGGAGGTCAACCTACCGTAGGTCAAAAGATAAAAGTCGAGGCGATTGCAAAAGCTGTAGGTTATGCAGATGTGGTCTCTGTAGATTCCCCAATGGCACTGATGTTTGCGATGAATCATGTGAATAATGCGGTGATGGATGGTGTGTCGCTAATCAATGTCAATGTACGTAAAGGTAACCGCAAAGATCTCGGTCGTCCGACCACAGCACCGCAACAGAATAAAGAAGCATTAATGAATGAATTAGTGAAATGACACAGCAATTATACACATATAATGAAACGCGCGGAGACGGACTAATTACAATTCTTTGTTCCAAGCTTCATGAGCAACAAGTGCAACATGTCTTTTTAGTGCGAGGCAAACACTCTTTTGTATCATGCGGAGCGCAAGAAATGATGAACAAAGTCCAAGCGTCAACGGGCGTACAATTCACTGAATTTTTAGATTTTTCTGCTAATCCTAAGGACGAAGAAGCACTGAAAGGGTTACAGATGCTCTTGGAGTCAAAACCGGATGTCATCCTGTCTATCGGTGGCGGTAGTGTTCTGGATATAGCGAAATTGGTTCGTCATTATGCGGCAGAAAAGGGGCTCTTTATCCCCTTATGGGCAATTCCTACTACATCTGGAACAGGAGCCGAGGCTACGCATTTTGCAGTGGTATATCGTGAAGGCAAGAAATGTAGCGTCGAAGCGGATGATATTTTGCCGGATGTAGTAATGTTATACCCTCCTTTTACGTACAATAATGATGCATATTTAACGGCAAGTACCGGATTTGATGCTGTAGCTCAGGCTATAGAGTCGTATTGGGCAAAAGGTGCGAATGAGGAATCGCGTTCTTATTCTGTGAAAGCTATTAACTTGCTCTGGAAACAACTCCCGCTCTTGCTTCAAAAGAACACCGAAGAATTGAGAGATGAAGTAGCGGAAGGGGCATATTGGGCTGGCAGAGCGATTAATATATCCAAGACAACCGCACCTCATGCTTTCTCATATGCGTTCACATCGTATTATGGCTATCCTCACGGACATGCCGTAGCGTTGACATTCCCGTTCTTTCTACATCTAAATGGTACTCTGGAACTCTATCGTGAATTAGGCATGTCACCGTCCGAAGCGATAAAGAATATGGAGGAGTATATAACCACCCTTGGACTTTCACTCACCCTCTTTCCTGAGGTAGATATCCATGATACATTACAAAAAGTGAATATTCAACGTTTAGAGAATAATCCAATAAATGTGACACCTGAAGTGGTCAAGGATTTAGAATTATACTTGGCGAAAAACTGATATAATTATATATGGAACAAGAAGATTTTTCAAAATACAATGGAGAAGGCACTCAACTTCGAAAAGTGCAGCACCGAATGGTAGAAATGCTTATTGAAGTAGATAAGATTTGCAGCAAGTATAATATAGAGTATTATCTTGATGCCGGTTCTTTATTAGGAGCAGTTCGTCACGGAGGATTCATACCATGGGATGATGATCTTGATATCGTTGTTCCCAGGAAAGATTTTAAAAGACTTTCAAAAGCGTTGATGAAAGAATTACCATCTTCAATGGCGTATCAGGATCGGTTTACAGATTGGAATTTCCCTTCCGTAATAGCAAAGGTACGCGATAGAAATTCATATTTTTATGAAGAAGAGTGTACGGATAGATTTAAAGAAAAGGGGATATTTATTGATATCTTTCCATCAGAAAAAGTGCCATCTATGTGGTGGAAAAGAATAGTGGACTATCCATATGGGCATTGTATTCGTGCAATACACAATTATACGGATAAGAAAGATAAATTCATCTCATATCTTATCTTCCCTTTTATATGGACACTAGTCAAGTTGACGCGATTCGTTAATATCTTTATTCCGTCTAATAAAGTAGCACTTTGCTATGGATGGAGGCCGACATATAACAGTTGCAATTTAGAAGATATATATCCCGTTAAAAGGATGAATTTTGAGGGCTTCCAAGCATGTGTTCCAAATAATCCTGATGGCGTGTTAAAAGCTTACTACGGTGACTATATGCAAATCCCGCCGGAAGAGAAACGCCATGTGCATAGTACTAAAATTGAAATCTACGACGAATAGATGAAACTCGTTTATGTGACAGATAGTAAGATTAATCCTACTGCTGGGGGAATAGCCAGAATCACTTATGTGATGGCAGAGGCTTTGCGTGCGAAATTTGGACATGACGTGTATTTTTATCATGGGGAAGAGGATTTAGTGGATTTTATCAGTGGAATAGGAAATTGTACGATTATTGTCCAGTCGCCCTGTAAATTAGCGCGGAAAGTATTTGAATGCGCATCTGCTCTGCCGTCTGCAAAAATCATCAATGTTTTTCACGGAACGCCGGGATTTGAGTTGGTTCCCTTAAAAAGAGAGATAATCCGATATCGGCTTATACACAATATTGAGCGTCAATGGACGTTCAAGCAATTTATGCTACAAATAGGAATGAGCATTCTGCCTAAGAAATGTTTTACACACCTATTGGCTAAGAAATACTCCCTTCCCTATGGTAAAGCGGATAAGATGGTTGTGCTTTCACAAGGAATAATTGACCAATATCAATCCATTGCACCTGGGTATAAAGACCATTTTGTCGTCATCCCAAATACACTGCCATTCGATCACCCGGAACTTCCTTTATCCAAAGAGAAAGAGGTGTTGGTCGTATCCCGTTTGGACGATTGGCACAAGCGCATATCGGAGATTTTGAAGATATGGGAAACTATTCAGCAAGATCTTTGTTTCGCAGAGTGGACTTTGCGAATAGTTGGAGACGGAGTTGACAAATCTTACTACGAAGAATATGTTCATAAGCATGTCGTACCTAATATAGTTTTTGAGGGGCAGCAGAATCCATTGGTATATTATCAAAAAGCAAGTGTATTTATGATGACCTCCGCTTGTGAAGGATTACCAATGACTATTTTGGAGGCGCAACAATGCGGTTGTGTTCCTCTTGTATATGATAGTTTCGCTTCGGCCAAAGATATAATTGCAAGTGGAGAGAATGGTATTTTGATTGAAAATAGAGACAAAGAGGCGTACGTTGCAGCATTGAAAAAACTGATGACTGATGAGGCGTTGCGGAAGAAAATGAGCAAAGCATGCGTGAAATCATCCGAACGTTTTTCTGTGGAGAATGTAGCCTCTCAATGGAATGAATTATTTCATCAGTTAGAGCCATGATAAAACTATCTATCATAATCCCAGTTTATAACGTAGAGCGCTATATGGAGCGCTGCCTTCAGTTTGTGGACGCACAAACGCTGCATGACATAGAGGTGATACTGGTTGATGACCATGGTCAGGATGATAGTATGTCTATTGCAAAAGAGACAATTCAACAACATACCAGAAAGGATATACACTATGTTTTTGCGCAGACCCTGACCAACAGCGGACCGGCAACGGCGCGTAATATCGGAATCCAGACAGCCAAAGGGGAGTATATTGCATTCTTGGATTCTGATGACTGGATAGAGCCGGAAATGTATGAAACTTTGTATTCGAATGCTAAGAAATATAAAGCGGATCTGAGTTGTTGCAACTTGGTACAGGATTTTGAGGACAACCGTCCTAGTAAGGTGTTAAAGAATCCTCTTGTGGAGAATGGAGATTTTAATGAAGCGGCAAAGAAGCATTTTTTAACTACATATGTTTCATGCTTTACTTCCTTTATATATCGTCGCGCATGGTTGCTGGAGAATGAAATATTTTTTACAAAAACAAAAAGTGCCGAGGATAGTAGTTTTCTGGCTTGTTGTATATTAGCAGCCGAGCGAATCGCACAGAAGAATGCGCCTTATTATCACTATGTGATACATTCGGGTAGTCTTACTCAGCGAAAAGTATGGAAAGGACGAGAGAAAAGAAAGGCTTTTGCTGCAATGATAGATTTTGCCAAACGCAAAAAACTACTGCGCACCTATTGGTTGCAGGTATTCTATGTTTACGTCAAGAAGGCCCTTATTGTACCTGTTTATGAGATGATCAGATGATATGCAAAGCCTTTTTGAGCCGCTGTATAGCATTCCACAGACCGGAATGTCTGCGTGCGAACGGATATAGCTGATGCATATAGAAGTTTTTTAATCGCCCTCGCAATGAGTGTTCATAAGACCTAACTTCCCATTGACGTTGTTGGAGTTGCTTAAGTGCCCAGTAATCTCTGGAGAAACGTTTTGCTTCTTCCTTATCTTGGTCGAAGATATGATAGAGAAAAGCCTTCACTTCCTCCTGTGCCTTCGATATTACCTGAGGGTCTTTTAGCGCCGGAGTCTCTATCATTTTTTTCCATAGCGCATCATCTTGGTCAATCTCTTTTACCCGTTCTACCACGCTTTCCCAATTCGGGAAGTCGTTACAGTTGATAAATGCCTCTTTATTAAATGTCTCTGCAATGCGTGGGTCTCCCCAATAGATGGGAATGGTTTGGGCTGCAAAAGCCTGTACTATCTTCTCTGTTGTATAGCCTGGATGAGCAGTGTTCTCAAAAGCGAGAGAGAACTTGTGTTTCTGCTGAAATGCCAACTTATCAGCTATAGGACCGCCGACATTATTGCGATAACGTCCGCCGGAGTTCACTAACTTATATTCCGATAACTTGTCCAAGAACGCGGCACGAACTTCGTTTCCGTGCGGATTGGAAACTACGAAACTACAGAAATCGGTCTTGCTCCCTAAATCGGGGTGCTCATGCTTGTGTAGCATGGGCTCGATATCTTGCGGGTAAAGAAGCCACAGCGGAAGACGCATATATCTATCGCCGAATTCCAGATACTCAAACCCGAAGGCATAGTCGCAAAGATTGAAGTCCGGTGCTTGATTTTCTCCTGTGAAGAAGATTTTTACGCAGTTATTGTATTTTAGATGCTCATTCCCGAAAACGGAATACACCAACCAATCCGGGGCATCGGAAAGTTCAATATCATAATACTGCCATAGTTGTTCCCATAATGGTGCTTTCTCAGGTCGGAAATTTGGGTAGAAATCAACAAACTTTATCCGGATGATCTTTTTCATAAGTCTTTTCTTTTAGAACGGAAATAGAGAACCAGTGTGCCGATAAGTGTCAGCAAAAATACGGCGAAGCAACTTAGGCCTAAGATATTCCCTTTGCGGATACTATCTGGAGCAAAGAACATAACAATATCATGTTCACCTGACGGAATGGCGAGCGCACGTAGCATGTAATTGACGCGATATAAATCGGCAGGCTTTCCGTCAATGGTGGCTTTCCACCCATATGGGTAATAAATCTCTGAGAAAACGGCCATCCGTTGTCCTGCTACGGAGGCATGATATTCCAGTTGCTTCGGCGAGGAGGCCTTGAGCGCAATATAGTCACCCGCTTCCGTTGGCGTGACAGCCGGTATGGCGCTATTAGCCTCATAGGTCTCGTCGTAAACAGCTTGGCGTTTCAGATCTAATTCTGTCAAGGCATCCGACTCCTCGTTGGCGGAATGGACTCCTACCAATTCATCCACCAGCCAGCAGTTACCAAAGGCTTCGTCGTTCTTATAGGGGAAGACTTGTCCGTTGCGGTCCTGAGTGATGAAATACTTGGTGTTGAGCATATTGAGGACGGGCATGTGCATCTTCGATAGGTGCTCATCGATCAGGTCCTGATAGCGGCGCAACTTAGCGGCAGAATAGCCTCCGATGGATTTCAGGTAGTACGACGTGCGCGCATCGTTGAACGTGTTGACAGTCAGATTCATAACGCGGTAATAGGTCTTATCGTTCTGCAGAAGCTCTTTCTCATAAGGTAGCATGTTGAAAACCTTATCGCGTTCCTTGACCGAAACGAAATGGCTGTCGTTGCAGTAACGTTTATCTACGGGCCAGAGGTCGGCTACGATAAGAGACGTGAGTGCTATGCCGAGCCATTGGGTCTTGAAAGGTTTGCGAATATAGAAGAACAAAAGACCGAAACCGAGGGCTATGAAGGCGAATGAACGCCACGCATCGGAAATCATCATGGCGGCACGCTGGTCAATAATCATACGGTAGATATCGTCGCCGACCTGCGCTTTCCATTGCTTGTCGAAGGACGAAGTGAAGTCAATCATAGACCCTCCGAAAAGCGCCATGACGAGGCAGATTCCGGCGGTAATACTTGCCGAGATATAGAGTGCAGGAAGGAAACGACGGCGGTCTTCGGATTCGGCTATCTCTTTTATGGCGAGGAATCCAAGAAGCGGTACCGTAATTTCCGCCACAATAAGAATACTCTCTACTGCGCGGAACTTATTGTACATCGGGAAATAGTTGAAGAACAACTCTGTTAGCCACATCATATTCTTTCCCCAACTCAAAAATAGCGAGAACAGTGTGGCAACCAACAAAGCCCATTTATACGGTCCGGGAACGATCAATAGACCCAGGAGGAATAGGAAACAGACGATGGCTCCGAGATATACAGGACCGCTTGTGAAGGCCTTCTCGCCCCAATAGGTGGGGGCTCCCTGACAAAATTGTTTGGCGGAACTTCTAGGGACGCGTGCCTGAACAAGATCCTTGTACAAACGCGAGTCGGTACCGATGTTATATCCGCTTGCACCACCCATGAAATTCGGAATCAGAAAGGTCATTGTTTCCGCTTTGCCGTAACTCCAGGCAGTGGCGTAGTCCAAATCCAAGCCTTTGGTCTTATTAGTATCATCACTCTCCTTTGCCAAATCGGAATGACCACCGCGCATGGTCTCTGCGGCATATTCCTGATTGGAGAAGATACTTCCACTTCCCATACCCATACCTATTCCGAATGAGGCAAAGAAGATAGCTGTTGCAATCGCAAAATGTTTCCATTCTTTGTTACGCACGGCTATAGCTACTTCTGCGAAAAAAAGTACACCTATCAGCATGCATACGTAGTAACTCATTTGGGGATGTTGGAAAAAACCGATATAGGTAAAGAACATGATCATCAGTGCTCCCCATGTATAATTCTTCCGGTATATCAATATCATACCGATAAGTACAAGGGTCATCCATGTGATGGAAAAGGCCTTACCATTATGCGAGGCGGTGACGATGACAAAGAAATAGCTTGACATAGCCATCGCAAAGGCACCTGCCATACTCAGCCAGTTTTCAATCTTGAAGGTGCGCAATAACAGGTAAAAAGCGATGAGAAGATACAGAAAGAGAAAGAAAACATTTCTGTTTCCGGCTTTCAGTACCCAGCGAATAGGATTCAGTATCTTATCTACGGCAAAACCACCGTTTGCTCCTATTTGATAGTTAGGCATACCGGAGAACATACTACCACTCCAGAAACTATAGTCACCTGTTTCTTCATGGAATTGATATGACTCTTGGCAGGCGGCACGACCATTGATGTAGTCGCCGGCATAAATGACTTTCCCCTCTAATGCAGGGAAGAAATAAATAGCAGAAGCGATGATGAAAATACCAACAATCGCCAATTCCGGCGCAATTTTTTTCCAATTTATGTTCATCTTATATCTTATTTAATCATTTTTCGTATTTCACATAATTCTTCTTTTACGCGCAGCAGAATCTCCAATGCCGATTGGCGTTCATCGGAGTGCTTGGCATTATTGCGTAGTTCCCGGCGAATGGCTTCTATCCGTGTGATATGCAGTTCGTCCCGGATATACTTGATCCGCTTGATTACCTCCTGATCGCCCCGTGTGTAATAGCGGTTCCCATGTCCGTCTTTCCGAGGGTTCAGCTCCTCAAACTCCTTCTCCCAATACCGCAAAGTAGAAGCCGGTACACCGGTTTCCTTCTCTGTCTCCCGCAAGGAGTAATATTCTTTCTCAATATCAGCCATTATTTGCAGATCTTCAGTTTCTTTCCCGCGCGGATAGCATCGCTTTTCAGTCCGTTCCATTGTTTGATTTGCTTGACTGTACAATGGAATTTCTTGGCGATTGTACTTAGGCTGTCGCCTTTTTTGATGGTATAATACGTTACCCCGTTGACCCTGTATGCACCGGTAACAGAAGTTACTTTTGCCAAATCGATTTCCGTGCGGCGGTTATTAATCAGGCTATCGGCTTTATAGGATAAGATCGAATCCTCTTGAGCGATATACAGTCCCATTTTCTCTGATGGCAGGCACAATGAATATGCGTTTCCTCCCGGAAGAATATCCCGTGAATATTGAGGATTAAGCCTTCGTAATTCATCCATTGCCACGCCTAAGTTCTCGCTCACTTGTTGAAGATGCAGCCGTCGGGTGGTGCATATAGTATCGGTTATCATTGTCTTCTCCAACGGAGCCTTGCATATTCCGTGTTCCTGACCATAGTTCATGGCGTAGTTAGCAGCTATGAAGATAGGTACATAATTTCTGGTCTCCCGTGGCAGGAAAGGATATATTGACCAAAAATCCCGTTTCCCGCCTGCACGGCGGATGGCTTTGTTGACATTTCCGCTTCCGCAGTTGTAAGCGGCAATCACCAGGTTCCAATCGCGATAGATAGCGTACATGTTGCTTAGAAAACGACATGCCGCCTCTGTAGATTTGAATACATCCATTCGTTCATCCACCAGCGAGTTTACCTCCAGCCCGTATAATTTGGCGGTAGCAGGCATAAACTGCCATAATCCGGCTGCGCCGGCATGAGACCGCGCCATCGGGTTGAGGGCGGATTCAATGATTGGTACGCATCGTAGTTCGTACGGTAGGTTGTATTTGCCTAATGCTTCCTCAAAGATGGGGAAATAATATTCGCTCATCCGCATCAGTCGAGCCACCTGTTTGGGGCTGCGTTTGACATACCGCAAGATAAATCCTCTCACCCGCTCGTTGTAGGGTAATTCAATGACGCACGGCAATGCTTGCAGACGTGCTTTATAGACGGAGTCGGGGAGAGTGGTGGTGTCATGCACTGCTATGCAATCGGTGGTGTCCAGCCATCGCAGGCTCCAATCCAGGGCCCGTAGTTCGATGTCGCTCAGTACGCTGTCGCTCCAGCGGGTATAATAAGGCGGCAGCGGCGCAACAGTGTCTTCTGTTATACTGTCTGCTTCCTGCAGGGGAATCAGTTCCAATGACTCAACGGACAGGGTATCTGTGCTGATGCTATCCGTAATGATGCTGTCGTTTGCAGCTGTTATTTGTGCGTTGGCACCGCTAAGGGCGCAAAGCATACTTGCTATCAAAAAAATCTTCTTCAAAACTGTATTGCTACTTTTAATTCAGCACTCTTTTGGTGCTGTAAATCATAATAAATCTGTGGCTCGATGTTCAACGTTAAATCAGGAGAGATGTCGTAGTCAAACAATTGCGCATCCACGTATGCGTCAATCAGGCTCAGAGCATATACCACTACGGTAGCTATGATCGAATAATCGCGGTACCGGTGATAGGTGTTTTGCCTGTTTTTAAGTGTATTCATCCAAGTGCCTGCACCTCCTACGCGGGATAAGGTATATCCCTCCGGCAGTACGGCAATATAACTCTTGCTTGGATCTTCCGTTACGGTCCCTGCCTGGTTGTCATTATACAGGTCGATGTATGCGGTCTTATAACCGCTATACCGGTTCTGCATCATACTGATGGCATATCCACATCCCATGAAAGCGCCATATACAATCGGCAGTTTCCAATAGGATTTATTGTATATCTGTCCAGCACCGGGCACAATAGCTCCTAACCATACCGCCTTAATGGCATCCGGTTTCTTGGTTAGATCTACGTAATAGCGGTATTCCTCATCCGTAGCCGTGGTATCCGGCCGATGGTAGATACTGTCTTGCTGGGAATAAGCTATCAGCGGAAGTAACAGAAATAATATGACGGCATGAAATCTCAAACTAACTTTTCGGCTATTCGCGTCAACTCCTCTTCATTGGCATAGGAAATGACTACTTTCCCGTTTGCTACTTTTACCTTGGTTCCTAAAGCGATACTCAGCTCTTTCTCTAAGGTACCATATGGATTCTCGCTTTTGTCTTTGGGCTTTTTGCTGTCTGTCTTGTCCTGTTGAGCCAGTACCTCAACCCGGCGAACGGAAAGTCCTTCCCGTAGGATACGCTGGTATAGCGCTAACTGACGTTCAGCGGAGGGTGTGGCAAGGATAGCACGCGCATGTCCCATGTCGATCTTTTTTTCTTTAATTCCTACCTGGATCTCTGCGGGCAATTTGAGCAGACGGAGATAGTTGGCTACGGTAGCGCGTTTTTTGCCTACTCGTTCTGCCATCCGTTCTTGCGTCAGGTTATAATCATCCATCAGCCGTTGGTATGCCAATGCTATCTCGATAGCATCCAGATCCTCCCGTTGGATATTCTCTACCAGCGCCCATTCCATCACTTGCTCGTCCTTCGCGGTACGGATATATGCAGGAATACGCTCCAATCCGGCTATTTTGCTGGCTCGGAAACGCCGCTCACCGGCAATAATCATATACGTCCCGTCTCCATTGTCCCGCAGCGTGATAGGAGAAATAACTCCGTGCTCGCGGATGGAGTCCGCTAACTCTTGCAGCGCTTCTTCATCAAATGTACGACGTGGCTGATCGGGGTTGGCTATAATGGCGCTTAACTCAATTTCTGAAATCGAACTTCCGCCATTGGTATCTACGTGTGAGGTGTCTATCAGGGCGTCTAATCCTCGCCCCAGTCCTGTAATTTTCTTCATAGGATATTATGTATCTTCATTTCTCTTATTTATTCCGTGCTATTACTTCTTTCGCCAGCGCGATATAGTTCTTGGCTCCCTTTGAGCTCGGGTCGTATTCCAATACCGACACTCCGTGAGAAGGAGCTTCGCTCAGGCGCACATTACGCGCAATGACGGTGTTGAATACCAGATCGCCGAAATGCCGTTTGACCTCTTCGTATACCTGGTTGCTCAATCTCAGACGGTTGTCAAACATCGTCAGCAAGAATCCCTCGATCTTCAGCGCAGGATTCAATTTCGACTTGATAATCTTGATTGTATTGAGCAGTTTGGCAATACCTTCCAGAGCAAAGAACTCGCATTGTACCGGAATAATCACACTGTCGCTGGCGGTCAGGGCATTGACGGTTATCAAACCCAATGACGGACTGCAGTCAATCAAGATGTAGTCATATTCATCGCGCACTTGCGCAATCACGTTCTTCAGTAATTGCTCCCGGTGTTCCATATTCAGCATCTCTATCTCGGCGCCTACCAGGTCGATATGGCTCGGAATAAGGCTCAAGTTAGCGGTGCTTGTAGCAACAACTGCGCTATGCGGATCTACGCCGTTCACCAGACATTCATAGATAGTGTTGTTCAGTTCGCGGATTTCTACGCCCAGACCGGAGGATGTGTTTGCTTGCGGGTCTGCATCAATCAGCAACACCCGTTTGCCTTGTTTAGCCAAAGCAGCGGCTAAGTTGATAGAGGTCGTTGTCTTGCCTACGCCTCCTTTTTGGTTCGCTAAAGAAATAATTTTACTCATATCTGTTGTACTATTGTTTCTGCATCTATATTCCGGCAGGCAAAATTGCCATACCGGCAATGGTTTGTGCCGTGACAGGTACAGGGCCTGCACCTTAACTCATGGCGTTGTATGATGTCTTCCGGCCGTTGTTTCCATCCCTGAAAGCCGATCATCGGGTGCGTAGCGCACCAGACGCTGACGGCTCGTAGTCCCACCAATCCGGAAAGATGCTGATTGGCGCTGTCCATACATATCATAACGTCCAGCTGCCGCATCAGTTCCAACTCTTCTTTCAGTTTCAATTGTCCCGCAACACTTTCTGTGCGGGGAAAGACACTCGCCCATTGACGGAGCATCTCGCATTCGATCTGTCCAGCCCCGAACAGGAAAACATGCGTGTCCGGGTCTTTCGTCAATAACTCAATAACATCTTTTGTCACCCGGTAAGGCAGCATGTTTGATTTCGATTTGGCGAACGGCGCCAGTCCTATCCATCGGCCTTCTTTGACCCCGAACCTCTCAGTTATCGTTTGCGCAGCAGTTCCGTTGACCGGCAGGCTCTCAAACGCATCATTAGTTTCCAAGCCCGCACGGCTGAAAGCGTCCCGGTAGCGGTCGAACTCGGAGGGCAACTGTCTTTTGCCGATCCCCCAGACCGTAATCAGATGTTTCTGAAACCTGCCATAACGTACGCTGGTCACGCGTTTCCCGCTCAACCTCATTAGTCCGCGCAATACGCGCGTACGAGGGACGTCCTGCAGGTCTATGACCGCATCAATCTTATCCCGCCATGTGCGCCATAAGGCGAACACGCCTTTCCAGTCCAGGTGGTTATCCACCTCCAGATAGGACACATTCGGCATGCTGGCGAACATAGAAGCCAGATCTTTCTTGGCGGCGAAGATAAAACGATCATTCGGATAGCGCTTGCTGAGCGAGGCAATCACAGGAACTGTCATTGCCACGTTACCCAGAGTAGCCAAACGAACAATCAGATAGGTCATGTCATTTACGATTTGGTCATTTACAATTTGGTCATTTGTGATTTACAAATGTATTGCGTCAAACCAGTCTTGGTCGGTCGGGAAGGCTTTCTCCCCGTCGCTCCATTCGCTCCAGCAAGCGCCGAAGAAATACGTCAGCGTGTCGCCTAATTGGTACGGTTGTACGCTGAACAAGGTGTTGTCTTTGATGTCCTGCCATCCGCCATGAGGCGTTACAACGGCGAGATAGCTGCGGCCTTGGCTTGTTGAACCGTTGTATTCGTAGTTCATCTTGGCTGCCGTCTTGTCGCTCAGCGCGTCTTCTGCGTACGCGGCAATACCGCAATGGTCGCAGGTATAGACATTCTCCACGCTGTCATGCAAATAGATACCGCCGCCAGCCCATAACTCTTCTTTGCATTCGCCGCGCAGCACTACCTCCGCCTTATTCAGTATTTTACCCGCTTCGGCGGTAATAATAATAGTCTCCTGCAGTATGTTGCCGTTCACCTCCAGACTGTCGTATTCAAGCCGGAAAACCAACTTGTCATTTGTCTGTTCCAAAATCTCCCACCGGTCGTACGGTCCGCCTACAAACAGATTAAAATCCTCCGCAGAACCATCCGTCTCTCCTTCTGCATGAGGTGTGCTTGCCAGAACCACCAAACCTCCGGCACCGCAGGTATGACCTACTTTGTAGCAGTCCAGACCTTTGCCGTAGTTGATATGGTAGGGCAGTCCTAACACATGCTCGCGGTAGTAGAAACTGTCCACAATCAGTTCCGGAGAAGCTTTCAGCCATAGATCCACGCCGTTACTCGGATTCTCGGGTCGAAGAGCAGGTCCATACATGCGGAATGCCGCATATTCGTTCTCCCATGCGAAATCATCCTTCCGTTCCGGCACATACCGCCCGAACACTTTCGGCTGAATAGTCTCTTTCTGGCAAGAAGCCAGCGTAAACACCGCGCAAAGTATAAATAAAAATTTCTTCATAACTATCCTTTTCTCCTCCCCTTCATGGGGAAGTCGGGTGGGGCTTTTATTTCGGTTGTTTTCCTATATATGCCAATATTCCTCCGTCCACATAAATAATCTGTCCGTTTACTGCATCCGAAGCGTGCGAAGCAAGGAACACAGCTGTTCCGCCTAACTCATCCGGCTCAAGCCAACGTCCGGCAGGAGTCTTGGCGCATATGAAACTGTCGAACGGATGTTTGCTTCCGTCTGGCTGCGGCTCACGCAGTGGAGCGGTCTGCGGAGTAGCGATATAACCCGGACCAAGACCGTTGCATTGGATGTTGTACCCGCCGTATTCCGAACAGATGTTCTTTGTCAGCATCTTCAGTCCGCCTTTGGCGGCAGCATAAGCGCTCACGGTCTCACGGCCTAACTCACTCATCATCGAGCAGATATTGATGATCTTTCCTTCGCGACGCTCCATCATCTCCGGCAGAACCGCTGCAGAAACGATGTAAGGTGCAACAAGGTCAATGTCGATCACTTGCTGGAACTCCTCGCGTTTCATCTCGTGCATCGGTATGCGTTTGATGATGCCGGCGTTGTTGACCAGAATATCAATCTGTCCCACTTCTTTGTGAATCCGCTCTACCAAAGCCTTTACGGCGTTCTCGTCCGTCACGTCGCATACATAGCCTTTGACGTTCTCAATGCCGACTGCCTTGTAGTCCTCGATAGCTTTCTGCACGCCCTCTTCATGACGCGCGTTAAAAATAATGGTTTTTGCACCAGCCTGTGCAAACGCTTTCGCTATCGCGAAACCTATTCCGTAGCAAGCACCGGTTACCCAGGCGTTCTTGCCTTCCAAACTGAATAAATTCTTCATATCTGCTGTTATTTCAAGTCCGTGATTTTGCTGAAGTCCTGGTCTCCGTAGTCCAGATTCTCACCTCCCATACCCCATATAAAGGTGTAGTTGTGCGTTGCCGCCGCGCTGTGAATCGACCATTCGGGACTCAATACGGCCTGGTTGCCTTTCATCCAGATATGGCGTGTCTCTTCCACTTCGCCCATGAAATGGCAAACGGCTTGCTCTTCGGGCACTTCGAAATAGAAATACGCCTCCATGCGGCGGCTGTGAACGTGTGCCGGCATCGTGTTCCAGACGCTGCCCGGTGCCAGTTCGGTCATACCCATCTGCAGTTGGCAGGTAGGCAGCACTTGGTTCACCAGCATCTTGTTGATGTCGCGCTCGTTGCTCATTTCCAGACTTCCCATATGCGCTACAACAGCATCGGCTTTCGTCACTTTCTTGTTCGGATAAGCGCAATGAGCGGTGGTGGAGTTGAAATAGAAGAGAGCAGGGTGGTTTGCGTCCAGACTCTCGAACTTCACCTCGCGGTCTCCGCGTCCCAGATAGAGTGCCTCTTTGTAGTCCAGTTCAAACACCTCGTCTCCTGCAATAACGCGCCCTTTGCCGCCTACGTTGAAGATCCCCATCTCGCGGCGGGTGAGGAAGAAAGGAGCTTTCAGCGGGTCAATAGCCTCTAATAACAAGGTCTCGCCGACAGGCATTGCACCGCCAACGATCATGCGGTCGTACATCGAATAGACCATGTTCACTTCGTTCTTCACAAACACGTTCTCGATCAAGAAATCCTTACGCAGACGAGTCGTGTCATAACTCTTGGCGTCAATAGGGTTTGACGCGTACCGTACTTCATAATTTGTTTTCATATATTAGTGTATTTGATATTCTTGTTCCAATTCACGTTGCCGTTTCTCCGCCTCTTTTTGTCTCCGCTCCTGTTCCTTCTTGGCTTTCGCCTTGGCGCGTTCGGCAGCCGTCATCTTTTTCACCGGCATCACCCATCCGAGATTGATACTCAGATCCATCGGGTTAGCCATGCTGTGTTTGTCTGTGACCGTGGTGCCGAGAACACCGCCTAACGAGAAATCATACCGTATCTCCAGATGGTAAGTGCCGGCTTTCTTGGTGCGGAAGAGTAGTCCTGTGCCGGCTGCCAGTCCCCAGTCAAAAGGATGTGTGATGGTGCTGCTCTCGTCCTTGACGCAATAGCCGATCTGGGGCCCCAGATTAAAGAACCACCGGCATACCGGACCGCCGAAATTCAGGTGCATCAGAATCGGTAGTTCGACATAATGCAGGCTATGCGCATTGCCGGACTGCACCCATCCGCGGTGTTCGTAGTTCAGCTCCATCTGGAAATGGCAGTATTTGTGCCCGGCATAGCGGAAAACGAACCCTCCGTTGCCGCCTAATACGCATGCTTTGGTGATCGGGGTCATGCCGCTCTCGGCTGGCATGAAAAATACCGTGCTTGCCGTCACACCGCCGTGCGCACCCAGATAGAACTCCGGCTGCCTCAGTCGCGGCTGGGCGCACACCATTTCAATGCACATCGCGCCCACCACCAATGCTATGATCCGCTCAACTCTCAACTCTCAATTCTCAATTCTCAATTCTCAATTCTCAATTACTTTCACGCATTCGTTTTGGAATCCGCCGTTGCCTACCTGGCTCCAACGGATATGGGATTGCATGCCGGAAATCTCTTTCTCGCCATGCAGCCATCCTACCAGGGCTTTCATCAGATCATACCCCAGAATGTCGTATCGCGGCGATTCGCTCACATGTTCGTTCTTGAAGAACTCAGCCCATACGGCGTCGTACACTTCGTGTTCGCCTTCTATCGCAAACATAGAGGTATATACTTGCGGCAGAGCGATATGCTCTTTCTGCCAGCTATACTGGCTCATTATCCGGATGCGGAAGCCTGCCTCTTGCAGTTTCGCGAGATGCGGAAGCAGCATGCGCACATGTTGGTACCGGTCGCTATGCAGGATAATGATGTTCTCAGCAAGACTGTCCATGGCGTAGAACGCACTGTCGTTCATCAAATCCCGCAAGGGCAGAGCGCTGTAGTTCAGTCCGTTTCTCTTCATCTGTTTGCGCAGCGTGCGGATTGAGGATGCGAGATCCGACTCACGCACCTCAACGGCTACGAAATGGCAGTTCTCCTGTTTGCTGAACCAAGTGCAGAGACTGTCTGCTTCCTGGGTGTCTGTCGAGTTGAACTGCATCACTTGGGAATAATGCGCCAGATCCATCTCGTCGCTGAACGGTAGCAGCAGAGGTACTTTGTGCAACTCGCACCATTCGGCTACACGTTCTATCTGAATAGGATAGACAAGCCCCAATATTCCTTGTACGCTATCCAGGATAGTGCTGTCGCATAGTTCTTTAACCTTGCGCTCGCTCCGCTCGGTGTCATATACGCGCAGGCGGTAAAGCGTGCTGTCATTCTGCATGTCCCGGAGTGCTAATAATGCACCCTGATAAAACTCCATCATCCGTTCTGCGTTCCCGCTCCGTTTGGTCTGCTGGCTCTCAAAAGGCAGCATCAGAGCCAACTCCACCACGTGGCGTGTGTCCGCGATAGTATCTACCGCCACGCTGTCTATTCTGACGCTGTCCGCTTCCATGCTATTCGCCTTGACGCTGTCTGCCTGGACAGAATCTGCTACCTCATTAACCTCCGCCTTCGGCTCTTCATTCAGCACCTTTGGTGCATCATTAACCACCTTCGGTGCATCATTAACCGCCGCTTTCGGCTCCACTTTCCTTCCTGTCGGGATCAGCAGGATCTCAGCGTAATGCAGACCGCGTTCCCTCAACTGCGGGTTGAGACGGATGATCTCGCTCTGCGATACATTGAAATTGATACCTACGCGATACAATCCGATACTTTTCTCCACTTGGTAGCGGTACACCTCCTCGCCGTTCACGGTGTCCAGCGGATAGTTCAATAACTCTTCTGCCGTCGCAGGAAATACCAGCGAGGCGAGAATAAGCATCATTAATTTTCCTCTTTTACCTATCATACTTCTTTCAACTTTCAACTTTCAACTATTTCTCGTATTTTCTCTTGCGTATCACAAATACTATGCCGCCAATAATCGCCAGGATAGCCACCGGCAGGATCGTACTGACGGCTTGTACTTGTGCCCGTTGGTCATGGGCTCTTTTGTCATTTAGGAGCCTCAACGCCACACTTTTCTCGCGGAGCAAAATAAGTCCTTCGCTGTCAGTCAGCCATAATAATGCATTTGCCGCAAAATCCCGGTTGCTGAACTGCATGCCGCTGTACCGGTCATATCCCATCGGCAAAGCCTGGTTTTTCTGTATTTCGTTCAGCAGTACGCTGCTGCTGCCGATCACGATCTGGCGTGTCTTACGGCTCGTCTTGAGGATCGGTTCGTCGGTCTCAATACCTTCCGGCACCATCCGGTGGGCAAAAGCGCTGTTGAATACTCCTTCCATGGATACCGCCACCGGCACGTACTGGTATTGGAAAGCGTTCATGTCGGGGTTCAGATCATTCAGATCCACTTCGCCCGGAGTGGCAGTCACACGGCTGGCAGTGCTGGTGGCAAGCAGTACCCGTTTCTCTATTCCGTCCTCGCCGCCCACTGCGTCAACAGGACTGACAAAAGTGCTCATCACTTGTCCCATGTTCTTTGTGACCGGACTTCCCTGGCTGGTGAGCAGCAGCGGCGCGTAGGTCCATGGCATCGGCTGTAAGTTCGGTTGCGCAGGATCGCTGCTGACATTCACGGGGATAGGCAGACACTGGATGTCTTGTACCAGAGCGGGGTTGACTCTTACACCGTAGCGGAAGAGCATGTCTGTCAATCCGACCTCCAAAGGCAGGATAGGGGTGAAGCCGTCGCTCTGCAGTACCTGTTCGCTGAACCGTACGCCGTTAACCGCCCACAGCACCGCTCCGCCGCGCATGAGATATTGGTCAATGATAAACCGTTCCTGCTCGCTGAAAGGCGTTTGCGGATCAATGATGAGGATCGCTTTGTAGCCGTCTAAGATATGAATGTCAATCGGTCTTTGAGCGACTTCGTCGCGGTCTTTCGACTTTTGACTTTCGACTAAACTTCCCCGATCCACTTGGAAATACTTGCTCAGCGCGCTCATCAGATCGTAGGTGTGCGCTTCGTCCGGTTCGCCGTGTCCTTCCAGTATCGCCACCCGCGGAGTCTCTTTCTGTTGCAGCAGGTGTAGCGCCTCCATGAAGGCGAACTCCAACTGCTCGATGCTGGCGTTCAGGTTCTCCTCGCCGCTCAGTCCCCGCGTGTTCTTCAGCAGCGTCACCACAGCCCGCTTGCCCTTGTATTGCATGATAGCATACGGATAAACGGTTGTCTGTGCGGTCTTGCCGTTCTGTTCCCGCTCGTGAATCACAATCGGACGCAGGCCTAACGAATCTGCGATGTCCTTTGTTAATTGTGAATTGTGAATTGTGAATTGCCCGAAGACATTCATTTCTTCAATCGTCTCTTCGGTGGCTTTCTTCAGCCTTCGGAATCCGGCATTCAGGTCGCCCTCCAGCAGCAGTGTCACTTCGATCGGCTCATCGGTCTGGCGTAACAGGCTCTTGCTGGCTTCGCTCAGGCTATAGTGCTTGTCGTCGGTCATGTCCCAACGGACAGGACGCACTTGCAGAGCCCCGTATAGACAGAGGAACAACCCGACGATAAATATGTAGAGCGCGTACTTTCGCATACCGGTCTTTTGTCTTTCAGCAGGCATTGCCTGCGGTCTTTGTTCTTTGAGCGAAGCGGTCTATTTCTTCACCTTTTCCCAGACTTCCGGGTTGACCTTCACTTCGTATTTCTCGCGCAGTTTCTTAACCCATTCTGCTTCCAGATAGTCCTGGTAGTCGGTGGTCACTTTGCCTTTCTCGTCGTTCCATGCTTCAGGTGCTTTCAGTTTCTTGCCCACGCATTCTACGATCGGCAGTTCCTCGTTCGGGGTGAAGGCGGCTTTCTTGTCCTTGAATCCGTATTTGTCTACAGCGCCGTTCTTGCCTTGCTCCCAAAGGCCGTGTTGCACTTTCACGTATGTCACGCTGTCGCAGTTGACGCGGCGCGCAATATAACTCTGGATAGAGTCGGCGTCTGCGCTCTTGATAATGGCTTTGGCGGCTTTGAGGCTGGATTTGTTTTTCGCCTGGATCAGGTAGCCTTTCCATTTCGGGGCTGCCCAGGTGTATTTTTTCTTGTTGGCTTTGAAGAACTGCTCCAATCCTGCGGTGTCTTTGGCGGCTTTGTCCCATACCTCGCGCAGCGAGACTTCGAAGAGCAGGATTCCGTCGTGGTATTCCTGTACCAGATGGCGCAACTCGGGATATTTCTCCTCCAGATGTTCGTCAGCGTAGGCTTTTACCTCTGCGTCGCTCATCTCTGCCGGCAGGTTGTATTCGGCGCGGGTCTTACGGATAAAGGCTTTGTCGGCTTCCTGTGCGCGTTCGTCACGGAGCACCTGACGCTGGATCTGTGCGCGCATCGAGTCCAAGGGCTGAATGCCGCGTTCCGCCTCTTTGTAGAGGATATGCCATCCGTATTGCGAACGGACAGGCGCGCTGATCTCACCGGCTTTCATGCTGAAAGCGGCATCCTCGAACGGCTTCACCATCATACCCTTGCCGAACCATCCTAACTCACCGCCGCGGGCACTGCTGCCGCGGTCGTCGCTCTCGCGTTTGGCCACCTCGGCAAAAATCTCCTTGGTACTTTGTACATTGTCCTTTTGTGCCTTGGCAAGCTCGCTGGCGATGCTGTCTATCTGCGCTTTCTTGATCGCGTCCAGACTGTCTGCAGGAACCATCTTCATGATATGGCTGGCTTTCACCTCCAGGTGATCACGCTCTTCTTCTACCTTCACGATATGAAAACCGTACTGCGTGCGGAAGACCTTGCTGATGTCGCCTACCGGCGTGTTATAGACTGCCTCTTCCAGCGGATAGACATAACGGAACGGAGTGATCCATCCTAACTCGCCGCCTGTCTCCTGTACGCTCGGATCGGTGCTCAACTCGCGCGCTACGGCGTCAAAAGCCTCTACCGGCTGGCGTTTCTCCACGTTCTTCCATCTTCCTTTCACCTTCTTCCTTTCAACTTTCATTTTCCCTACCGTCACGCGCTCGTAGGCTTCGTTGATCTTAGCCAGAGCCTCTGCTGTCTGTGCGCTGTCGGCGCTCATGGGGCACTGGATAGCGATATGCGCTGCACGGCGGTCCTTGGACATATGGCGCCAGCTCAACTCAATCAGGCTGTCCATCGCTGCTTCGTCCTGAAGGTATTTCGGCGTGGCTTGGGCGCGGTAACCTTTCAGCTCTTTCTTGAAACTCGCAGTCGTGTCAATCCCTTGGGACTCTGCTTCCGTCACTTTGAGTTTGAAATTGATGAACATGTCCAGATACTCGTCCATCGTCTTGGGATCTACAGCGCCTGCCTGGTTGTTTTTCTCATAGATGTACAAGAACTCCTCAGCACTCACTGCCTTGCCGTTGATGGTCATGAGGGTCTCGTTCTGCGCTGTTGCCGTCAGGCTCATCAGTGCCGCAGCAACAAATAAAAAGGTCTTTTTCATATGCTTAATTGTGAATTCTGAATTGTGCATTTTGAATTGTGAATTGTGAATTATGAATTCTTCACGTATTTCTTGTAACTGTCTTCAAATATTTTCGTTGCGAAAGGAATAGAACCTAACAGTTCGCCTCCGGAGGCGTTCATATGTCCTCCGCCGTGGAATACTTCTTGCGCCCAGATGTTAACCGGTCGGTCGCCTTGGGAACGGAGCGAGATACGTATCCGTGACTTGGGTGTTCCGGGTTTGGCGCGCTCTTCACGCATCATCACCGAGTAATGGACATCGGCTATCTGCAGCGGCATGTTCACGATTCCTTCGCAGTCGCCGTTCCGGTAATGGAACTGGTCCAACTCGTCCGCCGTCAGGGTAATGAGAGCCAGGTGGTACTCGGGATAGATACGCATCTTGCGGTATAGCGCATAGCCGGTCAGACGCATGCGGTCGGACGAGAACTGGTTAAAGACAGCGTTGTATATCTCGTCTTTCTGCACGCCCGCGCGTAAAAGAGAAGCAACGATATCGTATAGTTCTGCGTTGGTCGAGTTGTAGCTGAAATTCCCCGTGTCCGTCATCAGACCCGTGTAGATACAGGTCGCAATCTCTGCTTTCAGCGCAAGCGGTCTTTCAGCGTTAGCGGTCTTACAGTCACTTTGTGACGGTCTTTCAGCGCAGCGGTCAGCAGCTTTAGCTGCTATTAACTTATATACGATCTCGCAAGCCGAACTCGCTCCGGAGTCCACATACTTTTCGGTGTACCACTCCTTGGGGCTTTGAGCGACTCCGTCGCGGTCTTTCGACTTTTGACTTTCTACTAATATATGGTGGTCGATCAGCACTTTCGGAGCACGGTTGGCTAACATCTTCTCACCCATCGGACCGATGCGTTTCGGATCGTTGAAATCGGTGCAGAGGAACAAATCCGCTTCTGCAATCAGTCTATTGCATGCTTCCGCTTCTTTCTCGTATATCTTCACCTGATCCGCACCGGGCAACCAGCCTAAGAAATCCGGAAAAGCATTCGGCACTATCACCGTCACTTCTCCTACAGCAGGCTCAGCCTGCGGTCTGTCAGCATCAGCGGTCTGTACTCTGTCAGCGAAGCGGTCCTTGCAATAATGCCACAACGCCAGGGAGGAACCCATGGCATCGCCGTCCGGGGCCATGTGGGTGAAGATCACGATATGGTGTGATTTTTCTATAAATTCCTTCATTTTGCTCATTTTCCTAATTTATTTCGCATATGTGTGCATGTATGCGCACAAAATCCGCTACAAAGGTACTAAAAAAATCCAATATACGCAAATAAAAACGCAAAATTTCATTTTCTTTGCATTTTTTTTCAAAAAAATTTGGTCAGTTCAGAAAAAAGCAGTACCTTTGCACCCGCTTTCGAAAAGTGAGCTATCCGTAGGGTCCCTCGGGACGTAAACCAGCGGAGCGTTTGCGGACCGAACGCGATGCTCAATGGTGTAATGGTAGCACTACAGATTCTGGTTCTGTCTGTCTGGGTTCGAGTCCTGGTTGAGCAACAAATGGAGACTGTTGATGAAAATCGCAGTCTCTTTTTTGTTGTCTCAATCTATGGACGAGAACCCACCGTCATTCCGGGGCCCCCGATGTAACTCGTAGAGTTGCAGTGGGGAGAGCGCAGAGCAAGGCGAGTTTCCATTGAGCAGCTCTGCTGCGAGTCGTAACGAGCCTTAGCTTAAGCGGGAGTCCTGGTTGAGCAATAAAAACGGCAGCCATTCCGGCTACCGTTTTTTGGTTGAGTGCGGCTTCGCCGCGCTAAACCGCGCCCTTGGCGCGCTACAGATACAGTACGGATGCAGCACCGGCAGTACCGATTATGGAGATGATCGGCAGGCTCACGCCGAAGGTCACTCCTACGTTTCCGCTACCATAGATACAACCGATATTGAAGCTCCATAATCCCCAGTAGGGCAGATTATGTCCGAACGCGAACTTCAGGCTGGTATGTGCCATGAAACCGTTCCGGTCAAACTGTCCGTAGCCGAAGCCCTGATAGAGTTGGAAATCAAAGGGTATATAGTCCGGCGTGAGACGGAAAACAGGTCCTATCATGACATCCCATCCTCCTTCGAAACCAATCATAAAATCCGTTCCGATACCTAAATGACCGGGGATATAGTTTAGTTGTGCACCCATCATCCATTGACTGGAGCGGAACTCGTGTCCTGCCTGGATCTCGGTATAGATACGCGGGAAATCATCCTCCAGTGCCATAGCCGCTAAGGTGAGTGCCCGGATAGGCATCAGACTGACGGATGCGGTAGGTATATACCGTCCGTCGTAGTATCTCGCGCCCAGAGAGAAAGACCACCAACCGAATTTATGGTCTTTGTACCCTTCTTTGAATCCGAATCGGAGAGCCGCATCAGCCACCCATGTAATATGCTTATCCGTAAATCGGTACATGGCACCTCCTCCGAGTGCCAGTTGCAGGCTGAGGGGGCAGTCAAAACTGGTGAGCCGGAAGGTGGGACCTATGGTCGCGGATAGTTCCTGATTGGTGATACCGTATAGGGCTGTCACGTCCAGACCGAAGCGTTTAGGGATCCATCCGTATCGCACGCCCGCGTAGTGGTGGCGCTCATATTGGGCGAACTCAATGCCGTACATCGGTTCCAGATAGTGATCCGGATGCCAATCCGAGCCGTGATACCATTCGCTCTTGAGTTTGAAATCCGCGGATGTGGAGCCTTTATATGGCACCCGGATATTCTGGGTAGGAGCGTCAATACGGCCTTTCTTCCCACCTACGCGCACCTTATGTTCGCCTATCTGCACCTGCCCTGTCCATGGCGTGACACCCATGTTGACTCCGTCCACATAGACGAAGGCTTTTTTGGGGCGGGATTTGACAACCAGTGTTCCAGTCTTGGGTTGCATCGGAGGCAAGGTGACCGTTGAAGAGGGATGGACGATGGTGATGGTGTCGTAACGGTCTTCCCAGTTCTCACGAACCCGCTTGACGTAGTATTTGCCGGTCGGCAGGCTTTCTGCTTCCCATTCGCCGGTTGTCCGATAGGTGTAATCTTGCGAGGTCGTCTGTTTGGTGTAGATCTTTTCCTCCGCGTGGGCGGCCTTGAGGGTAAGAGAGCCCTGGTGGATATAGTCGTACGCCGCCCTGCTGGCGAACATGTTATAGGTATGGGTGTAGATATAATTGTCCGAGAGCACCTGAAGGCGTTTCTCCGCCTTGGCTTTTTGTGCCTCGTTGCCTTTCTTGATCATATCGAGATACCAGTCTCCGGCATAGGTGTCAATCTCCATTTCCTCATAAGCCTGCCCGGCTTCGTACATAGCCTCCACATGACCTTTATCTGCGGCTTTCTCGAAGTAGTCGAGTGCTTTTTCCGCGTCTTTCCCAACGCCGCTTCCGTTTTTATAACATAGTCCCAACTCGTATGCCGCGTCCGTTTGTCCTCCGGCGGAGGCCTTGCGGTACCATTCGAATGCGGTGGTCTTGTTCCGGGCTACTCCGTTACCCAAAGCGTAACAGCGGCCTACCATGTACATAGCATCGTAGTTGTCATGGTTCGCTGCGTCGCGGAACCAAGCCAGCGCCGTTTGATAATCGCGGGTCTTCCCGCAACTGCCGTTGTAATAGCACATGCCTAACTCGTAACTGGCGATATAGAGGTAGCGGGTGTTTAAATAATGGGTGAATGCATTGTACTTGTTGTCCTCGTCGTCGTCGTCCTCGTCCTCATCATCGTCATAGCCTGCCTCCTTGTTTTTTCGCTTCTCGTTCTGGATTCTTTCCATCATATCCAGTTCGGCTTGCGCTTTTCTGAGCCAGTGAACCGCCCAGTCGAAGTCCTTGGATACGCCTTCCCCCTTGCAATAGGCGATACCGAGCGCACTCTGTGAGTTGACGATGCCTTGCTCAGCGGCTTTCCGATACCATGTGACCGCCGTATAGTCGTTCTCGCTCACGCCTTTGCCGTAGTGATAGCAGTCGCCTAATTGGTCTTGTGCCTTGGCATACCCTTGCTCTGCGGATTTCTGGTAGTAACGGAAAGCGGAATATTCGTTTTTGGTTACACCTTTCCCGTTGGCATAGCAGTTTCCTACATTATATTGCGCAACCATGTTGTCTTGTGCGGCAGCTTTGCTGTATAGTTCGAATGCTTTGTAGGGATCTTTCGGTACGCCATGTCCTTTGCCATAAAGAACGCCCAGGTTGTTTTGGGCTCCGGCATGGCCTTGTGCTACCGCTTTCGTGTACCAATAGACCGCCATGGAGTAGTCTTTAGGCACTCCGTTCCCGTCGCTATAAATTTGTCCCAATGCCGACTGCGCAGAAGCGTAACCTTGATTGGCGGATTTGCGAAACCACTCAACTGCCTTCTCGTAGTTGCGACTGACGCCTCCCGTGCCGTTATAATAGTAGATGCCGATATTATACTGGGCTATCTTATGGCCTTTTTGGGCATCTTTGATGTCGGAGTAGTAGTCATTCGCATAGGATATACCTACCGCCGCCAATAGGAGAGCAAATAGAAAAAAGCGTTTCATATAGAAGCGAATTTTACTTCATAGAAGATGAATCCAACCAAATTATATAATCGTAGGTATGTTTTATCTTTTTGTCCCAATTGCATGTGTCTTCTTGGCGTTTCATAGCGATATAGTCGTATTCAGAAATAAAATCCGGGTAGATATAATCTTGAATGATACTTATATAATAGTCATAACATGTAACACTTTCCCAATCGGGTAATTCTTCGATATAATGCCGAACATTGTCCGGTAGCTCCTGGAATGCATTCATATCCCCCTTAGAAAGAATGCTAAAGTAAGAATTCATAACAGAATCAAATTTCTCATCTACATTGGGGAACATCTGTGCATGTTCATTTTCCCATTTGCGTAATAAAGGAAGCCAGTAGGCTGTATCACGTCTAAATTGGTAGTACTCATGTATATCTCGGTATGTAACATCCCCGAAAACTTGTTTGATACTGTCAGTCTCATACTTAGCGGCCTTGGTCCAAATACTGTCGTTAATATAATCCCAGAAGTTAGAATCAACTTCCCGGATGTCTTCCAGTTCTTGGTCAGTTAAGGGAATAAAAACAGATTTGTTTGTAATTTTGTTACAAGCTACAAATCCTCCGGCGCATACAATGCATAGCGCGATAGCAAGAATAATTTTTTTCATGATTGAGTAGATAATGGGTTTTGCGCTGCAAAAATACTGCTTTTTTTTGATATGTGCAAGAAAAAAGCGAAAAATCGCCCCGAAGGACGATTTTTTGTCTTACAGCGAAGCGGTCTTTATAGTTGCGCCCCTTCTCCCTCCCCTAAGGGGAGGGGAGGGGTGGGGTTAGCCGTTGTGCTGTGCGTCGTACTTATGCGCACTAAAGATCTCATTTATAGTAAATTACAAGATAGATATAAGGGACATTGCCTATGCCTCTCGGAGTCATTGACTATGCAATAGCAGTGTAACGGTTCTTCCTAGATACCCCACCATCTCTCGAGAATGGTTCGAGAATGGTTCGATAATGACCGCTAAACGAGTCGTAAATGTCCCGTGAGTAAATTAGCACTCATTCTCGTTCGCTTTCTTTTATCGGATGAGGGCGATGCTCAGTTCGTAGAGCAGATAGACCGGGAGCGTGACCAGCATGAGGGTGAAGGGGTCTCCGGTGGGGGTGACGACGGCTGCGAGGATGAGGATGCCTACAAAGACATGGCGCCTGTAACGGCATAGCTGCTCCTTGCGGAGAAGACCTATCTTCGAGAGGGTCCATGTCAGAAGCGGGACCTCAAAAAGCAGCCCCATGAGGAGCGTCAGTATGAGGAAAAGCGAGACATATGAAGACAGACTGATATGATTGACAACCAGCGGAGTGACCTGATACGTGCCGAGAAAGCGGAAAGAGACGGGGAAAATCAAGAGATAGTTCAACGCGATTCCCAGTCCGAAAAGCAAAACAGATGCGAGAACCAGCACGACGCTGTATCTCCGTTCCCGTTCGTAAAGCGCCGGAGCGATAAAGCCGTAGAGCCAGTACACGATAAAAGGCATAGCTATTACCAGCCCGGCAGCCATGGCTACCTGGAGATGGATGACGAAGGGCGCTGTCAGTTCCGTGTTGATGAAATTTAAGTCGAAAGTCGAAAGACCGCTACGCTCAAAGAAAAAAGCATTCAGCAGGCGATAGGTGATGAAATCCGGCTGCGTAGGTGCAAAGAGCAGGTCAAAGAGCCGGTCCTTGCAGCAAAAAGCACCGACAAAAGCAACCGCCCATACGCCCAGCGATTTCAACAGAACGGAGCGCAGTTCGTCCAGATGATCCCAGAAACTCGGCACGAGGAAGTACGATTGATTTATGAAGTACGATTTAGCGATGTACGATGTACGATTTATTTACGAGGGTCCGCTACGCGGTTAATTTACGATTGGTCTTTCGTCCTTCAATTCCTTCGTAAATCCTTTGTACTTCGTACATTTGTCCTTCGTACATTACTTTTGGCTTTCTTCTTTCTCTTCTTTCTCTTCATTCTCTTCTTTCTCGTTCATTCCGTCTTTGAACGAGCGGATGCCTTTACCTAATCCGCGCATCAACTCCGGGATCTTCTTGCCCCCGAAGATAAGCAGAATAACCAGTACGATTAAAATAATTTCCCATGTACCTAACATAATAGATCAGAATTTAAAGATTTATATTGATTGTTTCAATTGCTCCACGAAGCGGTCAATGCGAATCATCTCATGCGGAATATCAATGCGTTGCGGACAGTGGGGCAGACAGTGGTTGCACCCGATGCAATGGTCCGCCTGCCGCATCCTCTCCACCTTCCGGTCATATCCGATGAGCCATTTCTTACGTGCCTTCCTGAAGGCGGAGTCCATCTCTTTGCCCGAAGGCAGAAGCCCTTCCGCGAGGCATGTGTTGTAATATCCGAAGACGGCAGGGATATTGAGTCCGTACGGACACGGCATGCAATAATTGCAGCCGGTGCAAGGAATAGCGTTCATATCGCAGATGGCATCCGCAAGCCGCATCAGCATGGCGTCTTCCTCCGGCGTAATAGGGCGCAGAGGAGAGTAGGTGTTGCAGTTCTCCTGCAGGTGCTCCATGTACGTCATTCCGGAGAGCACGGACAGGATATGTGCGGGTGTGCCGGCGTACCGGAACGCCCATTCTGCCGGTGTGGCGTTGATATCCATCCGCTTCATCTCACGCAGGATATGCGCAGGCTGTTTCGCCAGTCTGCCGCCTAATAACGGCTCCATGATCACAACCGGAATACCGCGTTTCTCCAGTTCCCGGTACAGATACTCTGCGTTCGTGTTGCGGGGGTTCAACTGCTTGGCATAATGCCAGTCCAGATAATTGAGTTGGATCTGTACGAAGTCCCAGTGGTATTTGCCCTCGTCATGCCATTTCAGAAGCATGTCGAAGACACGTATATCCCCGTGATAGGAGAATCCGAGATTGCGAATCCTGCCTTGCGCTTTCTGCTCCACGAGCCAGTTCAGGATTCCGTTGTCCATATACCGTCCGTAGAACGTCTGCATAGCATCTTTGCCTGCCGACGAACCGCCTATACTATGCAGCAGGAGGTAGTCCACATAGTCGGTCTGCAGGTATTGCAGCGACCGCTCGAACATAGCTATCGACTCCTCTTTGGGCCATGCCTGCGGCGAGAAATTGGAGAGCTTGGTAGCAATGAAATAACTGTTCCTCGGATGGCGCGCGAGGGCGGTACCGGTGGCTTGTTCGGAGAGGCCCTGGCAGTACACGGGCGATGTGTCGAAATAATTGACGCCGTGCCGGAGGGCGTAGTCCACCATCTCGTTCACCGCCTCCTGGTCAATCGTATAAGACGGGGCACCCGCTATCTCCGGCAGCCGCATCATTCCGAAACCCAGAAGGGATACCTTGTCGCCGGTGTTGGGATTGACGCGGTAGGTCATGCCATTTACCATTTGGTCATTTACCATTTGGGCATTTATTTGGTCATTTACCATTTGGTCATTTTTGCAGGCACTCAGCAGAAGCGAGGTACCGGCGAGGGCTGCTGCGCTATGTTTGATAAATTCTCTTCGATTCATGATATCATTTACCATTTAGTCATTTACCATTTGGTCATTTATTTGGGCATTTACCATTTGGTCATTTATCAATTCTCAACTCTCAATTATCAATTATCAATTATCAATTCTCAATTCTCAATTATCAATTATCAATTGACATGGTGGGTGGTGTTACCTTCTATATAAATGGCGCTGAAGGGTCTTGCCGGGCATAAGTGTTCGCATTTGCCGCATCCGATACATTTCTCTGTGTCGATAGCCGGCACTTCTGCTTTTCTTCCGTCCGGTGTGGTGTATTCGACCATCTGGATCGCCCATGCAGGGCAATGACGTGCGCAAGCGCCGCATGAGTCACCGTTTGCAACCGGGATGCAGTTGTCTGCTATCCATACGGCGTGTCCGATATGTATAGCCGTTTTGTCCTCGGGTTGGATAGGTCGGATGGCGCCTGTAGGGCAGACCTGGGAGCAACGTGTACACTCGGGTCTGCAGAAACCGCGCTCGAAAGACATCTCCGGCTGCATGAACCGCAAGGGGTCGGACGACGGACGCAGCACGTTGTTAGGGCATGCACTGACGCACAGTTGGCAGGCGGTACAATGCTTGAGCATGTTGCGCGCGGAGAGCGATCCCGGAGGAGTGAGAGGTGTGTGCCGTTGCGGGGCTTTCTTGGTCTCTATCTCCGCCAGACCGCCATCCACCTTGATCTTCGTTTGCGCTACTGCCGCCGATCCGATGGCTAAGAGTGAGCCTGCGAGAAAAGCGCGGCGCGAAGCATCGGGCTGTCTTTGGCTTTTATCTTTGAGCGATAGCGGTCTTTTCTCTTTGAGCGATAGCGGTCTGTAGTGCAGCGCATCGAAATGGCATTGGTCCAGACAGTCGCCGCAGGCAATACAACGGCTGTAGTCCACCGTTCCGTCCTTGTAGTTGATAGCCGAGGCTTTGCAGTTCTTCTCGCACAGCGAGCAGTTCTTGCACTTGGATTTGTCCATTTGTACGCGGAAGAGCGAGAAACGGGCGAAGAAAGACAGCATAGTGCCTACGGGGCAGACGGTGTTGCAATAGGTCCTTCCGTTCCTCCATGCCAGCACGCCAAGCAGAACCAGCGTCAGCAGAGCCGCTACCGGTACGGTCACGCTACGCAGCCATAACTCCTTTTCAGGAATCATGTTCCATTCGTAATGTGCATCTACGGAAGCTATCGCATTCCGGAGCAGGTCATACAGAGGACCGAACAGCGAATGGACAATACGCCCGTAAGCCGAATAAGGGGCGAGAAGGGTAGTGACCGGCGCAAAACCAATGACAAGGCATACGATAAACACCGCCAGAACCGAATAACGGAGCCATTTCTTCTCCGGCGAAAAAGAATAGCGGTTCTTCTTCTGTTTCTTACCCATCCATCCGAAAAGGTCCTGCATGACCCCCAGCGGACATATCACGCTGCAATAGAGCCGTCCGAAGAGCAGCGTGAGAAGGAGCAACCCTGCCAGTACGGCAAAGTCCAATGCCATCAAAGCCGGAAGGAACTGGATCTTGGCGGCCCAGCCGAACCATACATTGAACGTCCCTCCGATACCCAGAAAGAGAAGCGTGATAACCGTGAAGAAAAAGACGGCAAGCACCGTCCGTACGAGACGAAGAGGGTGGAAGGGCTTTTTCATAGAACGGGAGGCATGTTTTTAAGCACCCGGACGCATTCCTCCACAGTCTCAATCCCTTCTAATTGTGAGTCAATCGGGCACATGTGCGTTTTGTCTTTGTTCAGAATCTTCTCCACCTCTTCGCGTGCAAAGACCTTGATTCCTTCTTGCTCCAGCAACTCGCGTGCAGGGGTGCAGATAACATTGGTATGAACCTCCTGTACACCGCCGGTGGCCATCAGAGCAGCGGCTGCTTTTCCGATGATCTTGTCTGCCACGATAGCGCCGCGGAGCCGCTCCGGTTCGGCGGAAAGCAAGTCCAGCAAGTCCCTCACGCCGCGGTTGGCATGAATGGAGAGGGAGTCGTTGTTGTATACCAATAGGCTAAGTCCCTGCTCATTGAGCATGTCTAACATCTCGCACCCGGTCAGCGAACCTCCAAACAGCACTACCTGGCACTCCTCGGCGGTAGTGGCGCACACCAGCAGCTTCTCCAGCGGACAGAGACCTGTGCTGTCTGCGTTTACCATATACGGGATCTCGTCGCGGGCAACGAGGGCGATACCGGCGTCTTCTAACATATCTCGGGCAGGAGTGCATACCAGCGGCGTATAGACGCTCTTCACTCCGCCTTTTATCAGCAATGCCGCTGCGGCTTTGCCTACACGGCGGTCTGCTACAATAGCGTCTTTCAGAATAGCGGGATCGGATGCCAGCAGTTGCATCAGATCATCCACGCCGGGAGCGTAATAATAGGAAGTTTTACCCTGGTTGTAAATCACCATGCCTGTCTCCGGCTGTTTGTCCAGTGTGCGGAGCATTCGTTGGCCTTTGTCGGTGTTGCAGCCGGCGAGAAGAACCAACGCAACTGCGAGGGGGAAAAGAAGTTTTTTCATTGTTGTCGATGTATTTGTATTATTTGTCCTCCGGCATTATAGGTCCTGTCCTTTTGCTCTATGAGCAGTTGGCCTTCGCGGAGAAGTTTGATTGCGGCAGGGGGAGCCGGGTCATAGGATTGAAGGGTGAGACCCTGCGGGTCGTTGGTGGTGAAAGAGCCTTGGGAGTGATAGATCACTTCGTTCGTCTCCTCTCTGCCTTCAATGGTGTAGTTATAATCTGTGTTCGCCGTGAGATTGTTCAGGGAAATGACGAAATACTCGGTCGAACTGTTGGTTGTGTCCTTTTTAAAGGCAGGCAGGGAGGGCTTGAAGAATTGGGAGGACGTGATATGTCCGTCTCCATCTACGGTATATAGCGCTATCTGATGGCCTGCGGTATATACTTTGACCGTGTACTCTACCACGCCGGGAGCGGGAAACCATGTGATTACGGCGCTGCTGTCGGTGATCTCCATCGGATTAGATACCTCTTCTCCGAACGCATAGATGTCCTTGAAAAAGCCGGCATAGGACTCATTTGCCTTGTAGGCTTCCAGTCCTTCTTTGGGGACAAAGAGCCTCACTTTCTCTTTGTTCACGCGCATGAAAGGACTCTTGTATGTCCCGGTACAGGTAGGCGGCGTGACGCAGTCAATGAAGATCGACCGGAGCGAACTGCTGCTTGGTGCGGCGGGGACGGCTCCGCCTGTATAGGGATCCTGGGGATAGCCCTCCAGAATCTCGTCGCCCAGCGAGGTGACCGAACTTGGGATGTAGAACTTCTCCAGACTCAGGTTGCCCTTAAAGGCTTGATAACCAATGCTCTTTACGCCCTCCGGCAGGGAAATGGATTTGAGTGAGGCGCAGGAGGTGAAACATTCGTTCGGGATAGCGGTGATATCCGGAGGCAGGACGACTTCCGTCAGCCGGGAACAAGCATACAGAAACGCGTAAGGAAGGCTCTTCAGCGACTGCGGCAGTGTGATCTCCGTCATAGAGACACAGCGTTGGAAGATGGTAATGCCGAGGCTGGAGATACACTCCGGAATGACCACCTTCGTCAGCGAAGAGCAATAGCGGAACGCCTCGTTCCCGATAGAGGTGAGGTTAGGCAGATTCAGATAATGAATACCGCGGTGGTCATAGAAAGCGGCGGAGCCGATGGAGGTGATATTGACTGTCAGCGAGATAGAGTCCAGCCTGGTACCCAAAAACGCTTTCGGGCCGATGGCGTTCACGGTGTAGATTTCGCCATCGTAGGTCACTCGGTCTGGAATCATGACGTTGCCGGAGTAGGTGCTGGGCGCACTGTTCCATACCGGCGCTGTCTCATTGGGATAGGTCACCGTTGCGGTATAATTTTCGCTGTCCAGCAGATAGTAAACACCGTCGATCTCCACTCCGTTGGCGGAGAGTCCCAAAGCGGTCACTATGCATAGGGCGAATAAATAAAATCGTTTCATGTTTTCTGGTTGGTTAAGGGTTCTGTATTTTCTGTCGGCATAACTCCCGGTTGTTCACCGCGTTGCGTGTCAAGGGGTGGCTCTCTCCCAGCACGCGGCGGTAGATCTCTACCGCGGAGTCGAAATACCGGGCGGCGGAAGCGTAGTCGGCAAGCATAAAGTATGTGCCGGCTAAGTTGTTGTAATTGGCGGCGATACGGCTCTGCTGCACGCCGGAGGACGATGCGTAGATATCCATCACTTCCCGGAACAGTTTCTGCGCCCGGCTGTATTGCTGCTGCTGAAAGAGAATGCCGGCGATGTTATTCAGGCTCTCGGCGGTTGCAAGCGACTGTCTGCCTGCTTCTTTCTCACGGATCTTGAGGGCGCGTTTGTGGCAATCCATGGCCTTCTTGAGGTCCTTCTGCGCGCGGTACAATTCGCCTAAGTTATTGAGAGCCTCTGCCGTGGCAAGCGAGTTCTTGCCGCGCAGTTTCTCGCGGATCTTGAGCGATTGGCTGTACCATAGGCTGGCTTCATCGTACTTGTGGCAGGCTTTTGCAAGCATACCTAACTCATTGCATGTAGTAGCCATCTGACCGCTGTAAACGCCGTACTGGCTTTCTGCCAACCGATAGGCGCGTTCGAAAAACTGACGGGCGCTCTTGAGGTCCGAGAGGATGGACAGGGCGAACTGACCTGCCTGTAACTGATAGTCGATGTTGAGGGTGTCCAGAGATGCGCGTTTCTGTATGTAATATCCGGCGGAGTCGTTTGCGAAGCGTGTTAGGAAGGCTGCGTACATCCGGTAGCAGTCGTCCTCCAGCTGCCGTTTCTGGCGGACATATGCGTCTTGGTTGCGGTCCACTTCCTGCTGCAGAGCCGCTATGTTCTTGCCCCATTCGCGCAGGACGGTTTCCCGCTGGGCGATACTGCCTTTCTCGAGCAATAGCCGTTCGGCTTCTTCCGGATTGCCGTTCTCGATGGCTTGCTGCATCAGAGTCGTTAATGAATCCATGCGTGCGTAGTCCGTTCGCGCCAGCACGTCGGACATGGCTTGCAGCAACGGTTCGAAGTTCTCATACTGACTCTCCAAACGCTGCCGCTGCGCCTGCATTTCTTTTTCCGTGATCCGATGCGCAGCCAGTAGTTGCTCCAGACTGTCTATTCGCGCCTGATAGTAGATCTCTACATTCTCACGCGCTTTCGTCTCTATCTCTTCGCGTTCTTGCATCAGTTGCAACTTGCTCACCAGCAATATCTCCAGAGGCACTTGGTCGGAGCAAGGCAGCCGTTTGCCGATCAACTCCTGCTCGGCAGGTTCGTAGCCGGACTTGACGATGCTGGCGATAGTATAGGGTTGTCCGTTCTGCAGGTCGTGCAACAGCAGGCTGAAATCCCCGTTTGAGCGGCTGGCTACGCGGTTATGGGAGCCTTGCAGACGTATCACGGCGCCTTCGACAGGGCTGCCGCTCATGCCGGGACGGGCGATGGTCCGCACATGGCCTTCTTGAGTCACCGCCAGGCTGTTGAGAGCGCTCAGGCAGGTCATAACGAATAGTAGGATGCGTACTCTCATGGCTCAATAATGATTACATCGTCTTCCCCGCAGGGCATGAATATTGTATCCCGTCCGTTCTTCCATGCAACGGGGTAGGAGGTGCGTTGTTGCCCGATGGGCACACGGAGGTCAACGATACCATTCTCATCGGGCTGCACACTGTGTCCTGCTACGGTCAGGAGCTGGCGTTTTCCTATCGCGCGGAAACGGATGTGGCCGTATAGTTCTGCATCCCGCCGGAGGGGTAAAGTGTTCTGCTTCCGCAGCACGATCGTCGTGTCGCAGGGGATAAATCCGTCTGCACGCATGAGGATGTGTGCCTCGCGGCCTATGTAGCGCGGAGGGATGTTGGGGAAGAGCAAGGTGCTGTCGGCTGGAAGAAGCGTGTCTCGCTTCTGCTCGTTCGCTATTGTCAGAGAGACGGATATGGGGCGGCATGGCGGCAGTGATTCGTTACGGGGCGTTGCCTCATAGGGGGTGATTCCTACCGTGACAGTCTGGGATAGATACCAGGTGCAGGCTAATGCAAGCACCATAATACTACTTAGGATCGTCCATCCTATGGCACGCCTGCGGCGGCGTTGTCTCTCGCGCAGCAGCAGTCCGTCGTAGTCCAGTTGCAACATGCGGGCTACTACCATCAGCATGGCTCTGTCGTAAGCCTGACGGCGGGAGACACCTGCTTCACGCACGTTGATCCCTAATATCGAATGGTCCTGCAGCGGGTCGGCATGTTTTGGAAAATGGCGTCTGAGGGCTTCCGGAAAACACTCCGTCTCGGGATCGGAACTGTATGGTATGCCGTCCACGATGATGGGGATGATGCTGTCGCGCCGACCCAGCGAAACGAAATAATCGATGCCGCTGTTGACATACACCGACCGTGCGGACTGGGGGGAGCATACTACAATCAGATACCGCGACTGCTCCATCCGTTGTTTCAGTTCCTGCATCAGTTCCTCGCCCGAATGCATGTCGTTTAGGTAGCAATACAGCGGCCGGATCCGTCTCGGAACGGCGTGCTTCTTGCATAGCACCGCCGGCAAACGATAGCTCTCTATCGCGTGCTGAAGACGCAAGGCGGCACTGGCATCCGCGCTCTGGAAACTGATAAACGCAAAATACTGGTACATGTCAGATAACGGGTCTTTTGGCTAAATGCTCGATGATCACGGGGTATTGCTCGAAATCAATATCGGTCACGTTGTTCGGATGAACGCATATGCGCAAGGTGTGGCAACACGCTTTCTCACGGGCTGAGGCGAAAAAAGTCTGAATCATCAAATCTATTTTCTGTTCCGTCGAAAACTCAGCCGGCAGATCCACGAAACGGTTGCCCATTACCGCTACATTGACCACCTCGTGACGCACTCTCGGATCGGCCAAACCGCGCCACATACGCGTGAGGCATTTGATATATTCATCCTTGCTGATCTCTATGGTGCCGTTAGGCTGCAGCCTCGTGAACGCCACGCAGCAGTAGGGCTCTCCTTTTATCTCGACTGGACAAATAGTACCGAGCGAATACTGCTCCTTCCTGCCGGGAAGGGATTTGTTGGTGCGTACGGGCTTCACTCTCTCCGTCGCTTGGTCGATCAGGGCGTCGATGTCCACTCCTTGCGCTTCGCATTGCTTGAGAAAAGCGCCGTGCAGAGACCGGGGGCTGATGATTGTGTTCAACTCCATGTCAAAAGTGTCCACGGTATGAACCACCTTGAGTCCCTCTTGGCGGAGCAGGTCGCAGCATTCGATAATAACCTTCAGATCCGTTTTCTTATCGACATAAACTGCCTTCGTTGTCGGCCAATTGCGCAGCAACGCCACAGCGAGAATAATGAGAATGACTACAATCAGCGGCCATACTTGCGTCCAGCCTGTGTTGACAAGCGTTCGCAACCAATCAGCCGCTTCTTCCGGCATGAAAGCGATCAGTGCTCCCGTTCCGGTGATGAGCATCAGCATCCACGACAGACTGTCTCTGATGGTGGACAACAGCAGTTGCTTCCAATGTAATGAAACGTATTTGATCATCTACCTAATTTTTCGTGGCATTGGCGGATATACATCTTCGTCGCTTCGCGTACCCAGCAATACTCCCATTTGGAGTCCTTGAAATAGGTTGCGGCTTTCTCGAACCAAGTGAGCGCTTCGCTCTTGCTGCCGAACGGCTTCGGGGCATAGAAAAGACTCGTCCCGTAATACGATAGAACCAATGGATCCTCCGGCGCCAGACGCGTTGCCTCCTTGGCTAAACTCATTGCTTTGATCGGACGTATGGCGATGTGGAGCCGTAACTCATAAACCATGACGGCGCTCATGTACATCTCGTAATGACCTGCCGGCAACTGGCCTTTCTGCGCCTCCACATGCTCACGGAACTGCTGCACGTACCGCTTGGCTTCCGGCAGCAGCGCTTCCTTCCCCTCTTTCTTCGCCTCCGCTACAATAAATCCGCAATACCCGTACTCATAGAGCAAATCGGTCTGTACTCTGTCAGGCGTAGCTGGTCTGTACTCTGTCAGGCGTAGCCGGTCTATATAGTCCTTCCAAACCGCCATGTTCTCCTGCCGGTAGGCGTCAAACAGTTCCCTGTCCGCAGAAAAATCTTGTGCGGACAGGGTAATACTGATTACCGTCAGGAGCAACAATAAGGCTCTCCTTCGTACATCGTACATCGTCCCTTCGTACTTTTATTTGCCTCTCTCCAGCAGCAGCGTTCGTGTCGGCTGGTCGCATACCTCCGTCGGACCGTAGTACTGGATCGGACCCGGATAGATATAGCTGGTCACAGGATCTGCCCAGTCAGCGCGGTGCGCTTGCAGGTACTGGAACGGCTTGCCGTTCAGGTCAACCAGAGCTTTCTGGATAACCGGTTTCATCTTGCCGTTACGCTTCTCCATGTTCATCATCATCGTGATAGGCACACCGCCGGCAATCCACTCTGCAGCAGGCTTCGTCAGGTTGCGTACCAGCGACATATAGCCTGTCTTGCCTGCAGCTATCAGATGTGTTGCGGTGATGCCGATGGAATAGCAGTAGTCGGCGTCGAAGTTCGACGGGATAGCGCAACGGCCTTCGTAACCGAAGAAGTGGTTCAGCGCAGAGAACTTACCCTTGTATTCGCCGTTCGCTTTGAGAACCGCCAGACGTTTCTGTACCATCTCGATCAGCAGTTTCTCGGTCTCAATCTGGCTTACCATCACATTTCCGTGCGGGTCACGGTCAAGCGTCAGCTGGCGCGCAATACCCTTCGGCAGCGAGCGGTAGAGGTCGCAACTTGCCGGACTCAGCATGCTCTTTACATACTCGCGCTTGGCGTCGTCGCCGTCCAGAGACGTGAACTCCTCGTTGTTCGCCAGCATGTCGTTCAGCTCCTGAATCAGCACGCGCATAGCCGGAATGAACTCGATCAGACCTTCCGGAATAAGCACGGTTCCGAAGTTCAGACCTGCGTTAGCGCGGGCAACAATGACTTTCACGATGTCCTCTACGATGTCATTCAGCGTCATGTTCTTCGCTTCTACCTCCTCCGAGATCAGGCAGATGTTCGGCTGGCTCTGGAGCGCGCACTCCAGTGCGATATGACTTGCCGAACGGCCCATCAGACGGATGAAATGCCAGTATTTCTTCGCGCTGTTGGCGTCGCGCTGGATGTTACCGATCAACTCGCTATAAACCTTGCAGGCGGTGTCGAAACCGAATGAGGTCTCGATCATCTCGTTCTTCAGATCGCCGTCGATGGTCTTCGGGCAGCCGATGACCTGGATACCGCATTTCTTCTGCAGATAGTATTCCGCCAGCACGCAAGCGTTCGTGTTGCTGTCGTCGCCGCCGATGATCACTACTGCTTTGATTCCTAACTGCTTGCATATCTCGATACCGTTGTCAAACTGCCATGTCTCCTCCAGTTTCGTACGACCCGAACCGATGATGTCGAAGCCGCCGGTGTTGCGGTATTCGTCAATGATAGCGCCGGTCAGCTCTTGATACTTGCCGTCAATCAGACCCGAAGGACCGCCGAGGAAGCCATAGAGTTTGTTCTCCGGATTCAACGCCTTCAATCCGTCGTACAGACCGCTGATCACGTTGTGTCCGCCCGGAGCCTGTCCGCCCGAAAGAATCACACCGACATTGAACGGCTCCTTCGTACTTGGTACTTGGTCACCTTGTCCCTTAACGGGTTCCATGGTAATAATCGGCAGACCATACGTGTTCGGGAAGAGTTTCTGAATCTCCTCTTGGTCTGCTACTGAATGGGTTTTCTCGCCTTCAACAAGGCGTACTGCGCCCTGCAATGCTACCGGCATCTTCGGCTGGTAACTCTGACGCGCAATTTGTAATGGACTCTTTTGCATAAAATTAAATATATTTAATGTAACAATTTAACAATTTAACAATTTAACGGTTTAACACTTTAACGGTTTAACACTTTAACGGTTTAACCACTTAACGCGGTTTAACGGTTTAACGCGCTTCACCGCAAATTTGCGTGCAAATTTACTACAAAAAATCCAAATACGCAAGATTTTTTCCAAAATAATCGTTTGAACGTAGTGAAATAAGAAATAAAATCTCTTTTATTTTGCTATTTGCAGGATTTCGTGACCGTAATTTCGGGAGAAAGGTAGTGGCGGAGTCTGAAAATTTTTTCAAACTGATCTGGACAGGAAAGGACGGAGGTTTTCATAAACCTCTTCGCCTGAGAGATGGTCGTTCTCTATTTGGTCAAAAGCCGTTTCCAATGCAAACTGCTGGCGGTCGCATTTCTCGCGAGTCTTAAGCACAATCTCGCGCACCTCTTCTTCAGCCATCCGGATGTCCTCATGCGCCAGATACCTCTGGGCTAATTGAATTAGATACTCATCCGTGTTTGTTTCGGAAAAATGAACCAGAATGAACCCGACAAGAGACACATACCGCTCGTCATTGGGATCCATTTGCAACTTCACTAACGCGTTTCTGGAGACTTTGTCCAGCACGTATTCAAAAGCCTCGTCTTTTTCTTTTTCTGTCATAGTTTTATTGTTCTAAATCGTACATCTGTCACTTTGTACTGGATTCTCTGTCACTCTCAATCAGTGCCAACAACTGCTCTACCGCCTCTTCCTGCGGGATGTTCTTCAGCACGCACTCTTTGCCGCGGTATAGACTCACTTTGCCTCTGCCGGCACCCACATAACCATAGTCCGCGTCCGCCATCTCGCCCGGACCGTTCACTATACAGCCCATCACGGCAATCTTCAGACCTTGGCTGACGGCTGACGGCTGACGGCTGACAGCTTCTTTGACCTCGGCGATGGTTTTCTGGAGGTCGAAGAGGGTTCTTCCGCAACCCGGACAGGAGATGTACTCCGTTTTATAAATACGCACGCGCGCGGCTTGCAGGATGTCCTTGCTCAGGAAATTCAGCTTCGTCTCCGAGAAATGCGGATTGACCATCGTCAGCTCCTGTGTTTTGTACTCCCACAACAACCGTCCGCACTCTGCCGCGGCTTGCAGACAGAACGTCTCCCAGTCTTCCTCGTAACTCGTATAGCGCACCTCGGCGTAACCGCCTATGTTATCCAGCACCTCTGCGGTTACGCTGCCGTCGTATCGCACCGACTCCTCGTCCGCAAAGTAATCCACCAACTGCCGGGCAACAGGTATCTCGTTCTCCGGCGCTTCGCTCAGACTCACGCGGATCGTGTCGCCTATACCGTCTGCCAACAGCGCACCGATACCCACGGCGGACTTGATACGTCCGTCTTCGCCTTCGCCTGCCTCCGTCACGCCCAAGTGCAGCGGAAAAGCCATGTGCTCGTGGTGCATCTGTTTGACCAACAGCCGAACGGTCTCAACCATCACACGTGTGTTGCTCGCTTTGATGGAAATGACGATGTTGCCGAACGCGTGTCGCACCGCCACACGCAGAAACTCCATTACACTCTCTACCATTCCTTCCGGCGTGTCGCCGTAGCGCGACATAATACGGTCGCTCAGCGAACCGTGGTTCACGCCCAGACGGATTGCCGTCCCGTGCGCCTTGCAGATGTCCAACAGCCGCACAAAACGCTCCTCTAACCGCCCCAACTCCGCGCGGTACTCTTCGTCCGTGTAGTCAATATGCCGGAACTTGCGCGCAGGGTCGATATAATTGCCCGGATTGATACGCACCGCCTCCACCACTTGCGCCGCAGCGTCTGCCACGTCCGCCTGAAAATGCACATCCGCTACCAGCGGCACTGCCGTCAGCACTTGTGCGTGAATCTCTTTGAGACTCTCCACCTCGCGCAGCCCCTGCGTCGTGAACCGCAGCAACTCTGCGCCTGCCTCGATACACCGCCGCGCCTGATCCACCGAACCGTCAATATCATTCGTGCTGGTATTCGCCATCGTCTGCACACGGATAGGGTAGTCCGAACCGATAAAAATGTTTCCGACCTGCACTTGGCTGGTCTCTCTACGTTTATATTCTAACTTTATTTCCATATAGAAGATAAATCTATGTTTTTCTAATAATTTTCTTTGATTTTTTGATAATTTTGGACTAAAAACCAACTTTCTTTCGCCTTTAAAGCCCCAAACAGCACTTTTTTGCTAAAAATATTCAAAAAAATTTGGTCATGTCAAAAAAAAGCAGTACCTTTGCACCCGCTTTTGGAAAAACGGACAATCCGCATGGTCCCTCGGGACGTAAACCAGCGGAGCGTTTGCGGACCGAAGAGCGAGGAGAATCAGTAGCTCAGCAGGTAGAGCACATCCCTTTTAAGGATGGGGTCCTGGGTTCGAGCCCCAGCTGGTTCACAGAAAGAGAGTTTCGGCTCTCTTTTTTGTTTTCTGTACTCCTTTCTCATTCTTTCAAATAGCACCTTGCAATTTTGCTTGCAAAATTACAACAAAAAATCCGAATGCGCAAGAAAAACATACTTTTTATTTGCTTATTTCTAGAAAAATTAGTAACTTTGCACTCCCAATTGAGAATATCAAACATTTTAACTATTTAAATCTATGAAGACAAGTACTAAAATTCTGATGTGCCTCGCGGGTATTGCCCTCGTGGCACTGGGTGTGCTCTGTATCATCTATCCGGGCAGCACCCTTGTTTCGTTGGCATGGGCGTTTGGTCTGATGCTAATTATCAGCGGTTGCAGCACTTTCGGTGCATGGGCTACGCTCCGTGCTATCAATCCGTTCAGCGGACTGACTTTCCTTGCTGCCTTGCTGCAGGTCTTCCTCGGCGTGGCAATCATCATTATGCCGGCTCCGCTGGCTGTAGCCCTGCCGTTTATCTTTGCTTTCTGGGTGTTCTATGAGGGCTTGAACCTGACGCTGGACTCCTTCAACTACAAGAAACTCGGTTTCCGCCGCTGGTGGGTGCTCTGTCTGCTCGGCGTGCTGGCTATGTGCGGCGGTTGCTACTGCTTCTTCTGCGATCCGTCCATCTCGGCTACTACCATCGCTTGGCTGGTAGGTCTCGGTATTATCGCAGACGGCATCGGCAACTGGGTTAAAGTGGCTGCCGTCAACCGCGTGGAGAAGAAACTCAACAAACTGGCAGACCGCTTCCACCAAGTCATCGACATCGAGGATGTAGAGGAGGTGAAGTAAGCCTTCACGCCTCACCCCAACCCTCTCCCAAGGAGAGGGAGTTTTTTCCTTCACTAATCAGCCGTCAGGTCACATGACACCGGCGGCTGTTTTTATGTGAACCTGTCGGTCTTGGCACGGATTTTGCAATTAAGGATGTGCAACTAAAATTATTCGGAACTATGAAAAAGATATTTAGATTTCTAGGCGTCGTGCTGCTCGTCGCAGCAGTCAGCGCCGGAACCACCATCGCTGTCTTGAAATACAGCAATCCACAATTTCAAATCACAAATTACAAATCACAAATCACAAATGATTCCACCGGAATCCCTGTCGCCTACAGCCGTTTTGCCTCATTGCCGCAGGCAGGCGAGACGGATTTTACCAATGCGGCGGAACTCTCTGTCAATGCGGTAGTCCACGTCAAGACGACCTACCGCAACCAGGTCTCCTCGCAGCAGATGGACCTCTTTGAGTTCTTCTTCGGTCGTCCGGGACAGCAACGCGAGATGCCGGCGCAACAGGCTTCCGGTTCGGGCGTCATCATCTCCGAGGACGGTTATATCGTCACCAACAACCATGTCATTGACCGTGCGGACCAGATTCAGGTTGTCCTCAACGACAAACGCGAGTACACGGCGACGCTGGTCGGCACCGACCCGAACACGGATATTGCGCTCTTGAAGATTGACGAGACAGGTCTGCCGGTGATCCTCATGGGCAACTCCGATGACCTGCGTGTCGGCGAATGGGTGCTTGCGGTCGGCAATCCGTTCAACCTCACTTCGACCGTCACGGCGGGTATCGTGTCCGCCAAGGCGCGTAACATCAATATCCTCAACGCCGAGATGAAGATCGAGTCGTTCATCCAGACTGACGCGGCAGTCAATCCCGGCAACTCCGGCGGTGCGCTGGTGAACACGCGCGGCGAGTTGGTGGGAATCAACACTGCCATCGCTTCGCAGACGGGTTCCTATTCGGGCTACAGCTTTGCGGTGCCGACCAGTATTGTGCAGAAAGTGGTGAGCGACATCCGCCAGTACGGTGTCGTGCAACGCGCTATCCTCGGCGTGCAGATGCGTGAGATCACTTCCGAACTGAAGAAAGAGAAAAACCTGACAACTCTCCAAGGGGCATACGTAGAGCGCGTAGTGCCGGACGGTGCGGCGGAGAAAGCCGGAATCAAGAGCGGCGATGTGATCACGCGTGTTGACGATGCGGCTGTCAAGACCGGTACCGACCTGCAGGAACATATCGGGCGTCACCGTCCGGGTGATGTAGTGAGTGTGACGCTGCTCCGTGATGGCAAGACCATGACCGTTCGGGCTACGCTCACCAACCGCGATGGCGGAACAGGAGTCATCTCTGCCGAAGACAAAGCGTCCGTCTTAGGTGCCACCTTCTCCGAACTGACCGATGCGCAGAAAGAGCGCTTGGGTATCAACTACGGCTTGCAGATCAAGTCGCTCAAGGCTGGCAAACTGAAGAGTGCCGGTGTTCCCTCGGACTTCATCATCCTCAAAGTCAATAACCGCTCCGTCCGCACCGAGGAAGACCTTGACGACATCGTCCGCCGTGCCAACTCCGCCTCCGAGCGCGACCGCGTCCTCTTCATCACCGGTTGCACCCCGCAAGGCCGCATCCGTTACTATGCTGTCAATCTGGCAGAGTAAGGATGTACGATTGTTAAGATTCCGAATGATAAATGGGGCGAATTCGCCCCATTTATCGTCTCGTATGTTTCCCGTACGTGTCTCGTATGAGGCAACTAAACGCAAAAAGTGACGATTATTAAGAATAGCAATCTGTGACAAAATAATATCGAGATGTCAAATGCACAATAATATCATTGTTTTATCTAAATGGTAGAGCAAAAAACAATAAGGGCACTTCACATAGAGGAAGCGCCCTTATTGAATAGGACCCCAGTTTCCTAGTTTGAAGAAACAACCTTAAGGAAATACTGGCTATCTTTATTTTCACGAATAGTACCATTTCTTATTTTTGTGACCAATAGTTGAATTTGTTCATCGGTTAATACATCATCCTTGTTTGCATTTATGAATGAAGTAAATTTATTTTTATAATCATTCATATTTAATGTGATTAATTTTGATGCTCCATAGTCAGTGAATTTTATACTGAACATTGCAAAGCTTGTATTTATAGAGTATACAACAACTTGATATTTACCATAATCTAAATTGTATTTGTCAATCATTGCCATCATATCGTTGTATATACCACCATCGGTTATATAGTATGTACCTGCTGTATTTGAAAGTTTCCCAACACCTAAAATAGCTGCTCGGCCTTTGGAGGCAACATAAAAATCATAACCCTCAAGCTTAAACTCAGATTTCTCAACCATAATTGCTTCTTTCAAGTTTTTGAGGCTTGACATTACTTCATCAACACTTTTTCCTAAGTTGAGATGAACAGTTTTGTCCTCAAACTGATTATCACTTTTTATAATCATGTCATATTCGCCTGTTTCTGTGTCATAGCAAATGTGTGAACCTAAAAACTCAAATCGTTGTTTTTGAGGTTGAATAGCCGCAATTTGAGAGAAAGCGTGAATGCTAATAATCATCAGCATCAAACCAAATAAAAATCTTTTCATAATAATAAATTGTTTTTCTTGCTCTGCAGCAGCCGTGGGCAAAGCGGATTAAGTAATAAAAAAACAAAAGCGTGAGGCTGCTATGCCACACACTCAATCAGGAGGTAATTAGGAAAACCTTTAGGCAAGTATGCAACGATAGTAACTTCACGCTAGTACGTGAAGCCTATTCGCTATGCTCTCGCCTATGAAAAGTTCCTAATTTTTCCTGACTAAGAGTAAAGCAAACGCTTCTTTTAATCAATATGTTATCGCACGTCGCTACGCGCGTTTCTTACAGTTGTGATTTATCTCACTTGTTTTCTAAGTTGTCGCATTTTTTTGCGCCAACTGGAGCAACTGTCGCATTTTTTGCGATAGTTGGAGTTAATTCCTCGCGTAAAGCATTGTTGATGTGTTTGCCGATGGTCTTGACATCACGGTCAAACAGCAGAGCCATCTGATTACGATTGAGCCAAACGGTTTCATCTTGTACGCGCACCTCCAACTGGAACTGCTCATTAGGCTGATATAGAACTATCTCGTTTGCCATTCTTTACATCACAATGTTGACAATCCTGCCGGGGACGACGATGACTTTTTTAGGCGTGTTGCCGGCGAGATATTTGGAGGTATCTTCATGCGCGAGGACAAGTTTCTCCACTTCCTCTTTCGGGGTGTCCTTCGGGCACTCGAGCGTGAAACGCACCTTGCCGTTGAACTGCACAGGGTATTTCTGCGTGTCCTCTACCAGATACGCTTCGTTGCACTCCGGCCACTCGGCATTGACCACAAACTTGGTACTTGGTACTTGGTCACCTTGTGCCTTATGCCACATCTCCTCTGCGATATGCGGAGCATATGGCGCGAGAAGAACGGCGATGGGCTCCAAGATAGCGCGTTTGCTGCACTTGAGTGCGGACAGTTCGTTCTGCGCAATCATGAACGCCGGAATAGAGGTGTTGAACGAGAAGTTCTCTACATCCCACGTGATCTTCTTAATCAGTTTGTGCAGTGAGCGCAGTTCTTCTTTCGTCGGCTCCTCGTCGGTGATATTCTCGTACATGTTCCAGAGACGTTTGAGGAAACGGTGCACGCCGTCGATACCGTTCGTGTCCCACGGTTTGGACATCTCCAGCGGGCCGAGGAACATCTCATACAGACGCAGCGTGTCGGCACCGAACTTAGCGATGACATCATCGGGATTGACTACGTTGAACATCGACTTACTCATCTTTTCAACTGCCCAGCCGCAGATATATTGCTTGGCACCGGCGGTATAACCTGTTAACTCGGACGAGGTACCATCGGCAAAGACGAACTCGGCGTTCTTGAACTCCGGCATCCATGCGCGGAAGGCGTTGATGTCCAGCACGTCGTTGTTGACGATGTTCACATTCACGTGAATAGGCTGTACTTTGCCCTTGTATTCGGGGTTCTCGATGAGGTTGTAACTGATATAGAGGTTGCCCGTCGCGCCTTCGCCGATATAGCGATAGACGAAGTTCGAACGGCCTTGAATCATACCTTGGTTGATGAGTTTCTTGAACGGTTCGTCCTCGCATATATAGCCGAGGTCATAGAGGAACTTGTTCCAAAAACGGCTGTAAATCAGGTGTCCCGTAGCGTGCTCGGAACCGCCGAGGTAGAGGTCCACTTGACGCCAGTAAGCGTTCACGTCCTTATCAACCAGCGCTTGGTCGTTGTGCGGGTCCATGTAACGCAGGTAGTATGCCGACGAGCCTGCGAAGCCCGGCATCGTGCAGAGTTCCAGCGGGAAGATTGTCTTGTTATCAATCAGCGATTTATCTACTACCTTGCGGTTCGCTTCATCCCACGCCCAGATAGCGGCGTTGCCCAACGGCGGTTCGCCGGTCTCGGTGGGTTTGAAGTCCGACACCTCCGGCAGTTCGAGCGGCAGGCACTCTTCGGGCAGCGTATAAGGCATGCCGTCCTTGTAATAGACGGGGAACGGTTCGCCCCAGTAACGCTGGCGGCTGAAGATAGCATCGCGCAGACGGTAATTGACTTTCACGCGACCGATGCCCGTGTTGGTGATATATTCCTTCATGGCTTGGATGGCCTCTTTAACCTCCATGCCGTTGAGGAAACCGGAGTTGATCATCTTGCCCTCTTTGGCGTCGAACGACTCCTCGGAGACGTCTGCGCCTTCAATCAGCGGAATAATCGGCAGGTTGAAATGTTTGGCGAAGGCGTAGTCGCGACTGTCGTGTGCCGGAACAGCCATGATAGCACCTGTTCCATAACCCGAGAGCACGTAGTCGGAGATATAAATAGGTATCTCGCCCTGCGTGAGCGGATTGATGGCATACGAGCCTGTGAACACACCCGTCACGCGGCGGTCGGCGATACGTTCGCGCTCCGTGCGATTCTTGCAGCGGGTGAGGTAAGCCTCCACTTCTTCGCGCTGCTCATCGGTCACCACGCGCTGCACGTACTCGCTCTCCGGCGCCAGCACCATAAACGTCACGCCATATATCGTGTCCGCACGTGTTGTGAAGATGGTCATTGGAAATTCATCCTTCGTACCTCGTACATCTGTCCTTCGTACATAAAAGTTCATTTCTGCTCCTTCGCTGCGACCGATCCAGTTGCGCTGTGTCTCTTTGAGGCTTTCGGTCCAGTCGATGCGGTCCAAGCCCTCCAACAGGCGGCCTGCGTACGCACTCACGCGCAGACACCACTGTCTCATGACGCGTTGCTCTACCGGATAACCGCCACGTACACTCAGACCTTCGCTCACCTCGTCGTTTGCCAGCACCGTGCCGAGTTTCGGACACCAGTTCACTTTGGTATCTGCCAGATACGCGATACGGTAGTTCATCAGCCGTTCTTGTTTCTCGCGCTTGGAGAGCGTAGCCCATTTCGGGTCGTTGGCTTCGAACTCCGCAATCAGTTTGCTTATCGGATGCGCTTTCTGGGTCTTGGGGTCGAAATAGCTGTTGAACATCTGCACGAACGCCCACTGCGTCCATTTGTAAAACGCCGGATCGCACGTGCGCACCTCACGGTTCCAGTCGTAGCAGAAACCGATTTTCTTGAGTTGTTCGATATAGCGGTCAATGTTCTTGAAGGTCGTCTCCTGCGGGTGTGTACCGGTCTGAATGGCGTACTGCTCCGCCGGCAGACCATAGCTGTCAAAACCCATCGGGTGCAGCACATTGAAGCCTTTCAGACGTTTGTACCGTGCGTAGATGTCACTGGCGATATAACCTAACGGGTGACCTACGTGCAGGCCTGCGCCCGAAGGGTAAGGGAACATATCGAGCACGTAGTAGTGCGGTTTGTCACTCTCATTGGAAACGGTGTAAACACCCGCTTCCGCCCATGCCTTTTGCCACTTGCTCTCAATGTCAGAAAAGTTGTATTCCATAAAACTATTTATTCATTTTCTCATTTATTTATTTGCTCAGTTTCTCTACAAGATCGGTGGCGAACTTGAGGCTCATGATATCCATCGTTTGGTTTCCTCCATTTGCGCCACCGCCCATGACTACAGTCGGTAATTGCACCTTAGCCACGGCTTCAGCCACGCCGACTTTGGTCTTATAATCCCACTCGGCACGTTCTTGCGGCGTCAGACCTGCTGCCACTTTCGCACGGTTAGCGGCTGCTTCAGCTTCTCCTTCGGCAATGATACGCTTCTTCACCTCGTTCGCTTTGAGCGCCTCCAGACGGGCAACCTCGTATTCCTGCTCGGCTTTGGTCACCTCCACCGCTTTCACTTTTTCTTGCTCCCATTTGGCTTTAGCGGCCTGTGCTTTACCTTCTTCCTCTGCACGAATCGCCTCTTGTTGAGCGGCAAGCGATTTGGCTTTGGAGGTCTGAACCAGCATGTTGGCTTCCTGCTGTTGCTCAATCTGCTTCTTCACGCGGTCTTCGTAGTCGATCTTGGAGACGGAAACCTGACCAATCTCGATGCCGTAGTAATCAAACGGCGATTTCTCGGACCGACGATACCCGCCCGCGGCTGTTGAATCGGCAATCAGGACTGCGAATTTCTGCTGTTTCTTCTCGCCTGTGATAGGGTCGATTACCTCGGAAATCTTCACGGCAGTCGTGTAAACACCGTTGTTCAGCTGGTCGGTGATGTATTCAATCAGGTTGTTTTTCTTCTCCGAAACGCTCTCGTAAGCCGACATCAGCGGTCCGGAAGCATAGACAACTTTCACCACGGTCGGACGGACAAGGTCGTTCATCAGTCTGTCCATTCCGTTGTAGTCCGTCTGTATGCGGAGCATGTGCTCGCGATCGGTGGGTAATTTGACACGGAGAGAACCGAAGATCTCACCATTGGACGCGTCGTTGAAAATAACCGGAATGGGTTCGCCGTTGTTTTGCGCACCGAACCATAACTGCTCGGTCTTATGGTATGAGGTGATGTGTCCTAATTTCTGGGCATACATACCCGGCTGGCTCCAGACATACATAGTACCGGTAATGGGCACTTGGTTAACCACGATGTCTTCGTTCTTGACATCCTCAACGAGAGAGCCGATGCAGCAAAGGAAGACGATTACTACGATTCCGATGACGGAAGCTAATACGATTTTTTTCATCGGGAGTTTATTGCCTCCCTGCAGATTGCTAATAGCCATATTCTTGAAATGATTAAAAGTTATCAAACCAAATCTTCCATCCATAGAACGGGATGAGTGTCTTCTTGAAATCTACGTTCTTGCCGAACATGTTCGTGAACAGATGCGCAATTACCGTGGCATAGTAGATTGCGAGGATGATGAGCAAAGCCCAAACGATTAAAGATATGAATCTCATATTGTAGTCTATGTTTGTAACAACAAATTGTTTATTACAACAGTTTCTTTACTTGCTCATATACGTTCTGAGCGGTGAAGCCGAGTTTCTCGTCAAGGACTTTGTACGGGGCGGAGAAACCAAAGGAGTTGAGACCCCAGACAGCACCGTTCTCGCCTACCAGACCTTCGAGGGTGCAGGGCAGACCGGCGGTCATACCGAAACGCTTGATACCCTTCGGCAATACTTCGTCCTGATACTCTTTGGGTTGCTCACGGAAGAGACCTTCGCTCGGTACGCTGACGATCTGCAGACGGATGCCCTCTGCGCGGAGCAGTTCAGCGCCGGCAAGAAGGGTTGAGACCTCAGAGCCGGAAGCCAAGAGGACTACTTGCGGATTCTCGTCTTTGGAGACGATGTACGCACCTTTGCGGAAGCCTTCGAGGTTGACGTTAGGCACCGGCGCTATGTCCTGACGGCTGAGGATGAGGGCTGTCGGCGTAGCGGTGTTCTCGATAGCGCAACGCCATGCGAGGGTGGTCTCCTCGGCATCCGCCGGACGGAGAACGAGCATGGACGGTTTGCCGGAATGGTTGTGCAGTTTCTCCATGAGACGGATCTGCGCCTCTTGCTCTACGGGCTCGTGGGTCGGTCCGTCTTCGCCGACACGGAACGCGTCGTGGCTCCAAATGAACTTAACAGGCAGTTCCATGAGCGCCGCCATGCGGACAGCAGGTTTCATATAGTCGCTGAAGACGAAGAACGTGCCGCAGGCGGGGATGATGCCGCCGTGGAGCGCCATACCGATCATGACGCATGCCATGGTGAGTTCGGACACACCGGCTTGCAGGAACTGACCGGAGAAATCGCCTTTCTTGAAGGCGTGGGTCTTTTTCAAGAAACCGTCTGTCTTGTCGGAGTTGGAGAGGTCGGCGGAGGAAACAATCATGTTGCCTACGTTCTCCGCGAGGAAAGAGAGCACTGTGCCGCTGGCGTTACGGGTGGCCGCACCTGCTTTCTGCTGGATGAGGCTCCAGTCGATGCACGGTGTTTCGCCGGACATGTAGGTCTCGTACTCGTTGGCTGCCAGCGGGTTAGCCTGCTTCCACTCGTAGTACGCCTCGTATTTCTTATTGCACAGCTCACGTAACTCGGCTGCGCGGTCGTCATACAGTTTCTTCACTTCCGGGAAGATCTGGAACGGGTCTTCGGGGTTGCCACCGAGGTGTTCGATGGTCTTCTCGAAAGATGCACCGGCCTTGCTGAGCGGCGCTCCGTGGGTCGAGCACTTGCCTTCCCAGTTCTCGCCTTCGGCGGTCACGCAGCCTTTGCCCATGGTGGTATGACCGATGATGAGCGACGGTTCGCCTTTGTGGGCTTTGGCTTTGATGAGCGCTTCGCGGATGGCATCGGGGTCATTGCCCGGAATCTCCTGCACGTACCAGCCCCATGCCTTGTATTTGGCGGCTACGTCCTCGGAGGTCACTTCGCCGCAACACGTCGAGAGTTGGATCTCGTTGGAGTCATAGAACATGACGAGGTTGTCCAGCCCGAGGTGTCCTGCCAAGCGTCCTGCGCCCTGCGAAATCTCCTCCTGTACGCCGCCGTCAGAGATAAAGGCATAAATCGTCGGGTTATGAATCTCTCCGTAACGCTGGTTAAACCACTTGGCAGCGATGGCTGCGCCTACGGCGAAGGTGTGCCCCTGTCCGAGCGGACCGGAGGTGTTCTCAATCATCCGCTCTATCTCGCGTTCGGGGTGGCCGGGAGTAACCGAACCCCATTGACGGAGGTTCTTGAGGTCTTCGAGCGTGAACTTGCCTGCCAGACAGAGTTGCGCATAGAGCATCGGCGCCATGTGTCCGGGGTCGAGGAAGAAACGGTCGCGTGCTTCCCAACCGGCGTTGTCCGGGTCGTATTCAAGGAACTCGCTAAAGAGCACATTGATGAAATCTGCGCCACCCATGGCTCCGCCCGGGTGACCACTCTTTGCTTTTTCTACTGCTGCTGCTGCGAGGATACGAATGTTATCCGCCGCACGGTTCATAAGTTGTGTACGATTCATAATATTATGTGTTTTAAAATCTCCATCCTAAATAGTAGTTTAATCCCCATCCGAGGTTATTCCGCGTGCCAAATCCGGGGATATAGATAGGCGTCGGTTTGAGCAGGTCTTCCGGCGATCTGGTAAAGAGCACCTTGAAACGCCCCATCCATCCCATGTAAAAGGCCGTGCTGTTGACTTTCGCTATCTCTACCTGGCATCCCGCTACAATCTCTCCCCAACAATCTCCTTTGATGCCGGTAAGGCAGGTGCGGAAGTTACCTTCATTCGTTTGCTCCACCTCTTGTGCCGCTGCACCGAGCCGGACACCGACGAGGAGTGCATGTGGGCTTTCCGGATGTTTCTTGAGAGGATGAAGATCGCATCCTACTCGGAAGAATCCTCCCTGTCCGCGGTATGTGATCGTGTCTCCTTGGGCCTTTGTCCCTCCGGCATAGCCGAACTCAACAGTAGGGTACCATCGTTTGGCAAGCCGCACGTTAACTGCCACCTCATAGTTCTGGATCTGCCATTTGTTCGCTGCCGGAATCACGATAGGCGAAGCGATATCGAGCTTAACCATCGTGCCCATATAGATGCTGTCGGCAGAAAAACCCTCTCCAGCTCTCCCCACAAGGGAGAGAGAAAGAAATGCAAATAATATTACAAGATACTTCCTCATTAGAGGTCTATTCCCTTATCCCTCCCTTACTCCCTCGGGGTGGGGTTGTTACATCAATTCTTTCGCCTCGTGTTTCAGTTCTTCAAGTGCTTTGTCCGTCGGCGTAGTGCCATTGGACGTATAGGCGGTAAGCAACGCTGTGACATACGCCTGCGCCGTTGCCTCGGCTGGAACCTGTGCCGCGATGGAGATGATAAAAGCCCCCATCTGGTCACGCGCATTAATGATCATATCCCAAACTTCGTCGGATACATAGACCTGCTGGCTCTGGTTGTGGTCAAACTCCGCCCGGATCGTTTGGAGGAGGTATTGCTGTACCTGTGCGATGGTCCAAGTAGCGAGAGCCTCCGGATGAACCCGCTGCAGCTCCACAATCATGTTTTCCGGCTTAGTGCGCTCAAGTAGGAGGGTAAGGCGCTCATATGCACGCAGACGTATAGGCGAGATGGTCTTCTGGCTGTCGCGTTTCAACTCAAACAGTCTTTTCTTCTCTTCGTTGCGAAAACCCGAGTACTGGATCAGCCAGAATCCGAAAATCATTACCGCAATGGTCAGAATGATAAGAAGGATAGTTGTTGTCATAAATCGTTTTACCAATTTTGCCTGCAAAATTACAAAAAAAAAATGACATATACAAGAAAAAAGCACTCAACGGTGCTTTTTTCGTTAAAACGTTAAATAGTTAAAATGGTTTTTTCTAAGAAAAACGTTAAACTATTAGCGGATCATATTATCGCCGAAGAAGGGCTGCAGTGCCGCAGGAATACGGATGCCCTCCGCTGTCTGGTTGTTCTCAAGCAACGCAGCCACGATACGCGGCAGAGCGAGTGCGGAACCGTTGAGCGTGTGGCAGAGCGTCACTTTCTTGTCCTCCGCGCGGCGGTAACGGCACTTGAGGCGGTTAGCCTGATAGGTGTCGAAATTGGAAGTCGAGCTGACCTCGAGCCAGCGGTGCTGTGCTTCGGAATAAACTTCGAAATCATAGCAGAGAGCGGCTGTGAAACTCATGTCGCCGCCGCTCAGACGCAGAATACGATACGGGAGTTCGAGTTTTTTCAGCAGACCCTCTACGTGTGCCAGCATCTCTTTGTGCGAAGCGTCGGAGTGCTCCGGCGTGTCGATACGCACAATCTCGATCTTGGAGAACTCATGCAGACGGTTCAGACCGCGTACGTCCTTGCCGTATGAGCCTGCCTCGCGGCGGAAACACTCGGTGTAGGCGCAGTTCTTGATCGGCAGTTCTTTCTCGTCGATGATGACATCGCGGTAGAGGTTGGTCACCGGCACTTCAGCGGTCGGGATGAGATAGAGGTCGTCCACCTCGCAGTGGTACATCTGTCCTTCTTTGTCGGGCAGCTGGCCTGTGCCGTAACCCGAAGCGGCGTTAACCACCGTAGGCGGCATGATCTCTGTGTAACCGGCTTTGTTGGCTTCGGCGAGGAAGAAATTGATGAGGGCACGTTGCAGACGTGCGCCTTGACCGATATAGACGGGGAAACCGGCACCGGAGATCTTCACACCGAGGTCGAAATCGATGAGGTTGTATTTCTTGGCGAGCTCCCAGTGCGGCAGTTTCTCGCTCTTGGCGATACGTTCTGCGGCGATAGCCTCGTCCGTTGTGCTGTCCCAGTCACGGAGCGCTACGGAGCCGTTCTTTGCGATAGCATCCATCATCGGCTGGTTGGGCCAGTTGCCGATGGTGACAGCGAGGTTGTCCTCTGCGGACGCACCCTCCGGCACGATGTCGTATGGTATGTTCGGAATGGTCAGCAGCAGTTTGGTCTGTGCCTCTTCAGCCTCTTTCATTCGTACATCGTACATCGCTAAATCGTCCTTCAGTTTGCCTGTCTGCGCCTTGGCAGCCTCTGCCTCTTCGCGTTTGCCTTGCGCCATGAGTGCACCGATGGACTTGCTGATCTTGTTCATCTCAGCTGCGGCTGCATCTTTCTGCTGCTGTGCGGACTTGCGCTCGCCGTCCAGACGAAGCACTTCTTCGATTGCCTCTGCGGCTCCGGCGAAGTGTTTTTTCTCCAGTCCCGCTATCACGCGGGCTTTATCGTCGTAAATTTGTTTTAATGTTAACATAATATCATTTTATCATTTAGTCATTTACCATTTTGTCCTTTATTTAGCCATTGGGATATTTGACCAAATAAAAATCTCCCACCTGAAGCCGAAGCTTTCGGTAGGAGATTTGGATGAATGTCTCCGCGCCGATTAAGCTTCTGCTACCGGCTGGATGGAGACGTACGACTTGTTGTCGCGTTTCTTGCGGAAGGTTACGATACCATCGCAGAGAGCGAACAATGTGTGGTCGCTACCCATACCCATGTTCTCACCCGGGTGGTGAACGGTACCACGTTGACGTACGATAATGTTACCTGCCTTTGCGAATTGACCACCAAAGATCTTCACGCCAAGACGTTTGCTTTCTGATTCACGGCCGTTCTTTGAACTACCGACACCTTTCTTGTGTGCCATACTCTGTCGTCCTTTCTTTAAGCAATAACAATTTCTTTAACTACGACGTTCGTCAGGTCCTGACGATGTCCGTTCAGTTTGCGGAAGCCTTTACGGCGTTTCTTGTGGAATACAAGGATCTTCTCGCCGCGGCACTCGTTGTCGAGCACTTCGCAAACTACTTTCGCGCCCTTTACATAAGGAGCACCTACTTTTACTTTACCCTCGTTGTCAAGGAGCAGTACGTTCTCAAACTCAACGGTTGCGCCTTTCTCGAGCTCGTTCATACGGTTGATGAACAGTTTCTTGCCAGCTTCTACTCGGAACTGCTGGCCTTTCATTTCTACAATTGCGTACATCTGTACTTGTTTTTGGGGCTTATGTCTTTTGTCTTTCGACTTTCGACTAAAACCTGTTAGGGCGGTGCGGCGATAACCCTCTTCCTGTGCGCTGCTGCCGTAGGCTCATACGCTGCGGCGGTTATACTTATTTGGCCTAATCCGCGAAAAAAGCGTGCAAAGGTACAACAATTTTCTGATATGACCAAATTTTTCTGCGTTTTTTATAGAAAAAAGTGCATTTTGCCATTGCTATAAAGCAATTAGCTCTTCTATTTCAACTTCAGTTGCTCGTTCATCGTCTTGATAGAATAGTCTGCCGGAGCTTTCAGTATTGTCACTACCCAGGACTGAAGCGATTCGTCCCAAGTCTGGCGAGTGATGGTTTTCCATACCTCGTCAAAAGAGGTCTTCTTTCCCTTGTCCTGTGCCAGAGACTTGCGGTATTTACGATCGGCACGCCAGTTCTTCTGGTATTCCGGCGACAATTCGCAACTCTCCTCTACCGTCACTGCCAGACTGTATTGACCCGTCCCGAAATGGTCACGCAGACCCAGTGAATCGTCCGGAATCTGCATATACGATCGGGGCACGATGAAACTTTCGCCGCTCAACGCATATTGGGATTCCTGTCCGGCTTTGCGGATATAGATGAATGAACCGTTCTCGTCCACGTCCGTTGAATCAATAGGAATGTCCAGAACAAACTCTCCCAGCACCTCGTCCTGATGCAAGGAAGGGGTGAAATCCATCCATGAGGATTTGATCTGAATCGTCATTTTAAAATTGAATGTCTTTCTCTCCGCGAACGAAAAAGAAAGCGGTAGCGGCGAATTGGGCAGATGGGAATGATAAGGATTGATGACGATAGTGTCCAGAATCAGTTCGAACTTCGAATGGTCTTTTATCCGGTTCAGTTTTTGCCGGTTCAGATGGCAGGAGACATAGAACGAGGTGTCGTTTTCTATGGTTGCCAGGCATCCGATACCGTTGAACTGGATGCCGCTGGGATCCAGTGCGCCCAGTTCGGAACCGTGAGAATAGAAATCATTGATGGAGTAGAGTGTGCCAAGCGAACTGGTGAAACTGCATTCCTTGGACGCCGTTTCCATCCATTCCTCTTTGTGGCGGCGGTCCATGGTGATGAGTTGACCGATAGCTTGAATACCCAGATCTACCACCGATGAGATATAGCCTGTTGCCACACCTAACGCCGCATTTCCAACCACATTGAGAAGGTCGCTTCCGAAACTGCGGCTTGGACCTTCCGTATTCTCGGGTTTGGGTGCAATTTCGTCCGTCAGCGTACTGTCTGTATAGATGATCGTCTTATAGACGATAAGCGGCTTCGAAGAAGGTTTTGCAGGGGCTTCCCCTTTGGCAAAAAGACCTGTGGACCACACAAGCAAACAGGTGATGAATAAAAGCGTCTTTTTCATATCTACCACATGTATTGAATATCCGTTTGGGTCTTTTGTGCCTTGTCGGTACGATGGTACAGCAGTTCGTTGTCCAGCGCGTAAGAGTCGTATGGCTCCTTCAATGCCACCAGCACATATATGTCATCTGCGCCGTCCGGGAAATACACATCCATCGCGCAGGAGCAGAAGCCGCTTGGCGTGATAGGGCAGGCGTTGGCTTCTATCTCCGGGGTGATCACATAGCATAGCGAGACGGAGTGGGTGCGTTTGTTCACATGAAGCACGTTGATATGATAGTCTATATCGGTGCGGTTCTCGAACTCAAAATCCAACTCTCCTCCGCTCAGCTTGTGCCGCTTGAGCGTGATCCCGTCTATCTTCGGACTCTTCTTACCGGAGCAGGCTTGCGCGCCGATCCACGCCAACTGTTCCGCCAACTGGTCGTAGTCTATTTCGTTGACCTCTCTCTCTGCTGCGCTTCCGCGAGAGCCTGCACCTACGATCTTCATTGCGTGAACCGAATTTTTCATCGTGTCTCTTTCCCCGGAGCGGAGAGATATATTCAGTCCCCCTAAGATACGTGCAGCAAGGTTGTTCTTGGCATCCCGTACCAGTTCGTAAACTGCATCTTTTTCTCTTCCGCTGACCTTATAGATCTTGTTCTGGCGCGTGTCCTCTACGCGAACGGAACCGTTTTTGGCAACGCTTAAAGAGTCAATGGCGTTCAAAACCAGATCCACCTCAACGGCTTTCCATTGCGAGGATGAACCGGATTGCTTGTATTGCACATCGCCCTCATACGAATAAACGCGATACTGTGCTTGCGAACTGAACCATCCGCCTAACAGGCAGAGCGAAATAAATAGAAAACGTTTCATTTTTGTCTTTTATCTTTATTCTTTTGTCTTTTATCTTTGAGCAGGCTTGCCTGCGGTCTTTTGTCTTTATTTCAGTTGTCTGCACAACCCGTATATGGCATAGACTATATCAAAGGCCAGCGTACCGAATACAAGCATTGTAATGGCTGGCGTATAGTCCACGTAGATATGGGAATGGGCGAATCGGGCGCAACCGATAAACACAAATCCGAACATGAAACCAAATGTCAATAGTCGTACCGCCAGATTGAGCATGTACTTCATTCGCTCGCTTTTGTTGGCAATGAGCAATAGGCTTACTAAAATCAGGCAGATACATACGGCAAAAGTCCAGTTCTTCCAGGCCGCACGCGTTTGGATATACTGCCCGTTCAGCATCGTCTGCGTGGCATAGGCATGGATGACCACACCGGCTACCGGCTCCCGCAACGGAGTACGGTATATATCTTTGGTGTCCTCGATTACTCCGAGCAGCACCACTTTGCCTTTGAGCCTGCCTGCTACTGCCGGGTTCTTCAAACGATCGGCGGAAATAACCTCTATCTCTTGGTGTGTAAAATCAATAATTTCTTCCGTGTTGCCTCTACGGATGGCTTCTTCCGCGCGTTCAGGTGCTGCTATACGAACTAACTCCAGAGCCATGCTGGGAATAGTGTCGCCGCTGCGGCTATAGACACAGGGAAGGAAAGTGCGCACTACCGTCCAGCTATGATTGACATCCAGATTCGCGTAGCCCCGATGAGGAGGAGTGATCTCATCGTCATAAAAAGACAAGTTCTCTATCTCATAGTGGATATTGTCGCTGTCTTTCTTGATTTTATGGATACTTACCATGTTGGGCGTGTTGCGGATTGTATTGTATAGTACCTCGTTGTTTTCCTTTTTTATAGAGAAATAGATATCCAACCCGATAGCTTTCGGCTCGTATTGGCGGATGGTATCAATGAGGGGTAGCAGTTGCTCTCTATTCAGGCTGTCAACGCTGACAACTACCACTTCGTCGCTCAACTCTCTGCCCTGACGGTCTTCTTCCATCATATTATAGATATCCGACACCTGGAAATCTACCTTCTTCTCAATTGGAGCAAAGATATCAATCGACGAAAAATCGGAACTCAACATAGCGCTGAATAACCCGGCAATCAGAACGGACAGAATAATGATTAATCCGCCCTGCCACCATTTCATACCTTCTTTATTATCCATAGTTTGTATATTTTTTATTGAGCAATCAGTAGTGTTTTTGTATAGCACTCAGTAGTGTTTTTTGTATAGCACTCAGCGTCGTCTCTGTATTGCACTCAATTTGCGCTGCAAATTTATAACAAAAATTGCACATACGCAAATATAAGTGAATTTTTTTGTCTTTTTTGCGCAAAAAAATGAATATATTATTTTTTATTTGTTACCCTTTCTTTTTGACTTTTTGCACTCGCTTCTCGGTATTATATACGTAGTATATAATACTAACGTATTAACCTCGAAAAATTAGTGCGTGATAAGTGCGTGATAAGTGGGAGATAAGTACGTCATAAGTGCGTCATAATAAGGTTAAATGAGGACTTAATCCAACAATATAAACCCTGCCCAGTAGTACGGCGATGCATACGGATGACTGACTTCCGAGGACTCAGCTCCCCCTTTAGGGGGCTGGGGGGCCTCCTCCGTAACCCGTAACCCGTCACCCGTCACCGATCCTCCCCCTTTAGTGGGCTGGGGGGCCTGCCCCGTCATCTTACCTTTGTTTTTATACTTCTCATGGAGAATGGACCTGCCATTATCCTCTGAAACCGTTCCCTCCGCTGTATAACTCCTCACTTCCTGCTGTGCCATCCTGAATGCCTGCCGCTTGCTCATCCCTTGGCTGTAATAGCGGTAAAAAGCAGTCGTTAGCATGCGCGTAGCGTCATCATCGACCTTCCATAGTGCCATTAACATTGTCTGTGCACCGGCAATCTTAAACGCTCGCTGGAGTCCGAACACTCCTTCTCCGGATACATCCCCAAGACCCGTCTCACAGGCGGATAATACTACAATATCTGCCCCGCGAAGGTCTAACGCCGAGATTTCCTTTGCCGTCAAAATGCCGTCTTGTACACCTTTGTCTAATCGGTTGCTATGTCCGCCTAATGCGGTATTGGCTCCTGCAAAAAGCAGTCCGCAGCGGTTCAAAGGATCAATAGGCAGAGCTTGCTGTACATCGCTTTCGATTGTACTGTTCTGAGTGAAGAATTTCTGCTGCTGTGCCTCTTTCTCCGGCCAGTAGAAGCCGTGTGTGGCAAGATGGAGAATGTTCTTCCCTTGACCACTCAATGCCTTGAAGGATTCTTCGGTCGCACTTCGGCCGCGATAGGTATTAACCCGGACATGTTTCTGTTTCAGCATGAATTCAATCGAATCCACTTCAATCTTAGTGCCCGGAAGATCATAAGCCATGTCTCGCAATGTCATCCGCTGGATGTTTGCCATAGCCAGATCTGTAGAATTATGTTGGCTCTCGTATTTCTGGTGCTCTACGGCTAGGTCAGTAGGAGTCGCGTTGTACCGGATGTCTCCGAATAACGCCGCATTCTGGTGAGAGTCTGCTCTCTTTCCTCCGATAATCTCCCTGGTGGAAGACAACCGTACCAAATTATATTTGTCTCCTATCGTACTTGTCTCGTCATATGGCAGATTCTCCATAGCTACCTGATGCAGGATGCCGGACGGGGAGAAGAAGACCACTTCTCCTTGCTTTATATGCGGCAAGATGGCACCCCATATTGTTTGAGTGAGCTTTTGACCCTTCGCGTCATATGAATAGATGTTATGTATATTCTCTTTTCCGCGTGTGGAAGTTAATGAACTTACTTCCTCTTCGCTGAAAAGACGAATAGCCACTGGTGCTTCTGCATCGCGGCGGAGCAGCAGAGCATAGTAAACAGGAATGCTATCTTCTCCTATCTTCCCGTTCACAATCTCTATTGCAACCTGTCCATCCTTTAATGCGCCTCGCACATCCTTCCAATTAGCCTGATTAACACCTTCAAACCCATTCTTGTCAATATATTCCTGAATGGCTGTTTGCAGATTGTTCTTCGCTTGCATGAGATTATATTGTAATGTCACTGCCTCCATACTATTCATATCCGTTACATCAGCAAGGGCTTTCTCGCGTTGCTTGCTCCGCTGGTATAAATTCCGGATATTGCTATCCGGATGATGAGCCATTAATGAGTCCGCTTCTGTATTCAGCGCAAGAAGAAGTCCTTTGGATTGTAATTGCCAGTTATAAAACGACTCCATATATAGATCCTTCATTTTAGAAGAGATACTATCCTCGCATATCATCACAAAACGGTCGTTGATAGCATCGTAGCGTTTCAGCATTTTAGAGGCTTGTTCCGCACCGACACTCATGAGTTGCTTACCGATTTCCTTGCGCATAAAATCATTGAAATAGACTAATTGCTCAATAGCATCCTTTTCCCTTCCTGCTAACGCATATGCCCGCGAGGGAGACAAGCACCCTTCGTTATACCATGAACCCATTGCGGTTGGATCATATTGATTAACTATGTCAGCCGCTTTGGTTGCTGTAACGTAGTCGTGAGTGATCCAATAGTTGGTCGCAAAACGATAGCCGTAATAGGAACTGCTATCATTGGTTAATGTAAAATATTCTTCTAATAACTGATCGCCTAATGCGATACTATCTACGTTATAGTAATATTCGGCGAGCGCACTTAAGGCCTGAGCATTGTTCTCGCATTTCTTGTTATATCGTACTGCATGTAGTAACTGTTCCGAAAAGAATTTGCCTAATTCTTTGCCATATTCTTCGTCTCCTTTTTCTTTATATAACTGGTAGGTGTAGGGGAGTACGGATGCATAGTACCACATGTGATAGCAATTCCATTCCTTGTCTCTGCTGGCAATATTTGCTCGTGCTAAATCCGGTATGATGTATAAATCCAGAATATGCGTTGCCATCTCTTTATTGTTAAGTGCATAATAAAAGAACGAAACGGAATTTATCAATTGCTCGTACATCTGATCCCCGGAATGATATTTTAATAACTCAGTCAGTACGCTGTGCTCTGCCATGGCGGCGCCTATCGCCCATGATTCATGCGTGTAGTAATACCAGTTCTGTGTAGTCCGGTTTAAATCACAGATGTATAGTACAAAACGCCCTTGCCATGTGATGTCATCCGAAAGGGAAAAATGATAATAACCCATCGCTCTAAGAAACGCACGGATGTTGTCAGCCTGTTCCACTATATATTTGTAGCCGCTTCCTTGGATTAGCATCTCCTTACAAAAGGCATAGCCCAATCGCAAATAACGCTCTAAATATCTATCCCATTCCTTGCCTTCTTGCCATTCGTATGGCATGGTTTGTAAAGGATAGTCAACAAACATAAATCCGTTCCGACGGAGGCTGTCTTGATAGGCGATAAACTCATTCAGCATCTCATTGCTTTTTCCAAGATTGGATTTTAGCTCTTCCATTTGCTCGGACTGAAATTTGAGCTGAGAAGGAAAAACTCGTTCTATTGTAGCAAAAAATTGTTCTATAGTCTTTTCAACCACTCCTTGTCGGGTGGCTGCGGCAGTTATGTACTGAAGTATAATGTTTTGATCGTAGGATGATAAATAATACAGGTCATAAATCACTATTTTATCCAATATCGAGAGTAATGCATTGTCTTTATCTTCCGGTAGCGAAGCAACCTTCTCTGGTAAACGAGTGGGGTCTGTGAGAACCTCTTTGCCTAATAAATCAGTTATAGGTTTAGTGATTCGTTCATCCGGAGCGGGACTGATGTGAGCGCAGCTATAGCGGTCTTCGCCAAAGAGCATCCTCTCTATATAATGTATTTGGATGTGGCGTTCCTCGTCACATGCTGAACGTGCAAAAGACAACAATGGCTCGCTCAGCGTTTGCAATGTCTGGTGCTTAATATGGAAACTTTGAAGCATTTTCAGCATTTCTGCCTCTTCAATCAATTGAGTGCGCCCATCGCTTCGGGGATAGAATGAAGAATAGAAAGTGCTAAAAACATTGCGCCCGTCATGGATGGAAGCAAAAATAGAGTCTTGTTGAACAATCTGGCAGATGATCCTTCTCCCCCAATTATAATAAGTATAAATTGAAGAGCTGTTAATAGCATTGACGTCTAATCCAATCCATTCTTGGGAAAGCCAATATAACTGATCCAAGTCACCATGATCAATAATATCATCCACTATTTTCCCAATCTTCTTGGTGTTGTTGATATCTTTTTGTATTTCAGCCGGCAACTGATTTTGGTAATTGTTAAACGCCTTCTCTTTGACGGCTGCACCTGCTGATGATACGGCAATAATTCCGGCAAAACATAAAACGAAGATTCTTGTAAATAGTTTTTTCATATCTGTTATATTTTATCAATCCAGCAATATAAACCCTGCCCAGTAATAGGGAGAAGCATAGGGATGCGGGTTCGCCCCTTCCAAGGAAGCTGCTCCCCCTTTAGGGGGCTGGGGGGCATGACTGCTATCTCCCATCTTCCCTTTGTTTTTATATTTTTCATGCAGGGAAGACCTGCTTCCGGAAGATGTTCCCTCCGCCGTATAGTTCCTCACTTCCTGCTGTGCCATCCGGAATGCCTGCCGCTTGCTCATCCCTTGGCTATAATAGCGATAGAAGAAATTCATCAACAACTGTGTTGCTTCATCGCTCACCGGCCATATAGCCATCAGTAATGTCTGTGCCCCAGCCATCTTGAATGCCCGTTGTAATCCAAACACTCCTTCTCCGGTAATCACACCTTGGGCTGTTTCGCACGCAGAGAGAACTACTATATCCGCCTCGCGCAGGTCTAATGTTGAGATCTCTTTGGCGGTTAAGACACCGTCTTCTATTCCTTCCGGCAGCCGTTCTCTATGGCCGGAAAGGACAATATTGGCTCCGGCAAGAAGTAATCCGCTCCGTTCCATCGGATCTATGTTGGTGGAGTCTGCCCAATAGAAACCATGTGTAGCGACATGCAGGATGTTTTGTTTCGTGCCGGATAGAGCCTTAAAGGACTCTTCGTTTGCTGCAGAGGCGGTATATGTTTGAACGCGTATCTCTTTATCGGATAGCGCTTTTTGAATACCCTCTATCTCGGACTTGGTTCCCGGCAGATAGCGTACTCGTCCTCGATTAATAGTGTCGTTGATAACCGATCTGGACGTCAAGGAAGGGTAGGCTGCGCTTTGAGCCAGTAATTCATCTGCGCTCACGTCATAACTGATACCTCCGTATAGCGTTGCTTTCTTATGAGAAATGGCAGGCTTATGAATGGCTAATTCTCGCGTAGAGGAGAGCCGCACAAGGTTGTAAACATCCGAAATGACTTGTGTGGAGTCGTAAGGGATTGATTCCATAGCTACTTCGTGAAGCAATCCTGTGGGAGCGAAGAAAACGATTTCACCGGGATTGATGTATGGCAATACCTTACTCCATACCAGACGTGATAGTTCTTTCCCGTTCTCGCGATAGGAATATGCCTTGCTGATAGAAGTAGGACTGGAAACCTCCAGCAGTTGAGTTACCTCTTTTTCCTCAAAGAGAGGAATCATAATGGGGTAGGAACAAGTATCTCGCAGCAGCAAAGCACAATACATCGTGCTGTCATCATTCAGCGGCGCACGCATATATTCGATTGCCACCTGTTTCGGCTTCAGCACTGCCCGTACGCTATCCCATGTAATCTCCCACTGTCGCATGTTCTCGCGGTAAGCAGCACTGGAACGAGTTATTTCTTTCTCTAATGTTTCAGCCTCTTCGCGGAGTTGTGCTAAATAATCAGCATCCGAGTTCTTCTCCTCTAGCACCATGATCTGCTGTTTCTTTTTTGTAAGGTCATTCCATTGATGAATCAGCGTGGTGTCGCTGCTTTCCAATATAGAACGTCTCACAGCATCTGATGACGTAAGTAATAATCCTTTCTTGAATAATTCGTTATTATAGGACAAGGTGGTGATGGACGGGGATAAAGACACATATCGAAATGTTAAGTCGGGGCACCAATTTTCAAAGAGATCCAGCATCGTATTCCAATACTCTTGTCTTTGGCGTGCGGACATGAAATCTACCGATTTGACATACAATGCTTTATACAACGAACATAACTCTGAAAAATGGACTTCTGATTCAGCATATCGCCCTTGTATATAGTATAAATGTCCCAAGTTAAACAAAGAAGTTAATCTGGAATTGTCATATGAGCTACTCATGTCTTTATATATCTGATAGGCAGATAAATAATACTCCTCAGCAAGGTCGTATCTTCCCATTTCAAATAGCGCCCCCCCTATATCGATCAAAGAAGAGGCATACTCTAAATTATCTTGGCCTAATAGACTTTTTCGTATTTCCATAGCCTTGAGATAATAATTGAGTGCGCTTTTATAATCATTTCTTATAAGATAATAATGAGCTACACTGGATAGTGTTCGGGCATATTCTACACTTTGTCCGTGGTAAATACTATCTTCAATATAGACTGCCTCGCCGAGAAATTGTTCTGCTAATTCAAAATTTCCTATTTCTGTACATATATGCCCAATGCTGGAAGATAACATGGCTATATGGATGGAGCGTATGCTGTAATGCATTATATAATATTTGTACGCTTGCAAATAGTAATTAAGTGCACTGCCGTTGTCGCCAATGCAGTCGTAGAGCGTTCCTAAAGCGTGTGATACTAATGCATATCCATCCGATGGCTCACCTTCCACTTCCTTACTTATCTGGATAGCCCGCAAAAGTTTTTCTTCTGCAGTTATGTAATCTCCGGTATTTAAATAAGCCGTGCCTAAAAAAAGAAGAAGACGTGAGCAAAATGCATTATTTTCTCCAAAAGAATGCGTATATATCTGCAATGCATCTTGTAAGTGGGGTAATGCTTGATAGTCGTCTCCCTTATTTATGAGTAGATTCCCCAAGACGGACAGGGATACGGCATATTCGGGATGGTGATCGCCGTATACATGTAGTTTTATATCCAGCGCCACTGATATCGCGTCATAGGCTTGATTATATTCACCTATTTGGGTGTATATGTCGCCTAAAAAAGTATAGATCTTTGCACACTCTGAATCAATATCTGTCTTTTGAGAGTTTTCGAGCAATTGAAGTTCTTCCAAAAAATAATGCTCCGCTTGGTCATAATCTTGATTCTTATAGAATGAGACTGCAATGGAGTCCAATGCCTTCACGTTAAGTCCGCTCATCTGCACTTCACCCGTCTCCGCATGACTTATGTGGAGAACGGAAACAAGCAACAATATGATCAAGCTTATTCTTTTCATTATTCTTTTTTCTCAATCCAGCAATATAAACCCTGCCCAGTAATACGGCGATGAGAAATATATGGTAATGCTTCCGTCCTTGTAACTGGATTTTTTGACTGTTTGTTGTGCCTCCCGAAAGGCTTCTCGTTTGGACATTTTGCATTCAAAATAATTACGGTAGAATTCAGTCATGAGGATTTGTGTTGCTTTATCATTGACCTGCCATAGTGCCATTATAATGGTCTGAGCCCCTGCCATCTTAAATGCCCGCTGTAAGCCAAATACACCGTCTCCGGATATATCTCCCAACCCTGTCTCACATGCAGACATAACGACAATATCTGTACTTTGAAAATCCAAAGATGCAATCTCTTTGGCGGTTAGGATACCGTCATCCACATCATCAGGAATAGCATTTGAACCTTTCAGCCTAATCTTATCCACTCCGGCGAAGACCAATCCGGTTCGCTCCAATGGGTCCCGATGCTTACGGCTGGGCTTCCAGAAAAAACCATGTGTAGCAAAATGAAGAATATTCTGCTTTGTGCCGCTTAGGGCTTTAACAGATTCTTCGTTGGCTGTGTCGTTCGAATAAATGCTTACATCGATATTGTTCTTTATGAGGATAGGGTATATGGTCTCGATCTCTTTTTTCGTATTTGGCAAAGACTTGGTTGACCCACCTCTAGTAATTCCTTCTAACTGCTCATCTATGCTGAAATGCATAAATCCTCGATGGGCGTATTTTATGCTATTGGCTTTCATGACAGAATCGCTCAGCTCGCTGTAATCGATGTTTCCATATAGAGAAGCGGTTTGAAATAGAGTAGGTTGTTTTTTGATTGCCAATTCGCGTGTAGAGGAGAGTCGCGTAATAGAATAATGGGCTCCTATTGTGCTTTGCATGTCGAAGGGCAGGTTCTCTATCGCAACAATATGTAAAATACCTATTGGAGAGAAGAAGATGTTATCTTCGGGATGGAGATAGGGTAGTATCTTATCCCATATTAGTTCTTTAAGTTGTTTTCCCCTTCCTTTGTAGGCATATGTATAACCGATGTCTATCCAATTTTCGCCATTCGTTTTTTTGTGTAGTAAAGAGTTGACTTCACTCTCTTCAAACAAGGGTATCATTTTAGGAGAAGACCAAGATTGCCGAAGAGCCAAAACGCCATATGAACCTAAACGGGTACGATAAAACTCCAAGGCAATATCATGTTCCCCCAAGTTTGCTCGTACGCTATCCCAAGTGAGTTCCAAATGAGCCACTTTAAACGGCTTGTCATGGATTGCCAATTCATGGAGAATAGCGTAATCTAATGAATCCAATGTTTTTGTCTCTGCAAACTTCTCCATGGCCGCTTTTTTCTGATTTAAGAGGGTAACTGCTGACTCAATTCCGCTATTTCTGACATATGTTTCAAATCCGATGGTTGTATTCAGTAGCAGGCCCTTGGATAATAAAGAAGCGTTATAGGCCGCTTTTGAGAGTTCTTTGGATTTAATAGTTCCTTTGTTGCTGGCATTCCTATGAGCCATAGTGATTGTTTTGTCTATATATCCGGAGACATGATTCCAGTATGTTTGCCGTTGAGATTCCGGCAAGCGGGAGAACTCGCGTCTAATTAAATTAACATAGGTCTCGTAACCGCTGTTATGCGTTTTCCTGGAGCGTGTGTACATTAACCTGTCTGCATACAACTCTGCCAAATCCAACAAATTATTCAAATAGGCATCACTTTCACTACCGAGCACCTTCTTCTTTAGTAATAGCGATTTTTCCGAATATCGCATTTGGAGATATTCTTGTCCTTTCATCTTGGCAATGCAAGAAAGTGCATCCAAATAGAGGATTTGAGAAATACTGTCTCTTCCGCTAAAAGAGCCATTTCCGTATTTCTTATACAAGTAGGAACTATGCTTTACCAATTGTTCGGCTTCGCCTATCGCTTCATATTCGGCGAGACGTGTGGCACACCAAAGTACGCAGTCTGCGTATTCAGGACTATCGACTCCGTATTCATTGGCATAAATAGATAGGAGGGAATTCATTTCCCTACTTTTAGGCTCTTCATAGATGCTGTTAATCAATGCGAGGACGCCTACTGCTATTTGAAGTATAATGCTCATTTTCCTTTTTTACAAACGAACAGCTATTCCGACTGTTCCCCCTTTATCCATTCTGTCATTCATGTTGGCGTATTGTGAGGTGCTGAGGCTCACTTTGTCTGAGAGAGGAATATAACTCATTTGCTCTATCAATTGCCCTTTTCGGATAATACTTCTTCCCAATAAGACGAGAGGTACTCCTACCGCCGCTCCTCCAACTAACGGAATACCTATGCCTATCCCAAATTCCGCCCAATCAGAGAGATCTACAGCATCCATAACGATATAACCTACGAAAAAAAATGATCCTACAGCCAACAATGGTCCGGCAATTGCTATGGCATATCCCATAGATTTGTAGTATCGGGCTCTACTTCGTATGTCATAATCGTAGTTTCTCGTGTCCATTGCAGATTTTTCCAAGTAATGATATTCGGATAGCCGGGGCGCAATGACACTATCCACGGATATAGATAGGGTGTCTTGGGCTTGCAACGGAGCAGTTATCAACGCCAATAGTAAAATAATATGAATAATTCTCTTCATCAATTTTTTTTCGATTACTTTAGTGGGTTCGTGATAGATATAGAAACAGCCTTGATTTTATTGGACATAATAAATAGTGGAATTCCTATTCGTGCCTCTATCTGGTACTGGTTAAGGTTGATTGATGTACCATTATAATATGCCAATTTCTGAGTATCTAGATAAGGTATGAAACCTATATTAAACCGCAAGTCAAATCGAATGACGGGGAACGGAAGTTGTATGCCTACAAAAGCACCGGGAACCACTTTGGGAAGACAATCCTCGTAAATCCCGCTATACGTATAGTGGTCAGGGTTGTTTATACTATGGCTCACGCAAAAATCGGTAAAAAAGCCCACCTGAATAAATCCTATCCCCATATATATGTCGGCGGTTATCCAATGCATGTTAATGCCATTGGAGTCATAGATCAACTTGTGTGTGGCAATCTGGTTAAACTTATATCCGACATTTGCCCCGACACGCATCATAAAGGATTTCGTGTATTGGTAGTCGTGCAAAATAAGTTCTGTTTGGATACCGCCTGTTATGCCATTATTATACAATGAATGACTGCCATCAGGAAGTATCTTCCAGTATTTTGATTGAATATATCCGTTCGCGCCTCCATACAGCCAAATAGTAGGTAGAACGGAGTATTTCTTTTTATTCCGTGTCTCTAACGGAGTGTCGATAACAATAGTGTCACCGTGTACTTCCGCCGCGTGAAGGCAATGCGTGCCAAATACCAGCGCAATACCTATAAGCAATATGGATTTATTTAAAAATGACATGTTTCATGGCACGCACGCGGTGACTGGTGCTCTTTATCCAATGGTCTTTATTCAAATCAAATAGCAAGGTGGCTGTTTCTGCAACGGCTCGGTCGTAGGGATTGTAATCCAGGCCGGGTTTCGAAAGTACGATATAATTCTCGTAATCTTCTTCGCATAACCAATAGAGCGCATTGTTTCCGGCGATAGTATCTCCTCCTATGCGTTTCAAGGCAGAGTTAATAGCAGGTAAGTTTACCCCATCGTACCATAGCATGATTTCCCACTCGGCTTCTGTCGGCAGACGCCAACTGCCTGAATACGGGAGCTTCTCTCCATTTTTTCTGTTGCACCATTCCATAGCCGGGAATCGTTCTATGCCGCGAGCACACATGCACTGCAGCATGGTCACGCCATATTCTATTGCATAATGAGCTATCGAATCTCCTAAATATACTTTTTCATTGGTTGGGCCCCAAGGCAAAATCACTTCGTCCGCAGAAAGGACTAGCATCGTTTTGCCGCTATCTTTTTTATATACCACAATCCCTTCATTCCCAAATTCATCCGTATAGGTGTCATATAAAGAATAGATGTCTTCTGAAAAATCGTTAGCTGTATCGAAATGACTCCATTTGCTACACGACGTCACTAAGAGTGTGATAGCAGATATAGCAACAAAGAGAGTAAGACAAATGCGTTTCATGGGAGAGGATTAAAAGTTAGTTATATTTAATGTTTTCGATACCTCCAAAATATATATACCAATGGCAGGATAGGAGCAATGTATTTGACCCATGTCTGGATCACTCCGGAGCGGAGACCGAGGACAGTCTCATTGCCGCATAACAGAGCTATTCCCGAGATTGCCTCTAAAATGACAGGCAATGCAAGTAACACCATCGCAATAGCCAGCGTCACGCGGAACGGAAGGGAAACGCTTTCCCCCGGTGTCCGGTTGCCGAGCATGAAGAGCCAGATTATTCCTGCAACGGCCAAGGCAACTCGCCAAAGGAAAGGCGGGAATAGAGAAGTCGCACCGGCTATGGAAAACACATAAAGAGGAGAAAGAATGACAGTTCCTGCCAATCCGCAGAGCAAGCAGAGAGTCAGTATGCGGAATGGCTTGCTGGCTTCCACGGGCTTAACTCCCCCTTTAGGGGGCTGGGGGGCCTCCCCCGTGGAGGGATCCCACAAACCAATGCCTGCTATAATCAGGCTGAGCGGCAGAATATCAAGTATCAGACGCTCGCATACATCTTCCCATAGAACGTAATGGTACGGCATGGGATGGATAAGATGAATAAGAAAGCGTGCTGCGATGTACAGCGTGTAAACAATCATGCCGATAGCAGCAATGTGAGTTGTAGTTTTGAATGATGGTTTCATAGTAGTTGCTGTTTTACAGGCTCAGCACTTGGAGAGCTTGCCATTTGTCATCCTTGATGTCTTTCTTCTCTTTGATAGCTTTGGAGAGCGACACATAGACCACATCGCCATTTTGCAACCCTACCATGATCGAGCGTTGCTCTTCCATCAGCGCTTGTATAGCGGCGCAGCCCATCCGTGAAGCGAGAATACGGTCAAAAGCGGAAGGCGAACCTCCCCGTTGCAAGTGTCCGAGGATGGTGACACGCGTGCCGTATTCGGGGTGACTCTGCTCAATGACTTTGGCTACCGCTTGTGCGCCACCCGGGATAGCATGCTCCTGTACGAGAACGATACCGCTGTTCTTGTGTTTCCGTCGTCCTTGTCCGATAGCCGCCTCCAACTGCTCCTCCAGTGTAGCGCGTTCCGGGATGACTGCTGCTTCCGCTCCGGCTGCAATAGCGGCATTCAGAGTAAGGAAACCGGCGTCGCGTCCCATGACCTCCACGAGGAAGAGACGCTCATGGCTTGTGCCGGTATCGCGCAGCTTGTCCACACATTCGACAATAGTGTTCAGCGCCGTGTCATAACCGATCGTAGAGTCCGTCCCCCAGAGGTCATTGTCAATCGTTGCGGGTATACCGATAACGGGAATATTGTATTCTTGCGACAAAGCGCGCGCACCGGTGAACGTACCGTCTCCGCCGATAACGATGAGCGCGTCTATCTGCTCGCGCTGGATCGTCTCAAAAGCCCGTTTGCGTCCCTCCTGCGTCTTGAACTCCTCGCTGCGTGCGGATTTGAGGATGGTACCTCCGCGCTGGATGATACCGCTCACGTCCTGGGTGGTGAACTCCTGTACTTCGCCGTCCATCAGACCTTTATAGCCGCGGAAGATCGCCTTCACGCGGATGTTATTAGCAATAGCCGCACGCGTCACAGCACGCACAGCAGCATTCATTCCCGGAGCGTCACCTCCCGAGGTTAGCACTCCGATAGTATTAATTTTATATTCCATAGCCGTTTATTTTTTTATTAAAAAGAATACATTACACACTTGACATCATCAAACCGTCGTGCTTCCAGATCTTCCGGCGTGATAAGGAAATAGAGGGTGCCGCAGTCGTAGAAACGCAGACCGAGCGGGTCGCACTCGTCCAACTGAAGGAGCACCTCATAATCGGGGTAAGCGCGGGAGATTTCATACCCGAAATTAGTAGGACGGCAAAGGACATCCGATTCCTCTCCCCGTTTGGCCGGTTCGTCCATGGCCTGCGGATCGGGCGCAGCGGAGGTGCCGTCCTCATAGAGGACTTCGTGCTCATGCAGGTTTTTGCGGGTAGGGGAGTAGAGGACTTTGTAGAAATAGTCGGGCCATTCCCCCATTCCGCCGCAATGAACGTCGTAGTCACCGAAGAAATAATCGAGGTCGGCGAAGACATAGACCATTCCTTCTCCCAGATGGAACTGGCATATGAGGGTCATGGGATTGTCCCCGATCGTATAGGGATACTCCATCCCCTCCGGCATGGCGGGATTACCCCACCAGTGCTCATCGGCTATGTTTCGCGTTGTGTTCATATTCTTATTTTTTTTGTCTAAACGCGTCGTTTCTCCCATTTCATCGGTTCTCTCACCCGCATGTCCGCGTATGGTTCGGCATTCTCAATCGTTTGTCGGTTGGTCATTGCGCATTCCGTGCCGTAATAGATGATATATTCGAGCCCGTACTCTTGTGCGCATTGTTTCATTACTTCTATCGCTTCCTCCAGCAATGTATGATCTTCATGGCAATAGAAGAGGAAACGGTTTGTATCATGGTTGTCGAGGAAGAGATACGGTTTGAAATCCGGTGAGGGATAGCGGTCGAAATGGGCTTTGAGTTTACGCTCCAGGCGCTCGTTGTTGCGCAGCCTGTTACCGGCTTTGAGTTCCTCAATAAGAATATTCCGGAATTGGAAATCCAGGACACCGTCCATCACTCCGTCATAGTCCAATTGCAGGCATTCCTGCTTCAGACCCACTATCCAATAGAAGAGTTTATGCCAAGGAGATTTGAAACGGAGGGTGTGGTAATACTTACGTGCTACGCCGAACCCCCATACTTCTCCGAAGACACGGCACTCCGGATTGAGAGCATGCATCCGGTCGCGGAAAGAACGCAAGAAAGCCATCGGGATTCCGGCCGCGTGGTCAATACGGAAACCGTCAATTCCGGCTTTCGACAAACGCTCACCCACCTGAATCATGTACTCGGCTGTAGCTTTGTTTTCCAGATTGAACTTAGCCAGATCGCGGTATTGCAGGAAATAGACATACTTGTTGCTGTAATCAGGTTGGAAATAGAACCAGTTGCGGTAGGGGCTTGCCTTGCGTCGTTTGAGTGCGTCCTGAAAGAAAGGATGATTAATATGGCAATGGTTCGGTACAAAATCCGCAATGACCTTCATGTTTTTAGCATGAGCCTTGTCAATGAGGTTCTCAAGGTCTTTCCAAGTACCGAAATGCGGGTCTATCCGTTCATAATCGACCGTGTGATAACCATGATAGCCATTCTCGGCATTCGCAAAGAAAGGCGAGAGCCAGATAGCAGTAGCCCCCAGAGATTGAATATAATCCAATTTATCGGTAATGCCATTGAGCGTCCCGCCAAGGAAGGTTATATCATTTTGAGGCGGAGTCGCCCATCCTCCATTGAACCGGTCAATTAAAATCTGATATATCATAATTACGAAGCTTTGTTTTTATTCCAATATTTCTCAAAAATATACTTTACGATGAAATAGACTCCGATCACGGTAGCAACCGTAATGGCGATAACCACTATAAGCCCCCACAGATAACCGAGATGCGTTCCCCAGAAGTTGATATCAAGGCAGTGGCGCAGGGTATAGATAAAGCCTTTTTTATAATCAAGGATAGTAAGTATAATACCCATAAACGAAGCGAGTAGCGCAGCGATGGAAATACTGGCAGTAATGATCGTGAGCTGCGAGATTCGCTCGTTTTGCAGGTTGTTTGCATGGTTCTGCATATTATTCGCTTCCCGTGTATATCGCTCCCGCAGGTTATTGAGCGTCCCTTGCAATCCGAACTGTGCGCAGATCATATCTTCAAGTGAATGAATGACATCCAGCGACATGGAGTAGGTCTGGAGCGTGTTGGAGAGATGCAGGAACCGTTTTTCCAAGGTTTCTTTGTCTCCTTCTGTCCGGCTCTTGGCAATATCAATCTTCATTTCCTTGCAAATACACCGCAAATAGGCGTCAAAAGCAAGCGTGGAGACTCCCGGTATACATGGCTCGAGAGAGAGGTATTGCTTGTAGAAGTCCAGATCATTGATTTTGCCTTTGTAATGACTCATCCATTCTGAAGCATATTTTCTATTGTCAATGCATTCAGGACTTTTATATTGGTTGATTAGGATCGCATTGCGGTTGAGGACAATCGTACAGGCATAATCGCGGCTCGTCCAGTAGTTATGCCCGAAAAGAGAATTGATCTCTTCGTCCGGCGTGTTCTTCCATCCTTCATCGCTCACCAAAATACCGTATAACTGACGATGATAGGTTTGCATCATTGCTTTCATATTCGTCAGGTAGACCAGATTTCCCTCTCCGTCCACGATATTATTGAGTTCTATCATCGAGTAGCGGAAATTGATGCTGTTATTGAAGGCCCGTTTGTAGTCATGAATACCCAATATAGGCAAGAGCCGGCTGCAATAGTTCTCTGTCCATGCTTGCAGCGAAGTGAGTTTTTTCTCGCTATTGACGGACACCTCTAACCGCTGTTTGTAGAACAGGTGCTTGAGGAAGATGATATTATCCAGTTCGTTGCCGGTAGCAGAACCGAATCCGTTCTCTTCGATGGAAGCCATCGGGATAGAGTACATCAGAAATCCGCATTCGTTTCCTTTCTCTCCATAGAGGAGCAGTGAGGCAGCCATCTTGAAATAGAAAAAGGCATTCTTCTCGCCGTATCGTATATCATATTCGCCGAGTAGCACCTCAATACGCGGCGTGAACTGGGATCTGTCATCGTGAAAACGCCGGCTGATAGACAGGCAATCACACAGGTTCCGGCCCTGATAGCCCTTTTTCTTGTTCCCTTTGCAGAACGTACACCAAGAGAGTGCTTCTAATGTAGGGCAGGCACCGCTGAAGAGTGCATCTTCCTTTAGTGAAAGACATAATTTCTCTTTGTATCCCTCGTAGAGATTTTTGATGGCGTTTCTATTCCCATTGTCCAGAAACTTCTTCTCTGCCGGAATGATGTCGCTGAAAAACTGTTCGCACAGATTGGTATTCTCATTCTCGTCGGAGATGAAATTAAAAGGAATAACAAAGATAATGTGCCCTTTGTCTTTCCCGGAGTAGAATTGGGTTATAGGGTCTTTCATGCAGTTTATTCATTTTATTCGGTTGCAAAGATACTGCTTTTTTTTGAACTATGCAAGAAAAAAGCGAAAAAATGAAGATAAATAAGTCCTCTTAGGGGCCAAACTCGTTCGCATCTCGTTCGCATTACGGACGTCTGCGTTCCGTTTCTTTCTCGTTTTTTTGCTCTATGTTTCTTTGGCTTGGCTGTGGTTGCCGGCCTCTTAGTAGGTCTATCCCTATTACATAGGGAATAGACTACTCTACTAAGGGGGGCTGGGCTACCCGCCAAAATCTTCGTGGGTTCTAATTGAATCACGGTGCAAAGATACAACTTTTTTATGGCATGATAAATTCCATCTGCCACAAACAAAATCCGATGGTAAAATATGCAGATTATGCATTAAGCTTTGCAAGCCATTTTTGCATTTCCGCATTGGTATCCAGTTGCCGGCTGTCTTCGGATGTAGAAATAGTGGCGACGAAGCACTCGCTGAGGTGTTCGTCAAAAATACCTTCGTTTATAGACGGATTTTTCACCAGCAGAATAGGCATCCCTTTCATCATACCCATTCCCACTTCGACCTCATTCCACGGGGTTGAGAGCCATTTGTCCTCCCAAACTTCTTCTCCGGTCAGTTGTGGCCGATAGGTGGCCTTCTGAATATATGTTTGCTTGAATCCGAAGGCAATCATACCGGTGGAGACCATTACTTTCTCCCGAACTTGGTTGAGTTGCCCGAATTGCGGGTAGTCATCCTTGATGTAATAGAAGACGCGTATGCCTTTGTTCTGGAGGTATGTCTCATAATCTTTGGTAAGCAGTTCTTCTTCCTTGGTCATGACACTCGGCATGGAGAAGAAGACCACGTTGTTTGATTTTGCAGGCCGGACAGTTATGGGCTCAGCAAGACGGAAAATCTGTTGCCCTTTGTCATTTCGCTCCAGGTGTTGCATAATCTCTTGCGGGATATTTTTTGCATTTGTAAAATCCGCCCCGTCAAGGAATACATTTTTGAAAGACGTATATGCCAGATCCGCGCCGCAGAAGTTTGCTCCCTCAAAATGGCAATTTTTGATTTGGGTGTCAAAGAGGATTGCGTAATAGAAAATAGGATTGCCGACAGCATTGTCAATAAGCGCATAGGATAAGTCGCTGAGATAGAAATCCGTATGTTCCATGACAATCGCCTGACCGTCTTTGCGTCCGATATATGCATCCTGCAGATTTGTTTTTTGCAGGTCCAGATGAGTGAGATCGATAGCATAGGCAAGGCTGTCTGCCAATGTCTTCTGGAAGACGCCTGACGGAGAAATCTTCAATGTGGCAGATATGACGTTGAGTGCTTCTTTTTGCAGATTCGGAAATCGTTTGCTAATCTTGGTGTTCAAGAACCGTCGGAGCATGATAGCCGAAGAAATTCGTGAGGACGGGTTCTCTTGGGAAAGTCCGGCAATAATAGTACTCAATGAATCTTTCTCTTGTGCCCACCGGATATTGACGTTTTTGAAGTCAAAGAAATCCGAGAGAATTTTATACACCGCATAAATTACGGCTCCGATGACCGTTACGATCGAGATAATAAACGTAATTGTAGAGAAGAATGTATTTTCCATTGTATATTTTTGTTTTTAGATTTCAGATTCTTTTTTGCGCGAAGAATATTTCATGAGTGTATTGTTTTTTCGCTTGCAAAAGTACTGCTTTTTTCTGGATTATGCAAATTAACAAGATGTTTTTTAATCGAGAAGAACAAATCCTGCCCAATAATAAGGTGCAGAATATCCGTTTTTACGAACTTCCTGTTGTGCCATTCTGAACGCTTGACGCTTGCTCATTCCTTGGCTGTAATGGCGGTAGAAGAAATTCATCAACAACTGTGTTGCTTCATCGCTCACCGGCCAGATAGCCATCAGTAATGTCTGCGCTCCTGCCATCTTGAATGCTCGTTGTAATCCAAACACTCCTTCGCCGGTAATCACACCTTGAGCTGTTTCGCACGCAGAGAGAACTACTATATCCGCCTCGCGTAGGTCTAATGTAGAGATTTCTTTGGCGGTTAGGACGCCATCTTCTATTCCTTCAGGGAGCCGTTCTCTATGTCCGGAAAGGGCAATATTGGCTCCGGCAAGAAGTAATCCGCTCCGTTCCATCGGGTCTATGTTGGTGGAGTCAGCCAAATAGAAACCATGTGTAGCAACATGCAGGATGTTTTGTTTTGTGCCGGACAGGGCTTTGAAGGACTCTTCGTTTGCTGTTGAGGCTGTATATGCTTGAACATGAATTTTTTTATCGGATAGCGCTTTTTGAATACCCTCTATCTCGGACTTGGTTCCCGGCAGATAGTGTACCCGCCCACGATTAATAGTGTCTCTGATAACCGATCTGGACGCTAAAGATGGGTAGGCTGCGCTTTGTGCCAATAATTCATCTGCACTCACGTCATAACTGATGCCTCCATATAGTGTTGCCGTCTGATGAGAAATGGCAGGTTTATGAATGGCTAATTCTCGTGTAGAGGAGAGCCGCACAAGGTTGTAAACATCCGAAATGACTTGTGTAGAATCATAAGGGATTGATTCCATAGCTACTTCATGGAGCAATCCTGTGGGGGCGAAGAAGACGATTTCGCCGGGATTGATGTATGGCAATACCTTACTCCATACCAGACGGGAAAGTTTTTTCCCGTTCTCGCGATAGGAGTATGCTTTGTTGATAGAACTCGGAGTAGAAACCTCTATCAGTTGAGTCACCTCTTTCTCTTCGAACAGAGAAATCATAATGGGGTAGGAACATGTATCCCGCAGCAGTAGAGCGCAGTACATCGTGCGATCTTCTTTCATCGGTGCACGCATATACTCGATGGCAACCTGATTGGGTTTCAAGGTAGCTCGAACACTATCCCATGTTATATTCCATTGCCGCATGTTCTCGCGATAAGTAGCACTCTTGCGTGTAATCTCTTTCTCAAGTTGTTCCACTTCCAATTTGTTTTCTTGAATAAATTCCAAGTCCGTATCGTTGCTTTGCATCGCCATCTTCTGTTTCAAAGAGACTAATTTTTCCCATTGTTGAATGAGTGTTGTATCGCCGCACCTCAAAATGGAATTTTTGACAGCATCGGTGGATTGGAGAAGCATACCTTTTGCAAACAACTCATTATTATATCCCCAGCCGGCGATAGCGTGATTTTGTGGATAATAGAAAGCAGTAAATTGCGGAAAATCAAATTCGTACTCTCCTGTGATAGTGTATGATATTTCTCTCCGTTGGTCTTCTGTCATATAGTTGATAGACTGAATGAAATACATTTTGCATGCATTTTCTAACTTCCGATAATATAGTGCAATTTTCTGAAGATCATTTTTTGCAGCGTATAACAATACCATATTACGATAAATGATGATATTCTGATAATATGACGGGGTGGGTGTTTGTTCTCTATAAGTCAACACAGACTGATAAAACTTCTCGGCTAGATTATATTCCCCATATTCTCGCGCTATATTTGCAATATTCAACTTAATTTTCATGTGCTCCTCGCTTCCCTCAAGCGCCATGTCCTGAATAAGTTTTAAAGCTTTTTGATATATATCTAATGCTTGTTTAGGGTCACTATCAACATAGACAGCCCCCAGATTGATGAGAGCACCAAGGTAAAGCTGATTCTTGTCATATAGTGCAAAGGAATCCGTGGGCTCTATTTGAAGAGAGTCCAATCGCAACAGGGTGTTAGAAAGATACATAAGGGCAGAATCCTTTTCCTCAATTAGGAAATAATACCCACCGAGTGTGTTTTGCGTCCGAGCATAATCAATGGTATTTTTTCCTATTATTTCTGCATATATTTCCGCTGCCTCCCGTGTGTACATCTCTCCTCTTTCTACCATCGCAGATTTTATATAGAGCGCACCTAAATTGGCTGTGGCTAATGCATAACGGGTATTTTTTTTCCCGGTTGTTTCTGCACAAATATCGCGTGCCTTGATAAAACACGTTTCCGCGGCTTCATTATTTTGGTTTTGCATGTATAAATTTCCAAGATTAATAAGCACGGACGCACATCGTTCATTATTGATGCCATATCGCGCCTGATAATGCATAAGTGCTTGAGTAAGATATTGCTCTGCCCTTTGGAAATCATTCTTATCGAAGTACTCAAGTCCAATTTTTTCCAAAAGTAACGGGTTGATAGACGATTCATCGATTTGGGCAGAGGAGAAATCTGCAAGTCCCCAAAGAAAAGCGATTATTATTAAAAGGTGATGTCTCATGAGTGTATAGTTATTTATGCAAAGATACTGCTTTTTTTTGATATATGCAAGAAAAAAGAGAAAAAATCGCCAATAGAAGGTTACAACCTCGTCATTACCACATCATACTGGGCAAAGAAGGGGTAGAGTTTTTTGGTGAGGTAGTTTTTGTTGGGTTGGACGTTTTTGAGGCGGATGAGGGTTTGTCCGGTGACGGTATGACCGGGACGGGGACGGACGGCGCAACGGCCGTAGTGCCAGACACCATGGTCAAACTGCAGATAACACTCGCATCCTTCGTACATCTCAACCGGATTGTCAAGCATGGCATCAATCCGCTCGCGCAAGGTGGCAATCCTTTCCGGATCAACCGGCAGTCTCCGCAACCAGTTCAAGAGCGTCATCAGTTGGTAAAAAGCCGTGCGTGCCAGGTACGGCGCCTTGCCGGAGAGGACGTCCGCATCCACCGCCAAAGAGCCGGCTTCTTCTTCCTCTAACCGGCTATGACTGCCATTATTGACCGTGTCGGACAAAGAGCGGAAATTGGTGAGGATATACGAAGGAACAATCTGCGGCGCCAGTTCGTAGATGTCCGCCAGGCGTTTCTCTGCCGCACGGATAGAATCAATATCTTCGGAGAAGAGTCCATGCCCGCGCCCGTATGAAACGGCAAACGCCATGAGTTTGCGCATGGCGTTAAAGACCGTTGTGTCGGTTGTGTTCTGCGGGTCTTCCATCTTTCTGATGATATCATAGAGACGTGCGGTGCTTCCCTCGTCCTCAAAGAGTTCGAAGATGCCGTCGTACCTGTCCCGCAAGGCTACATTGCCGGAGTGCTTGGTCAGTTCGCGGATGTCGTTGATCAGTTGCTGCTGGTCGGTGTCTTTGCGATAGAACCGGCGGCGTGTCCATTCGCGTTGCGGGATAGCGTTCAGCAGAGACTCGTCATAGCCGCTTCCGGTGGTGAAGACGAACCAAGGGATATGCTTGCTTTCTTCTTCGCAACGGCTCAAGACGCGATAGGCATAATCGCGGAAAGAGTCGGTGGATTCATGTTCGTCGGAATGGCGGATCTTGCAGTTCACATCCAGGATGACGGCATCGCAGATCTCTATGTTCTTGGGATTGGAAAGCCATTGGACTCCCTCCACGTAGTTATCCGCCGTGAAAGCCTGTATTCCGGCATCCCGGAGACGGGTTAAAAAATCTTCGCGCGGTGCTTCGTCAATCCAAAAGACTACTATGTTTCGGTTTTTGCTCATACGGGATATCTGTTTATCTGAATCCGATAGGATTGGGGCGGGTGATGGCGAGGGAGGAGGGATGGTTCCGGATGACGTTCCTCAGGTGATCTTGGGAGACGGGTAGGTCCGCAATGGCAGCCACCAGTGCTGCTTCGTTGACCACGAAGGGCACGTCCACCGAGGCGTATCCTTCCGTCATATCCGCCAGTTCGGCAATGTCCAAGTCTTCCGCCAAGGGTCTATGGCTCAGATACATCTCGAACAAGCGTTTGCGCATCTCCGTGTTCGGTGCCGTGATCTCGAATTGGAAATCGAACCGTCCTGCGCGCAGTACAGCAGGGTCCATGATGTCCTTGCGGTTGGTGGTACCAACCACCAAGATTCCGCGTTTATGACATTCGTTCAGCTGTACAAGGAACTCATTCACCTCATCGTTATGGCTCTGCTCTCCCGGATCGGAAGAGCGGACGCTGAGGATTCCGTCGATCTCGTCAATGCATAGTACGCAGTGGCCGGCTTTGGCGGCTTTGTCAAACATGTCCTTTATTTTTCCTTGTGTCTCATGTATGTACTTGCTGCCGAGGGAGGAGGTGCTGACAAACTCCATCTTCCATTTGAGTTCTTCCGCCAGTTTGGACGCGAAATAACTTTTCCCGCATCCGGGAGGTCCGTAGAGTAGTATGCCGTTAGGCAAGGTAAGTCGGTATTCCTGTGCTTTCTCGGGGTGTTTCAACGGCCAGATGATATGCTGGGCGATACTCTGTTTCACTTCGTCCAATCCGGCTATGGCGGCAAATCCGATCATAAGGGCGGGATGGAGTGTCTTCTGTCCCAAGCCGACGTGTGAGTCCTGTCCTTCCTCGCCCATGGTGACTTGCAGTAGGTTCTCCAGTTCCTCCGCTTTGACATAGCCGTTCATGGTGAGTTCCATCGCCCTTGCGAGCGGCGGATGGACGGAATCGAGCGGTTCGAGAAGGGATTCCAGGGGGTGTTCCTTGCGCCAGTTGACCATATTGAGATGCCGTGCAGCGGCGGGCATGTCTGAGGTGATGGGACAGTCCGCCCAAGGGCGTTTGCCGGTGAGCATCGTATATAGAATAGCTCCTATGGAGAAGAGGTCGTCGGAGTCGCTCACTTTCTGTTTCGCCAGCAGTTCGGTATGCGAGTAATACGGATTGATTTTCTCGAACCGCTGCACTTTGTGCGTCATTTCTCCGTTTTGCGGCCACTCGCAGGCATATTCCAGATCAATCAGTTTGGGCGTGAAGGAGCCGTCGCTGTTTGATTCCAGAAGGATGTTCTGGGGCGTGATGTCGAGGTGGCATACGCCGCGGTGGTTGAGGTGTTTGACTGCTTTGACCAGCGAGAGTGCGACGGACTGCGCTTCGCCTTGCGTCAAAGGTCCGTTTTCCTCGATATACTGCGAGAGCAGTTTGCCCCGGAAGTATTTGGTGACCAGATAAACTATCTCCGTCCTGTTGACCGTAGTTCTGCCGGAGTGCTGCAGGCGCGGCAGGTAGTCGCACAGCCCGAGGCGGCTATATGCCCAGAGCTCCTGCGGGTCTTTTCCGTTGCAAAGGAAATCAGGCGTATGTCTCATGTCATAGACCTTCATAAAGAACTGGAAGTTATTCTTGTCCGCGACGCAGTAGGTCTGCGTATATTCCTTGTTGGTCATCGAATAGAGAACCACATAGTCACCGATTTCCGTACCTTGCTTGAGTTCGTTCATATGTAAAAGATTAGAGGAGTTTTTTCAATATTGCATCGCATGCGGTATAGATATCCCGATAGGCGGCTTCGAAATCGCGAGTGTACCAAGGGTCTGATACGTCGCGTTCCTCGCCAGCCCAGTGCATCATGAGTGACAGTTTGGGTGAGGGTCCGAACATACGCTCAATGGCGCGTATGTTAGACCGGTCGGCACAGACGATGAGGTCGTATCGGTCGAGATCCTCGCGACAGATCTGCCGGGCATAATGATGGTCAAAAGGAATGCCATGGCGGCGGAGCGTCTCTTTCGCAGGCGGATAGATGTCGTTTCCGATCTCTTCGGTAGAGACCGCCATAGAGTCAACGAGGAACCGTTCTTCGCACGCCGCTTGCCGGCAGAGATATTTGAAGACAAACTCCGCCATCGGCGAACGGCAGATATTGCCATGACAAATGAAGAGGAGGCTCGTCGTCATAATCATCCGTAATTTAACAGGGTGCAAAGATACAATAAAAAATTCAAAATTTAAAATTAAAAATTCAAAATTAATGAAAAAGCATAAAAAAAACGCCCAAGAGGACGTTTTTACCTATCTAAAACCTTCGCGATGGTCGCGGAGAGGTCGCGGGATTGAGCCTACGGTAGCGGCTGAGCATCTTGATTTTTTTGCTTTACAAGTGTGTTTTAGCAAGTGCTATCACCTCCTCAGCAATCCGTTTGGCGGAGTCGGGTTGCGCGAGTCTGAGGATATTGGTATGCAGGGCTTCGAGCCGTAGGTCATCGTGTATGAGTTCGAGCGCGGCAGGAATCAGTTTCTCCGCCGCTTCGCAGTCCTTGACGAGCACTGCAGCATTTTGGTTGACCAGCGCCATGGCGTTATGTGTCTGATGGTCTTCCGCCACGTTCGGTGACGGCACAAGGATAGCGGGTTTGCCCAGCAGACAGAGTTCTGAGATGGACGAGGCACCGGCACGCGAGATGACGAGATCGGCATTCGCATATTGGTCAGGCATGTCGCTGAGGAAATCGTGAACCTCAATGTTCGCCGGTTTGCCTGCGGCCTCCCATGCCGCCTTGCATTTCTCGAAATAAGTCTTGCCTGTTTGCCAAACGACATGTACTCCTGCTTTTTGAAGAGCCGGAATCCCTGCCGCAACGGCTTCGTTGATGGTCCGTGCGCCGAGTGAACCGCCGATGATCAGGAGGGAGCGCCTGCGGCTGTTGAGCGTCTGCGGCTGTTGAGCGTCTGCAACAGTTGAGTGCTTTTTGCCGTTCAGGAGGTTCTGGCGGACGGGGTTACCGGTAAGGATGATCTTATCGGCAGGGAAGAAGCGTTCCATCCCTTCGTAGGCGACGCAGATCTTAGAAGCTTTGTTTTTGAGAATCTTATTGGTTACTCCGGCGAATCCGTTCTGTTCCTGGAGTAGTATAGGTATTCCCATGTTCGCCGCCGCCCACATGGCAGCACCGGAAGCGTACCCTCCGACACCGACGCCTACATCGGGCCGGAAATCGCGTATGATCTTCTTCACTTGGCGAATTGATTTAGCCAGATCGACGAGTACCGAGAAGTTCTTCCACGGCTGTGCGCGGTTGAATCCCCTGACGGGTAGTCCGACAATCCGATACCCTGCTTGCGGCACTCGCTCCATCTCCATACGTCCGAGCGCACCGACAAACAAGATCTCGGCATTAGGATCCAATTCCTTCAAGGCATTGGCAATACTGATTGCGGGGAAGATATGTCCACCGGTCCCGCCACCGGAAATGAGGTAGCGCCCCCCTCTTATCCCCCCATGGAGGGGGGAAGATGTATTATTAGTTTGCATTTTGTAAATGATTTTTTATACTTAAAATAGTATTTTCTATATCACACATAACTTGTTCATTATTTTCTCCTCCCCTCCACGGGGAGGCTGGGTGGGGCCTTTATTCCAAATTTACAATAGGTGCTTCTTCGGCGCTTTCCACCTTGGTCTCGTTGACCCGTTCGCGCAGTTCGGCCTGTTCGCGGCTGACGCCCATCATGATGCCGAAATAGACGGACGTGATGAGAACGGACGTACCTCCTCTGGAGATAAGCGGCAGCGGTTGTCCTGTGACGGGGCCTAGTCCGACAGCGACGAGCATGGAGATGAGTGCCTGACATGTGATCATCAGCGCGAGTCCCATGGTCATCAGCATAGCCGGCATATCAGAATAGCGGCTGGATATATTACACGCCCGAAAGAGGATCGCCATATAAAGGAAGATCAGTGCGAAAGCTCCGACAAACCCTGATTCCTCCACAATGATTGCGAAGATATAATCCGCAAACGCCAGCGGTAGATAGTCTCTCTCTTTGCTGTTACCGGGCAGCACGCCGAGCGGCGATATGCCTCCCCGCGCGACAGCGACAGAGGCATAGACCTCCTGTATGTTGTCATCGGTAAGCACATACTTGGAGCCGTCGTCCTGATCAAAATGATGGTCAATACGGCTGACCCAGACGGTAGCTCTCTTGAAGGGCCCGTGCATCTGTCTGCCGGGTCTGACAAAAGCGAACTCCACGATCGCGTACCCGAGTGCGAGGACCAGAAAAGCGATACCGACGACAGACATGGTATATCTCCAAGGAATGCGTGCGAGAATCCAGAGGCAGAAGATGATGAGCCCGATGAGTACCGCTGTAGAGAGGTTCGACGCCATGACGGGCAGCATCACCACCGCCGCAATGACGAGTGTGCGATAGAAATACTTCCGTTTGTCCTCCTCGGTGTGTATGCGTGCGAGCTGGTCAGCGATGACGATGATGAGACTCAGTTTCGCCAGTTCGGAAGGTTGGAAGGTGATGCCGGCAATCCGCACCCATCGTGCAGCACCGTTGATAGTGACTACCAGCGGGTTTCCGGGTATCATCGTGGAATAGACCAGCAAGGTGCTGACCGCCAGCAGGATATACCCGCCGAAGCGGACCCAATAAGTAGGAATAAACTGGATAAAAAACGCTGCGATGACTCCCATCACGATGAAAAGCATCTGTTGCCCGATCGGTCCGAGGGCGGAATGATGCATGTACACGAGGGTAGAAGACGCCGAGAAAAGGGCGATGACAGCGACACCGATCAGGAGCAGGAAAATCACCCAAAAGGTGCGATCAATTGTGCTTAAATCAAATTTTCTCATAACTCTCTTACCGCCGCCATGAATTGTTCTCCGCGGTCTTCATAGGACTTGAAGAGGTCGAAAGAAGCGCAGCAAGGGCTCAGCAGGACGGTGTCGCCCTCTCTTGCCGCATGGTACGCCGCTTGTACCGCATCGTGCAAGTTGTTCGTGTCGATGATCTGAATAGGGCTTTCGACTTTCGACTTTTGACTCTCGACTAATTTTTCAAAATGCTCGTGCAGTTTCTCGTTATGCAGGCCCATGAAGATGAGGGTGTGGCATTTCTGCTTCACCAGTTCGTCAATCTCGGAGTAATCGTTTCCTTTGTCTTTGCCGCCGAGGATGAGTACGGTAGGCGTGGTCATGGACTCAAGGGCGTACCAGCAAGAGTTGACGTTGGTCGCCTTGGAGTCGTTGATATATCTTACGCCCCGGACGGTAGCCACATACTGCAGGCGGTGCTCCACGCCTTGGAAGGTCATGAGGCTCTCGCGGATGACCTCTTTTTTGATACCTACTACATTCGCAGCGATGGTAGCCGCCATGGAGTTGAGGACATTATGCCGTCCCTTCAACGCCAGTTCGTCTTCCCCTACCGGCAGCGGATTCGGTTGTGTGAAACCATAGGGATAGAGGGTCGCGCCTAACTGTATCTTCTTCATCTCACGGTCAATAACAGGGTCCTCCGCCCAGTAGATGAAACTGTCCTCTTTGGTCTGGTTACGGGTGATACGGAACTTGGCGTCCACGTAATTCTGGAACTTATAATCATATCGGTCGAGATGGTCCGGCGTGATGTTGAGCAGGATGGCTATATCCGCCTTGAAATCATACATGTTGTCCAGTTGGAAAGAGGAGAGTTCAATGACATAGTAGTCATGATCCTCATGCGCCACTTGCAGCGCCAGCGAATTGCCGATGTTGCCCGCCAGACCTACGTCCAAGCCCGCCTGCTTCAAGATATAGAAAATCAACGAAGTGGTGGTGGTCTTTCCGTTGGAACCGGTGATACATATCATCTTCGCATGGGTGTACCGTGCGGCAAACTCGATCTCGGAGATAATGGGTGTGCCTTGTGCTTGCAGTTTCTGAATCAGCGGTGCCGTCAATGGTATACCCGGCGATTTGACCACTTCATCGGCATTGAGAATCAACTCCTCGCTATGCTTGCCGTCCTCCCATTGGACGCCGTTCTGGTCGAGCAGCGCGCGGTACGGTTCGCTGATTGTGCCGCAGTCGGATACAAACACATCAAATCCTTTCTCTTTGGCAAGAATAGCAGCCCCGCTACCACTCTCGCCGGCTCCTAAAACAACGATTCGACGAACCCCTCTCCGGCTCTCCCCACAAGGGAGAGAGGTCTGATTAGTCTTGCTCATATTAGATATTTTTTTATACATTCAACAGTTTGCTCAATATTGGTAGTTACCTCTTCGTTATTTCCCTCCCTTGTGGGGAGGGTCAGGGTGGGGTTTCTTACCTTATCTTATTTTCAACGTCAATATAGTGATTGCCGCCAAGATGAGTGTCACGATACAGAACCGCAAAACGATCTTGGTCTCATGGTGGAGGTTCTTGCTGCCCTTGAAGACGATGGAGCATGTCGGATCGTTCTTCAGGACTTGTTCTACAGAAGTGCGGAAGTGGTCATGGAAAGGTGTCCTTTTCCAGATACGAACATGCTTTCCGCGTTTCTTATAGAACTTGTACACCTGCGTCTGGAGGATCACGCTGACGCTCTCCATCAGGAAGATTCCGCACAGGACAGGCACCATCAGTTCCTTATGAATGACCATGGCGCAGACGCCGATGATACCTCCCACGGTGAGGCTTCCTGTGTCGCCCAGAAAGACCTGTGCCGGGAACCCGTTAAACCAGAGATAGCCAACCAGCGCACCGACGAACGAAGCCATGAAGACCACCAGTTCTTCGGAGCCGGGTATATACATCACGTCGAAATACTCCGCCCAGACGACACTGCCGGATGTATAAGCCAGAATCAGCAGGGCAATACCGATGATGGCTGAGTTACCGGCACACATGCCATCCATTCCGTCGTTCAGGTTTGCGCCGTTACTTACCGCCGCCACGACAAACACCGTCAGCAGCACAAAGAAGATCCATCCGAAACGGTATTTGTTGTTCTCTCCGGTCCATGAAAACAGGTCGGCGTAGTTGAAGTTATGATGTTTGACAAACGGGATGGTGGTCTGCGTGGACTTGATCTCCGGCGTCTTCTCGACCACCACTACGTTGTTCTCAATCCGGCTGGTGACCACCTCGTTCATGCTCACAGCGGGACAGAAACGCAGCGTCAGTCCGACGATCAGACCCAGCGTCACTTGGCCGCCGATCTTCACCCATCCGTTCAGACCGTCTTTGTTCTTTCGGAAGGTCTTGATGTAGTCGTCGGCGAAGCCCAGCGCACCCATCAGCAGCGTTGTCACAAGCATCAGAATCATATATACATTCGTCAGTTTTCCCAGCAGCAGACACGGCACGAGGATAGCCGCAATGACAATCAGTCCGCCCATCGTAGGCACACCTTTTTTGCCCACGTTGAAGGGGTCGGTTTTCTCGTCCCGCTGCGTCTCGGAGATGTTATGACGCTTCATGTAGTTGATAAACCAGTTGCCGAACCAGATACTGATCAGCAGCCCCAAGATCCCTGCCGTGATGGCTCGGAATGAGATGTAGGTCAACAGCCGCGCACCTGCCAAATGACCGTACGCCCCTGTCAAATAGTCAAATAAGGAATATAACATAAACTTTCATCTTTAGACTCTTCAACTTCTTTCAACTTTCAACTATCAACTTTCAACTATGGTTCGCATACTTGCGAACCTCCTCGTGGTCGTCAAAATGGTGCTTGACACCTTTGATGATCTGGTAGTCCTCGTGTCCCTTTCCGGCAACAAGGATGACGTCTCCGCTCTGCGCCAGCGTGCAAGCGGTCTGTATCGCCGCTGCGCGGTCCTCGATGACCAAAGTGCTGCGCAGTTCGTCTTCGGTCAGTCCCGCTTTCATGTCGTTCAGTATGTCCGCCGGCTCCTCATCGCGCGGGTTGTCGGAGGTCAGGATCAACTGTTCGCTTCCGGCTTTCGCTATCTTAGCCATCATCGGTCGTTTGCCCTTGTCCCGATTTCCCCCGCAACCCACAACAGTAATGAGTTTCCTTTGTCCTTTGTCCTTTGTCCCTTTGTCACTTCCAATGATTTCCCTGATCGTCTGAATCACGTTGTCCACCGCGTCCGGCGTGTGTGCGTAATCGACGATGGCGGTCCATCCTTTGGGACTGCGGATGGTCTCAAACCGCCCGTTCACAGGTTTCAATGTGCTCAAAACCCGTAGTACGTCCAGTTCGTCAAAACCGAGGCACAGCGCTGCTCCGTAGATACAAAGCAGGTTGCTGACATTGAACCGTCCCACCAACGGAACAAAGACCTCTTTGCCGTTGATATTCAGCATCATGCCTTCGAACCCTTCTTCCAAAATCTGCGCCTTGTAATCCGCGAGCGAGCGGGTGGAGTAGGTATGTACGGCGGCCTTGCAGTTCTGCGTCATGACGAGGCCGTTCTTGTCGTCTTTGTTGGTTACGGCGAAAGCGCTTTTCTTCAGCCCGTCGAACAGCCGTTTCTTCGTGTCGCGGTAGTTGTCGAAGGTCTTGTGGTAGTCGATATGGTCCCTCGTCAGGTTGGTGAACAACGCGCCGTTGAAATCCAGTCCGGCGATGCGTTCCTGGGCGATGGCGTGCGACGAGACCTCCATGAAAGCGTACTCGCACCCTGCGTCCACCATCCGTCGCAGCAGACCGTTCAGTTCTATTGCATCAGGCGTGGTGTGCGTCGCAGGAACGGCTTCGTCTTCGATATAATTGACTACGGTGGACAGCAGTCCCGCCTTGTGACCCAGCGCGCGCACGAGTTTATATAATAAGGTGGCGATGGTTGTCTTGCCGTTCGTGCCGGTCACGCCCACGAGCGTCAGTTTTTTGCTCGGCTCGCCGAACCACTTGCTAGCTAACAGTCCCAGCGCCTTGTCCGTGTTCTCGACGAGAATATAGCAGGGGCTTTCGACTTTCGACTTTTGACTTTCGACTTCCTCCGGCAGAAAGTTTCTGTCGGAAAGCACTATCGCCGCCGCGCCTTTGGCGATACAACCATCAATGAATGTGTGTCCATCTACTGCTGTGCCCACCTGCGCAACAAACATATCGCCTTCGCCCACCTTCCGGCTGTCGAAATGCAGACCGTTGATCTCCTTGTCCGTCGAACCGATCACCTCGATCGGCTTGATCGCCTTCAATAATTCGCTTAATAACATAATAATATATATTATTCCCTATTTCCCTCCCTTTCCCCCTCCCCCTGAGGGGAGGGTCGGGGTGGGGTTATCTATTTATCTCCCCTATTCTCCCTCCTATTTCCCCTCCCTTGAGCGGGTGAAGAGCTCTGCTCGATCGGACTGCCGGTGGCCGTCCGTAGAACTCCTCGGGGTGGGGTTCTTACCGTTTTTCCAAGACTCTTTCTCCTTCTTTATAGACGTAGCATCCCGTGTACGCCATCGTTTTCTCTGCAATGACCCTCACTGTGCTGCCGCAGTCCATTCCTGCGTCATACGGATATTGCGGGTCCTCGATCATGCAGATGCAGGTGTATTGCGGGTTCTCTTCGGGGAAATAGCCCACAAATGTCATTCGGTGGTGTCTGCCTGAATATCCGTGTCCGGGTATGATCAGCTGCGCCGTGCCTGTCTTGCCGGCGATGGACACCAGTCTCGACTGCGCCTTGCGGCTCCATGGCTTGGCTGCCGCGGTGCCCAGATGGTCGTCCCAGACGACGTCATGTAGCGCACCTTTGATATCTTCTATGGTCTTCTTGCTGCAGATGGACGATTTGACCACCTCCGGCTTGAAAAGCTTTTCCACCTCGCCGTTCTGCTGGATGGCAGTCACTAACATCGGGCGCATCATACGGCCGTTGTTGGCGATGGCGTTGTAGAACATCAGAATCTGCATCGGGCTCATCTCCACCGAGTAGCCGTAACTCATCTTGCTGAGGGTCACGGTGTCTCTCGGTACGTCGATCCGCACCTTGTCTGCGCCCGGGATCTCGCAATAGACGCTGTCCGTCAGTCCCATTTTTTCTATTCGGCGGACGAATTTCTTCGCCGATCCTTCATAACTGCGTGTGATGAGTTTTGCCAGCGCAATATTACTGGAGACAGCCAATGCCGACCGGACGGTCAGCAGCGTGTCCATCGGGTGCGCGTCGGTATGCTTGACGGTGAAATACTGCCACGGATGCCGGCTGACGCTCACGGTGTCGCCGATCTTGATCTTTCCGTCGTCTAATGCCGCTACCAGAGCTATTGTCTTGAATGTCGAACCCGGTTCAACGCGTTGAACGGCATGGTTCTGTGCCTCGTAGTACTGTCCTTCCTGATCGCGGTCGAGGTTGGCGATGGCGCGGATGTAGCCCGTCTGGGTCTCCATCAGAATGCAGCATCCCCATTTGGCGTTTCGTTCTGCCGTCTTTGCCAGCAATGCGTTCTCCACGATGTCTTGCAGGTTGGCGTCGATGGTAGTGACTACGTCCATGCCGTCTTTCGCCTCTTCGATCGTCACGGACTCGTTGCGTCCGCCGATACGCTGGATGCTGCTCATACCGTCTATGCCGCTCAACTCTTTGTCGAAGCGTTTCTCCAGACCCGAGTTGCCGCCTCCGCCTTCGCCGTAGATGCTGCCGATCGTACGGCTTGCCAGAATGCCGTAAGGCTTGATCCGGCGGTGCTGGTCCTCAAAGAAAATACCGCTTCGGTACTTGCCTTTTTTGATCAGACTGTTCTGTTCCAGTTCGCGCCGCTGCAGGTAGTTGATCCGGTGGTCGCACACACGGAGACGTTTCTCGCCTTTTCTGTATGCGCGGGTGATGCGGGATTTGTATTCCTCCGGACTCTTGTCGCCGATGATGACGGACAGGTCTTTGGCAAGCGTGTCGATATGGGAGTGAAACAGTTGCCCGTTCTTCTCGTGCAGCGCGGGCACGCGTGTATCCATATACATATAATACTGCGGCATACTGCTGGCTAACAGATGCCCGTTGCAATCCAGGATGTTTCCACGCGTAGCGGTAATGGGCTTGAGCGTCGGCACTTGTTTCTCGGCTACTTTGAGCCACTCGTCGCGTTCTACTGTCTGGACATACACGATTTTGCCTAATACGGCGATGAAACCCATGGCAATCACTGCAAAAATGATTGCAAATCGCCAAACGGTATTTCTTTGTTCGTCAGACATGGTTTATTCTATTTTCACAGGTGGTTTGGTGTTCTCTTGCAGCGTACTGCCGTGTTCGCGCAGAGCCTCGATGATCTGCGACTGGCGCGTGCTGTTGGTCAGTTGTGCGCTGATGGTCATGTAACGGAACTTGGCGTCCAGCATCTCTTTCTTGGTGTCCGTCAGACGGTGTTGTTGTTTGCCGGCTTGGTAGCCCAGCAGGATGTACAGAAAGATGAGACCGAGAATCAACCCGAGCAAAGGATAATATTCCTTGGCTCGTTCGCTGCGCAGCTTGTCTCCGTTCAGCCAACTCTGTATGTCATGCGCATCTGCCATTTTATCTTTTCTCTTTGCTCAATTTACGAGTTGCTATTTGTTTTCATTCGAAGCCCTCCGCCTCTGGCGGAAGATCAGTTTATATTCTCTCGGAGGCGTGTTTTGGCGAAGGGGTACGCCAAAACTCGTCGAGCAGGGGGCGAGTTACTCCGAAGAGTATAAACGCTATCCGAATGGCTTTAGGGCTTCGCCTTACGTTCTGCCACTCGTAGTTTCGCACTTCGGCTGCGCGGGTTCCGTTCTACTTCATCGTCGCTGGCGGTACGCCCTTTCTCAATAACATCAAACGGAGTGATCGCGTTTCCGTAAAAGTCTTTCTCTATATTGCCTTCCAAGTTCCCGCTCCGGAGGAAATTCTTCACCAGCCGGTCTTCCAGTGAGTGGTACGTCAGTATCGCAATCCGGCCGCCGGGTTTCAGCAAATCTCTTGCCGCCACTAACATCTCCCTCAGTGCCCCCATCTCGTCGTTCACCTCTATCCGCAGCGCCTGAAACAGCCGCGCCAAGTCCTTCTTGTACTGCGCCGGTATCTCCAATTCCCTTGTATCCGCCATGCTTGGCGGATTTCCGTCCTCTTTGTCCTGCTCTCGGCGGTGTTCCGCCGAGTCTCTCTCTTTGTCCTGTTCGGCGACATTTTTGCCGCCGTTTATAGTTTTGTCCGTTGTGCCGGATGTTATCCGGCCTCCCTCCCCTTCATGGGGAGGGTTGGGGCGGGGATGAACTTTCAACTCTTCGACTTCTTTCAACTTTAAACTTTCAACTTTCAACTTAAAAGCCGCCTCTATCAGCTCCTCCGTTCTTAAAATCGGCTTCTGAAGCCGGGCTTTGCATATATTCCTTGCGATGCCCCTCCCGTTCTTCATCTCGCCGTAGAGCCAGAAGATGCGAGCTAAATCTTCCTCGCTGTAAGTATTGATAATATCCGCCGCCGTCCGTTTCGCCGTCTGGTTCATACGCATGTCCAACGGCGCGCTGAAACGGAAACTGAATCCTCGCTCCGGACAGTCGAAATGGTGAAAACTGACCCCTAAATCAGCCAGCAACCCGTCTATCTCTTTTACCCCGTAATAGTCCATCCAGTTCTTCAGATACCGGAAATTGCTGTGTACAAACGTCCAATTCGGATTATTAACAAATCCCTCATCACCATCTTCCGATTGTGAATTGTGAATTGTCAATTGTGAATTGTTGAATGCCTCTATATCCTGATCAAACGAGTAAAGATGCCCCTCTTTGTTTTCTTCTTTGTCCCGTTCGGCGGCATTGTTGCCGCCGTTGGAAGCTTCGTCCGTTTCGCCGGATAGTATCCGGCTTCCCTTTGTACATTGTACATCGTCCCTTTGTACATTCGCGTCCATCTTCTCCAATATGGCGCGGCTGTGTCCTCCCCCGCCGAAAGTGACATCCACATACACCCCGCCGGGCTTGACAGCCAAGCCCTCTATCGTCTCTTGCAGCATTGCCGGTATGTGATAAATCGCTTCCATGTGTTTTTTCTTAATTTTTTCGTCAATCTTTCCTTACGAAAGGGGGTGATTAGGGGGTGATAAGGGGGTTATTAGGGGGTGATTACCGGGTTGTTCATATAAGGTCGTCCTACTGTCAACCCGGTGAGAACCGCCTATTTGTCCTCTTTTTTCTTCATTTTTGCCCGCAGTCTTGCCGCTAATTCGGTCTGGCTCAATCGTTTCTCTGCGAATTTCTCCGGCGCCCAGAGCGCAAAGCGGTTCAGCATGCCTACAAACAGCACATCCTGTTGTGCCCCGATGGTCTCTAAGTTCTTCTTCTGCAGCAGGATACGACCCTGACCGTCCATCTCTAAATACTCCGCATCTGCCATGAACTGCATCAATATCAACTGGTCCTCCGGATCCCACTCATCCAGCGTCTGCCGCAGTTGCTCTACTTTCTCGTTCCAGACACTCTCCGGATAGAACATCAGACACTCGTTGTCCGTATCGCGACGCATAACGATCCGTTTGGATTCATCCTCAGCCAGAATCTTGCGATAAACGGCAGGCACGAATATACGTCCCTTCTCGTCCAAACGACCTTCTATATTTCCGATAAAAGTACTCATGCACCACTTTTGATTAAAATCCGCTGCAAAGATAGTAAAAATATTTGATATTCCCCACATTTCCCCACGAAAAAAATTATCAATTGTTTTATTAACATGTTTTTTACAATGACATGCATATAATAACTCGCGTAAATTCAATGACTTACGCGAGTTATTAACAATTTAATAAAAATGTGGGGTAAAATGGTGGAGTTGCGTCAGAAGACGAACTTAAGCCACTTATTCTTCCTTCCTAACTTGCCTCCGATGGCGTGTTGAACCAGATATACTTCGCCTACATTGAAGCGATTCAGATCCAGCGGGTAAATAAATTCACCGTATTTGATGCGTGTGCTATACACCAGCCCGCCTTCGGTATTGTAGAAATAGAGGTAGTCTCCATCCTCCGGATTTGTCACATAAATAGCGTGTTGCGCAGGGCTATAGTTAATACTGTCGATAGCGATTGTCAACTGTTTGCTGTCTAACGGTTTGCCATCGATGGTTGTGACTGCTACAGCTTTGGTCAGTTCTGTCAAATGTTCTACGCAGCCTTTGTCCAGATCGGTTGCCTGAATCTGATAATAATAGGTGTTTGCCGGTTCCAGATTGCCGAAAGAATAAGTATCGGTTTCTTTTAGCCAGTTATTGGTCAAACTGAGATCGCGACCTTTATACAGGTAGTTGATCTGTTGCGAAGCGGTTGCGACAAATGCATCCAATGCTACGCCGTTCTCTCCGTTATCAATCCATGTGAGACGGAATGCGTGGATGTTCTCATCCGGCGTAAATTCATACCTGGCGGTGGCCTTCTTGGATTTCTTCACGACGACGATACTCTCCAATTGTTTCCACGTAGTATCATTGTAAGCCTCCACTTCTATTACGCCGATGGTGTCTGCTGTTGAGGCAAAGGCATTGTACCAGAAGGACATTCCTGTAATTGGAGTAGGATATGTCTCCGAGGTGATTTCGTCGCCGTAGTTCTTGAAGTATAGTGCGCGCTGACCGTCCGATTTGTCGGTTGTGGTTGTCAGGTTGGTGGTGCTTTGCCATCCTTCCTCACGGATCTTGTCGAAATCATTGAAGTTCTCAAATCCTTGCTTGAACTTCGTCTCACCGTCCTTTATCTGGTATAACGTCAAGTAATAGCGCTCTGCATCTTCCTGAATCTGCCATTCAACGGTGAAAGAGTAGGGAGTGATGTCCTTAACCGGCAGTATGACAGGTGTCTTGACATATGTAGGACGCGGAGCTTTTCCTACTATCGGCAGGGATAGGCTGACGCTCTCGGACATAATACTGATTACCGTATTGACTGCTTCGCAGTTTTGTTTGGTAGGCTGGTAACTTACCCATATGCGTTGCTGCAGTGTGGAGTCCGCCTGGGCATTCAGCGTGACGGAGCGGCGCCAACTGCTACTCGTGCGTGAGGGAGCGGTCTCGCCTGCATAGAGCGTGAAATTATTGGAACTCAGGCTCAGCGTCAGCGGTTTATCCGGGGCTAATCCCCGGCCTAACAGGTTGAACGATTGCGGTTCCCACTCTACAATCTTCTTGGTGTCACTATCATAAGTAGTGGTCAGTTCGAGCGATTCTTTGTCCGAACGAAGCGATGAACCGCCGTCGCTGATAAAGGTAAAGTTGATCATACCGCCTGTCTCCTTGATGTTAAATATCGGCAGGCTCAACTGGGTCCCGTTATGCAAAACGGGAGTGAACGAAGTGACATTGTTCGTGCCCGGATAAACGTCTGAAGCACGTCCGTTTTCGCCTTCGCTACGTCTCTTCCAACTTACGCCATTCGCTTCCTCCAAGTGCATACGCATGATAGTAGGACCATTGTTCGGGGTATTGCTAACCCACGCAGATGCGCTATAGTCAATATGCCATATGATCATTCCGGTTCCGGGCAGAGCAGCGTCCCATCCGTTCGCACCACTACGGTAATCCAGCAGGAAGAACTCGCTCGGATTAGGTGTCTTGCCGGACAAGTTATGCGTGGTAGCAGCAATCAGGTATGCCTCTTTATGGAACGGAACATCGGTCAATACGTATTGACCAGGGAGTTCCAGTTGTTTCGGAGTGAGCCATCCCTCGTACATACGCTCGTATGCGGAGAATGTAGGAGGAGTGTTGCCGCCGTTGTTATAACTACCTTGGCACATGATATCCCAGTTACCCACTGTATAATATTGGTATTTGGTGTCATAGAAGTCCGGCTGTCCGATCACATGACCGAACTCATGGCAGAATGTACCTACGCCGCAACGGGTTTTGCCAGCAGAACTTTTGTATTCCGAGGTACAAGCATATGAACCTACCAATACACCGTCCAGACGTACGTTCAGGTAGGATATATTGCTTGCGTGTGGCCAGATGGTATTGGCTCCGCCACCCTCTGCTTCATTATGTCCGGCATAGAAAACGAATACATTATCAAGAAGGCCATCGCCGTTGACATCGTAATCCTTGAAGTTCACACCGGCTTCGTGCGCCATCTGGCATGCTTCGGCTACCATCTCTGCGCCATGTACGCTGTTGTTGTCTCCGCTGTTACCACCGTAATACGCCATGTTTTTGCTTAGTTTGTAAGGACCATAGCAGTCGAACTGCGGCTGGAACAAACTATCAGACGAAGCGATATAATAATCACGGCATGAGCCGTTTGCTCCGTTGTAGTTATAGCCCGATTTGGTCAGCAGGTCTTGGAAATCCTGCCGGCTCTGGTCAAAATCCAGATCCGCAAATCCCACTAATAGCACCAGACTCTTTGGAGATCCGAACGGAGAAAATGCAGCGTTTCCTGCTGCTTGCTCTATCCTACGGGCACGTCGGCGTTGAGCGCCTTGCTCCATAGCTTCTATATCACGGTGTCCCTCCAATAACTCACCATCCAAAGACTCAATGAAGGAATGGAATTCATCCCCATAAACACGCGCCATGACTTTGGTGCCATCCGGCTTCGTGTACTCAAAAGGTTCCGGGGACGCCATTACTGCCCATGCGCTAATGCTGCATACCAATGCAGCTGCCAAACAAATTAAATATTTTTTCATATGCGTATAATTTTCCAAATTAGCGTGCAAAGTTACTACAAAAAATCGGAATACGCAAGCAAAAAGATATATTTTTAACTAATTACAAACATTTTGTTCTTTTTTCCGGTCTTAAATAATGCTATTTACGTTTTCTATATAAAACAAATCAGGCCACCCGTTGGGCAGCCTGATGTAGTGTAAATGTAACGAGAAAATTACTTGAGGATATAGAATTTATCCATGATTTTCTTCGTGCGGATAGCTCTGTCTAATGCGTCCTCATTGTGACGAACAGGAGTTAAGAATTTTACTGCTTCCGGTGTGCTCTCGGGCAGTTTTTCGTAGTATTTATCTTCAAAATTAGCCCATTCTGCTGGTTCCTTGAGCGCAGTACCGTCTTCGTTAATGGCTAAGCAGTAAGCTCCGTCATGCCAAGATACATTCGATTTATAGAATACTTCGTTCTCGTCTCCATCATAAACACCGGTACCAAGCAATGCCTCAAATGGATAAAACTTTTCGTTGTCGTAATCTGCCCACCAAACGGTAGCACCTTCAACGCCCGCTTCAACATCACCGGTCTCGTCGTTAAACCACAAAAGTTGTTGATCGAGACTGACTAACTTTCCTGCAGGAATCGTGTTAGCGTTTGCTGCCTTGGTTGGGTCGTACTCATCAAAGGGAACAATTTCAAGGTTACTTCCAACGTAGTAATAGTTAGGACCTTTTTCGTCAATAGAGTCGGTAATAATCCATGTGGGGACTTCATCTAAGTTAGCAACGTATCCGGCACCTGCAAGGTTAGAGCCAGTAAATACTAAGCCGTCAGACCACAGACGATACATAGAATAAACGGTAATACAATTTACTACAAGGCCGTTACTCAATGTTACTTGAGTAGTGTCTTCGCTGTATCGTATGGATTTATCCAAATTCCAGAGACAGCAACCAGCCCATGCAAATGCGTCAGCTGCAGAAATAACAGTAACAACGCAAGTATCGGATTTATAACCTTCTGCGCTGGCGATAATGTTGGCTGTACCGCCTGCTACACCGGTAACCAAACCGGAAGCACTTACAGTTGCGATTTCTTCGTTGTCTGATTTGTAGGAAATAGTAACACCATCTTTCGAAGGGTTCAATGCAGCGCGTAGTTTCTCTTGTGCGCCTACAGCCACCTCCAGTGTTTTGGGGCTGATAACTACTTGTGCATCTGGTGTCGGAGTTGTTCCGGGATCTTCAGGGTTGTTCTTATCGTCACCCTTACATCCTACGAGCGCAATGCTCGCAATGGCTGCAATAGCCATAAATAAATACTTTTTCATACTTTAATAAAATTTTAGTTAGTAATATAATTCTCAACTAATACAATTAGTTTTTTTTATGCAATGTTTTGGTATCCGTGTCGCGGATGAACGGGTTGTAGTACAACTCGGAAGTAGGCAACTCGAAAGTGAATATACGTGCAGTATTTGGAGTAATATCTTTCTTTGCACGTAAATGGTTGCTGCCTAATGTAACACTTTCCCCATAGCGGCGGAAGGTTTGCAGACCATAGCCTTCTCCCCAAAGTTCTACACGCCAGTTGTACTTAATGGCAGCTAACAACGAGGTTTGATCTATTAACCCTGCTTTCCATGCATCGTATGCTGTTTCTTGTCCTACAACAACGCGTTGGTCGGTAATAGCGTAGAGATAGTTCTGTGCGCTCGTCAAGTCATTGGTACGAGCGGCAGCCTCGGCTGCAATCAGATATGCTAACTCCCAACGCATATAGACGTTGTCGCTCAGCCAATCGCGATCGCCTTGGATAGTCTTGCTGGTAGCGGAGTAGAACTTGCCATCCGGAGCATATTTGAAGCGATCTGCATTCTTCTTGCCGGATTGCGCGTAATTGTTCCACCAGAACTTGCGGATGTCCCATGCGGGGATAGATTCGTACAAAATCTGGTCAATACCCTTTACATCGCCTGCTGAGGCGTAACTATACGAGAAGATATCACATTGACCAAAGAAGGAAGCCAGAGAAGTGGTGTTTTGTACCGTAACATCCTCGCCCCAAAGCCAGTTATCATTGGTTACATCGTTAAAACCGGTCGTCAGCACTTCTGCCAGCGGCAGAATATGCGGTGCGCCTTCCGTAATGGCTTTGCCAGCCCATTCAAGGGCTTTGGCATAACTGGAGGCATCAATACCGCCTTTGTTGAGATAAGAGTATGCCAACAGAATTTTAGCGATGTCTGCATTCATCTCTATCTTGGTGTCGCGAGCCCATAGATTATATGCCTCGTAATATTGAATAGCCGTTGTGAGGTCGTCTTCGATACGCAGGTACAAATCGCTAACCGTTGCACGCGGACGTCCGATAATGGTATCCTCTTTGGTGTCCTCTTCTGTATAAATAGGAACAGACAGCGCAGCAGGATCTGCATCGGTTGATACAAAATAGCGGCTCAATCCGGCATATGCCCAACCACGAATAGTAAGCAACTCGGCATAGAAGAAGCCGTTCTTGTATTCTTCGTCAGTGAGCGTGTCGGCATCGAATACCAATTCTGGATGCCCTTGCAGGTCTAATAAGTTGATAGCTCTGTTGCAAGCGCGGATAAATTCATAGTAGTACATCCAGAACGTGCCTCGACGGCCATAGGTACGCATTTGCTCGTCATCGGCAAACCAACCATAGTTGCGGGTGGCCATTGCCATATCACCGCAAAGCAGGTCGCCGTACATGTCAAGCGAACGCTGACCGAACGCGTCGTGTTCACCTCCATACGGATAGAGAAGGGTATATACACCTTTTACGGTACCTTCCAACACATTGTCCATGCGGTTGTATTGGTCCTCGGTAATGGTGCTACCGCCCGGCTCTTGGTTCAAATAGCTGTCGGCACAACTATTGATTACCAATGTTGCAGCAACAAGTGTTAATACATAAAATATCTTTTTCATAATTTAATCTCCTTTCTAAGTTATGGTTTAGAATGTGAACTTAACACCACCCATGATGGTTGACAACGGGCTGTATGCGTGGGTGTCCGAAGATCCGGTGAACGAAGTCATCGGGTTGTAACCGCGGCGTGCAGTCGCAATAGCCAAGTTGTTAGCCGAGATGTAGAGGTTCAGTTTCTGCAATTTAATCTTCTGAATCAGCTTCTTCGGGAAATTGTATCCCAATTGTATGTTGTTCAGACTCAGGAACGAGTTGCTCGTCAGGAAACGGGTAGATCCTGCTGTTGCGTAACTATCCACATCACCTACACCATTCGAGAAGCGCGGAATATCAGTCGGGTCCAAATTGGAGAACGTGCCATCGGTATTCTTAACTCCGTGGCCTGGATTATTCTCCGTCCATGCCTTGCGAGCATCTATGTGCCAGTTGTGGCTACCTACCTGATCATTCGCCATCAAAGCTATATACGTATTATCATAGCCGTATCCGCCAAGTTGGTACGAACAAGTAGCAGAAAGGGTTACACCATATACTTCGAGGTCAAAACCGATTCCTCCTGATATAGTAGGAAGGTACGATTTGCCGATGTATTGGGAAGTCGCCATCGAGTAATCTTCGGTCTGAATCGTCTTTAAATATTGTTCCGGATTCTCTACTCCGGCATCTTTCTGCTCCTCGATCCATTGGTACAACGAAGGAATATAGTTGTACTCGTTATCGCTGATTTGTTCTCCAAATTCACCATTACGGGTGTCATAGTACGCCTCAAAGATAGAATTACCGTTTTCCGGGTTTACACCGAGGTATTTAACGGTGTAGTGGTCATACAGCGAGTGACCCACAGACATCGCACCGTTCATAATCATACGGTGATCAACACCATTGGCATCGGTATAATCCACCGGCATCTGGGTCATGTAGTTCTTGTAATGCGCACCGTTGAGCATGAAGTCCAATTTGACATTACGCATATCTACGGCATGTACCTTGAATCCGAATTCCACACCCTGGTTCACCATCTTGGCGTCGTTGGTAGGAATAGAGGTATAACCTACTGAAGGAGCAATGGCACGCGGGAAGAGCATGTTGTCTGTCAGCTTGTAGAAATAGTCCAACTCCATATCCAGATACTTGCCGATAGAGAGTTCCAAACCGAGGTCCACGATATTCGAGCGTTCCCATGTAATGTTCGGGTTACCCTTGGAAGACTCAATGAACGAAATCTGGTCGTTCAGGTTCTGGATGGAATAGGTGTTGGTATAACTGTAGAGCGAGTTGATCTGGTTACCCAATACACCCCAGCTCAGACGCAGTTTACCATCCTTCAACCAATCTTTTGCGTCGCTGTTCTCAATGAAATCTTCGTTCGTGAAAGTCCAAGCAGCACCTACGGAACCGAAGTGACCCCAGCGGTGACCTTTGGCATAGCGGGAACTACCATCCGCACGGTAGTTGGCGGTAATGGTATAACGCTCTTTATAACTATACATTCCGGTTGCAAAGTATGCATCCATAGCATAGCGTGTGCTGTTACCCTCAATCTCATTCATCTTAATCGCATTACTGAGTTCAATGCTGCTTCCGTCTGCCATGTAGGATTTATATCCGTATGCGGCATTGGCAAGATACAAGTAGTTCTCGTGACCCGCCATTACACGAATGGTATGATCTCCGAAGGTGTTGTTGTATTCCAGCATCTGCTGTGCAGAGATGGTGAACATATTCGAATATTGCTGCAGAATACGACCGATACCCTCTGCATCACCATAATACTTGTTGGTCATATCCGAGTAACGGTTGTTATAGTAGTGCAAGCCGGCATTGAGGGTGAATTTCAAACCTTTGTAGAGTTTGAACTCCAGCGAAGTCTTGGCATCCACCTCATGTTGTTCTTGGGTCTCTTTATCCAGACGGAGCGAACCGGCGGGGTTGATACCCATACCGAAGGAACGGCCTAACTCATTACCATAGTCATACATCGGCTGACCGGTACGCGGGTCGATAGCGATATTGCCTTCGCTGTCGCGCAAATAAACCGGATAAATAGAAGGAATGGCATTGACGTAATAGAAACCATTGTTCATAGCACCGTCGCCGTTCTGGTCCGGGTTGTTCATCGAAAAATAGGTGTATGCCAGGTTGACATTACCTTTCAGCCACTTCTTCGGTTCGTAATCCACATTCGAACGAACGGTGAAGCGGTTGAAGTCGGAAGCCTGATAGTAGCCTTCGTCTTTCAAGTAACCGAAAGAAGTGAAGTATTTTACTTTCTCCGAGCCGCCATGAATTTTGATATTGGCATCTACTTTCTGACCTACGCGGAAGATAGCGTCTTTCCAAGACTCCAGATTCTCGTATCCTTTTTTACGTGGGTTAGAGTAGTCAAAACTCGGGTTCACTAACCCGTTTGCATCGGTGGGCTCTATTAGGAATTTACCCGGGGCATCCCATAAGTTGTAACCAACAGGAATACCTCCAGAACTAAACAACAAGTTATTAGTGTTGCTAATTGCAGTTGCTTGTGTAGGTACTTGGTTCGCATAACGCTGTCCATTATAGATACTCTGCCAAGCTAGGGTTACATACTCCTCCGGGCTGGTGATGACGTCATACAGCGGCAGCAAACGCATGTTGGCTCCGTATTTGACATCTACATCAATATGACCTTCGTCACCCGAAGTACCTTTCTTGGTGGTGATGACGATGACACCATTGGCACCGCGTGCACCATACAACGAAGTAGCGGTAGCATCCTTCAGAATCGTGGTGGAAGCAATATCTCCCGGGTCGATAGACGAGATGTCTCCATCATAAGTAACACCATCTACTACGTAGAGCGGAGCAGAACTACCGTTCAACGAACCAATACCGCGGATACGGATAGTAGCATTTGTACCCGGCTGACCGCTACCGTTGATAACCTGAACACCGGCAACCTCTCCGGCAAGCGCCTTTGAGATCTCAGACGGACTCTTCTTCTCGATATCCTCTGCTTTAACGGCTTGTGCGGAACCGGCATAAGAACCTTTCGAAACGTTTCCGAATCCGGTAACGACAACTTCCTGGATCACTTCGCTGTTCTCCTGCATCGTGATCTTCAAATTCTTGCCGGCAGCTACTTCCTGGGTTGCCATACCGACGAAACTAATTACCAGCGTCTTCACAGACTCCGGTACTTCCATCTCGAATTTACCGTCGTAATCCGAGATCGTACCCTGTGTGGTGCCTTTCGCCTGAATGCTGGCGCCGATTACCGGTTCGCCCTTGCTGTCCACAACCACACCGCTTACTTGCTTCTGCGCATATAAGCCGAGGCTCAATGCTGCCAGAAAGAGTAGTGTAAAAATCTTCTTCATCATGTATTGTTGTTTGTTTAAATTAGTTTTCAACTGTCAGCCTCGCGTGCGTATATGCATATAATATATGGAATACGCACACGCGCACAAATGAAAAATCGCGCAAAGATACTGCTTTTTTTTGATATGACCAAATATTTCAAGGAAAAACTGCAAAAATTATGCGTTTTTCTTTGAATTGTAACATTTAGTTACCAAAAAGTGTCAAAAATAAAATAAAATGGAAAGAAATTTATTATTCGTATGTCAAAATGTAAAAGTTAGAGGGATTAAATATCTCTTTTGCTACATTCTGGATTTGCTGTACAGTGGTCCGTTCTATTTTTTGCATTGTCTCCTGCCATTCGGGGGCACTTCCTCTGTAGAGCATCGATTTTGCCATGGCTAACGCACTATTCTCTTGGTTTTGGGCGGAGATGGCCAGTTGCCCGCGGAGTTGTACCAGCGCTTTCTGCAATGCCGCTTCGGATAGCGGGCGTTCGCATAGCAGATCCAGTTCTTTGTGGACCAGTCCTAGACTTTGTTCATAGTCTTCCGGGTCGCACGCCCAATAGACGCACCAGTAGCCGGTGTCGGAAAGGGGCGTATAGGTTGATTCAACCGTATAGACCAGTCCTTTAGCCTCACGCAGACTCAGGTTCAGCCGACTGTTCAGGCTGCCGCCGCCTAAAATATTATTGAGCAGAAACATTGCCAGTTGGTTTTCATGCCCCAGCGGATATGCCTTTCCGCCCAACATGGAGTGGACTTGGTGGGTGTGCTTACGGAAAGACCGCTCGTGTTCACGAGCTGACAGACCGCTCTGCTGTATGACCGCTTCGCTGTAGGACCGCGTTGCTGTAAGATGTCCGAACTCTTTTTCTGCGAGCCTGAAGATCTTTTCCGGTTTGACATCTCCCTGGCAGAAAATCACCATCCGTTCGGGGCGGTAGTGGGTCTGCATCCATTTAAGCGGATAGTCAGGTTTGGAGGAAATATGCCGCAGTGTCTTCTTCGTACCCAGAATAGGCATGGCGAGAGAACTTCCGGCGAAGACCAGACTCTCGAAATCATCGTATATCAGTTCACTCGGACTATCGTTGTAACTCTCTATCTCGTCCAGAATGACCATCCGCTCTTTGTCGGTCTCTTCTTTCTTGAAGGTCGGCTGGAGAAGCATTTCCGCGATCAGATGCAAAGTAAGTTGTACATGTTCGGCAAGGATAGCGGCATAGAAAGTAGTTTCTTCCTTGGTCGTATAAGCGTTAATCTCGCCTCCAATTCCTTCAATGGCATGGATGATCTGGCGCGCGGAGTGATGAGCCGTGCCTTTGAACACACAGTGCTCGATATAATGCGCCATCCCGTTTTCTTCCGGTGCCTCGTCTCTTGTGCCAGCCCCTACCGTAACCCCGATATATGCGACGGGTGACGGCGTCCGGCGATGCACGATTTTGATGCCATTTGGCAGAATATGATAAAAAGTTTGCGTATTTTCTTGCATAATTCAAAAATTCTTTGTACCTTTGCACGCTTTTTCGGTGGAACTCTCCGCATGGCAACCGGGATGGGAACCAACGAAGTGTTCACAGACCGGAGAGCGGAGGCACAAGTTGCCTGTCCATTTAGCAGAGCGGTATGGACCATTGCACACTTGTTGCCGAACGCGAGCGGCATTGGCGGAATTGGTAGACGCGCCAGACTTAGGATCTGGTTCCGAGAGGAGTGAAAGTTCGAGTCTTTTATGCCGCACTCTTAAATCAAATCAGATATGCGTATTCGTAAATTCTTATTTGTTATTATGTTCGCCGCGATAGGTTTCGCGGTTGTTTCGTGTGATATGACCACTGTCATATCTCCCCGTATCGATGTGTCGAAACAGTTGGTTAGAACCAGCATCTCGGGTGTGTGTGACACAATAATGTTGTACGATTCGCTTAATATAGGCGATACGGTCCGGATGGGATTGCTGCTCAACGGGTATTATGACCCTCTGGTCTCTTTTGTTGCGAGTGCAGATGATTCGAAAGTGCATCTGTCGCTTAACTGGCCGGATACGTTAGGTGGTATAACGGCTGAATCCGATCCTGCGCATGCCAAACTGATCTTTATTCCGGACAGCGTTTCCGCATGTTTGACAACGTTGAGTTATGTGCCGGTAGAGGCCGGTTCCCATCAAATCAATCTCACTCTTACCTCGTCAGCCAAGGCTCCCTATTCGCAAGGAGTTTTGCAATTCAATATTGCGGTAAGAAAACCTTAATCGGCAATCCGTTTGGCTTCGTTCCAAAGTTCATCCATTTCGGCAAGGCTCAAATCTTTGATGTCCTTGCCTTTTTCTTTTGCCTGCTGCTCGATATAATTGAACCGTTTGATGAACTTGAGGTTGGTCTGCTCCAGCGCATTGTCCGGACGGATCTTATAAAGACGCGCAGCATTGATCATTGCGAATAGCAAATCACCAAATTCATTTACCATTTTATCATTTACCATTTGGTCATTTGATAATTGGGTCATTTCTTCTTCGAACTCGGAAATCTCTTCTTTCACTTTTGCCCATACATCTTCCCGTTTTTCCCAGTCGAAACCTACGTTAGCCGCTTTGTCCTGGATGCGATATGCTTTGACGAGTGAAGGCAGACTGTCCGGAATACCTCCTAATACCGTCTTGTTGCCGCCCTTCTCTTTCAGTTTCACTTGTTCCCACAGATGGCTGACTTCTTCGGCGTTCTGTGCGGCTGCTTCTCCGTAAACATGCGGGTGGCGGAAGATGAGTTTGTCGCAGAGGCGGTTGCAAACATCGGCGATGTCGAATTCTCCTTTTTCCGATCCCATCTTGGCGTAAAAAACCACATGCAGGAGCACGTCTCCCAGTTCCTTGCTGATTTCCGTCATGTCATGCCGACTGATGGCTGTAGCCAATTCGAACGTTTCCTCGATAGTGTTCTGGCGCAGGCTGTCAAAAGTCTGTTTCCTGTCCCAAGGACATTTCTCCCGCAGGTCATCCATAATGTCCAGTAGCCTGCCAAACGCTTTCAGTTGTTCTTCTCTCGTATGCATAGACAAAATTAAAAATTACGAATTAAAAATTATGGAGGGTGAGGTTTCCTTTGTTGTCTAACTTGGCATACGTCCATTGTTTGAAGCAGTCTCCCAGTATGACAACCCGGCTTCCGGAAGCGATCTGCAGGTCCAACTCGATATGCCGGTGTCCGAAGATATAGTAGTCCCGGTGATTTTGCTGTTTCTCCTGGTCTTTGGCAAAAAGTACCAACTCTTCTTTGTCTTCGCCTTTGTACGGACAAGGGTTAGCGAGTTCTTTCAGCCTGCTTTTCTTAGCCCAATTGTATCCGAAATGGTTACCCCAGGATGGGGGAAGGCAACGGAAACAGAACTGTAGGAACGGAGAACGGAAAATCTCGCGCAGTTTGATAAAACGTTTGATTTTCTTTTTGATGTCTTTCGGATACAGTTTCTCCCAGTTTTCAGGAAGCAGTCCGTCTCCGTGCGCCAGATAAATAGCTTTCCCGTACCGGATAATCGTGCACGGCTCATAGTGTATTTCCGCGCCGGTCAGTTGAGCCAGACCACCGAATGTCCAAAGGTCATGATTGCCGATGAACATATGTACGTGAATGCCTTTTTTAGCCAGTTTGCGCAGTTCCTTGCAGAAAGGATGGAACTGCCTTTTGCTCTTGTCATGGATAAAATATTCCATCCAGAAATCGAACATGTCTCCCAGCATATAGATAGAGACGGCATCTTTGCTCATCTCCTCCAGCATGTCAATCAGTTTTTTCTGATGCGCCCAGCCTCTTTCAATGGCCAGGCTTCCCAAATGTGCATCGCTTAAGAAATAGATCATGCCATTTACCATTTAGTCATTTATCATTTACAGGAAACCGAGTTCGAGTTTGGCTTCTTCGCTCATCATGTCTTTGTTCCATTCGGGTTCAAAGACAATATTCACATTAACATCCTTTATCCCTTCAACGGATCCTACTTTCTGGCGGATATCCTCTACGAGGAAATCGCCTGCCGGACAAGATGGCGCGGTCAATGTCATCGTGATCTCGCATACCCCGTCGTCCTTCAACTCGATGCCGTAAATGAGCCCTAGATCATATACGTTTACGGGTATTTCCGGGTCAAAGACGGTTTTGAGCATCTTCAATATCTGTTCTTCTGTCTCTAAAAATTCATTCATAACGCGAAAAAATCGTGCAAAGGTACAGAAAAATTTTGATATATGCAAAAAAAAGTGTACCTTTGCAATCAAATTATGAGTAATCAGTACCTGATACCGTTGAAACGCACTGTCCCGATTATACTTATGTTGCTCTTGCCGCTTGCAGTGCATGCGGAGAGAGTCGGTCCGGAGGTGTCCGAGGCGGATACGCTTCGTGTGGAGACATCGCGACGGGGGCACCTGACAAACTCGCTGGATGTGCTGAACGGTCAGACGGCGGGTGTGACGGTGGGTTCGAACACGAATCCGGAGGCGATGCTTTCGTCCGTCCGAGTGCGCGGCAACCACTCCTTGACCGGGGGTAACGAACCGCTTGTGATGATAGACGGCATGTCGTCCGATCTGCGGACGTTAGCTACTATTTTTCCAGGCGATATAGAAAGTTTCACTATACTGAAGGATGCCGCTCAGACGGCTCAGTACGGAGCCCGCGGCGCGGCGGGTGTGATCGAAGTTCGGACACGCCGCGGGGCGGAAGGGAAGATCCATGTCTCGTACGCGGGTAATATAGGTTTCGCGCACGCGGACAAGTTTCTGAGGATGCTGAATGCGGACGAGTACCGCTCGTTGGCGGGCAGTCGCGGAATGGCGATTGCGGACGGCGGCGCTTCGACGGACTGGCAACGGGCTATCATTCGCACCGGTCTGGTTCACAACCACCATCTGGCGATCGGTGGCGGAACGGAGAACAGCAGTTACCGTGGCGCGATCAGTTTCAGCCAGAACAACAGTATCGTCCGCGAGATGGGGACGCGCAATCTGACCGCCAAAGTGGATGTGATGCAACACATGTTGTCCAAACGGCTGACGTTCGATCTGGGTCTGTTCGGCGCGCTGGGACATAACCAATACCTGAACGACGTGCAGAAGACCTTCTATTCGGCGGCGGCATTCAATCCCACTTTTCCCAATGCGCGCAACGCTTCCGGCGGTTACAGCGGCTATGCGGACGCGAGCCAGATAAGCCATCCGATGGGTCTGCTGGATATACAGAAGCACAACGAGGCGATGCATTTCAACACGCATCTGCGGATCAAAGGCGATATAGGTTACGGTCTGACGGCAGCTATTTACGGCAGTTACAGTTACGACGCGGACGACGAGAGCCATTTCTATCCGACGTACATGGAGAGCACGGGCAAGGTCTATCGCGAGGCGGGCAAGAGCCATGTATGGCTGACGAACCTCGTGCTGCACTATGACCATGACTGGGAGTCGGGACACCATATCGAGGCGGACGTGTTAGGCGAGTTGCAGGGCAAGCACTTGACGGGTTTCCACACGACGATCAACCGCTTGGCGTCCAATGCGTACGGGTACGACAATATATCCGTGGGTGCGTTGCGTCTTTGGGACGGCTGCGGCAGCAGTTATGAGCAGCAGCGGATGGCTTCCGTCATGGGACGCGTCAGTTACACGGCTCTCGGTCGTTATACCTTCACGATCGCGGCTCGCGGCGACGCCAGTTCGGTGGCAGCCAAAGGGCATAAATGGGGTTTCTTTCCTTCCGCCAACATCGCTTGGAACATGAAGAAAGAGTCGTGGCTGCGTGACGAAGAATGGCTGACGCGGCTGAATATACGCGCCGGCTGGGGTCTGTCCGGTAACTTGGGAGGTATCGCGGCTTATCAGTCGCTGAGGCTGATGACGCCGACTGGTATCACGGAGTCGGAAGGTCTGCCGGATGTGATATTGGGTATCGCGCGGAACGAGAACCCGAACCTGACATGGGAGAAGACCCAGACGGCGAACGTGGGCATGGAGTGGGGATTCTGGCATAACCGCGTGGTCTTCACCGCCGATTATTACTACTCGTATATCTACGATATGCTGTATAACTACACGATGCCGGTTCCGCCGTTTATCTACGACAAGATGCTGGCGAACCTGGGCAAGATGCAGAACCAGGGAGTGGAGATCGGTTTTGGTCTGGCGGTAGTCAAGACGCGGGACTGGGATCTGAATATCGGATTTAACCTGACGTGGCAGCAGAACAAACTGCTTTCGCTGAACGGTTATTACGAGAACGAGTATCTGACCGCTCCGACTTATACGCCGATTGCGTCGGTCAACGGAGCGGGTCTGCATGGCGGTAATACGGATGTGGTGTACCAGATTCCGGGTTATTCGCTGGGTGTGTTCTATCTGCCTCATTGTACGGGTCTGGCGACCACTTCAACGGGCGAGCGGGTGTATGAGATTGAGGACTTGGACGGCGACGGATTTGTTGATTTGTCGGACGGCAGCGGCGACCGGCGTGTGTGCGGTCAGGCGACGCCGAAAGTGCTGTTGGGCAGCAATATTTCCGTCCGGTACAAGCAGTTTGACCTTTCGATCCAGCTTAATGGCGCTTTTGGGCATAAGATCTACAACGGAACCGCGCTGAGTTATATGAATATGGGTTCGATGCCGTATTACAACGTGATGCAGGGCGCTGCGGAGCGCAATATAGACGACTTGACGGTGACGGACTACTGGTTGGAGCGCGGCGATTATCTCAATATAGACTACTTGACATTGGGGTGGACTTACCAGCCGTCCGAGGCAGCCCGTCAGCGCAAGTATCAGCTTTCGGGGCTGCGGCTCTCTGTTTCGGTCAATAATTTAGCGACAATAACAAGTTACTCGGGACTGACGCCGATTATCAACAGTACGGTGATCAACAATACCTTAGGAGTGGACGACAAGCGTTCGTACCCGGTGAGCCGGACGTATAGTCTGTCACTGCAAATACAGTTTTAAGTGCAAGCACGTTTAAGAGTTAAATTGTTAAACTGTTAAATTGTTAAATTGTTAGCATGAAGAGATCGTTACCTATATTAATTCTCTGTGTGATGTTCTTGTCCGGCTGCGGATTTCTGGATGAGGATCCCCATTCGGGTCAGCCGCAGGAGAACGTGATCACATCTGCGTCGGCGTTGTACCAGCAGGCGGTTCTGTCGCTGTATAGCCATATAGGCGGCAGCACGGACGGTTACGGGCTGCAGGGAACGTACCGCGGCGTATATGATCTGCAGACTTTTGCGTCCAACGAAGCGATCATTCCGGTACGCGGCGGCGACTGGTGGGACGGCGGCTTGTGGGTGGATCTGCACGAGCATACATGGACGGTTGACAACGAGTGCTGCGAGAACTCATGGCGGTATCTGTTCCAACTCGTGGGGCTATGCAACTATTCGCTTTCGCTTCTGGACGAATACGGATATCTCTTGACCCAGGATCAGTCGATGAGTTATAACGCCGAGGTGCGTGCGGTGCGCGCGATGGCGTATATGTACCTGCTGGACCTGTTCGGGTGCGTGCCTATAGTGACCAAAATAACCATGCCCGTGCATGATATCTACCAGTCCGAACGGAGCGAAGTGTTTGATTTCGCATGGGATGAGATGCAGTTTGCGTTGCTCTATCTGCCGGACGAGCGCAGCAACAGCCGCGGCGAATACTACGGTCGTGTGACCAAGCCTGTGGTGCATTTTATGCTGATGAAAATGGCGCTCAATGCGGAAGTTTGGCGCGATGACGACTGGACAGACGAGGTGCGACCGGACGGCAAGACCATCCAACTGCCTTGCGGCGACGCGGGAGAGAAAAACGCATGGGAGGCGGTCAATTTTTATGGCCAGCAGATACTCAGTTCCCAAGCCGGATATGTGCTCTGCGATAGCCAGTTGAACTGTTTCTCGACGTACAACGAAGACGCGACGGAGAATATTTTCACCATTCCGATGGATCCGAATGTGTATCGGAATAGGTTCAAGAACCTGTTCCGCAGTCTCCATTACCAGCATGCCGCGGCGATGGGTTACGGCGGCGAGAACGGTTCTTGTGCAACCCAGGAGACGCTGGATGTGTTCGGTTACGGCACGAACCATCCGGACTGCCGTTTCTCGACTACTTTCTTCTCCGGCATCGTCCATGTGCGGGGAGTACCGTTGGTTCTTTCCTCCGGCGATACGCTGGTTTATTATCCCCGCGAGGTACAGATGAACCTGACCGGTAGTCTGTATGTGGCGACGGCCGGCGCGCGAATGAGTAAGTATGCCCACGATCCCGGAACGATCTTCGACGGCCAATTGCGCAACAGCGATATAGTCCTTTTCCGTCTGGCGGACGTCTATCTGATGATGGCAGAGGCGAAGGTGCGCAACGGCGAAGACGGACAGACGGAGTTTGAACTGGTCCGTCTGCGCGAAGCGCTGGCGCTTAACCAGACGATCGAACCCCGCGATGCGACACTCGAAAATATCTATTACGAACGCTGGATTGAACTGATGTGGGAAGGCTGGCACAGACAGGACCAGATACGTTTCGGCAAATTCGACTTAGATCTCGGTCTCTCCGTTTTCCCCATTCCCCAAACAGCTCTGCAGACCAACGGAAACCTGAAGCAGAACAAAGGCTACGAATAACTGCCATTTTGGCAGAAAAAGGCTCATGGCATGAGATTTGTTCAGAAAAAATCGGCATGACGGCATAACGTCATGACGACATAATGAAATTTTTAAACAAAACATATACTATGAGCAAAGGTAATATTGGGGTAACATCAGACAATATCTTCCCCGTCATTAAGAAATTTTTGTACTCAGACCATGAGATTTTTCTCCGCGAGTTGATCAGCAATGCAGTGGATGCGACCCAGAAGCTGAAGACCCTGTCTTCGGTTGGTGAAGTGAAGGGCGATTTAGGCGACTTACGCGTGCGCGTGTCTATTAATAAGGAGAAGAAGACGCTCACCGTTTCGGACCATGGTATCGGAATGACTGCCGAAGAGGTGGACAAATACATCAACCAGATCGCGTTCTCGGGTGCCGAGGAATTCGTCAATAAATACAAAGACCGCACGGAGGCTATCATCGGTCATTTCGGACTTGGTTTCTATTCCGCCTTCATGGTCAGCAAGAAAGTGGAGATTTTCTCGCTGAGTTACCAGGAGGACGCCAAAGCGGTTCACTGGAGTTGCGAAGGGGATCCTGAATATACGATGGAGGAAACAATCAAGGCCGAGCGCGGAACGGATGTCGTTCTCCATATCGACGACGAGTTCAGCCAGTATTTAGAGGACGCCACGATCGAAGGACTGCTGCGCAAATACTGCAAATTCCTGCCGGTAGAGATTGCTTTCGGCAAGAAGAAAGAATGGAAGGACGGCAAAGAAGTAGAACTGGACGAAGAGAATATCATCAATGATATCAATCCAGCCTGGACCCGCAAGCCGGCAGATTTGACAGATGAGGATTACGACAAGTTCTATCACGAACTCTATCCAACGCAAATGGAGGAACCGCTCTTCCATATCCACCTGAACGTGGACTATCCGTTCAACCTGACCGGAATCCTCTATTTCCCGAAGATCAAGAGCAATCTGGATGTGCACCGTAATAAGATCCAACTCTATTGCAACCAGGTGTATGTGACGGACGAAGTAGAGAATATCGTTCCTGAGTATCTTACGCTGCTTCACGGTGTGATCGACAGTCCGGATATCCCGCTGAATGTCAGCCGTAGTTATCTGCAGAGCGACAATAACGTCAAGAAGATCAGCGGCTATATCACCAAGAAAGTAGCGGACAAACTGGCAGAGTTATACAAAGCGGACAAGGAAGAGTTTGCCAAGAAATGGGACGATATCAAGATGTTCATCCAGTTCGGCATGCTGACCGACGAGAAGTTCTACGAGAAAGCGAAGGATTTTGCATTGCTGAAGAACCTCGACGGCAAATATGCAACCCTTGAGGAATACAAAGAGCAGGTGAAAGAAGCCCAGACCGACAAAGACGGCAACCTCGTTCTGCTCTATACCAACGATCCGGATGCACACTATACGTTTATCGAACGCGCAAAGGCAAAAGGCTACGATGTGCTGTTGATGGACGGCGAGTTGGATGTGCATACCATGAGTCAGGCCGAACAAAAGAATGAGAAACTCCGATTTGTGCGCATCGACAGCGATACGATAGAGAACCTGATCCGCAAGGACGAGAATGCCAAAGACGACTATAGCGATGAGCAGCGCGAGGGTCTGCGCAAGGCATTTGAGGCGTTTATCCCGAAAGCGGAGAAACTGAATTACTATGTAACCTGCGAACCTGCGGCGGCGGATGCACTGCCTGTATTCTTGACGCAGAACGAGTTCATGCGCCGTATGAAAGAGATGTCCGCCCATCAGCAAGGCATGTCGTTCTACGGTCAGATGCCTGATCAATACAACCTCGTGGTCAATACGGCTCACCCTTTGATACAAGAGTTAGCATCCAAAATGACTTCCGAACAAGTGAGCGAGGAGGTAGAGAAGA
>DFKE01000006.1 GCA_002373505.1 Bacteroidales bacterium UBA3653
CTACGGATATCACCCGTACCGTATGGCTGGGAGGACGAATACCGCAGCAAGCCAAACTGGACTACACCTATGTACTGAAGGGACACATCGCGCTGGCACGTGCCCGTTTCCCGCGCGGTACCAGAGGAAACCAACTGGACGCATTCGCAAAACAATACATGTGGGAAGCCGGAATTACTTTCGGTCATGGCACAGGACATGGCGTAGGACATTTCCTCTGCTGCCATGAGGGACCGCAGAACGTACGTACAGACAATAACCCCACGCCGCTCGAGATCGGACATATCGTCTCGGACGAACCGGGTATTTATCGTACAGACAAATGGGGTATCCGGACGGAAAACCTGATCACGGTCATTCCTGCCGGACAGACCAAGGCCGCCACGACGGAGGACGAATGGCTCGCTTTTGAGACCCTCACGCTCTGTTTCTATGACACCTCTCTGATTGAGATGAGTCTGATGACCGAGGACGAGATCGACTGGATCAACGCGTATCACGTGCGCGTCTATAAAGAGGTTGCGCCGCTCCTCAATGACGAAGAAAAAGCCTACCTCGCTTACAAATGTCAGGCAATTGAGATTTAAAACTCACAATAACTATTATTAACAATTTAAATTTTTACCATTATGAAAGCAGATCTTATTAACGCATGGTTGTACAACGAGGGTTACAAACACGAGACCGACTCTGACGGAGATGTTCATTTCCGCTATAACGGCAAGCACATTTATTTCACGCCGGACGATGACGACACATATTTCCGTCTTATCATGCCGAATATCTACGAGCTGGAGGACAACCGCGTGAAGGTGCTGGAGGCATGTAATACCATCACCCGTGATTATAAAGTAGTAAAAGCATATCTGGTAAAGGACCGTCTCTGGCTGTCTATCGAGATGTTTGTGGATTCAACTCCGGAGGTCGGCGATTTCTTCGAGCGTTGCTGCCGCATACTGATCTCGGCGTACGAGGACACGGCAAAAGAAATTTTTGGTGAATAATAACTATGGCAGTACTTTCACAATCGGATAAAATTGGCGGATATACCGTCCAAAGCCTAATAAAAGCCAACCACTACACGGAGACTTATCGTGTGGTGGATAGCGATAGCCGGCCGTTCTTCCTCAAACTGTTCATTCTCAACAACCTTCCGGCAAAATTAATGAACCCGGAGACGAAGTGTGTTCGGGAAATTGAATACTGCCGCCAACTGAAGCATCGGAATATCGTCAGTTATGTCAACGATGGGGTGTTGGACAAAGAAAGCGGTTCTTACCAATACTACCTGACGGATTATTTTGCAGGGGCGGTATTGGCGGACAGACTGCATACTCAAGGAACGATGAGCGAAGAGGAGGCTCTGCGGACCTTCCGTGCCATACTCGCCGGCTTGCAGTACATGCATGCCCAGGCTACGCCGATATGCCATAATGATATCACACCGGCGAATATCGTTTTAAACGATGCCATGGATGGAGAAGCCGTGATTATTGACCTCGGACATACCAGCACACCGTGCGCTGGTATCGTAGAGTTTGACACCAATGATCTGGACGTGCTCTACCACGCCAAAGAGACCATGGTCGGCATCTTCGACCAGCAGACGGATATTTTCTCCGCCTGCGCGGTGCTCTATGCGATGCTGACAGGCGTGGCTCCTTGGCAACTGGACGTTGCGAGCGAAGGCGACTACAAAGAGCGGTTCAAGGCGATGTGGCAATATCGTCAGACTCATCCGCTGAAGCTGCCGGAGAGCTGGAGCGCCAAAGTGAAAGCTATTCTGAGCGAAGGGCTGGCTCTCAAGTCTTCCGACCGGTTCAAGAATGTCAATGACATCCTTGCCATCGTGGACGACAAACAGCCGGCAGAAGGAGGACAAGGCGGCAAACGCACCGACGCCGGCAGTAGTTCGATGGGCGACGGCGGCAAGCGCGAAGGATCAGCGGACGGAGACGACGATCTGCCTATAGAGATTAGAAAAGGTGGAGGAAACGGATTTGCGGACATTGCCGGAATGCAGGAATTGAAAGACTATCTGACCCAGAAAGTGATCTTCATGATCCAGAACAAAGAACTGGCAGAGCAATACCGCATCACACCTCCGAACGGCATGTTGTTGTACGGCCCTCCAGGGTGCGGAAAGACCTTCTTTGCAGAGAAATTTGCGGAAGAAACCAATTTCAATTTCATGCTGGTCAAATCGTCCGATATTGGCAGCAGCCTGGTGCATGGAACGGAAGCAAAGATACAGAAACTCTTTGCCAAAGCGGAGAAAAACAGTCCTATCGTCATTTGCTTCGATGAGTTTGATGCCTTGGTTCCTGTACGCGGCGCGCACGGCAGCGAGTATCAGTCAGGGGAAGTGAATGAGTTCCTTGCGCAAATGAACAACTGCGCAAAGAAAGGTATCTTCATCATTGCTACCTCCAACCGGCCGGACAAGATTGACCCCGCTATCCTGCGTACAGGACGTATCGACAAGCAGGTCTTTGTGCCGCTGCCCGATCTGGATGCACGCAAAGAGATGTTCAAGATGTATCTGGCCAAACGTCCTACTTCGGAAGATATCAATATAGATGAATATGCGGCTAAAACAGAAGGGTATATCGCTTCGGATATCGCCTTTATCGTCAATGATGCAGCCATGACTGCCGCCTTCACGCGAAAGCCCATCAGTCATGAACTGATGTGTACTTCGCTGAATAATATCAAACCTTCGCTACAGAAGGAAGTGATTGACGAATATTCGCAGATTCAAAACAAAATGAATGGCGTACAACGCCGCGCTGTTGTGCAAGGATTGTAAAATATTGAAAGTAAAAAAAAGTTATGAAAGAAATAGAAAATCCGAAAGACAGACTTTTTAATCCGTATATCATCGAAGAACGCCAACTGAACATTACCCAGTTGGATGTATTCAGTCGTTTGATGATGGATCGTATCCTCTTCCTCAGCGGAGAGGTAGTAGGTGACACGATGGACACACTCGTTGCCCAATTGTTATTCCTTGATTCCCTCAACCATGATCCGATTCACCTGTATATCAATTCCGGTGGCGGAGAGTGCTATTCGGGTCTGGAGTTGATCTCCGTGATGAAATTTATCAAGTCGCCGGTTTATACAACCGTTTTGGGTCTGGCTGCCTCTATGGGTGCCGTGATCGCATCGAGCGGAGAGAAAGGCCATCGTACCGCCCTGCCCTACTCGCGATTCATGATCCATCAGCCCAGTTCCGGTATCGGCTACTCGACATTCAAGGACCAAGCTATCCATCTCAAAGAGATGGAGAACCTGAAACTGGACTTGTACAAAGTGCTGGCGGAGAACAGCGGCAAGTCCTTAGAAGAAATCGAGCAGCTATGCGACCGCGACAACTGGATGAAAGCAGACGAAGCGATCCAAATGGGCTTCCTCGATGAAATCGTCGAAAGAAAAGACTAATTCTATTAGTATCCCGGAAACAAAAAATGGCTGCCACCCGGCAGCCATTTTTATTAGAGCAGTTCTACGGATCTGTTCACAAACTTGGCAAGTGCTTCGCCTTTCAGTTGACCGGAAGCTAGAAGCGCGATGTCGATCAGTTGTTTCAGACGCTCGTCCTCGTTCGCCAAGGAATAAACAGTCTTTATCACTGTCTCTTTCTTGGTTTCCTCTCCTTCCTTCTTCTCTACCTCCTCGCTCACTTG
>DFKE01000002.1:0-133033 GCA_002373505.1 Bacteroidales bacterium UBA3653
AATCGGGATCCTGGCTGAAGAACTCCACGGCCTGGTTAACGGTCATGCAGAGTATATCATAGATCGACTTGTCGCGGTAATGTACATCCAGTATGTCCTGTTTGAACCGCCGTCCGTGGCATTGCTCGCATTCCAGCACCAGGTCGGCCATAAACTGCATCTCTATTGTAATCGTTCCTTCGCCCTGACACGTCTCACACCGGCCGCCCGGAGTGTTGAAAGAGAAATGGGCGGGTGTCAGACCTAACTGTTTGGCAAGGGGCTGTTCGGCGAACAGACGGCGGATCTCGTCGTAGGCTTTCAGGTAAGTGACAGGATTGCTGCGGCTTGAACGGCTCAGAGGGTTCTGGTCCACAAACTCGATGTCTTTCATCAGATGCACACTTCCGCTGAGATGGCCGAAATCCCCGGTATGTTCCGCGAACACACCGCCGTAGTGTTTCTTCAGTGCAGGGTAGAGTACTTTGCTTACCAGACTCGATTTGCCGCTGCCGCTCACGCCGGTCACTACTGTCATCACGTGCAGAGGGAAACGGACCGTTAGATTTTTCAGGTTGTTTTCGCACGCGCCTTCTATCTCGATATAATTGTTCCAATGACGCCGCTGGGCGGGTATATGATAGGTGAATAGTTCCGGGCGAGGCTTGCCTTCATATACGACCTTGCCGCCTTTTCTTCCCGCCAGCGGACCGATCTCTATGATATGATCTGCTGCCGCAATGATATCTTCGTCATGCTCAACGACAACAATCGTGTTGCCTAAGTCGCGCAGTTCCCGCAGTACATGTATCAGCCGTTCGGTGTCCCGCGGGTGCAGACCGATCGACGGCTCGTCCAGGACATACAAGGAACCTACCAGGCTGCTACCCAGAGACTTTGCCAGGTTGATACGCTGGCTCTCGCCGCCGGACAAAGTGTTGCTCTGCCGGTTCAAGGTCAGATAGCTTAACCCTACGTCTTTCATGAACTGCAGGCGGCTCCTGATCTCCACCAGCAGCATTTCAGCCGTCTTTTGTTCGATATCTGTCAGTTGGATATGCTCGAACCATTCGTCCAACTCGGAGACAGGCATAGCGCATAACTCCTGGATGCTCTTGCCGTTGATCAGCACATATCCGGCTTCACGCCGCAAATGGAATCCGTTGCAGACGGGGCACGTCGTCTTGCCCTTGAATCGCGCTAACATTACGCGGTATTGGATCTTCGAGTACTGTTTCTCCTCCAACTCATGGAAGAATGCATGCAATCCGCGGAAATACTCGTTGCCGGTCCATATCAGTTGCTTCTGTTCGGGGCTTAGTGCGTAGAACGGAGTATGTATCGGGAAACCGAACTTGGAGGCATTGTATATCAGCGCATCCAGCCACGGACGCATCTGTTCGCTTTGCCAGCAGGCGATAGCTTGTTCGTAGATAGATTTGGATTTGTCAGGAACAACCAAATCAATGTCAATACCCATTACGGTACCGACACCCTTGCATTCGGGGCAGGCTCCGACCGGGTTGTTGAAATCAAACAAATGCTCGCTTGGCTCGATAAAATGGATCCCGTCTGCTTCAAACCGCTCCGAGAACACCTTCGTACACGGTACATTGCCCCTTTGTACTTGGATTTGGCATTCTCCCTGGCCTTCGAAAAACGCGGTCTGTACGCTGTCGGCGAAACGGTTGCTGGTCGATGGCTCGTGATCCACAATGATACGGTCCACCAGCAGGAACGCCTCATGCCCTTCCGCTTTTTTCCAACTCTGGTCGTCCAGACGCACCGTGTCGCCGTCGATGAACAGACGGCTGAAACCTTGGCTCTGCCATAACGCCAGTTGTTCTTGCAGTGTTCTGCCTTCGGGAAGAATGATAGGACTCAGCAGATACAGACGTGTGTCCTTGGGCTGGCTCTCCATGTATTGCACCACGTCGCGGATGGTGTTCTTGCGTACTTCTTCACCGCTCACGGGCGAGTACGTCTTGCCTACGCGCGCGTACAAGAGTTTTAGATAGTCATAAATCTCCGTCACGGTGCCTACGGTGGAACGGGGATTGCGGCTGGTCACTTTCTGCTGGATGGCTATAGCGGGCGGGATGCCTTCGATCTTTTCGACGTCCGGTTTCTGCATCCTGCCCATAAACTGCCTCGCATAAGCGCTCAGACTCTCTACATATCTCCGCTGGCCTTCTGCATATAAGGTATCGAACGCCAGCGAACTCTTGCCGCTGCCGCTCACACCTGTCACCACCACCAACTTGCCGCGGGGGATATCTACTGTCACATGCTGCAAGTTATGGGTGTTCGCCTCTTCTATGTGTATAAAATCCTCTTTCAACTCTAACCTCAAACCTCTAATCTCAAACCTCTAAACTACTTCCTGCATGCCGCCTCTGCCTCGATACGCAGCCTTTCCAACTCGGCACGGGAGTTGGCATTCGTGGTGTCTAATTGTTCTGCTGTCAATCGGGGAACCCGGATAGGTGTGCCGATTTCGATATTGCTGGGGTTGGTTATACGGTCCCGGTTCGCATCGTAGAGATACGGCCAGTAACGTTTGTCTCCGTAGAACCGTTTGGACATCCATGTGAGACGGCTGCCGGCATGCATTTCCTCGGTGGTTATCAGATCCGAATAAGGGGCTTCTTCTAGCTCTATACCATCCGAGATGGCTAAGAACTCGTCCAGAATCTGTTGCTGGGGAATGTCGCCTTCCGGAATCAACGCCATTTGAGGATCCTCTTCTCCCTCCCTTGAGGGGTGAAGAGCTCCGCTCGATCGAGCGTCCTGTGGACGGTCGTAGAACTCCCCCGGGGTGGGGTTCTCCGAAATGGTGTCTTCCACTTGTTCTGTCTGTGGCTGCTGAGGCTGGGCAAGCGACTCCAACCAACTGCTCAGACGGTTGCGAATCAGCAAATAACCGCCTCCTAACAATAACAGCAATACAATAACGCAAATCAGCAAATCGCGCAGGAAATGATATTTCTTGGGCTTTTTAGGAGCCTCTTCCTTAACCGGCTCCGGCTCAACAATCGGCTCCGGCTCAACAATCGGCTCCGGCTCAACAACCGGTTCAGGCTTAGCAACAGGCTCCGGCTCTACAACCGGCTCCGGTACAACAACCGGTTCAGGCTTAACAATCGGCTCCGGCTCAACAACAGGCTCCGGTTCAACAATCGGTTCCGGTTCTTCCGTATCCGCTTCTTTGTTGGGGTCTTGACCCAAATCAGCCAGTAAGCCTACTATCTCATCGGCCTGTTCGCCCAGTTTCTTTATCGGATCAATAGGAAAATCGCCCTCTTCCGGCTGATGGCTGACATCCGAAGGCTGGTTGCTCTCAATCATCTCTTTGACGCCTGCCTCCGGGGAGAATACAACTTTGTTGTATCCCTCTATCACAATCTCTTCACCGGTGTTGATATTGACACTCTTGCGAGGCGCTACGGCTTGTAACTTGAATGTTCCTAAACCGTTGATTTTTACTTGTTTGTCTGTGCGTAAGCCTTCTTTTAACTGCTCCGCTAAGGCGTTCAGAAATGTTCCTGCCACCTTCTCCGTGACGCCGGCGCGCGATGCTAAGGCACGGCGTAACTCGGTCCAACTCAGTTTGTCTGCCATGGCTTACACTTTTTTAAGTTCGTCTTTCATGTTTGCAACAGGTCTGAACACCAGTTGGTTTTTGCTGGGTATTGTCGTTCGTTCGCCCGTACGCGGATGAACGATGATGCGGGACTGGCGCTCTTTGATCTCCAGTACGCCTAAACCCTGCAACTGAATGGCTTTGCCTGCCATCAGGTTTTCACGCATGATTGCATTGGTTGTGCTCAACAGCTGTTCCGCATCTTTTTTGCTTAGTCCCGATGCTTCTGCTATCAAACTGACAAATTCTTTCGTTAGCATGATATATGTTTTTGTCTTTATTTTATTATACGTCCGTATAGGTCAAACTCCTCTGCTTTGGTGATCTCCACATCATAAAACTCTCCGGTCTGAATGCTGTCTTCTGACGGCTGACGGCTCACCAGCACTTCGCAGTCCACCTCCGGGCTGTCGTATTGTGTCCGGCCTACGTAGTATTCGCCTTCTTCGCGGTCTATAATCACCCGTTCTGTTCTGCCTGCAAAACGCTGCATCAACTCGCCGCTTATCTCTTGCTGGATTGCCATCAGTTCTGCGGCGCGGGCGTCTTTCACCTCTTGGGGAATATCATCTTTGTAATGCCTGTGCGCATACGTGCCTTCCTCGTCCGAATAAGCGAAACAACCCATCCGTTCGAAACGCATCTCTTTCACCCATTCCTTCAACTCCTCAAAATCCTCCTCGGTCTCTCCGGGGTGGCCTACCAGCAAGGTCGTGCGGATGCAGATACCCGGCACTCTCTCGCGTATCTTCCTGATCAGCGCATCCTGTTCCGCCCGCGTTATGTGTCTCCGCATCAGACCCAGCATATGGTCTGTGCAATGTTGCAAAGCGATATCCAGATATTTGCATACATTCGGATGTTTGGCCATCACGTCCAGCAACCCTTCCGGAAAATCTGTCGGGTAGGCGTAATGCAGTCGGATCCATTCTACGCCGGGCACTTGCGCTATCTCGTCAACCAGCTCCGGCAGTAAATGCCTGCTTTTTTCTTTGAGCGAAGCGGTCTTTGTACTTTCTACTAAATCTAACCCGTAACTGCTCAAATCCTGTGCAATGACGTTCAGCTCTTTCACACCTTGGCTCACCAGCCACCGTACTTCGTCCATAATCTCCTCTTTCGGCCGGCTTGTATGTCTTCCTGTTATCAAAGGAATAGCGCAGTAAGAACACATCCGGTTGCAGCCCTCGCTGATCTTCAGATAGGCATAATGCTTCGGCGTCGTCAGCTTCCGCTCAAAAGACTCACAACCGGTTGATACATGCGGGGCTTTTGTCTTTTGTCTTTGAGCGGAGCGGTCTTTATTCAGCAACTCCACGAGTTGCATGAAGTCGAACTTGCCGTAATACTCATCCACTTCCGGCAACTCTGCTTCCAACTCTGCGCGGTACCGTTCGCTCAGACAACCCATGACGATCAGCTTCCGCAGTTTCTTCTCTTTCTTCCGCTCTGCCATCTGGAGGATCATGTTGATACTCTCTTCTTTGGCGTCGCCGATAAATCCGCAGGTGTTGATCACGCATATCTCTCCTTGCGGATCTTCCGCGTCATGCACACAGCGCCAGCCTGCAGCCTCCAACTGCCGCATCACACGCTCCGCATCCACCAGGTTCTTCGAGCATCCCAGCGTGATAAAATCTATCTCTCCTTTAACCACTTTGAACTTTTAACTTTCTACTAGACGACTTCTTTCAACTTTCAACTTTCAACTTTCAACTTTCAATTTCCTAAATCGCAGTGGAACTTCAGACGTACCAGCCGCACATGCATCTCGTCGTAATAATCCTCGCCTAACTCCTCCATCGCGGCCTTGATACTGTCGTTTTCCGCGGTCTTGAAATACTCGTATATGTCGGCTTCTTCGTCTGGGTCAACCACTTCTTTGATGAAATAATCGATGTTGATCTTCGTGCCGCTGAAGACGATGGCTTCCAACTCATCCATCATCTCTTCCATGGACATACCGCAACTCTCTGCCAGGTCGTCCAGATCCACACGGCGGTCGATGGCTTGGATGATTTGTTTCTTGCGTGTCGATTTCTTCGCTACGGTGCGGATACGCAAGTCCTCCGGACGGATGATCTCGTTCTCGTCCACATACTCCTTAATAACGCGCAGGAACTCGTCGCCGTAACGCTTGGCTTTTGCTACACCCACACCCGGAATCGTCAGCAACTCTTCCATCGTGATAGGGTAGGTCGTTGCCATGGCTTCCAGACTCGGGTCTTGGAAAATGACGAACGGCGGCACATCGCTCTTCTTCGCTTCTTTGCGACGGATGTCTTTCAGTATGGAGAACAGCACTTCGTCCGCTGCGGCACAGGTCGCACCTGCACCTTCCATGATCTCGTCTTCCTCGTCGTGTACCTCTATCGGCACTTCGAATTTGCCGGCGCGGCGGATAAATTTCTTACCTTCTTTGGTCAACTTCAGATCGCCGTACGAATCCACATCTTTCTGGATCATTCCTACTAGCAGTGCTTGCCGTAGGATGGCATGCAGCGTGCTCTCGTCTTCGTCGCTGGCGGCACCGAAATTCTCTAACTCATCGTGGTGATAACTCATCACCTCGGCGGTCTGGTTACCGTGAAGAATATCTACGATATGTTCGGCTTTGTGGTGTTCGTTTACCTGCTGGATTGTCTCAAGAGCGATCTGAAGCAACTCACTCGCATCCACCATCTTATAGGTCTTGCGGCAGTTGTCGCAGTTGCCGCAGTTGTCTTCGTTGTATTCCTCGCCGAAATAGTGCAGCAGCAGCTTGCGACGGCAGATAGTGCTCTCCGCATAACTCTGGGTCTCGAACAGCAACTGGTTGCCTATTCCGATCTCTTTCGGCGTCTTGTCTTTTTGGAAGCGGCGCAGACGCTCTATGTCGTCCGGGCTGTAGAAACAGATACACTGTCCTTCGCCGCCGTCACGGCCTGCACGGCCTGTCTCTTGATAGTAACCCTCCAGACTCTTTGGAATGTCATAATGTACCACAAAACGGACATCCGGCTTGTCGATACCCATGCCGAAAGCAATCGTAGCTACGATCACTTGGCATTCCTCCATCAGAAAAGCATCCTGGTTCGCGCTGCGCGTCGCTGCATCCATGCCGGCGTGATAAGGGCGGGCGCTGATACCGTTTACCTGCAGCACCTGAGCCAGATCCTCTACTTCCTTCCGCGCCAGACAATATACAATGCCGCTCTTGCCTTCCATGCTGCGGATGTAACGAACCAGGTCCTTATCTACATCCGCGGTCTTCGGCCGTACTTCGTAATACAGGTTCGGCCTGTTGAAACTGCTCTTGAAAACAGTCGCGTCAGGCATGCCTAAATTCTTCTGAATGTCTTTCTGTACCTTCGGGGTTGCTGTTGCGGTCAACGCAATGATCGGGGCTTTGCCGATCCGCTGAACCATGCTGCGGATCTGGCTGTACTCGGGACGGAAGTCATGACCCCATTCTGAGATGCAATGGGCCTCATCTACTGCGTAGAAACTGATCTTCACTCCCTTCAAAAAGTCCACATTCTCGTTCTTCTGCAAACTCTCCGGTGCCAGATACAGCAACTTGGTCCTGCCTGCCAGCACATCGTCCTTTACCGCATTGATCTCACCCCGACTCAGACTCGAGTTGATGAAATGTGCCACACCCTCTTCTTCAGAGTAGTTTCGCATGGCGTCAACCTGATTCTTCATCAGCGCAATCAACGGAGAGATAACAATTGCCACTCCGTCCATGATCAAGGATGGCAACTGGAAACACAAACTCTTTCCGCCACCCGTCGGCATGAGCACAAAAGTGTCTTTCCCCTCGATAACATTACGGATGATGGCTTCCTGATTGCCTTTGAACGTGTCAAACCCGAAATAAGTCTGCAGCGCATTTACTAATTCTTCATGTGTTACATTCATGATAGCTTTCTATGCCTTTCTCTTATATTTTTTGTTTATTTTTTCCCTATTTTTTCCTAATATTCTATATTTCTCCATTTCGCCTAGCCCCCTAGTCCCTCTAGTCGTCTAGTCTTCTAGTTCTCCTAGTCCTCTAGTCCTTCTAGTTCTCCTAGTTCTCCTATTCCTCTAGTCCTCCTAGTTGCCTAGTTCCTCTATCCGTCTAGTCCTCTAGTCCTCTAGTCCTCTAGTCCTCTAGTCCTCCTAGTCAGCCTAGTTGCCTAGCCGTCTAGTCCTTCTATTCCTTCTCCTTCTATCTTCTATTCCTTCTCCTTCTATTCCTTCTTTCCTTCTATTCCTTCTAGTCCTTCTAGTCCTCCTAACTGTCTAGTCCTCCTAGTTCTCCTAGTCTCCTAGTCCGTCTATTCGTCTACTTCCTCTGTTTCTTCTAGCCCTTCTGTCCCTCCTGGTGCCTTTCTCCTTCCCTCTATCGGAAGGTCGGGTGGGGCATTCTACTCAAAAACGCTACAAAAGTACTAATATTTTTTTATATATGCAAGACCTCATGCCTTTTTTGTCTATTTTTTTTCATTTTGTTTTATTTTTTCCCTTTTGTCCTCTCTCCTTTCCTATGAATTATTCCTTTTTGATGTATTTTTTGCCTTATTCCGTCTCTCTCCTCCCAGCTCTTTTTTGTCTCTCCCTCTCTCCCCTTCAGGGGGCCGGGGGGCTTCCTCTCCCCCCTTAGGGGGCTGGGGGGGCTTCCTTTCTTTGTTTATTGCGTCCAAATCGAATTTGGACACGGCTCTGCCCGATGGAACGTCCGGTGGACGGTAATAGAACCTTTTGGGGTGGGGGCTAATTCAAAATAAGGTCGAAATAGACTCGTTACCAAAGGATAACCCAAGGATTCCCCAAGGATAACCCAAGGATAAACACTGTATTTTGTACAAAATGCACTCTTTCTATATATATACTATGTATATATATACTATTTTACAGTGTATCAATCCTGAAATGAACAAAAAATTCCATGTTTTTATGCCGGTTTCCAAAGGCTTTTTGAGCATGATTTCATGGGTCCCTTTGACTAAAATGGCACCATTCTATCGAAAGATTTCGATATGTTTCGATTGAAAAATGTGAAAAAATTACAAAAAATGCAAAAAACTCTTGCACGTTTCAAAAAAAAGTAGTAATTTTGTGCTCGATTTGTAAAGTATATATAGCAAATGCTATAGACTTTGAACGGTAAATCGCAATTTAGTATTAACTAATCGACCATGCAGAAACGGAATTTATCCTTCACGCAGCTCTTTAATCTGAGCTTTGGATTTTTCGGAGTACAAATCGCCTATGCGTTGCAGAGCGCTAATATATCCCGCATCTTCGCTACGCTGGGCGCTGACCCCCACACTTTGAGTTTCTTTTGGATCCTTCCTCCTCTGATGGGAATGATCGTTCAGCCTCTCGTCGGCAAGTATTCGGACAAGACATGGACGCGTCTCGGGCGGCGCAAACCTTATTTACTCGTGGGCGCGCTCATCGCGCTCGCGGTGATGCTGCTTCTCCCGAACGCAGGTAACTTCAGCTTTGCGCAGTCTGCCTTCCTCGGGCTTAACGCAGCGATGTGGTTTGGTATCTTTAGCCTCATGTTCCTGGATACTTCTATCAATATCGCTATGCAGCCGTTTAAGATGATGGTCGGCGACATGGTCAACGAGGAGCAGAAAGGAACGGCGTATGCCATCCAGTCGGCTCTCTGTAATGCAGGATCCGTGGTCGGCTATCTCTTCCCGATCTTCTTTACATGGATCGGAATAGCCAATACGGCTCCCGAGGGAGTTATACCGGATTCCGTCAAATGGTCGTTCTATGCCGGAGCGGCTATCCTGATTCTTTGTGTCCTTTATACTTTCGCTACCGTGAAGGAACTCAACCCGCAGGAGTACGCCGAGTTCCACGGCATTAAGGAGAAAGAAGACAAATCACAAACTGCAAACGACAAATCGGAGGAAGGTTTCATAACCTTACTCCGCAAAGCGCCTTCCGCTTTCTGGACGGTCGGACTTGTCCAGTTCTTCTGCTGGGCGGCGTTCATGTATATGTGGACTTATTCGATCGGAGCTATTGCGGTTAACTGCTTCGGATGGGATGAAGCCTCTACTGCCGCTTTGGAATATCAGTCTGCCGGCGATTGGGTAGGCGTGGTCTTCTGCGTTCAGGCGGTAGGATCACTCCTCTGGGCTATGGTGCTTCCGTTCTTGGAGAAACATACCGGCAACAAAGGTGCGTACGCGATCTCCCTTATTGTAGGTGCAATCGGATTTATCTCCATCTGGTTTGTATCTAACCAATACGTCCTCTTCCTGAGTTACGCACTCATCGGAGCTGCTTGGGCTGCTATGCTCGCCCTCCCGTTCACCATCGTTACCAACGCCATCAAGGGCGGTAACATGGGATATTACCTCGGTCTCTTCAATTGCACCATCTGTATCCCGCAGATCATCGCTGCCCTTTGCGGAGGACTACTCCTTAAATATGCATGCGCGCACGTACAAGCAGGTATGCTGGTCGTTGCCGGAGTACTCCTGCTCCTCGGTGCCGCCGCTGTCTTCCTCATCAAAGAGAAAGAATAACCGAAAAAACACTAGGACCCTAGGATCCTAGGATACTAGAATACTATCACAAACAACAATAATACTTAATAAAAAACACACAAGCAAATGAAAAACAATCTTCTTTCATTCCGCGCCGTGTTGATGGCTTTCCTGTTGATGACAGGAATGACCGCCTTTGCTCAGGTAGCCGTACAGGGTACGGTTACGGATGCTGCGAACGGCGAGCCTATTATCGGCGCATCTGTGCTGGAGATCGGTACTACCAATGGTACGATCACCGATTTTGACGGTAATTTCTCCCTTACAGTCAAGCCGGGAGCTAAACTGTCTATCTCGTACATGGGTTATAAGACTCAGGAGTTGGCAGCCGCTGCTTCGATGGCTGTCCGCATGGGCGAGGATTCCGAACTCTTGGACGAAGTAGTCGTTGTCGGCTACGGTGTCGTTAAGAAAAACGATGCCACCGGTTCGGTTACCGCTATCAAACCCGATGACATGAACAAGGGCCTCCAGACTACTGCTACCGACATGCTTTCCGGTAAAATTGCCGGTGTGGCTGTCACTTCGAACGACGGTACCCCTGGTGGTGGCGCTACGATCCGTATTCGTGGTGGATCATCTATGTCTGCCTCTAATGACCCGTTGATCGTCATTGACGGACTCGCTATGGATAATGATGGTGTCAAGGGTGTGGCTAACCCGCTTGCAATGGTTAACCCTGCTGATATTGAGTCGTTTACCGTCCTCAAGGATGCTTCTGCTACCGCAATCTACGGTTCACGTGCTTCCAATGGTGTCATCATCATTACTACCAAGAAAGGTTCCGCTAACCAGAAACTCAAAGTCTCCTACAACGGTAACGTTTCCTTCGGTACACTGCTCAAAACAGTGGATGTGATGTCTGCTGAAGATCTCCGTTCATATGCGCAGGATCTGTATAATGATCAGGTGATGAACCCCGCTACCTATCGTCCGAAAGTGCTTAACTATCTCGGTGATGCGAATACAGACTGGCAACGCCAGATTTATCGCACGGCTATTTCTACCGACCATAACATCTCTTTGATGGGTGGTACCAGGAACATGCCGTACCGCGTTTCTGTTGGTTATACCGACCAGAACGGTATTATCAAAACCTCTAACATGCAGCGCGTTACCGCTTCTATCAACCTCAACCCGACTTTCTTGGATAAGCACTTGACCTTCAACCTTAATGCGAAGGGAATGTATATCTTCAACCGTTATGCTCCGGGCGTTGTAGGTGAGGCGGTTTCCTTTGATCCGACTCTCCCTGTTAAGGGTGAAGCTACCGGTTATCTTTCCGGTACTACGCTGGGGGCAAGCCAGACGGTTATTGATCAGATCTTTGGCGGCTATTTCGGTTTCGCTCAACCGGGTACCTCTCTGAATGACTCTGAATGGGCTTACCAGCAGAACTCGCAATCTCCTCACAACCCGATGAGCTTGCTCAACTATACAAATGACCGTGCTAATTCCGGTGCATTCGTTGGTAACCTGGAGGTAGATTATAAAATCCACGGTTTCGAAGACCTCCGTCTCCATGCAAACTTCGGTGCGGACTATTCGTATGGGAAACAGAGAAACACAATTAGTCCGTTGATCCAAAGCTCGGATAACAACTATTACGGATTTAACTCTATTAGTGAGGAATCGAAATACAACCTCTCCTTCAACGCGTACGCGCAGTACTATAAGGACTTTACGGAAGATCAGCATTTCGATGTAATGGTCGGAGGTGAGTACCAGAAGTTCCACCGCGTAAGCAACTATCAGGAGTGGAGAATGTATCCGAATACGAATAATGATCCCAATCTCCGCAACTCGCAGAAGGATTTCAAGGAAGTGCCTTATGGTACGCAATCTGCGCTCCTCTCGTTCTTCGGCCGTGCTAACTGGGTGGGATGGAATCAGGTAATGGCTACCGTTACACTCCGTGCCGATGGTTCGTCGCGTTTCGCTCCGCAACACCGTTGGGGTCTCTTCCCGTCTGTTGCACTCGGTTGGAAGATCAAAGAGACCTTCCTCAAGGATGTCAACTGGCTCAATGACCTCAAGCTCCGTCTCGGTTATGGTATCACCGGTCAGCAGAATGTGTCGGATGCGTTCCAGTATCTGGCTGAGTATGAGAAGAGTAAGTTGGGCTCATGGTCCACTCTTGGTGAACTGGCTACAGAGGTAGATCTGTCCAAACTCGTTGTTGACGAGGATTATAGAATAGGTCAAGACGGATATGTGTATTATCCTACTTTCCGCCCGAAAGTTTATAACCCTGATCTTACTTGGGAGAAAACTACTACCTACAACGCAGGTATCGACTATGCTTTCCTCAATAACCGTATTTCAGGTAGCTTGGACTACTACTATCGTGTCACCAACGATTTGATCAACTATGTTATTGTTCCTGCAGGAACCAACTTCAAAACAAAGGCTTTGATGAACGTAGGTTCGTTGACCAACCAAGGTGTGGAGTTTGCTATCAATGCGGTAGCTATTGATATGAAGAATTTCAAATGGGACATTGGCTATAATGTGGCTTGGAATGACAACAGAATCCGCAACCTCTACGGTTACGATGACAACACTCCTGTACCGGATGCTAACTCCGGCGTAGGTAATGGTGTCTTGGTTCAGGCACACGCTGTAGGACAACCGATTTCTTCTTTCTATGTCTATGATACAAAAATTGATCCGAATACCGGACAGTATTATCTGATTGATCAGGATCATCCTGACCTCCTGCCTTCTGACCCGGGTTACGAGATCACGGCAGAGAAAGACAAAATCTTCTATCACAGCCCTGCTGCCCCTGTTACGATGGGCTTCAATACCAAGTTCCAGTTCTACGGAGTTGACCTCGGTATCGCGTTCCACGCTAACATTGGTAACTATGTGTACAACTCGGCACTTCAGGATCAGATGCAGTACATGACCTCTATCTATGATGCCAAGTTTGATGGTTATCACAACCTCAGTAGAAACGCATATAATTCGTACTATACGGACAACTATCAGATCCGTAACGAAACGAACGGTATGTTGACTACCTATTTCGTTCAGAACGCTTCGTTCCTCCGCTGCGATAACATTACCCTCGGTTACTCCTTCGCTCCGAAGAATAACAAAGTTAACGGACGTGTTTACTGCACGGTTTCCAATCCGTTCGTAGTGACTGCATACAAGGGTCTTGATCCGGAAATCCCGAGTGGACGTGATACGAATATCTATCCGCGCTGTATGACTACAGTGGTTGGTCTGTCACTGAATTTCTAATGTTGCACGGCTAATAATATACAATTATGAAAAACAATAGTATCAAATTATTTCTCGCAGCATCGTTAGCATTGGCGTTTACTGCGTGCATGAATTTGGAACCCATTGATCCTAACTCTACTCAGGTTACTTCTGAGAACAAGGAGCAAGTGCTGAATTCATTATTTGCGAAACTCTATTGCTCGTTTGTTCAAACGGGACAAGGAGATGGAAATATGGATGTAATCGCTGATGACGAAGGTTATAGCGGTTTCTATCGTACCATGTGTGTGCTCAACGAGTATCCGACCGATGCCGGTTGGTGGACTTGGCGTAACGATGCTGGTACTTCGGATCTGCTGTTGATTTCATGGACTTCTGCCAACCAGTTTGTATCCATCCTCTATAACCGTCTTAACTACGGTGTGACAATGGCAAACCTTTATCTGGACATGACGGAAGGTACTACGGACCCGGAGATGATCCATCGCCGTGCTGAAGTACGCTTCATCCGTGCCTTCAACTACTACTACCTGTTGGATATGTTCGGTAATGTGCCATTTACGGTTAAACCTTCTACGGCTAACCCGGAGCAGATCGACCGCGCCAGCCTTTATGAGTGGCTTGTCGATGAGATAGAGAATGGTCACACAGGAAAGACCTATATCAATCATAAGACGGGTGAACCTCTCACTTCTTATAAGGTGACTGGTGATGCTGATCATGGTTTCCTTCAGGATCTTAACGACAAAGGTGCTACAACCATTTATCGTATCTCCAAGCCGGCTGCTTACATGCTTCTCGCGCGTATCTACCTCAATGCAGAGGTTTATACCGGTACCCCGCAATGGGCTAAAGCAGAAGAGGCGGCTACCAAGGTAATTGAGGATTTCCCGACCCTGCACCCTGTTTATGCACAGATCTTCATGGGCGATAACGACAAGGTGGCTGCAGATGAGATGGTGCTTCTCGCTGCTTGTGATGGCGTAGAGGCTCGTACTTACGCAGGATCACAGTATGCCATTAGTGCTTGCCGTAGCAACAAGATGAACCCCTGCGGTACTTCGGATAACAGCTGGGGATGCTGGCGTTCAAGTCCTGAATTGATTGCTAAGTTCGGTAACTTCCAAGGAAAGACCCCTGCTGAGATTGAAGCTCTTGGTGGTGCTGCTGATGAATTCGACATGCCGGCAATTGCCGGTGACGACCGAGCCATGTTCTCTGCTTCGAATATCAATCCTGCGGATAGCACAGTGAATGCAAAATCATTCCTGGGTAATGTACCTGCAAGCGGTTCCGGTTTCGATGACTGCTGGGGAATTTGCAAATGGACTAACTTCTATTCCACAGAGTTTGATGCTACGCTTCACCCGCTCAATGACGATCACGCTTCGCCGCGTCATGACTCCAAATATACAGACACGGATGTTCCTTTGATGCGTGCAGCCGAAGCATTCCTCACCCGCGCAGAGGCTCGCTATCGTCAAAATAAATCAGAGGCGCTCAATGATATCAACACCGTTCGTAACCGTGCGCACGCTACTCCGCTGCCTGCTATCACGGATGACGAGATGTTGGACGAGTGGCTTCGCGAGTTCTATCATGAGGGACGCCGCCGTACTGATCTTATCCGTTGGGGACAGTTTGTAGGAGAAAAAGCTACCCGCCACTGGGAAGGTCGAGGAGGCGAAGGAAAGAAGTCCTTTGATTCCCCCGATGCTTGGAATACGGAAGCAGTATCCATTGATGCGCATTACGCACTCTATCCTATTCCTGAAACAGAGATGGTGGTTAACCCCAACCTCGTTCAGAACCCGGGATATTAAGTTATGAAATTCATCATAAAGGATGATATTTAACAACAAATCAACATTAATTAACTTAAAATTTAGATTATGAAACTGAACAAAGTTTTTGCTGCTTTGATGGCAGTTGTAACATTGGTTGCATTCTCTGCTTGTAACAAAGAGAGTCAGGATGTTATCAAACTCAAGCTTAACAAAGCAAACCTGACGGTAGGTCAGACTTACACTGTTCCTGTAGAGAAGGCTTCCGGTGACATCACCTGGACTTCCTCTAACGAGGCTGTAGCTACTGTTGACGCTCAGGGTACTATTACCGCTGTAGCAGAGGGTAGCTCCGCTGTAAAGGCTACTGTAGGTAAGGCTTCTGCTACTGTTGACGTTACTGTAACCGCAGGCGGTCAAACCGGTGGTGCTCCGGATTTGGATGCTCCTGAGGCTGGCAAATTGCTCGTTGTTATTGAGATCCCTGCAGGTACTGAGTGCAACGGTATCGCTTTGAAGGGTACATTCGATGGTGAAACATGGTCGAATGAAAACACTTACCTCGGCGAGGATGGTGCACAGACTCCGGTAGATGGCAAAATCTACAAATTCGAGGCTATCAAGGACTATGCTAACTGGTACAAAGTAGAGATCCCGATGACGGAAGCTCTCGAGTTCAAGGTTTGCTTGATTTATGCGAACGATGGTAGCTGGCAAGGACAAGGAGAAGACGTAGCTCTCCATAGCTGCAACTACTCTTCTGTAGCTCCGAAGATTGATGGTGGTCAGTGCAAAGAATTCAATGCAACTACCGGTCTGCTTTACCTCTCTATCGGCAAATGGCACGATTCCGAGTGTGCAGTTAAGGTTGAGCACGATTACGTCATTAGCGTAAAAGTTCCGACCTGCTCAGAGGTAACTCCTGAACTTGTTGGTGAGTTTGACGGATGGTCTGGTACTGCTCTTACCAAAGATGGTGAGGTATGGAAAGCTAATGTCCATGCTTGGGAAGGCTGCGAGTTTAAAGTTCGTGAGGCTGGCGATACGGATTGGAAGAACCAGATCCAGTATTACATTCCTGCTGACCTGGAGAATGATGTTCAAGCATCATGGGCTGATGCTCAGAACTCCAAACTGGGCTCAGAGCTCAATGTTACATTGGACTTCTCTGACGGTGAGCAATATCGTTGGACTGTATGTGGCGGTGGCGCAGAGTAATTCCCATCAAATAGTTAGTCTGCTGATATGTTAGATAGATAATTAACTACTCAAAATAGTCAATTAAACAATTAACGAAAGCATACTAACCAAAAAGATAGCCCGGGCAATCGCCCGGGCTATTCTTTTCTTTGTCTCCTCGAACCCTACGTACTGGTAACGATGTGGTTACGGGAAAGACTCCTAAATGACTCCTAAATGACCCTTAATTGAGTCTTAAATGACCCTTCAGTAACTCTTAAGTCACTCCATCTTGAAGACTCCTTTGCTGCCTTTCTTTACAATGAATGTGCATTGGCCTGCAAAAGCGTGCATCTCAGGCTTGACGAAACTGTCCAGACACGCTGCATCGCCGTTTGCAGCGGCTACAAAACCTTCGCCTTCATACCGTATCAGATTGTCTGCAAAGGGACAGAGATTGCCTTTCTTATCTACTACTTTGACGGTATAGTAGCATAACTCCTCCGGATTCTCTTTCTCATTCGCCCATATTACCTCCAAATGATGCGGTTTTCCTGCCTTAAATACGAATTGGCGTGCCACTTCATTCCCTTTTTCATCATATGCAACAATCTTAATGGACTTTTTCTTGTACGGCACATCGAACCACATCAAACGGTACCGCGGCAAAAGTTCCGGCCGCGGCGCACTGCCCCATTCGGGCACTTCAAAAGTACCGACTTGAGGCATGCGGCTGACGCCCTCTATCGTCTCGCCTTTTGCCAGACGCTCAGTCTCTTCCGCTGTAGCGAAACGCAGTCTGCCGTAACTCTTTCTGCCTACAAACAGTTCTGCACTCGGATAACTGGTGTAGCAGAATACCGCTACTTTGTCGCCTTTCTTCCAGTTCCAGTGAGGCAGCAGATGCAGCGTCTCGTCTTTTTCGTTCCATTGGCTGCGATAGAGCCAGTAACGGTCTTTGGGAAGCGAAGCCAGATCAATAATGCCGAAGTAGGAACTATGGCTGGGCCATGCGTCGGTGTCATAAGGCGAGGGCTCGCCCAAGTAGTCAAATCCGGTCCATACGAACTGTCCGAGCGTCCAAGGGTAGTCGTCCTGCAACTGGAAATCCTGTTCGGGAAGACCCGACCATGCGCAATATTCGAGGTCGTATCCGCTACTCTGGTTGTCTGCATACTTCGCGTCCGGTTGTATAGTTGCCGGCAGTTTATACACACCCCGCGAGGAAACGGTGCTGGCTGTCTCGGAGCCTAAAATCATCTTTTGCGGCAGGTTCTCATATCCCTCTATATAGCGGCTCGTGCGATAATTGAACCCTGGCAGTTCTACTGCCCCCCCGAAACCGTTGTGGATGACATGCATCGCCTGATCCATACCGTTGGTCACAGGGCGGGTAGGATCGAGCCGGTGGAACAAATCCTGCAACTCTTTCACAATCCCGATACCGTCCGGCAGCACTTGGTTCCATACCTCGTTGCCGCTTGACCATAACATGACGGAAGCGTTGTTGCGGTAGTGTTTCACCATGTGGGTGATGTCCGCTTTCCACCAGTCGTTGAACTCTTTGCTGTAGTCGTTCTCTGTCTTGCCGTGGTTCCATACGTCGAACGGCTCCACGCAAAGCATGATTCCCATCTCGTCGCATAGTTCCACTAACTCCGGAGCCGGCATGTTATGACTCGTACGGATGGCATCGCAACCCATGTTCTTGAGCATTGTCAACTGGTGGCGCAGCGCATCTCTATGGACGGCGGCGCCGAGCGGACCCAGGTCGTGATGCAGACAAACGCCCTTGAATTTACGGGTCTTGCCGTTTAACTGGAACCCGTGCTCCGGCGTATAACGGATACTCCGGAGACCGAAAGTGGTTGTCTTCTCGTCCAGAATCTTTTCTCCACGCATGACCAGCGTGCGTGCTTTATGCAGATGTGGGGTCTCCGGACTCCATAACTGAGGAAGGAACACTTCCGCAATACCATGTTGCCCGCGGACAGTAGCGATCACTTTGTCTTCAAAGATCAGTTCTGTCTTTACCTCCACGTTTTCTTTCTCCGCGGTGGTCTCGTCCACGCCGTTCTGCAACTCCACGTCAATCTCAATGACCGCCCGGTCCTTGTTCACGCGGGGCGTGCGGATGAGGACACCGAAAGTAGGAATATGTACCGGGTCGGTTTCTACCAGATGTACATTGCGGTATAGACCGGCTCCGGGATACCAGCGGCTCTGCTGGGGCTTGTTCTCCAAAAAGACATCGATATCCACGCTGTCGCCCGTGATGAGTTGGGGGAGAATATAGCAGTCGAACGTGTTGTAGCCGTAGGGCCAATAGACCATTTCTTCGCCGTTTACATATACGTCGGCATGACTCATGGCTCCATCGAAAACAAGCGTATAGAACTTGTCCTTGTTTACTTTCACGCGCGTGCGGTAGTGTCCTTTGCCCATCCAAGGCAGTCCGCCGCTTCGTCCGGTCTTCCAACTCGGTTCTTTCTCTCCGTTCTGCACAACAATCACTTCCTGCAGGTCGTTCGAACGGTCAAAAGGACCGCTGATAGCCCAGTCGTGCGGGATAGTTACTTCGTGCCATACGGTATCATTAGGCATCTGTTCTGACGGCTCTTGCCGGAACTGCCAACTCGTCAGCAGTGTGCTGATCGCCAATAAAATACTAAGCATAATAAAAATCCCTCCCTCCCTTGCGGGGAGGGTGGGGGTGGGGTTTTATTTGAATCTGTACTCTGTTGTCTCATCCAGTTTCTCTCCGGGACGGAGAACTACATCGGGGAAATCGTCATGATGGATGCTGTCGGGCCAGTTCTGCGCCTCCAGACAGACGGCGTGCTGCTCGTCGTACATAGTACCGCTTTTTCCTTCGTGCCGCTCAATCCAGTTGCCGGTATAAACCTGCAACCCTTTCATCGTAGTCCAGCATTCCATGGTTCTCCCGTCCGCTTCCAGCGTGGCGGCATGGCGCAGTTCCTTTGGCGCATCGTGGTCGCAGAGACACCAGTTGTTGTCAATACCCCGCCATGTAGCGAAGAACGGATCTTTCATCTTGTCTCCCAGACGTACCGGCTGGCGGAAATCCATAGGGGTACCCGCAACAGGCTTGATCTCGCCCGTAGGACAGGTGTTTTCGTCAAAAGGCGTAAATTTCTCCGCAAAAACCTGCAGGATATGCCCGTCTATTCTTCCGCTGTCTTCGCCCGCCAGGTTGAAATAGGCGTGGTTGGTCATGGCAACGAGGGTAGGAGCATCGGTCTTTGCCTCATAATGGATGCGGAGTGTGTTGTCTTTGGTGGCTGTATAGGTTACCCATACATCCACATTGCCGGGATAACCTTCCTCGCCGTCTTTGGAGCGATAGTGCAGCTTGATCTCATAGATACTTTGCTCCACTACCTCCCATATCTTGGCGTTGAATCCCTCCATACCGCCGTGCAGACTGTTCGGACCATTGTTGACCGGCAGCGAATAGGTCTTGCCGTCCAACTCAAACTTACCGTCTTTGATACGGTTGGCTACACGGCCGCAGATGGCGTTGAAATAGGTCTCTTGTGTCCGCCATTCTTCCGCAGTACGGAAGCCAAGAACGATGTCCTTGACTTCCCCTTTGCGGTTGGCTACCAGCAGTTTCGTGATCTTTGCTCCGAGGTTGGAGATTTCAACCTTCAGTCCTCCGCTGCTCTTAATCGTATAGAATTGGATCTGTTTCACGGGAATTAAAAATTCTTAGCCCCCAAGGGGCACGATTATTTCAAAATTCAAAATTCAAAATTTATTCCAAGCGGCTTACTCCGTCTCCGATTTCCGCTACATAGAAGTCTGCCTTCAAGCCGGTTTTCTTCTCATATTCGGCTCCTACGAAGGCTTTGAATTTCTCAATCGCTTCGTCCTTGACGAGGCTGACGGTACATCCGCCGAAACCTCCTCCGGTCATACGGCTTCCGAGTACACCTTCCACCTGCCATGCGGCTTCTGCCAGTGCGTCCAACTCAGGACCTGTCACTTCATAGTCGTCGCGAAGCGATACATGGCTGGCAGTCATCAGTTCTCCGAAATAGGCAATCTCGCCTTTCTTGAGCGCCTCCACTGCTGCTGCCGTACGGGCTACTTCGCCTACCACGTGGCGGGCACGTTTCTTCGCAATCGGGTCGGTGATAGCGCTCTCCACTTCGCGCCAGTCCTCTTCGGTCAGCTCGGCGAGGAACTTGATCGGTTTCACTTTGCTGATCTGCTCTACTGCAGTATGGCACTGGCGCACGCGGTCGTTATAAGCACCGCTGTCCAGATGGTGCGGGCTGTGCGTGTTGGTAATCACTACTTTGATACCTTCCAACTTGACAGGCACGTGCTCGAACTCCATAGTATCGCAGTTGAGATAAATCGCGTGGTCTTTTTTACCTTGCGCGGAAGCAAACTGGTCCATGATACCGCACATTACGCCGGCGTACTCATGCTCGCAAGCCTGGCCGATGAGTGCCAGTTCCGTGCGATAGGCTTTGTCGTCCGCATCTTTCCAACCCATCTCTTCCGTGAAGGCGCGGGCTGTAACAACCTCCATAGCCGCAGAACTACTTAAGCCGGCTCCGGCAGGCACATTGCCATAATAAAGCAGGTCGTAGCCACTCTTCAACTCGGCTTCGGGATGGCGGCGATGGATGATTTCAATACATCCTAATGAGTAATTGCACCAAGCGCGGTCCGGCTGCGGAGCAACGGCATCAATACCTATCTCGTATTTCTGGGGCATGTTCAGCGATTGAAAACGCAGTACGCGATCGTTATTAGGACGGATCAGAAGCCATGCTCCGAAACTCAGAGCGCAAGGAAAGACACACCCTCCGTTATAGTCTGTGTGTTCTCCGATCAGGTTGACACGCCCGGGGGCAAAAAACATTTTTTCAGCCTTGTGGCCATACGCTTTCTCGAAAGCAATTTGCATTTCTCGTGTAGTCATAATGGTATTATTTATGTATAAATGATAAATTTTGCTGCAAATTTACAAAAAAATTTTGATATATGCAAAAAAAGTATTAACTTTGCCGCGAAAATGACAAAAACGAAGAAATTAACTTTAAAAGAAATACACCATGAGACTAGAAATTCTACTTTATCTATTGATTTTTGTTCTTATCGGCTTAATGCTGGTGTCGTTCTTTCTGGTATGGCATTGGTTCGATGCCCGTGACCAGTTGAAAGTAGTGCGTGAGGCTACGCGTGAGCAGACAATTCATGCCATCCGTCATGCTCACAACAAATGCCGCATTTTGCTGTATGTCAGTTTGATTCTGACCCTCTGCTATCTGCCTATTCCTTTCATGTTAGGCGACTATTACGGAACGCTTGCCTATCCGGGAGTGGTGTTTATAGCAGATATACTGATTTTGTTCGGTTTGCGCAGCCGCGCCAAATCCTACATTGCTGCCATTGATGATTATGTTACCGCCAACGAGGAGCATGTCCACGAGGCGGCTATGCAACGCGAGCAGCAACGTGAGCAATGGAGAAGGGAAGCGAAAGAGTTGAATCCCAAAGCCCTGGCGTATATCAAAGAGACGATGGGAGATAACTACGAAGTATGGTTCCAGCATGATATCCTTGTGAGCCGTAATGTATTGGCTAACAGGGAGGAAGGGCTGCTCTATGCGCAAGGTATCGTCCTGCCGTTCAAGGAGATAATGGAGGTGCGTATGGGACGCAAGGATTTGAAACTCGTTACATCCAATAGCACCTATCCGTTTATCACCATTGATTTCGGCGCGCTGCCTATCAATCCGGAAACAGGTAATACCTATAAGGATGAGATAGCGGCGGAGATTGAGAAGATGATGCCTTAATAGCTCTCTTCTGCGGAAGGGAAAGAACTGTCTTTAACGGCCTCGATATAATTACCGACGGCCGTTTTTATTTCGTCTCCGAGCGATGCGAAATGGCGCAGGAACTTGGGTTTGAAGCCTTGGTTCAGTCCCAGCATGTCGTGTAGCACCAGTACCTGTCCGTCCGTTCCGTTTCCGGCGCCGATACCTATAACAGGGCATGAGACGGCTTTCGTCACTTTCTCAGCAAGGGCAGCAGGGATTTTCTCCAGTGTGATGGCAAAACATCCCGCTTCGTCCAGCAGTTTGGCATCATGCAGCAGTTTGTCCGCTTCCGCCTCCTCTTTGGCTCGCAGGCCGTAGCCGCCGAACTGGTTCACGCTTTGAGGCGTCAGTCCCAGATGGCCCATTACCGGAACACCGACCCGGATCATATGACGAATAGCCGGTACAATTTCCTCTCCGCCTTCTATCTTAACGGCATCGCAACCGCTCTCTTTCAGAATCCTGATCGCGTTACGGACTGCTTCTTCTTCGCTTACCTGATAGCTGCCGAAAGGCATGTCACATACCACCAGCGCATGGCGCGCTGCACGTACGACGCCCTTTGTCAGGAAAATCATCTCATCTACCGTAATCGGCAGGGTGTACAGGTTGCCGCATACCACATTGCTGGCGCTGTCGCCCACCAAAAGCATATCTATACCCGCTTCATCTACCAGTGAAGCAAGTGTAAAATCATAACTCGTCAACATGGCGATTTTTTCGCCGTTAACTTTCATCTGACGAATCTTAGCCGTTGTCATACGGCTGTTTTGTACATGTACTGACATATCAATTACCAATTATCAATTATCAATCATCAATTGTAAATTATCTATCACCGTCCTTTGAGGACAATCCAAATTATCACCGGTGCACCGAACAAAGCGGAGACGGTAGAGATAGGCAGCGGGTAAGTGAAAAGCGAACATAATACGTCGCATACCAATAGCAAGCATGCTCCTATCAGTGCGCTTGCCGGCACTGTTACCCGGTGGTTGGAGGTGCGGAAAATACCCCTTGCGATATGCGGAACGGCTACGCCGATAAAAGCTATCGGACCGCAGAAAGCCGTAACTCCTCCTGCCAGCAGACCTGTTGCCAAGACGATATAGAGCCGTGTCCGCTCCACATGGATTCCGAGCCCGCGGGCATAGTCTTCGCCTAACAGCAGACCATTCAGCGGTTTGAGGGCTAATAATACAAAAAGAGCACCAGTCAGCAAGATAGGTATCATCATCTGCATATCGCTCCATCCCACGCTGCTCAAGCTGCCCAAAGTCCAGACAATGAATAGTTTCAACGCATCCGGATTAGCAAAATTCTGCAATAAACTGACTAATGCGCCGGCGATGGAGCCGAACATCATTCCTACAATCAACAGACTCACATTGCCGGTTACTTTCCTGCTCACAGCCAGCACCAAAAGCAGGACAAGGGTGGCACCTATGCAGGCGGCGACCGGAAGGAGCATGATCATCGTAGAGGACCACATCGTCAGAAATGCCACACCCAGACTGGCGCCGGAGGAAACTCCCAATGTGTATGGTCCTGCAAGCGGGTTGCGAAAGAGCGTTTGCATGATCAAGCCCGAAACAGACAAGGCACTACCTGCAAGAACAGCGGTAACCGCCTTCGGCAGACGGATGGCATGCAATATATTCTGCTCCATGGGAGTCAGATTTCCCCACGGCCATAACCAAATACTGCCACTGCATATATCCAAACAAAACAGGACCGCCAACAGCCCCGCTAATGCAATAAATATGCCAGTGTTCCGTTTCTCCATAGCAATTCAGCCCGCAAAGTTACAACAAAAATTGCATATACGCAAAAAAAAATCACAATTTGAAGTATTTTGTCGGTAAACAAGGGTTAGTTAAAGGTTAGGTAAGGTGTGGTCAAGGTTTAGTCAGAGGTTAGTCAAGGGGTCGGCAAGGTTTAGTCAGAGTGCTAATTAACCTTATTATCTCGCACTTATGACGCACTTATCTCGCACTAATCACGCACTAATCACGCACTAATTTGAGGAAAAAAGAGAGAAAAATCGGTGTATTCCAGCCGCAGAAATGCGTTCCACTGAAATACGATGCAAAGATAATACATTTTTATGAAATATCCAAATTTTTTTGACAAAAAAATAATTTTTTTTATAAAAATTTACGAACACTTGCATGTTTGCAAAAAAAGCAGTATCTTTGCAGCGAATTGTACATTGCGATACTATGGCTAAAGAAAAACCGTATATAGCGAAAGAAAAATCCTATATAGCGAAGGAAAAAACCTAATATAGCAAGTATAGCAAAAGAAAAAAAACTATATGATGGCAAAGATGGCAAAAGAAAAACCGTATCTGGATAACGAAGGCCGTGCGCTGCCGTATCCATGGATTATCAATATCATGCTCTTTATAGTAGGCGGAATGCAGACCGTCCGCTTGCGATTCTGGAGCCGCAAGCCGCGACATGCCGCCGAGAAGACACTCCGTGATATACTCACTATCTCCCGTAATACCGTCTATGGGAAAGAACATCATTTCGACCGCATCCTGTCAGCAACAACGGCGGAGGATTTCTTCCGTCTGTACCGTCTGTATGTTCCAGTAAACGATTCGTTCGAGAGCCTCCGTCCATACGTGGAGCGTCATAAAAACGGAGAGGAGGACGTACTTTTCCCGGGCAAACCGGACATGTATGCCACAACCTCCGGTACCACCAGCGAACCGAAATGGATACCCATGACCCATAAATATCTCAAGGACGTATATGGCAAGATGAGTCATATCTGGACTTGGAATTTTGTGAAACACCGCAACCGCATCTTCGGCGGACATATTTTTACTACAGTCGGTAAAGAATGTGAAGGCTATGCCCCGGACGGAACTTTGTACGGCTCGGTAAGCGGCGTCCTTGTACGCGATATACCGCCCATTATCAAGAAGCATTATACAGCTCCGGCGTCAGTAATGGCAATCCCTGATTACGGTACCCGCAATTATGTACTGATGCGTCTGGCTTTGCAACACCGCGACGTGACTCTCTGGGCTACCGCGAACCCTTCCACTATCCTGGAACTTCTCCGGGCGCTCAACGAGAATACCGAGCAGATGATAAACGATATAGAGAAAGGAACTATCAGCGAGGATGTGGATATTCCGTTCGAGATCCGTTCCGAGCTTGACGCGTACATATCACCGAGACCTGAGCGGGCGGAGGAGTTGCGGCAAATCTTAGCCGAAAAGGGACATCTGTATCCCCGGGATTTCTGGCCGTGGCTGCAATATCTGAGTACATGGAAATGCGGCAACACCAAGATTTATATGGACAAATATATGGACCAGTTCGACTGGGACAAGACTTTCTACCAAGAACTGGGGTATATAGCTACGGAATGCCGTTTCGGTTTCTCGTTAGACGAGACGAACGAGTCGGTTCTCTTCCCGCAGTTCCATTACTACGAGTTCGTAGAAGAGAGTGAATTGGACAATCCCCGGAAACATTTTCTGCAGATAGACGAACTGGAGTTAGGGAAACGCTATTGCGCCTATGTGACAACTTATTCCGGTCTGTTCCGGTATAACATGAATGACCTGGTGGAAGTAGGCGGTAAGTTCCGCGAGACACCGACGGTGCATATGGTATCCAAGGTGAACGGCATTGTTTCTCTGACGGGAGAGAAGTTATATGAACCGCAATTTATGGACGCTGTGCACCAGGCGGAAGAAACCATGGGGATCAAAACAAAGTTCTTTGTCGGTTTTGCAGATGTGGAGGAGTCCAAATATCATTTCTATTACGAGTTTGAGGACGAGAAGATCACTCAGGCCCGTGCGGAGGAGTTCACGGCGACGGTGGACGAGAAACTGCAGCATATAAATCTGGAATACGAATCCAAACGCCAGTCTTTCCGCCTGCATGCGCCCGAGACGCATATTCTTCTTTCCAATGCGTACGCGCGTTTTAAGGCTGCGTGTCTCAAGGACGGCTTCCGGGACGGGCAATTCAAATTCAACCTCCTCATGCAGGATGAGAAACGGCGGACGAAATTCAATCTTCTCCAACGTTTGGAGTCCGGCTTCGAACGGTTCAGCGATACAGTAATTAACAGAGCAGAAAAGATAGATGAAAGACGAAAAGAGCGTGCCCAGCGCCGCAAAGCCAGAGACCGCAGGCATAGAAGCTGATGTAAAAACGGTCATTTTCGACCTGGACGGAACCATGTATGACAAACGTGGTCTTGCAGCACGGATGGTAAGCCGCCTATGGTGGTGTCTGCCGTTGTTGATGGCGGAGCGTTTTGCCCGCAGAAACGCGCATTATGTCCGTTTTGCCTCAGAAGAGGAGTTCTTCGGCTTTTTCTTCACTACCATGTCCCGCGGTCATTGGTGGGGACCTCGAATAGCGGAAAAATGGTATCACTATGTGTACCTGCCTACGATGGTGCGGCTGATCCGCAAATACCACCATGTGCGGCCAGAGGCTGAAGAACTGTTGCGTATCTGCCGTGAGCGGGGATTGCAAACCGCAATCTATTCCGATTATGGTGCAGTGACGGATAAATTGGAGGCTCTGGGGATAGATCCGAAGCCGTTTGATCTGCTTGTTTCTGCTCCGCAGTTAGGTGCGCTCAAGCCGTCGGAAGCGTGTGCACGCCGTGTGTTGGAGATATTACAGGCCGACCCCGAAACGACTCTTTTTGTGGGCGACAGAGACGATAAGGACGGCGCTTCTGCAAGAGCAGTAGGAGCAAAATTTATGTTAATCGGCAATGGAAATGAATAAGCGATACAAAGATTTGAAGGTAACCCCCGGGACCTATGTGCCTCCGGTGAAGACGGATTTTCCGGAAGAAGATCCGTATGTGGGGTTGTACAGGCCGGTTTACGACCGTGAATATCGCGAGATAGATGCATCCTATCCGTATTTCGACGAATCGCCCGCGAATAAAAGGCTGATGTCTCTCGGCTTCCTCTTCGTGCTGAGGCCGTTAGGCTGGATTTTGCGACTCAGGTACGGTCTGCGGTGGAAAATTGAAGGAGAAAAACGCTGGCACCGCACGTCCTGTCCTGTGCGCCGCTGGCTCAAACAATTCGATTTTTCCCACGGAGCAATCACCATTGCCAATCATTGCTACCGGCATGATTGCGCTTCTGTGCTGACCACTTTTCACGCTTCCAGTCACATGCGTGTCCCGATGTTTGCTCCCAATTTCCGGACAAAAGACCAGATATTTCTCCGCATAGTCGGTGGAGTGCCAATCCCGGCACCCGAAGCCGGATTGAGCGCGATGAAAGCATTCAATGCCGCTTTCGATAAATACAACGAGAAAGGCTATTGGTTTCATATCTTCCCGGAAGCCAAACGGTGGGACTGGTATAAACCCCTGAGACCGTTCCAGAAAGGAGCATTCACTATGGCCTATAAGTACAACAAGCCGATATTGCCTTTTGCCATAACCTATCGCCCCAGAACCGGAATCTGGCGGTTGCTGGGGCCGAAAGACGAACCCTTGACTCAGGTAGTTATCGGTGCACCGATATATCCGGATGTTTCCAAACCCCGAGCAACGGAGGTCGAACGATTATTGAATGAAACACACGCAACCATATGCCGTTTAGCAGGAATAGAACACAATTCGTGGCCGTCTCAGCTTTAGTGGGAGCAATGCTCATCTGGTCGGTGAGCGGGATTGCGATCAAACATGCGCTGGTTGTCTTACCGCCTTTCACCATGATTGTATTGCGGTTCGTGCCTTCTGTGCTGTTGATGCTCGTTATCGGTTTGGTCAGGCGGAAGCATTCGCTCTTTTGCCTCCAGCGAATGGAATGGAAAGACCTGCCGCTATTCCTTATTGCGGGCTTTTGTCAGCCGTTTCTCTATTATTTGCTGGAGACATTCACTTACGATGCGCTCAACAGCCCTACGATAGCCGAGACGTTGCTCTCTACGTCCCCTTTGTTGAGCCCGCTTTTTGCGGCTGTGCTGCTCAGGGAAAGGGTGACAAAATACAATATTGTAGGTATTCTGGTTTCTACATGCGGCGTTTTTGCCCTTTCACTTGCCGGAAGTTCGAACTTCTCTATCGGTAATTATTGGGGCATTCTGCTGGCTTTTGCGGCTGTATCAGCCGCCGTAATAGACTCAATAATGATGCGCAAAGCACCGTTAAAATACAGTTCGCTTTCCTTCGTTTTTTATACCCAGTTGATCAGTCTGCTTTTCTTCCTGCCAATCTGGTTTTTGCGTGAAGGACCGGAAGCCTTGAAAGCTCTGGATTGGTCGCAAGCAACGGCATTCGGTTCCGAGCTGAACACTGCTTTAATATGCGTCTCGTATCTCACGGTTTTTGCCAGCGTAACAGCATTTATACTCTTTTGTTTTGCCCTGCGGAAAGTAGGAGTGACGCAAGCCAATGCGTTCAATAATATCCGGCCGGCTTTCACGGCTCTCTGGATGTTTCTTTTCTTCGGCGAACACCTCCCTGTTGCCAAGTGGATCGGAATAGGATTAATTATTTTGGGGCTATTTGTGTGCCAGAAGAAAGAAAAAATTGCCGATTATTAAGATTTTTTTGTCTAAATCAAATAAAAATAGTAACTTTGCGCGATTTTGTGTTTACACAAAACGGAATGTGAAATATAACAAACAATAATATGGAAAATATTTACACAGTGGATTTCTTTTACGACCTGCTGTATATCATGTTTATCGTGGGGTTGGTCGTATTCGTATCGCTTTATTTCGTAGATGCGGGATATGGCAAGATGCGTACGGAGAAGTGGGGACCGTCGATGAGCAACAAGGCGGGCTGGTTTTTAATGGAAGTGCCGGTATTTCTGGTGGTGCTTTATCTTTATTTCAAGTCTTTTCCGCTTTACGGAGGCATAACGAAAAATGTGCCGTACTGGATTTTCTTCCTCATCTTTGAGTTTCATTATTTCCAGCGGTCGTTTATCTTCCCCTTCCTGCTGAAAGGAAAGGGTAGAATGCCGTTTGCCATCATGATCCTGTCTGTAGTATGGAATCTGATCAACGGTTATATCCAGGGCTTCTGGCTTTTCCATCTGGCTCCGCAATACTATCCGGAAATGTACACGTCGGCATGGGTGACTACGCCGCAATTCATCATCGGCACAATTATCTTCATCGTCGGCTGGTGCATCAATATGCATTCGGATTATGTTATCCGCCATCTGCGTCAGCCGGGAGATACGAAACATTATCTGCCGAAAAAAGGTCTGTACAAATACGTCACGAGCGCGAACTACTTTGGAGAGATTACGGAGTGGCTCGGCTTTGCTATTCTTACATGGTCGCTTGCCGGACTCCTCTTCTTCTGGTTCAGCTGCTGCAATCTCGTGCCGAGAAGCAATGCTATCTATAAGAAATACGAGGAGGAATTTCCTGATGAGTTCGACCGCAAGAAACTGAAACGTATTATTCCGTTTATTTATTAATCCGGCTAACCTATGAATGTCCGGAGAGTCTCACTAACAGAAAATGAAAAATAACAAGCTCTTTACTCCCTATCAATTAGGTCCAATCACATTACGCAACCGCATCATCCGTAGTGCAGCGTTTGAAAATATGGCGCGCAATAATGCGCCAACGCAGGAGTTGCAGGATTATCATGTCTCTGTTGCCCGAGGCGGAGTAGGAATGACTACCGTGGCTTACGCAGCTGTGGATTTGAGCGGCGTGTCTTTTGACGGCCAACTCTATGTCCGTCCTGAGATTATTGAGGATATGAAAAAAATGACCGCAGCCATCCATGCGGAGGGTGCCAAAGCCAGTATCCAGTTGGGTCACTGCGGCAACATGACTCATTTCTATACCTGCCATTGTATGCCCGTTTCGGCTGATACATGGTTCAATCTCTATAGTCCTACTATTCACCGCCGCCTCAAAATAGAGGAGATCCATCATCTGGTGAAGAAATTCGGCGAAGCGGTAGACTGGGCGCGCGAGTGCGGCTTTGACTGCGTGGAGATACATGCCGGTCATGCCTATCTGATCTCCCAGTTTCTCTCTCCCCGTACGAACCATCGTCATGATGCATACGGCGGAAGCTTTGAGAACCGCGTGCGGTTCATGAACGAAGTGTTGGACGAAGTGATGGAGCATGCCAAAGACGACATGGCGGTAGTGGTAAAAACCAATATGTGGGACGACTGCTGGCACGGGTCGGATATAGAGGAAGGTATTAAGATCGCTAAGGAAATAGCGAAACACAAGGTGCATGGTATCGTCCTCTCCGGAGGAACGGTGAGCCGTTCGCCTATGACAATCCTCGGTGGCGCTATGCCCTATAAGACGCTTGCACACTATATGAATATGAAATCTTTCTGGTGGCTCAAGGCGGCACTCAACATCCCCGGAGTGGCTCCGATAATGATGCCTACCCAGCCCTTCAAGGAACTCTATTTTATGGACAAAGCCAAGATTTTCCAGAAAGAGATCACCGAGGTTCCTCTGATCTACGTAGGAGGAGTGCAGAGCGGAGATAACTGTCAGCAGATCATGGACGAAGGATTTGAACTCTTCCAGATCGCTCACGTGCTTATCAAAGACCCCGAGTTCGTACATCACGTGCAGGAGAACCCGCATTATCATGCCGGTTGCGGCAGGTCGAACTACTGCGTAGGACGCATGTACACGCTGAATATGAAATGCCACGAGTGCGTTGAACGGGACGGAGAGCAGATACCCGCACGCATTAAGAAAGAGATAGCGCACTTGGAACGCAAAGCCCAGGAGTCTATTGCTGCGGCCAAATGAAATAACTAAATGGTGAATGATCAAATGGCAGGCGGCTCGATGTTGGCTTTGGTAACCGGTGCTTCGTCCGGAATAGGATTGCAATACGCCACAGCATTGGCGCGGGATTATCATTGTGACTTGTTGCTGGTCAGCAATCAGGAAAAAGAACTGGAGCAGGTGGCTTCCGACTTGGCTGCTACTTATGGCGTCAGAACCATTGCCCGTTTTGCAGACCTCAGTCTTGCTGACGCAGCAGAAAATCTTCATGACTGGTGTGTTGAGAACGGCTATGTGGTAGATATCCTTATCAATAATGCGGGTGTGTTCTTTTTCAATCCGTATTGTGAGACTTCGATGAAACGTATCGACCTGATGCTGCAGTTGCATGTAGTCACAGTAGCCAAGTTGACACGGCTCTTTGCGGCGGACATGTGTGCGCGGCAACTGACAGAAGAGGAAGCCGCACAGCGTATATGCGGCCATAAACGCATGAAAGGCTACATTCTCAATATGAGTTCTATGTCCGCATGGATGGCTATGCCGGGAATTCAGACATACAATGCGACCAAGGCGTTTATCTATAATTTCTCCAAATCTATCTGGTATGAACTCAAACCGCAGAACGTCGGTATTACCGTGATGGCTCCCGGGGCGGTGGATACCGGGCTTTTCGGTCTGGCGCCTAACCTGCGCAAACTGGCGGTGCATCTTACGGTGTCCATACCTCCTGAGAAACTCGTCAAAAGGGCACTACGGAAAATGTTCCGGAATAAGAAGGCAGACACTCCGGGGTTCATCAATTGGCTGTCCACGCCGATCTTGAAACATACTCCCGACTGGCTGTTATTCCTCGCTATCAAATATGTAGGGAAATACCAAAAATAATCGAGTTGTTATTATCTAAAAGGCACTATTGTTAAGAAAATCATAAAACAATGGTGCTTTTTTGTTAATATTCAATATACGATTATTATTGCATTTAAAAAAAGTAACCTTTTTCTTAAATTCTAATTGCCTGTATTTCGAAAAAATGTAGTATCTTTGCGCCGTTTTTTGGACTTATAAGCAAGTATGAAACATTTTTACAGTTTATTGGTATTAGTTTTTATCTCTCCTGTTCTTTGGGCGGAGACGTTAACGGGTATTATCACCGACGCTTTTACGCGTGAGCCGCTTATCGGTGTGACGATTCTGAATACGGATAACAATAGCGGAACCGTTACGGATTTTGACGGTTCGTATTCGTTAGAGGTCACTTCCTTACCTGCTCATATTAAATTCTCTTATGTGGGCTACCAAACAGAGGAGAAGGTTTTTAAAACCATTCCGGCGGAATACAACATGGTGATGCAGGCGGATAATGAGGTGCTTGACGAGGTAGTCGTAACAGCCGGTCGCTTTGAACAGCGTATGACCGATGTCACGGTGTCTATTGAGGTGGTAAAACCGCAGGCGCTGCGCAGCCAGGCTCCTACAGACTTGTCCGCAACGCTCCAGACGCTCCCTGGATTGGAGGTGATAGACAAACAACCGTCTATCCGTGGCGGTGGTGGATGGACCTATAGCGTGGGTTCGCGATGCCAGGTGCTGATGGACGGAATGACGATCCTGAATCCCAAAACCGGCGAGATCAACTGGAATAACGTGCCCTTGGAAAATGTGGCGCAGGTGGAGGTCGTAAAAGGCGCTTCGTCGGTGCTGTACGGTTCTTCCGCGCTCAACGGCGTAATCAATGTGCGTACCCAGCGTCCCGGAACGGATCCGGAGACCAAGATTTCCGGTTATGTAGGTGTGTACGACAATTATAAAAACTATGCTTACACGGGGGCACGCCTTCCTCTCTATTATGGAGCAGAGGCTTCTCATTCGCGCAGAGTAGGGGACTTTGATTTCTCGGCAGCAATAAGCGGGTTCAAAGATGAGGGTTTCCGCCAGCAGAGTTTCAATGACCGTGCGCGTCTGGGCGGAAACATGACCTATCACAAGCCTATGCCGGAAGGCAAATACATGAATATGGGTTTCAACCTCAATTATGTAGCGAACCAATACGGCGATTTCTTTATCTGGCGCAGCCCCAAGGATCCTATTCATCCTTCTCCGCTGACCAACATGGGACGCAAGGAGCATAACTTCAATATCGATCCGTTCTTCAATTATGACGATGTAGATAAAGGTATCTCGCACAAACTGCGCACGCGTTTCTATGTCACCGCAGATAATATCACCACTCCTTCGGCTACTCTCACGACCGAAGAACTGCTCAAATGGGGCGTACAGTCGTTCGATTTGGACAAAGTCAAAGGATATTACGACCAAGTGAAAGGTTATATGGATGGTGGAATGGCCATTTCGGACGCATTGTTGGTTACTTTCCAAGATGTAGCTATTCCTGTGGTAAACGAGGACTGGCTGGGAGCGGTGACCAATGGTATAGACTTGGTGAAAAACGGTTTGGGGTATACCGGCACAGTAGCAGAACTGCAAGACGCAGTGGCGTACGCGATGAACCTGATGACCGATCATACCCCTACGCGTCCTGAGTTGACATACAACGGCTATGTGGATTACCAGTTCGCCAAACAATGGAAATCCGGCGTGCGTCTGACGACCGGTATTAACTGGAATCATATTACCAATACCGCCAATATCACCGGCACGCACCAGACGGATAATTTAGCAGCATACCTCCAATACGACCATCGTATAGCGAACCGTCTGTCGCTCTCTGCCGGTGTCCGTTTTGAATACTACCGCATGGATAATGATCTCAAGGAAGCAAATATCCAGATCGGCAAATGGCTTTGCCCGGTACGTCCGGTCTTCCGTGCCGGTCTGAACTGGGAGATATACAAAGCAGGCTTCCTCCGTGCTTCGTTCGGACAAGGATACAGAAACCCTTCTATCACCGAGAAATTTGCCCGCAAGGATATAGGTGGAGTAGGTGTTTATCCGAATCATAATATCAAACCAGAGTCCGGTTTCAATGCCGAGATCGGTTATAAGCAACTGTATAAGTTCGGTCCGGTATCCGGTACGCTTGACGTAGCAGCATTCTACACCGAGTACCAGAATATGATCGAGTACCAGTTTGGTCTCTTCCGCAATTCGGACTATACTATGATTAACTCGATGGACGATGTGATCAGCGAGGTGCAGAATATGATTAATGATATCAAGACCACCAAATCGCTCAGCAACGCGGGCATCGGTATCGGTGCGCAATTTGTGAATGTAAACCATGCGCGTATCTATGGTGCCGAAGTGAGCACGGCGGGAAAAGTGGATATTCAGAAGGGAATGGATCTGCGTTATTCGATCGGTTATACCTTTACCGAGCCGGAGGATATGGACAATGACAAGCGTATCGAGGAGGAGAAAACCTATTCCGATCCGCTGCAGATGAAGAATAAATCGAATGACTCCAAGTACCTCAAATACCGCAACAAGCACTCCTTCAAGACAACGATTGACTATACCTATAAATGGCTCTCTCTCGGTGTCAACATGTCGTATCGCAGTAAGATTTTGGCGGTGGATTACATTATGGTGGACGAGCGCGAGAAAGAGCAGAAAGATCTGATGGACTACGCGCGTATGTTTATTTTCGGTTACGAAGACGGACTCTCGCTCCATGATTATTGGATGAACCATAACAACGGTATTTTCACGATGGACCTGCGCGCAGCCGTTCGTTTCAAAGAGCATGTGGAGGTGCAGTTTATGGTGAATAACTTGCTCAATACGGAGTATAGCTATCGCCCGATGGCGTTGGCTGCTCCGCGAACATTCGTTTGTCGACTCAATATTACATTATAATGTTTAGTGTTTAGTGAGATGAAAAAGATTTTTACTTTAGTTCTGTTAGCCTGCTCGCTGGTGTTTTCCGCAAAGGCGGTGACGGTGAGTGACGCAACGGGCGTGTTCAAAGGAACGCTGAATATCGACGGTGATGATTATCCGAACGAAGAGGTTTATATCCTGCCGGGCGTGGAAGCAAACGCCATCACGTTTGTGTTACCGGATTTCCGATTCAACGGAGCTTCGTTGGGAGATATTGTGTTGGTTAATATCCCTATGGACGAGGAGGGTATGCTGACATTGAATAATCGTCCGCTGTATATAAAGATTATCCAGACGCGTGCGGAGGTGTCGATGCTGAGCGGAAGTCAGATCAACGGGACTAATGCCAACGTGTCGCTTTCTATCGAAGCCGGTCTTCCGGAGCCGATTTCGGTGGTCTTTGCGGGCAATAAAGTGACGAACAAGAAATATGCCCTAAATAACGGTGGATTTGAGGGATCATGGAGCAACAATGAGCCATCCGGATGGCATTCCTTCCCTTCTGCAACGGGTGGTTTTGCCGGTTTCGTGAATGGTACAGATCAGTTCTCACAGAGTACGGACGTTCGTCCCGGTACCACAGGCTCCCATAGCGTGAAGATTCAGACCAAAATAACCTTAGGCGCGAAGGGTAACGGTAACTGCACGAACGGACAGATTAATGCAGGCTCTACCTCTGCGGGGGATGCCAGTGGAAACTACAACTTCTCCGATCCGTCCAATACCGGTTATAACACCGCTTTTGTAGGTCAACCGGATTCATTGGTGTTCTGGGCAAAATATATCCCGGGAGGCGGAAGTGTAACGGATGCATCCAATAAAGCCCGTGCAAATGCAGTGATTACCCAAAATGCGCGTTACCAGGATCCTGAGACAGGCAACTATGGAAAAGTCAAGGTGGCAAGTGCCGCGATCAATTATTCTGCTACTTCTTCTAAGGGTTGGCAGCGTCTTTCAACGCCCTTTACCTATACCTCTTTGGATCCTTCTACAGCGGCATATATATTAGTTACGTTCTCTTCTAATGCTACACCAGGGGGCGGTAATGCAACCAAGAATAGTCCGGACGTAGTTTATTTGGACGATGCGGAGATCATTTATAACCACTCCCTCACCTCGTTTACGATGAACGGCTCTGCTGTTCACTTCACGAACGGTGCAGCCCAAACAGATGCAGAGTTCAGCGATAGCGAATATACGTTTGCGGCTACCACGAATGGCAAGGCGGCAAAATCGTTTATCGGCTTTGATGCGGAGCATAACCAAGTGCATGTTTATGTAGTGCCCGATAACTATTCGCAGGCGCGCGCGTATTCCTTATATACTTTATCTATGGCAGAGCCGGTACCGCCAGTATTGGATACGGAATATAGTTATGCCGCTTCGACATGCGACAATGCGCCTTATTCGGACGAGTTATTCCAAAACCTGACCGAAGGAGGAACGTACCAAACAACGATCCCGAATACGCAGGGAGGCGACTCGCTTATTACCCTGACGCTTACTGTCCTGCCCACATATGCTGTTGCGGAGACGGCAGAGATGAACATGGACGAGACTTATACTTGGCATGAGAAACTCTACAAGGAACTTGTACCGGGTGTACACCACGATACGCTCTCTTTGCAGACCCTCGCTGGATGTGACTCGGTTTATACCCTGACGCTGACTGTCAAACCGATCGCTTATGCATATGAAGAGGTCGTTACAGCCTGCCGCAATGAGGAGACTTCGTGGCATGGTAAATCGCTGCCGACTGCGGAGGAGGGAACCTTCGTCCTGTATGACTCGCTGAAATCAGTCTATGGCATGGATTCGGTCTATCGCTTGACGCTCACTGTGCTACCTACTTGGCGCTTCGAAGAGAAGAGATATGTCAATGAGGCGGACTTGGAGTGGCGCGGACAGACGATCAAAGATCTGCCCAGAGCGACGGAGCCCTATCTCTTCTACGATAGCCTGACGGCTTCTAACGGCTGTGACTCAACCTATGTTCTGGTGCTCTATGTATCCGATATTCCGGTCGCTTATGGCGCGTACGAAGCGGTTATCTGCGATGGAGAAAGTGTTACTTTTGAAGGTGTCACCTATTCCGAAGCCTTCGAGGGGGACATCCGTGTGGACGAGCTGAATGTTTATGGAGGAGACTCAATCGTCCGCCTCACTGTAACCGTCCTGCCGTCCTATACTATTGAGGAATATATGACGGTGAACCAAGGCAGCAACGTAGAGTGGGAAGGCTACCGCTTGGGTAATATGGATCTGGGCGAAATGACGCTGAGTGCAACTTATTATACGGTTGACGACTGCGATTCGACTCTGGTGCTTCATCTTACCGTCCGGCCGATAGCAACCGATATGGAAACAACTGCAGAAACGGATAAACGTTGTGCGCAGAAAGTATTCTACAACGGACATCTCTATATCATTCGTGAGGATGAGTCTATATATGATATCTTAGGTAAAAAAATAAAATAACTTTTAACACAAAAAAACAATGAAAAAGATTTTTACAACTCTTTTTGCCGGGCTGTTGATCTCGGCACAAGTAATGGCCATCACCGTAATGGATGTGTGTGGTCGGTATGACGGTACTTTGCTGCTTGACTCGGAAGAATATCCCGAGAGCCAAGTGTATCTTCTTCCGGGCGTAACGGACAACACGCTCACGTTTGTACTGCCGGATTTTAAGTTCAACGGTGTAAGTCTGGGCAGTATCGTTCTGCCTAATATCGCCATCAGCGAGGATGGTCAGTTTACCATTGAGGAGACCACTCTCTATTTGGCAGGTCTCCTGAAACTTCGCGCGACTATTAAAATCTTACCTTACTATGAGGAAGAAGGTGTTACGTACAAATCGCTCGCAACGGACAACAAAGCAGGAATCGTACTGGAAATTGCGGAGCCTAAGACCTTGCCGGAGCCGATTATCGTATGTTTCGCCGGCAATGCCGTTCGTTCGAACAACTATGTGCTGCCGAACGGAGGTTTCGAGGGCGCATGGACCAACAATGAGCCTGCAGGATGGCATTCTTTCGGTACAGCAACCGGTCCTTTGGCTGTTTTTGTAAAGGGCAATACAGCCCAGTTCTCTCAGTCCGCAGATGTACGCCCGGGCTCCAAAGACAGAAACAGCGCCGTGCTGTCTTCTAAATATTTTTTCGGTGTTAATGCCAATGGAAACTGCACCAACGGCCAAATCTATGCAGGCTCAATGACTGCCGGAGAAGCAGCATCCAACTACAATTTCTCTGACCCGGACAGCGCGTTCAATACGCCGTTCCAAGGTCGTCCGGACTCTATCGTCTTCTGGGCGAAATACATCCCCGGTGACCGCGATGCTGCAAAAGAGGTAAATCAAGCGCGTATGAGCACAATCATTACCACCAACGCTCGTTATCAGGATCCCGAGTTGAACAACGACTCCATTAAACATGCTGATTTCCGTATGGGTGCTGCTACTCTCAACTACTCGGCTACTGCCGACCTGGGATGGCAGCGTCTCGCAGTGCCGTTTGTATATACAAAACTTGCTGAAACTGAGAATCCTGCCTATATCCTCGCTACTTTCACCACGAATAAGCTTCCCGGCGGCGGTACAGGAACGAAAGATAAACCGGACTCTGTATTCATCGACGATGTAGAGTTGGTTTACAACAACAGTATTTCGCTCCTCGCACGTGGTGAAGATGCTCTCGAATTTAATGGTGAGGCATATCAAATTAATGAGACCTACTGCGACTCTTGCGGCGAGTTTTCTTCGATTGGAACAGGTATTTCCACCCAAGCTTTCTATGCTTTTGATGCCATTCACAAATGCGTCTTCGTATATGTGATTGCCGATGACTATGCCCAAAGCGGCAAATACAATCTCTATCGCGTGGACTTCACCGACACCAATGCAGAGGGCACCTCTACAGACCCGAAGGAGCCGGAGCATCAGGGGATCGAAAACGTTTATTCCGGAAACGCGCGTTTTGAGAAGGTGCTGATTAATGGTCAGCTCTTTATTCGCTCCGCCGATGCATGGTACAACGCAGCCGGAGTCCGCGTGAAATAATTATTTTCTATGAAAACAAACTTCTTTACGAAATTTACCGCCATGCTCATTGCTCTTGTAGCGATGGGCATAAGCGGTAATGTATGGGCGCAAGAGCACTTACCATTATCTGGGAAATCCTATACTATTGGTAAGGGATCGGCTACCGATTGGACTCACCAGTATGAGACCTTGTCGTTTACTGGAGTTCCCGACAAATTGTCGTTCAATTATGCCTATATTTATCAAGTAGTCGCAAATGTCGGTAACCCGACGCTGAATTACGCCAGTTTATCTGGTTTCGCTCAATTCATTTTAGGTATCGGCGGCTATAGCGATGAGCGAAAAGGTGTAGGCAATACCCACATGCTTTACATCGAGGAGAGTGCAGATGGTAATTCCTGGAGCACTATCTGGACCAACGACGATGCAACAAATATGGATACCCATTCGTCCGGAGATATCCAACTCTCCAAATCGACGCGACATATTCGTTTTCACCACTCCTGTAACTTCTCTAACTCCTATACCAATATCAAGGTTACAGAACTTAAGTATGTGGAGGATCCTGAACCTGCTACCCTTGATTTCGGTTCGGCAGTAATTAACTCCGGCGAGGTGACCAAGACTTCGCTCATCAACTGGTGTAATATCTCGCCGTTGACCGTTACTTGCTCCAACCCGCGTTTCACGGTTACTCCTACTTCGTTCGGAGATATAGATACCTATGGTTCGCAGACCCTGACGGTTACTTATATCCACACCAGTGAGACGGGAGTTAACGAAGGCGATATTACCATCTCCAATGGTACGAATACCAAGACAATTCATGTCTCTGCGAATACGACCAAGCGTGCGCAGACCATTAACTGGAACGCTGATTTAGTAGCTACCGGCTATGCTATGAACACCGAGGAGCAGTACCCGGATGCGACAATAGCATCTATCGCAACGGCTACCAGCAGCGGGCGGGTTACCTTCACTTCAGATAACTCCGAGGTTATAGAGGTCATCTCCGATACTGCTCTCTTGGCAAAGGCTGTCGGCACAGTCAATATCACAGCGTACCAAGCAGGTGACGCAGAGTATGACGAGGTGAGTGATACCAAACTCTTTACTGTCACAGAACTGCTCAAACAATCCATCGTCTGGGACCAGAACCTCTATGGCTTGCTGACCACAAGTGGATCTGTTGAGCTGACAGCTACCGCTACCAGTGGCGGACCTGTCACCTATACCTCGGCGAATACCGATGTAGTGGCCGTGGAGGGAAATATCCTGACTATTGTAGGTGAAGGAGAGACGTATATCACCGCTTCGCAGGCAGGAGGTGAGATTGACGGACATGAGTATCTGCCTATCTCGCAGGATAACTATGTTATTGTCCGCAACCCTGCCTCGCAATGTAATGGTATGGCGCTCTCACAGAGTTCGCTTACGCTTAACGGCAGCAAGAAACAGCAAGATTTTAACCTTTCTGGTATTCCTGCTGTCCTGACCTTTACCGCTAAACACGGAGAGAAAAATACCAGTTCTTGGGGTAGTGCGACCTATTCTGCTCTTATCGTAGAGCAATATATCTATAGTGACGGTCTCTGGGATTGGCACGAAGTATATAATAATGTGGTAGGAACGAGCGATACGCAATCCGGTAATATCTCGCTGGATGAGTCGGCGACCAAACTGCGTTTCCGTACTTTGGAGACCGGTACCGATCATACGATTACGAATATCCGTGTCAGCCGGGCTAAGTTCCTTCGCGCTAACTATGCACAGATTGACGAGAACGCGGAGTTCAATACCGAGTGGACGAAGAAGATCACGGTCTCGCACTCTAATATTGACCTCATGACCCTCTCTGCTACGCAGGGCGTATTTACGCTCAGCCGAAATACAATTGGTGAGGGTTGTGGCGATTTCGGAGATGATGAGTTCACAATCAACTTCACACCTCATGAGAAGAATGTACATTTCTACGATACGATTGTCATTACCGATAATAAGGAGAATCCTTCTACGCTCCGCATTCCGGTGCATATCTTCACCACCGGTCTCAATCAGTACATCAACGGTTTTGAACTGAAGGAGGCTGCGTTGACGACCGAAGAGATCCCTGCTTTCACGGCTACAGCAACCAGCGGTTTGGAGGTGGCTTATCTCTCTTCGGATAGCACGATCGCCTATGTGGAGAACAACAAACTCGTGGTGCTCTCTGCCGGAACGGTGGACATCACAGCTTACCAAGCCGGTGACGAACGCTATGCTTCGGTTTCGCAGACGAAGACAATTGTCCTCTCTAAAACCCCGGTTGAGATCTACACGGCGCCTTCCGCTTCGTGGATCGTTGCAGGAGAAACGCTTGCCGAGTCGGTCCTGACCGGCGGTGAGGCTTCTACCGAAGGTTCGTTCGCATGGTTAGACCCAACGATAGTGCCGGAGGCGGGAGAGCAGACCTATACGGTTCGCTTCACCCCTGCGAAGGAAGCACTCTATGAAACGGCTTCGGCTGAAATTACGGTTCTCGTATCGGGAGAGAACAAACATGACCAGACGATCACATGGAGCGACGAGTTGCCGCAATTCTATATGCGTGATACACTCGCTCTGACCGCCTCTGCAACATCCCGTCTGGAGGTGTATTTCACCAGCTCGGACAGCGCAGTGGCTTATGTCGATGCCGAAAACCGTCTGATCACCCTCGCTGTAGGCGAAGCGATTATTACCGCGCATCAGTCGGGTAATAACTTCTATAACCCGGCAGAGCCTGTAGAGAAGAAGGTGACGGTTATTCCTTTCCCTGCTACTTACGGCGAATATACGGCGTTGGTATGCGAGGGCGACTCGGTGGAGTACGCCGGCGTTTGGTACCGCGAGGCTGTTGTGACGGAGGTGACGCTGGCGGGAGCTAACTATCTCGGTGGCGACTCGATTGTCACGCTTACTGTCTCGCTCCATCAGCCTTATGCCTTTGAGGAGAGCAAGATGATCTATGTGGCTGCGGAAGAGACATGGGAGAATATCAATCTGGCTACCCTTCCGGTAGGCGATACCACCCTTGTTGCCGAGTACCACTCGATCTATGGTTGCGACTCTGTCTATACGCTTCATCTGACAGTGATGGCGCGTCCTACTACGTATGGAGACGACACCCTCTATGTCTGCGCGGGAGAGACGGTTGAGTATGCCGGTAAGACCTATAAACGTCCGGCGCATGACTCAGTCCGGCTGGCGGGAGTTAACTATCTCGGTGGCGACTCGATCGTTGCTCTGGTGGTATATGTCCGTCCGGTAATGCGTATCGTCTCTCGCGACACGATAGTAGCCGGCACAGAGAAGGTATGGCAGGGATATGACCTCCGTACGGTAGGTATAGGAGACACCACAATCGTAGCCGAATATTCGTCTATCTACGGCTGTGACTCGACCTATATGCTCCATCTGACGGTGAAGCCACGCATTATCACCTACGGCGCAGACACCATCCTTGCTTGCTCGGGAGAAACCGTGGAATACGAAGGAAGAACCTACAACCGGTCCGCTACGGACACTATTGTCCTCTCCGGTCAGAACTACGCCGGCGGTGACTCTATCGTAACGCTCGTTGTTTCCTTCTCGCAACCTTTCTCGGCTGAGTCCAACCTCACGATCACAGAGGGTGATAAAAAGACATGGCAAGGCATAGATCTCCGCGCTATGGAAGTAGGAGACACCATCCTCGTAGCCGAATATACGTCTATCTACGGCTGTGACTCGACCTATACGCTCCATCTGACGGTGGAACCACGCATTCTCACCTATGGCGCAGACACCATCCGTGCTTGCTCGGGAGAAACCGTGGAATACGAAGGAAGAACCTACAACCGGTCCGCTACGGACACTATTGTCCTCTCCGGTCAGAACTACGCCGGCGGTGACTCTATCGTAACGCTCGTTGTTTCCTTCTCGCAACCTTTCTCGGCTGAGTCCAACCTCACGATCACAGAGGGTGATGCCGCTACATGGCAGGGTATCGACTTGAGCGGTATGCCGGTGGGTGACACCACGCTTGTAGCCGGATATACATCGTTCTACGGCTGTGACTCGACCTATATGCTCCATCTGACGGTGGAACCACGCATTATCACCTACGGCGCAGATACCATCTATGCGTGCTCGGGAGAAACCGTGGAATACGAGGGTAGAACCTATAGCCGGTCTGCTACGGACACTATTGTCCTCTCCGGTCAGAACTACGCCGACGGTGACTCAATCGTAGCGCTTGAGGTCATCTTCTCGCAACCGTTCCATAGCGAGGAGTATAAGATGATTACAGAGGGCGAGAACGAAGTATGGCAGGAGATCGACTTGAGCCTCCTTCCGGTCGGCGACACGATCCTCGTAGCGGAGTATCAGACCTTGCACGGGTGTGACTCCGTCTATACGCTCTATCTAATCGTAGAACCGAAGACAGAAGCTGTTCCGTTCACGAATGCGGAGGAACTGAACGTACAGAAAGTGCTGATTGACAATGCGGTTTATATCCGTAAGGGAGAAGAGTTGTTCGATCTCCGCGGAAGGAAAGTGAATCGATAACTATTCCCTCCCGTAACAAAAAAGAGCATCCGTCGGGTGCTCTTTTTTTTGTGGCCGGTTATTCCGTTATTCCGTTCTTTCCGTTATTTCAGTTCCTTCAACGCGCGTTTCAGTTCTTTATCGAACCGGATGTTATAGGCTGCCTGACCTTTCTGGTAGTAATAACGCAGCACTATTTCAGCACCTAAGAAATGCCGGATCTCATCTTTGTTGCGGGCGATAGCCGCGCGGTAATCGGGAGTGAGAATAGGGCGAAGGGTCTCTATCTGAGCGATAGTAGCAGAGTCGAGATCCTCGTGTTTGGCCATCTTCAGCATGTCGTCGAAGAACTTGCTCGTCTCTGTTTCGTATTTGAAACCTTTCTCGTCCAGGAACTTGCAGAAATCATCAATCATCTCGTCCGTTACCTCAAAGACCTCCGCCGCTGCTATGCTGTCGTGCTCACGGTGGTAGCGCGTAGCGTAGTCGAAGAAATAATGGTTGATATAAAGCGAATAGGTGATATCTACTTTCGCGCTGTCGTTCATCACGATGTCCGGCAATATACCTCCGGCTGTGTCCCGTTTGAGCGCGTGCCCTTTCTGACGCTCGCTATAGTCGATAGCCTGAATACACCGACCGGAGGGGAGGTAATACTTGCTCGTTGTGATTTTTATATGGCCGTCATATACCACCGGTCGGATGTTCTGCACCAGTCCTTTGCCGAACGTGCGTTGTCCTACCAGTTTGGCGCGTCCCAGGTCCTGCAGCGCTCCGGAGACGATCTCGCTTGCGGAGGCGGAGTTCTTGTCCACCAGTACTACCAGCGGAAGATCTTTGTACCGCGGGGTGTTACGTGTTTTATAGACATAGTTGCTGCGGCTGGTCTTGCCTTTTGTTTCCACCACTTTGGTGTCCCGGTCAACGAACAGGTTGACTATCTGCAACGCCTCATCCACGATACCTCCTCCGTTGCCGCGCAGGTCCATGACGAGTCCGCGTGCTCCATGGGTGTAATAGAGGTCGTCCAGAGCGTTGCTGAACGCCTGTGCGGAGTTCTCCGTAAACTCATTGAAGGAGATATATCCGATGGGGAAGGGGAGTGTGTCTGCCGTCAGGACGGTGTAGTAACTCACCGGCTCCAGATGGATATCCTCGCGTACGATAGACACGTCGAACGGTTTCTCTGTCCCTTCGCGCTCTATCTTCAGTACAACGGTGCTGCCCGGTTCGCCGCGAAGCATGTTGCTCACCTCGCTCACGCTCAGCTCGTCCGTGCTCTTGCCGTCCACGCTCAGGATCCTGTCGCCTGCTTCTATACCGGCACGCTGGGCCGGCTTGCCTTCATACGGATTGACCGCGTAGGTCTTTTTGTCCCTTTGCTGGATAATACTGCCTATGCCGCCGTACTTGCCTGTCGTCAGCATACGCAGTTCGTTATCCTCTTTCTTGGGGTAATAGACGGTGTAGGGATCTATCTTGCGCAGCATGGCGTTGATAGCCGTCTCTGTCAGGTCTTCGTAGTTGAGTGTGTCCACATAGTTGACATCCACCTGGCGCAGCACATCATTGAAGATCGCGATGCACTCGTCTGCGCGTGTCGTAGCTGCCCGGTTCTGAGCGAAGAGGGCGCCCCTTCCTATCCCTCCCCATAATGGGAGGGAAAATATAGCTATTAACAGAATTCTTTTTATCATATACAATTTCTCTTCTCCTCCTCTTGGGGAGGTCGGGTGGGGTTTCCTTTCACCTTTCACCTTTCCCCTTTCACCTCAACTTATTCGGCACAAAATCGCTCACATCCTTGCCGTACGCATATAGGTCGCGGACGAGGGTGGAGGATATATGGGCGTACTCCGGCCTGGTATAGAGGATGATTGTCTCTATGCCGCCTAACTGTTTGTTTGCCTCCGCCATATTGCGCTCGTATTCGAAATCTTCTACACAGCGAATGCCGCGGAGGATGAACGCCGCCTCTTGCTCTTTCGCAAAATCTACCGTCAGGCAGTCATATATCGCTACTTTGACCCGTGGCTCGTCGGCAAAAATCTTACGGATTGCCTCTTCGCGTTCACGAATAGGAAAGGTCTCTTTCTTGGTACTGTTACGGCCTATGCCGATGATGATCTCGTCAAAAATCTCCAGACCACGTTTCACGATATCGTAGTGGCCGAGGGTAAAGGGATCAAACGATCCCGGAAATATTGCTTTTTTCATAATCTCTAAACTTTCAACTCTAAACTTTCAACTTTAAACTTTAAACTTTTCCGGTGGTTCACCTCCGGAAATCTATACATCTCTACTATTTTCTCCCGCAGGAATGTCTCGTCCTTGCCGGGAATGTCTATCAGTGCCAACCTGCTTTCTATGTACGCTTCAAAATCCGTGCCACGCTCGTATATCTCATATCCTTGATGGATATGGCGGTCGATGATATCGCATACATGCTGCAGTTGGTCGTGTATCGGTTGTTCTCTGTATTCGGGATGCGAGGCGAGCATTTCGTCTATCTCCGGATTGATGCTCGGCGTGAGGCGATAGACCACTCTGCCTTTGTATCCCTCGATACCTGTTTGCATGGAGATGACGTCGTCGCGTTTGGTCTTGCGCCATTTGGGGTTGTCCCGTTTCAGCTGCATCTCGGCGGCTTTGAGGTAGTCGCACGGATCGTACTCATACGAGATGCTGACCGGGCATATGTTGAGTCCTTTGATCTTCTCGTACAGGTCTCCGTCTCCCATGGTCAGCATGTGCAGCACGGATCCCTGCGTCAGGTCGTTGCTGTCTTTCGCGCGGCCCTCTCGTTGCGCCAGCCATATCGACTTGCCACGGCTGCGCAACCGGCGGATATAGGCGGACAGGTGCTTGGCGTTCTCTAACTGCGCATGGGCTGCCGCTCCACGCTTGACGGCAAAGCACCGCAGGAATTTCATCACAAACTCAATCCAGGGTTTGGCAAACAGGTTGTCGCCTACACCCATATACGGACGGATGAAATAGTGCGTCCGGAGCAGGTAGGACAGCCATGCCGCATCCATGACGATGTCGCGGTGGTTGGTCATGAAGAATGCACCGTGCTTGATGTCTTTCTCTATCTGCTTGCGGTCGCCCAGATAATCCAGTTTGAGACACTTGGTCCTCTTCCATGCCCATACCTGCAGGATCGGGAACACAATCAGAAAATCCGTTATCCAAAGGATCCATCCTACGCGGTATGCCCGTATGTCTCTAAATTCGTCTTTCATCTTTCACCCCTTAACGTTCACGCAGTGAACCATTTTAACTATTTAACTCTTTAACGAAGCTTTCAAGGGCTTCCTTGCTGGCTTCCCTGTATGCCACCATCAGCCCTCCGGTGCCTAACAGCGTACCGCCGAAATAGCGCACGACGACCACTAAGATGTTGTCTAATCCTCGGGCGTCAATGGATCGCAGGATAGGAGCTCCGGCGGTGCCGTGCGGCTCGCCGTCATCTTTGGTGCGCCATAGATCCGGGCCCAGACGATAGGCGTAGCATACATGCCGCGCATCGTGGTATTTCTTCTTGTACCACGCTATGCGTGCCTTGGCTTCTGCCTCGTCCTGTATCGGTTCCGCAAACCCTAAGAACTTGCTTCCCCGGTCCTTATATATCCCTTCTCCTTTCAAAGCTTCAAACTCTCAAACTTTCAAACCGGAATTTCCGGCTATTCCGGAAATTCCATCAAGTACGCTTTGATGAACGCGTCTATATCGCCGTCCATGACCGCATTGACATTGCTTGTCTGGTAGTTCGTGCGGTGGTCTTTCACGCGCCTGTCGTCGAACACATACGACCGTATCTGGCTGCCCCATTCGATCTTCTTCTTCCCCGCTTCCACTTTCGCTTGCGCCTGACGCCGTTTCTCTAACTCTAACTCATAGAGCTGACTTCTTAAATGCCGTAAGGCATTCTCGCGGTTCTTCGGCTGGTCGCGCGTCTCCGTGTTCTCTATCACTATCTCGTCCGGCTGGCCGGTGAGAGGGTTGACGAACTTGTAATGCAACCGCACGCCGGACTCCACTTTGTTCACGTTCTGACCTCCGGCACCGGAGCTGCGGAAAGTGTCCCAACTGATACCGGCGGGATTGACCTCCACCTCGATGGTATCGTCGATCAGCGGCACCACGAAGACGGAAGCGAACGAAGTCATGCGCTTGCCCTGCGCGTTATAGGGACTCACGCGCACGAGGCGGTGTACGCCGTTCTCGCTCTTGAGATAACCGTACGCCATGTCGCCTTCGATATTGAATGTCACGGTCTTGATACCCGCCTCGTCCCCTTCCTGCAGGTTGGCGATCGTCACTTTGTAGTCGTGTTTCTCGCAATACCGCTGGTACATTCGCATCAGCTGCTCCGCCCAGTCCTGGGCTTCCGTACCGCCTGCGCCGGACACGATCTTCAGAACAGCCGGCATCTGGTCCTCCTCATGGCTCAGCATGTTCTTCATCTCCAGGTCCTCCACCTCCTGCACGGCCTTGGCATAGGCGGCATCCACCTCCTCTTCCGTCACCAGCTCCTCGCGGTAGTATTCATAAGCAAGGGCTAACTCTTCTACAGCGCCGCGGACACCCTCATAGCCTTCTATCCATCGCTTGATGTTCTTCACCTTACGCATCTGCGCTTCAGCGGCTTTTGCGTCGTCCCAGAAACCCGGAGCCTGCGTATGCAGCTCCTCTTCCTCCAGTTGGATACGTTTCTCGTCGATCTGCAGATAGCTCTTCAACTTATCCGCCCGTTGTTGTACGTCTTTTAACTGTTCTATTGTTATCATAATTCACTCTTAATTCCTGACTTCTATTGCATCATCATTACTAGTAACGCCACCGGTATAACTCCGTCATAACTGAACAGAATATCACTCGTGTACGTCGATTTCCCGCGATAGACATATTCTTTGCTCACGGTATATAGGATATCGCTACTGTAGGTCGATTTCCCGCGGTAGATATATTGTCCGTCGAAGGTCAGGATGATATCGCTTGAGTAGGTTGACTTACCGTTGTATAGGTATTTCCCGTCCCATGTATATAGGATATCGCTCGTATAACTTGACTTGCCTTTATACACATACTGCCCGTTCCAGCTGTATAGAATATCACTGCTGTACGTCGATTTCCCGCGGTACATATACTGTCCGTCGTACGTGTAAAGGATATCGCTGGAATAATTCGATTTCCCGCGATAGAGATAAGTCTGTGCCATACTTGCTACACTTATTAATAGGAATATAAATACTATTCTCCGTCTCATCTTTCCTGAGCCTGTTTTTTTATGCTATATTTAGCCTAATTTAATTCGGCTGCAAATTTACCACTTTTTTTTGACATGTGCAAATAAAAAGCGTAAAATCAAAGATTTCCCTTCCACTTTTGCCGTTTATCCCTAATTCCCTAATTTGCTTTTCTCTTTGAGCGTAGCGGTCTTTCGACTTTCTACTTTCGACTGATAAAATATTTTTTTGAAGCAGATTTTTTTGTGCAAATATGGCAATTGAAATGGCAAAACAAGGTGATTTTGCGTAAATTTGACTTCTCTGTAAGTTGCTGAATATAAATAAATTATAGGCGATAATTAGGAACAAAGTCTAGAACGCCTCTTTAGCACCCATTTAATGCCCCTTTTGTGCACTCTTTTGTGGCCCTTATTCTATTCCTTTTCGCTGTCGTTTTGATGTCCATTTGAGGTTGATTTTCTGCCGAACGCGGTTTTGGGGCTAATGTAGTAGTACACCAAGCGTGCGGTATGTAGCAAAAATACAAAAAAATGCAGAATTATTTGTGTAATTCAAACTTTTGTTGTATCTTTGCGGCGCAAAATAATGATGACCATCACTATGCCAAAGATTTTTGAATATTTCGGATTTGTCTTTTTCTTCTACTCGAACGAACATGAGCCTATCCATGTACATGTAACTCATAAAGGTTGCCAAAGTATTTTTGAACTTATTATGAATAATGGTGTTTTGGTAGAGATTCGTGTACGGGAGAAGGCAGGAGAAGAACCGTTGCCTTCCAAGGATCAAAAGACAGCCGAGGAGTTTATTCGGAAATATAGCAAGAATATAATTACCAAGTGGATTAAATTCTTTGTCTTAAGACAGGCAGTAAAGAGCACAACCATTAAAACCAAAATATAACTATGAACAGATTGTATATCACAGAAGCAAAAGATGCGGGTAACTTGATGGTCGATTTGTTGTTTAGCGACCAAACGACCCGCCGAGTAGATATAGGTGATTTCATCCGTCGTCACCCTCATCCGCAGTATAATAAATATCTTGACCCTCGCCATTTCCGCCGCTTCGAAATTGAGGACGGTAATATTGTCTGGGGCAAAAATTGGGATTTGGTATTCCCGATAGAACAGTTACATGCAGGTGTGATTGAGGATTAGCATCCCTCGTCGCTTGCCGACGTAAAACAACAAGCATCCCTCACGATGTAAAAAGGAGGACATAAAAAGGCGTTTATTGACGTTGTTTGCGACTCAATGGAATCTTCGCAAAATTCAAAACCGGTCGTGACAGCAACAATGAATGTCCCGTGGGTATGTTATACATGCCGCGCCCTGCTATTGGTGGGGTGGGTTTAGCATATCGGGCGTGGACTTCGGTTGTTTTTCTACCGGTTAAGGGATTGCGAAGCCCTCATTGAGCGTGAAGAACAGGCGGACTTCACGCTTTTTTGTGCGTATATGCGTACGCGCTAACATTAAAATGAAATAATAAAGGAGAATGCCGAAAGCCGAATAATAAAGTGGAGGCAAAACCAAAATATTTTAATATTATGGCAAAGAAATTTTCTTGTGTTCGTGACATTATTGATGATTACGAAAAGAATTTACTCTCCCTTATCAAACAAGAACTTGCTTCCTGTCGAACTGGAAAAGATTATGTGTATGGAAAACACATGATTATCAATGATAAGGACATATGGAACTGCAATTGGAAAGAGGATAAAGGTGATTATGTTGAAGAAGACCTCAATCCAATAGATGATTATCAAAAACTATCATCTTTCATTTCAAGAGCCAAAGTAGTCTTTGATTTTCCCAATCCACATCAAAGAAGGCATTTCCCACAAAATACATATCAGAATGAAATACAAAATATAAATATGATGGATATTCAAAAATGGCGTTTTACTAATTTTGAACATTTGTATGATGTCATTAGAACAATATTTTTCCTCAATGGTCATACTAATGCCTCTCTAACTATGTACGATACAGCTTTGCGTATTGGTTATAATCATGCAGAGCCTATATTGCCTAACAAATTCGTTTACTTGTATGGGGAGAAAAACAATACTGGTCCATGGGGTGGTGCTGCAGCATTGTATGGAGTTACGCCATGGATGAAGAACAACGTAGATAAAGATTATCCTACAAGGATTAAAACACGATGGTTTGCGGATAAATTTCCTAATCTTAGTGCTTGGGAAATAGAGTCAATACTATGTATATATCGGAAACATTTCACTTTCAATATGCCATATTAATAACATATACTCATATGAAAACAAAACTTTTTACCCTATTGCTCGCTGTAGCAGCCGGCATAGGAACCGCGTTCGCTTGGGACTATGAGCGCGTTCAAATCGGCGATTTGTATTACAACCTTGATGCTACGTACAAAACCGCTGAGGTAACGTATCAGTTGTACGCCACGAGTAATAACTATAGCGGACTAACAACCGCCAATATCCCCGCTTCTGTTTCCTACAATGATGTCTCTTATAGCGTCACAAGCATTGGAGCATATGCTTTCGGAATTTGCATCAGTTTGACCTCTGTGACCATTCCCAATAGCGTCACAAGCATTGGAAATTCTGCTTTCTGTCTTTGCCGCGTGACCTCTGTGACGATCCCCAATAGCGTCACAAGCATCGGAGATTATGCTTTCTTTGAGTGCTACGGTTTGACCTCTGTTGAGATTCCCAATAGCGTGACCAGCATTGGAAATAAGGCTTTCGCGGAATGCACCGGCTTGACCTCTGTGACCATTCCAGAGAGCGTTACCAGCATTGGAGATTATGCTTTCCAAAATTGCAGTGGTTTGACCTCTGTTGAGATTCCAAATAGCGTCACAAGCATTGGATATTATGCTTTCTCTTATTGCAGCAGTTTGACCTCTGTGACCATTCCAGAGAGCGTTACCAGCATTGGAGATTATGCTTTCCAAAATTGCAGTGGTTTGACCTCTGTTGAGATTCCAAATAGCGTCACAAGCATTGGAGGGTATGCTTTCGCTTATTGCACCGCTTTGACCTCTGTAACCATCCCCAATAGTGTCACAAGCATAGGAGATTGTGCTTTCATTGCATGCAGCGGTTTGACCTCTCCGGTATATAATGCACATGTATTTGCGTTTATGCCAACCTCTTATTCCGGTGCATATACGATACCGGATGGAATAGAGTCCATCGCAGGTGGAGCTTTCAAAGGTTGCAGCAGTTTGACTTCAGTGATCATTCCCAATAGCGTCACAAGCATTGGATATTGTGCTTTCGCTCGTTGCAGCAGTTTGATCTCTGTAATGATTGAAGCAGGAACACCGCCTACTATTGAAGCATATTCTTTCTACGATGAAGATGATTATGGTCATCCTACCAATCCCCTTAACATATCAATATATGTGCCTTGTGGTACGTTAGATACATACAAAACCGCAGAAGTATGGTCGGATTATGCGTCTAGAATAAAATATGCTCCATTACCGTACAAAATATCCACTCAAGCAGAAAATGGCAGTGTGGCTACAACTGATGTCGCGACTATATCTATATGCGAACCATTTGTAACTTGCACAGCGATGCCTGATTACGGCTATCATTTCACACAATGGAGCGATGGTTTGAAAGACAACCCACGTATCGCGCAGATTACTCAAGACACCACCTTTACGGCAGAGTTTGCGTATGACCGCGTGGGAACGTGCGGAAAAGACTTGGCGCTGATTTGGTCATACGACCCGACTAACAAAGTGCTGACCATCGGCAATGCCGGCGAGTTTACAGAGAACATGCAGTTTGGCGCGGAAGCACCGAACGAAATGGAAGAACTCGTCATCGGTAATTCCGTCACAGCCATCGGCGCAAACGCTTTTGCAGGCATTGAGACGTTGAAGAAAGTGTCAATCGGCGAGTCCGTTAAGACCATCGGAGAGCAAGCTTTCTATAACTGCATGAACCTCGAAACGATTTTCAACTATCGACCAACGCCGACTAACACCTATAGCAATGCCTTTGACGGAGTGGATAAGTTTGAGTGTACGCTGTACGTTCTGCCGAACTCGATAGACATGTACAAAGCTGCTGCTGTCTGGCGGGATTTCTTCTACACGTACGCCATCGGTGCCGAAGAAGCAACCGTTGCCACCAACGATGTACAAGTGGAACCGCAGGACAATGCAGCAACACTCACCTGGCCGACAAGCAACAATGCGGCTTCTTATACCATCCAGATAACTAAAGATGGTGTACTGTTCTGCACGCTTGTCTTCAATGCCAACGGTCAGTTAACCGGTATTGCTTTTGCGCCGGGCAGGAACGGTAACCGTCACGCGCCGGCAGCGAAAATGACCGCCAACGGTTTGCAGTTCACGGTAACGGGACTCAATAGTAATACTCAATACGGCTATAACTTGACGGCCAAGGATGCCAATAATCAAACCGTCGCCACCTATTCCGGAGAGTTCACCACAACAAGCGAAGGTACTGCTACAGGCATTGAAGAAATATCCTCTTCCCTTCAGGGAGGAGACAGAGGTAGGCTGATCCTCCGTAACGGCCAAATCCTCATCCTCCGCGGGGAGAAGGAATATACCCTCACGGGACAGGAGGTAAGATAAAATCATAGGCTTGGCGGGATTGGCTTCCCGCCGAGTTACAAAAAACAATTAACATAACATCATCATGAAACAAAAACTTTTTACCCGATTGCTCGCTGTAGCAGCCAGCGTAGGAACGATGTTCGCCTCGGACACACAAGTCGATGGTATTTGGTATGATTTTGATAGCAGTACCAAAACCGCGTCAGTTACATATCGTGGGAGTAGTCCTAGTTCCTACTCAAACGAATACTCTGGCACAGTAGTAATCCCATCTTCAGTGGTATGTAATTCGGAAACATATAGCGTCACAAGCATTGGAGCTAGTGCTTTCTGGAATTGCAGCGGTTTGACTTCTGTAACGATTCCTAATAGCGTCACAAGCATTGGAAGTTGGGCTTTCTCTAGTTGCACCGGTTTGACCTCTGTGACCATTCCCAATAGCGTCACCAGCATTGGAGAGTATGCTTTCGCTGATTGCACCGGTTTGACCTCTATAGAGATTCCCAATAGCGTCACAAGCATTGAAAATGAGGCTTTCTATTATTGCACCGGTTTGACCTCAGTGACCATTCCCAATAGCGTCACCAGCATTGGAGAGTATGCTTTCGCTTATTGCCGCGGTTTGACCTCTATTGTTGTAGAAAATGGCAATACGGTCTATGATTGCCGCGATAATTGCAATGCTATAATAGAGACGGCTACTAATACTCTTATTGGAGGTTGTCAAAATACCATTATCCCCAATAGCGTCACAAGCATTGGAGATCGTGCTTTCTATGGTTGCCGCGGTTTGACCTCTGTAACCATTCCCAACAGCGTCACAAGCATTGGAGGTAGTGCTTTCTATGGTTGCCGCGGTTTGACTTCTGTGACCATTCCCAATAGCGTCACAAGCATTGGAAATGAGGTTTTCTATTATTGCACCGGTTTGACCTCTATAGAGATTTCCAATAGCGTCACAAGCATTGGAGAAAGGGCTTTCGCTGATTGCACCGGTTTGACCTTTGTTACGATTCCCAATAGCGTCACAAGCATTGGAAGTGAGGCTTTTGAACGTTGCACCTGTTTGACCTCTGTGACGATTCCCAATAGCGTCACAAGCATTGGAGGTAGTGCTTTCTATGGTTGCCGCGGTTTGACTTCTGTGACCATTCCCAATAGCGTCACAAGCATTGGAAATTATGCTTTCTATGAATGCACCGACATGAGCTCTGTTGAGGCGCCTGCGGTATTCTTTAATGTTCCTGAGCAAGATTGGCCTTCTTATACGAAGAACTTAAACCATGTAACTGTCAATGGCGGCGAATTAACGGAGAATGCATTACTGTTCATCAACCGCTCTTATAAGACCCTTCAGACATTGGATGTGTCCCGCGTAACGAACACAGAGTTTGCGGACGAGGCTTTCAAAGGTTACTATAACCTGCAACAATTGGTATTACCGGCAGGCTTGCAGAAAGTAAGCTATATGATGGTAGCCGGATGCAAGAATCTGCAATCCATCGATATCCCTGCTTCTGTAGAAGAAATCGAGCAATCTGCTTTTGAGGATTGCCGCAGTTTGAAATCCATTACTTTTGGTGGCTCGTCAGCCGGTGCTCCGGGACGTCTCAATGCGCCTGCAGCCTCTGCTAGCCAACTCCGCAAAATCGGTAACTGGGCATTCTACAACGCACATGAGCTTCAGAATCTCGACATCCCCGAAGGGGTAGAGGAAATAGGCGACGGTGCTTTCTACGGCTGTACGTACATGGAGGACCTGGTGCTGCCGTCTTCTGTGCAGACTATAGGAGATAATACTTTTGCACTCTGCGCCAAACTGAAGAAGATCACGGTCAATTCAGTTACTCCGCCGACCATTCAGGCAAAGACTTTCTATGATGTGAAACGCCAGATTCCGGTCTATGTACCGGACGAGGCTGTCAGCGCATATGAGGCAGACACCTATTGGCAGGAGTTCGACATCCAAGGCGCATCGAATATGCCGACATCCATTGACAACACTCCCTTCCCTTCAGAGGAGAGTCGGTGTGAGGCTTCCAAAGTTCTCCGCAACGGTCAAGTCCTCATCCTCTGCGGGGAGAAGGAATATACCCTCACGGGACAGGAGGTCAAGTAAAGTGACTAAGTGACTAAGTACCAAGGACTAAGTACCAAAGTGACCAAGTACTAATTATAAAGTACAAAGTCAATGAACAAACAGAGCAGGCGGGCAATGCCCGTCTGCTTGCGTTATAACGGAAAGTTCTCAATAACCCAAATAGTAAATTTGGCGCATTTTTGCCGCCTGCGTCGTATCTCCGCAGCCTGATTATTAATCGCGATATGCATATCGCACGGCAAAAAAATCGCTTGAAAACGTCTTATTTCGCGCCGCTCAAACGATTAATTTAATAAAAAGTTATTAAATTCTTGCGTATGTGCAATTTTTGTTGTACTTCGACCTCCTCCCCCAGAGGGGACCCCTTCGAAAGTACGTTTATCTATGTCGGAGCGACGCTCCCCGCTGCTCCTTCCGTTCGAACTGCCAAGTCAAGGCAGTTCTCCACCTGCAGCCCATACGCAAGAATGAGCGGGATTTTTGAAAAGGGCTGCGCCCTCTCTTTTAGTGCTATATAGCCGCCCCTTATGCAAGCATAGTGCCTGCTATCTATCCCTAAAAGAAGTAGAGAATTCTCTACTTTTTCAAAAATTCCGCTCAAAAACTTGCGTATGTGCAATTTTTGTTGTACCTTTGTACCCGATTTTGTAAAATGGAGGAGAAGGAGCTCATATTCAGGTGTTTTGCCAGCGGTAGCAGCGGAAACTGCTACTATCTCGGTACGCGTCGTCAGGGAATACTGATCGATGCCGGGATCTCTGCACGCTCGATCCAGAAATACCTGCGTGAGATGGGCCTCGATTTCCAAAATATCATGGGCGTGCTTGTCACGCATGACCATGCGGATCACATACGTGCGGTAGGCACCCTCGGTGAGCGTGTACACCTGCCGATCTATTCTACTGCCCTGATTCACGAAGGCATAGACCGTAACTACGGCGTGAGGGAGAAACTGCGTACCAGCCGGCGCTATTTCGAGAAAGGAAAAGAGTGGGAACTCTTCGGTATGCGGATCAATACCTTCAGCATCGAGCACGACTCTACCGAGTGTGTGGGCTACTGCATCGACTATCTGGGGCAGCGGTTCGTGATCATGACCGACTGCGGCAGCGTGAACGACGAGATGGAGGCGTATATCCGTACGGCGAACCACTTGGTCATCGAGGCGAACCATGACGAGCATATGCTCCTCAACGGACCTTATCCCACCTATCTGAAAGAGCGGATCCTTTCGCCGCGCGGACACCAGAGTAATGATACCTGCGGCGAACTGCTGGAACGAAACTGGCACCCCGATCTGAGAAATGTATGGCTGTGCCATCTCTCCCTGGAGAACAACGACCCGCAGGTAGCGTACAACACCGTCGCTTCCTATCTGGAGGAACTGGACATCCTGCCCGGAACGGACATCTTCCTCAAAGCCCTTGAGCGGACAACGCCCAGCCCGGTATATGTCCTGAATGACCATGTCATCGCGGATAATTCATAACTCGTAATGTGTAATTCGTACTATATGGAAAGACTTGTTATTATCCCTACTTACAACGAAAAGGAAAACATCGAAGCCATCATCACGGCTGTGATGGAGTTGCCGATAGAATTCAATGTCTTGGTTATCGACGACGGTTCACCCGACGGAACGGCAGACATCGTGAAACGACTTATGACCGGCAAATACAAGGGCCGTGTGGATATCGTCGAGCGTTCCGGCAAACTGGGATTGGGAACGGCATACATATGCGGATTCAAATGGGCTATCGAGCATAAGGCGGAGTATATCTTTGAGATGGATGCCGATTTCAGCCACAACCCGCAGGATCTGCTCAAACTCTATGACGCTTGCGCTAACCGGGGCGCCGATCTGGCGATAGGTAGCCGTTACGTGACCGGCGTCAATGTCGTCAACTGGCCTATGGGACGAGTGCTGATGAGCTATTTCGCATCCAAATATGTGCGTTTCGTGCTGGGAGTGGACATACATGACACCACCGCAGGATTTGTGGCATACCGCCGCCATACCCTGGAGACAATAGAACTGGACAAGATACGCTTCAAAGGATATGCCTTCCAGATCGAGATGAAGTTCACCGCATCGCAATGCGGCGCAAAAATCATAGAGGTACCTATCATCTTCGTAAACCGGGTGCTCGGTACTTCCAAGATGAGCGGTGGTATCTTCTCCGAAGCTTTGCTCGGCGTCATACGGCTGAAAATATCCTCTTGGTTCCGCAAATACCCGAAGCTTTGAATGACCAAATGGCAAAATAAATGGCTAAATGGTAAATGACCAAATGGTAAATGATTTTATGAATAGTTTAGAACAGCAAATAACTTCTCTTGCGAAATCGGCAGTCAAGGCGTTGTACGGCGTGGAAGCTGAGGATTCGCAGATCCAGTTACAGAAAACCCGTCCGGAGTTTGAAGGAAACATCACGCTGGTGGTCTTTCCTTTCGTGAAAACGGCGCGCAAAGCCCCGCAACAGGTGGCGGCCGAGATCGGCGAAAAGATGATGGCTGACGGCTCAGGGCTGATAGCTAAATATAATGCCGTACAGGGCTTCCTCAACCTCACTATCTCTGATTCTTTCTGGGTGGAACAACTCAAAGCCATCAATGCCGACGAGCACTACGGACGCTTCAAACACCCGAATGTTAAATGTCCAAATGGTAAATGTGAAAATGACCAAATGTTGATGATGGTGGAATATTCGTCCCCCAACACCAACAAACCGCTCCACCTCGGACATGTCCGTAATAACCTGCTCGGCTATTCGATTGCGCAGATCCAGGAGGCGAACGGATGGAAAGTGGTGAAAACCAATATCGTCAACGACCGCGGAATACATATCTGCAAATCCATGCTGGCTTGGCTGAAGTTCGGTAACGGCGAGACGCCTGAGTCATCCGGCAAGAAAGGGGACCACCTCATCGGAGACTACTACGTCCGTTTTGACAAGGAATACAAGAAGCAGATCGCCGAACTGACGGCGGGCGGCATGGATGAAGAAACGGCTAAACGCGAGGCTCCGCTTATGCAGGAGGCGCAGGAAATGCTTCGTAAATGGGAGGCAAACGACCCGGAAGTACGCGCGCTATGGGCGAAAATGAATGAATGGGTATATGCCGGATTTGACGAGACATACCGCCGTATGGGCGTTTCGTTCGATAAGATATATTACGAATCCAATACCTATCTCGAGGGAAAAAGCGAGGTGGAGAAAGGGCTGGCTTCCGGCGCTTTCTATCGCCGTGAGGACGGATCGGTATGGGCGGATCTGACCAAAGACGGGCTGGACGAGAAACTGTTGCTCCGTTCGGACGGTACTTCGGTCTATATGACCCAGGATATCGGTACCGCCAAACTGCGTTTCCAGGACTATCCTATCGATAAGATGGTCTATGTGGTGGGAAACGAGCAGGAGTACCACTTCAAGGTGCTTTCTATACTCCTTGACCGACTTGGTTTTCCCTTCGGCAAAGAGCTGGTTCATTTCTCCTACGGGATGGTGGAACTTCCAAACGGTAAGATGAAAAGCCGCGAAGGAACCGTAGTGGATGCTGACGACCTGATGGATAAGATGGAGGAGGACGCACGTGAGATCAGTAAGGATAAGGTCAATACCCTGCAAGGTATTACCGAAGCGGAAGCGAACGAGATCGCCCGCAAGGTGGGGCTCGGTGCGCTGAAGTATTTTATTCTGAAGGTCGATCCGCGCAAGAACATGCTTTTCAACCCCGCAGAGTCTATCGATTTCAACGGCAATACAGGTCCGTTTATCCAATATACGTATGCCCGTATCCGCTCCGTCCTCCGCAAATCTGTCAGCGACAGCGGTCTGTCAGGCGAAGCCGGTCTGTCTTCTGTCAGCGATAGCGGTCTTTCTTTGGATCCCAAGGAACTCGCCCTCATCCAGCGCCTGACGGAGTATCCGTCTGCTGTCCGCATGGCCGGAGAAGAGTTCTCGCCCGCGGTCATTTGTAATTACGCGTACGCACTCGCCTGCGATTTCAACTCTTTCTATCATGATCTGAGCATCCTCAACGAGCCGGACGGACAGAAGAAAGCGCTGCGTCTGCTGCTCGCGGCGAACGTAGCAAAAGTGCTTCGTTCTGCCATGGCGCTCCTGGGTATAGAAATGCCCGAGAGAATGTAAAGGGAGGTACGAAGGGACAATGTACGAAGTACGAAGTAGTAAAAAATAAGCGGCTCATAAGAGTCGCTTATTTCATTTCAGACGGTTGGTGCTTATTCGGCATCGTCGTCTTTCTTAGCTTTCTTGGCCTTCTTGGCTGCAGCGGGTTTCTCCTCTGCTTCCATCGTAGCTTTCAAGTCAGCCAGGACACCGAGGTCTCCGAGTGTGGTCTTCTCCACCTTCGGCAGTTCAGCCTGCGGTTCTGCCTGAGCAGCAGCGCCTTTCTTCGGTTTAGCCGGAGCCTCTTTGCGCTCCTCCCAGGTACGGAGGTGCGATACGAGGATACGCTTAGCGTCGCGGTTGAACTCGATAACCTTGAACGGCAGTGTGTCGCCTACAGCTACCGGGCTCTTGTCCTCTTTCTGGAGATGGCGGGTCGTGCAGAATGCCTCTACGCCTTCCTCAAGGGAAACAACAGCACCCTTGTCGGTCAGTTCAACTACCTTGCCGTCAACGATCGTGTCTACGCCGAACTTAGCCTCAAGTTCCTCCCAAGGATTCTCCTCGAGCTGCTTGTGACCAAGGCTCAGACGACGGTTAGCTACGTCAATGTCAAGAACAACAACCTCGATCTGCGCACCGATCTGAGTGAACTCGTTCGGGTGTTTGATCTTCTTGGTCCAGCTCAGGTCGCTGATGTGGATCAGACCGTCAACGCCTTCTTCGATCTCTACAAAGACACCGAAGTTGGTGAAGTTGCGTACCTTAGCCCAGTGGCGGGTACCAACAGCGTACTTGGTCTCTACGTTTGCCCAAGGATCGTCTTTGAGTTGCTTGATACCCAGACTCATCTTGCGCTCTGCGCGGTCGAGAGTAAGGATAACGGCATCTACCTCGTCGCCTACTTTCAGGAAGTCGTTAGCGGAACGGAGGTGTTGGCTCCAGCTCATCTCGCTTACGTGAACGAGACCCTCTACGCCTTCTGCGATCTCAACGAAAGCACCGTAGTCAGCCATTACGACTACCTTACCGTGTACTTTGTCGCCTACTTTCAGGTTCGGATCCAGTGCATCCCATGGATGAGGAGCCAGCTGCTTCAAGCCCAGAGCGATACGTTTCTTCTCCTCGTCGAAGTCAAGAATAACAACGTTGATCTTCTGGTCGAGTTGTACGAACTCGTGCGGGTCGTTAACGCGACCCCAGCTGAGGTCGGTGATATGGATAAGACCGTCAACACCACCGAGGTCGATGAATACGCCGTAGTTGGTGATGTTCTTAACGGTACCCTCAAGTACTTGTCCTTTCTCGAGTTTGCCGACGATCTCGGCTTTCTGAGCCTCGAGTTCAGCCTCGATAAGAGCTTTGTGCGATACAACGACGTTGCGGAACTCCGGATTCAGTTTTACGATCTTGAACTCCATCGTCTTGCCTACGAGGATATCGTAGTCGCGAACAGGTTTTACGTCGATCTGGCTTCCCGGGAGGAATGCTTCCATGCCGAGGACGTCAACGATCATGCCGCCTTTCGAACGCCATTTGATGTAGCCGGTAACGATCTCGCCTGCGTTGTAAGCCTCGTTAACGCGATCCCATGCGCGAGCAGCGCGAGCCTCTTTGTGAGACAGCACGAGCTGGCCTTTCTGGTCCTCCTGGCTCTGAATATAGACTTCTACTTTGTCGCCTACCTTCAGATCCGGGTTGTAGCGGAACTCAGCTGCCGGAACAATACCGTCGGACTTGTAGCCTACGTTTACTACTACCTCGCGTTTGTTGATAGAGATAACGGTACCCTCAACGACTTCATTGTCTTTGATGGCACTCAGCGTCTCGTTGTACTTTTGGGTTAATTCTTCGTTTTGTGTGCCTTGTTGTTGTGCTTCATAGGCATCCCAGTCGAAGTTCTGGAGAGAAAGATTTTCTGCCATTGTGGTAGAATCATTTGTGAGAAACGTCATTTCGAGATACCGGATATTGCGATTTGTAGTTATTTCGGTATGTCGGAACTTCGAATTCCCGTTAATAGTTAAACAATTTGCTTTATAGCCGGTACTCCTATAGTATCGCGCGAAAAAGCGTGCAAAGGTACAACATTTTTTTTATATGTGCAAGAAAAAAATGAAAAATCGTGCGTTATATTTGCATATCTCAAAAAAAAGCAGTAAATTTGCACCGTAAATTGTGAAAAATATAAATACGGAAATATTATGGCAAAGTACAAATGGAGTTTTGCGAATGTAGGCGGTGTGACCCGCGTGCGCATTCAGTCGGCCGAGGATCTTCGTCACCTCGGCGAGTTGGACAAGAAAATGTGGACCGTGCTGTCTTGTCCGGTCAATGGTCTGGAGATCAGTGCGGATTCGTTGAGTCTGATGGATACAGACGGAGACGGCAAGCTGCGTCTGAAAGAAGTTGTCGCTACGTCGGAGTACCTCTGCGCATCGCTTAAAGATCCCAAATCGCTTTTTGAACAGAAGGATACCATCCTTATTGACAACATGGCAGACGAGGATGTCCTGGCGGTAGCCAAAAAGATAGCAGGGGACAAGAGCGAGATCGCTTTGGCTGACGTGCAGGCTGCCATCGATGCTGTCGCTATTGAGGAACAGCCTGTTCCTGCGGCTCCTCTTGAGGCGGATGTGATAGCTGCGTACAAAGAGAAAAGCGCAGAGTATGCCGCTTATTTCGAGCAGGAGAAATTGCAGAAACTCGGCTTGGCAGTAATCCCCGAGGATGCAGTCAAACCCGGTATGACGGAGAAGAAATTCGCCGAGATGGGCGCGCAGATAGCAGAGTGGGAGGCGGCTAAGGCGGCTGCCGAAGGAGCCAATGCCGATGCGCTCGCTGCTGCTAAAGCGGAGTTCATGCCGCTGCGCAAACTGCTGCTGCTCCACCGCGATTTCTACCGGCTGCTGCGTAACTTCATTACGCTGGAAGATTTCTATGACCTGAATGAGAAGACCATCGCTTCCTTCCAGGCCGGTACACTCATTATAGACCAGCGCGCGTGCCATCTCTGTATCCGCGTGAACGATCCCGCCAAACATGATGCGCAAGCACCGCTCAGCGGTATGTATCTGCTCTATTGCAACTGCGTGAACCAGAAAAGCGGCAAGACCGCCCAGATTGTAGCGGCTATGACGCAGGGGGAGATCAAGAACCTCAGTGTAGGAAAGAACGGTATCTTCTACGACAACGACGGCCTCGATTATGATGCTACCGTAACGAAGATCATTGACAACCCGATTTCCATCCGCCAGGCGTTCTGGACTCCCTACCGCAAGTTCGCTAAATGGATAGAGGAGAAGATCAACAAGTCCGCAGCCGAGAAAGACGCCAAAGCCTTTGATGATATGACTGCCAAAGCGGATGCTGCCAAGGTGGAAGGAGCTCCGGATGGGGCTCAGAAACCGGCTTTCGATATCGCTAAGTTCGCAGGTATCTTTGCCGCCATCGGTATGGCGTTAGGCATGATCGGCACGATGCTGGTCAGCGTGGCAAAAGGATGGGTGACACTCACATGGTGGCAGCAGATTCTGGTATTCTGCGGTATCCTGTTGCTTATTAGCGGTCCGAGCATGATCATGGCATGGCTCAAACTGCGTCGCCGCAACTTGGCACCGGTACTGAATGCGAACGGATGGGCTGTCAACGCTGACGCTATCATTTCCGTGCCGTTCGGCAAAACGCTCACGGAGCAGGTATCTTTCCCGCTGGTGAAAGCGCCTAAAGTAGGCAAGAGCAATGGTAAGAAATGGCTCATCGGAATTTGTGTAACATTATTGGTATTAGCTGTTGTATGCGTTATATTACATCTTTGTGGCTTCTGCTTCTGCTGCTTCTGCTTCCATTAAAAGCAGATAATGTGTTCACAGAGGATCTGGGGCTTGTTCCTCCTTTGGACACTCTTGCTTCTGACAGCGAGGGGGACGAACTGGAGGATATTGATGAACTGGATGCTCGTATGAACCAGCTGCCGGAATGTCTGGCAGGTCTCTTCAGCCATGACACCCTTATTCTGGGATGCGACCTGGAGGTGCTTCCCAATAAGATAGTGGTGAGGACGAAAGACGGAGAGGTGGTGTATAAGTTGGCGCCGCAGTTCATGCTGGGTGACAGTACGCTCTTTACCCATCACCCTGCCGACAGCCTGTACCGTCATATCTGGACGGATGAGCGCGTGAATCCCTATGGCACGCTTTTCGACAGCCTCAAGGAGGATGTGCATATTCCTATGGCGGGCTTTGTACTGCCGGCTCCCGGCTATGTGACCAGTCCTTACGGCTGGAGACGGTATAGGATGCACAAAGGAACGGATATCAAGGTTCAGATAGGCGATTCGATTCGTGCGGCATGGCCCGGACAAGTACGTATAGTAGGATGGGACCCGAGAGGATACGGCTACTATGTAGTGATCCGTCATGACAACGGATTGGAGACAATATACGGCCACTTGAGCCGTCCGCTTGTGGATGAGTATGAGAAAGTGCCGGCGGGATTCGTGATCGGTCTGGGTGGTAACACAGGTCGTTCCACAGGAAGCCACCTGCATCTGGAGATCCGCTACTTGGGCGAAGCTATGAATCCTGCTAATTTCATTGATTTCTCTACCGGCAAACTCAAGAATGAACAAGAGTATGTGATTGCTGTCAAGGCAATGAAACAGGCGCGTGCGGAGCAGGCTGCGATGAAATACCACAAGGTGCGCTCCGGCGACACGCTTTCCGGTATCGCCAAACGCTACGGTACTACTGTCCGTAAACTATGCCAGTTGAATAAGATCAAAGAGACAAAGATCCTGCAGATAGGTCAGAAAATACGGGTTCGTTAAATCACTCGTGGTGATAGGGCTCGCCCCGAAGAATGGTCATTGCGCGGTATATCTGCTCAATGACCATTATTCGTATCATCTGGTGGGAAAAGGTCATCCGGCTGAGAGATACTTTGCCGTCGGCGCGCTGATAGACAGCTTCGCTGAAACCGTACGGACCGCCGATAACGAGTGTCAGGTCTTTGCCTGAACCCATTTTCTTTTGCAGCCATTCGGCATATTCAATCGAGCGGAATTCCCGTCCGTGCTCGTCCAGCAGAACGACGTCCATGGACGGCGTGACAAAACGAAGGATAGCTTCACCCTCGGCGGTTTTGATCTGCTCTTCGCTAAGTGATTTGGTGTTCTTCAGATCCGGCAGCACGACCAACTCAAACGGCGCATAGTGCAGAAGCCGTTTCCGGTAGTCCTCGATAAGGGATATAAGTCGTGAGTCGGTAGTCTTGCCTACCAGGAGAAGGGTGATTTTCATGACACCGGTTATAATAGTTTGTCCATGTCTTTGATATATAGGTTGGTGGAGTCAGTGTCATGGAAATAGTACACGCAGTCTTTGTGCCACGTGAACTTATAGATCGCCATGTGTTTGAACAGCCCGTCAAAGCCGGTGATACCGGTATAGTACGTGTGCCCTTCCTTAAACTCGCAGGTCGAATGGATGCCGTCATTCTCGGTCGCTTTCACGCCGTAAAAGACATCGGCTAGTTGGGGATATTCGAACATATTCTCTTCCCAGTTATAGAAGAAGGGGAGCGGTGTGTCCCATTCCGCAATCTCCGTGGTCAGCTCGAGGCTGTCTTTGGTTATGGCAATGAAGGGATAGCGGGAGTTGATATGACCGAGCGTGTCCACAGGGTAGATATAGTCCCAGTTTCCCCTGATGCGGTATTCAAAACGAATCTCTACGGTGGATACTATAGAAGTCTGGATGTTCTCCAATACCAGTTTGCCGACAGGTCTCATTGTTTCCGGATCAACGGGGAAGGCATATACCCAATAGTCCGTGTAGGGCGTCAAGCCCGTGAAGAAGCGGGTGGTGTAACCGTATTGGAGCGAGTGGGAGGCGAAAGGTGCTACGTTGAACTCCTTGTTTCTCAACAAATCGTTGCGCCAGACGAGGTACTCCGCGTATGCGCTATCCAGCGCCAGTTGCATGAATTGTTTGGAGTTGGTGATGGGGTTGTAGTCCTCCCACGGCTCACAGATAGCGATGAGATAATAAGCATCCTTGTTGGTATAGTACTCACATTCAATGAAACCCGAGGACACATTCGTGACTGCCATCCTCACTTCCACATCCTTTGTCTCGTAGTTCGCCTCCGTATTGCAGGAGGGAACTATGAGTACAGAACCAAGCGCCAGGACATAAGACATAAGACCGAATATGATTCGTCGAGTCCGTGTAGGTCTTTTGTCTTGGAGCGTAGCGGTCTTTTGGCTTTGAGCGGCGCAGCCGCGGTCTTTAGTTCTCATATTTCTTCCTTTCTGCCTCTTCGTTGGCTAACAACTCTTGTACGGTATAGATAAATCGCAAGCAGGTCATCACGTGCCCGCCGTAGTGCCCGAAATTATAGGTGATGTTGGCATCTTTCCAATGTGTCCGGGCATGCGTGGCGTTAGTGTACGGCACCGTCTCGTCGTCCATAGAGTGCATCATATAGACCGGGGCTCGGGGATCCCAGTCGTAGGCAATGATGGAGTTCAGGGTCATGGCTTTGTACAGCTCCGCCACTTTTTCGGACTTCTGCTCCATTGCCTCGGCTGTCAGCAATTCATGAGTGACCTTTGTGCCGATCAGTTTGTTGATCTGGGCGGAGGTGAACCGTTTGCTGTTGATCCAGTTCTCCATATGCTCGCATAGCCAGGGCTGCATCATATCCTCCATCTGCATGTTCAGTTTGTTACCCTTGATCATGCCCTGCAGCACCAGCGGCACGGCAACCGGGTATCCTGCCGTGTCGGTGTTGACGAAACGCTCGTAGGTAGCTTTGACATCGTACGGACCGCCGCCGGCAAACACACGGTGGAGCATGATATGATCAATGCTACTCGCGTTGCTGTATTCGGTCTCTATCAGGTACTGCACCGCCATCGTGGTTGCGCCGCCCTGACTGTAGCCCATGAGATCCAGACTGGGGTCATCCGCTTTGCGTCCGATAGCCTCTAACCATGGTTTGACTGCCAGATACATATCCACTACGTTATGCGCCGTTACGTCCATCACCAGATACGGGTGTACTTCCTTTGCCGTAACGCCGTAACCGATATAATCCGGAATGATAAGACCATATCCGCTTCTTACCAGCATGCCCTCGAGGGAGAAACAGTTGCTGGGGGCTTCGGCGTTGGAGCAAACGGTATAATGGCTCACGATAATCATCCGTTTGGGGATGCCATTCTTGGGTAGCATCACTTTGCCGGAAAGGGTAATTGGGTTGCCATCAATGTCTATGCTCGGGTAAGTACCTACCACCTCGATAATCTTGTTCTGGTTTCCGTATTTGAGCAGCTCTTGCAGTATTCCTGCTCCGGTAACCGAACTGGTACGACGGGGACCGGCGGGTCCTGCCTCGCTGCTCTCTGACGCGGGTTCGGACTCAACGGCATCTGAATACTCCCACACCGGTGTGCCGTCCGGCAGATAGCAGTCGCTCGGGATGCCTTCGCTCAGGTCCCGCTCGTTCTGACCGATAACGCGGAATGTCAGGTTGCCTGCACCCGTCAGGTCTGTGAAATCAACGTTCTCATCCTGCCGGAACTGACAGCCCGCCATCCATACCGCCATAAGCAGCAATAGAATATGTTGGTACCTATATCTCATAACTTTCACCTTTCACCTTCTTAAAACCTCGCGCCTAATCCGACATTGATTATTCTGGAAGAAGCCATATAGATGGCATTGGCGTTCTTGAGGGCATACATGCCGCCGAAATCAACAGTCCAGAACCATCTCTTGTAATTGGCGCTCACTCCGAAAACCGTGAGATTGACAGCGGCTCCAACCTCCGTGTGCTGACCTTTGGCGTTCGTCTCCGTGCCGCCGTTGATGTCCAGACCTATTCCCAGACCGGAGTACAGATTCACGTTCTCATGGTGGAAATAGGTAAAGCGTATAGTGGGCATGAATACCAGATTATAGAAATAATGCCCGCGGCTGCGGCTTAACTCTGCGCCGGCGCCATTGCGCGTCACATCGTCCCATCCTACTTCGCTCATGTCCATCATGGCACCCAGCGAGAACCAGTGTTTGAACCGGTATTGGTACTCCAGCCATATATGCTGGTGGTGGCGGTAATCCTCGTGATAAGTCTGCTGAAAAGTTTCAGGCATCGTGGTTGTGATACTCGTCGGATTATGCCACATCAGGCTCTCAAACAGCTGGTCGCCCCAGCCGGCACGAATCTCATTGCGCCAGGTAATATGGTCCCATTTCGTCTCTGACATTGCCGGCAAACACAGCCCGCAGAGCAATAAACAGATGTATATTTTCTTCTTCACGCCGCAAAATTAGTAAAAAATTTGCATATATGCAAGATTTTTTGTACTTTTGCACAAAATTTTTAGACTTATGGACAAAAAAGAACTTCGTAAACTTATTGCTATCTGGTTTGAAGAGGATATCCGAGACGGCGATCATACCTCTCTCAGTTGTATCCCTCCTACCCAAATGGGATGCCAGCAGTTAATTATCAAAGATACAGGCGTACTCGCCGGAGTAGAGGTTGCTAAAGAAATCATTAATTATTTCGACCCCGAATGCAGGGTAGAGCAATTTCTGCATGACGGCGACCATGTGAAGCCGGGTGACGTGGCGTTTAAGGTCTATGGCAAGGAGCTGAGTCTGTTGCAGATCGAGCGCACGATGCTCAATATCATGCAGCGCATGTCGGGCGTGGCTACTACGGCTCATCGCTATCAGTCTCTCATTGAGGACACCGGATGTCATGTGCTTGATACGCGTAAGACGACGCCGGGGCTCCGCTATCTGGAGAAAGAGGCGGTTGCACTTGGAGGCGGTATGAACCACCGTATAGGTCTTTTCGACATGATCCTGCTCAAGGACAACCATGTGGATTTTGCCGGAGGTATTACTAACGCGCTCACGCGTGCACGCGATTATTGTAAGGAGAAGGGAAAGAACCTGAAGATTGAGATCGAGTGCCGTAATTTTGACGAGATCCGCGAAGCGCTGGCTACGAATATACCTGACAGAATCATGCTGGATAACTTCACGCCGGAGAAAACCAAAGAGGCGGTAAAAATAATCCGCGAATGGGAGAAAAAGGCTGGCCGTCACATGGAGATAGAGTCCTCCGGCGGTATTACGATTGAAACGATTCGTGCATATGCCGAGACAGGTGTGGACTTCGTTTCTGTAGGCGCACTCACGCACAGCTACAAGAGTCTGGACATGAGTTTCAAGGCCGTGAAGTAAGCCAAGATTTCGGCTTCAGTTTTGTGCCATCGGGTAAAATGGGTTTCCGGAGAACGGAGACCCATTTTGGTCTTCCTGCAGAGCCGTCCTGCGATTTGTATTCATAGCTGCGCGGACACGGACTGGCGGGATCGAACTCAGGGCGTTTCTGGATAAGCCCGGTGCTCCACCCGTCAGGATTAAGCACTCCTTCGTCCCATGTGGTATAAGCCCATACAGTCTCGCCCCAACTCCGCCAAGGGCGGGCTAAGAAGACCGCTGCGCTGACAGAATACAGACCGGCTGCGCCTGACAGACCGTCCTTCGGACTGACAGACCGATTTACTAACTCATTTTCGTCAGCAAGCCGTATATGGCATTTATAGAACAGCATTCCGCGTGAAGAAGAAGCCTTTTCGCCTTTCTCGTTGCTTCCGCTCCGGCCGGCGGAGATATAGCATTTATCCCCTTTCTCACCGTTGATATTTGCTACGATAGTAGCTTTGTTGACACTCATTGTCATGGCACCGAAGATAAAATCCACACCGCCTTGCAGGATTCCGCCTTCCCAGTAGATAGAGGCGCCTTGCGCACCGTAGAGCACGTCTTGTCGTCCCACTGCGCGGCAGTTCTTCAAGTGGGCGTTCGTCGCCTTTTCGTTAAAAGAAATGGCTGCAGCCCGTTCACGGTAGGCTTTCTTTTGTACTTCGGTAGAGCCCACATCCTTCGGACGAATAGGCATCACTTTCTTCGGACGCTCTTTCTCCGTCCAGGGCATGTCGGATTGCGAGATATCTACAAGACTGTCTGCCGCTTCAAGGTCGCAGACATAGAGATTGAAGGAATTCTCAAAGATGATATTCTCTGCCGTAAAATCAGGAGCGGTAACAAGCACAGAAGCATTCCATAACCGCATGCGACTACCTCCGTAATTGATCTTGTCTCCCATCGACCGGTATTGGTATCCATGCCCGTAATACCAGGTTATCCGCACTGCATTCTTGTCGCAATCCACGCCGCCATTCAGCAACCCGATAGAAGGTTTGCGGGCTGCGTTCTTCATCGTCAGGCCTGGCACATCAATAGTAATCTCTTCCCGATACGTGCCCGGTTCAATAAGGATTGTGGTTCTCTCGCCCCGCTCGGCATACACCGTTCGAGCGGAGTCCAGTGCGGCGTTGATGCTTTCGCCCGCAGAGACATGCAATACTAAGGATAAAATAAAAGCTAACATTCGTCTATCAACATTTGGCAGTTCTTGCAATCGAAATGGAGCGTCAGTACCTTACCGGTACGCAGGCGCAGGAAACGCGGCTCCTTATCCTTTGGATAAGGATTGAGCTTGCGGCAATGGCCTAACTCAAAGAGCAGGCAGTATTTGCAAGTCATTAAGCTATGTCCCATTTTGTCATTTTCCATTTATTCGTTGATTGTTTCTCTGCGCCACTGATTTAGAACACTGATGGGTATAAAATAGGGCTTGCTCTCTATTTGCACGCTTTGCGCGATATAAGGTGTGTCGCCCAGTTTGGAGAGTTGCACTCGGATATTCTCTATCGCTTTCGTTTCGTTCTTTGCCGCTTCGTGCGGGAAATCAAAAGTGCCTCTCCATACCTTTCCGGAGGAAATGGCTTTATAAAGGATCTCAAATCCGTTCTCCGTCTCTTTGAAAATAACCTCTACAGGAATGCGCCGCTCAGCATGCAACGAGCGCACGAACTCGACGTCCAGATTGCGGTACAGCGCTCCCTCTCTTGGGGTGAGGGCAGGGGAGAGGTTCTTGTTAATCTTAATAATATTGCCTTCTACGCCGTTGACGGAACAGCCTTCCGAACTGATAGTCAGTCCGTCTCCGTTATGGAGTGTCACCCCGTCTTTGAGTTTCACACGCAGGGTGTTGCCTCGTACCTCTATTACTTCTCCTATATATTCGCCGGTGGATTTAGGTGTGTTCCAGTTTGCCATCGGTCTTGTCCTGCCATGCAGAAAATAGTCCGTTCCTCCGCGGTGGAAAGTCTTCTCCGGATTAGGGGCAAAAGAACGGCTGTATACCCCTGCTGACCTCCCTCTCCTTGTGGAGAGGGTCGGGGTGAGGTTATCTAATTTCTCCCTGTAGTAGGCGGTGATGTTGGTGACATAGTCCGCATCTTTGAGCCGTCCTTCTATCTTGAAGGTCGTCACTCCGGCATCAATGAGTTCTTGCAGGTATGCCGATCGGTCCATGTCCTGCAGAGAGAGCACATACCGCTGGTGAATAGGCATTCCTTGGTCGTCCGATACTTCGTTCATCGAACTATCCAGCACGTCGTATGCCATCCGGCAGAACTGGGCGCAGGCTCCTCTGTTGGCACTTCGTCCCGCGAGCACTTCGGATATATAGCACCGCCCCGAATAACTGACGCACAAAGCGCCGTGGACGAATGCTTCCAGTTCGATGTCCGGCACCGCTTCATGGATTGCGCGGATCTCGTCTATACCTAATTCGCGTGCCAGCACAACCCGCTTGAAGCCCAAATCGCGCAGGTGCGCGACCTGTTCGGGCGTTCTGTTGTCGCACTGGGTAGAAGCATGCAGACGGATAGGAGGGAGATCCAAATCCAACAGATGCAGGTCCTGAATGATCAGGGCGTCCACACCGATCCCGTATAAAGCATGTATCATTTTGACCGCCTCGGGATATTCGTCGTCATGCAGCAGCGTGTTGACCGTCACCAAGACCTGCACGCCATAGGTATGCGCGTACTGAACCACTTCGGTTAAATCTTTTATACTGTTGCCTGCCGCTTGGCGTGCGCCGAAAGCCGGAGCACCGATATAGATTGCATCGGCGCCTGCCTGAATAGCCGCTTTGGCTACCGTCTTGTCCCTGGCAGGGGATAATATTTGAAGAGGATAATCCGTAATTCTCAATTCTCAATTCTCAATTCCCTCATCGCCTCTGAAAGCCGGTACATCGCTATCCCTGCCGTGACTGACACGTTCATCGAGTGCTTTGTCCCGTATTGGGGTATCTCTATGCATTGGGTGCAGAGATTCACTACTTCCTGTTGTACACCGAAGACCTCGTGACCTAAAACGATGGCTATCTTTGTACATGGTACATTGTCCCTTTGTACTTTCTCTGCCGCTTCTTCGAGGGTTATGGAGTTATGCGCCTGTTCTACGGCGTAAACGGTGTAACCCTCTGCCTGCAGCGCCTTCACTGCCTCTTTGGTGTCCTCAAAATAGAGCCATTCGACACTCTCTTCCGCGCCGAGAGCGGTCTTGTGAATCTCCTGATTCGGGGGGCAGCAGCATATCCCGCAAAGGATGACCCGCTCTATGCGCATGGCGTCTGCGGTGCGGAATACGGCTCCGACATTATGCTGGCTGCGGACATTGTCCAAAATAACCACCAGCGGCAATTTGTCGGCTTGGCGGTACTGGTCTATATTCATGCGCCCCATTTCGGCGGCTGTCAGTTTGTTGCTCATAACACAAAGGGGAAATGAACGCGAAGCACTTGTGCCTCTTCGTCTATCTCTATAATAAAATCTTCATGCAGCGGTACCATCCGTCCGTCCTGCAGCGTGGCAAGGGTGTTAATTGTACTCTCGTCTATCTCGTCAATCGTACCGATGGGCCCTGCTTCGTCGTCCTCAATCGTATATCCCACAAGGTCCTGCCAGGTCATCAGTCCGTCCGCTTCTTCCGCTATGTCGGTTCGCAGCACAAAGGCTTCTTCTCCGCGTAGTTCTGCTATGTCTTCGGACCTGAAAGGCACGAACAGTCCGTCTCTTCTGACAAAGATAAACGGCGGCAGGTCGTCGTCATGGTTGCGTTTGAGCACTCCTATGGATATAAGGTCTTTTTCTGTTATCATCGTTGTGTGATGGTCAGTCGTCCGTCTGAATTGATAATATTCAACCGTCTGAGCGCTTCATGCGCGATACCTTTGGTAGGTACGGCTACGCCCGATAGCAAGTCATATTCTTCGCCGCAAACAGGGCAAACGGCATGCGCGCCATCCACGCTGCAGGTATGGCAACTGCCGCGCGAGGCGCAATAAGGACACGCCAGATCGTACGCGTCAAACCCGTTCGAACTGACATACACTACTACGCCTCCATATCCCCATGCGTACATTGCGGGGACAGGCTGTACAAACTTGCCGTCCATGAAATAGCCGTCTTTGTTCACTACGATATGCGAGCCGAAAGAAGTAGGCTGAAAATGTACAAAAGCACCTACTTTGGTGTCAATAACGATCCGAACAGGGTAAGCGGGGACACTACTTTGAAAAGTTGTTTCCTCACAAGCGACCAAGGTCAGTGCAAGCGCCAATATTATTCCTGAGAGACGCCGCATAGATGGATCGTATAGATAAGAGCAGAGTAGGGCGGAATATAACCTTGTGTGCCTTCGGTGCCGTAGCCTTCGGCTTTGTTGTATTCGTTCTGCTGGTGTTTGGCATAGTCATACCCCAGATAAGCAGGAATGAAAAGCTCTATGTCGCCGTTGTTATGAATCTTACGGCAGCCTTCTGCAAATCCGGGAATGGTGTTAGCGAGATTGAGCGCTACATTATTGCCGGCGTCCACCTGATAGCCGTTGATCAGTTTGACGGTATAGTCGCAAACAACGGTACTGGTAGTATTCGGTCTGGCGTCCTGAGGCGTCGGGTCTGCTATAACGCGGTACTGCAGTCCCGTAGAAGAAACCTTTACACCCGGTTGTGTCTTGTTGTTCTCCAGCCATACCTCGTTCTGCATTTTCCATTCCGTCCAGTTGTTGGTCTTGCAGGAAGGAGTAAGGAATAGGGAGCAAGGAATAAGGACTAACAGGATTAGCCGGCTCCATTTGGTCTTTACTCTTTGCGCTTTGAGCGAAGCGGTCTTTTGTCTTTTAGCGAAGCAGTCTATTTTGCGATCCATAATTCGGGATTTAGAATATTTTTATCTTTGTATATTTGGAAATATAATTCTGTTTTCTGGTCTTGGTCGGGATCCGTGAAGATAGTTCCGATAGTTTGTTTGGTCTCTACTTTGTCCCCTTGTTTCACATTCAGTTTCGATAGGTTTGAATAGACGGTGCGGTAATTACCATGCTGGATGATCACAGCATAGGTGTTGGCTACCATGAAACAGCTTGTCACTTCTCCTTTGTACACCGCCCGTGCTTTTGTTCCGGCAACGGTCTGGAGGTAGATACCTTTGTTATCCATTGTCACCTGGGTATAAACAGGGTGCTGCTGTTTGCCGAAATGTCCGCTTATCATTCCTTTCTCCACGGGCCATGGCAGACGGCCTTTGTTGGCTTCGAAGCCACCGGCGATCAGTTGCTGCTCTTTGGTCAGCGTGGTCTTGGAGGCTTTCTCCGCCTCTTTGCGGACCATGTCGTCAATCTTCTTATTGAGTTCGTTTACCTTCTTTTGTTTTTGCTGGATCTGTTTGGTCAGATTCTTCTCCTTGTTCTTCAGTTGCGAGAGCATGTTCTGCTGCTTGCGTTCATCGCGTTTGAGGTTCTCCTGCTCGCGTTTGCGTGTAGAGAGGGCTGACTGTTTGTTGTTCTTGTTCTCACGGAGCAGTTCGTTCTGGGTGTCTATCTCGGCTTGCGTGTGTTCGATCCGTTTTACCTGTTGCTGCCGGAAACGTGCGAACTCCTGCAAATAACGTGCTCTCCGCGCCAGTTGCTGAAAACTGTCGCTGCTCAGCAGGAACAAGAGCGGCGATTGCTGGATGCGTGCGTAATGGCTCTGGCGCACCATTTGGGCATAATCCGCCTTATAGCCGTCCAGAACATGCTGAAGCGAGTCGCGCGTGTTGTTCAGCGAGTTCATCTCGCGGTTCAAAGCGGTGATCTCGTTATCCAGCGTGTGAATCAGTTTCTTTTGGTTTTGGATATTCTGACCCAGCAACTGCAACTTGTTCAGCGTGGCTTTCTCGTCCGTCTTGGTCTGCTTGAGCATTTTGTTGGTCTGCTCAATCTCCTGTTGCAGTTTTTTCTGTTTCTTTTGCAGATCCTTCACGCTCTCGCTGAAGGCCGGCAACAGGAAGCATAGTATAAGAGAGAGGACGAAGAGTCTTTTTATATTAAAGGAATCTCGATACATCTACTTTTGTATATCTGTTCTTGTTGATATTTCCTATCCGAACAGGCACATCGAGTCTGCGCGGCGTATAGTCAATGACAATCTCGATCGTATGATCTCCGAAGGAGTACATCATCCGTGCTTTTTGTTCTCCCAGCGGTAGTTCGCCTGTACTGATCTGTTGTAGGACATCCCAGTTCAGACTCGGTGTCAGTTTGCGGTTCAGTTCGGCGTACGTCAGTTCGGCGTATTGTCCATGAATCTTATCGATGGCGGTCAACTCCATCGGCGTAGCTTCAAGCCGCGCCATCTCGATTCCCAACATAGGCATGACCGTAATCACAATCATCGAGTCGCGCACGGTCTGCATCGTAACAGCGGCAGAGATCTTATCGGTCTCAGTATATACAACCGCTCTTGCCCCCTGAATAAGACAAGTATGCCAAGCCGGTTCTTCCGGTTCCTGGCTGACTTCTGACGGCTGATCGCTGACAGCCTGTTTCTTTGCTCCGCAGCCCGCCAGAACCACGGCTGCTATCAGCATGATTATTATTCTTTCAATTTTCATCTTTTTGCTTTCACCTTTCACCTTTCACCTTCATCAGGTGCTCCTGAATGACTTTCCGGTTGCTATCTGTGGCATTTTGCAAGGCTCTGTCGAGATAGAATGCCGCCAGTTCGTTCTGTCCTTTCAGATACATGATCCACCCGTAGGTGTCAAGATAGGTAGGGTTATACGGTTCTTCTTTGATGGTAATCTGGCTCATCCGTTCCGCTTTGACCAGATCCCCTTTATTGATTGCAAGCAGCCATGCGTAGTTGTTCAGCACCATAAGGTTATAGGGCGTGATTTCCAAAATCCGGTCATAGAGCGCGTACAGCTCTTTCGGGCGTGCATGCATGCGTTCCATGAGGTCCAGTTTAAAGAGCAGAAAACGGACGTCTGTAGGCTCTATCTCAAGATAGCTGTCTATTGCCGCAACGGCTTTTTTCGGTTTTCCCCACATCGCATACACGCGGTAACGGGTGAGTGCGCTGTAGGCATCGTATTTACCCTGACGTTTATCAATCTCGTCCTGCGTCTTCAGCGCTTTTTTCCATTCTTTCTGCTCGATGTATTGCTGTTTGAGCGGCTCCAGATAGCGTTGCCAGCAATCATCCGGCGCCAGTTCGTATGCTCTCTTGAACGCATCATTAGCCCGTGCCTCGTCTCCTATACCCTGATATAATACCCCCATAAATGTCAGCGTCTGCGGGTCGTCCGGTTTGATGGCATTGCAGAACTGCAGCAAGGCGTATGCGTCCGCATACCGTTCTTCCTCTATCGCCTGCCGCGCAGCGTACCAATAGTACGTGAACTGCTGCAGCTGCTCCGCACTCAAAGCAGCAACCTCCGGCTGCGGCTTTTTCTTCGCGCTTGCCGGCAGCACCAACAGTATCGCAAAGAGAATTACTATGTATCTCTCAACTCTCACCTTTCACCTTTCACCTTTCACCTTTCACTTTTCATCTTTCACCTTTCACCTTTCACCTTTCATCTTTCACCTTTCACCTTTCATTTCCTCCCGCTGTGTCCGAATCCTCCGGCTCCGCGTTCCGTGTCGGTCAGTTCGGTCACTTCTACCACTTCTGGTGTCTCGTGTCTGGCAATAACCATCTGGCAGATACGTTCTCCCGGTTCGATGGTCTGTGCCTCTCCGCTCAGGTTAATGAGGATCACACCTATTTCTCCCCGGTAGTCAGCATCGATAGTGCCCGGTGTGTTCAGTACGGTCAGACCGCGTTTGAGAGCCAGTCCGCTTCTCGGACGGATCTGCGCTTCGTAGCCTGCCGGCAGTTCGATAAAAAGCCCCGTAGGAATGAGTTTACGCTCCATGGGCGCTAACGTGATAGGTTCGCTGATGTTACAACGGATGTCCATTCCAGCAGCCTGTGCGCTCTCGTATTTCGGCAGCGGATTACTGCTTTTATTGATTATTTTCAGTTCCATAATTCTCCTTTTACCTTTCACCTTTCACCTTTCAACTTTCACTTTATGACTCAAAACCGTTTCTCTACGAGAACGCGCAGTCCGTCTTCAATGATTTTGATATGGATGTCTTTCTCCATTTCCACCGGGTCTCCGTCTATATGGAAGGGCGCAGCCGTTTCGCGTTCGAGCGTCACTTCTTTTGCCCGTATCGTGTTCATAAAATGGCTGTCGTCAATACTTCCTGCAAAGAGCCGTAGGGCGAGAGATGCACTGCCTAATATTGCATGGCTCGACATCAGCATGATATCCATTTTTCCGTCCTGCACGCTGGCTTTGGGTGCGATCAGCGCCTCGTAACCCCATTGGTTTGCATTCGCAAAAGTGATGAGGAACGCTTTATGGGTGACATCCAGCCCGTCGCCGATGAGGTGATAGGTCTGCGGCGTGTAGTTGAACACGTCATGCAGGATGTTTTGCAGGTAAGCGGAAAACCCGCGTTTGTTGCTTCCTGCGAAATGGTCCGCAATAAGTGCATCAAAACCCGTGCCACAGGTGCTGATGAACAAACGTCCGTTCGCTGTACCGTAGTCCACCCAGATCGGCTCCGAGTGATTCAGCATCTCTATCGCTTTCTGCGGGCGGACAGGGATGTCCAGATGGCGTGCGAAACCGTTTCCGCTGCCCATTGGGATAATACCCAACGCCGTGCTCCTTTCACCTTTCACCTTTCCCTTTTCACCTTTCACTATCCCCTTTGCCACTTCGTTGACTGTTCCGTCGCCTCCTACCGCTACCACGGCGTCAAATCCCATTCTCGCAAACTGATAAGCCATCTCCGTGGCATGGCCGGCATATTCCGTGAAGGCAATGTTCGGCAGCCATTGTTCGCTGTCCAGAGTCTGCATGATCAACTTCGGCAGTTTCTTCTTCGCGTTCTGCGTTTCTTTGCTTCCCGAGACGGGATTGATGATAAATGCAATATTTTTCATAAATTATCAATTTTCATCTTTCACCTTTCACTTTTCACTTTTCACCTTTCATTTCCCCCTTTGCGGAGTTTGGACAAGAGGGCAAGGGCGTTTGCCACAGCAAGCAGGATAGCGATGATGTCGTCAATCCAGCCGATAGCAGGTGCTGCGTCCGGCAATATATCTATCGGAATAAGTACATACACCAGCGCAACCAGCAGTCCGATTCCTATGTTCCACTTGTATTTTGTACTCTTTTGCATAACCAACAAGCCATATTATCCAATTTCGGGTGCAAAGGTACTAAAAATATTTGAAATATGCAAATAAATTTGCAGAATTTTATATAGGGGGAGGCAAACCGGCTTCCCAACGGTCTCTGCCCGGCTTGGTTAAGAGGTCTAAAACGGTAGGCATACCCGTGTTTATGATATGTTTTTTGAGGCGGAAGGGTTGCTCCGGCTCTATAGGCTCAAAGGAAACGGGTTCCGGTTCCTGCGCTTTCTTCCGCTCCGCCTGCAATTGACGGTAGATAGAGACGTAGGTATATTGGTAAAAACGCGAGTAGGGCTTCATGCCCGGTTCAGGCTTGGCGCCGCCTTTGAAAACCCTAAAATAATGGTTAAAGAACCGCACGCGCCATTCGAGGGCTTCGATAGAATGGTCGTGTTCGAGGGCGTGCGCTTGTTTTTGCGCCTCTTTGATCAGTTCGCGGTTCGCGACACAAGCCGCAGACCAGTGTTTCGGGAAATGGTAGGTGTACAACTCATGCAATCCTGCCCGGAAACGGGATGTTCTTACCACAATGCGTTTCCGGCACTTCCGACCTTCTTTCGCCATGTCCATCGCGCCCCGTATGGCAGTTAAAAAGGCGCATGTATGGAAATAGTGTACACCCCGTTTATGAGGCGTACTTCCCGCCGGAAGTGAGACAAACTCAAATCCAGAAGACTTCAAGCGGTCCATTACCCGTATTTTTAAGTGCTTTGACATAGTTTTTGTTCTCTAAATAAGACCCTAAATAAGACCTAAATAAGGTCGGTTAGCAGTAAGTCCTAGACTTTATACAACATACCTACGACGCAAATACCATATTTTCAGTCACTTACACGCAAATTTGAGGCTTTGAATTTCAAATTCGCTGCAAAGATACAACAAATTTTTGGTATATGCAAATAAAATGGCATTTTTTCGGGATGCAAAGAAATAAAAGAACCGCTGAAGAAGGGGCGGAAAAGGAGGGTGAAACAGGATAAAATATGCCAAAATGGCAGAAAAAAGCCGTGGCATGCATTTTGTATTTGCATATGTCAAAAAAAAGCAGTACCTTTGCACCCGATTGCGCATAAGCGACGTAAAAGATGAATATACGCGAGATAATTAAGGAGGTAAATTATATCTATTATTTCTCCGGCGGAGTAGCTTTCTTCCGAACCAAGGACGGGAAAGGCGAACATCAGGGGTTGATAGATCAGTCCGGCGAGATCGTGTGGGACGTCAAATGGCGAAACCTCGCGATGCGTGTTGCCCGCCACCCCGATTTTATCCGCATCCACGACAGGGAGAAAAAAGAATGGCTGTTTCTGGACGTACGGACTTTGCAGTATGTGCCCGTGCCGGAATGGTACACGGCGGAGAAGCAGTCACGCGCATGGCAGATGGTGAATAACGCTCCGAGAGTGCAGTTCATCAAAGGAGAAGAGACGATGTTTGACTACTCGCCGCTACGGTATCTGAACGAGAAATATGTCACCTTTGCGGAGCAAGGCCCTCAAGTCTCCTTCCTCCCGGAGAAATGGGGCGTGCAGGATCTGGAGGGGAATGTGATCATCCCGGCGATATTCGACAAAGTGTCAGATGCCGACCGTCCGAATCGCTTTATCGTGCGGCAGAACGAAAAAGAGGGTGTGATAGACGAGCATATGAAATGGATCATCCCGTGCGAGTACTCATCCCTCTACTGTTATGAGCCTCGCAACGCCTATGTGGCGTATGACCAAAAACCGCGGAGAAAACGGATAGGAGGAATGCTCGACACGGAGGGGAAAGTCATCCTGCCTTTCCTCTACGAACATGTCTTCCCGTCGCCGACGGAGGATATGATCACCGTGAAGAGAAGAGGCCGGTGGATGGTCATCAACTCGAAGAACGAGAAGTTATTTGATATAGGAAAATAAGAAAACGACATATGAATTTTGTAGAGATTATTACGAAACTGTTCGGCAACAAGGCGCAGAAAGATATGCGCGCCATTCAGCCGATAGTGGACCAGATCAAGGCATCGTACGAGGAGATTGATGCCTTGTCTAACGATGAGTTGCGTGCACATTCATGGGCACTGATGGACAAACTGCAGGCGGCAGTGAAGGACCGCAAGGACCGTATCGCCGAACTGAAAGCTTCGATAGAAGGAACGCCTATCGAGAAGCGCGAGAAGATTTACAACGAAGTGGACAAGTTGGAAAAAGAGATCAAGGAAGAGTACGAGCGTGTGCTGAACGAGATTCTTCCGGAGGCTTTTGCCATCGTCAAGTCCGCCGCACGCCGTTTCGCCCAGAACGAGACGGTAGAGGTGACGGCAAGCGATATGGACCGCGACCTGGCGGCGAACAACGATTTCGTAGAGATCGTATCCAAGGGACAAAGTGACCAAGTACAAGGTACAAAGGATATAGCTGTCTGGCACAACCACTGGATGGCGGGCGGAAATGAGATCACATGGGATATGATCCATTACGACGTGCAGCTCTTCGGCGGTGTGGTATTGCACCAAGGCAAGATAGCGGAGATGGCAACGGGTGAAGGTAAGACCCTTGTAGCCACGCTGCCTGTTTACCTGAACGCTCTGACGCATGAAGGTGTGCACGTAGTGACGGTCAATGACTATCTGGCAAAACGTGACTGCGAATGGAACGGTCCGTTGTACCAGTTCCTGGGTCTGAGTGTGGATTGTATCGACCGCTACAAACCGAACAGCGACGAGCGCCGCAAAGCTTATGCGTGCGATATCACGTTCGGAACGAACAACGAGTTCGGTTTTGACTATCTGCGTGACAACATGGCTATCAGTCCGCTGGATCTGGTACAGCGCGGTCATAACTACGCGATTGTGGATGAGGTGGACTCCGTGTTGATCGATGACGCCCGTACGCCGTTGATCATCAGCGGTCCTGTGCCGCGCGGCGAGGACCAGATGTTCGACGAATACAAGGACCGTGTGGCGGCTCTTGTACGCCAGCAGACGACGCTGACTACCAAACTGCTGGCGGAAGCCAAAGCGAAGATGGGTTCCGCAGACGAGAAAGAACGCGAAGCCGGCGAGTTGGCTCTCTTCCGTTCGTTCAAAGGAATGCCGAAGAGCAAGGCGTTGATCAAGTTCCTCTCCGAGCCGGGTATCAAAGTGCGTCTCCAGAAGACTGAAGAGTTCTATCTGCAGGAGAACGAGAAGAACATGCATATCGCAACGGACGAGTTGTATTTCGTGATTGACGAGAAGAACAAGTCTATCGAACTGACCGACAAAGGAATCGACGCCCTGACAGGAACGACAGACGATCCGGATTTCTTCGTCCTGCCGGATGTAGGAAGCGAGATGGCGGAAGTAGAGGAACAAAGTAAAGAAGGACGATGTACGAAGGAAGAGGCTCAGCAGAAGAAAGACGATATCCTGACCAACTACAGTATCAAGAGCGAACGCGTGCATACCGTTCTCCAGTTGCTGAAAGCCTATACGCTGTTTGAGAAAGATGTGGATTACATCATCGACGGCGGCGAGGTGAAGATCGTGGACGAACAGACCGGCCGTATCATGGAAGGCCGCCGCTGGTCCGACGGTTTGCACCAGGCTGTAGAAGCCAAAGAGAACGTGAAAGTGGAAGGTGCGACCCAGACATTCGCAACCATCACACTTCAGAACTATTTCCGTATGTACCACAAGCTCGCCGGTATGACCGGTACCGCAGAGACGGAGGCAGGCGAGTTCTGGAACATCTACAAACTGGATGTTGTTGTTATCCCGACCAACAAACCGATCGCGCGAATCGACATGAACGACCGTATCTACCGCACCAAACGCGAGAAATACAATGCCGTGATTGACGAAATCGTGAATATGGTGAACCAAGGCCGTCCGGTATTGGTAGGTACAACAAGCGTCGAGATATCCGAGTTGCTGAGCAAGATGCTTAACATCCGCAAGATCAAGCATAATGTCCTTAACGCAAAACTGCACCAGCAAGAGGCGCAAGTGGTAGCCGAGGCGGGTAGAGCAGGCGTAGTAACGATAGCAACCAACATGGCAGGTCGTGGAACGGATATCAAGCTGACACCGGAGGTGAAAGAAGCCGGCGGTCTGGCAATCATTGGTACGGAGCGGCATGAGAGCCGCCGTGTGGACAGACAGCTCCGCGGTCGTGCCGGACGTCAGGGAGACCCGGGTAGCTCCGTGTTCTATGTATCGCTGGAGGACGACCTGATGCGTATGTTCGGTTCCGAGCGTATCGCTTCCGTCATGGACCGGATGGGATTCGAGGAAGGCGAGATGATCGAACACAACATGATCTCCAACTCCATCGAACGGGCACAGAAGAAAGTGGAGGAGAACAACTTCGGTATCCGTAAGCGGTTGATCGAATACGACGACGTGATGAACCAGCAGCGTAACCTGATTTACGCCAAACGCCGCCACGCCCTGATGGGTGAACGTATCGGCGTAGATATCACGAACATGATTTACGAGACGGCTGAAAGCATCCTGAACGAAGCCCGTCAGGCGGGTGACTATGAGGGTTTGCAGTACGACGTGATGCAGACTTTCGCCATCGAGCTGCCGTTTGACGAAGAGGAGTTCTCCCGCGGCAAGCGCGAGGAGCTGAGCGAGAAGATCGCAGAGGCTGCCTTGGAGAGTTTCAAACGCCGTATGGACAAATTGATGCAGATCGCCGATCCGCAGATCCAGTATGTCTATGAGACGAAGGGTCAGATGTACGAGAATATTCTGATTCCGATCACGGACGGCAAGAAAGTATATAACATCGCAGTCAACCTCAAAGTCGCTGCCGAGACGCACAGCAAAGAGGTAGTGAAAGAGTTCGAGAAACGGATGCTGCTCTATGTCATCGACGACGAGTGGAAAGAACACCTCCGCCAGTTGGACGACCTGAAACAGAGCGTACAGAACGCCTCCTACGAGCAGAAAGACCCGCTGTTGATCTACAAACTGGAGTCGTTCAATATCTTCCGTCAGATGCTGGACACTCTCAACCGCCGTGCTTTAGCTATCCTGCTGAGAGGTCAGATCCATGTGCAGGAACCGGACAAAGTACAGCAGGCGCAGCAGCAACGCCGTATGGACTATAGCCGCTATCGCACGCAGAAAGATGCAGTGGCTCAGGCCGCTCATGCATCCGGTATGTCGCAAGCGGCAGGACGTGACACGCGTGAACAGCAACGCCCGGAGCCGATCCATGTAGATAAGAAACCGCGGCCGAATGACCCGTGTCCCTGCGGAAGCGGCAAGAAATACAAACAATGTCACGGAAGAGTAGGAGCTGCAGGGGTTTGATTTTCGTAACAACGTAATTACGTAATGTCGAAATATCGAAATATCGTTATATTAGGATTGATTTGCGCCGCCATCAACATGACGGCGCAACAATTATATACAGACACCTTCCGCCTGTCCGATCAGCAGACCACGGCTGATATGGACGCGCTTCTGCTGGATATGGTTTCGCAGCAGAGCGAACAGATTCATGCAGCAGACACGGTAGATACACTGTCACTGGCGGAGTTGATGCGTCTGGATTCCATCGCGCGAGAGATCGCCGAAGTGGATTCGCTCAAAACGGTCAATGCTGCGCTCGAATTGCAAAAGATACCCAAGGTGCCTGAGATCGTAATTGAGAAATCATGGATTAAGGATGAGGTGGAAGATCGTAACGATGTGCTTGAAGCGATTCGTAAGATGCGTTCGCCATGGCGACGGGAAGCCACAGTCATGCTCCAAGTGACGCAGAACTATGTCACTTCCAACTGGTACCAAGGCGGATCGTCCTCTTTTGCGGGATTAGGTATCGCCAAAGGACAGGTCAGTTATATTACAGAGCGTTTTACATGGGAGAACACGGGTGAATGGCGCATCGGCGGTTCTACTATTTCAGCGGACAGCCTGCACAAAGTAAATACTACGGACGACATGCTGCGGCTCTATTCCAAAGCAAACCTGCGTATCGTACCGAAACTCTTTACCTCGCTTTCCGCGGAGATGGAGACCCGTCTGTTGCCGACCTACAAATCCAACTCGAAGGAGTTGAAATCCGGTCCTTTCTCGCCGTTCCGGTTCAATGCCGCAGTAGGTATAGACTACAAGCCGGTGAAAGGTCTATCCATATCCGTATCTCCTCTGTCGTACAAGGTGATTCATATCATGGATACAGCGCGCGTGAAAGTGACAGAATACGGTCTGGAGGCCGGACAGCGCACCCAGCATAACATCGGTTCGTCCGTCCGTGTGGAATATACCTGGAAGCCGGTGCGAGAAGTAGCGCTGGAGTCAAAGTTTTTCTTCTATACCAACTACCATCATGTAGAACTGGATCTGGAGGTGAACTGCGATTTTATCATCAACCGGTTCATGTCCGCGCGGCTGATGCTTCATCCGCGGTATGACAGTTCCGTAATCATGGAAGGCGACACACACGCCAAGATACAGTTCCGTGAATTACTTTCTATAGGATTCGCGCATAAATTCAGATAAAAAATGAAAAAGATATTTGTTTTGATGATGGCTGCCGTATTAGGCAGCGCTTCTTTGATGGCACAGGAAGTGCAGACAGCACATTGGGAGAATCAGCGTAACTCGCTGAGTATCAGTGCCGGATACGTCAGTGGCGTTTTCTTCTCTAAGCTGATTATTGCATGGATAGGTCCGGCGGCAAGTCATGCCCGCAAGACCGATTATTATGGTAGTTACGGTTTACAGTATCATTACCAGGTTAACTCCTGGTGCCGAGTAGGTGCAAAATTCAACTGGGAAGGAGAGGACTACGATATGTGGACCGGAAAGAAAGACGACGAAACAGCAGTAAAGAAAGGTGTTACTTTCGGGCATACATTATCGCTGGTAGCGAGTGCGCAGTTTACCTATTTTAACCGCGAACATGTGCAGATTTATTCGGGTCTCGACGCCGGAGTGGGAACATATATCTCCGACGTGAAATACCTGCCGGGCTATGCGGACAGTGATGGCAATACACATCCGGTGAAAACTACTTGGTTGCCGGCTTTTAATATCACGCCGATAGGTGTTGCTTTCGGAAGCTGGAGAGTATTTGGATTTGTGGAGACGAATATCGGTTACGAAGCTTTTGCTAAGGTCGGTTTAGGTGTGCATTTTTAACCTCAATGGTTTATTGGCATAGTTTCTCCAGCGCTTGCCATCGCAGGAACCCCTCGTGACCGTATTTCCAGATGTTGTATTTGATTTTCTCTAAAGCCACTTCTTCGCCGAGGTGGCTTTTTGAATAGAATTTATCGGCATAGCAGATCACTTTCTCTTCAATGCTCTGCGGACAATAATCGCGTTCCGGAATAGGCAGCTCCTCCCGCTCGATTTGTTCGATGGTGATGCCTGTGCCGGTATGTCTTTCCGCCACCAGTGCATGTTTCGGGAACCCTTCGGACCGCAGCAGTTCTGCTCCCAGATATCCGTGCTCGATATATTTGTGGGGACCGTTGCAATAGATCTTCGGCGCGTTGCAAAAGATAATACCTATGTCATGCAGCATAGCCGCTTCTTCTACAAAAGTGCGGTCTACGAGTCCATCCTTTTCCCATTGCGGATGCGCATCCACAATCTGCAGCGCGCGGTCCGCAACCTGTCTGCTGTGTGTCACCAATATATGGCGCAACTCGGGAGAGTTTCCGTAATATTTGTCGATGAGTTTAATGTAATCCATTTAGGAAAGATTTCGCGTCCATCCGTTTCTTACCGGGAGCTTGCAGTTCCAATATCCTTACGGCTCCTTCCCGGCAAGGGATGACGATGTCGTTTTTCGATATTCCGGTATTCCTGTTTTCCGATATTTCGACAGAGAAGATCTTTACGTTCTCAAACGCCTGTCCGTGTATTGTCAGGTTAGCCCACGCGGCAGGGTAGGGGCTGAGTCCCCGGACGAAATTATGCACCTGTTCCGCTGTCATTTCGTTAAAACGGATCTCACAGGTCTCTTTGAACAGCTTCGGCGCCGGACGCATCTCTGCTATCTCCGGTTGCGGCGTAGTAGGCAATGCAATACCTTTGTTCTCGCACTCGATGATTAGATCTACCGTACGGGTCACTAATTCGGTTCCCATCGCCATGAGCCGATCATGCACCGAACCTACGTTTTCATCCTCGCCGATAGCGATTTTCTCCTGCAGAATCATATTGCCCGTGTCAATCTCATGCTTCAGCATGAAAGTGGTTGCTCCTGTCTCTTTGTCGCCGTTCATAACCGCCCAGTTGATCGGTGCCGCGCCGCGGTATTGCGGGAGCAGCGATGCATGCAGGTTGAATGTGCCCAGACGCGGCATTGCCCAGACGACCTCCGGCAACATACGGAACGCCACTACAATCTGCAAGTCCGCATGGTATGAACGTAATTCTTCCAGAAAAGCTTCGTCCTTCAGTTTCTCCGGCTGTAGCACGGGAAGGCCGACAGAGAGAGCATATTTCTTGACATCCGAGAATTGCAGTTGATGACCCCGTCCGGCTGGTTTGTCCGGCATCGTCACAACGGCTACCACATTATATCCCCCTTCCACCAGCGCCTTTAGACTTGCCACGGCAAACTCGGGGGTTCCCAAATAAACTATTCTTAGATCTTGCTTTGTCATAACTTCTTTCCTTTATCCTTTGTCTCTCTGTACTTTTCTTCCAGACTCTCCGGCTGTTGGTCCACGACAGGACTCAGCGGTCTCCTATACGCGCGAATAATAAGGTACAGACCGAGAAGGATAAAAGGAATACTCAGCAGTTGACCCATATTAAACACATGTCCCGCTTCGAAAGCTTCCTGGTCATTCTTGATGAACTCCAGCAGGAATCGTGTGACAAAGACAATCTCAAAGAAGATACCGAGCAGCAATCCTTCTCTGCGGCGCGCATCCGTATGCCAATAGAGGGGCCATGTCACGCACAGCGCAGCGAAACAATAGAGAATCTCGTAAATCTGGGTAGGGTGGCAGGGAACGGTCTGACCGTCGCGGACAAAGATAAATCCCCATGGCAGGTCCGTCGGACCGCCGTAGATCTCGCTGTTCATCAGGTTTCCGAGGCGTATGAGCATGGCGGTAAAACAAACGCCAACACAAAGTCTGTCCAGAATCCAGAGCCATGAAGTACCAAACTGCGGATAGCGGCTGAACTTGTATTTATTCAGCAGAACAGCAGCCGTAATGAGTCCGATCGCCCCTCCGTGGCTGCTCAGACCGCCTTCCCAAATCTTGAGAAGCATCAGCGGATGCTCGATATACGGATTGCGGTAGGCGAACTCCCATCCGAAGAGATGCCACGGTTCCGTCGAGATACGCATATACTCGCAATAGCCGGCCAAAGCAGGGTTTGTGACATCATGCCATTCGTAGAACCAGCAATGTCCGAGCCGTGCTCCAATGATCACTCCGGCGGCCATCCAGAAGAACAACTGATCCGCCCATTCTGCGGGACAATTCTCATGCTTGTACATCCGCTCGTTTACCTGCCAGCAGATATACAGACCTATAGCCCACAACAGACCATACCACCTAATTCCTCCGTCCCCGAAGTGAATCAGTATCGGGTCCACATCCCATGTTATATAATTTAAGAGCATTTGAAGATTTGAAAGTTTGAAGATTATTTACCCCAGTTGAGTTTTGTCCGTAGCGACTTAAGGAAACTGTTGTCGCCGATTTGTACTACTTTGATGGTGTATGCCGCGCGTTCTATATGCAGGCTCATGTCGGTACTCAGACTCTGGCTTCTGCCGTCCACAGAGACCATATAGGTGTCATACCGGCTGTTAATGCGAATGTCAAACGTCCAGTCATCCGGCACAACAATCGGTTTTACCGTCAGGCTGTGCGGAGCGATAGGCGTGAGAATGATAGCCTTGTTCTGCGGCACTACCAGCGGTCCTCCGATAGAGAGGTTATAGGCAGTACTGCCGGTAGGAGTAGAGAGCACCAGACCGTCCGAATGGTAGGTGTGCAGCAACTCGCCGTTCACCCTGGTCTCGATAGACAGCATATTCGTCAGACCTTGTTTCAAAATCGCCACTTCGTTCAGTGCGTTAGGCGCCATCACCAGGTCGTTTCGCAAAATGCCCTCTTTGTCTAATACCTTGACATTCAACAGGCTGCGGCGCTCTATCGTATATTCTCCGGCTACCAGTTTCTGCAGGATCTCGTCCAGATCCTGGGATTGTACATCAGCCAGAAAACCCAGATGCCCGACATTCACGCCCAGAACCGGGATGTTCTTGTCCCCTATCACCGCCGCAGATGTAAGGAAGGTACCGTCACCTCCCACCGACAGCGCAAAGTCAATCGGCTCGCCATAGACGTTCTCGGGCTGTTCGTCGCTGTCCCAGTTCTCCGGAAAGCCCGGATACTCGCGCAGGTCCAGTTCCTGCCGCAATTCCTGCGAGAGAAGCACATGTACGCCTTTCCCGGTCATGAATTCCAAGATGTGCCGCACTTCAACCAAGGTCTGCGGCTTCATCGCATTTCCAAAAACAGCAATAGTCATAAGGCCATATTCCGCTAATCTAATTTGGCTGCAAAGTTACAACAAAAATTGCATATACGCAAATAAAAATCACAATTTGAAGTATTTTACCTATATACAGAGTTTAGACAGAGTGCCAGTTGACCTTATTATCTCGCACTTATGACGCACTTATGACGCACTTATCTCGCACTTATCACGCACTAATTTTAGGGAAAAAGAGAGAAAAATCGGTGTATTCCAGCCGCAGAAATGCGTTCCCCTGAAATACGATGCAAAGATAATACATTTTCATGAAATATCCAAATTTTTTAGACAAAAAAATACATAATAATGAATAAAAATTTGCATACGTGCAATTTTTGTTGTACCTTTGCGCCGAAAAAATCTGCTATATGTATTAACCACAAATCAATACAATCAATTATGGAATCAAGTAGAGATAGCCAGTATGGTTTTGTTTACAGGATGCCGGACGGCGAGTTGTACCGCAAAGAAGGACGGGATGACGACGGTTTATATACGTCCTATATTTTCAGGCAAACTTTTGACGACGACCCGAAGGAAGCGCTGTATGGGCTTGGCGTATTAAATTGCAATGGTATCGGTTTGGAGAACGGCAGAAGCGACATGCAGCAAGGAGTCAAGTTCTTTTTCGAAGCCGCTCAACACAACCATCCGACAGCGGGGTATAATGCATTCGTTGCAGCGGCAAACGGTTATTTTTGCGCAAAAAATATCCCTTGGTCATTCCAACTGCTGCAAAACGCAATCAGAGACGGTAGTCCTGAAGCGATGGACGACTATGCGGATGCGTTGGTGAACGGCAAGCCGCAGTGGGGTGTTCTAAAAAACCGCAAAGAAGCGGAATGGTACTATAAAAAAGCTATTGAAACGTACTGGAAGCGTGTTGAAGCCGGCGAGGCGGAAGCGTATTTTGACATAGCCGACCATGAGGCGCTTGGGCTGGGATACGGATACCAACCGAATATGGACGAAGCGATCTGTTTGTATATCAAAGGAGTTCGCGCCGGTGCGAGACGCGACATGCGCGATCACATGCGTAAAAGGATGAAGATTTATATAGAGAAAATAGCTCCCCAATTGAAGCAGCAGACACTGGATGCGTATTACAAACTGGGTCTCGCTTATCTCAACGGCGGCGAACCGAATATCCCTCAAAAGAAACATATTGCGGAGCAAATGTTTTATGATATCGAGGCGGTTTATTCTCCTGCTCCGAGTCCATCACCGAACCAGCAGTCTTCTTCTGATTCCTCCGATGCGTCTATTATGTATACTTTGGGTCTGAAATATCTCGGCGGAATAGATGGCACTCCCAAGAATCCGCTCCAAGCGGTTCAGTGCTTTACAATAGCGGCAAGTTATGGCAGTGGCGATGCTTGTGCCATGCTGGGACTTTGCTATGCCGAAGGAAGAGGATGCGAGTGTGACGAGTACACATCCTTCAAATGGTACCAAGAAGCGTACCAAAGAGGCGAGAGAGACTTATCTCCTGCGCAATTAGCATTTAGCTACATGTTTGGCATAGGAGTTCATGAAGATAACGATAAAGCCTATTATTATGCTATGCGTGCCATAGACAGCCCCTACGATACCTGCAAGTCCAACGGCTACTACGTTTTGGCCAGGTGCTATTATTTGGGAGTGGGAGGTGTTTCTCAAAGTGATTATTTCGCCTCTTCCAATTGTTTGATGGCTCTGAAATACGATCCGAATAAAACCGAGGCAGAAGCTTTGTACAGGAAGATAAAAGAGAGAAGATAAATAATATTATGGCTGAGTATAAATTTGTTTCCTATACCTACGAAGGGGAGAAGGACGCGGAGGGTCGTCCGCACGGCAAAGGCACTATGACTTATATCGCGGACAAAAGCGAGGACGAGAGTGCGCGCGATTGCAAATACGATGGTGAGTTCGTGCATGGTGTCAGGCATGGCGAAGGAGCGATATGCAGAGACAGTTTTTTCCCTAACCCGCAAACGGAATATGAGTGGTATAGCGAGGGTGAGTATGACAACTGCGGAAGGCTGATTCATTCGAGCCATCCGGCAGGTTCGTACAAGCGTTATACGCGAAGTTGGTGCATCACATGGGAGGGGACATGGGAAAACGATATGCCCGTTAAGCCCAGGCGCGATTACAAAGACCAATACCCCGACAAGAATGACCTGGCATTGGCCCGTGCTACGGCTTTGGAGGCCTTCAACGGTGAGCCTTCGGAAAATTAATATTCGATTTTTCTATTTTTATTTGCGTATATCAAAAAAAAGCAGTATTTCGACCACCTCCCCTTCCCCTCCGGGGCGGGACCCTTCGAAAGTACGTTCGCGTCTTGCAGACCATACGCACTAATGAGCGAAAATTTTAGCAGGGCTGCGCCCTTTGTTGTATGGCTGATCATAGCCTCTGTATGCAAGCATCCAAGTCTATGTTCATCCCTCTAACATAGAATAAATTATTCTATTTGCTAAAATTTTTCGCTCAAAAATTTGCGTATGTGCAATTTTTGTTGTACCTTTGCAGCGGATTTAGGAAAACGCTATGACAAAACTTAGTGTAAACATCAACAAAGTAGCAACGCTTCGTAATGCGCGCGGCGGCAATATGCCGGACGTGGAGCGTTTTGCAGTGGACTGCGAGTTGTTCGGAGCGCAAGGCATCACGGTGCATCCGCGTCCCGATGAGCGCCATATCCGCAAGGAGGACGTCTATCAGTTGAAAGCAATGGTGACAACGGAGTTGAACGTAGAAGGCAACCCGACCGACGAGTTTCTTGCTCTGGTGACGGATATCCGTCCGACACAGGTGACTCTGGTACCCGATGATCCGAGCCAGTTGACCTCCAACCATGGCTGGGATACGCGCCGGCATCTGGATTTCCTGAAAGGAGTGGTGAACCAGTTGCACGCTTACCGCATCCGTGTGAGTATCTTCGTCGATCCCGATCCGGTAATGGTGGAGTACGCCCTGCGTGCCGGAGCAGACCGCGTGGAACTATATACAGGTCCGTATGCGGAGATGTTCGCTGAGAATCCGAAGAAAGCCATAGAGGCATACCGTCCGGCTGCGGAGAAAGCACATGAGCTGGGATTAGGTATGAACGCAGGTCACGACCTGAACCTCAAGAACCTCAAGCCGTTTATCCAGGCTTTCCCCTGGACCGCAGAGGTGTCTATCGGTCACGCAATCATATGCGATGCACTCTATCTCGGAATCCAGGAGACGATACAGGAGTATCTGGACTTGCTGAAATAAGTCGTTTGTAATTTGTGGTTTGTAATTTGTAATTTATCAATATATGTTATTTCAAATTGACACAATCGCCCTCGCAGAGGAGGTTATGACGCAGGTTGAACCTGCGCAACAGTCTATTAACTTATGGGAAATGGCGCAATACGGCGGCTGGATCATGATTATTCTGGCGATCCTGCTGGCTATTGCATGTTATATCTTCATTGCCCGTCTGGTAGTTATCAAACAGGCGACGCGTGAGGACAAATCGTTCATGGACCGCATCCGCGACTATATCCATGACGGCAAGATCGATTCTGCGCTTAACCTGTGCAAACAGACCGATACTCCGTCCGCGCACATGATAGAGAAAGGTATCACGCGTATCGGACGCCCGATGCAGGATGTGCAGGTGGCTGTAGAAAACGTAGGAAACCTTGAGGTAGGCCGTCTGGAGAAGGGCCTGGTTATCATGGCTACTATTGCAGCCGGCGCACCGATGCTCGGTTTCCTGGGCACAGTGCTTGGTATGGTGCAGACCTTCTATAACATGGCTCAGACATCAGGAGGCGTGATCGAAATGAGTGCTCTCTCTACCGGTATGTACCAAGCTATGGTGACCACCATCGGCGGTTTGATAGTAGGTATTCTGGCGATGTTCGCATACAACTATCTGGTATCCCGCATCGACCGTGTCGTCCGCCTGCTCGAGAGCCGTACACTGGAGTTCATGGATCTGCTGAACGAGCCGGCGTAGTTAGAAAATTACGAATTAAACATTACGAATTCATGGCTCTTAAAAGACGCAATAGGGTAGAAGCGACGTTCGCGATGAGTTCTATGACAGACTTGGTGTTCTTATTACTCCTCTTCTTTGTCATGGCCTCCACGATGTCTTCCCCCAATGATATTAAGATCAACCTGCCTACCTCCCGTTCGCAGAAAGCGACCCGTCCTCAGGTAGCCAAAGTGTCTATTGACAATCTGGGCAACTATTATGTGGCATTGGGAAAGGAGAAACCTGTTCTCATTGACCCCGAGAGTCTGGAAGGGTATCTGAGCGGCATACAGGCGTCCGACAGTACTATGTACATAGCGCTGCATGCCGACGAGGATGTGGCATACAAAGAAGTAGTCCGTGTGCTTGATATAGCCAACGAACATCATATGCGACTGGTGGTAGCTACCAAGAAATGACCAAAAAACAAGAGCGACATATTGTAGCTTCCGTCGGAACAGTGCTGTTCCTTCTCTTAGTGTTTCTGATCCTCTGGTTCGTGCGTTTGACGGCCGTAGTTCCGGAAGAGGAGGAAGGCGTAGAAGTAGCGTTCGGTGAAGTGGCGGAAGCCGGCGGATACATGGCCGAGCAATCGGAGGCGGTGCCTCTTCCTCAGCCTGAAGCAGCCGCTCCTGTGCAGCCCTCCGCTCCGTCCGATAATGACCTGTTGACACAAGAGGATGAAGAGGCTTTAGCCTTGCGCAAAGAGCAGGAGAAGAAAGAACGGGAACGCAAAGCCGCTGAGGCAGCAGAGAAACAACGCCAGCGCGAAGAACAAGCGCGGTTGGAGGCAGAGCGCAAAGCCCGCGAAGCAGCCGAAGCTGCAGAGAAAGCCAAACAGGCAGAGGCTATCGCCAAAGCAAATCAGTTTGGGTCGCTCTTCGGTCAATCGGGCAATAACACCGGCTCCGGCGACAGCCAGGGAAGCGGTCAGAAGGGAAACCCTGTAGGCCACGGTTCGTCTGGCGGCAACAGTTGGTCGCTCGGAGGAAGAAGTATCAAAGGCACTTTACCGCAACCGTCCAATACATTCAACCAGGAGGGACGCGTGATCGTGGAGATCCGTGTGAACGCCGCCGGACAAGTGATTTCCGCAAGCCATAAAGGCGGAACAATATCGGATAAACAAACTATCCAACTCGCTCTCGATGCAGCCAGAAAGGCTAAGTTTACCGAGGGCGACCATGACCAGATCGGAACAATTACCTATAATTTCAAATTCAATTAAATTGTAAATCGTACATTGTATGAATTATCTTTTTCTTGACAATGGTTTCGAAGAAATCGAGGCAATCACAACAATTGATTTGTTACGCCGTGCCAACATCGCGTTGACAACAGTGTCCGTCACCGGCAACCCTATGGTTCTCGGTGCGCACAATATCGCGGTAGAGGCAGACGGACTAATTGAACGTATTGATTTTTCCGACGCAGAGATGTTGATCTTACCGGGTGGACAGACCAAACTCGGTGAATGTTCTGCATTATGCGAACTGCTCGTAGAGCACAACAAAGCCAACAAAATGATTGCCGCCATCTGTGCGGCACCTACGGTACTTGCCAAATTAGGCATACTGGAAGGCAAACAGGCTACTTGCTATCCCGGCATGCAGGCTGCGCTGGGCGAGAGCTATGTAGGAGGCTTAGTGGTTGAGAGTAAGAATATCATTACCGGTAAGGGTCCGGGTCTCAGTTCTGATTTTGCGTTTTGTATCATCGAGCGTCTGGCAGGAGCAGAAGTGGCAGACGCTGTGTATGACGCAGCGCAGTACTAATCTCTCGCCAATAAAAATTATAGCAGGCTTCTTAACGGAGGCCTGCTATTTTATGTAGCTGTACGCTGAGTCGCCAGAACGGGTGAGCCAGAATATATCGGACTGTTTCATCCAAATTATCGTTGTTATCCTCCGACCACTCGTCAATGCCGCTTTCCATGAGCAGATCGCCATTGTACCGCAGCGGCTGCAACATCCAATGCTCCGCTTCGAATTTCGACCGCCATATCTCCGGATCATAAGTACCTGTAAACACTACTTTCACTTCGTTTACTTTCTTCAAGGCGATCTTCGTGCCTTCTTTCGGTGAACAGGTGATCCAGTCAATGCCATCGGGTAGGGGACGGGTTCCGTTTGTCTCGATGCAGATGTAGAATCCCGCCTTGTGCAGAGCTTCTATCAGCGGCGTGTCCACTTGCAGGCTTGGTTCACCTCCGGTGATCACACACATCTTACGCCGCTCATTGGGCACATCGTAAAGCGAAAGCATTTCTGCAACAATCTCCGAAGCACTCATTTCTTTATAGTCGGCAAAATCCGTGTCGCACCAAGGGCAACGCAGATTACATCCGCTGAAACGAACGAACACAGCGGGAATGCCGCTGTGAGCGCCTTCACCCTGCAAGGTAAAGAATATTTCGTTAACTCTGTACATTACTAGTATCCTAGGGCCCTAGTTTCCTAGGATCCTAGTCTTTCTCATAGATCGCAACGTTGCCTTCGGATTCCTGAACGGATACTTTGTAGCAGTTCTTTACATGGTCGCAAATCCAGCGAGCGATATTTTCCGCCGACGGATTGACATCCAGCACTTCGTTGATGTACTTGTGATCAAAAGTATCTTTCACGATTTTCTTGATATGCGTGAAATCAGTCACCATACCATCTTGATCCAATTCTTTTGCTTTGCAATAAACGACAATGATCCAGTTATGTCCATGCAGGTTTTCGCATTTGCTTTCGTACGACAGCATCAGGTTGTGCGCTGCCGAGATCTCAACTCTTTTTTCTACGTAGTACATTCGCGTTTTAATTAGTTATCATAAATTGTGTTATCTTCTATCCCCGCTTGCGCGAGTGCTTCTTTTCTCTCCCGGCAAGTGCCGCAGACTCCGCAGTGGTGTTCTCCGCCTTTGTAGCAACTCCAAGTTTCGGCATAGTTGATATTCAACTCTTTGCCCTTGGAGGCTATTTCCGCTTTGGTCAGGTGCGTATATGGCGTAAGCAGTTGTACGCCATTCCATGTGCCGAAATGAATAGCATTATTCATCGCTTCCACAAAATCCGGCCGGCAGTCCGGATAGATAGTGTGGTCTCCGGCATGGTTCGCCAGCATTACATACTGCATCTTGTTGTTCTCCGCTATGCCTGCTGCGATAGAAAGCATGATTCCGTTGCGGAAAGGTACCACAGTGGATTTCATGTTCTGTTCGTCATAATTGCCTTCCGGTATAGCATTAGCTCCTTCCAGCAACGATGATTTGAAGAACTCCTTGATAAACGGCAGTCGTATGACCAGATGCGGAATACCGAGCCGCTCACAATGCAGTTTGGCGTATTCCAATTCTCTGTCATTATGGTTGCTGCCATAATGGAAAGAAACCGCCATACCGATACGATACCGGTACTCATAAAGCATAGTGGTGGAATCCAGTCCACCGGAAAGGACGATAAGTGTATCTTTCATAATAACCTCTCCCCATCCCTCCCCTCAAGGGAGGGAGATGGGATTTTGTTTAATGTTTAATGTTTTGGGTGAACTGTTCTCTCAGCCGCTGTGCTTTCAATTCCCGGTGTTCCGCATCCGCATAGTTGGCGAAAGGATAAATACTTATTCCTCCGCGCGGCATGAAATAGCCGACCACTTCCAGATACTTCGGGTCCATCAGTTTTACCAGATCTTTCATGATTATATTCACACAGTCTTCATGAAAATCTCCATGATTGCGGAAAGAGAAGAGATATAGTTTGAGACTTTTGCTCTCAACCATTCTTTCTCTCGGTATATAACTGATGTAGATGTGACCGAAATCCGGCTGTCCTGTCTTCGGGCAGAGTGTAGTAAACTCCGGACAATTGAAAGTAACGAGATACTCGTTTTCGGGATGTTTGTTCGGGAAAGTCTCCAGCACGGCAGGATTATAGTTGTCGCTATACTGCACATGCTGATTTCCCAGGAGTGTAACCCCCTGTAATTCATTTTCTGTTCGCATAGATGTTTTCAGTTTTATAGGGGAGGAAAAACATTAGCTCCCGCATCATTATAATCTTTAGCCTAAGGCTCCTTATTTCATGATTTTTAATGTTTTACCGCTTTCCGTAACAACGATATACATGCCCCGCGGCAGAATCATCGAATAAATATCTTCATTCGTGGTAGCAACTTTGCGTCCATAGATATCAAAGATATTTACCCACTGTCCTGCTTCGTACACTTGATCTATGCTCTCGTACGGATCGTATAGCTCAATCATAAAGTCATATGTCCGCCGGCTGATATAGTCGGTTACAACGAAGGTCTTCGGAATAACATACATATATCTCAGATCCAGTTTCTCGTCCGGTGAAGGCAGCACATGGGTGTATTGATCCGCCAGAGTGATCTTAGGTGTTACGCTCCGCAGACTATCCAACTGTGAGAACTTCTCCTCGGTGAGACGTAATGTGATCGTGTTCTCCGCCTGGTCTATATTAGCGTCAATATCGCTGATACTGAATTTCTGAATCTCCAGTGTAGGAGGCGTGATTCCCGACTCGGCATTGCTCAGCAGGTACTCCTCAATACCGTCAATCAGTTTCTGTCCTTGCGTGCTAAGCTGTACTTCGCGTGCCAGCGGGAGGCAGATATATTTCTTGCTTCCGCTTATTTGTGTCGGCACTTCGTGGATAGCCGTTTGCTTGTCTCCCTCTGCATAGTAGTTCTCGATAGAGCGTGTCCGTCCGGTTGCCAGACAGAGCGTGTTCTCCGCATTGGTGATAGCAATCGGCATCACACCATTATGGGCATATCCGCTCAAGATTTTTACCTTCGCGTTTTTGGAGACATTGGTCATGTATTTGAAAATAGGATGGTTCGGCTGCTCTATCCATATATTACATCCTTTTTCTTTGGCAGCCGTGGTGTCGATAGCGCCGTTATCCGGTTCGCCCCATCCGAGGCGATCGGAAGTATATGTAAAACCTTTGAGGTTCAATACCGGCAGGTTTGCTCCACCGCGAATGATAGCGAGCACTTCGGCATTATTTGCATCAGCATCTTCCGAGATGATCACCCATTTGTAGTGTGCATACTGATCAGCCGGACGAAGTCCGTCTTCTTTCGCTTTACGGGCAATGAGGTTTTTACCTTTACCGGTCAGATAATTGTGAATTCCGTCTTTCTCGTAAGCCAAGTTGTTCTTGTACAAGTAGAGAATAGGATTATTGCCGTAGTTCAGTTCGTTTACTTTGATTTGACCGGAGATAATAGTATCTGCACCGGCTACAGTAATCGTAAACGGATAGGTTCCGATAGCAGTAGGCGTACCGCCGATGATATATTTACCATTGTTTCCGCTTCCGGAGATTCCTGTCGGCTGACCGTTCGGCCAAGTCAGTTGCACATCATTAGCGGAGAGAGCGAAATAATTGAACGTGATTTGGTCCATCTCTTCGTCCTTATAAACCTCCACGTTTGTTTCCGAAGTAGCCTGAATATCGGAAGCTACTATGAATTTACCGGTAGCGCGGCTGGTCTCCACGTTGTTGTAGTATGCTACTACAGCGTATTCGTAAGTACCCACAGCGCAATTGGCATTGCCACTCAATAACAGCGTGTCTGTCAGCGTTCCCGGGATTGTAGTGAGATTAAAGCCATTTGCCGGATTTCCGATCCACTCCAGTTTTGTTTCTGCACCGGCGATGTTGTTGTATTTGGTTACGTATGTAACGGGTTTGATAGCTGCAGTCTGCATCACCACTTGCGTAGAGTCGTTACCCTTTAACCATTTAGTGCGTGGTTCTTGCGCCAGACGGAGGGAGAAACCGTATAGTTTACTATCTTCGCTACCAATTGCTTTAAGAGAGATTACATGCCGACCAGTTGTAATATCATATCGCCGAGTGGTGGCATTGTCTTTGTCGAAGTACTGAGGCTGCAGGCTTCCATCAATGTAAACCTCCCAATATCTGTTGTCAGCAGGAGTAGTTCCTTTTGTGTCTTTCTTTTTGTCTTGTGCAACAATTGAGAATTGATCATATCCCTGAATATGAAGTTCAAACGTATTGTTGTTTTTCATTTTAAGGTCACCAGGTAAGTCAGCAAATTCATCTCTTGCGCTTGCCTTAGCCTCAATTTCACTAGCTTCTTTAAATGATCCTTCCAAAGAACTGATAGTGGCTTTAAACCATCCATCTTTTGCGGTCATAGACGTTCCTGACCCCGAGGGACTGCTAACTAAGTAGCCTCCTTTGTGGTTAAGGGTGTAAGTAACAGCAATATCACCACTAGCACCTGCTGGTTTGCTTTTCCCTAAATAGAATACTTCGTATTCTCTTTGGTTATAGTTGACTAGCGGAGTATTGTAACCTCCGGCAAGTTCTTTTGCTTCATACACTTCCGGGACGTGAATGGTGAGATCGCTGGAAGGAACTTTAACGGTGTAGTTGATTGTGTAGGTCAATTTTGTTTCGCCATCTTCTGCAGTCACTTCTACTTTTCCGCTGCCGGGAACGGAGGAGGCTTGAGTGATAAGCTTAGTTGCATTGGGGTGATTAGTTTCCGCTGCAATCGTAGGCGGTGTTTTGATACCTGCCGTTAATTCAATATTGTATATAAGCGTGCTCGACGAGAAATTAGGCACCGATGTTCCACCATAGGTCAAGCTGCTCAGCGTAGCGTCTGTTGATAAAGCAGGTGCTTCGGTAATGGTTACGGTGTAAGTCGTTGTCTCGTTCGTTGAACTAGTAAAAGTATAGGTAACAGCTCCGTTACTGAAGTTCTGCGCAGTATTAGGCGTAACAGAAGCAATATTGTCTCCTGTGAACTGTGGCGTGATTGTAAGCGAAGAGCCATTCGTTACTCGACCGGTAATGGTTTTATTAACTTGGTCGATGGTAGCCGTACCTTTGATGTTGTCCCAAGTAACGCTTGTTACTTTCGGCGCAGAAGAAGCGACGGTGAAAGTAATGGTATAGGTTTTCGTGGTAGTACCATCTTCGGCAGTTACGGAAACAGATGCTGTTCCCGGTAGTGCAGTAGCTTGCGTGATAACAGGATCAGAAGCATTTGCGTTATTCTTTGTTGCAGCTACCGTCGGAATAGTTGTTGTGCCGGCAGGTAATTCTACCTCGTAATTCAACGTATTGGCAGAGAAATTAGGCACAGGGGTGCCGTTGTAGGTCAATGCCGAAAGAGTAGCGTCCGAAGATGGACCTGCAGGACCTTGGCGAGTCACTTTGATGGCACAGATACCTGTTCCGGAAGCTTCTGCACGCATCATATAAAGTTCGCTGTAGTCCGAGGAAAGAGTGAAACTACCGATATTGTAGTCGCTTTTGGATGTACCGGTAGCAACAGAAGCGGTGATGTCACCAGAATGGTCTGCGCTGCTACTTACTTTCCAAGGGTTGTATCCGCAGATATAAACTTTATCTCCTGATTTGAAACCACCGGTAACAGTCACTTTGAGATAAAGGGCATTCGCACCCATCTTTACTCCTTTCGACCCTTGTGATTTCATGTTATTGTCTGTAACAGCAGCATTATATGCAGCACTTTCGTTAGAGAAACTTTTGCTGTCGTCAGAACGAAGGAACTCAACTGTCATGAGTGTACCGCTTTCGCTGGTTCCCGCTGCAGGAGCATCGCCTCCTGAAAAACGCCAAAAGGCATAGGTGTCTCCTGTACTAGGTGTGTCGCCGCCGCCCGGCGTGTCTCCACCACCGGGAGTATCACCACCGCCCGGCGTGTCTCCACCGCCCGGAGTATCTCCACCACCCGGCGTGTCACCGCCGCCTTCGCCATCACCAGTAATAGCAAAATGGAAAACGGTTAGTCCGCTCGTTCCTTTTCCTTGAAAAGCAATAGTATTGATTTCATCTCCAGTAATAGCTACGGTAGCAGAATATAAGGTGTTTGCCGATGAGGCAATTAATGTACCATCTGTAACGGATGTGATTTCAGTGTCATTAACAAAAACGCGCATGTTTTTTCCGGCTGAAGTATGCCCCCATGCAATCGTCATTTTTACGTTGCTATATCCGGATAAACTTAGTGCTGGAGAAAAAGTCAGCGTGGTTTTGTTAGTACTACTACCAGTTTTCCAGTAATTTGAATAATTACTTGCCCAAGAAACAGCTGTGGTACTGAAACTTCCTTGGCCAGCAGCAGTAAACTTCGTGCCATTTTGAACTAAATCTGATTCATAGATAGTAACAGCTTGAGCCATGCCGGCTATTAAACAAGTGGCGATGAAAAGAAGACTTTTCTTAAAAATGTTTCTCATATTTTTGTGTTTATTTATTTCGTGTTTTTTTGCGGAATTAAAAATCACGGGATATATACTATGTATATATAGGGTGCACCGGGATACGGTAAAGAGTGCTATTAACCTTCTAATTACCCGCTAAACGAGTGCTAAATGACCCCTGAGTAACCGCTAAAAGTGTTCAAAAAGCCAAGCCCACACTACCCGATATTAATTCACGCTGCAAAATTACAATATTTTTTGCATATACGTGTGCATATATTCAAAAAAAATGTGTAAAAATTGACACTTTTATCAAAAAAAGTCGCGCGCGAACATAATTTATTTGCGTATGTGAGAATTTTTTTGTAATTTTGTGCCCGATTTGTGTGATTAAGTCGATATTCCCTTGTCAAAAGGGCTAAACAAATAAAATTAACATAAAACAAACAATTGAATAGAATTATGCAAAAGAAATTTTTATCAGTAGCGATCTGCCTGTTGGCTGCGCTGACAATGACTGCTCAGGATGTAGATAAGGCTACCGTGACGGGCAATGCGGATGCTGCGGCGAAAGCAGGAGCGGACTTGCAGAAGTTGGAGAATGCCGAGAAAGCGTGGAAATTTGACGGAACCGTGGGCTTGAATGCCGCTGCAACCGGTTTGGTAAACTGGGCTGCCGGTGGTAAGAACAACGTGAACGGTATCGTGTATGCCAAGTTGCACTTGTTGTACCATAAGAATGCGATTGCATGGGAGACGAACTTCGATACCGATTTCGGTATGACCTGGATTGACCAGAAGGAAGATGCTTTCCAGAAATCAAGCGATAATATCAAACTGGCAACCAAGTTCGGTTGGGAATTCAAGGAGAGCTGGTATCTGACCGTTCTTGGAAGTTTCCAGAGCCAGTACGCGCTGGGTCGCAATTATGTAGACGGCTACAACAACATCATCTCCAAATGGCTTGCTCCTTCTTACACCGATATCTCTGTCGGTATTGACTGGAAGAAGAGCTACAAGGGCGCAGACTTCTCTATCTATCTGTCTCCGATAGCAGGCCGTATCACAAGTGCCTATATCGGCGAGAACTGGAACCGCAGATACACCCGTGAGAATGCGCTGGGTGCTTTGCAGTACAATATTGACCACGCAGCCGATGCCGCTGCTAAAGCAGCAGCTCAAGCGGCTTACGATGCAGCAGCAACGGCATATGACAACATGGGCGGCTATGAGGCAGCGCAAGCAGCAGGAACGGATATCCGTACCCAGTTGCAGCAGTCGTACGGCACATATGTATATGATGCATCGGGAAACAAATCGTACCGCAATGCGCGTGCTGAGTTCGGTTTGAGTTTCAAGGGCGGTATTGCTTATACCTACAAGGACTTGAAACTGAGCACCACACTGGCTCTCTTCTCTCCGTATCAGGGCAAAGGCTTCAGCCTGAAAGACCTTTATGAAGCAGACTACGGCGCCGGTTCATGGGAGACACGCGACAAGAACGCTTATTACTTTGATTATTCGAACAATAACCGTTATTTCGGTCATTTCGATGTGGACTGGGACTGCGCACTGAGCTATCAGTTCCTCAAATGTCTGCAAGTGACCCTTCAGACCAGCCTCAAGTACTATAACGGAACTCTGATTGCGGACAAAGAAGGCAATCTGAGTGAGCGTTGCCAGTTCAAGGGCGTTATCGGTCTTGGTGTAGGATACAGTTTCTAAGTACCAAGGGGCTAAGGACCAAGTACCAACTCATGCAGGCACTCAACGACCTTTCGCAGAATGTACATCTCTTGCTGGAGCGCTATCAGGCGTTGCAGCAGGAGAATGCGCGTTTACGGGAGGATTCGGAGCGCCAGAGGAACGAACTGATACGCACTCACAGCGAGTTGCTGGAGTTACAACAGCAGAACCGCCGTATAGCAACAGCCAACGCCATGAGTGCAGCGGAGGGCAAGGAAGAGGCGCTCAAACGTATCAATGCATTGATTGCACAGGTGGATCGGGCTATCGCAGCGCTGAAACGCTAATGTACGAAGTGACAAAGTACGATGTACAAAGGAATGATTTCGGACAAGCAACATATTAACTTGCATCTGGATGCGCACACGGTCGGGCTGGATGTGCCGCGCGACCGGGAGGCAAACTACCGCAACGCAGCAGAGTTGCTGAATCAGCGATACCAGTATTATCTCAAACTGCGTCCCAACGCATCGGCTGAGCAGCTATGGATGTACACCGCGCTGGAAGTGGCAGTGGCATTGCAATCCGATGTGCGGGAGAAAAGTCTTGTCCCCGTAGAGAAAGAATTACGTGAACTGAATGAACTAATTATTAACACGATAAAACAATGAACACAGCAATCCTAATTATCATTTGCGTAGTTGCCGGTCTTCTTGTAGGCGCGGGCGGCTATTATTTCATTGCCAGACTCGTTGGCGCCGGAATCATCCAGAAGGCGACCGAAGAGGCAGAGGTGGTGAAGAAAAACAAGATTGTTGAGGCTAAGGAGAAATTTATCGCCCTGAAACTTGAGCACGACAATGCCGTGCGCGAGCAGGATAAACGGATACAACAGCAAGAGCAGCGTTTGCAACAGCGTGAACAGCAGTTGAATCAACGTCAAGGTGAAGTACAGCGAGCACTCAACGAATCGAACCAGAAGATGCAGGTGATAGAGCAACGCCAACAGGCGCTGGACTATCGTCAGCAGGAGATTGAGAAACTGCACCACGAGGCTGAGAAGCAGTTGGAGCAACTGAGCGGAATGAGCGCAGAGGAAGCGAAAGTGCAACTGATTGAAGCACTGAAAGACGAGGCCAAGACCGCTGCGATGTCGTATATCAACGAGATCATGGACAATGCCCGTCTGGAGGCTAACAAAGAGGCGAAGAAAATCATCATCCAGACCATCCAGCGTGTGGCTTCCGAGACAGCAGCCGAGAGCACCGTTTCTGTCTTCCATATCGAGAATGACGAAGTGAAGGGACGTATTATCGGCCGCGAGGGACGGAATATCCGCGCTTTGGAGGCGGCAACCGGTGTAGAGATCGTTGTGGACGATACGCCGGAGGCCATCACTCTTTCCGCTTTCGACCCCGTGCGCCGCGAGATTGCGCGTCTGTCGCTGCACCAGTTGGTACAGGACGGCCGTATCCATCCGGCACGTATCGAGGAAGTGGTGGCTAAGGTGACCAAGCAGGTAGAGGAAGAGATCGTCGAGACGGGTAAACGTACCACGATAGACCTTGGCATCCACGGCCTGCATCCGGAGCTGATCCGTCTGGTAGGAAAGATGAAATACCGTTCTTCGTATGGCCAGAACCTGTTGCAACACGCACGCGAGACAGCGAACCTCTGTGCCGCTATGGCGGGTGAGTTGGGTTTGAACGTCAAGGCCGCGAAACGTGCAGGTTTGTTGCATGATATAGGTAAAGTGGCAGACGAGGATGTAGAACTGCCGCATGCAGAGTTGGGTATGAAGCTTTGCGAGAAATACGGCGAGAAGCCGGATATCTGCAATGCGGTCGGCGCTCACCATGACGAATGCGAGATGAAGACCCTGATCGCGCCTATCGTGCAAGCTTGTGATGCTATCTCCGGAGCCCGTCCGGGTGCCCGTCGCGAGATCGTGGAGAGTTACGTGAAGAGACTCAATGACCTGGAGAACCTAGCTATGTCGTTCCCGGGTGTAGTGAAGACGTACGCTCTGCAGGCGGGTCGCGAACTGCGTGTGATCGTAGGAGCGGACAAAGTGTCCGACAAGGATGTAGAGTTGCTCTCGTTTGATTTGGCGAAACGTATCCAGGACGAGATGACCTATCCGGGTCAGATCAAGGTGACTGTCATCCGCGAGGTACGCGCGATCAACGTAGCCAAATAATCAGCCATGCATGGCTGATACAGAAAGGACTTCCGCCTACAGGTAGAAGTCCTTTGTTATGTCCTGATAGGCGGCAGAACGGCCGCCTGTATCGTTTTCCAGAACAAGGCTGTCTTCGGAGACGGTTCCGGAGTTCCGATATGTCGATATATCGGTATATCGATATTTCGGTTTTACGAAAGCCAGTAGAACTCTTCGCGCAGGTTTGTTTTCCTTACTATATACATGCGTGATGCGCGTGGGAAGCAGACCAGCCATGCGCGCTAATTCGCACGCCTCTGTCTTTGCCTCTGCCGGAAGAATGAGAGCCACTGTACCTTCCGGACTCAATAAACGGGCACTATGCTGCAGCAGCTCGCTGTATGTTAGTGTGTCCGTGTGGCGCGCAGTCTGGCGGCTTTTGTCCGGATTCTTCAGGCTGTTCTGAAAATAAGGCGGGTTGGAGACGATGAGAGAGTAGAACCCCTCCCTAGGTTGTTCTACGGACGACCACCGGGCGTCCGATCGAGCAGAACTCTTCACCCGCTCAAGGGAGGGGACTGAATGGCTATGCCAGTCTTGAAGGCATGCATGGAATGTATGCAGGCGGTCCGACCATGGTGAAGCGGCGAAGTTCTCTGCGGCTTGCTCTATGGCGGATTTGTCTATGTCAATCGCATCAATATGCGCTTGGGGAAACCGCTGCGCTAGCATCAGAGCAACCAAACCGCTACCCGTACCGACATCCAAAATGCTGAATGCTGACGGCTGGATGCTGACTGCCGGCTCCGCCCATGCCCCAAGCAGGACACCGTCGGTGCCTACTTTCATGGCGCACCGGTCGTGCCGGACGATGAACTGCTGAAATTTAAAGAACGGATTCGACATGCTCGTGGTGGCAACAACCGCCGTGTTCATGTTCCCGGGCCTCAAGCACACAATGAATACAAAGATAGATGCCGATACCGATGAAAAGAACGGCACAGATATGCCGGAACCATTTCTCAAAAGTATTCATTTTCTGCGTCAGGTTTCCTATGCTCACTGCGCTGTAACTTACGAGCCAGGCTATCAGCATGATCGGAAGGCCTGTGCCGAGACCGAAAATCACAGGCATGAGCCAGTTCCAGCTGCTCGGAAGCGTCAGCGTGATATCTATCATCGTCAGGAAATAAACCAAACGGTGGGGACAGAAAGCGATCGCGAAGAAGATACCGAGAATAAAAGACCAAAGCCAGCTGGCGTTGGAATCCGCATTCTGCAGGAACTTGCTTATTCCGTGGTCATGCTCATGGTGGTGGTGACCGCTGAAAAGCAGCACGATACCGCAGATAAGCATGAATGCCGCCAGAATCGGTTCGCCCCAATGCGCCAGCACATGCTGGATCCCCTCTGTCTGCGCCCCCATGAGAAAAGGAATGCTGAGCAGCACGTATGTCGCCAGTTTGCCCAAAACGAACATGGCTCCGTTGCCCAGAACCTTGCGTTTGTTGTTGATTTCCTTGTCAATATAACTGATGGCGGTAATGCTGGTAACCAGAGTGCAAGGGTCGAGTATGGTCAGTAATCCTAATAGTAAAGCAGTAAAAATTTGCACCATAATATCATTTTTTTTCAAAAAAGTTTGCAAAGGTACGAAAATTGTTGTAATTTTGCAAGCGAAAATGAAAAAAGTACGCAAAATATTTCATTTTTTATGTCTGTCGGCATTGTTTTGCCTGTTAGCGGCATGTCATTCTTCGTCTGCAGAGAAACAATTGACGGAGCGCGAGACGGCGGCAGAGAAACGGACTGCGGAGTTATGCCATGCATTGCTGCATAACGCGTCTTTGGATTCGATCCGTGCGATAGCCGAACAGGAAGAGGATATGCTCTTCTATGTTTTTAATGCGCGCCAGATGGTATATTGGTCCAGCAACGAACTGGCTTCCGGTGATGTATATCTGTTCTCCTATGATGTATGGCGTGAGCGGGATTTTCAGAACGCAAAGGCGATGGTCCGTTGGACCAAGGCAGGGCTGTATAATGTGATGACGGTGTTGCCGCTGAGTTATACTACTATACAGGATTACACCGATATCTCTACAATCGCCTCCCAGACTTTCTCTTTCCGCGAGGTACTGACGTATGACGAGAAGCCGTATTCTTACTCGCGGCTGTATTTTGTCCTGTGTCTGGTTCTCTTTGGCATAGTGTTCCTAATCGGGATTATCGGTCTGGTTCTTAATCGCGGAATCCGCAACATGCGCCTCTCCACGCGGATTATGTATATCATCCTTTTGCCGGTGATGGCGGTGTTCATTTATATTTTCTTCATGTCCATCCATTATGTGCGTAAGAATAATGAGGAGCACCAGCGCCATGACTTGCAGATGCGGAGCGAGTATGTGCAGTCTTATCTGCGTTCGTTGTACTATTGGGATGTGAGTCTGAGTCCCTCGCAGGCGCAAGGTCTGGCGATTGACTTGCATGATCTGGGATACGATATGAACCAGGACGTGCATGTCTATTCTCTCTCCGGCGAACTGTTAGCCACTTCTTCTCCGGCGTTGTTTGACAACGGTCTGCTCTCGCGGAGAATGGCTCCGCAGGCTCTCTTCACGGAGGAGCATGCCACTATCTGTTACGAGAAGATAGCCACTCACCCTTATCTGGTTTCTTACGTACCCTTCCATAACGGTTCGTTTGTGACGATCGGCTATATTGCCATCCCTTCTTTCATGAGCGAACAGACGCGCAACGCGGAGATAGACACCCTTCTCTCGCGTTTGTTGCCGCCGTATATCCTTGTTCTCTTACTGGCGTTGTTCTTCGCCTTCGGGGCGGCAAAGAGTGTGACGGCGCCTATCTCTATGCTGACGGACAAGATGCGGCGGTTTGAGATCGGCGGAAGGGACAACCATATCGAGTACCCGTATCATGACGAATTAGGTGCGCTGGTGGAGAGGTATAACCTGCTGGTTGACCGGGTGGAGGAGAGTGCCGAACGGTTGGCACGGGCGGAACGCGAAGGAGCATGGCGGACCATGGCGCGGCAGATTGCGCACGAGATTAACAATCCGCTTACGCCGATGAAACTGTCCGTCCAGAAACTGCAGCTCAAACGCGGCACGGACGGCTTCGACGAGTATTTCGACAAGACCACCAAGATGCTGATAGCAGAGATAGACAACCTCGCGCATATTGCACAATCGTTCTCTACTTTTGCCAAGCAGCCGGAGGTCATCACCACCGAGGTGGATGTGGCGGAGAAACTGTCGAATGTCATTACTCTCCAGCGCGCAAACGACGAGCAGATTCCGGTCCGGTATGTGGGACCCGATTCAGGCGTGCTCGTCCGCGCGGACAACGAACAGATAGCGCAGGTCTTCGTCAATATCATCCGCAATGCCTTGCAGGCGCTTGCCAATGACCAACTGCCTGCTGCCAACCGCCAGTCGCCGGACATCATCGTGATTCTCAACGCCGCCTATTCGGACAGGGAGGTGCAGATCTCCATTTCCGATAACGGACCCGGTATTCCGGAGAGCATACAGGCGCGTATCTTCCAACCTAATTTCACTACAAAATCCAACGGGAACGGACTCGGTCTGGCAATCTCGAAACATATTGTGGAAGGCTCCGGAGGACGCATCGAGTTCGAAACTTCGCCCAAAGGAACGACCTTTTATATATACTTACGCAAAAAATAATCGTTATGAGAAAAATTATTCTTTTCGTTGCAGCGTTGGTGCTGGTAGTGCCGACGAATGCTCAGTTCTTTAACCGTTTGGTAGATGCAGCCAAGCAAAGTGCAGAAAACGCCGTACAACGGCAAGTAGAGCAGAAAGTGGAAGAAGGAGTGGAGAAAATCTTCAATCCGGAAACAGGCGAGTATGAGGAAGTAAAACGCGACGAACCGCAGGAAGTGGAAGAACAGGCAAAACCGCAGAAGCCGCAAGGCTGGACTTGTCCCAAATGCGGTGCCCAAGGCCAGACCGGTAAATTCTGCACCGAATGTGGCGCAAAGAAACCGGAAGCAGGCAATGCAACTCCTTCTCCGAAAAAGACTTTAGAGAGTTCCTATGCAAAATCAGACTTTGTGCCCGGCGATGAGATTATGTTCGAAGACGATCTGGTCGGTGAGCAGATGGGAGAGTTCCCGTCCAAATGGGATCTGTTGGAAGGTAACGCTGAGATCGCTTCCGTGGACGGCAAAACGGTCATCAACCTCACCGACGTCTCCACGGAAATCATGCCGCTGATGAAAAATCCGAAGAACTATCTGACCGAGGCCTTCACGCTCGAATTCGATTTCCTCGGCGGTAGTGACGAGAAATCCATTTATTGCGCTTATATCATCCACCTCAAGAATATAGAGGGCGAGGACGTCGCTACCATCAATCTCGACGGTACGGCTTCTGGCTGGGCGCTTACATCGTGGGTCACCGCCAGCGGTGAACAACGCGAGAACCGTTCTGCAGCGCCGGCAAAAGAGGAGGAGTGGAACCATGTGGCATTGTCCTTCAACAAGCGTGCACTCAAGGTATACCTCAACGGCAACCGTATAGTCAATATCCCCAACTGTGCTCGCCCGCAGTACTTCACGCTGCAGCGTTCCTACTGGGCAGACCATCGTAACTTGATGACCAACGTGCGTCTCTGCAAAGGCGCCGTACCTCTCTACAACCGTCTTATAACCGACGGCAAGATTATCACCTACGCCATAACCTTCGATATCGGCAAAGCAACTATTAAACCCGAGTCGATGACCGAGATTAACCGCATCGCCCAACTGATGAAAGACAACGGTGACCTCAAGTTTGAGGTGCAGGGTCATACGGATAACACCGGAACGGTAGCCGGCAACCAGAAACTTTCCGAGCAACGCGCGCAGGCGATCGTAAGTAAATTAGTAGAGATGGGCATCGCTGCCAACCGCCTGTCTGCCAAAGGAATGGGACAGAGTGCGCCGCTTGCTGATAACTCTACCGACGAAGGTCGTGCAAAAAACAGACGAGTAGAATTTGTTAAAAAATAAATTTTAGTATTATGAAAAAGTATTTTTATGTAGCGCTTGTAGCGCTTGCAAGTGCAACAATGTTCGTTTCTTGTGAACAAAAAGGCAAATCGGGTGGCAATGACGAGCCGACTAACGGTACAACCTATGCCGGAGACACATGGATTACTTCTCCGGAGCAATTTGACATTAAATTGGTGAACGACTCCACCTATAGTTGCTGGGAGTGGCATGTATGGTGTGACGGAACGACCCTTAGTGTAGAACCGTTCTGGGGCACCGAGGCTCAACTGCTCTGGATGATTGATCAATCCATGAAAGCAGAGTTGAAGGTGTTTGGTGAGTATCACAAGAAATACCGCTACTATCTGGTAGAAGAGAATACAGAAGAGGCATGCATGGCTCGTCAATGGGAAGGAGCAGAGTGCTGGTTGGAGACCATCACATGGATTGATTCTCTCGGCGGACAGCACACCAGCCAAGAGTATGGATGGATGCCGGAGGCTAACATGAAAGAGCGTCATGAATATTACATGGCTAAACTGGAGCAGATAGGTGTAGCTAATCATGAGTACGAGCGCGTAACGGACAAAACTGACAAAGATGCGTGCTGGGCAATGAATCCGGAAGATACTACTATCGTAACTCCGCCGGATCCAAAAGATTATGACAAATTCGACAACACAACCTACAAATGTTGGATGGTAACTCAAACCGCTTATGGTATGGATATTGTTACCTATGTATGGATGACCGAGCGTGAGGTAAACGAGTACTATGACTCTATGCGCATTCCGTATGTTTACGAGCCAGCTGATGCCAATACAGAGGAGGCTTGCGATGAGTTGAAAGAAAATAACAAACCTGGCGAGGGTGAAGAAGCTTGCTGGAAGATAACGACGTCCATCATGGGTCAAAATTCGATCGAGTACACATGGGGTACAGAGGCCGAAGTACAAGCAACCGTAAATGCCATTAACGGTACCGGTTTAGGTACGGCTACCTACACCAAAGCCTCCGCTAATGATCCGGATTCTTGTGAAGCATTGAACGACTAAAAGCGTGTCACTATGAAGAAAGTATTGTTTACGGTATTGGCGGGTATGGTGCTCGCCATGCCGGGTATGGCGCAAGAATTCGACCATCAAATTGAAGCCCTCATCACCGGCGGTGGTTATGAACTGGAAGAAAGCATTCCTGCAACGAAGATCAACTCGTTCGCAGACCTTATCAACAAGCGTCCGGCGATGCCTACGGCAAATGACCTCATTACACCCGAAGCCAAAACGGCTTATGCCCGTAAGGGTTCTGCTGCTTACTACCTCGGTGCCCTCAATTTCCGCAGTACACTACTGGAAAAACAGCAGGAGTTGAATAGCAAAACCCTTGAACTCGGAAAGAAACAGCAGAAGTCTAACCAAAAAGCCATGGCGCAGTATAACGCCAATGTGAACGCCGGACTCATGCCTTCGCAGCAAGAGATGATGCAACTTTATATGTCCGGTGAGATCAATGAGAAAATGTCCGAGGCGCAGATGATGGATGTTATGGCCGGAAAGTTCGCCGCGAAATGGGGGATCTCCAAGCAGGAGTACATCAAGATTATCAACATGGCACAGTCCAATCCCAAAGGAACGGAAGCCTATCTCAAATCGAATCATCCGAGCCTCTATAACCGTCTTTATGCGGCCAATGCGCAGTTTGGCAATGAGAATGTCAATGCCGGAGACCCGCACGAAAACGAATACGGAGCGTTGGGCGAACAACTCTCAGAACTGGCTAACGAAGCCTTTGAGTTCAAGAACAACAACATGGATATGATGAAGCATGTGCAGTTCCAAGCGCACTCGAATGGTATGTTAAACGATGCAAGTTTTGCTGCGCACAGCGTGGGCCTGCCTACCAATAAATTGGAGGACCTCTTTGCGCAAATCATTGAAGGTTGGCGTGCGTCTTCCGAGTGCAAACGTGCTATCCAGATCGAAGATCCGCTCGCAGAGCGCTTAAATAACTGGGACTGCTGCAAGAATGCCAAAGAAGGACAAACCATTTGCTATCCGTCATGGTGGATCGAAGGCCGTAAATCAGAGAACGCACTCATCGATGCTTATAATAGAAAACAAGCCGAGAAATGGCTCGCAGAAGTAAAGGCTTACGATGTGCAGGTTACTGCGCTGATGAAGCGTCTGATTGCACTTGACAACCAACTCGAGCAGATTCGTAACGGCGGCGAAGTAACTGCGGCATACGCGATGGCTAAGAGCCAAGCCTATATAGCAGCAACGCACCTGTACGACTTCAACTCCATCCTTGAATTAGCTTTGCAATTCCCGCATGTAGCGCGTCAAGAAGAATCACACTGCTGGACATTCTTCATCAAGGGCTAAATTTTAGAGTTTTTATCCATTTTATCAGCAATCCTGATAACAACGTAACGAAAAAAGCAGTACCTTTGCACTGGATTTTAAAAAATCAAGGCAATGAAAACAATTTATGAGTGCTCGCATAGCAAAGCAATGAAGCGGCTGACGGTCGTCGGCATTCTCATCATTATTGCGGCTATCGTCTATGAGATCTGGTGCGTGCAGCAAGGCATGGATTTGTGGATCGGAATAACGGTCACGCTGATCCTGCTTGCTGCATTGGTGTCTGTATTCATGCTTCATCCGCAATATATTATTGCGGACGACGAAGGCATCGGCATCCACACGCTCATACGTACGCGCCGGATTCCTTATTCGGATATAGAGCGCATTGAGCGTGCGGGGGAGAATTTTATGCGATGGGACAACACGGTCCGTCTTTTCGGTATTGGCGGCATGTTCGGCAATATAGGTTGGTTCCGATCATCGGAAACGGGTACGTATCAGGCTTATGTCACGGACCGCACAAAGGCGTTCATCATCTATCGCAAGAGCGGCAAGCCCATTGCTATCAGCGTGAGTGAGCCGGATGAGTTCATGCCTTATTATCTGAAAGGTGGGGGTGTCCCGATGAAACGGGAAACCCCAAGAAGGGAAAGGAGTTAAATCATGGATATTCTTCACGAATTTTCTACCGCTCTTCTTCAGGCGCGTCAGCGCAAAGGCGTGACACAAGAGCAAGTGGCTTGGGCGCTCAATGTCTCGCAGGCTTCGTATAACGCCTGGGAATGCGGGCATCGTCTCTGTCCGTACAAACATATCGTCGGGCTCATCAATTATTTCGATGACGACATCTTCACGCGCCGTGTGCTGCGAATCCTCTTGACACTACAGCATAATATGGCAGGTTTGAACTCGCTTTCAGAGCAGGAAATCAAGAGTTATTACTCCAAACTCATCGTTCTTTTGGCGGATGAGTGCGAACAATGGATAAAAACTTTAAAAGAATAATTCTTATGAAACTGAGATTTATCATTGGAGCCGTTCTGGCGTTAGCCGCAGTTTTTCGTCTGCTGTGCTTAACAGGCATCATCCCTCTTACTTTCATTTCAGAACAGTGGGAGAACGAGTACGAACCTTTTTTCGCAGCCGGTATCATTTTCTTCGTGGGTGCTTTCGTTTGCTACGACAGTTATAAGAATCTGAAAGGGAAATGAGAAAGATTACTATCTTCATTCTGCTTTTTGTTTCTGTGATGACCTCCGCAGAGACGCTCAAAGGCTCTGTGGTGGACAGCCGCGGCGAAGCCATGCCGTATGTAACAATCTCCGTCCTTGCAAAGGATTCAACCCTCCTCACCGGTGCGATCACGGATGAGGAGGGAAAGTATATAGTAACCCCTCCCGACCTCCCCTCAAGGGAGGAGAAATATATTATTCAAGCCTCCTATGTGGGGTACCAAACGGCGTTCGGCGGACCGGATTTTGTGCTCCGCGAAGAAACCGAGCGGCTCAAGGAAGTGGAGGTCAAAGCCAAGAAGCCGCTTATCGAACGGCAGATGGACAAGCTGGTGGTGAATGTCTCCGCTTCGCCTCTGGCAGCAGGCAGCAACGGAAATGATATCCTTCGCCGCGCGCCGGGTGTGCGGATTGACAAAGACGGCAATATAACGGTTAACGGAAAGGGAGTGGAGATATGGATTGATGGCAAACCCTCGTACCTCTCCGGTCAGCAACTCAAAGCCATGCTCGACGGTACGGACGGAAACACGATTGAGAAAATCGAAATTATCTCTAATCCTTCCGCCAAATACGATGCGTCGGGTCAGGGCGGAATCATCAATATCAAGACCAAACGCAATATGATGAAGGGCTTGAACGGAATGCTTTCTGCCGCCTACGGCGGTATGTATTTCGGCGATGTCAAACGCTGGCTGAATCAGGAAATGGTTTCGCTCAACCTCAATTATCGCAGCGAGAAGACATACACTTTCGGCCAGTTCACGCAGGTCTTTGCGCAGAATGACATCGACTTCGAGTCGTACCGCGAGACCCCGTTCCTTAAGAACTATTCCTATTCTGATTACGCCATGAATTTCCAGTACTACATGCTCAAAGTGGGCAACGACTGGTATATCGACTCGCTCAATACGTTTGGTTTCATTCTTAACGTGCCTTTCATGGACGTGGACCAGCATATCGTGCCCGGACTCAACTCGGCGTATATGATTCAAGGGACGGACACGACGAACAGTACCACCAATTCGCAAAATCGTCTGAAAGCTCCGCAGCACACGGCGAACCTCAACTACACCCACACGTTCTCGGAAGCACTGGAGCGCGAACTGACCGTCAACATCGACTACAACCGCTATAACAACGGTTCTTCCAATTTTCAGGAGACGAATTACGACAAGCCCTTCAAAGGTATCAACTCTCTCGGAATTGACATCAAAAGCCGCCAGATTGTCAATATCTATTCCGCCAAAATGGACTTCCAAACCAAGTTCTGGAAAACCGGTATGATCGAAGCCGGCGTCAAGTACGCGCTCTCTTCGACGGACAACAACATGACGACCGACTCGACGCGCAACGGAATAGTCCGTCCCACGGATCATAATGCTTTCCTTTACAACGAACATGTTGCGGCTGCGTATATATCGGTTGGCAAGCAGTTCGGAGAGCACTGGTCGGTTAAACTCGGGCTCCGCGGAGAATACACCTTCTCCCATGGCGAATGGCGGGACAACGGCTTGGATTCGGTCATCAACAAGTCGTATTTTGACCCGTTCCCAACGGCATATATAGGATATACGTCCAAACCGCTTGGTAAGTTGCAACAGCCTATAGCCGTCTCGGCGAGCTATACGCGGCGCATCAAACGTCCGTCTTACTGGATGCTCAATCCCTTCACCTCTTATGTGGACGCCTATTCGATCCAGAAAGGAAACACCAACCTCACGCCGGAGTTTAACAACGACGTGGAGTTGCATTTCTCTTGGACGCAGTACCTCAACATGACCTTCAATTTCGCGCATACCCAGAACATGTTCTCCTCCAAAGTGACGATTCTGCCTTCAGGTATAGGTCTCTCCCAATGGACAAATTTCGGTACCTGTACCACCCACGGCGCGAATATCTCTCTTACGGAACTTCCTCTCGTCCCGAAATATGAAAAATGTGAAAATGGTAAATGTGAAAATGCGAAAATTGTTGGTGCCTGGCTGGCGCTCACGGTCAATGCCGGATGGCTGCATTTCATCAATAAATCTTACGAAAAACAAGACGACGGCACACCGGATTATATTATGAAAAGTCATTACGGCTACGTCGGCGGAACGCTCTCGGCATATCTGCCGAAGGACTGGACCATGACGTTTGATGCGAACTGGTCCTCGCCGATGCTCACCGGTTATAACCGCTCCGGCAGCACCTATTTCGCTTCCTTCGGAATCCGTAAGATGTACATGAAAAAAGGCCTGATCTTCAACCTCAATGTCCAGGACCTGCTGCGTTCGCTCAGTTTTCACAACGAAGACATGGGACAGGAACCGGGTAACAGTTCATGGTACAAAAACACCATCCGCCAGCAGCGTGTCATGTTCTCGCTCACATGGATGTTCGGACAGTACCAGCAGCACAAGAACCGCAAAGTGGGATCTCTCGATGAATCTTCCCGTCTCGGCGGCGGTGGCACTATCGGGCAATAAATCTGAAAAACGGCTCCTCCTTTCTTCTTTTGTGCCCGATTGAATCGGGCTTTATATCCTTGGCAGTTTCGCCGTCTGCCATGTGGCTTTATATCCTTGGTAGTTTCAGGGCAATATATTGCCCGCCCATACCGCCCACCGTCTACTTCTCGCCGATGTACCGGCGAGCCTGTTCCTATCATTCCGCGAGGAAAAACAGAGGTTCCAAGCACTCAAAAGGGGGTGATAAGGGGGTGATAAGGGGGTGATTACCGGGTGATTAGGGGGAGATTCGGCTGCCGTGACCGGGAGAAAAGCGCAAGAAAAGGTCGCAAAGAAAAGTTTCTCCCAAATCCGGTACAAAGATACAACAAAAATCCCATATATCCAAATTCCGGCTTCGTAAAATTGCACTTTTTTTCATAGAAAACGCGCGCGCACTTGCATATATGAAAAAAAAAGTAGTAATTTCGAGGGCACCGACACGGCGGAAACCGCCGTCCCACCTCGAAAGTACAGTCGCGTCCTGCCGGACATATACCACCGCGGGCATTTTTTTGACGAGCCTATCGGCTTCCTATTTTGCGCGTACATATATCGTCTTATGCAAGCATAGCCGCTATCTATCCGCACAAAATAGATAGAATTTATTCTATTCGTCAAAAAAAATGCCCGAACGCTTGCATATGTGCAATTTTTTTTGTAATTTTGCAGGCAAAATTGACAGAGGCGAAAGAAATGTATCCGAAAATAGATAATCGCCCGTGGCGGGTGGTGCATAGCGAGAATATATTGCGTCTGGGACCGTGGCTCTCGGTGCGGCAGGAATGTGTGAAGTTGCCTTCGGGCAAACAGATACCTACGTGGTATATATTGGAGTTCCCGGACTGGATCAACGTGATTGCCATTACCAAGGACGGCAAGATGGTCATGGAGGACCAGTACCGTCACGCGCTGGGCGAGACCCATTATGAGTTGGTCGCAGGCGTGATTGATCCGGGCGAGACGCCGCTGGAGGCTGCCAAACGCGAGTTGAGCGAAGAGACCGGATACGAGGGTGGGGAATGGAGTCTCTTCATGACCCTTTCGCCGAACCCGACGAACCATAACAATCTGTCCTATACCTTCCTGGCTACGGGCGTGGAGAAACGCCGCGAACAGCACCAGGAGGCGACAGAGGACATCCATGTGGATATCATGGAGCCGGAGCAGGTGCTGGAGATGTTGCAGGACGGAGAGATCGTCCAAGCCCTGCACGCAGCCCCGCTCTGGAAATATTTTGCACTTAATCAACCATAAAAACACACACAATAATGAAAGTACAAGACATTATGCAGCGTCTGGCTGCGAAACACCCCGGGGAAGCAGAGTACCTGCAGGCGGTTCAGGAAGTATTGGAGTCTATCGAAGAGGTGTACAACCAACACCCCGAGTTCGAGCAGGCGAAGATTGTTGAGCGGATGGTAGAACCCGACCGTATCTTCACGTTCCGCGTGACATGGATTGACGATCAGGGCGAGGTGCAGACCAACCTCGGCTACCGCGTGCAGTTCAACAGCGCGATCGGTCCGTACAAAGGCGGTCTGCGTTTCCACAGAGCCGTGACGCCGTCCATGCTGAAGTTCTTAGGCTTCGAGCAGACGTTCAAGAATGCGCTGACGACCCTGCCGATGGGTGGCGCGAAAGGCGGTTCAGATTTTGACCCGGTAGGCAAATCCGACGCGGAGATTATGCGTTTCTGCCAGGCGTTCATGCTCGAACTATGGCGTTGCATCGGTCCCGATCAGGATATACCGGCAGGCGACGTAGGCGTAGGCGGACGGGAGATAGGTTTCCTCAACGGCATGTACCAGAAACTGGCGCGCGAATACCATACAGGCGTGCTGACCGGCAAAGGCATGACTTGGGGCGGCAGTATCTTGCGCCCGGAAGCAACAGGCTTCGGAGCACTCTATTTCACGCAACACCTCCTGCATAAAGCCGGCAAAGATATCAAGGGAAAGAAAGTAGCGATCTCGGGATTCGGTAATGTAGCTTGGGGAGCAGCTACCAAAGCGGTTGAGTTGGGCGCAAAAGTGGTAGCGATCAGCGGCCCGGACGGCGTAGTGGCTATCAAAGGCGGTATCACCAAAGAGATGATCGACTACATGCTCGTTATGCGTGCGTCGAACCGCAACAAGGTGCAGGATATGGCGGACAAGTTCCCGAGCCTCTGCGTCTTCACGGAAGGCAAGAAGGCATGGTCGATTCCGTGCGACATCGCTCTGCCGTGTGCGTTCCAGAACGAACTGAGCGAAGACGACGCAAAGGAACTGAAAGCGAACGGTTGTTGGTGCTGCTGCGAAGTATCGAACATGGGCTGCCAGCCGGGTGCGATCCATTTCTTCCAGCACAACGGAGTGCTCTTTGCGCCGGGTAAGGCGGTCAATGCCGGAGGCGTAGCAACCAGTGGTCTGGAGATGACCCAGAATGCCGAGCACCTGAGCTGGAAAGCACAAGAGGTCGATGACCGTCTGCATCATATCATGGAGTCCATCCACGAGCAGTGCGTCCGTTACGGCACACAGCCGGATGGCACGATCGACTACGTGAAGGGCGCTAACATAGCAGGATTTATGAAGGTCGCTACCGCGATGTTGGAGCAGGGGATTATTTAACTAGGATCCTAGGAACCTAGTACCCTAGGGACCTAGAAAAAACAAAGCAACTATGTATCAGGATTTTCAAAAACACCTGCAGGAGACCTTGGCGGAGATCAAGGACGCAGGACTATATAAGAACGAGCGGGTGATCATCACTCCGCAATCAAGCGGGATTAGAGTAGAAGGCGGACAGGAAGTGATTAACTTCTGCGCAAACAACTACCTCGGTCTGGCGGATAACAAAGAGCTGATTGAGGCAGCCAAGGACCGTATGGACGCACGCGGTTACGGCATGGCGTCCGTGCGTTTTATCTGCGGTACGCAGGACACGCACAAAGAGTTGGAACGCGTCATCTCCGATTTCTTCGGAACAGAGGATACCATCCTCTATGCCGCTTGCTTTGACGCCAACGGCGGACTGTTCGAACCGCTGCTGACAGAAGAGGACGCTATCATCTCCGACGCACTCAACCACGCTTCAATCATCGACGGCGTGCGTCTGTGCAAAGCCGTGCGTTATAGATACGCCAACGGCGATATGGCTGATCTGGAGGAACAACTGAAGAAAGCGCAAGCGCAGCGTTTCCGTATCATCGCTACCGACGGCGTCTTCTCCATGGACGGCAATGTATGTCCGCTGGATAAGATATACGAACTGGCGCAGAAATACAACGCGCTCGTGATGGTGGATGAGAGCCACTCCGCAGGCGTAGTCGGCAAGACCGGACACGGCGTGACTGAACTGTACAACATGCGCGGCAAGGTGGAGATTATCACCGGTACGCTTGGAAAAGCTTTCGGCGGCTCGGTAGGCGGTTTCACCACCGGTAAGAAAGAGATTATCGACCTCCTGCGTCAGCGCAGCCGTCCGTACCTCTTCTCGAACTCCATCCCGCCGATGATTGCTGCGGCAGGTATCAAGACCTTTGAGATACTCACCCGTTCCAACGAACTCCAGGACCGCTTGCACGAGAACACGGCGTATTTCGTAGGGCAGATGAAAGCGGCAGGCTTTGATATCAAGCCGACACAGTCGGCTATCTGCGCCGTGATGCTCTATGATGCACGCCTCTCGCAGGAGTTTGCAGCCAAACTGCAAGACGAAGGAATATATGTCACGGGCTTCTATTATCCGGTAGTGCCGAAAGGTCAGGCGCGTATCCGCGTGCAGGTTTCCGCGGCGCACACGCGCGAACAATTAGATAAATGTATCGCCGCTTTTACGAAGGTTGGCACGGTTCTTGGTGTATTGAAAAACAACTAGGGCCCTAGAACCCTAGGAAACTAGTATCCTAGAAAAAATGAAAGCATTAGTTAAGAAATATGCGGAGCCGGGCATCTGGATGGAAGATGTGCCGATGCCGGAAGTGGGTGTGAACGATGTACTGATCAAGGTCATCAAAGCCGCTATCTGCGGAACCGACCTGCACATGTATAAATGGGACGAGTGGTCGCAAGCCCACTGCAAGCCGCCTTATACGATGGGGCATGAGTTTGTGGGTATCGTAGCCGAAGTAGGCGCAGGTGTGCGTAACTTCAAGGTCGGCGAACGTGTGACTGCCGAAGGACATATTGTCTGCGGACACTGCCGCAACTGCCGGAGAGGCATGGGACACGTCTGCGAGAACACGATCTCGGTCGGAATCATGGGCAAGGACGGCTGTTTCGCGGAATATGTGACGATCCCGGAGAGCAACGTAGTCAAACTGCGTCCGGAGATACCCGATGACTTCGCAGCCATCATGGACCCCTTCGGCAACGCCACCCATACAGCACTTGCTTTCCCCCTCTTGGGCGAAGATGTGCTGATCACGGGAGCCGGACTTATCGGTACGATGGCAGCAGGTATATGCCGCTACGCCGGAGCCAAACATATTGTGGTGACGGACATCAATCCGCTGCGGCTGGAGATAGCCAAGAAGATGGGTGCCACGCTGACGGTAGATGGCAGCAAGGGCGAGACGGTAGAAGGCGCGATGAAGCAATTAGGCATCAAAGGTTTCGATGTGGGACTGGAGATGAGCGGTGCGCCGGCGGCTTTCAATGATATGATTGCGCACATGTACAAAGGAGCGAACATAGCCCAATTAGGTATTCTGCCGAGTGACACCAAGGTGAACTGGTCCGACGTCATCTTCAACGCCCTGACCATCAAAGGCATCACCGGACGCCGCATGTGGGAGACATGGTACCAGATGGAGCAGATGCTTCTTGGAGGACTCGACCTCAGTCCGGTCATCACCCACCGCTTCAAGTTCGAGGATTTCCAGAAGGGCTTCGATGTCATGGTGTCCGGCCAGTGCGGAAAAGTGCTGCTCGAATGGTAAATTATCTCGATATATCGAAATTTCGATATCTCGATTTATCGAAAAATAGTTAACAAAAAATAATTAACAACAATGAGAAAGTATTTACTTAGCGCTCTGCTGCTGGTATGCAGCATCGCATTTCTCTCCGCTCAATCCCGTGAGGGTTTGACAGAGTACAAGTTGGAAAACGGTCTCACTGTGCTTTTGTGGGAAGACCACGACGCACCGGATGTAACGGGCTACGTAGTAGTTCGCGCAGGTGCTGTGGACGAACCGGCAGAGTATACTGGTTTGGCGCACTATCTGGAGCACATGCTCTTCAAGGGTACGCAACGTATCGGTGCTCTCGATTGGGAAGCAGAAAAACCGATTTATGACTCGATCATCGCGCTCTATGACCAGTACAGCGACGCTACCGATCCGAAAGTACGTGAGCAACTCGCTACACAGATCAACGAATGCTCCATGCGTGAAGCGAAGATCTCTTCTACCGAGGATTTCTTCAACATGCTGGATCTTATCGGTGCCGAGGGTGTGAACGCATACACCTCTTTTGACCTCACCGCTTACCACAACTCGTTCCCGGCTGCAGAGATGTACCGCTGGCTGACGATCTTCTCCGACCGTCTGATTGATCCGGTGTTCCGTACGTTCCAGGCTGAGTTGGAGAACGTGTTCGAGGAGTACAACATGTATGCCAACGAACCGTCTTCTCAGGCGCAGAAGAAACTGATGGAGGATGTGTACAAAGGTTCTCCGTACGAGCGTGACGTAATCGGTCTGCCCGAGCACCTCAAGAACCCGCGTCTGAGCCGCCTGATTGAGTTCTACAATACATGGTATGTGCCTAACAACATGGCGCTGATCATTGTGGGTGACTTCGATACCGAGAGCACGAAGCCTATGATTGCAGAGACCTTCGGCCGTCTGCAACCGAAAGAGTTGCCTGCTCGTCCTAGCTATCCGTCTGTTCAGCTGACCGGCAAGAAACACTACAACTTGGGTTACACTCCGCAAGTAGCGTGGGTTTACCAGGGTGTTAAGGAAGGTGATCCGGACCAGGATGTATTGGAGTTCGTATGTAATCTCCTCTATAACGGCCAGACCGGTCTGCTGGACCAGGTGAACACCAAGGGTGACGTAGGACAAGCATATGCCTTCTCGGATTCCCGTCGTAATGACGGACGCGTATTTGTGATGGCTGTTCCGTACTACGATGCCAACCAGCAGATGTATGAGTCGGACAAGGCTACCGAGGCTATCATCATGAAAGAGATTGAAAAAATCAAACGCGGTGAGATATCCGACGAACTGATTGCGAACGTAAAACACATGTATGCGCAGAGCTACAAGAGTTTCAATGAGTCTCCTTCTACCAAGATGAACGTCCTCGTTGATGCGTTTACCTATGCGAAACCAGTTGATGACATCTTCACGGCTAACGAGAAGATTCAGTCCCTCACCAAAGAGGAGATCGCACGCGTAGCCAAGAAATACTTCGATGCAGACCACATGACCATCTCCTTCGACGAGGATACCAAGAGCATGAAGGCAAAACCGCTACCGAAGCCGAATATCAAACCGCTTGATCCGGTGAAGAACGCCAAGACCGCTTATGCTGAGGCTTTCCTGAAACTGCCGAAGGGCACGCTCAAACAGACCTTCAACGATTTCAATGATGTGAAAGTCAGCTCGTTGGGTGAGAACGTGACGCTGCGCTATACCCCGAACAACAAGAATGATATCTTCTCGCTCATTCTCCGCTACGGTGTAGGTGAGCATGAGATGCCGCTGCTGCCTTATGCTGCCGCGCTGATGAGCAACGCCGGTATCATGGGATCTCCGGCTACCGAGGGTAAGGATTTCAAACAGCAGATGGCGGAACTGGGTGCTTCGGTAGAATATGGTAGCAACGACTCCTATTTCTATATCGCTATTACCGGTGAGGACGGCAACATGGCTAAGATCATGAATCTGGTTAACCGCCAGCTCCTCATGCCGTATCTGGAGCAGAAACAGCTGGATGCAGTAAAGGGTAGTGTGTTCGTTTCCCGACTGATCCGTCAGAAACAGACAGCCGTTCAGAAATCCGCTTTGATGCAATACGCTATGTACGGCAAGAAGTCCTCTTATCTGGACGAAGTTCCGTTCGCGGACATCTGGGGCATGGGTCTGCCGAAAGTGCAGTCGCTCATCGCTCAGGCTCGCGAGTACGCGTTGGATGTGTTCTACTGCGGTACTCTGCCTCAGGACCAACTGGTGGCTAACCTGCCGCTGACCGAAGGTATGAAGCCGTCTAAATCGCCGTTCGTACAGGACCGTCAGAAATATGACAAACCGACTGTGCTCTTCTTGCCGAACAGCAACGTACAGCAGGCGGACCTCTATTTCTATATCAACGGACGTCCGTATGACATCGCTTCGGATGTAGCATCTGACGCCTTCAACCAGTATATGTCCGGCGGTTTCACAGGTGTTATCATGAATGAGATCCGTGTAAAACGCTCCATGGCTTATTCCGCTTATGGTGTGGACGCTACGCCGGAACTGCCGGGTAAGGACTGCTATTTCATCGGATATGTAGGAACCCAGAGCGACAAAGTCAACGACGCGATCTCCGTTTATATGGACATCCTGAACGACATGCCGGCTGACTCTACTAATCTCGTTGCCCTCAAGGCGGCACTCAAGCAGGCTGCACAGACGGCTAAACCGTCCATGCGTTCCAAAGCTGCAGCGTATGAGCACTGGCAGCGTCTGGGTTACAAAGACGACCCTGCCAAAGTCAATGCTGCGGCTATCGACGCGCTGACTTTCAACGACATCGAGAAGTTCTACAAAGAGAACATACAGGGCAAACCGGTAACGATCGTTCTGATGGGTGACCCGAAAAAGATTGACCTGAAGGCTATCGAGAAGAAGTTGGGCTGCAAGGTTACCAAACTCTCGCCGGCTAAGCTCTTCAACTCGGTTGACGAACTGTACGACGCAGTAATGTAATGATGAGCAATCAGCAATCAGCAATCAGCAATCAGCAATGTTCACAGGCCCACCGCAGTGGGTTTGTGAACATTGTTGGTAACCCCAATGTGGGTAAATCGACGCTAATGAACGCGTTGGTAGGGGAGCGTCTGTCGATCATTACATCGAAGGCGCAAACCACCCGCCACCGTATTATGGGGATCGTTAACGGCGAGGATTTCCAAATGGTCTATTCCGATACGCCGGGTGTCCTTTCGCCTAACTACAGGCTGCAGGAGAAGATGCTGGAGTTCAGCCGTTCTGCCCTTGTGGATGCGGATGTGCTGCTCTATGTAACCGAGCCGCAGGACACCGTTGACCGTAATCCCGAATTCCTGGAAAAAGTGAAACACATGGCGGCAGCGGGAACACGCGTCTTTCTGATTATCAACAAGATTGACCTGACGACCCAGGAGACCTTGGAGTCGCTTGTTTCGTTCTGGCATAGCCAGTTACCGGAAGCGGAGATATTTCCCATCTCTGCGCAAGAGCGTTTCGGTGTGGCGCAACTCTTCGATGCTATCAAAGAGGCGCTTCCTGTCGGACCGCCTTTCTTCCCGAAAGACCAGCTGACCGACAAGTCGGAGCGCTTCTTCGTGAACGAGATCATACGGGAGAAGATTCTGCTCAATTATGACAAGGAGATACCGTACTCCGTAGAAGTAGAGGTGGAGTCTTTCAAAGAGGAAGACAAACTCATCCGCATCGAAGCGGTTATTTATTGCGAGCGGGATTCCCAGAAAGGTATCATCATCGGCAAAGCCGGCTCTGCGCTCAAACGTGTCGGCTCACAGGCTCGCAAAGATATTGAAGATTTTTTCCAGAAACAAGTATTCTTGCAACTCTTCGTCAAAGTGGACCGCGACTGGAGGTCAAACACAGGGCGACTGCGTCATTACGGTTATGATCTAACGTGAGCCCCTTATACGAGACATATTTGTCGGAGGTTCGTGCTGTGCTGCAGCATGAACCGGTTACTTGGCAGGAGGATCAGACCGAAGCCTTGTTGGCGCTTCATGTGCAGCAGGGAACGGGCGCGTTGGTCTTTCCTTCTGTATTGACTATTCCGTCTGTTTCTTCGTACGCGCGGGCGCAGATGAGAAGCGTGTGCGTGCGTACGATACAAAACCAAGTGCCGCTGCAATATACCTTGGAGACCGCGTGGAGGGCATTGGAGAAGGCCGGTATCCATGCCGTGCTGATGAAAGGGGCAGGGCTGGCGGCATTATATCCTGAACCGCATTACAGGTCTTGGGGAGATATAGACTTGTATGTCGGTCCGGATCAATACCATCCGGCATGTGCGGTAATGCGGGAGACATTCCCCAATGCTCTGAAGTTCGACGAAGAGTTGGACCATTACAAACACTATAACCTCATTGCGGACGGTATTTCTATCGAGGTTCATCGGGTGACGGTGAGTCTTCAACACCCGCGCGATGAGCGTTTGTACGCGCGCATGGAGCGCGAAGGAATGACACGGACGTGCGCTCTGGATGTCAACGGCCTTGAGGTAATGGTGCCGGAACCTACCTTCAATGCGCTTTTCGTCTTTCTGCATTCCTGGGAACATATGCTCTCTGCCGGTGCAAATATCCGGCAGTTATGTGATCTGGCTCTGTTGCTGCGTCATTATGCCGGCAGTATAGATGCGCCGCGTCTCCGGCGCTATTTGGAAGACCTGCATCTCATGGATGTATGGCGTTTATATGCTTGTATTTTGGTACAAAGTCTAGGATTTAGTGCTAACGAAGTGCCGTTTTACTCTCCCCGCACTGCTGTTCGTGCGCAAAAACTGCTGGAGGATTTATTGGCGGGGAGAATGAATGAACCTAAACGGGATGCGAAAGCCCCTAAGGGACGCATCGCGCGGAAATGGTTTACGATGAAGTCCCGTTTTGCTACGGCAAGACGGATAAGCCGGTATAGCCCGTCTTATGCACGGCATATGAATATAACAACCTTGCTGCACGGCATACGGCGATTCTTCGCCAAAGATAGAAAATGGGAATAAGAGGACTCAAATATATTGTGCTCGCGGCGAACATCGTTTTCTTCGCTCTGGCGGCATGGCTATTACCGATGGGGTATGAGGAGAATGACGATGTCATGATGGCCATGATCGCTAACGGCACGTATTCCGGCGCGCCGGATTTCCACTTGGTGTATATCAATGTGCTGTATGGGGTAGTCTTGGCAGCTCTGTACCGGCTGACAACGGCAGTCGAGTGGTACACCCTGTCTTTTGTGGTGCTGCATATCATCGCTATGTCGGTGCTTGTATATAGCGTTCTAACGACCCCAAACCGGGCGCGGTGGGAGCGTGTCTTATGGCTCATTGTGCTCTATGTCCTGTGGGCGCGGGTCATTGTAGCATTGCAGTTCACCACTACAGCGGGACTTGTCTGTCTGGCGGGATGTATGCTGCTTCTCAGGGAAAGCAAGCGGGCGCGGTGGAGCGGAGTATTATTGGTGGTCATAGCGGCGCTCATACGTTTTATGGCTGCCGGTCTGGTAGGCCTGCTCATGGCGCCTATCATGCTCTATACCTACCGGCTTGAATGGAGAAAATATATCGCAATCGTGGTAATGCTCACGGCGGTGGTAGGATGCAGGGTGGCGAACCATATGGTTTACGACAGCGATCCGGAATGGAAATACTTCCGGGCATACAACCAACTGCGTGCGCAACTGAACGATAACCCCAATTCATATAATATGACTGCTTCGCAGCTGCCTCAGACGATTGATCCGATGGATTTCCAACTCCTGTTGCGTTTTGTGCCCGATGCGGAGCAGATAGACCTGCCGGCTATACGCCAACTGAGTGCGGCGGTAGGCTCTGTGCCTTTCCGGATGCAACTGCAGAACCTGCATCGTCTGGACAAGTACGCAGTGGAAGTGGTGATCCTGCTGGCGCTGTTGGTGATGATGATTCTTACTACGGGCAACAGGTCAAAATATATCTTCCTGATTCTATACACGCTTTTTATCATGGTTCTTATCGTCCATGTCAGTCTGGACGGTTTTCTCAAGAACCGCGTTTTTCTCTGTATCCTGGCTCCTATGATAGCTACGGACTTCATGTTGCTGCCGAATACGACGGGACTCAAACGCCGCTGGGGGATAGGTATTGCTATGACCGTCCTTAGTGCATGGTATGGTTATCAGATTTATCAGGAGAAGCAGACAGCGGATTATAACCGTTATACATGGACGCATTTGCAGCAGCCTCTTTTGGAGTACGTTCCGGATGACGCATATGTCACTACGATCGGCACATCGATGTACATGGAGGCGGCTGATCCATGGCATATATGGCCCTATAAGAGCCGCAAACATACGCTTGGATGGATGACATGGTGTCCGCTTAACAAACCTGTAGGACATAGTTACCGCGCTTTGCTGCGGGATGACATGTATATCTTCACGGATATCCAGTACACACATGCACATACCGCATTGCAACGCGTCTGCGAACAGATAGAAAAACACTACGGCGTGCCTACCGAGATCAAATGGAAATGCAGGAACGGAGGCTATGCTTTGGTACAACTGAAAGTGAAAAATTAATAGTATATTAAGAGTGAAGAGTTTAGCAATAATAGGAGCCGGTTATCTGCAGCGTCCGGTTGTGGAACGGGCGAAGGAGATGGGGATTCGTACAATCTGTTTCGCTTGGCCGCAAGGAGCCGTGTGCAAGGATGTATGCGATGTCTTCTATCCTGTCTCGATCACGGAGAAAGACGAGATTCTTGCCCTCTGCCGCAAGGAGCAGATAGACGGTATTTGTACGATTGCCAGTGACGTGGCGGCGCCTACCGTCGCGTATGTGGCAGAGAAGATGGGTCTGCCCGGTAATAGTTATGTCTCCGCTCTGCGGGCTCATGACAAACATCAGATGCGCGAAGTGCTGAAAGCGGCGGGAGTGGCGTGTCCGGGATATGTGGCGCTCAATGACAGAGACGGAGGAAAGATCAATATCTTGCAGAAGATGGATTGTATGCAACTGCATCTGCCTCTGATTGTCAAGCCTACGGACCGGTCCGGCAGTCTCGGAGTACAGAAAATCACCCGATGGGAGGATCTCACACCTGCTATCCGGCAGGCCGAAGAACTGTCGCTTGCCGGAGAAGCTATGGTGGAGGAGTATATCGAGGGCCGTGAGATAAGTGTAGAGATGATCTCGCAGCATGGGACGCATTATGCGCTGCAAATAACCGATAAGGTCACGACCGGTGCTCCGCATTTTGTAGAACTGGCGCACCGTCAGCCTTCGTCCCTGCCGGCAGAGATGCAGGAGCGGATCTTCGCACTCACGCGCCGCGCGCTGGATGCACTGGGGATAACGGACGGTGCCAGCCATTCGGAATACAGGATTACTGCCGAAGGACGTATCGTCGTCATGGAGATAGGAGGACGTATGGGGGGCGACTTTATCGGCAGCGATCTGGTGCAACTGAGCACCGGCTATGATTTCCTGCGCGGTGTGATTGAAGTGGCGTTAGGGGAGAAGATCCATGTGGAGGTAAAACCGCTGGCGCGCAGCAGTGTGGAGTTTGTGGCTCCGCCGGATGTAGCGTGCAGCGCGGACAGAAAAGGGTATATTATTTATAGAAACAATGAGATATTCAAACAGTCTATCGGTAGTGATTCCGATTTATAACGACGAGGAGGTGATTCCTGAGCTGCTGCGCCGTCTGACCGCAGTGGTAGAGTCTATCGTCAGCGACTATGAGATCATTCTTGTGGACGACGGCAGCCGCGACCGTTCATGGGAAATTATGCAGGAAGAACGTGCTAAACGGGCCTACTTGCGTATCGCCCGTCTCAGCCGTAATTTCGGCCAGCAGAACTCTATCGCAGCCGGCTTGTCGCTGACAACAAAGGAGCTGATTGTCCTCATGGACTCGGACCTTCAGGACCGGCCGGAGGATATACCGGTGCTTATTGATGCGCTTCTGGCTGACAGCGAAGCGACGATGGCTATCGCCCAGTGGGAACAGCGTCAAGACAGCCGCATGAAAATAGCTGTCTCGCGTCTCTTCCAGCGTGTCTCTAACAGCATCACCGATATCCATACCATGCCGCGGCTCGGTATATTCCGGGTGATGAGAAAGAGCGTGGTGGAGGAACTGAGACGTTTTCCGGAGAAGACAGCTACGGCGGTCAGTCTGCTGTATTATATCGGACACAAGTACGTTGCCGTACCGCTCAAACGGGACGCCCGTTTTGCAGGCAAGAGCGGCTATAACCTGTCGAAAATGCTGTCCCTTACGTTCGCCCGGATATTCTCGTTCTCGATGTTCCCTATCCGTATGGTCACCTATATGGGGGCTTTCCTCTGTATCGGTTCAATGCTGGCGGCATGCGGGCTGATCATTTATAAACTGGTAGGCAACGTGGTGACAGGATGGACATCCATGATGGTATTGATGCTGTTCCTCTTCGGTCTCAATTTTGCGTTCCTGGGGATTCTGGGTGAGTATATAGGCCGCATCTTTCTGGAGACCAAACAACGTCCGAATTTTATTATTGAGCAGGTTATATGAGCAGAAAAGTAGCTATATTAGGCGGTACGGGAAATGCAGCCGTTATCGCGGCGGCTATCGAGCACGCACGGCGGATGAATGCTACGGATTTGGAGGTGGCAGGATTCCTGAACGACCGCGCACAGGTAGGCGAATATATTGATATGTTCCCTGTCATAGGGCGTACCGGGGATGCGCAGCGGCTCTTGGCAGAAGGTTATTGGTTCATCAATGCCATCCTGCGTATTGACGGCAACCGCGAACGGATCGCTATGTTCGAGTCGCTGGGGATCCCTGATGACCGTTTGGCTTCCTTTGTCCATCCTATGGCCTATGTGGCGCCGTCGGTCCAACTGGGTCCGGGAACGGTTGTCATGCCGCAGGTAGCCATGTCGCCGGGAACCAGATTAGGCAAAGGGTCAATCATGATGGTGGGGGCTACGATGGGACATGATAACGAAGTAGGTCCTTTCTGCCATATTGCCGCACAGGCTTGTGTGGGCAGCTACCTCAAGATAGGGAAAGGGGTTCACATCGGTTTTAATGCTACGATCCGTGAGAACCTCACTATAGGCGATAACGCTACTCTCGGGATGGGGGCTGTGCTCACCAAGAACATCGGAGAAAACGAGATATGGGTAGGAAACCCCGCTAAATTCTTACGTTATGCAGAATAAAACATCATCCGCCTCTCTGTCTCTTGTGCATATAGTGGCTCTGATCGCTATCAACATGCTATATGCCTGCGTGGGGATTTGTACGAAGATGGCAGCCTTGCAGACACCCGCTTCTTGGCCGTATTTCCTTTGGTTCGGAGGGGCGGTGGCTATTATCGGTCTCTATGCGGTATTATGGCAGCAAGTGCTCCGGCGCATTGACCTCTCCACGGCTTATATGTTCAAAGGCACGGCACTCATCTTCACGATGCTGATTGCTGCTCTGCTCTTTGGCGAAACGATCACAGTTCCGAACATTATCGGTTCGGTCATTATAATAACCGGTATAACGCTTCTTGCACGCTCATGACTTACGCTGTTATCGCATTGATCTCGGTCCTGGTGGCCGCTTGTGCGCAGATGTTGCTCAAACGCTCTGCGAGATATCAACATACCCGTTGGTGGCGCCAGTATGTCAACGGATGGGTTATTACCGGCTATGCCGTCATGTTTATGACCATGGTGGTGAATATCTGGTGTCTGCATAACGGCCTGCAACTCAAGGAACTCAGCGTCATTGAGAGTCTTTCGTATCTCTTTGTGCCGTTCCTCTCTTGGTATATCTTTGACGAACCTGTCAGCCGGCGCAAGGCGCTTGCTATAGGTGTTATTATTGTAGGAGTAATTGTCTTTTTCTTATGATCAATTTTAACCAACCTCATCTCACGGGCAAGGAAGCCCATTATATGTACGAAGCCGTTTATACCTGCAAGTTGTCGGGTAATGGCAAGTTTACCAAGGCTTGCCAGTCATGGTTTGAAAACCGCTACGGTTTTAGGAAAACCCTCCTGACTACTTCTGGAACGGATGCACTCGAGATGTGCGCTATGCTTTGTGAACTCCAGCCGGGTGACGAAGTGATAGTGCCCTCTTATACGTTTGTCTCTACTGCGCTCGCTTTCCTGCGTGAAGGAGCCAAAGTTGTCTTTGCCGACTCGATGAGGCGTAACCCTAACTTGGATGCCGAGACGCTGGAAGCCCTTGTCACGCCACGAACGAAAGTCATCGTGCCTGTTCATTATGCCGGCGTGGCATGCGACATGGAGGCTGTCATGGCGGTGGCGGAGAAGCACCATTTACTGGTTGTAGAGGACGCCGCGCAGGCTATCGACAGTTATTACAAACCGCAAACCACAAACCACAAACTACAAACCACAAACCACAAAAACGAAGTTAATCGCGCCCTTGTGGCAGAGAAATCACAGATCCCCCTCGGTTCTATAGGCCATCTCGCCGCGTTCTCTTTCCATGAGACCAAGAATATCACCGCCGGAGGCGAAGGAGGTCTGCTGGTGGTTAACGACGAGCGTTTCGTACGGCGTGCCGAGATCATATGGGAGAAAGGAACCAACCGCGCGGAGTTCTTCCGCGGGGAAGTGAATAAATACGGTTGGGTGGACATGGGCTCTTCTTTCCTGCCGAGCGAGGTGAATGCCGCCTTCCTCTGGGCGCAACTGGAGAACATAGAGGAGATCCAGGCGAAGCGCAAAACGCTCTGGGATACGTATTGGAAGCGTCTCAAACCGATAGCGGAGAAAGCTCCGTTCTCCCTGCCGGACATACCGCCTTATGCTACGAATAATGCCCATATGTTCTATCTCGTTCTGCCGTCTCTGGAGGAGCGGACGGCGCTCATCGCTTATCTCAAGGAGAACGGAGTAGGGGCGGTGTTCCATTATCTGAGCCTGCATAGTAGTCCTTATTACAAAGACAAACATGACGGACGTCCGTTGCCGGAATGCGACCGGTATGCCGACTGCCTGGTGCGCTTGCCGCTTTTCTTTGACCTGACGGTGGAGAATGTGAATCATATATGCGATTTAATAGAAACATATTATCGCTAATTCTTCTGGTATCGGCATTGGCGTACACGCTATGGTTTGTCTTTGCCGGTTTTGGAAACCATCAGGACCCGCTTTACTGGCTCTATAAATACGAGCATATGGAGGGCGGATGGATGGCTGTGGGTACGTTGCTCACGGGCGGTGCTGTCGTACGGCTCTTCGGTGCCCAACTGCTGCCGCTGCGCCTCTTCGGATGGCTCTGTACGGTTGCAGCGATAGCCTTGCCGTATGCCTGCCTGTTGACCCCCGGACAACGGAGGGAAAACCTTCATTGGCTGGCGCTGGCATATCTGCTCATGGGCTATGGTGCCTTTCAGGAGTTCAGTCCCGGCACATTGTCGGTTCTTCTCCTTTCCGCCGTCTGGGTGCTGGCTGACAAGGAGCGGAACAATCCCTCTACTTCATGGGGGTGGGGAACCGCTATCTTGGCGGGATTAGCCGTGGCGGCGCGTTTCCCGAATATATTGGTGCTCCTCGTCCTTATTCCGGTCTGGAAAAAACGCAGCCTATGGGCTATCCCTCTTGCGGCACTTGCTGCGGGACTGGTCTATCTGCTCGGCTGTCTCTTCGTCACGCCTGCCATCACCGACTCCTCTATGACAGCTGCGCATGAGATCTCCAACATGGTCTCCAAACTATGGGAGAACGGCGGCAAACTGGTCGGTTATATCTTCCTTGCTGTTGGCGTCCTGGCTGTCATAAATCATCTGTCATCAATCATAAATCATCACTTGACAATCCCTTTGGGATTGTTCACGGGTCTGGCACTCGTTTATTTTGCCTGTTATACTACCAGACCCTTGCAGTGGTATAATACCGATCTGACTTATCTCGTCTCAGCCTTTTGCCTTGTCATGGCGGTATGCTCTAAATCACCGGAAGCCAATTACCGGTTATTGATAGGAGCGGCACTCATGGTTGTTGCTACGCTCGGCACCGACACGGCTTGGCTCAAACTGTTCCCGGCTGTTCTCTGCCTCTTGGCGGTAGCGGCAGTGCAGTATTCTGAGCATGAGCGGAACTGTCTGTGGTGTGTGTTGGCGGTCCTGGCGGTACTGGTGGTCTTCCGCATGACGACTAACAGCATCGGGCAGAGTAATCTCACACGGGCTGCCACGATAGCCTCTGTCTCTCCGTATAAAGGTATCGCTATCCGTGAGACGGAGCAGAAACGACTCTTGCAATATAAAGCAGACTACGACTCACTCTCAAATGCCCCAATGCTAAATGACCCATACGGCGAAGCAGATCGTTCGACCGGAGGGAGATTAGAAATGGTAAATGCCCAAATGGTAAA
>DFKE01000002.1:133210-168585 GCA_002373505.1 Bacteroidales bacterium UBA3653
TGGTAAATGACCAAATGGTAAATGTTTTGGCGTTGGGTCAGGAAGCCCACCTCATGCGTGCCGTCACAGGCTGCGAGGCGGCGCGGTACAACGAGTTCTGGTCCAATATCTTTGACTCGCTCTATACCGCTAAATACCGCGATATCATACAGTCGGAATATCCGGTTGTCTTCTGTTCCTTCACGCCCCAGTTCAAGACCAAACCGGAATATACCGACGGCGACAGCGAAATGGAGAGAATGCTCCTGAAAGAGGGCTATACACCTCTGGACAGAAAAGAATACAAATACATGATTTATCTTCCACCGAACACGATACACGAATGACTAAGAAGTATGCTGATATTAAGGCCTCTTTGAAGGCCGGCGATTACGCACCGGTTTATTTCCTCTGCGGAGAAGAACCATATTATATTGATAATGTGTGTGATTTTATTGTGCAGAACGCGCTTGACCCCATGGCGCGGGAGTTTGACCAACAGATCCTTTACGGGCGTGATCTGCCCGGAACGGACATAGCTCCGGTCATCTCGGCGGCAAGAGGATATGCTATGATGGGAGGAAGAAAAGTGGTTGTCGTGCGAGAGGCGCAGGCGGTTAAGAAATGGGATGCGCTGGAGGCGTATCTTAATGCTATCATGCCGCAAACGGTACTCGTCATTGCGTACAAAGGCAAACCCGACAAACGCCAGAATATATGGAAACATGTGGCGGAGCACCCTCAAGTCGTCTGGATGCAATCCGACAAACTCCGCGACTACGAAGTGGAGAAATGGATCAATGCCTATATCCGGGATTATAATAACTCCCCGTCCTTCAGGAAGGGGGTGGGGGAAGGCCTTACTATCGACCCTCGCGTTGCGCCGATTCTGGCGGACCATTTGGGTACGGATCTGTCGGCTATCGTTGGCGCGCTGGATAAACTGATTGCGGGGCGGCCAGAGGGCGTCAATGTCATTGATGCGGCGCTGGTTGAGCGCAATATAGGAATCTCGAAGGATTATAATATTATGGAATTGCAGGCGGCGCTCATTCGCGGGGATGTGGTCAAGGCGAACCGTATCACGCAGTATTTTGCAGGCAGCAAGGACCATCCTATGATTCGGGAAATGGCACCGCTATTCAGCTTCTTCTCAAATCTGCTGATGTATCATTACTTGCCGTCGAAAGCACCGGCTGTCGTTGCTAAAGAGTTGGGAATAAACCCCTATTTCGTAAAGGATTATGAGATGGCAGCCCGTCGTTATCCTGCCGGAAAGACTTTCTTAATCATGGGATATTTCCGGGATATCGATGCCCGACTGAAGGGTATCAACAACCCCTCCGCCAAAGACGCCGATCTGTGGAAAGAGTTGATCTTCAAGATCATGCACTAACGGCCGCCATGAATTGCCATGACCGTTCTGCATCACCCATAGCACGCTGTCCAGGTCTCTCCGGCTGAATGAAGAGTGGGGATTCCGGCTCTCGTCATCTATCATCGGTACCCCGTTACCCGGACCACTTAATTCATCTTCGTGAAGCGTCCGGTACGCCTCCTCTTCGGCGGCTAAGTCTTTGAGCACTTTCGGGTATATCTTATTGAAGAACTGCGGATGAGCTGTGTACCATACGAGCGAAGAGTCAAACTGCGCTTGCGTCACACCGTGTTTCTCCAGAGCCTGCGCGTAATACAGGTCTCGGGTCTCGTAATCCGTGATCCGTACACCGCTTACCTGCAGCACCGCATCGGTCTTATGGAGTTCCGCCAAGACCTTGCGCATCTCGCGGGAACTCAATATACCCCGTGGCCTGCAACCCGTCAGGGTCAGGGACAATGTGACGATGCACAATGTACAAAGGAATACTATGTAAGACCTTTCATCTTTCACCTTTCGACTATTTGCTTTTAACTTTCAACTCCAAAACTTCTTTCAACTTTCAACTTTCAACTTTCAACTTTAAATTTTCCCCTTTCACCTTTCACTTTTCACCTTTCACTTTTCTTCTCTTTCATGTAGAACAGCAGAATCACTGCTACGGCGCAGGTGATACAACTGTCGGCGAAGTTGAACACCGGCCGGAAGAACAGCACCTCGCCTGCACTGTTGCGGATCAGTGGGAAATAGAACATATCTACCACCCGTCCGTAGAACCAGCCGGCATAGCCGAATAGTTTGCCGTAGAAAACGCAGTCGATGATGTTTCCTGCCGCGCCGGCTATGATGAATGCGATCGTTGCGATATAGCCGGTCTTGGCATGCTGGCGGTATATCAGCGTGTGAGTGTACCAGCCTAATAGACCTACCGCCAGCAGACGGAACAGGGTCAGTGCCAGTTTGGAGAACCATTCAATGCCGAATGCCATGCCGTTGTTCTCTACGTAGCATAGCCAGAACCAGGAGAACACCTCGTGACTCTCGCCTAAGGCGTAATGGGTGGCGATATATAGTTTGATCGCTTGGTCTATCAGCAAGGCTCCGGCTATGATCCCTGCTACCATCAGACTCAGTTTCGTTTCCTTAGAAATCATAAATCATAAATTTGAAATCATAAATGCCTTCTTCACTTCTTCCAGCCGGTCCAGTTTCTCCCAGGTGAATAACTCTACCTCGCGGGTGAAAGTATTGCCGTCGGAGTCGATGAATGTCTTCGTCACTACCTCGTTGGTCCGGCCTACATGACCGTATTTGGCGGTCTCTTCGTACATCGGCTGTGTCAGTTTGAGGGCGCGGATGATGGCTGCAGGACGCAGGTCGAACAGCTCGTTCACTTTCTCTGCTATCTCGGCGTCGCTCATCGCTACTTGTGCCGTGCCGTATGTGTTGACGTAGAGCGATACGGGTTTGGCTACGCCGATGGCGTAACTCACCTGTACCAGCGCCTCGTGTGCCACGCCGGCTGCTACCAGATGTTTGGCTATCCATCGTGCTGCATAGGCGGCGGAACGATCTACTTTGGACGGATCTTTGCCGCTGAATGCGCCGCCGCCGTGTGCGCCGCGACCGCCGTAGGTATCTACAATGATCTTGCGTCCCGTCAGACCCGTGTCGCCGTGAGGACCGCCGATAACGAAGTTTCCTGTCGGGTTCACCAGCAGTTTGGCGTTCTTGTCCTCCAGAAACTTATGCAGCAGGTGCCCGTAACGGCTGTCTCTTGTCGCTACGCGGGGCAGCAGAATCTCAATCACGTCCTTCTTAATGAGTTCCGGCGTTACCTTGATGCTTTCGACTTTCGACTTTTGACTTTCGACTATATTCTCGTCGTGCTGTGTACTCAACACAATCGTATCTATGCGCACGGGACGCTGTCCGCAGGGCTTGCCGTCTTGGTCGCGCACCTCTTCGTATTCGATCGTCACTTGGCTCTTGCTGTCCGGACGAAGGTAAAGCATCTGTTTGCCTTCCTTCCGTATGCGGGCGAGGGTATATACTAAGGTGTGCGCCAGATCCAGAGTCAGAGGCATGTAGTTGTCTGTCTCGTCCGTGGCGTAGCCGAACATCATGCCTTGGTCGCCTGCGCCTTGTTCGTCCGCTTCGGCGCGGCTCACGCCCATGTTGATGTCCTGGCTCTGGGCATGCAGGGCGGACAGTATGCCGCAACTCTCCGCCTCAAATTTGTATTCCGCTTTGGTATAGCCGATCTCGGCGATGGTCTTGCGGGCTATCTGTTGTACATCTACCCAGCCCTTGCAACTAACCTCTCCGGCTATCACCACCTGACCTGTCGTACACAGCGTCTCGCAGGCCACATGAGCCTGTGGGTCCTGTGCCAGCATATTGTCCAGTATCGCATCCGATATCTGGTCACTCACTTTGTCCGGATGTCCTTCCGACACCGATTCACTTGTAAATAAATAATGCATATCTTTTCTGATAAAAAAACCGCAAGCGACTGTTTGGTCTTGCGGCACAAGTTTTAGCATTTTTTAACGAGGTTGCAAGCAGTCAAATCCATCCTCTTTTTATGTTAAAATCAAAATCTGGTGCAAAGGTACAACAAAAATTGCACATACGCAAGCGTTTGGTCATTTTTTTGCCAAATAAAATGTATTTTATCTGTTGTGTGGGACTATGAGACGTTTATGCTTGCATAAAAACGGCTTACAGGCTCATACAACAGGAAAGCCTTTAGGCTTGGCAAAAAAATGTCCGAATGCTTGCGTATGTCCCGCAGGACGCGACTGTACTTTCGAGGTGGGACGGCTTTAGCCGTGTCGGTGCCCTCGAAGTACAACCGCACCAACTCCAATATAGCACCTACTACAACAAAAATCCCGTTCATTCATGCGTATGCCCCGCAAGACGCGACCGTACTTTCGAAGGGGTCCCCTTTGGGGGAGGAGGTCGAAGTACAAACAAAAATCCCGCTCCGGGTGGTTATCACGCGAAGCGAAAATCAAACAAGCCGTGAACGAAATGCAATAATCGTTCGCAAGATAAGAAGAAAAATGCATTTTTTTGATATTTTTCTTCGTTCACTCCCATGTTTTGGGAGTTTTTGGCAGTAATTTTGCAGCGAAAATCAAAGATAATCGTTCCCGAAAGGGATAAGAATTTGAAAAACAAGGTTATTTAATGTCAAAAATTAGTACGATTATGGACAATTCAATTAAAAGTTTGGTAATGGATACAATCAGTATCATCAGTATGTTTTTCCTCGCCGCAGTGTTGCTGTGCGTATAAAATCACCCCAAACATAATTTTTGTTTGCATATGTCAAAAAAAAGCACTATCTTTGCAGCGTTAAAGAATCTCCTATGTCCGTAGTACAATATAAGAAATATTTTTGGTTGGTAGATACCATCCGTAGTGCGGGGAAGATCAGCCGGGAGGAGATCGACCGCAAATGGGCGAGTGCGAGAATCAACGACAATCACGAACCGCGGTTGGCAGACAGCACTTTCTTCCGCTACAAGAACGATGTAGAAGAACTATTCGACATCGAGATCCTGTGCGACCGGGCAACGGGGCAATACTACATTGACGATACGGATCTTAACTCACGCACCAAACAGTGGCTCCTCTCGCAGTTTGCGGTAAGCCAGTCATTAGACACCAGTCGTGAGCTGCGCGACCGCATCCTGTATGAACCTATTCCCGAAGGCACTGAGTACCTGACGACCATCGTCAATGCCATGCGCGACAGTAAGTGGTTGCAAGTTTCACATTTACGATTCGACAGCAAGGAAGCACCGCATATCTTTCTTCTTGCACCATTGTGTCTAAAAGTATTCAAGCAGCGGTGGTATGTATTAGGTTTCGTAGAAGAGATAGACGGTGTACACACCACGCCTAAAGACGAACCGCGACTGTATGCGTTGGACCGTATCAAACATATGGAGACGATGGAAAAGACATTCCGGTTACCAAAGAACTTCGAACCGCATTCGTATTTTGCCGGCTATTACGGTGTTTTCCGAGGCAAGCAGTTCACCCCGGAGCTTATCCGTGCACGTTTATCGGAAAACGCAGCTCCATTTATCCGTTCCCTCCCGCTTCATCATTCGCAAAAAGAGGTCGAGCCGTGCGTTTTTGAGTGGTTCGTTGCCCCAACGCTTGACTTCATCCAACAGCTCCGCACGCATGGTTCAGAGATAGAGATTATCGCGCCGCAATCCTTGCGCCAACAATTCGCTGACGAAGCAAGAAAAGTCCTTAAAATGTACGAATGAGCGGAAAAAAGCACTTTTTTGCATTTTTCTTGTTTCACTCCCGAGTTTTGGGAGTTTGATGTAGTACTTTTGCAGCGAAAATCAGAAATGTACGCATTATCCCTGATTGAAAACTGCTATGAGAATCAAAACGAACAAGGAGCATTTCCTTAGCTGCAATGTAGCAGCATTCACCTATCACGAAGGCTGTGAGGTGTTTGACAAACTGAAAGTCGGCAAAAGAGTGACATTAGTGCGTGAGGACGAGAATCCTTACGACCATAATGCCGTAGCGATTTTCTTCGGCGAAACGCATATCGGCTACATCCCTCGCCGACAGAATGAAACTATTGCCAAATTTCTTGATTTAGGTTATGGTGACATCTTTGAAGCTCGGATTCAGTCGGTGGATGCCGCTGCTCATCCTGAGGAGCAAGTGAATATCGTGATCTATCTCAAAAGGAAAGCAGACAAGTAAAGAAAATACCTATGGATAGAAGGATTTCTCTTATATCTGTTTTTGATGACACGTTGGAGCGTATCAGCAATGATGTGGCACTGCACATGGCGCAGCAACAGTCGATTGCATCGCAAAAACTTATTTTAGAGACGGATGCGATAAGCACTCCTGTGCCTAAATTCACGGATGATGCGAAGGTGCTGGTTACTCGTAATCGGTCTTTTGAAGCGGCAGCGCATTACAAAGGGCAGCGTGTCTGCGTACTTAACTTCGCTTCGGCTACTAATCCCGGCGGAGGAGTGGTTCATGGTTCATCGGCGCAGGAAGAATGTCTGTGCCGGTGTTCCACCTTGTATAACTGCTTGAATACGCGTGCTATGTGGGATGGTTTCTATACTCCGCATCGCAGGTCGGGTGACCCGCTGCACAATAATGATATTATCTTTACGCCGGGAGTGCAAGTATTCAAGGACGACGACTATAATGAGCTACCGCAACCTTTTGCCGTAGATGTTATCACATGCGCAGCACCCAACTTGCGTTCCAAACCTTCTAATCCGTATAATCCGGGCGAAAGTGACGCGCCATTCATACCTCCGCAGGAGTTGTTTCATTTGCATATAGACCGCGCACGGCGCATTTTGGATGTGGCTGCTTTGAACAATGCGGAGGTGGTAATCCTTGGGGCGTTCGGTTGTGGTGCGTTCCGGAACGACCCGCTTATTGTGGCGAGGGCATATAATTGTGTCATAGAGCAATACTTGCACATCTTCCGGACCATAGAGTTTGCCGTTTATTGTCGTCCGGGTGATGATAATAATTACCGCACATTCAAGAGTATCATTCAGCCCGAATAAAGAAAAATTTGCATATCTCGGAATATTTTTGTACCTTTGCAGGCGAAATTTGATAATTATGGAAACACAGTTTACTTGGATTGCTTTTTATAAGGAGCTATCGCTAAAATTATTGCAATTTAAAAATGATCGAAAACCACTTGTAGAATTTATTCAATCAGGGAATGATGGTTTTAAAAACCTGACAGGGAAATCTCTTGTTGATTATTTACATATGCAAGATGGTTCTCCTATCTCTGATATTGACCCGTTTTCAGTCTTTGCGATATTTAACAGAGGCAGAATTACCTATCAGAATAGACAGAATATATGCAATGCATTTAGGGCGCATTTATCAATCAATGCTGCTGCTCCCAGTGATTTTGATGGTATACCTATTGTTGACCCTCGCAGATCATTCTTTTTTACATGGGATTTAAATAGAAACCCATACATCATAGCTGATATGTGGGAATTATACGAGCACGTTGTAAAAGGAGATGAAATAGAAGAATGCTACGATAAAGTGCTAAGTAATGGCTTTCCGAGGAATAGCTTAACCATGGCATTATATTGGCTTAATCCTGATAAATACATGACTTTGGACTCTCGTAGCCGTGCATTTTTACACACATATGGAATTACGGATTATAATATTGCTTCTTATAAGGGATATGTAGCAGTACTTAATGATATAAAAGAGAAAATACATAATAAGAGTATCCCATATACGCGTTTTGCAGAAATATCATATGCTGCATGGCTTTCTTCTTCAATAAATCCATCAAATGAACCTATTATGGAAAATAGTTCTTCATACAGTGATATTATTACACTTCTAGAAACTAACAAAAACCTCATCCTTACCGGAGCACCCGGAACGGGAAAAACACACATGGCTATGGAATTAGCACACGAATTGGGTGCAGATGAAAAGAGTATCCGCAAAGTGCAGTTCCATCCGTCTTATGACTATACCGATTTTGTAGAGGGAATCCGGCCTATGGATGGCGGCACTTTTAAACGAGTAGACGGAGAGTTTAAAGAGTTCTGCAAACGTGCTATGTTGGCGCAGACGACAGATGACAACCTGATGGCAGGACTGAATGACAACCCGAAAGTCTGGAAAGTTTCGCTAAAGGGAACAGGAGACAATGAGATACGCAGGGACTGCTTGGATAATGGCTATATTCGTATCGGATGGCCTTCATACGGAGATTTGGATTTTACGGAATATAACCCGAATGTCACGGAAGGGAAGAATGTGCTAAAAGCGTTTCAGTCTGCCATGCAGATAGGAGATATTGTCGTTTCGTGCTATTCGGAAAAAGAGACAGATGCTGTAGGTATTGTAACAGGTGATTACGAGTATGATGAAAAGGGCGGTGATTATCCGCGTTTTCGCGCGGTTAGATGGCTTGCCAAAGATATTCGCGAGAACATCTTGGAAATCAACGGGGGAAAGCGTTTTACTCTATCAACGGTATATCTCTCCAATATCAAGCCGGCTGCAGCACTCGAAATTGCTCAAAAACATAGTGCTCCAACACAAAACCATATTAACAAACCGTTCGTTTTCATTATAGACGAAATCAACCGTGGAGAGCTGAGTAAGATTTTCGGTGAGTTATTTGGGGCTATCGAGAAAGACTATCGCGGTATAAAAGGGCGTGTACGCACGCAATACCAAAATATGATTCAAGAGGGAGATCCTTTCAAAGAGGGTTTCTATGTGCCCGAAAATGTCTATATCATCGGCACGATGAATGATATTGACCGCTCTGTAGAAAGCATGGATTTTGCGATGCGGCGGCGTTTTACATGGAAAGAAGTTACGGCAGCCGATAGTTATACCGCCATCATAGAAAACAACAACGAGTTTGCAGGAAATAAAACAGAAGTAAAACAACGAATGGAGCGTTTGAATGCCGAGATTGAGAAACGGTTTGGACGTGCTTATCAGATAGGTGCAGCCTATTTCCTGAACCTGCAGAACAATGATTTTGAAACACTTTGGAAGAACCATTTGGAAGGTCTGCTGTTTGAATATTTCCGGGGCGAGAGAGACGCACAGCAAAAAGTAGATGCCCTGCACGCCATTTATAACAATGAGCCGTCTGATACAAATATCGGATAATAGCAGAAAGGATTTCGAGCCAAAACAGCTCGAAGAAATACGCACCTTTTCAGGGTTGCCAATCAAGAGTATCCAACAGAACGGCAATCCTAATTTGCTCGTTTTCCCACATAGTCTGTCTGACTGTCCGGATAAGATACAAGATAGTATGATCTTCACTATAGAGGGAGAGAATACGCTTGTTACCGGTAACATAATGGGCTTTGTGGGATACAAGAACACCCGTTTGCGGATTCATTCACGCTTTGCTAAAACTGATGAGCAGGATTTTTTTCTACACTATATGCTGCAACGGGTTTTTGCCGTCAATCTTTTTGATCTCAACTATACCTCTGACCAGACCAGTATTTTCGATTTTCTCATCTATCTCTTTCCCGCTTTTCTCAAGCGTGCATACCGGCAGGGCTTGTATAAAGAATACCAAACCCACCATTACAATGACACGCATCTGCGCGGAAGAATAGATATGGCGCAGCATATACGTAAGAACATCCCATTCTCCGGCAACATAGCATACCAAACACGCGAATATGCGTACAATAACGATGTCACGCAATTAGTGCGGCATACCATTGAATATATCCGTCTGCATCCTTACGCGAACGGGATTCTGCAAAATGACGCGGATACCAAAGAGGCTGTAAATGCCATAGTGCAAGCCACTCCAACGTATAATCGTCAGGAACGGCTAAAAGTCATCAACCGCAACTTACGCCCCATTTGGCATCCTTACTATGGCGAGTACCGCTATTTACAGCAGCTTTGTTTGCAAATTCTTCGTCATGAGGAACTGAAATACGGGACTACGAATGATGAGATATATGGTATTTTGTTTGATGGTGCATGGCTTTGGGAGGAATATCTGAACACTCTTTTTGCACCGATAGGATTCTTGCATCCTCGTAATAAGGATAGCCAAGGAGCTATCTACCTATTCAATACTAATCCGCAGTCAGCACCGCGCTATCCTGATTTTTATAAACAGGATTTCATTCTGGATGCAAAATATAAGGACTATACTGACAAACGAGTATCAGAAGTGGATCGGAATGACCTTCATCAACTCATCACATATTTGTATATTAAGCAGGCAGCACATGGAGGTTTGGTTTATCCGTCAATTTCATCGGATACAGCCATACATTCTTCAACACTATGCGGATACGGTGGAACAATATCCCTCTATGGAATGACCATCCCCCAATCGGTATCTTCTTGGTCGGATTTTCAAAGCAGTATGTTGCACAATGAAGAAACATTGATAAAGCATATAATTGAATGATCCGGCGGCAAGAATGCCGCCGAAGAGAACAATCACGAAGGGGACAATCACCGAAGGGATAATCGCTGTAAGGAACACAAAAGATAATAGCATGTCCGAATTAGAGTACACAGAGCAAGGATGGCGGTTAACAACAGACAACAAACGTCATCATCGTGATAATCAGTGGGATTATCGCGGGGAAGGTGTGTACATGGTAACGATAGCTACGGCGGAGCGGTATCCGCTTTTGGGAGAGTTGGACAGCAACGAAATTCCTGAAAAGGCCCGGATAGTACTCAACCCATTGGGCAAACAGATAGACCGAATCATCCGCGACCTACCGGATTTCTATGCCGACAAAGGAATTGCCCTAAAAATACTGGCGGTGCAAGTGATGCCGGACCATTTGCATTTTGTGCTACAGGTGGTGAAGCCGATGGAAAAGAGCGTCGGAGAGATCATCAGAAGCCTCAAAAGCGCAGGAACCGCTATTTACAAGAAAGACTACACAGATAGGAGCACCGGTGGATCCGGCGGCAAGAATGCCGCCGAAGAGAACAATCACGAAGGGAACAATCACGAAAGGGACAATCGGATTGTTGATTTTGCCCGCATTTTTGCGGGCAGTGGTTCTATCTGGGAGCATAATCCCGCCGGCTATCATGAGCGGCTGCTCCGTGGACGCGGGCAGTTGGATGCGATGATCCGCTATGTGAAGGACAATCCCCGCCGCTTGGCACTCAAACGCGCTAATCCGGATTTGTTCCGTATCCATCAACAGACGATACTCGGCGGAGTGCCTTGTACCTCGCTGGGTAATATGTTTCTCGCCGATTATCCGCAACGCGCGGTGCTCCAATGCTCACGGCGGATGAATCAATCTGAGATAGATGCTAAACGCGAGAAGTGTATGAAAGAGGCGGCTAATGGAACCGTATTTATCAGCGGAGCTATTTCCGAAGGCGAGAAACAGACTTGCCGCGCATTGAGAGAAGCCGGCTATCCGCTGGTTATTCTGCTGACAGAGGGATTTCCTGCTCCGGATAGTCCGCACTATAAATACTACAAGCCGCAAGGAGTATATTTCGAGGCTTGTGCGGCGGGGAAACTACTGTTGGTGCAGCCGGACAAAGAGGCACTCGAACGGGCGGATATTGTTGAAGCGGTAACCGCGAAAGTGGGCAAAATACCGCACGAAAGCCAACGGTATCGGTTTGTAGCGATGAATGTCATTGCAGGGATGATAGTCAAGGCAGAGTAAACACCGGTGGATCCGGCGGCAAAAATGCCCGGGACAGAGCCAGAGAACAATAATCATATTTTTTGCATTTTTCTTGTTCCACTCCCGGGTTTTGGGAGTTTGGTGTAGTAATTTCGCAGCGAAAATCAGAAATAAATCTCTTTATTAGAATATTATGTACAGCGTTGCAACATATCGCATATCTTTAGATAATAATGCGGAAGACTTAAGTAGCCAAAACTTCTTTACGCAGAATCGCGAGGAAGATTTGTTTCTATGGCGTCATGCTATTCAGCGTGGCGAAAAACACCTTTATTGCGGGTTCTGTGGGCAGCCTTTAAAAATTAGTGGTGGTGGAGACACAAAGCAAAGACTGCATTTCCGTCATAAGTTTAAACATGCAGCTGAAGGTTGCGTTTATCAAGATGAAGAGAATCTAACCAAACGTGAAATTGAGTTAAGAAAATATGCTAACGAAGAAGAAAGTGATTTGCACAGGCATTTGAAATTTTATATTGCAGGTATTTTAAAAGATTATGGCGCAGAAACAAGAATCGAGCAATATATACAGGACGAGAATAGGTGTCGTAATTATCGCCGTCCAGATATTCACGCTATTTTTTCTGACAAAGATGTAGCAGTTGAAATACAGCGTACTAGTACTTTTCCAAGTACAATTTTAGGCAGAGAAGATTTCTATTCTGCGCGCAAGATGTTTTTAATTTGGGTATTGGTTGAGTTCCGACCTGATTTGTTCTATCAAAAAGACATCTTTTATTCAAGTAAAAATAATGCCTTTGTATTCGATGAAGAAGCTCGAAAGCGCACCGAAGATGAACATAAATTGTATCTTAAGTGCTATTACAAAAGTTATTATTGTAACTATCGAGGAGAAATTGTAGAGCACACAACTTTTCAGCATGAGTTGATTACATTTGATGATCTGATATTCGATGAGAAAGATTATTCCGTTTATTACTTTGATATTGAAGAAAACAAAAAACAATGTGAAGCCGAACAAAAAGTGATAAAGGAACGGATGCGGAAAGAAGCCGAACAAAGGCGAATACGATTAGAAGCAAAGTGCTTAGAAGAGGAGCAAGAAGAGAAAGAAAGGCAGCGCTTGTGGCAAATCGAGCAGGAGAGACTGCGCGAGGAAGAAGAAAAACGTCAAAGAGAGAAAGAGAAGCAACGTGAAAAAGAGGAAGCAGAACGAAAAGAACGTGAAAGACTGTTTAATATTCAAAGGCAACAGCAGACCAAAATTGAAGATTGTGTATATCGTGAGTCTATCTCTTTGGAGGATTTTTGGCAATACTATCAGCAACTTAACGAAGAAGAACGCAAATTTGCGGACACTGAGATACACAATATAATACTTAAAAGCGTTTATCATCACTATACATATTACGAAAAAAAATACAGCTATGATAAACATATTACTGATTTATATTGCTTCCTTTGGAAAAATAACTATCCTTTTGACTGGACGCAATTTGAGGATATTCCCTTGGCATATTTTAAACGCCCTTACTATGAACTGAATATAAATTTGTATGAGTATATTACGCTTAATTTATATATTAATCATAATTATCACTTGCCTGATAAGGAAAGATATTTGTCTAAAATAACCCAGAGATTTACAGACATCATAGAAGAATCAAAAAGTCGGGATAAGTATTGTGATCATGCTGCTTCATTCAAGGATATTGAAATGATTATATTGTGCTATGAACGAGTATATGTATCTCATTTCGGACAAAACAAAGATGTTTATAAACTTATATACGAAAAACGAGAAATATTCAGACATCTTTTTTCAATTTACTTGGGAGAACTTGTAGGAAATGATTTTGACGAGAAAAGATGGTACTCTTCGTTCTATAATACAAGGCTTGTTTCTCCTTATTATCACTTATATAAAATATTGATACAAAGCAGAAATAAAATTTTTCATAACCATGGTTTAGTGCCTAATCTCATAATAAGTTTAAATGAGATAGAAAAGAAAATTTCTAATTGCGGAATTACACCCAATTATGACTTGGATGCCCTAATGCCGTTTATATTTCCTGACATTCAATGGGCATTACAACAAACATTATTCTAAATCTGCAGGATTCTGCATTTTTTTTCTTCATCACTCCCAGCATTTGGGAATTTTTTGTTGTACTTTTGTGGTACGTTTTGCATGTGAGAGGCTGTGTCTTTGGTGTCGCTATCTTCCCGTATCCGTCTCGAAATCCGCTCGTAAGTTGGTTGTATAGAAAAGTAGTGCGAGAGTGGCTTGAGAGTGGCTGATTGACCGCTACAATATAGCAGCGCAGCATCCAAGCGGAGAAGTACTAAAAGTCTTTAAGGTCTTTTATGTCATTAAGCTCCCTAAGACCGTTAAAGTCCTTAATCACCTTATAGCCTTTAGGGGGGATATTACAATAAGGTACGCACGCGTATGCGCACGTACCTTATTGTAAAGCGGGTTATCCTCCGAAATTATCAAAACGAATATCGGCATCGTCCACTCCGAGGGAGTGCAGGAGATCCAATACCGTCTTCGCCATCATAGGAGGACCGCAGAGGTAGTACTCGACATCCTCGGGAGCGTCATGCTGCTTGAGGTAGGTGTCGCCCATCACAGGAGCGATGAAGCCCGGGGTGTACTTGATACCCAGTTGGTCTGCCTTCGGGTCCGGACGGTCCAGCGCCAAGTGGAAATGGAAGTTCGGGAACTCCTTCTCCAGAGCGAGGAAATCGTCGAGGAAGAAGACTTCGTCGATAGCACGTGCGCCGTAGAAATAGTGCATCTCACGGTCACGGCAGTTGCGGGTCTTCAACATGTGCATGATCTGCGCACGCAGCGGTGCCATACCGGCTCCACCACCAACCCAGATCATCTCCTTCTTACTGTCATAAACAGGACGGAACTCACCGTAAGGACCGCTCATGCGCACTTTGTCGCCCGGTTTGAGCGAGAAGATATACGTGGAAGCGATACCGCACGGTACGTCCATGAACTCCGGTCCGTTGGGGCACTGCTCCTTCGGTTTGAAGGGCGGGGTAGCGATACGGACGGTAAGGGTGATGATGTCGCCCTCGTCGGGGTAGTTAGCCATCGAATAAGCACGAACGGTAGCCTGGGTGTTCTTCTGTTTGAGTTTGAAGAGCCCGAACTTCTGCCAAGCCGGCAGATAGAGGTCACCGATGAGGGACTTGTCTATGTCGCGGTCGTAGTCGATGTCGTACTCAGGGATGATGATCTGTGCGTACGAACCCGGCTCGAAGTGCATGTGCTCGCCCGGAGGCAGCTGCACCTTGAACTCTTTGATGAAGGTAGCAACGTTCTTATTGGAGATGACTTCGCATTCCCATTCCTTGACGCCGAGAACAGCCTCATCGACCTTCATCTGAATATCTTCTTTCACTTTGACCTGGCAACCCAGACGCCATCCTTCTTTCTGCTGTTTGCGGGAGAAATGGACGGTCTCGGTAGGCAGGATCTCGCCGCCACCGGAGAGTACCTGGCACTTGCACTGTCCGCAAGAACCCTTACCGCCGCAGGCCGAAGGCAGGTGAACGCCGGCTTCGCCGAGTTGGTTCAGGAGCGAACCTCCGGCTGCCACGTCATAGACCTTGTCGCCGTTGATGGTGACCTTCACCTTTCCGGAGGAAACGAGGTATTTCTTGGCAACAAGCAAGATGGCTACTAACAGGAGTATTACTACTAAGAATACTGCAACTGCGTATAAAATAGCTGTTATATTCATATTAATTGTGTTAAATTGTTAAACTGTTAAGCTGTTAAACTGTTAATTGTTAAATTGTTATTATCTGTTATTTTTGCCGTTATTATCCTGTAGTGTCAAAACTAATCCTGTTATTTTAGCAGAGATAGAAATACAATCACTACGAAGTTTTTCAGCTTCTTCCGGAGAGAGATAATTGAGGTCTTGGGCTAAATACAACATACTTTTGACTTCGCCACAAGAACCACTGGCTATATTAAGGAAAGAAATAAACTGTTTGTTGTCTTTCGTAATTTTGCTTCGGTCAAATCCCTCTGCAATATTATTCATGATAGAAACAGATGCTCTTTGGATTTGGTCATTAAAACCATAATCTCTAATCCTCTTAAAGTCCGCGTATATGCGTGTGCATAATCTACGAGCCTCCTGCCAAATTATCAGTTCTTCAAAGTTTTGTATGGTCATAACGCCTTAACGATTTAACGGTTTAACGATTTAACGGTTTAACGTCGTTAGGCAATTAGATCTCCAGGCCGCTGAAGCACATGAACGCCATCGCCATGAGACCCACGGTGATGAACGTGATACCCAGTCCCTGCAGCGGTTTGGGAACATCGTTATACTCCATTTTCTCACGAATACCTGCGAGGCAGACGATCGCCAAGAACCATCCCAGACCCGAACCGAAGGCGTACATGAACGCATCGCCGAGAGAGGTGATAGCCTTAGGATCCACTGCGGGCAGGCCGATACGCTGCTGCATGAAGAGCGAACCACCCATGATAGCGCAGTTCACCGCAATCAGCGGCAGGAAGATACCGAGGCTCGCGTAGAGCGACGGGCTGTATTTCTCCACAACCATCTCCACCAGTTGCACGATAGCGGCAATGACGGCGATGAAGAGGATGAAACTGAGGTACTCCAGATGCAGCGGCTCCAGAACGAGCGTCTGCAAGAGGTAGTTGACCGGCAGGGTAACGACGAGCACGAAAGTAACGGCTACACCCAGACCGGCTGAGGTCTTCACGTTCTTTGAAACGGCGAGGTAAGAGCACATTCCCAAGAAGTACGCGAAGATCATGTTATCCGCAAAGATGCTTCTAACAAAAAGCGAAATTGCATGTTCCATAATTGTTTCTTTTTTTTTGAATACAGAGTACAGAATACAGAGTACAGACTGATTATGAACTAGCGAATCACAAGACTACCGGACTGTTGCCGTCATCAAGATGACGTTTGAAACCCGTAATCATCATTTGTAACTTATCAGCACGCCCTTGCAGAGCAAGCGATTGCTCCGAAGTTAGGTAACCGATACGTTCAGACAACATAATCTGTGTGTTCAATTCAAACAAAGAGCCTAATGCAATCGCTAAGAAATGCGAGAAATCCTTGTCGCTCCGACCGGAACCCTCAGCAATATTAGAAGGAACGGACACGGCTGCGCGCGTCATCTGCGAGATAAGACCATAGGTCTCCATCTTAGGTAGAGCCTCGGTAATCTCGTAAACGGCTTGCGCCAAGTCCATGGCGTCTTTCCAAATTTGTATATTTCTAAAGTTATGCATCGCTATTTGTAATTAAGTCTGTATTCTGTCAGTGTAACGGTCTGTATTCTGTATTCTTAATTACTTCTTTTCGTCGTTAATAGAACGGTGAACCCAGATTACACAACCTACCAAGATAAGCGCCATAGCCGGCATGAGCATCATACCGCAGTTCTCGTAGCCATGGTCATAGCACCACTGCGGGATCACTTGGAAACCGAGCAACTGACCCGAACCGAGCAGTTCGCGCACGAACGCTACGATGACCAGGATGATGGCATAACCCAGACCGTTGCCCAGACCGTCGAGGAACGAATCCCACGCGTTGTTGGTCATGGCGAACGCTTCCAAGCGACCCATCAGAATACAGTTGGTGATGATCAGACCGAGATAGACGCTCAGCTGCATCGCTACATCGTAAGCAAAGGCTTTGAGCACCTCGCTGACGAGGGTTACCAGCGCAGCCACTACCACGAGCTGCACGATGATACGCACACGCATCGGGATGGTGTTACGCAGAAGCGACACGATGACGTTCGACATAGCGACGATGATCGTCACGGCGATACCCATGACGAGCGCAGGCTTCAGCTGTACCGTTACGGCAAGTGCCGAACAGATACCGAGGATCTGCACTACGACAGGGTTATTGGCGTTAAGAGGACCAAGCAATGTGTCCTTAGTTTTCTGACTTAACATACCTTATTCCTCCTCTTTAATAGGTTCAACTTCATCATTAGGCAGCTCTGCTGCATCATTAGGCTGCAAAGCAGCATCATTGAGGAATGCAGCGTATTCCGCTAAATTAACCTCCAGCATCGTGCTGACGCCGGAGGAGGTGATGGTAGCGCCGGAGATGGCATCTACCTGCTCCTGTCCGTCTGCATGTTTGCCGGCTTTGAGCACTGCTACAGACACCACTTCGCCTGCGGCGTTGCGGATATGTTTGCCCTCGAACTGCTCGCGGAACGGCAGTTCCACAATCTTGGCACCCAAACCCGGAGTCTCGGACTCATGGTTGAAGTTGACACCATAGATGGTGTTCTTGTCCACATCGAGTGCGAGGTAACCTCCGATGCCGCCCCAAAGACCCTTACCGCTGAGCGGCAGAATATATTTGGTTTCGCCGTTGAGGTTGGCTACGTAAACCTCTTTGTCGCCGTAGGTCAGCGTGTCGTTGACAAGCACCATGTAGATCTCTGCGGGGTTGCCGGCGGAGTAGTCCACCTTGAGCGCACCGAGGATCTGTTTCTGCTTGTCGAGCAGGATATTCGCCTGCTGCTTCGGAGCGAGTGCCTGGCTGACAACCGCCAAGAGCACAGCTACGATGATTACCATCACCGCTGAATAGATGAAGGTATAAAGATTACTGTTCGTATTCAGTTTCATAGCGCGCCTCCTTTCTTTAGACCGTCCTTCGGACTGCCAGAAGACAGACCGGCTTTGCCTGACAGACCGCCTTCGGCTGACAGACCGGATTTGTCTGTAATTAAGTCTGTATTCTGTACTCTGTCAGCGTTAGCGGTCGGTATTCTCGACGCTCTGCGGCGAATGTTCGCGTTAACCACACACCAGTCGATGAGCGGCGCAAAGGCGTTCATGAGCAGGATAGCGAGCATCATTCCCTCGGGATAACCCGGGTTGAGGACGCGCACGAGCACTGCTACGAGACCGATGAGGAAGCCGTAGATCCACTTACCGCACTCGGTACGGGCGGAAGTCACAGGGTCGGTAGCCATGAAGACAGCACCGAAAGCGAAACCGCCGCTAACGAGGTGCATGTACCACGGATACTGCGCTGCGAGGTTAGCCTCGGAACCGAACATGTTGAAGAGCCAAGCGGTGAGACCGCCGCCAACGAAGACAGACAGCATCGTCTTCCATGACGCTACGCCGGTAGCCAGCAACAGACATGCGCCGAGCAGGATTGCCCAGCAGCAGGTCTCGCCCACCGATCCCGGGATAAGACCGTTGAAGAGGTCCCAGAAGCCCAGTTCTACGGCAGAGCCTGTACTCATCTGGGTCAACGGTGTAGCACCCGAGAATCCATCTACGATAGCGTGACCGCCGTCCCAGCCCCATGTGCCACCGGTACGCACGAACGGTTCGTCACCGGTCATGTGGCTCGGATAAGCAAAGAAGAGGAACGCACGCGTGATCAGCGCCACGTTGAAGATGTTATAACCCGTTCCGCCGAACACTTCTTTGGCGAAGATGACCGCGAAAGCCGTTGCAATCGCTACCTGCCACAGCGGGGTGTTAATCGGCACGATGAGCGGAATGATGAATCCCGTTACGAGGAAACCCTCGGCTACCTCTTCGTGCTTGATCTGCGCTACGGTGAACTCGATACCCAGACCGACGATGTAACTTACCAAGATATACGGCAGTACAGCCAGGAAGCCGAAGCCGAATGCTTTCCACCAGAGCGCAGCGGTCATGCCGGCTGCCAGTTGGCCCGTAGCCAGCAGGTGCTGGTAACCTACGTTGAACATACCGAAGAGCAGCGCCGGAACCAAAGCCAACACGACAATAATCATCGTACGCTTGCTGTCCGAACCGTCATGGATATGTGTGCCAAGACGCTTGGCTGTTGTCTGAGGCGTGAAGAGGAAGGTATCGAAAGCGTCGTAGAACGAACTGAGCCAGTTCAGCTTGCCGCCTTCCTCGAAGTTCTTGCCGAACTTCTTCCAATTTCTATATAACCACTCCATCACTCAATCTCCTTTCTTAAATTGTCCAACGCTTCGCGAACGATCGCCTGCAGCGGCATTTTGGAGGTGCAGACATACTCGCAGAGCGCAAAATCTTCGGGAGCCACCTCATACGCGCCAAGGGCTTCCATCTTGTCGATGTTGCCGGCAATCATAGCTTTGATGAGGTACTCGGGGTAGATATCCATCGGGAAGACCTTGTCGTACTCGCCGGAGACGATGATCGCACGGCGGCCGCCTTTGAGACGTGCGTCCCACTGGTAGTGCTTCTTGCCGAAGAGCCAGCGTGTGAAACGGTTGTCCAGCATAGCAGCCGGGTCGGTCTTGCCGAAATGGAACGACGAGAAGCGCGGCAGCATCCATCCCATGAACTCATGGTTCTCGGAGCCTTCGTCCAGCACCGTGAACTGGTTGTCATAGACGGAGATGATGTCGTCGAGGCTGATCTGACGTCCGGAGAGCACGTTGCCTGCTACATAACGGCAGGGGCACTCGGTGTGTACGTTGCTCGTCAGGATTGCGCTCACAGGCATTCCCGGCAGCACGTTGTAATACTGTTTGCCGTACGCCAGCGGACCGGTCAGCGCCACTTTCTTCTGGTAATCGACGATACCTTTCTGGAAGAGACGTCCGATGATAGCGAGGTCCTGGATGTTGACGGTGAAGACCGTCTCACCCTTCGCCAGCGGCGCGAGGTTGTTGAGCTGTACGCCTACGTTACCGGCAGGGTGGGGACCGAAGACCTCATAGAGGGTGCAGTCCTTCAACTCTCTAAACTCGGTTGCTTTCGCGCCACCCTTGATGCCGACGAACACCGGAGCCAGTTGGCTCAGGGCGGTTACGGCAGCCTGCAGCGTCGGCAGCTGACCTTTCAGAACCCACTCATAGTTCGGAGCCACGGGAGCCGTGTCGAACGTAGAGATAAAGATAGCACGAGGAGTCTTGTTCGGCAGCGCGATGCAGTCGTACGGACGCTGTTTGATGAGCGCCCAGAGACCGGACTTGAGAAGGAGTTCCTTCACATCGCCTGCGGTGTCGAACTTCTCGTACTGAATCGTAGCGTCTGCCTCGATGTCAATCGACATCACCTTGCGCCGCTCGCCGCGGACGATTGCCACGACTTTACCCGACACAGGCGAAGTAAACTGCATCTGCTCAAACGCCTTGTCGTGAAAGAGCGGCGAACCGGCTTTCACGAGATCGCCTTCATGCACGTCCAGCTTGGGCGTGATACCGGCGAAATGGTCGGGCACAATATGAAAGACCTCCGGACGGCGTACGCTACCCAGCGTCTCGGCCGCAGGTCCCTCAAAAGGAATGTCCAAACCACGTTTCAGTTTGATTTGTTGCATAAAATTGTTAATTTATTATTTTGTTTGTTAATTCGATTGCCCATAATAAAAAGCCTGCAAAGTTACTATTTTTTTTCGGTTTGCGCAAGCGCGCGCGTTCTTTTTTATAAAAAAATGTTAATTTGTTCAATTTAGTTTGCATATATGCTAAAAATGTAGTATCTTTGCACACGATTTGGACGAATGTCTAAAAATACCATGGAAAAAGTAAAAATTATCGAGATTAAGAAGAGTGTCTTCGAAGATAACGACCGCGCAGCCGATGCCTTGCGCGGCGAGTTGAAGAAAAAAGGTGTGTTTCTGCTGAACCTGATGTCGTCGCCCGGAAGCGGCAAGACAACCACTCTCATCCAAACCATCAACCTACTTAAGGACAAGATCCGCATTGCCGTCATGGAGGCGGATATCGACAGCGATGTCGATGCTATCAAGATAAAGGAAGCTACCGGCGTAGAGTCCATCCAGTTGCATACCGGCGGTATGTGCCACCTTGATGCGGAGATGACGAGGCAAGGCCTCGATGGCCTTGCAGTTGAGAGTGGAGAGTTTATAGTTGATAGAAGTTCAGAAGTAGAAAGTGGAAAGTTTAAAGATTCTAATCCTGATCTCGTGATCTTGGAGAATGTGGGGAACTTGGTGTGCCCGGCGGAGTTTGATACGGGAGCGGTGAAAAACGCGATGATCTTATCCGTACCGGAAGGGCACGACAAACCGCTCAAATACCCGCTGATGTTCAGTATCTGCGATGTAGTGGTAATCAACAAGATGGACGTGCTGCCGTATTTCGATTTCGACCTGGAGAAATGCAAGGAATATATCCACATGCGCAATCCGAAGGCTGCCGTCATTCCTATCTGCGCCAAGACCGGCGAAGGAGTGGATATTTTTGCCAATTGGCTCTTGACCGAAGTCAAGAATTGGCAAAAAAGTTGAAAGTTGAAAGTTGAAAGTTGAAAGACTTCAAAACTCTCCACTAGACGGCTTCTTTTAACTATAAACTATAAACTATAAACTAAAATAACATCCCATGCCCGAAATGTCAAAAAAGTTTGTCCCTAAGCACAAAGGAGACAAGAATCCCAACCCGAAATTATTGAAGTTCGTCCGTCACGTCACGGACCGTATTCCCGGTAAGATCAAGATGACCACCGATGCCCCGGAATACTGGGGTCTCGCTTGTATCTTTGAGGATGAGATGGACGCTGTGACAAGAGAAGCGTCGCTGGATCTGTTGCTGGACATGCTACCCGGTAATTTCTTTAAGGTACGCGAGCACCACACGTACGCGCAACTGCACGAGATGAACGCCAAGAAGCACTACACGCCGGACGACAAGTCGTTTGACGAGTTGCTGGACAAGTTGGCGTATTTCGGTATGCTGGAGTATGACTACGGAGACCATTACACCAACGGTCAGGGTCCGGACGAAGGAACGACTTTCAACCGTGAAGACAGAATATACTGGGTGCCGATGTTCGTTCCCGGCAGTGCCGAATATACCAACATGAACACCGAACTGATGGACCGCCATCCTGAGTTGGCGATGTTCTTCGAGCGCATGACATTCCTGCCGCTTGAGAAGATCACGCCGATGGTGCCGATGGGCGGCAGCGGTATAGGAATGCACGTCATTCCGGTAGAGAAAGCTATCTCGATGGAGAACCAGAGTGTGGATATCGAACATATCAGCTACTGGCTTAAGAAATACGAAGGACATATCGGTGTGGGCATCTGCTCATGTCGTTACGGCCGCAAGAAACTGGACGAAGGCTGCGCGGACGACTACCGCGACTGGTGCATCGGCGTGGGCGACATGGCGGATTACCTGCGTGAGACAGGCCGCGGACACGATATAACCTACGATGAGGCGATGGCTATCCTCAAGAAAGCAGAGGATCACGGTTTTGTACACCAGGTGACGAATATAGACGGCGAGGGTAAGATATTTGCCATCTGCAACTGCAACGTAAAGATATGTAATGCGTTGCGTACCTCGCAGTTGTTCAATACACCTAATATGTCGCGTAGCGCGTATGTAGCGGAAGTGGATCCGAAGAAATGCGTAGCTTGCGGCCGGTGCGTAGAGTACTGTCCGGCAGGTGCAGTCAAACTCGGACAGAAACTATGCACCAAGCATGGTCCGCAGACTTATCCGAAACAGGAGTTGCCGGACGCAACCCCATGGGGTCCGGAAAAATGGAACGAGAACTACCGCGACGACAACCGCGTCAACTGCTATCCTACCGGAACGGCACCTTGCAAGACCGCTTGTCCGGCACATATCGCTGTGCAGGGCTACCTCAAGAAAGCCGCGGAAGGCAAATATACGGAGGCATTGGAACTCATCAAACGCGAGAACCCGTTCCCGGCAGTATGCGGACGTATCTGTAACCGCCGCTGCGAGGACGCTTGCACAAGAGGTACGATTGACCGCGCCGTAGCTATCGACGCCGTGAAGAAATTCATTGCCGAGAAAGACCTACATGCTGAGACACGTTTTGTGCCGGAGGTCAATATCTGCTCCAATGTCCAGGAGCGTTGGGAGGAGAAAATCGCCATCATCGGCGGTGGTCCTGCGGGTCTGAGTTGTGCCTACTATTTAGCCACGATGGGATATAAACCGACTGTGTTCGAAAAGAACGAAGAACCGGGCGGAATGCTCCGATACGGTATCCCGTCATACAAACTTGACAAGGAAGTGATCAAGGCAGAGATAGACATCATGCGCGAGATCGGCGTAGAGATAAAATGCGGTGTCGAAGTTGGCAAAGATATTACCATAGACGATCTTCGCAAACAGGGCTACAAGGGCTTCTATGTGGCGATCGGATGTCAGGGAGGTCGTCTGCCGGGTATTCCGGGAGAAGATTTGGAGGGCTGCACCACCGCCATCGACTTCCTGCACAACGCCAACTGCGGAGGCAAGAAGATCAACGGCAAAGTGGTAGTTGTCGGTGGCGGAAACGTAGCCATCGATGCTGCGCGAGTTGCCAAAAGAAGCGGTGCGAGCGAGGTGACGATGCTGTCGCTGGAAACTGAAGATATTATGCCGGCATCCCAAGAAGAGCGCATGGAAGCGCGCGAGGATGGAGTAGTGATCAATCCGGGATGGGGACCGAAGGAGGTGAAAGGTGAAAGTGGAAAGGTGAAAGGAATTACCTTCAAGAAGTGCCTCTCTGTCTTCAATGCAGAACATAAGTTTGCACCGACATTCGACGAAAATGAGACGATCACGTTAGAGGCGGACCTTGTGATCTTTGCTATCGGTCAGACGGTGGTATTGAAAGACCTGCTGAAAGATACCAAGGTGGAGTTCGTCCGTGGTGTTTATCCTGTTGCTGACAAACTGACCTACCAGACAGCCGAGCCCGACATCTTCGTCGGCGGTGATGTGTTCACCGGTCCTAAGTTTGCCATCGATGCCATCGCAGCCGGTAAAGAAGCAGCCGAGAGTCTGCATCGCTACGTACAACACGGACATATGACTATCGGTCGTAACCGCCGTGATTTCATCGAACTGGACAAGAGCGACATCCTCGTGGAGCAGTACGACAACGGTTCGCGTCAGGAACCGGGAGTTATTCCGACAAAAAGTAATTTTGAGGAATACCACGGAACGCTGACCGAAGAGCAGGTAAAGAAAGAAACCGCCCGTTGCCTCAGTTGCGGTGCGTCGGTAGTGGATGAGAACAGGTGTATCGGTTGCGGAATCTGTACTACCAAGTGCGCTTTTGACGCTATCCATCTGCACCGCGAACATCCGGAAGCAAGTATCATGCGTACCTCGGAGAATAAGTTCGACGGAATCCTGCCGTACATGATCAAGAGAGCAGGGAAAATAGTATTTGAAAGTTGAAAGTTGAAAGTTGAAAGAAGTTTTTTAGTTGAAAGTTGAAAGACTTCAAAACTCTCCACTAGACGGCTTCTATCAACTATCAACTATAAACTATAAACTAAAAAATCAATGCACGAACTCGGAATCGTCTTCTATATCATCCGTGACGTCAAGAAAGCGGCGCAGGAAAATGGCGTAGAGCACGTCTCGGCGGTGGTGATGAACATCGGCGAGGTGAGCACGATTATTCCTGAGTATCTGACCGACTGCTGGAGGTGGGCGGCAGATAAAGAAGAGATGCTGAAGGGCTGCGAACTGAAGATAGAACCCATCCCTGCCGTGACGCATTGTGACGGGTGCGGAAAGGACTATCCGACGGTAGCGCACGGCAAGATTTGTCCCCACTGCGGCAGCGAGCAGACGTGGCTCCTGCGAGGCAACGAGGTGGAAATCAAAGAAATCGTCGTCCCGCAAAATGACTAAATAGCAGAATAAATGACAAAATTATAAATGAATAAATGAATAAATAACATGGCTTGTTTTATTGTACCATTAACGCAGGCGATCGCCACAACGGTGTATCGCAAACATGTAGAAAAGAAAGTGCAGCATGAAGGTGAAAAAAGTCTTTCAACTTTCAATTCTCAACTTTCAACTCGTCTCAAGAGCCTCGAACTAATGCTCTGGGGCGGATCCATGATGTTGCTGGTTGATCATTTGGTAAATGGTGAACTTTTCGCATGGAACCTCCGCGAAGTGCTGACTATAGGCGTCCCCATGTCTGTTGTAGTTACCGCAGTATGGGCAATATGGTGTTATGCCAAAGAGAGGAAGGCTGTGAAGAAAGAAAAGGCCGCATGATGCGATCCTTCATTAAATATCAATTAATCAAACACAAAATTAAAATCTTATGTTTTTTCAAGTGTATGGAGAGCATGCCCTGATCCAGTGGGTGATGCTGTTCGTAGTCCTCGCAGGACTGATTCTTTGGAATGAGTTTGCCCGTCGTACCAAAATGGGCGGTGCTATCACGTTCTTCGCTATTCCGCTGGCATTGACCGTTTATTTCATTGCCATCGCAGTGGGTGCCCGCATGGGTGCTGAATGGGCGCTGACCAACCAGACACATGTCTATATGAACGGTTGGTTCCATTATGCCAAACTGTATGCGGCTCTCACCGGCTGTATCGGTTTCATGATGATCAAGTACGAATGGGGTATAGGCGCCAAACGCTGGTTCAAACCGTTCCCGTTCATTATTGTAGCTATCAACATCCTCATTGCCGTTTGCTCTGATTTCGAGTCCGCTATCTTGGGATGGAACAAATGGTGGCTGTCAAGCGAAGGTGTATGGTTGTATGGCGGCTGGCATAACGTATTCAACGGTCTTGCCGGTTTGTTCAACATCTTCTGTATGACCGCATGGTGGAATGTATATCCGTCGAAGGACGGCAAGGACATGATCTGGGCGGACATGACATGGGTATATATCCTCGTTTATGACATCTGGAACTTCGCTTACACGTACAACTGTCTGCCGACTCACAGCTGGTATTGCGGTATCGCGCTGCTGCTTGCTCCGACCGTAGCTGCTATCTGCTGGAACCGTGGCGGTTGGATCCAGAACCGCGCTAACACGCTGGCTATCTGGTGTATGTTTGCACAGGTATTCCCGCTCTTCCAAGAGACCTTCTTCAACGGCAAACAATTCTTCTCATGGGCAGTCCTGCCGACCCAGTATGTCAACGGTATCGAGACGATTGAGGCTATTTATGCCGCTTCCGGTCTGGGTGATGAGGTTGTTGCACATACTACCGTTGCCGCAGAGGGTGCTACTGCTGCCAACCCGACAGCTATGCTGGTGATTTCTGCACTCGCATTGATCACCAATATCGTAGCCTTTGGTTATATCATGTATCAGGCTAAGAAACGTCATATCAACCCGTATAAGGAGGATGTCTTCGTTGATCAGAAGTACTACAAGGACGCTATGGAGCGCGCCGTGGTTAATTCTTGATTACATACATCCGTTTGAAATAGCAGAAAAAACGTCCTTTTGGGGCGTTTTTTCTGCAAGTTGTGTATCATTAGCCGTAAATGGTATAACGGCTATAACCATTTAAACACACATCATATGCAAAACTTTGATTACCAGACACCTACGCGCCTCATTTTCGGGGAAGGTGTAGTACAGAAACTGCCGAAAGTGATGAGTGCGTTCGGCAAGAAAATCCTCCTTACATACGGCGGAGGCAGTATTAAGAAGATTCCGGCTCTTAGAAATCAGTCGCTGAGCCTCTATGACTATGTCCACACGTTACTCAAGGATTTCGAGATCATTGAGCTGAGCGGTATTCAGCCGAATCCGAAATATGATCCTTCCGTTTTAGAAGGTGTGCGGCTATGTAAGGAGCACAAAATAGATGTAATCCTCTCCGTTGGTGGCGGCAGCGTACTGGATTGCTCCAAAGCAATTGCTGCCGGTGCCTGCTATGAAGGTGACCCCTGGGATCTCATTTCCTATAAAGTCAAAGCCCAAGCGGCACTTCCGATTGTGGATATCATCACCCTCGCAGCTACCGGAAGCGAGTACGACTGCGGCGGTGTCATTTCGCGCACGGAGACCAACGACAAAATTGGTTATATGGACCGTCACTTGTTTCCCGCTGTTTCATTCCTTGACCCGACATACACTTTCTCGGTGAGCAAGAAACAGACAGCAGCCGGTATTGCCGACGCGATGAATCATACGATAGAGCAGTATTTCGCAGAAGATACAACACTCCTTAACGATGGTTTTTGCGAGTCCATGCTCCGCTCTCTCATGGAGAACGGCCGCAAGTGTCTGGCTAACCCCGAGGACTACCAAGCCCGCGCAGAGATGATGTTGGCTTGCACGTATGGCTGCAACGGTATTCTGGCGCTTGGTAACAGCGAGTCGGGCTGGCCTTGCCACGGCATAGAGCACGCGCTGAGTGCGTACTACGACATCACTCACGGCGAGGGCTTGGCGATCATCACACCGCGGTGGATGAAACACATCCTCAACGAGCACACCCTGTCGCGTTTCGTCAAATACGGCATTAACGTCTTTGGCATCGACCCCTCGCTGACGCCATGGGAGATTGCCAACAAAGCCATCGAAGCGACGTACGCTTTCTTTGAGTCCATCGGCATTCCTATGCACCTGCGCGAAGTGGGTATCGACGAGAGCCGTTTGGATGAGATGGCGCATCACATCGCTGTTAACGAAGGTCTGGAGAACGCCTATGCGCCGCTTACAGAGCAGGATATAAAAGAAATATTAGTAGATAGTTTGTAATTTCAAAAATTCCGCTCAAAAACTTGCATATGTGAAATTTTTGTTGTACCTTTGCATCGTGTTTCAGATAATTCGCCAATATACCCCTGTGATACTCATTATGATGATGAGTATGTTTGTCGTTGCTTTGGCGATAGATGAATACAACGACAGCCGTCGCATCGCGGAGGATTTGCGTATCGAGGGATGCGTGGAACTGGAGACTGAGGACTATGAGTGGGACGAAGGATTGACACCCAGCCTCACTCCGGTTATCATCTCCAAGGGGGAAGAACGAAACTATATGTCATTGCTAACTGATTATCAGTTATCCGCTCCCTATATATCCGACAAGCAGAAATTAGGTTTAGTGCGGCGTTATGCCCCGCGAAAAGCATTTGTAGGCTATCACTATGCCCGGACATAAATTATACGGTATGAACTCATATGAGTTTGTACCGTTTTTTTGTTATAAATGGCTAAATGAACAAATAAATGACCAAATAGTAAATGACCAAATAGTAAATGACTAAATTGTAAATGAAAAAATGGATTTTATCAGTATTTTAACAGCTATCTTGACTCTCATAGCAGGTATCGGAGTGTTCCTCGTTGCCTGCACAATGATGAGTAGCAACTTGGAGTCGGCGGCTTCACGGCGGCTCAAACAACTCTTCTCTCACACAGGCAACAACAAACTGATCGGCGTCGGTATCGGTACGCTCGGTACGGCGGCTATCCAGTCCAGCGGTGCCGTGACGGTCATGGTCATCGGTTTTGTGAACGTGGGTATCATGTCCCTCACCCAAGCCGCCACCATCATCTACGGAGCAAATATCGGTACCACCGTCACCGCCCAACTGGTAGCGCTCGGTCTGTCCGGTTCCAACAGCCTCTCCACCACCGTCCTTTTCGCCGCTTTTGCAGGCATAGGAGCCTTTATGATGCACTTCGCCAAGAATGATTCGTGGAAAAAGACAGGCGGTATACTGACGGGCTTCGGAATGCTCTTTGTCGGACTCAGTATGATGGCGAATGCTATGGATGAGTTTGCGGCACTCGACTCCGTCAAACTGTTCCTCGCTTCGATAAGTAACCCGCTGCTGCTGGTGCTCTTGGGAACCATCATCACAGCGATTATCCAGTCCTCCTCCGTCATGACCTCCATCGCCATCACGATGGTCGTTACGGGGCTTATTGCGCTGGACCAGGGTATCTACCTCACGATGGGTAGTAACATCGGTTCGTGCGTGGTGGCTATCATCGCGGGTATGACCAGCGGCGTAGCTGCCAAACGGACGGCGATGATCCACCTGCTTTTCAATGTGTTAGGTGTCGTTCTGTTCCTTTGCGCAGCCTTGACGCTCAGCCTTGTTACCGCCGGCGTCTGGTCCTTCGGAACGATCTTCGAGCGTCTCTTCCCCGCTGCTCCGCAACTGCAATTAGCCATGTTCCACACGGTCTTTAACGTCACTACGATGCTGGTGGCTTTGCCGCTCACCAACGCGCTGGTCAACCTCGCTTGCCGTATCATCAAAGACCAACCGGCGCAGAAAACCAACGAGCCGCATCTCTATTTCCTCGACCCGCAGATGTTGCGCACGCCCGTAGTGGCTATCCGTCAGCTCAAAGCCGAAGTGGAGAACATGGCGCAAATGGCCATCGAGAACTACCAACGCTCTATCCGTGATGTCACTACGCTGGATAACTCCGAACGCGAGCTCTTCGACCGGACGGAAGCCCAACTCAACTATCTCAACCGCGAACTGGTGCATTACGCACTGCTCCTCTCCAATAACCAGCTCAGTCAGTTTGACCACCAATACCTTGTCTCGACTATCCGCACGGTCAGCGACCTGGAGCGTATCGGCGACTACGCCAAAAATATCATCGAATATGCCGACAGCCTCCGCCAGCAGGAGGTGCGTTTCTCTGACTACGCGCTCAAAGAGATCGACCAGATGAACACCCTCATCAGCCGTCTCTACGAAGCAGCGATGCAGGCGTACCATAAGATGGACATGGATGCACTCGGACTCGCCAACCAGGTTGAGGACGAGATAGACCAGTTGACCGACGAGATGGAGCGCAATCATATCCAGCGCCTCGCTTTGGGAATCTGCAAACCCCAAGCAGGAACCGAATATATCTCCCTTGCACAGAACTCCGAAAGGGTTGCCGACCACCTCATCAACGTAGCGAAAACCATCCGGGATTTACAATAAGCTTCGTTGTACCTTCGACCACCTCCCCGGACATTTTTTGCCAAGCCTGAAGGCTTTCCTGTTGCATGAACCTATAAGCCGTTTTTATACGCGCATAAACGTCTTAAGCCCCATACAACAGATAAAATATGTTTTATTTGGCAAAAAAATGTCCGAACGCTTGCATATGTGCAATTTTTGTTGTACCTTTGCGCCCCGATTTCAAAAACAAGCCGTAACACGTCACCCGTAACCGGTCACCCGTCACCCGTCACCCGTAACCTGTCACCCCTCTGACGGCTGACGGCTCTAACTAAAAACAAACAAATGGAACTTAAACAATCAACACGTATTCAGACATCGCTCCTGAACGGAGTAGAGAAAAAAGCATTAGTATGGATAGCGTCCCGCCTTCCTCATTGGGTCACCAGCGACATGCTGACCTGGTTGGGCCTCTTCGGTTCATTCCTCGGAGGACTCGGTTTCTTCTTGACGCATTATAGTATTTATTGGCTCTGGCTGTCTTGCTTGGGCCTCGTGATCAACTGGTTCGGCGATTCGCTGGACGGTACCACAGCCCGTGTGCGCCATGCGCAGCGACCGATCTACGGTTATTACCTCGACCATAATATCGACACCGTCACCGAGGCGTTCATGTTTATCGGAGCCGGTCTCTCGCCGCTGATGAATTTGAGCGTAGCGCTGCTTTGCTACGCCGCTTATCTCGCCCTCACGGTCTATGTCAGCATCAATGCGCACCTCAAAAGCGAGTTCAAACTGACGTACGGATATATGGGACCCACGGAGTTCCGACTGATTATCATTATTGCCAATATCCTACTGATGTATATCCCGGCGCTCACCGCCTACAAGGGATCGTTCAACTATTTCGGCGAAACCATTCATTATGGTACGCTCGACATCATCGGGTCGGGGATCTTGGTTATTCTGGTGATCTTCTATTTCGTCAGTTTCTTCAAGGATCTGCACTGGTTCGCCAAACAGGACCCGCTCATCAAACATCCGCAAGATGAGCAAAAGTAAGCTCAAGGAGATCGTATTCAGGTATCTGAAATTCGCAGTATCTACGCTGGCGGGAACGACAGTAGATATGCTCGTCCTATGGCTTTGTTCGCACTATCTGTTCAACGGCCGGTACTGGGGCGAGTATCTGCTTTCGCCGTTTATATCATTTGAGTGTGCCGTACTTACTAATTTCGTTCTGGCTTATTTCTCCGTATGGCGCGACCGCGTCTCGGCATATACCTTCCGATCCTTCCTTCGCCATTACGCAGGCTATAACCTCTCCTGTACAAGCACTTTTCTCATTAAGATGGGGGTCTTGCTCCTGATCGAACGCTTCTCCGGAGGATGGGATGTACTTATCTGTAATATCCTCGCTCTCTGTGTCTCGGGTATCGTCAATTTCTCCCTTAACGAGCATGTTGTCTTTAAGAAGAAAAAATGAACAGCGTACGTGATTATTTGTTAGCTCTGCATCAGCGTAAGAACGGAGTGGGGGAGGAATACGAAATATCCTCATGCCCGCAGTTGATAGAGCGTGTGCAGCAACTGGGTTTCCTGCCGCTCTTGGACAGCGGCATAGCCGGTTATTGCGCCGAGGAGATGATGGCACCCGACTACCACTATGTGCAGTTCGAGGACGGCTCGTGGGAGTGGCCTTTGTGGACTTGGAAGGGACCGGTTATCGAGGACGGCGGATGTGTCTATGGTAAGTTCTTTAGCGGCAAAGCCGGATTTATCAGCCGCGAATGGTGGCCCGATTTCTACAACTACCGCCGTTCGATCTATCCGCAGCCGGAGACAGGCTCCGTGGAAGAAGCCATCCTCACTACGCTCCGCGAGCAGGGCAGTGCTATCGCACGGGATCTGCGGGCTGCCTGCGGCATGACGGGACCTAAGATGCGCAGCCGTTTTGACGCGTATGTCAACCGCCTGCAAATGGGCTGTTATATAGTGACGGAGGACTTCGTCTATCCGCGTGACAAACACGGCCGGGAGTATGGTTTCGGATGGCAGTTGCTCAACACCCCGGAGAACCTGTTGGGGCGTGAAGCTTGCATGCCATACGCGGACGGGACCCATACAGCCCTCCGTACACCGCAGGAGTCCTACGAACGCATTCTTGCACATATGCGGGAGATCCTGCCTGCGGCGACAGAGAAACAACTGAACAAACTGCTGAGCGGTCACCCATAACCCGTCACCCGTCACCCGTAACCCATCTTTGCGCGAGAAACGCACAGCCGCAACAAGAACTAACGACTCAAATAAGACTCAAATAAGACTTAAATAAGACTTTTTACGAGTTCCCAAACTAATTTTTTATAACTTGAGGACTACCGCCGCAGGCACTCAACCGCGACCAAAGGTCGCACTGCACCAGTTTACTTGCATAATTCAAAAAAAGCAGTACCTTTGTACCGAATCTGCAAATGACTACCGAATTTCTGATAGATAACCGCCCGTGCATGGTCTTTTCCATGCCGGAGCCCCGATGCCTTGTTCTGACTACGCTCGGCGCACACGAACGCAAGGATTTTGAGACGCTGGCGCAGATGCTAACCAAGCAGACCTCCGTGCCCTTCGTTCTTGCGGCGTTCACGATTAGCGACTGGGAAACCGAACTCGCGCCGTGGGCTGATCCGGCTTTGTCCCAACGCCCGGAGGTAGGCACGCAGGCACTCGCAACCTTGGATTTCGTGGCAAACGCACTTCTGCCCGAACTGCAAGGCCTGTACGGTTCGCTGCCGGTCATCCTTGGCGGCTATTCACTGGCAGGGCTGTTCGCGCTCTGGGCGGCGTACCAACAGCCTCTCTTTGCTGCCGTGGCTGCCGCCTCACCTTCGGTGTGGATACGCGGCTGGATGTCTTTTGTACAAAGCCACGCGCTTCTCACTCCGGATGTCTATCTCAGTCTGGGCATCAAAGAGGAGAAGACCCGCAACAGCGCTCTCGCGCAGGTAGGCGATAACATCCGTGCGTATCATGAATTATTGACGCACCGGTTAGGCGAAGAACACACCGCGCTCGTATGGCATAACGGCGGACATTTCACCGACTGCACCCTCCGCCTCGCCCAAGCCCTCGCCTGGTGTATCTCAAAGCAGCAAACGATTTGACAACCTTGCCCAACCGTTGATATGACTCAGAAGCAGAAAACAGTTCTCGGCTTTGCAGCCGGAGTGACGGCGGGTGTCTCGTACGGACTGAATCCGCTGTTCGGCAAACCGCTTTTGGACGGCGGCGTGCCGGTGTTGTCGCTCTTGTTCTTCCGTTATGCCATCTCGGCGGTGATCTTAGGTCTCTGGATGGCGTTCCGGCATGAGTCTTTCCGCGTCAACGGGCGGGAAATGCGCCTGTTGGTCGTCCTCGGCTGTCTGTTCGCCGCCAGCAGTGTCTTTCTCTTTGAGTCGTACCGGTTCATCCCTTCAGGGTTGGCAACGACTTTCGTGTATCTGTATCCGGTCTTTGTGGCACTTATCATGGTCGGGCTGCATGTCTATCCCAAATGGCAGGTATGGCTGTCTATAGCCGCCACGGTTGCGGGAGTTGTCTTGCTCAGCTGGCCTGCCGCCGGAACAGAGATTCACTGGCTCGGCATTGTTCTTGCGGCTATGTCCGCTTTGAGTTATGCCGTTTATTTGGTGATTGTCAACCGCTCGCAGCGTATTAAACATATCTCCGAGCATATGCTCACGTTCTATGGTCTGGTGGTGGGTGCCATCGCCTTTTTGGCGTACCTGCTTATCGACGGAACGCCGGTGCTGCAAGGCATAGACACCACTCCGGACGTACTGAATCTCATCGGTCTGGCAGTTTTCCCTACCATGATAGCCATGCTGACGATAGCCCTTTCCACACGCCTTATCGGACCTACGAAAACATCCGTCTTGGGCGCTTTCGAACCCGTAACGGCTATCTTGGTCGGCACGCTGGTCTTTGGTGAACCGCTGACGGTCAACATCCTCGCCGGCATCGTCATCTGCATCGCCGCCGTCCTCTTCATGATCCTCAGCGAGAAGTAAAAATAAGAACATCAAATAGGTTCTTCTTTCTTTTTGCTTTTCTCCCGAAAGGAGAAAGTAAGCGGCTCACAGCGATGTGAGTCGCTTTTCTTATTACTTACCTACGGTCTGCCGATTTTCTGCCACGTTTGTGCGCCCTTCGTCGGAAGCGATGATCAACGATTAAGTTACTGCGTAACAAATGTAGTTGTCGTGCTTCCTCCTCTTCCCACAGATTAAAATCTGCGGGAGCCCTATTATTACAGCTGTGCCCTGCACTCTACCTGCCGGTGGCTGCAACTACCTCCGGTGGGGGACTACAGCCCTTTGCTGTACCGGCTGACATCTACACCCTGCGAGCGTCCGGCTTTACAAGGGTTCACAAGTTCCGCATTGTTGCACAATACCGTAGCCCTTCCAATCCCTAACGCGGGATTAGCTTATTCCTCGAACTGCTGACGATGCTTCATGATCGTCGGCAGGTTCTTGGATGCCCATTCAGTCAATTCCTGCACAATAGGCACCAGTTCCTTGCCCATCGGTGTGAGACTGTACTCCACACGAGGAGGAATCTCTGGATAAACTTTGCGGACGATGAGGTCATCCGCTTCGAGCGTGCGCAACGTACTACTTAATACGCGCGTGCTGATATCAGGAATGACGCGATGCAGTTCATTGAAACGGATCGTGCCGTGCTCATTGATATCCAACAGCACAAGGAATCCCCATTTGTTACCAAACCGTGCGATGACATTTCGCACCGGGCACATCTCAAACATTGAGTTCTTACTGTCTTTCTTTTGCATAATATATTTTCGTTATTTTTGGGGGTCCCCGACAGACGCTAACGTAGCGCGCCTGGTGGGGAGAGGAGGAAACGTGGCAATTATACGAGTTATGAAATAACGATGTCATTGACCACCGTTTCCGACGACAAAGGTACTATAAAATACTGATATACGCAATAGTTTCAAAAAAAAAGTAAGTTTTTTATAAAAATTTATTTTCATAATGTGCTGTATTTGCAAAAATAGACAAAAAGGTTACTATGTCACCTATATGTAACCTCTTGCACATGTC
>DFKE01000014.1:0-257339 GCA_002373505.1 Bacteroidales bacterium UBA3653
CCCCAAGCCATCAGCAGCACCACAACTGTTCTGATGGCCGTGGCAAGATTGGAGTCCACGCCCTCAATGCCTATCTTGGCAAGGATGGCGGTTGCTGCGGCAAATAGTGCCGACAGGATTGCAAAAAGTAGCCACATATTATTTGTCTTTTTCATTATATCATCTAATTGGGTCTAAACAATGTCATCTGTTCGACAAATTGGAATTTACTGGACTGAATACCCAGCGGCTTGTAGCAAGGCGACGGCACGCTCGTCAAGGTGCATCACCGGATTGATGAACATCGTCATGCCGCCTACGATGCCGTAACTCGTGTGCGGTGTACAGACATCCATGAACCCGGGCTCGATAAAGATTATTTTTGCGTGGAAGTCATCTGTCGGATGAAGCTCTGTCACCAAATGGTTTGCCACAATAATCACGCAGTCTCCCTTGCCCATTTTCACCTGCTCACCGCTATATTTCATTACGCACTCGCCGTCTGTCACGAACACATGCGTGAAATAGTTGCTCAACTTGAGATTGAAGAGAGCTTCAATTCTGGCGCTTACGATGATGCTGTCTTGTTGTAACTCCATATTGAGTGCAAAGGTACTGCTTTTTTCGGACATGTGCAAGAGAAGGTGCTATTTTTATAACTTAATGATGAGCCGGAGAGGGAGTTTTTCGTTGGCATCGCCCTTGTATTCCAGCAGAACAGGGTCGTCGGGTAGGGATAGCCGGACGCCAACCAGTTCTGTCCACGGAGAGAGTTTGCTGCGTACACGCCGGCTGCGCTGAGTGGACCGGACGGATTTCTTGCGTTTCGGTTGCTTAGGCGGGTCAATCACACCTTTCGCTATGGCACTATCGACTTCCGCTATCGAAGCGACCGCCAGCGGTTTGTCTGCCAGACGGCTGCAGGTCTCCGCAAAACGCAGACGTTCCTGCCGGCTCATGCCGATAGCCAAGCCGCGCTCCTTGTCCGGCGGTTCCGCAGCCATGACACGCTTCCATTGATTCGCACTAATCTCATCGGAGATGTAATAGGGTTCGTTGCCCGGCACAAGATAAAAATGCAGTCTGCGGCCTTTGATACGTACCTTTTGCGTGAGAGGCGACTCTTCCGGCACGACTTGTTTCATCGGGTCGTCAGGCAGACTCAGTGCCACACGCAGACCGATATACCCCACGGATGTCTCCGGCTCGTACCACCGCCGCACGGACAGATGGCAGTTGGCTTTCGCCTCATCGTAACTGCCGCCGCGCACGATACGGAACGAGCCTGTGTCCGCTCCGCAAGGGTCAGGAGCCGTGGACAGGTGGTAAGGACCGTAGAGGTCCTGACACCATTCCGCCACATTGCCCGTCATGTCATACAGCCCTAACTCGTTCGGCTGCTTGCGTGCCACCGGGTGCGTCCAGTTCCCTGCAACCGAATAGAGCCAGCCTATGCTGTCAGGGACATCTCCGCCTGCAAAACGATAGTGCTTGCTCTTGGCTCCGCCACGCGCTGCGAACTCCCATTCCGCCTCGGTCGGCAGACGGAAAGGCATGCCGGTGATACTGTCCAACCGACGTACGAACCGCTGTGCTTCATGCCAGCTGACAAAAGAGACCGGGTGTTCGGGATAGCCGGACAGCTCCAGCATCTCCTTTTCGGACATGACCGCCCGCCAGAGACGGTTGGTGACTTCGGTAGTCGCTATATAGTAAGGGGAGAGAAAAACGAGGTGCGCAGGCTTGTCGGTATAGGTGTCCGGGTCGTGCTGGTCGGGCGTAGCACCCATCACAAACGAACCGCCTTCCACTCGCTGCATCCGAATAGGCACACCGTTCACTTCATACGTGAGCGTCTGCAACGAATCGGGCACAGCCTGCCGTTTCTTCGCTGCCAAGGGCAGTTGGCAGAAAACCGCTGCAACCAATACCAACAGCACTTTGAGTGCCCAAAAGAAGCGTTTCATACAGCCGAGTTTTTATCCTCGGCTATGAGAACAAATACCGTGCCAAGCGGTTATTTGAGTTATCCGCTGTGCAATCTCTTCAGGATGGTCGATGAGCAACTGGCCGTGATTCATGCCTTGGAAGACTTCGATGTGTGCCTGCGGGCAGAGGGAAAGCAAGTGTTTCACTTGCGGTTTGGCGACGAAGGCTTCTTTCGCGCCGTACCAGAAATGGATGTCGGTGCCATGAATGGCATTCAGGCGGTTGGTATAGACCGATTTGTAACCGTCCACCACGGCTTGCGTTCCGCCGAAGGGCCAGACCTTCTTGCATTCGCCCAACAGCACATCGAAATAGTGCGAACGGAAGACCGCTTTCCAGAAGCCCGTCCAGTGGTAGCACGTCCACACGTTCGCCGCCTGATAGTAGCGCAACGGATTGACGAGCCACCGCGGCAAGGGCAGCAGCGGCGCGGCGTCGAGGATGGCATGGTCAATGGTCAGTTCGTCACGCTCCAAGACACGCGAGAGGATCTTACCGCCCAGCGAAAGCCCGTACGCGCAGTCCAGATGTCCGTCAAAATGCGCTTTGATGTAGGCGATGACCTGCGCAGCTTGGTCATCCACGGACGTGAAGCGCGTGTGCTTGCCAAGCGTGAAACCGTCCACTTCGACAGCGATAATACGGAACTTGTCTTCCGTCAGACGAATGAGCGGAAGGAAAATCTCGTACGACACGCCCAAGCCGGGAATGAGGAGTAGCGTCGGTGCTTCTTTATTGCCGAAGAGCTGGAAGTTCATATCACCAAATATACGGAATGACTTTATAACGGACCTGCAGCTTGTATTCTTTGTAGCCTTTCAGGTCGCGTTCGAGCACCTGCTCCTCGTTGCGGATACGGAGTGCAATAACCGGCACGTACAGCAGCATGACAGCAAACGCCCACGGCGAACCCAGCACAAGCGGCATACTTAGAAACAGCAACAGCGTAGCCGCATACATCGGATGGCGGACTTTGCCGTAGAGTCCTGTGCTGATGACCTTTTGGTCTTGCTGCACCTTGATTGTCCGCGAGAGCCAGATGTTCTCACGCAGCACTTGGAAATAGAGCCCGTAGCCGGTAAGGAAAAGCGCGATAACAGGGTACGCAATCCAGTCGTAATCAGGCAGCATGTACCAACCGAAACGACGACCCAGTCCCGCCACAACGAACATTGCCACGAAAAGCAATCCGCTCAAAGCCACCACCCATTTCTGCTCGTGCTGTTCTTCCTTGGCGTTCAGCCGTCTGCGCAGCAGTTCGGGTTGATTGATCATAAGCCAGACACCGGCAATAATCATCGGCATAAACAGCAGCCCGATGAGCCGCCATGCCTGCGGATAATCGAATGTCCCGGCAGGTACAAACAGCAGTGCACCGACCACCACTACTCCCAAGACGAATTTCGTCAAGGCTTGAAAGAACAGTTTGAAGGTCATACACTCATTTACTATTTGGTCATTTACAATTTAGTCATTTGTTTTGTCATTGAGACATTGAGACATTGAACCATATCCCGAACGCGAGTGCAAAGGTACGACAAAAAATCCGAATACGCAAGCAAAATCCATACAAAAATACATACCATACAAATATTTCTGCTTTCATTCCTTGCATATTTCAGAAAAAAGCAGTACCTTTGCAGGCAAAATTGATACAGAGTAACCAATGACCACATTGTCGCATAGCGAAAAAGAGAGTATCATGGCGGATATGAAGTCCTTTGATGAACCAATGCCTGCTGTCGGAATCTTCTGGTATGACCCAGACGAGCATGATTTCTTCGGCGTATATAAGAAAGAACTGACACCCAAAATGGTAGAAGAAGCGGCAGAAAAAGGATTGCCCTTTATCAACTATCAGACTCTGCATCGCCAGATTTGGCAAAAGCAGTATTTCCGCGCATTGGCAAAACATGAGCCGACTAAGTTTACCGGCGATTACACGCAGGTTCCCCGTGGCCGCGTAGCATGGAATATTGACAAGTTCATCGTTTTTGTCGGACAGTGGGCAAAAGACAAGGAGGAAGAGCTGACTGCATTGATAGAGAAATACTTTGCCCTACCGTATTTTGAGTTCCGGTACGATGAACACTGGGATTTAGGTCACGGATGGTCAGGCGATATGTAACCGCGTTATGTGCTGCCTTTTTTGCATGTGTGTGGTAAGTATAGCAACCCTATATGAAATCTTAATAATCGGCAACTTTGATTAGAATGGTATGTAGCAATTAAACGGCTTGACAGTTTAACAATTTAACAGCTTAACGGTTTAACGTGTCAAACCTACACCACATCGAGAACCATCATCAGCACAAAGCCGGACGCGAAGCCCAGCAGGGCTTTCTGCAGGCAGACAGTTAGCTTGCTACTTTCTTTACCAGCGTGAGGATGTTCTTGCCCTCCACGCGTTCGTAGCGGATCTCGTCCATGAGTTGGCGCACCAGATGTATGCCCAAGCCGCCTATCTCCCGGTCCTCCGCCGAAAGCGAAGTGTCCGCTTCTTTCTGTTTCGTCGGGTCGAAAGGTATGCCGGAGTCGGAGACGGTGAAGATCAGTTGTTTGCCCTGCTCGTTCTCAATCTCGGTATATTCGACAAACACCTTGCCGTCCTTGCGTCCCGGGTAGGCATAGAGCATGACGTTGCAGACCACCTCTTCCAAGGCGAGGTTGATAGGCATGTTCAGTTCGTCGGGCACATGCAACCCGTCCACCCATTCGGAGAGGGTCGGAATCTGCTGTATGTCGTTGCGCATGACGATCGCCGATATCTGGTAACGGATGGCAAGCATGGTGAGGTCGTCGCTCTGCGGCGCTCCGTTGACGAAGGCATCGACATCTTTCCGGAAAGTCTCTACGAGGTCTCTCGGCGGCATGCCATCGGTGGTGGCGAGCAGATTCAGCATCCGCTCCTCGCCGTATTGGGCATGTACTTTGTTCTCCGCCTCGGTGAGTCCGTCGGTGTAGAGGAAGAGCGTGTCGCCGCGTTGTATCTGCGTAGTCTGGCCGACATACTCGAAGCCGCCCATGATACCTATCGGCAGGTTCGGCAGCACCTCCAACCGGCGGCTCTCCCGCTTGTGTACCAATACCGGGGCATTGTGTCCGCCGTTGCAGTAATCGAGCACGCCTGTCTCCATGTCCAGCACGCCGATAAAGAGGGTGGCGAACATGTCCTGTTCGTTCTGCTCGGTGAGCGGGTCGTTCATCCGGCGCATGATTTGGTCGGCATGTTCCTCATGGGCTGTGACGCTGCGGAAAAGCGAACGGATCATCGCCATCACCAGCGACGCCGGCACTCCCTTGCCGCTCACGTCGCCCACGCAGAAGAAGAGTTTGTCGTGGCGTACATAGAAATCATACAGGTCGCCGCCCACCTCTTTGGCGGGATGCACCACACCGTATATATTCAGGTCAGGACGGTCCACGAAGGGCGGGAACACCTTGGGCAGCATGGCGCTCTGGATGGTCTGCGCAATCTCCAGTTCGCCTTCCATACGCTCCTTCTGGTTGTTGATCTCTATCATCTTGTAGGCGTTCTTGGTGCTGCGGTACATGATGAATACTAACAGAGCAAGGCTGAGCAGCATCAGGATGTTCACAATCAGCCCGACGCGCTTGAGGTCGGCATACAGGATATCCTCGGGGATGATGATGGACAGTTTCCATCCCGTAGAGTCGATCTCCTCGTCAAAGATAAGGTACTTGCGTCCGGGTATGGTGTCCGGCGTGACAATATCCTTGCCGGAAGCCGTGTAGATGGAGTAATAACTGTCCGGATAGACCTGCAGGTAATCGAAGATGAACTTCAGTTTGCTGAGCGAAATGTCGATACAAACGACTCCCACGACACGGTTATCGGCATCGCGGACGGGATAGGAACAGGTGACGACGATAGCATGCGCGCCCTCGTTGTCCGCGTACGGGTTCGACCAATAGGCATGGTCTTTCGTCAGACCGTTGTTGAACCACTCCGACCGGGTGTAGTCGTGGTCGGCTCCGCCTATCTGACGGACGGCAAAGCCCTTCTCGGTCCGTTCGTTGCGGGTGCCATAGACCTCATACCAGTGTCCCTTTTGCGGGTAATAATCCGGCACGAAAGCTATTCCGGCTCCCTCCACGTTCTCCAGCGTCTCGAACAGCATGTTCACGCATCCCGGCATGGCGTCGGGGTTGTCCAGACAGAACTCCGCCATCTTGGCAAGCATCTTCGCAGCAGCTTCCAGCTCCACGGCGGCGGTGTTGATCTCCTGTTCCGCTGACCGCAGCTCGGACTGTGCGCGATAGACGGCATCCGCTTTGATGGTGGCACGCGTGTAGAAATACTGTACGCAGGCAATCGACTCCATCGCCAGTATGGCGACGAGCATCAGCCACAGCCCTGCATGGGACCGTAGGGATTGCTTGTTAAACTGTTCTTTCAGGTTCATATGTATTTTGGGTATTTGTCCACTTCTGACTCTTTACTTTCAACCTTGGACGATTGCTAACTATGTGTTATTTTCTTTCTGTCAAACTAGGTCGCAAAGGTACAACTTTTTTCTGAATTGCGCAATAGAATGAGCAACTTTTATGCATTTTTGTGCGTTTTAGTGTGCATTCTTGTTTTGATGGCTTATATCTTTCGAGTTCGAATTATTTTAGTCAAGGCTAAAAGTTTACGATTATTAAGATTAGCGTTTACTTGTTCCCTCTTACCTTACTTACTTTACCTTTCACTTTTCACCTTTCACTTTTCATGCCCCTCTATATATAGTCAAAAAAAGAGGCGACATCTATCACCTCTTTTGCAACTTTTTTCATTTTTTTTGCATTTTGTGGTCAAAGGACCGATTATAAAGATTACGGTTACTTATTCCCTTTTGCGCGATTGTGGGTCTGGCAGAGCATTTGGCAGTTGGTGATGTCCGTTGCGCCGCCCTTAGACCAAGCGGTCACATGGTCAGCGTCCATTTCCGTCAGTTTCCAGATACGCGCATGGTTGGCATCATGACCGATGGCGCACAGTGGACAATTGGAAACCTCATGTCTCTTGGCTTCTTCCGTCTGACGCGCATAGACGCTTTTCTTGGTTGGCTCATCAAAACAACGCACCTCTAACAGTTTGGTGTCTTGGCAACCACCGAGGATATATTCATAGATGCCCTTTTTGTTCTTTACGTAGTAGTCTTCGTATAGTTCGCGCTGTTTGGCTGCCACTTTCGAAGGGTCGTAGGGATTTTTATGGTATTTCTCATAGAGTTCGCCCCATGGCAGACCGCACATCTCTTTTTCTATGTAGGTAAACACACCGCTTGCCCAGTCGATGACGCTGTTAAAATAGGTCTCCATTTCGCGGATGTTATCATCGTTGCGGTGGAGCGACATATATTTGCTGATTTCGCCACGGCTGACCCATTCCAATGCGGTGTGCAGGTACGCTTGGCGTTTCACGTTTCCGCGCAGGAAAGCCGCCCATTTGTTGATATTGGCGTTCTGCGAATTGGAGAACACTTCTTTGGCTTTTGTTACAAACGGTCCGCAATAGACGGCATTCAATATCTCCTGTTCTTCCAGAGGAAGTCCCACGATATTTATGGTCTTAAACCATTCTTTGATCTCGCTTTCCGTTCCTTCGCATTCATAAACCAGTAGTTCGGTTTGGAGAATCTTCTTTTTGAGATCTTCCGCCATGTAATCAAAATACTGCTCCATGCCGTTTATACGGATAGCGAACTTGCGTGTGAGGAAACGTCCCAAAGAGGTGATTCGCTGCTGCCCGTCCAGTACCTCCAAATGGTTGTCGTCCACATGGTTAAAGTACAGCAAACCAATAGGATAGCCTTTGAGCACGGATTCAATGACTGCAATCTCGCGTGCGCCGTTTTGCTCGGCGTATAGATAATTACGCTGGTACTCCGGTTGAATGGTCAGGCGGCCCGAAAGACCAAACAAACCTTTTCCTTCTGCCTCGTTGTAAGTAAATCCTTTGCAGATTTCCTCAACGGTATATATTTTCCGTTCTGCTTTCATAAAGCCATCTACAATTTAATCATTTACCATTTGTTCATTTATATAGTCATTTGACTATTTCTTGCGGATGAATACGCGTACATAACATCTTTTTCCATTTACGTATCCTCTTCCTTTAGAAAGATTCAAGTCATATTCATTTCCTAATATTTCAAATTGCTCAGGGCAATACTTATCAAGGAAAGAAATAGGTACGCCCATTATTCCTTCATAATCAGATGGGATTGCACTTGTGCTTGGAACTTCTATTGCATCATAGTTATCGTAATGCTGATATTCAGTAAGACCCTTTAATTTCTTGTTAAACTTTAAATTATCAGCCATGCTCATAAGTTGTAACGGCTTATGGCGCATTCCATGGTCTATGTTTGTGAACCAACAGCAGTTTCTGAACTTCACTAATCCTGTTGAACTATCATAAACTCCATCTGCAAAATCATTTCGGGGATCTCCTAATATTCTAAAATAAGCATTTCCTGCATTAAAACCGCTACCAAGCCATATCTTGTTATCTTTTATAAGAGGAAAAACTTCTTTGTATGTAATCGCATTCATATTCCCAATAATAGAGAATTGTTTCTTTCCCTCCATAATCCATGCAAGAAACTCCCGAAAGAGCGAGAATGGTGGGTTTGTGATAATAATATCTGCTTCGTCTCGAAGAGCGGTTACTTCGTCAGAACGGAAGTCTCCGTCGCCTTCGAGGTAACTCCATTGCAGGTCGTCAATGTCAATTCGACCGCTGTTGTTGGTATCGTGCGTAAGTGTAAATATTTTGCCCTTGATACGGCTTTTCTCTACGTTGTACAACGGATTCTCCGTTTCAAAGAGTGTCGGTTGCCAGTCGGTTTGGTACTTTTTGCTTTCGATGGCATAGGACGTAGAAATGAGTTTTTTCAGACCGAAGAACTCAAAGTTTTGTGCAAAGAACTTGGTAAAGTTGCTCCATTCCGGATCATCGCAAGGCAACAAGATTGTCTTGCCCCGAAAGACATCGGGGTTGTATTCAATGTATGCGTTTACTTCTTTCTGAATGTCCGCATACTGGGTGTAGAACTCATCGTTTTTAGCATTCTTCGCTGCTCCTAAATTCGCGTTTTTTGCCATGGATTGATAGTCATTTACGCATACTATCAATCACCAAACGGACAAAAAGAGTGTGAGCGATTTATCCGTTCGCCAAGGTATGTAGGAAGACCCGATCCCCGTAATAAATGCTCACACTTGATTTGCATGAGCATCGCTATTATACACGGAGATGGGTATCCCTACAAGAGACACCTCAACTTATTATTTCTAGGTTCTTATTGAAACTTCCTACATTTCTGGCGAACGATGAAATAATAGTAATGCTTTATTAATATGTTATTTTATCACTCCGACGCTTCGGAGATATTATTTACATAGTACTTTTTGCTGCCATCTTACGTCTTAATGACATTCTTAAATATATATTGTTATATGTTCGATATCCCTTATTAACTTTGATTTTAAGAATATATTTAGACTTATATTATCAATATGCTGCTTCATATTCTCAATTTTTTCTTTATTAGAACGATGAGTGGAAAAATTCATTGTATTATTCGGATTAAGAATCATCTCTTTTAAGTCTGATTCATATTTTTTTAGCGTGTTTAATTGATTTATCTGAATTTCTAAATTATTATTAATTATATTTTGAACATTTCCTTGATGAGTAAATTCTATTGGCATATAGTTATTTTCCATATATATCCTCCAGAAATTACGCACGCGATAAATATTCTTTATTTTATCCATTTTTTTAGAGAATATAAGCAAATAAATTCTTTCTGAATCCCCGAAAATTTGCTTCCAAAACGGTTCACATGTGATTGCATTAGATTGAGGGTCAGAACTAATGTATTGCAATCTAACAAAATGGTCAAAATAATATTCAGGGTATTTTTCTATAAGTCCACGCGCAGTGTCACAGCACGCCTTTTCTAATATAATATGGTGATTCGATGGATTAACATGATGAATGCAGGCATACAATAAATTTATGCCATAATTGTCAAAAGAGTTTGTTTCTTTTGCATATTCGTTAAAATGTCTTACAATTAAAGCATTTATTTCCTTTTCTTGAAATAATAATAAATTATTTTGTTGGTCTTCTGTTGCTAAAAACATATCCCTGAGAAGGGAAATATCGCCCATAAGCAGCAACTTCTTATTGAAATACTCAACCAAATGATTATAAAGAATATCTTTATCAAATTTGCCAGAAAATTTATTCTTGTATTCACTGATTATTTCCGGTATGCGAACTATTTGTTTGGCGAGAACTGCAGATGAGTCAGAATTAGAATATCCATTATACAAGAGTACAATATCTATGTACTTAAATAATTCTTCAGCAGATTCTATTTGCTGCCTGCGAGAATCAATATAACTCAACAATTCCGACATGGCTTTTGCATCCTCTGACCATTCTTTAATGGTAGTTTCAATTCTATTGAGATCCATCGTGAATAATTCGGCAAGTTGCGGAAGACGCAGAGTGTTATTTATATGATCAACAAAATAATTGTAAAAAGATTCTCTATGATATATACGGCGTGGTCTGCTACTTGTCACATTTGCACTAAAAAGGCGTTCTACTATATCTTTACATGCAATCTTCTCCGATTTATCTTTACTACTATATACAAGGGTGTTGTTTGCACCATTAATAAGATATTCTAATCTAAAAAGAGCAGAGTATTCATCTCTAAATCTATATTTTATTATGGATAAAAGTAAGAAATCTATTACATCCACTTCTCCGCGTACGACCTGATAATCACTTTGAAATAAATTAATCAAACGCTTGGCATCACGCATTGTTGGAATATACTTTTGGAAAATATCAGAGTAATACCCTATTGTGTTTATTTCGGAAATATCATAACCAAATTGTGTAGTATCAACAATCGTCCTAAGCTGTGATATGATATAGTTATATATACCATAATAATGGCGCAATGGAATATTCCACTCAACATTAAAAAATTTATCTACAAAGCAGGATTCTCCTTGGTAATTATTGAATTGTTCAAATTGTTTTTTGACATACTGCTTGTCATACGCGGTAATATATATTACATTAGGGAAGTTGGCATTATTATCAAGTAATTTTAGAACTTCAATAATTTCATCCTGAGTAAGGCGATCGAAATCATCAATAACGAATACGACCTTTTTAGGCAAATATTTTAAGGTTTCAATAAGAATATTTTTTTTGTTTTGTACATTTACATTTTGAAATGAAGAGGAGATAGTGTCAATCCAACCCTTTGAGTCAATAAGTCTTAAAGCATATATGTATTCTTTGAAGAATGTAGATAACCCAAGGTGATATATTTTCAATCTTTCTGACAACAAATTAAGCGCGTCTTCTTGGATGGTAGTAATATCTTTCGAACTTCTTGGAAAAAATTTAATTATTTCGTAATCTTTGGTTGGCAGGTTCTGTAAAATCAGATTAATATAAGAAGTTTTGCCTGCTCCCCATTTGCCTGTGATACCAATACTCCACGAATGCTCCGATGTATCGAATTTCTGAATCTCTTTCGCAGCAGAATATGCCTTAGACGAGAAATCAAGAATATCTTGTTCCTTATTATCAATGGCAGTATCATATAAGTAATAGGATTCTGATTCTTTCTTATCCTTTTTAGATAGATTTGAGATAATTTCTATTATAATGAAATCAACAAAGATGCATCCTATTAAAACAATTCCCCAATCCAAATATTTGAATTGCCATTCAAGAGGAAGAAAATCATATGAATTAGAGATAAATCTAAAGTAGACGTATTGGAAAAGCACGATTGCAAGTAATGGCAATGCCATTCGCCAGTTTATTCGTGTTTTATAATAAGTAATGAAGATAATCCATATAAGCGTAGCAATAGAACATAGGATCATTAGGGCACATCCCCAACCGCGATTTATATACAAATACGGTACGATATATTTATTAAAAATAGGCTGCCATACATTTATAAGTTCTATAGTGAAATATGCTAGGAAAAATGCCCAAAAAGCGAAACGAATCATGTAATGGATGTTTTCACTTTTAGTGAGCCATTGAAGCCACTTTTTATACCATATTTCATCTGTTTTCTGCATCTCTATTTTTATTTTGCCATCAATTGACGTCGGGGAGGTTATAATGATTGTGCCAGATATTCGTCGCCCATTAGGTACAAGCCGGTAGCCGGATCATGCAACTCGCTGCAAAGAGGCGAAGTATAGAATAAATCCAAGGCTTGGGAAGCACTGATACCTCTCTGTTCGCTGACACGCGTAACCACGCGCCCGATCTTATTCCACATTAATACATTGCTTAACATACCAAACTCTCCTTAAAATGCAGGCACTCATCAATAGCCTGTTGGTTGAGAATACAAATCTGATGATTGGGCTGGTGTTTGCTCAGTTCGCTCAATGCAAACTCTGCTGTTGCAGTACCAGCGATATAGGCTTCTACCATGTCAATGACGCGGTCATTGGCTATTCCGCCTTCTATGCAGTCATAGTTCGCCCACGGACGTTTACCGGTACGGCTGTTCGCAATGAAATTGAGCCAGTCACTATCGTATTTGGGAAAGAAAAGATAAGAATACTTTTTGCGCAGAGCACCCATATCCAAAGTATAAACAGAAAGAATTTTATCCGCTTTACGGCGACGAGCCATGCGGTCTGCCCACAACTCGGCTTGCTCCCGCATAGCCGTGACATAGAAACCCTGTCCGAAATCCAAGCCGGGACGGCCTGCACTCACTAACGGATGTTCAATAGGTTCTGTTCCGCCGTGATAAACTTCTATGATGCCTTCTGCTCCCATAATTCAAGCGTTTGGATAATATCTTGTGTGACATTCTCGCGGCTCTCGCTATGCAATACCTCATAGCACGGGAATATATATTCGTCTATCAGGTTAACGCGTTTCATCCTCTGATAAACCTCCGATGCCGGTTGCTGCAAAGCTATAGCTACAGACTCCACGCATGATGCCGCAAAGATATTGCGGTTTTCGTTTCCGGATGGTGTATATGTATATGTCTCACTCATGTCTTTGCAACTTTCTTATCCCTAAAGGGAACGATTAATTGCATTTTTCGGCTGCAAAGTTACAATAAAAAAATGACATACGCAAGAGCATACATCATTTTTGTGGCATTTTTCCCGTCTCGTTGTTTCGACCTTCTGCCACCAATACCGACCGGACAAAAACTTGTTTCAGCGGATTTTCGGCTTACTCCGTATGTAAATATTTTCTTTTTATATTTCGGTCTTCTCCCGCTCATTGGTCGGTGAAAGTTATAAACAATTCTTTCGGCACTCTCCGTTGTGATCGTTCATCTATTAATGTCATCCATTTGCCAAAGGTAACCTTTGGATGAGGATTTTTATATCACCTTTTCAAGTAAAAAAGGAATTACACCTACATATGTCACTCCAGCATCATCGGTCCAAGGGAGAGTATAACCATCCAAAACCACTATTTTTCGGAACGAATCACGGGTATTTCGCAACGAGAAAGTCTCTTGCTCTCTCTTTTCCGGAGTGTCAATATTAAGTGCCGATTGGATATAGATCTGCTCAAAACCGGTATTGACGATAAAATCAATCTCATATTGGGCTTGCTGACGTTTACCGTTTACCATCCTTTGTACTTCTACTACACCTACATCCACTCTATAACCACGACGAATGAGTTCATTATACAACATGTTTTCCATCAAATGGCTTCGCTCTTGCTGGCGGAAATTAAGTCGCGCGTTACGCAAGCCTAAATCCATCGCATAGTATTTCTTAATATTCTCAAAATAGCGCTTTCCCTTAACATCATAGCGTTCTGCAACCGAGATAAGATAGGCATCCTCCAGATAACTTAAATAAACTTTTATAGTCGGATCAGTGGTCGGTAATGACATCACAGAAGTTATGGTATTGGCTAACTTATGCGGATTAGACAAAGAGCCTACAGACGAGTAAATAGCATCAGTCAAGGCATCAATTATGACATCGTCTTTCAAGTTATAGCGATCAACAATATCTTTCATATACACGTCTTTATGTAGGTTTGCCAAATAGTTCCGTTTCTCTTGCTCATTGGGCTCAAGTACAGCCAGAGGCATTCCACCAAAATTCAAATAAAAATCCAAAGCTTCAGCTTTTTCTAAACCCGCAAACGCATAGAATTCCGCAAATGAGAGCGGATAGACTTTAATTTCACTTCCACGGTCCCGGAAATAAGTAACAATATCCGAAGAAAGCATCTTGCTGTTACTACCGGTTACATAAACATCAATATTGGGCTGTTTCCGTAGTCCGTTTAAGACATCGTAGAAAGTAATATATAACGAATCCCTGTCTTCTTCTGCTACTCGCGATAAATCTACATTCGGGGCCAATACCTTGGAGCACCGTTGTATCTCATCGATAAAGACATAATATTTACGTCGTTTGTTTTTACACTTAGCCCTCACATATTCTGACAAGACTTGCGGATTACGATAGGCTGCATTGGAGTCGTCCTCTAAATCTATCTCCACAAAGCAGTCTTCTGCTACTCCTTTGTTGATAAGAAATTGCTTATACAGACGGGACAACAGGTAAGACTTTCCGCATCGACGTATACCGGTGATAATCTTCACTTTACCATTCCAACTTTTGGCGTAAAGTCGTTCTACATAGTCGTTTCTTTGTATATCCATAACATGCTATTTGGTTCAAATTTAGTTGCAATTGCAACCATTCTTAAAGCAAAATTCGCCGCAAAGATACTGCTTTTTATTCAATTATGCAAGTTTATTGTACAAAAAATATACTTTTTTATGCAGTACGGTGAATTTATTGCACAAAATCGCTCAATCCAACATGATAAATCCTGCCCAATAATAGGGATTGGAATACTACTCTTGGAATACCTCTGCTAATAATTGCTGATTGAGAGAATGAAATTTGTTAGCAAGAAATGCCATAAATGACTCCCTATATTCGCGATAAAACAAGGTAATTGCCTTGTTGTTTTTCGCGCGAAAAGCTTGTATGTATTCGGTATCAGTCATTAAGGTATCTTTTGCGCTTGCAAAGGTACAAATTTTTTCTGATATATGCAAGTATACATGTTTTTTTATTTTTCAAAGACCCCTCCGCCACCTCGTTTTAGTGCCCTTTCCGCTGCCTCTTTTCGATGGAGAACAAGGTGCAGGTAAAGAGTGGAAAAGGGGCGTTTCAGGACCGTCCTAGACTTTGTTACTCAAAATCTGCTATAATCGTTTATATATCAACAAGTTACAAAGAACGCAAAAAGCAGCAAAAAATGCCGTTTTTACGGTTTCGTTTGCCGATATACACGTAATAGTTGACTGTCGGTTGACCGTCGGCTGACCGTCGGGATTGGCTGCAAAAACAATGCAGAGATACTGCTTGCTTGAGATATGGATGAGAGGGGAGGCGATTTTGGGCAAAAGATTGTCGGAATAGTCGCTCGGTCATCTCTCGGTTGTGAGTCGCTCTTCGCTCGGTGAACGGGAGTACGGATGTAAGAACTTACGTCACTCGATAATCAGTTTGATGCGGAAGCCGCGGGTGGTGGGTTCTTCGATGAGTTCCTTCACTTGCGGACGGAGGGAAGCACGGGCGGCGTCGGTCAGAGGCGAGGCGCTGAGGTGCTCCACCATGAAATCCAATGCCGTCACGCCGGAGAGTTCGGTGTGCGTCAGACGCAGCGTGAGCGGACGGAAAGACTGCATGTGGGTGAAGAGCATCTCCTTGATAAGCGAATAAGCGAGTTCGGCTTTCTCGGTGATGTTGTACTTGAGGCAGAACTGATTGAGCCCGGTGTGGATCTGCAGGTAATCGAAGTCGTCCGAGTCAATCTCATAGACGAGTTTCTGGATGCGGTTGACGAACGCCTTGGTGGCCGAATGGACGGGGTGTTCGAAGATCTGTTCGGGCGTGCCGTCCTCGTAGATAATACCTTCGTTCATGAAGAAGACACGTGTGCTCACGTCGCGTGCGAAACGCATCTCGTGGGTGACAATCAGCATGGTCAGACCGCTTTTCGCCAACTGGCGGATGACGGAGAGCACTTCGCCTACCATGGTAGGGTCAAGCGCCGAGGTGGGCTCGTCGAAGAGAATGACTTCCGGGTGCATGGCAAGGGAACGAGCGATGGCTACACGCTGTTTCTGTCCGCCGGAAAGGGAGGACGGATAGACATCGGCTTTCTGCGCCATGCCTACTTTCTTGAGCAGCTCCATCGCTTCTTCTTTGGCTTGCGCCTCGGGCAGTTTCAGCAGTTGCATCGGGGCGTAGGTGATATTCTCCAGCACGGTCATGTGCTCGAAGAGGTTGAAGGACTGGAAGACCATGCCCATCTTACGGCGCAGCCGGTCCAGCGGATAGCCGGGCGCGGTGATGTTCTCGCCGTTGACGATGATCTCGCCGGAGGTGGGTGGTTCGAGCATGTTGATTGCACGCAGAAGCGTACTCTTGCCGGTGCCCGAAGGACCGATGATGGAGATCACTTCGCCTTTTTCTATGGTGCAGTTCACATCCTTGAGGACGGTCAGAGACGACCCGTCCGGATTGATGAAGGTTTTGCTGAGATGATGGATGGTTATCATAGGATGTACGATTTACGAATGTACGATGTACGATTTATTTACGAAGGAGGCACAGGCTCAACGTTTTGCGGATGAGCCAGGCGAGAATGAAATAGATGATTGTGATGACGAGCAGCGGAATGAGTGCATCGAACGTGCGGGAACGGATGAGGTCACTGGCACGCGTCAGGTCGGCGATAGCGATATAACCCACAATAGAGGTGTTCTTCAGCAGCGAGATACACTCGCCTGTGTAGAGCGGCAGACCTTTGCGCAGCGCCTGCGGGAAGACGATGCCCATGAAGGTCTTGAAGGGCGTGAAGCCGAGACTCAGTCCGGCTTCGGTCTGCCCTTTGGGTACCGCGGAGATAGAGGTGTCGAAGATACTTCCCGCCGAGGACGCAAAGCACATGGCGAACGCTATGATTGCGACCAGTGTAGCACTCATGCCGGAGTTGGCGAAGACCACATAGAACAGGATGAGCAGCAAGACAAGTGTCGGAATGCCGTTGATGAAATCGCCGTATAGGTCCGCCAGTCCGCGCAGCCATCTGCGCTTGGAGCGACGGCAGGCACATACGCCTATGCCGAGAATAGTACCTAAAAGAATAGCAAAGAACGTAATCTTGACAGTCTCCACAAGGCCGTCCCAGATGAGTTTGATGCGGTTCTCTTTGATGAGGTTCATGTGAATGCGCTCCCCCAGCCCCATACGTGCGTCATGGGAGTGGTCCACGATGAAATAGCCCGGGTGGCATTTATAGTACGGGGCAGAGAAATCCATCGATTTCTGACGTTCCTCCGTGATAAAAAGACAGCCGGAGAACACATCCGCCTTGCCGGTGTTGATTGCCATGATAGCCGAGCCGATGTCCACAAACTGCATCTCAAAGGGTCTGCCGACGGAATGCGCAAAACGCTGGAGGATATCGACATCCAAGCCTTGCCACTTACCGCCTTCGCCCACATAACTGATCGGGGCTATATTCACAGCGCAGACACAATACAGGGGCTTGGCTCCTTCGGGAATGGTATAGGCAGGCTCCTCCACATAAGGCCCACCGTTGATCCAGTAGTTGGTGATGCCTTCCAGCGGAGCAGAGGCAAGGAAGGCGTTGAGTTGCTCGGCTATCTCGGTGTTGCCTTTGCGGATGGCAAAAGCCACATCGAAACATTCGTCTCCGACAAAGGCTTTTTTCATGCCCAGACGCTTTAGGTCCGCCTTAGTGAGCATCACTTCGTCGCTCACATAGACATCGGCGTGCCCTTGCCGCACAGCCTGCACGCCATCGGCTTCATTGGCTACAAGGAAAAGCTGCACGTCGGTGCGTTTCTCGTACTTCTGTTGGTAATAACTGCCGTTGGAGGCTGCCAGTACAAGGCCGGTGAGATCCTCTTCCGATTTGGGCTCCCGAAAGTCCTCACCACCGGAACAGGCAGAAAGCAGTCCGGCGAAAGCAAGAAGCAGGAGTGTCAGTCGATACATTTTCATTGTTGTGTATTGTGTGTCAGTTGTTTTTTCTTGTGTATTCTCCATCCGTTGCCATCCAGAGAATTTCAATGGGATGGTAGGCGTGTATGCCGGTGGTGTCGGCTATCTGGGTGCGGCAGGAGGTTCCGGGCGCAGCAACATAGATAGAGGGATTCGCCGCTTGGGCTTTCTTCAGAGCCGGCACCAGCGTGGTATTGGCTACGCGCATAGAGTCCTCATAGTGCTTCGCTTCGTAGCCGAAGGAGCCCGCCATGCCGCAGCAGCCGGAAGGAATGACATGTACCTCTAATCCTTTGACGAGCCGCAGCAGCGAGGCGGTTTTCTCGATGCCTACCAACGCTTTCTGGTGGCAATGGCCGTGCAGCCACAGTTCGCCTTGCAGTTCGCCGAAAGCTTCTTGAGACAGCCGTCCGGCTTCCACTTCGCGCAGCAGAAACTCGTCGTAGAGCAGGCAGTTATGACCCAGTCGTTTGGCATCCTCACGCAGGCTTTCGGGCACCAGACGCGGGTACTCGTCGCGGAAGGAGAGGATGCACGAAGGCTCGATACCCACCAGCGGCGTGTCAGCGGAGATGAGGTCTTTGAGCTGTTCCACATTGCGTTTTGCATAGCGAGAAGCCTGTTTGAGACAACCCTTGCTGATTGCCGCCCTGCCGCTCTCTACGTGCTTGGGGATGATCACATGATAGCCGAAGCGTGTCAAGAGTTGGGCGAAACGCAGACCCAGTTCCGCCTCCGCACGGTTTGTGAACTCGTCGGCGAAGAGATAGACGGTTTTAGTTGAAAGTTTGAGATTGTTTGAAATTGTTTGAGATTGTTTGACAACTGACTGCTGATGGCTGATGGCTGAATTCTTATTCACCAGCCACCGCATGGAGTGGCGGCTGAGGGTGGGAATATGGCGTTCGGCAGCGAAACCCACTACCCTTTTGATAACCGAAGAGGTCCAACAGTTGGTAGCAAAGAAATTATAGATACCGGGGATAAGTCCTCCGAGCGTCTCGATGTCCGCCATGTGCGCTACCAGCCATGTGCGGAAAGGCACATGCGAGTGGCTGTACCGCTCTTGCAGGATCTCGCTTCTGAGACGCGTCATGTCCACGTTGCTCGGGCACTCGCTATGGCAGGCTTTGCACGCCAGGCAGGAGTCCAGCACCGTTTTTACTTCCTCGGAATAGATACCGTCCGGCGAGTTGGCAATCATCTCACGGAGCACGTTCGCCCTCGCGCGTGTTGAGAATAGTTCATCGCCGGTCGCTTTGTAAGCCGGGCACATCGTACCGCCTATGACCGCCGACTTGCGGCAGTCCCCTGCCCCGTTACATTGCTCAAGACAATTGAGAATGGAGAGTTGAGAATTGAGAATTTTCGTATAACTCTGAAACCTCAGATATTCGTCCATCGGCGGGGTGTCCACAATCTTACCCATATTGAACAGCCCTTCGGGGTCCCAGGTGCGTTTGAGGCTGCGCATCATCTCATAGACCTCATTGCCGTACATCAGCGGGATAAACTCTCCCCGCAGGCGTCCGTCGCCGTGTTCGCCGGAGAGACAGCCGTGGTGTTTCTTCACCAGTGCCGCAGTCCGTTCCGCTACCTGACGGAAGAGTTGGCGGTCATGCTCTTTGTGCAAATCCAGCACCGGACGCAGATGCAGTTCGCCCGTAGATATATGTCCATAATAGACGCAGTCCAGACCCAGTTCCACCATCATCGCCCGGAAGTCTTTCATATAGGCTTCCATCCGCTCCGGCGCTACCGCAGTGTCTTCTACCACGCCGACGGGTTTGGCGTCGCCCGACATGACCGACAGCACGCCCAAGCCTGCTTTACGCAGCGCCCATACGCGGCTCACATCGCTGCCATAGACGGTGGTGACGGTATGCGAAATGCCGGACTGCTTCATTGCTTCTATGAACGCCTCTGCCTGCTTGTCCAGCTCCGCACGTGTCGCGGCTCTGAACTCCGCCACGATGATTGCAGCCGGCGTGCCATCGACAAAGAAGAGGTTCTTGCTTGCCTCTATGTTCGTGCGGGCGAGGTCGATGATCTTGCCGTCAATCAGTTCCACAGCGGTAGGCTGGCAACCCAGTGCGATGAGGTTGGTACGCCAGCTGTCGTCCATTCCGTTCAGGTGTACGCAGACTACCATCTGCTCTTTCGGCGGCAAGACATCCAATGAAAGAGTGATCTCAGTCACGAAACAAAGGGTGCCTTCCGAGCCCGTGATGAGTGCAGGCAGGTTGAGGTCCCTGCCCTCGCCATAGACATCCAGACACTCGTCTATCGCATATCCGCACGAACGGCGACGGATAGACTTGTCCGGAAAGGCATCCCGTACCTCCTGCATCACTTGTCCGTCCCGCTGCCATCCGCGCAGTTGCGCCAAGATAGCATCCATCAGAGACTTCTCTCCTTCGTACATCGTACATCCGTCCTTCGTACATTGCACTTCGTGCATTGTTCCGTCCGCTAACATGACCCACAGTCCCACTACATGGTAGCGCGTGGAGCCATAGACGAGGCTGTGCGTGCCGCAGGAGTTATTACCCACCATGCCGCCTATGCAGCAGCGGTTGGAGGTAGAGGTCTCCGGCGAGAAGAACAGCCCGTACGGACGGAGCGCGATGTTCAGTTCGTCACGCACCACGCCGGGTTGCACACGGGCTATGCGCCGTTCGGGGTCGATGGAGAGGATACGGTTCATGTACCGGCTCACATCTACTACAATACCGCTGCCTACCACCTGTCCTGCTATACTCGTTCCGCCGGCACGGGGAATGAGGTGCGTCTTGCGCCGGCGTGCTTCGTCTATCAGCGCACGCAGGTCGTCCTCCGTCTTGGGGTACGCCACCGCCAGAGGCATCTCGCGATAGGCACTCGCGTCCGTGGCATACGCCATCCGGTGCAACGCGTCGGTATGTAGCCGGGGAGTGGTCATTGCCTATAATTGCCTTACAGGAAAATCAAAATAAGTATCAGGGAAAGGCTCGTTGCGGAGGGTGAAATGCCACCACTCGCTGTCTATAGGTTCGAAGCCGTGACGGGTCATCGCCTTGCGCAAGATGAGACGGTTCTCGGACTGGCGGTAGAGCTTGCAGGAGTAGTCCGGATGGCTCTCCTCGCCGAACCAGTCAAACGGCGAGCCCATGTCCAACTCCTTGCCTGTAGCTGCATCGATAAGCGTCAGATCGACTGTCGAACCGCGCGAATGGGATGAGCGCGCGTAGATATATCCCTGCTCAAAGAGCAGCGACTTGTCCACCATGGGGTAGAAAATCTTCTTCATCGCCGTGTCCTGTACGTTCTCCGCCCAGCGGATGAAATGGTTGACGGCGGTCTGCGGGCGGTAGGTGTCCCAAATTTTGAGGCGGTAGCCGTACGCTTTCAGTTCGTCGCTGACGGCTTTGAGCGAGTCTGCCGCCTGGCGTGTCATGAGTGCCACCGGCTGCTCGTAACCGTCGATGCGCTCGCCTACGAAATTATACGTGCTGTAATAGCGGATCTCCAAAATCGCATCGGGAATGATGTCTGTCAGATTGACAAACGCACTGCTGTCTTTCTCCGGCTCGGGAGCAGGCTGCTGTTTTTGGCACGAGAGCAACAATATAAGGGACAAAGGGATGATGTACAATGTACGAAGGAACGATGGACGATGTACGAAGGAGGATTTACGAAGATATTTCATATGCTGATGTATGATTCGGTCGGTATTCATTAAAAACGCCGCAAAGGTACAAAAAAAATTGCATATATGCAAAAAAAACTGAATGAAGACGAAAAAAGAGAGTGTGTTTATGAAACACACCCTCCTTCGGATTTAGCAGAACTACTCTGCTATAAATTAGTTTGCGGGAGCCCATTTGCAACGGACGGGCGAAACGATGGCGCCTTCTTTCTTGAGTTCGGCAAAGGCTTTGTCCACCTCCTTGCGGTCTACGCCGAGCGCGGTGGTTACCTCGCCTGCCGAAACAGGCTTGCCTGCTGCACGCATGGCAGCTAATACTTGCTCCTTCATGGAAATTATGAATTATGAATTACGAATTACAAATTAGAGCAGTTTTACTATTTCTGCTTCGATGTCTTCGGGTTTGGTGGTAGGTGCGAAGCGTCCTACGACCTTGCCTTCGCGGTCAAGAAGGAACTTAGTGAAGTTCCAACGGATGTCGGAGTCCTTCTTGTAGGTCTTGCTGATGGTCTTCAGCATCTTGGCTGTAGCTTTAGCCTTCAAACCTTCGTATTTCTCCTCCGGACCGTTCTCCTTGAGGTAGGTGAATACCGGACTCTCATTCTCGCCGTTCACCTCTATTTTCGCAAACTGCGGGAAAGATACTTTGTATTTCAGCTGGCAGAAAGAGACGATCTCTTCTTCCGTTCCCGGAGCTTGCTGACCAAACTGGTTGCAAGGGAAATCAAGGATTACCAGCCCCTGGTCCTTGTATTTCTTATAGAGGTTTTCGAGTGCCTCGTACTGGGGCGTAAAGCCGCAGCCTGTAGCAGTATTAACAACTAAGAGAACTTTGCCTTTGTAGTCCTCCAACTTCACTTCATTCTTCTTGGTGTCCAACACCGTAAAATCATAGATACTCATAACTGTAAGTAATATTATTAATAAATTTTTCATCCTATTCTTTCTTTGTTTATATCGTTTACGATACAAAAGTACTGCTTTTTATCTATTCTTGCAAATTTTACGGTCATTTATACTTATTTTCTTAATGACAGTATATCTTTTGTTAAAAACAGTTATGTAGCGCGCTCCAGTTTTGCATGAGTCAGAAGGAGCGTTTTAGTGCCTTGTGTGTCAAAATTGATTTCTATCTTGTCGTTCTCCGTCACCTCGTCGCGATAGATGCGCGTTACTGTACCTTCTCCGAAGACACGGTGAGCGACCCGGTCTCCGGCTTTCCAAACAGAAGAGGCTATCTCGCTTGTTGCGCCGGACACAGGCCTTGTCGGGTTGGTCGGCATAGTCCGCCCCGTCGTAATGACCGGATTAGCCGGGTTGGTTGGCATAGTTGGGCGGGTTGTCATTTCAAAATACCGCTTGTCTATATCATTCAAGAACCTGCTGGGCGAATTGAAGGAGAAAGAGCCGTTGCGGAAACGTTGCCGCGCGAAAGAGACATAACATTGTTCCATCGCCCGTGTGATTGCCACATACAGCAGCCGCCGTTCTTCTTCTATATCCTGCGGTCTCACGGCAAACTGGGAGGGGAAGAGGTTCTCTTCCATTCCCACAATGAACACAACAGGGAACTCCAGCCCCTTCGCGGCATGAACAGTCATTAATGTGACGCGTTCCGTCGTGTCTGTCAGATTCTCGTCCTGGTCTGTCAGAAGACTTACTTCGCTCAAGAAATCCGTTACCGGAGTGAAGTCTATACCTTCGTTCTGCCTTCCTTCCACAAACTCATGAATAGCATTCAGCAACTCCTGTACGTTCTGCGCGCGGTCGATTCCTTCCGCCGTACGGTCGAGTGCCAGAGCCGTCATCACGCCGGACGTGCGCATTACCATCTCTGCAAAACGGAAAGCATCCATAGCCTCGCTTTGTTCGTGATAGCCGTCTATCAGGAGAGCGAAAGCCTGCAGTTTCTTTTTCGTAGCCGCGCTCACGTCCAGCCCTGTCTCGTCCGGCTCCCGCATCACATCCAGATAACAACGGTGGTGTTCAGTCGCGTTCGCCGACACTTTTTTCATCGTTGTTTCCCCTATCCCTCTGCCCGGGAAACCCACTATACGGAGGAGCGCTTCGTTATCTCGCGCGTTCACAGCCAGACGGAGGTAGCCCAATGCGTCTTTGATCTCTTTGCGTTGGTAAAACGACGTCCCGCCATAGATGCGGTACGGGATGTTGAGTTTGCGCAACTCTCCTTCTATAACACGGCTCTGCGCGTTCGTACGATAAAGCACGGCGAACGAGTCATACCCTTTATGTTTCATCCGCTGTATTTTCATCGCTACGCCGAGTGCCTCTGTCTTATCGTCCATGTATGGTTGCAAGTTCAGCGGGGCACCTTCCTCTTTTTCGGAGTAAACCGTCTTTTCTATCTGATGCACATTCTTGTGAATCAGTGAGTTAGCTGCGTTAACGATTGTTTGCGTGGAGCGGTAGTTGCGCTCTAACTTAAAGAGCCGGGCATTCGGATAGACTTGGCGGAAATTGAGGATGTTCCGTATGTCCGCGCCCCGGAAAGAATAAATACTTTGTGCGTCGTCTCCTACAACGCAGATGTTGTTCTGCGGCTCAGCCAGTTTTTTCACCAGTTGGAACTGAATGTAGTTGGTGTCCTGGTACTCGTCCACCAGGATATACTGAAACTGCTGTCTGTATTTCTCCCGTGCCTCGGGACAGACTTCCAGCAGGCGCAGCATATTGATCAGCAGGTCGTCAAAATCCATGGCGTTCGCTGCTTTCAGCCGTATCTGATATAGCTCATAGACCGTAGCGAACTCATACATCCTCGCTTCCCGGTCCTCCCGCAGCAGTTGCTGGTTCATGCCATACTCCCTCGGACCTATTCCTCCGTTCTTTGCCATCGAGATCCGGCTCTGCACCGCACCGGGTTTGTAAACCTTCTCATCCAGTCCGCGTTCCTTGCATATCCCTTTGATCACCGATTTCATATCTGGAGTGTCGTATATAGAGAAATCGCGTGTGTAACCCAATTGCTCCGCGTACGGGCGCAGAAGGCGCGTACACACACTATGGAAGGTACCCATCACCAGATAGCGCGCGTCGCGGGCGTCCACAAGACGCATGATACGTTCTTTCATCTCCCGCGCCGCTTTGTTGGTAAAGGTCAACGCCATGATGCGTCCGGCGGGAACGCCCTGTTGCAGCAGGTATGCAATACGGTAGGTAAGCACCCTTGTCTTGCCCGAACCGGCACCCGCTACGATGAGCGATGCACCTTCGGTATATGTCACTGCCTCGCGTTGCGAGTCATTCAACTGATCTAAAAAATTCATAATTCGGCCGCAAAGGTACGAAAAAATTTTGATATGTGCAAAAAAAGTTGTACCTTTGCAGCCGATTTATGTTACCAGTCGATTTCATAGAGAGCATGCACCAGCAGTTAGGCCCCGAGGCTGAGCTGTTGATCCGGGCTTTGGAGAGCGAGCCGGTCACTTCTATCCGGCTTAATTCCAAGCTGGACGTGCTTACTTTTGAGTGTGACACGGACGAAGTGCCCTGGCACCTCGACGGGTACTATCTCTCCGAGCGGCCGCCATTCACGCTGGATCCGCTCTTCCACGCCGGATGTTATTATGTTCAGGAGGCTTCTTCGATGTTCCTTCAGCAGGTGCTTGAGCAGTATGTGGACTCGTCGTCTATCGTGCTCGACCTCTGCGCTGCGCCCGGTGGCAAATCCACTCTTATCAGCGAATATCTCGGTTCCGACGGACTCTTGATCAGCAACGAAGTGGTACGTCAGCGTGTGTTTATCCTCTCTGAGAACATTCAGAAATGGGGCAACGGCAACACGGTTGTCACTCATAACACCGCCGAAGAGTTCGGGGACAGGTGCCGGCATCTGTTCGACTGTATTCTGGTGGATGCGCCCTGCTCCGGCGAGGGCATGTTCCGCAAGGACGAGCAGGCGCGCAACGAATGGAGTCTGAAAGCCGTCAAGCAGTGCGCCGAGCGGCAACGTGCCATTCTCATGGATGTCTGGGACGCGCTCAAACCCGGAGGCATTCTGATCTACTCCACCTGCACTTTCAATACCGAAGAGAACGAGAAGAACGTAGAATGGATTGCAGACACGCTGGGTGCCGACATCCTGCCTATCGACTATGAGCAGGAGTGGGGTATTACGGAGGGTTCTGTCGGTTACCATTTCTATCCTCATAAGACCCGCGGCGAGGGGCTGTATATATGCGCGCTGCAGAAGCATGCGGACGAGCCTGTGAGTCCTGCCAAGATCAAAGCGAACAAGAAAGAGACCGCCATGTCGCATCCGGAGTACCTGCCCGTCATGCGCAGTTGGCTGCAGCATCCGGACGACTGGGCAATCCGCTATTCCGACCGTTTCGCCACGGCTTATCCCTTGAAATACAAAGAGATCATCGACTGGCTCTCGACGCAGCTGACCTGTATCTCCACGGGGTTCGGTTTGGGCGAGGAGCGCGGCAAGAGTATCGCTCCGCAGCACAGTCTAAGTATGGCGAAAGACTTCCGCAAGGAAGCCTTCCCTAATATTGCACTGACGCGTGAACAAGCCCTGTCTTATCTCAGGACTGAGGCTTTGACTCTCCCCGATGTGCCCCTCGGCCTCGTCCTTTTGACCTATGAGGGTGTCCCCCTCGGTTTCGCGAAGAACGTCGGGAGCCGCCAGAACAACCTTTACCCGAACGAGTGGCGGATCCGCCACCTGTAGAGGGGTTCAGAAAACGCTCAATCCTTTTCCAATACACCATATCCTCCGGCGAGACCAGCGTCATGGCTTCGCCGCTGTTCTCCGCTCTGGCGGTACGGCCGATACGGTGAACGTAATCCTCCGGGTCGTGCGGTACGTCATAATTGATCACCAGCGGTACGTCCGTCACGTCTATACCTCGTGCGACTACGTCGGTTGCCACCAGGACTCCTACCTTACCGTTCCGGAAGTCCAGCATCACTTGGTCTCTCTCCGCCTGCTCCAGATCGCTATGCATAGCGCGCGCGTCAATATGTAACGAACGCAACGTGCGCGTGAGATCTTTCACACGCTGTTTCTTACCGGCAAAGACGATCACTTTCTTCAAGTCCGTCTCCGGAAGAGACGACAAGGTAGCGAGAAGAGCTTCCACTTTTTTGTTCTCCTCCACAAACTCATGCATCTGGTGGATCGTCTCGGGCGGACGTGAGACGGCTATCTGCACCTCTTTGGGGTCACGCATGATTGCTTTCGCCATGCGGCGGATGTTGTCCGGCATGGTAGCGGAAAACAGGATCGTCTGGCGGTCCTTCGGTAGTTTGCGGACGATTGTCATTATATCGTCGTAGAAGCCCATATCCAGCATCCGGTCGGCTTCGTCTAGAATGAAATACTTGACACCGGAGAAGTCTATGTCGTATATATTCATCTGGCTGAGGAGGCGTCCCGGAGTAGCTATGACTATGTCCGCTCCTTTCTGCAGTCCGGTCACTTGCGTTCCCCATGCGCCGTTGTCCTTGCCTCCATAGACAGCCACGGAGGAGAAGGGGACATAAAATCCGAATCCCTCCATCTGGCGGTCTATCTGCTGCGCCAGTTCGCGTGTAGGCGCCATAATGATAGCATTCAGTTTGTCCGGGTCATGGTCGTCGAAGGCAAGGTTAGTGAGCAACGGCAGGATGTATGCCGCTGTCTTGCCCGTTCCTGTCTGGGCGCACGAGATCACGTCGTGGCCCTCCAGAATGATCGGGATTGTCTTTTCCTGCACTGGGGTACACTCGTCGAAGTGCATGTCCCACAACGCATCCAAGACCTCATCACTTAGTGCTAATTCGTCAAAATACATTTACTTATTTTTCACATTTACCATTTATTTCTCCCAGCCGTCGAAGATCTCGGGTCCGTAGATATTGTCTTCTCCGGGTTCATGCAGCGGTGACCACAGTTGTGCGAAGAACGGGTTTTGCTTTGCCACGCGGTCCCAGTGCCAAGGAATAGTTGAAAGTTGAAAGTTGAAAGTTGAAAGTTGAGCATTCATCTTCTTGATGGTCTTCTCGTCATAGGGGAGAGGCATGTCGTAGGGCGACCAGTGTCCACCGAGGAGGATGAGGCGCGGTGTAGCTTCAAACGTGTTTCCGTTCGCGTCCTCCCATAGTATCTGTGTGTCCCATAGGTCGAGTCCTTTCAGTTCCTTCTTCTCCTGCGCTTTGTCTCCTTTTGCCGTTCCGAGGCATTTGCCTCCGCGGAAAAGCGCCGCCTTGCGCAGGTCGTCCATACTCAGTTCCTCCATGGGTTTGGACTCGTCATAGCCGTGATCCAGGAGCACAGGTGTCTCGCTGTTGTGGCTCACGTCGAAATGCGCCCAGTCGGGAATAGCCTTGTATGCCTCGAGCGATCCGTAATAAGCGGATATACGTTGGAGGGCTTTCGACTTTCGGCTTTCGTCTTTCGACTCTGCGCCTTTGATCCACCATTGCGTGCCGTGCTCCTTGCTGTTAGCCATGAACCACATAGCGGCTTTCACGCAATGCGGGAAGAGTTTGGCTATACGTGTCTTGGCGGCGAACTTGATTCCGCCGGGCAGAGAGTCGGCTTTTGCCATTTGGGCGAAATACTCCTTCACCGGCACGTTGGCGCGGAAATGCAAGTATTCCTCCAGTTTGTCGCCGTCAATATACCACATGCCGTGAAAATTGCGGGTAGTGAACCAGTTGGCGTTAAAAATCTTCTCCGGCTTGGGACATCCGATGCTGTCGAGCAGAAGGTTCTCGAACTCATAGTTGGAGAGGCGGTACTCTTTTCCGGAACCGATATTGTAGTATCTCTTCCAGAACTCCTCCGGCACTTCGGGTCGGCAGACTCTCTCCAGAAGCCGCCCGCTGTCCTCCACCGTGGCCCATTCCAGAACGCCCCGGATAGGGACATGGAACATGATCGGGTCGTAGTTCTTCAGTATAGCCGGATAGAGTATTCCAGACTGGCGGAGGGAGACCCATTTCTTGATCCCCGAGTTGGTAATGATTCTCTCCGCCTGCACTTTGGTCAGTCCGTAATGGTCATAAGCCGACACGCATATAGGGTCTCCGGCCCGTCCCCAATGAAGCGGCTCCCGTCTGTCGCCCATCTGCGCCACCGAACCTATATATACCACTTTGGGCTGTTGGTCTTCGGGTTGCGCCAGTATGGCTTTGGTGACGTTCTGCGCTGCCGTTATGTTGGTCCTCAGCGTAGCCTTGGGACGGTAGTCCGCCTGCGGCGAGACCATTCCTCCTACATGGAGCACTATGTCTGCTCCGCTGACTCCTTTCAGCACGTCTTCGTACTTGGTCAGGTCTCCCCAGATAATACTGAGCTCCGGGTGCCGGGAGTTGAGGGGCTGCAGCAGTTCTTTGTTCTTCTTGCTGGGGCGAGCCAGAATCCGCAGCTCATAGCGGTCCGGGTATTTCAGGATCTCCGTCATACCAGCATAGCCCATGGTGCCCGTAGCACCGGTTAGAAAAACTGTTGTTTTCATATTATTATCTATTATAAATTATAAATCATAAATTATAAATCCTCCATCACCTTTTCTTGTGCATCCAAGCGGTGGCTTTGTCCCATCGTGCTTTCGCCCGTTCCTTCATGTCAGCTCGCCATTGTGCCTCTTCCTCGGCTGCGTCTGTCATCTGCTTGTAGCTTGCCTCTGCATCCTTGTCGCTGATCACCAGCAGCTGGTCTCCTTTCTGCAACTCGCTGACGCCTGTAGGCACGAAGAAATCCTCGTCTCTGCGAACCATGACCACAAGGGTGTGCGGAGGCAGTTTGACGTCGCGCAGCGTGGAGCCTTTCGCCAGCATGTCTTCGGATACCTCTATCTCGTTTGCCGAGGACTGGATCTCGTCCGGCAGGTCGATATCGAAATACTCCAGCGTCCGTCCCTCCTGCGGCACGGTGGCCAGTTCGAGCCTTGAAGCCACATAGGTCAGCGTCGTACCTTGCCCCAACAGCGAGACGAGGGTACAGAGGAAGACGATATTGAAGACCATGTCCGCTCCGGGGACTCCGTTGGCTTTGCACATGATCGCGAAGATAATAGGTACGGCACCTTTGAGCCCCACCCAACTCAGCATCAGTTTGTCCCGCTGCCGGTACTCGCGGAAGGGCAGCATGCACAGATAAACGGCTACCGGACGGGATATAAACACCATCACTATACTGATGATGAGACATGGCAGCCACACATGGTAGTCCAGAAACTCCGCGGGTTTGACCATCAGTCCCAGCATCAGAAACATTACGAGCTGGCTGAGCCATGTCAGTCCGTTGAAGAACGACTGTGTCTGCCGTTTTCGCGCGAACTTGCTATTGCCGATGATCAGTCCGCCTACATAGACCGCCAGATAGGTGTTGCCCTGGAGGTAATAAGTGACGGAGAAGATAAAGATACAAGCCGTGAGTACCATGATCGGGTACAGGGCTTCGTTTCCCAGTTTGACCCGTCTCATGAGCATGACAAGCCCCCGTCCGAAAGCGAGTCCCAGGACCGCTCCCATCACCAGCTGTATTATTATCGTCTGTACGATAGGCAGGGCTTCCACCCGGGCACCGCCGGCAGCCTCTGCATCCATCCCCACTACGACGCTGATGAGGGTTGTAGTGAGCACATACGCCATCGGGTCGTTTGCTCCGGACTCGAGTTCCAAGAGCGGCCGCAGGTTATGTTTGAGCCCTATTCCGTTCGTACGGAGGATGGAGAAGACGCTTGCGCTGTCGGTGCTGCTCATGGTCGCCGCCATCAGCAGCGCGAACCATATCGAGACGCTCGCTACGGCGTTGATCCATCCGAAGATAAGATAGATGAGCACACCTGTTATGACACATGTGATAAGTACTCCCAAGGTAGCCAGCGTCACTCCGGGCACCAGGACCGACCTGATGTCACTCAGTTTAGTCTCCATTCCTCCGGTGAAGAGGATGATACACATCGCAAGCGTACTGATCGCCTGTGCGGATCCGGTCTCGATAGCCATACCTTTTCCGCCCCATACGGCGCCCAGTCCCTGGGAGCCGAACAACATTCCTACTATAAGAAACAACAACAGTGCCGGTACACCGTATTTATAACCGATCTTGTCTGCAAAGATGCTGACGAAAAACAGCAGCGACAAAATTAATAAGACTAACTCTACCTGCATTTGCTTTATTTTTTCTTACGTCTTTTCTCTTTCCAACGCTCCCACCACGATTTCTTCTTCTCCGGTTGGGCAGGGGGTGTTACCGGTTCCTGAACCGCCGGTTGTTCCTGTTCTTGCTGCACATTCGCCAGCAGGAACTCATCAATGATTCGCACTATATTTTCCTTCGGATACAGTCCTTTGAGGAGCAACGGTTTTCCTTCGGTGGGGATATACAGCACCTGGGGAATGGAGTTGATTCCGAAGACATACGCCAGTTCGCGTTCGCGTTCCGTGTCGGCTTTATAGAAAATGACCTGGTCGCAATAGGTTTGACTCAGTTCCTCCATGATCGGCGCGAGGCGTTTGCATGGTCCGCACCAGGTGGTATAGAAATCTATCACGCATGGTTTGTCGCCTTTGTATTGCCATTCCCTGCTCTCGGTAAAATCGAATATCCTCTCGCGGAACTGCGCGGTGGTCAGATAGACCACATCCTCCGCCGTCCCTGCAAGGGAGAAGAGACAAAGAGAGAGTATCAAAAAGAATTTACGCATAATAAGCCATTTTAAAATCGGGTACAAAGGTACTACAAAAATTGCACATATGCAAGAATAAGCGATAAATTTTAGCAAAATAGCATGAAACAAAGGGCACAGCCCTGCTAAAATTTATCGCAAATTCTGCATATGGTCTGCAGGATGCGACCGTACTTTCGAAGGGGTCCCCATCTATGGCGGGTGAAGAGCTCCGCTCGATCGAGCGTCCTGTGGACGGTCGTAGAATATTGTCGAAGGTACAACAATGCAAAAAAGGGGACAGAACGGTTCGAGAATGAGTGCTAAATGAGTGCTAAATGAGTCGTAAATGACCCGTGAGTAAATTAGCACTCATTCTCAAACGCATGTCGTTCTTAGCCACAAGGGCACGATTATTTCTCATCCTGAACGTCACAGTACGGTGCTACATCTATTCTACCTGCTGCCCCATCTTTTTTTTTATAACTTATTCCGCTGCAAGGGTACAATTTTTTGCGGAATTACACAAGGATTTGAGAAGAAAAATCATAAAAAGTTGCGGAATTACTTGCGTATATCATTTATTTGCAGTATATTTGCACGAAATTAACAGATGAGTACTTAACGGGAAGTGAGACAGAATGTTTTGCGAAGATATACATAGCGCGTTAGACAGCCTTATCAGCCGTTACGACGAAGCGGTGGTGGTGATGGATGAAAGCCTTCAGCCTTCAGTTGTCAGCCGTCAGCTGTCAGAAGGTCCGTGTTTATGGCTGAAAGGGGGCGAAGCGCAGAAAGGGATAGAGGCGGTAGAGCGGGTGTGGGATTTTCTGTTTGAGAAAGGTGTGACGCGGCGCGGTCTGCTGGTAGCTATCGGCGGCGGTGTGTTGACGGACATAGCGGGTTTTGCAGCCTCGACCTACAAGCGCGGTATCGACTGGGTGGCTGTTCCTACCACGCTGTTAGCGATGGTGGATGCCTCGACCGGCGGCAAGACCGGCATCAACTACAGAGGGTTGAAGAACAGCATCGGTGCTTTTTATCCGCCGGTGGAGACGCTGATATGGCCAGGATGGCTGGAGACGCTGCCTGCGCGAGAGATGCTGAGCGGTTTTGGAGAGATGCTGAAAATGGGGCTGATAGATGTACGAAGGAAGGATGTACGATGTACGAAGGACAGTGACCGGCTGTGGGAGGCGTTGATGCGTTATGATCTGGACACCATGCCTATAGAGAGCCTGACACCGCTGATCAAGGCATGCGTGGAGGCGAAGGAGCGGATTGTAGCAGCAGATCCGAAAGAGGAAGGGTTGCGCAAGGTGCTGAACTTCGGACACACGTTCGGGCATGCGATAGAAGCCGTCAGTCATCAGCCGTCAGCTCATGGTTATGCGGTGGTGTATGGTATGATCGCGGAGCTGTACCTGTCCGTAGTCCAGCTAGGCTGTCCCAAGGAACCGTTGCAGCAGCTGACGCGGCTCATGACAGAATACTACGGGCGTCCGCAGTGCAAGTGTTCCGACCGGTCCCGGTTAATAGAACTGATGCGGTGTGACAAAAAGAACGAGCGCGCAGGTGAAATCAACTGCACGCTCCTACGTGATATAGGCGAACCGGTCATCAACGAGGTGATCACAGAGCCGGAAGCCGGGGAAGCCTTGGACTACTTATTCTCGCTATAAGCCGCTACGATCTTCTTCACCAGCGGATGGCGGACGATATCCTTCTCGTTAAACTCGATCATCTTGATTCCTTTGATTCCCCGGAATCGCTCCAGCGCGTCCCGGAGTCCGGATTTCTGGGTAGGCGGCAGGTCTATCTGGGTCATATCACCCGTGACGATCATCTTACCGCCTAATCCAAGTCGCGTGAGGAACATCTTGAGTTGCAGCGCCGTCGTGTTCTGCGCCTCGTCGAGGATGACGACCGCATCGCCGAGTGTCCGTCCGCGCATGAAAGCCAGCGGCGCGATCTGGATCGTACCTTTCTCCATGTATTCGGTCAGTTTGGCAGCAGGAATCATGTCCTGAAGCGCGTCATAGAGCGGCTGTAGATAGGGATCGATCTTGTCTTTCATGTCTCCCGGCAGGAATCCCAGTTTCTCCCCTGCTTCGACAGCGGGACGGGAGAGGATGATGCGTCTCACCTCTTTGTTTTTAAGCGCGCGCACGGCGAGTGCGATAGCGGTATAGGTCTTGCCCGATCCGGCAGGTCCGACAGCGAAGAGGAGGTCGTTCTCTTCGTATGCTTTGACGAGCGCCTGCTGGTTGGTAGAACGCGCATAGATAGACTTGCCGTTGACGCCGTGGAGGATGAGGTTGTCCGTTGCCTGCTCCTGCGGCTTGTCGCCATGCAGCAGCATCAGTATATCCTGCTCCGTAAGGCGGTTATTGCGGATGCAGAAGTTCTCGCAGAGGCGGAGTGAGCGTTCGAACCGCTCGACGGCGGAGTCCGCACCCGTCACTTTGACCTGATAGCCGCGTGCGACGATACGTACATCCGGGTGCTGGTTCTTCAAGCAAAGGATATTCCCGTTATTGACCCCGTAGAAGGTCGGTGTATCGAGGGATTCCTGGAGTGTAAGTATTGTTTCCATGTACATAGAAGGCCTGGATACCGTTGCAGAGCAACAGGTGAGGCACGTTTAGTTTTCTGTTATAAGTTATAGCCTGGTCGAGCGTCTTCTGCGATAGCGGTACGGTCTCGGCTTTACATTCGATGATCATGAGGGGAGATAGAAACCTCACCCCACCCCTCTCCTTAGGAGAGGGAGAGGAGGAAGTGTTAGTATAGACTACTGCGTCACATCTTTTCTTCGTCTCTCCTACCGAGATAGCCTGCTCCACGGCGATGAGGGAAGCGGGATAGCCATAGTCCTCCACCAGGCGGTGAAGGAGCTGTTGGCGGACCCATTCTTCGGGCGTCAGACGCACCCATCGCTTGCGCCACTCGCAGAAGATCTGCTCCTTGCCGTTGTATATGCGCGTGCGCATAAACTGTTAAATAGTTAAAATGGTTTCGATTGCATCGAAACGTTAAACAGTTACTTAACGTTAAACAGTTACTTTAAGTAGTTGTCCTTGAGGGAGCAGGTGCGGTTGAGGACCAATTTCTCTGCCGTGGTATCGGGATCGACGACGAAGTAACCTTGTTTCAAGAGCTGGTAGTGGTTCTCCTGCTCGATACCGTCTTTTAGCACCGGTGCATGCAACTCGCTTCGGAGGGAGGACTCCACTTTGGCGGTCACTACCTTGAGGCTGTCGGGGTTGAGCAGTTCGCGGAAGTCACCTTCCTCTGCTGAGGGGTTCTCGACGGCGAAGAGACGGTCGTAGAGACGCACCTCGGCGTCCAGCGCGGAGTTGCACTCCACCCAGTTGATGGTCGCTTTGGTCTTGCGGTTGCCTCCCTCGGTGCCGGACTTGGAGTCGGGATCGTAGGTGGCATAGACAGTAGTGATGTTGCCGTCTGCGTCTTTCTCGCAGCCCGTTGCCTGGATGATATAGGAGGCTTTGAGGCGCACTTCGCGTCCGCCCGGAGAGAGACGGTAGAACTTATTGTCCGCTTCCTCGAGGAAGTCGCCGCGTTCGATCCACAGTTCGCGTCCGAACGGCATCTCGCGTGTGCCGAGTTCAGGATGTCCGTCGATGTTCTCGGCTACGAGGGTCTCGCCGTTTCCTTCGTAGTTGGTAATGACCAGTTTGACCGGATCGAAGATAGCACATACGCGCGGAGCGGTCTCTTTGAGGTCCTCGCGGATGGTGTGTTCCAGCAGACCCTGGTCGATCATTCCTTCCACCTTGGTGTATCCGATCTTGTCCATGAAGTTACGTATCGCCTGCGGCGTGTAGCCTCTACGGCGCAGACCGCAGACGGTCGGCATACGCGGGTCGTCCCATCCGGCTACGAGTCCTTCTTTGACGAGCTGGAGCATCTTACGTTTGGACATAACCGTATAGGTGATGTTGAGGCGGTTGAACTCGCGCTGTTTGGGCCGGTAATCAGGTCCGTAAGGCGATAGTCCCGCGAAGTTGGGTCCTGTTATCTGGTCGAGGAAATAGTCGTACAGCGGACGGTGTACCTCAAACTCCAGAGTACAGATAGAGTGTGTCACGCCCTCGAAATAGTCGGACTGTCCGTGCGCGAAGTCGTACATCGGATAGACGTTCCATCGCCTTCCCGTACGGTGGTGGGGATGGGAAGTGATGATACGGTACATGATCGGGTCGCGGAAATGCATGTTCGGGTTCGCCATGTCGATTTTCGCACGGAGGACCATCTTACCTTCCTCTATCTCTCCGCGCTGCATAGCTTCAAAGAGACGCAGGTTTTCTTCTATCGGGCGATCACGGAAAGGCGATGCTACACCGGGTTCGGTCGGCGTACCTTTCTGCTCTGCGATCTGTTCAGCTGTTTGCTCATCCACGTAAGCTTTGCCTTGTTTGATGAACATAATGGCGAGGTCATAGAGCTGCTCGAAATAGTCGGAAGCATAGAAGATCTGTCCCCATTTGAAACCCAGCCAGCGAATATCGCGCTCGATGGTCTCTACATACTCGGTGTCCTCTTTGGCAGGGTTGGTGTCGTCGAAACGGAGGTTGCACACGCCGTGGTATTTCTCGGCGATACCGAAGTCCATGCAGATCGCTTTGACGTGGCCGATATGCAGGTAACCGTTCGGCTCCGGCGGGAAACGGGTCTGGATACGTCCGTTGTTCACTCCCTCCGCGAGGTCTTTTTCTACAATCTGCTCAATGAAATTGAGACTACGAGCCTCGGAGTCATTTTCACATTTATTCATTTCCATATTTTCACATTTATTTAATTATTTATCATTATTTTGGTTTGCGAAACAACTTCGCCGCTATAGTCTTTGTAGATAATAATGTAAGCTCCGGAAGTCAGCCCTTCTATATCTGCCGGCGAATCAATACCGTGAGTTTCTTGAGACCTGATCAATCCATATATAGGATGCCATATTTCAATGGTGTAAGTACCATTATTCATGTTTGGAGACTGAAGGAATGGCCTTAATACATTGAATTCCTTAGAGGTCGATTCGTCGCCACATTCTTTTTGCTTGTTAGTTACAGTAATGGTGTAAACCCCTGTAGAAGTAGGTCTGTATGTGAATGTTTTCCCTATAGTACCGGCGTTGGGAATGATTTGCGCGTTTCTTGTAACAGTCCATTCAAATACAGAATCGGGCTCGTGCGTGCAATTGGTAACAGAGAATGTGCGGTTCGTTCCCCGTGGCCAAACGTGTGCAGTATCGCTAACAGAAACCATAGGAGTGGAGCCTTTGGGCTTTCGGATGGTCTTGCTGATAGTATATGATGTCTCTCCATAAGACACAACCACTTCTATCGCACCGGGCATAATCGGTTGTGGTGGGATAATGATGCCTGTTGACGAATAGGTTTCTCCCATGCTCAATGACATAGGAGTGGGAGGAGAATCTAAGGTCAGACAAATAGCAGAAGTCCCTTGCCCGTGCATAGTATGATTCCCAAAATATTGATCCGGTTTAGTATATGTCCATGAGTAGGTGGCACCTTCCGGAACATTCTTAACGGAGAAACAGGTTGTGTCACAAATATAGTCCGGACCTTCGATTATGGGATTGACAACAAATTTCATATTGTTTCCGTCGTGCTGGATAAAACACACATCGACACCCGTCGGCTCTCCTGCCCAACTTTGCGAACGTGGTGTTGTTTGAGAGGTAAAGAAGATGTTAGTATGCCCGTAATAGTTCTTATAAGGAAAAACATTTTGCTCAGGGAATCCATATGAATATATATCAGTTGGTGAATTTTGCAAAGATGTAGGATTCACTAGATAGCATTTTTGTGGAAGGCTCGTATTAATCTGGTTGTAAGCGATGGCATCTTCTATACCTGCAGATATATGATATATCAATAGACCACTATCAGCTAAACTACTATCAAAAGAAACTTTTTGACGATTCTCTATGAGATAATATTCTCCTGTGGTAGAAGTAGGTATCTTGTATATTGCTGTCGAATTCTGAGATGATGCGGGAATACTATAGACTATATTTGTTTCAGATGCATTAATGGTATTCGGTGTTGTCCATTGATACACAATGGTTTTTGTGAACGGATTATGGTGGGCAGGGTGTGTGCCACTTAGATTATGGGAGCCATCTCCCATTACATCCCATATGCCAGTGCCAATATATGGTTTATCGGCACTTCCTGCGTTTATACCATAGAAGTCAGGTGCTCCTAAAACATGTCCTAATTCATGGCAAATTGTGCCTATTGAATTAATATCAGAATTGTCATTTCCTAATTTTTCCGGTGTCATTATGAACTCAGAAATATTTGTACCATCTTTCACAATCGGTGTTACAAATGCTGAATGAAAAGGCCATATAATCCCGTCGCCAGATGATGAATACCGATTGCCTGCAAAAATGATATGAATACAATCAACGTATCCGTCATTATTTCCATCCAAGGTGTTAAAATCTATTCCTTGAGCATCTGCCCAATTGATAGCTTCTAATACCAAATCGGCTGCATGGTCTCCTGTAGAGCCTTGTGGACGACTATAGTATGCACTATTATGAGCCGCAGTAAATGGACCGATTACGACACTTTGTATGGTTAATTGCCCATATGAATTTTCATAATAATAGTCTCGCACACTTCCCGCATTCTCATGTCCAGTATAACCGATAGTATTCATTATACTGTCAAAGTTAGTAACATTATATGTGAAAGGTTTATCTGTAAACTGTGCCAAAATAGTGAGCACTTTACGCGTGCCGACTACAGGAGAAGATGGAATTCCTAAAGAACGATGTTGCGCTCCTATTCTCTTGACATTACTATTAGCTTTCTTTAGATTTTTTCGAACTGCGGCTAATTGCCTTTTTGCAAAAGAGGCCTCAACGCTAGCCTTCTCTTGTACATTATGTACTTTAACCCCGGAAGGTTTCAATTGCTTGCTTTCGATAGAAGCATATTCAAATATTCCTCCATTGTTGCGTACAATGGGATATCCATCTGTGCTTTCTGTCCAGTTATAAAACTCGTCACCACGGTCATATACCCAAAGGTTGGTACCATCAGGCTGGTGTACTAGTACAGAATCCGGCCATGCTGGATCAGCAAATATGATAATACAACTACAAAGTAGTAGCAATAAAATGAGTGTTTTTTTATACATAGTTCTTGTACTTTATTTTGTTTTTACATTATTCTATTCTGTAGAATTCAGCCATGTCTCAAAATCATCTGTATGCCGAATGAAACTTAGGACAATTCTCTTATGGGTACATTTGGAAAAATATGCATCTATATCAGAATTAAAAAATATATCGCGGACTTTTCCTAGTAGTGTACCATCTATTTGATAATAATACTTATAATGAACTTTACTTTCTATTGTTGCTTCTGGTGCTCTTATTACGCGGAGTTCTATCTCCAGTAATTCGGGCTTTTCTTGATGCCTGGGTACGTAATTGACATAATATATATATTCATATCCTCTTTCAAAGGTATGGTAAAAAGAATCTAAATCGCACATCATCTTATTTAACCATGGAATAGTATCAATGGGATGCGTTTCCCCCCAGTAATATAATATGCGTTTCTTGTTCCACACGTGTTGTTGATAATTCTTCTGACATACATACCCTTGGGGATTTTTGTCAATTGGGGGCAGGAGCATCGGGACGCTGTCGTCGATGATAAAGGGTAGGCCGTACGCCCAATTGATGTGGATGGTGCTATCGTTGGCAAACTCTTTCAGAAATTCCGGCAGGGTGTCCATGGCAGTCTCTACCTGTTCTGTCTGGACAATTTGCGCTACATTTGCACTCTTCTCCTCCACCGTTGCACCTTTCTTTACGCCGCAAGATAAGAGGGAGAAGGCAAGGATAGACAATACTATGTATGTATAGTTGGTCATTTACTCATTTTCTCATTAGTTTTTATTGCTCGTGTGCCTGTTGTCTGAGGCGGGCATAGATAAGGGCATAGACGAAGCGATCGAATTGGGTGTAAATCTTCTGTTTGCCCGTTTTTCTGAGCACGGGTGCTTCGGCATCGGGTTTGCCGGTAGCCAGTTGTTTATCAAATCGCGCACGGAGTTCCGTCAAATCCGTAGAATCGGAAGACAGGTATTGGTTGGTGAGGCGTTGCGCTTCCTGCATGAGTTCCATATTCCGTTTCTCATCCCCACGTGGCGGTTTTTTCTTGAAGTTACGCTTGTCCACCTGGGTATAAGCGTGTCTCTTATCGAGCACGACACGCCCTCGCGCATCGTACCTGCGCGTTCTCCGGAAAATAACCTCATCTTTGTGATTGAGCTTACCCGTCAATCGTTCAAACATTGCTGTGAGACTAAATTTTGCCATATTATCGTTAGTTTGAGATAAGCTTCTGGTCGGCTAAATAACCTGGGTATAACCTAGGTATAACCTAGGTATCACCTAGGGCTGAGTCGATGATTCCTTTATGCTCTGACGATTCCCCTTGTGGAGTTGTGCACGAAGGAGAGGATAAGGTCTCTTTCGGGTGAAGCGGGTATTTCGGCTTCGATGCGTTCGAGCGCCTGAGAGACTATCATTCCTCCCTGGTAGATAAGGCGGTAGGTCTCCTGTATCGTGTGTATCTGTTCGGGTGTAAATCCGCGCCGGTTGAGTCCGACGGAGTTAATACCGCAATAGGCGATAGGTTCCCGCGCCGCGATGACATAGGGAGGGATATCTTTGTTGATCTTCGATCCTCCTTGGATCATACAGTGCGAACCGATATGGGAGAACTGATGTACGAGCGTTCCTCCGCCGATGATAGCAAAATCGTCCACCTCCACCTCTCCGGCTAACTGGGTGGCATTGGACATGATGATGTTATCATGGAGGATACAGTCGTGCGCGACATGGCAGTACGCCATGATGAGGTTATTGTTTCCCACCACCGTTTTGCCTTTGGAGGCGGTACCCCGATGGATCGTGACGAACTCGCGCAGTACGCAGTTGTCACCGATGATGGTCCAAGTTTCTTCACCGCGGAACTTGAGATCCTGCGGCACACAACCGATCACGGCGTTAGGGAAGACATGGCAGTTATCGCCGAGAATGACATTATCGTCAATATACGCAAAGGCATCAATCGTGACGTTCCTGCCGATCTGAGCCTTGGGGCTGACATAAGCCAAAGGAGAGATATTATTTACCATTTTATCATTTACCATTTTATCATTTATTCAATTATTCGGAGAGTATTTGGTTTCTGAGGCGGCGGACACATTGGGTGTTGAAGGTGTGTCCGGGTTTGTATGCAATCACTTTTCCTTGCAGCCTCAGTCCGAGCAGCGAGAGGTCTCCGATGACGTCCAGGAGCTTGTGCCGCGCAGGCTCGTTAGGGTAATTGAGGGGGGAGAGGTAGCCCAGTTTCTTGGCGTCCAGATGCGGCTGTCCCATCTTGTCGCAGAAATAGTCCATACCGTCCTGCGAGAGTTCGGTCTCATAGATGACGAGTGCGTTCTTGAGGTCTCCTCCTTTGATCAGTCCGACGCGCAGAAGGGGTTCTATCTCTCTGACGAAGCAGAAGGTGCGCGCCGCAGCCATCTCCACAGGGTACGCCGCGAGGTCTTTCAACGTAGCGTGCTGCTCCCGCAGCAGTCTGGAGTCAAAGGCAATCGTCACATCCACCTCGTAGTGGTCGCATGGCTCGATGCGCATCCTGTGGCCGTGCTCGGAGATATACTCGATCGGTTCTTTCACCACATAGACTTGCTGCTCCGCATCTTGTTCCACTATTCCCACACGCCGTATCTCCTGCACAAAGAACTTGGCACTACCGTCCAAGATCGGCATTTCGGGTGCATCCACGTCAATAATACAGTTGTCCACGCCCATGGCATACAATGCGCTCAAGGCATGCTCCACCGTAGAGACCTTCCATTTTCCCCGTTCGAGGACGGTACCCCGTTCGGTAGCGGACACATAGTCCGCCAACGCCTGATGGCAGGGCTGTCCGGGGAGATCCACCCTCCGCAGGCATACGCCTGTGTTCGCCTCGGCAGGACGGAAAATAGCCGTCACATGCAAGCCAGTATGAAGGCCGACCGAACTGAGGGAGAAACTATCTTTTAATGTATGTTGTTTCATCGCTAATTACTTATGATTGTTTGGACGGGCTGCCGCTCTGTTTGAACCGTACTACGGCACGACGCCAGAGCGCCGCATCAATAGCCGGCGTGCCCATGTATATACCGGGTTTCTTAATTGTATTAGGCACGCCTGACTGCGCGCCGAAGACACAATGGTCGGGTATCTCGATATGTCCGGCTATACCTACCTGGCCGGCAAGGATACAATGTTTGCCCACCTTGGTACTGCCGGCTATCCCTACCTGCGCGCAGAGGAACGTGCTCTCGCCGACCTCCACGTTATGCGCGATCTGCACCAGGTTGTCGATCTTCACATTTCTGCGGATGACAGTACTACCCATCATAGCACGGTCGATAGTGGTATTCGCCCCTATCTCCACATCGTCTTCGATGATGACATTTCCTATCTGCGGGATCTTCCTGTTCACTCCTTGCGCATCGGGTTCGAAGCCGAAGCCGTCGGAGCCTACTACAACGCCGGCATGCAGGATACAGGACGCGCCAATGACACAACGGTCATAGACCTTGACTCCGTCGTAAAGAACCGTATTGTCGCCGACCGTCACGTTTTCGCCGATATAGACATGCGGATAGATCTGCACGCCTTTACCCAGACGGACGTTCTTTCCGATATAGGCAAAGGCTCCGATATACGCATCGGCAGGGATCTCCACTCCTTCGGCGATATAAGAGGGCTGCTCCACGCCTGTCTTAGGCGGGTTCATGGCTTTGGCAACCAGCGCCAGCAGCTGTCCCATCGCACCGCGTGCGTTGTCCACGAGGATGAAACAAACCCCCTCCGACTCCCCCTCAAGGGGGAGAGATGAGAAATCTTTCACAAGCGATCGGGTAATGAGCACCACGCCTGCCCGGGTGCTTTGTAGATGCGGCAGGTATTTCTCCTCCGTGACGAAAGAGAGGTGGTGCGGTCCGGCTGCCTCGATAGGCGCCACATCGCTTACCTTAGCGCCAGCGTTGCCATATAATTCTCCGCCCAGAAGGGCTGCTATTTGTTGCGCACTAAACTCCATAAAGTTATTTACCATTTAGTCATTTACCATTTGGTCATTTATTGGTCAAGGCGATACCGGAACAGATACCGCTTGATCGGTTTCCTCGTCAGCGCGGCAAGATCCAGTATCTCGCTTGCTTCGGCAATATCTCTCACTGTGCCATCGCCGTAAAGGATATCTATCGTGTCCGCTTTCTCCGAATAGGTGTTGCTTGTTGACACATGTTCGCTCCAGAGGAACGAGCCTTCCTCTTCCTTCACCCCAACCGCCTGCGCAAGTGTCCGGCTCAATGTTTTCTGCGCTTCTTCGCTCAGAGGCTCTTCGATCAGTTCCCCGCGGAAGAGACGGCGGTTAATGAAACTCTCGCTCAAGATACTGAGCACCTTGTCGCCGCTGCTGATCCAGGTCTTGATAGCGCAGAGCACATCGTTGTCGTCCAGGAGCGCGTACTGGTCGAGAGCTTCGCTTCTGACGGCAAAATCATCGAACGAGATGTGGTTATACAGAAAATACCGCAACGCCGGCGAACAGAAGAGTTCCGAGGACTGAGGGCTGAGGGCAGAGTGCGCTCTTGCTATCTCTTTGGCGCGCGAAAGGATCTTAATCAGATGCTGCTCTGCGGCAACGGAGGTCTTATGCAGATACACCTGCCAGTACATCAACCGCCGTGCCACCAGGAATTTCTCGACGGAATAGATACCTTTGACCTGCACGACCAGCCTGTCATTGCGCACATCCAGCATTTTCAGCAGACGTTCGCTCGCCACACGCCCTTCCTGCACGCCCGTGAAGAACGAGTCGCGGCAGAGATAGTCCATGCGGTCCACATCCAACTGGCTGCTAATCAGTTGATGGAGGAAATGTTTCGGGTACTCGTTTTTGAAGATAGCTATCGCCATGTCCAGCGGTTTGGACCCCTCTGTACATCGTACATCCGTCCTTCGTACTTGGGACAGGTCTTCATTGATCCGCTGCATCATGAGCAGCGAGATGTCTTCGTGGGTGACACCGTCCACGAGCGTATGCTCCAGCACGTGGGAGAAAGGTCCGTGCCCTATATCATGCAGCAAGATTGCTATCATCGCGGATGTAGCTTCTTCCTCCGTTATTTCCACGCCCTTCATCCGCAGGGACTGGATTGCTTCGTGCATCAGGTGCATTGCTCCGAGAGAGTGTCCGAAGCGGCTGTGTGTCGCCCCCGGATAGACCAGATAGGACAGACCTAACTGTTTGATTCTATTCAGCCGCTGCACATAGGGGTGCTGCAGCACGTCGTATATCAATTCGTTCGGAACAGACAAAAATCCGAACACCGGATCATTGATGATCTTTCTTTTATTCGCCATCATTCACTAATTTGGGTGCAAAGGTACAAAAAAAAAACTATTTACGCAAAAAAAATTTGCATATATCGCAAAAAAGCAGTACTTTTGCAGCCGATTTACAAAAAACACTTTGCGTGAGTACAAAAGCGAGCGCGCCGCGATGTTGGAATAGGTAGACAAGAAAGACTTAAAATCTTTTGCCCAGTGATGGGCGTGCCGGTTCGACCCCGGCTCGCGGTACCGAGCGGGGTATGACGAAAGTCATGTCCCGCTTGTTTTATTGAAAGACCTGACAAGTATGAAACGAATTTCCTTTTTATGCCTCATGGTCAGTCTGTTGCTGACGAGTTGCTATTACCGTACGGACTCCCCCCGCGGCTCCTGGGCCAAAGGAGGCGACCTCAGTTGGCTGAGCGAGATGGAGAGCGACTCCGTAAAGTTTAGAGATGAGAGTTCAGAGTCCAGAGACTGCATCCGCCTGCTGCACGAAGCAGGCATGAATGCCGTCCGTCTCCGTGTATGGGTGAACCACGCAACAGGATGGAGCAACAAAGAGGACATGCTCTCGCTTGCAGAGCGCGCCGCTAAGGAAGGGTTGCGACTGATGATCGACATCCATTACTCGGATTTCTTCGCCGACCCGCAGCACCAGACCATTCCGGCGGCATGGCAGGAATACAGTTACGACCAGCTCTGCGAAGCTGTGCGTGAGCACACGCTCGACGTTCTCTATGCGCTCAAAGAGAAAGGAATCAAACCCGAGTGGGTCCAGATCGGCAACGAGACGCCGAACGGCATGCTCTGGCCCGTCGGACAATTGGTTTATGAAGACAACAACGCCAACGGCTGCTGGGACCGCTATGCCGGTTTCACCGCAGTCGGATACAAAGCCGCCAAAGAAGCCTTCCCTGATATTCAGGTGATCGTACATGTGGACAACGCCTATATGTACCGCGACTGGTTCTGGCGGGCGATGAAGGAACACGGCGGTCAATGGGACATGATCGGCTTGAGCCACTACCCGATGATGGAGGCTTGGTGCCATAAGTCCTGGCCGGAGATGAACGACCTCGCTGAGACCAACGTAAGGCAACTGATCAGCGAGTTCCACTGCCCGGTGATGATATGCGAGGTAGGAATGATGAACTACGGAGAAGGGGCTGTTTACGACTCTGTTGAAACACTCTCCAACACCGTCATGACCGATTTCGTACAACGGATGGAGCAGATCGACTCCTGCATGGGCATTTTCTATTGGGAACCGGAGGTGTACGGCGGATGGCGTCCGGCGGAGTATATCCCTCTCGGCTGGGGCGGATATGACATGGGGTCCTTCACGCCCGAAGGCAAACCGTCCAAAGCCTTCCGCACACTGCTGAACAGCCAAAACAAATATAACTAAATCTACCACTCTATGTATTACATCATGATTGCAGCCGCCGTGCTGCCCGCAATGCTATTAGGTCTGTACATCTGGCGCAAAGACCCGCATCCGGAGCCTTTCCGATGGATATGGCGCGCATTTCTTGCCGGAGTACTGATTTGTCTGCCGGTCGCTTTTCTGGAGCAGTATATACACCTCCTTCTTTTCGGCGAAGGCGAGCCTACCACTCTCTTCGGCTCTACCACGATGGCATTCTTCGTGGCGGCGTTGCCGGAAGAGGGGGCTAAGTTGCTGGCGCTATGGCTTTTACTGCGCCGCAACCCGCATTTCGACGAACATTTCGACTGCATCGTCTATGCGGTGTTTGTCAGTCTCGGTTTTGCAACCCTTGAGAATATCGGATACGTCATCATGAGCGGCGAAGAATGGATGAGTACCGCTATTATGCGCGCGCTGCTGGCGGTGCCTGGTCACTACGCTTTTGCAATCATGATGGGGTTCTACTATGCTATTTATCATTTTGTAGACCCCTCCCGCAAGAACGCAGCCAAGATCTTTCTTGTGCCGTTTGTGGCCCACGGCGTCTATGACTCGATTGCCATGAGCGGCAGCGTCAGCCCTGTTGCAGCCTCTGTATGCTCTCTGGTGCTGATCTATTTCTGCATCAAACTGCAGCGCGAGGCGAGTCGCAAAGTGAATGAAATGATCACGATTAACAAAGAGAACTTCCTTGACTAAAACGCCGGAACAGATAGCGCAGGAGAAACAGCTTGAGCGCCTGACCAAACGGTTTCACAAGGCATGCGCGGACTATGGGCTGATCGCGGACGGCGACCATATACTGATCGGTCTGAGCGGCGGAAAAGACTCGCTGCTGCTGACCGAACTGTTAGGCCGTCGCGCGCAGATTTACGTGCCGCGGTTTAGGGTTACCGCCCTGCATGTGCGTGTCAGAGAGAGGGACTACCACAGCGACCTGAGTTACCTGCAGCGGTTTTGCGACGAGGCGAAAGTGCCGCTCCTCGTACGGGATGTCAGTATTCCTGACACGCCGCCGCAGAAAGAGAATGGCAAGACACGCGAGATAGACAACCCTTGTTTTCTCTGCTCGTGGTTCCGGCGCAAAGAACTCTTCAACACAGCGCAGGAAATAGGCTGCAACAAGATCGCTTTCGGCCACCACCGCGACGACATAGCCCAGACGCTGCTGATGAACCTGATCTTCCAAGGCGCGTACGCCACTATGCCGCCAATACTGCAGATGGACAAAATGCCGCTGCAACTCATCCGGCCGCTGTGTCTCATTGACGAAGCGGATATCATTACCTATGCAGCTATGCGCAACTACCAAAAACAGACCAAACTATGTCCGTTCGAGCATGTCAGTTCACGCGAGAAAGTGAAAGGTCTGCTGGAGGAGATCAAGGCTCTCAACCCCGAAGCGCTGGACTCGATCTACGGCGCATTGACAAATATCAAAACGGACTATCTCCCGCCTTGTAATTCGTAATTAGTAATCCGTAATTTTATGAACGCTTTATACACTATTCTATTGCTTTTGGCGTCCAATGTATTTATGACGCTTGCCTGGTACGGGCACCTGAAACTGCAGCAAACCGGCTTTTTCACGAATGCCACGCCGCTGATCTTCGTCATTCTCCTGTCATGGGGGATAGCTTTCTTCGAATACTGCCTGCAAGTGCCGGCAAACCGAATGGGTTTTGAGGGGAACGGAGGTCCGTTCTCCTTGATGCAACTCAAAGTGATTCAGGAAGTGATCACGCTAATGGTCTTTGTGATTTTCTCCGCAGTAGCGTTTCACATGCCGCTGCGCTGGAACCATATCGTAGCCTGCCTGCTGCTGATCGGCGCAGTCTATTTCGTCTTCGGGTTCAAATAACCCCTCAACACTAAACACTAAACTCTAAACACTAAACTCTTCCAAGAGTTTCTCTACCAGTTCAGGCACGCCTTCCGTGGCTTTTTTGCGTATGTGGGTGATCCGGTCCGCCCACATGCCGAACTCAGGCTGCCCCGGATCCACGAAATAAATAGGACAGTCTTTCGGCGCATAATGAATGAGTGACGCGGCAGGGTAAACATTCAGACTGGTACCTACCACTACCATGACATCCGCCTCCGAAGCGATGCGGCAGGCTTCGTCGAAATAGGGTACTCCTTCGCCGAAGAAGACGATATACGGACGCAGCAGAGAACCGTCCGGGTGGCGGTCGCCGTAGTGCTGCTCCCATCCCTTCAAAGGCACCGTAGCCGTTTCGTTCTTCTCCGAGCGCAGTTTGGTGATCTCGCCGTGCAGGTGGACCACCTCCGTTGCTCCGGCGCGCTCATGCAGATCGTCGATATTCTGGGTAATAATCCGCGTGCCGGGAACAGCCTGCTGCAACTTCGCTATCGCTATATGCGCAGCGTTCGGTTGCGCAGCCAAGGTGTCCTTGCGGCGCGCGTTATAGAAATCGACACACAGCTGCGGATTGCGCAACCATGCCTCATGCGTACAGACATCCTCTATACGGTATTTCTCCCATAAACCGTCCGAGTCACGAAAGGTACCCAGACCACTCTCGGCGCTCACACCGGCACCGGTGAAAACAACGATCTTCTTGCTCATATTTTACACTCTTCGTATCGAAACCAAATGATGTGAATATTCTCCCGTCTCGGCATTAAAAATACCCTTGGAATCAAGTTTCTCCACCTTTACCCGTCCCGAGCAGTGGATCACGCGCTCACTGTCTATAGCAATCCCCACATGGCAGATTTTGCCGTCCTCGTGGTCGAAAAACAACAAGTCTCCGGCATGCACTTTGGACACATCGGAGATCTTTCTTCCCTGCTCCGCCTGTTCGCTTGCATTGCGTTTGAGCGGTTTGCCGAAAAGACTCATGATCACTTGGGTGAAACCCGAACAATCCATGCCCATCGCATTCTTGCCACCCCATAAATACGGAATATTGAGGAAGAAACGGACTGCTTGCAGCAGATTTTGTTCGTTCAGATCGAGGCTTTTTGAAATCACCATACCGGGATCGATCCGGAACCCTACGCCCAGCACCTCGAACCGTCCGATCTTTATCTCCCTCCCCTGGGTGGAGGGCTGGGAAGAGGTTATACCGTACTTAGCCAGCCTCGTACCGGCGGTGAGGGGGATCGTCTGACCGTTATTCTCGCTTACGGCATAAGCCATAGGCATTGCTACTATAGCGGCTGAAGAGTAATCCGCCCGGTATGTCTTGTATTCCGCTTGGGACATCGGTGTCGCCATCTTGGCATCCACCCACCCTTCCTGACCGTCCAAATGCAGTCTGACGCGGAACCATCGGGGTTGCTCCTCCAGGATATCGAAGGTCTCGCCGAACAGAATCTGGGTGTTCTGCTCCGCGCCCTCACGCGCCTCTGCCCGCACGGGAATGACACTATATAACGAAATCCCTTTCACCTTTCACCTTACCACACCTCTTGCGGGTGATCATTGTTCGTCTTGGGGTAGTCGATGGAGTAATGGAGTCCGCGGCTCTCTTTGCGTTCGATAGCCTGACGGGTGATCAGGTAACCCACATTGATCATATTGCGCAGTTCGCATATTTCTTTGGTTGCCTTGACGCGTTTGAAGAGGTCTTCGGTCTCTTCATAGAGCACGTCCAGCCGCTCCCATGCGCGACGCAGACGCACGTCCGAACGCACGATTCCGACATAGGTGGACATGATCTGACCCACTTCTTTGACGTCCTGGGCGATCAGCACGCGTTCCTCTATAGACATGGTCCCTTCGTCGTTCCATGCCGGGATCTTCTCGTTGAAATCATAGTTTTCAATCACGGAGAGACTATGTTTGGCAGCCGCGTCGGCATAGACGACGGCTTCAATGAGCGAGTTGGACGCCAACCGGTTTCCGCCATGCAGACCCGTACACGAACACTCGCCTACGGCATAGAGCCTGCGGATAGACGACTGACCGTCCAGATCCACCTTAATACCTCCGCACATGTAGTGGGCACACGGCGCTACCGGGATGTACTCTTTCGTGATGTCGATACCGATAGAGAGGCATTTGGCATAGATATTCGGGAAGTGGTGCTTGGTCTCCTCCGGGTCCTTGTGGGTCACATCCAGACAGACATGGTCGATCGCGTGAATCTTCATCTCATTATCAATCGCGCGTGCAACGATGTCGCGCGGTGCGAGCGACAGACGCGGGTCGTATTTCTGCATGAACTCCTCGCCGTTCGGCAAGCGCAGAATACCTCCGTAGCCGCGCATCGCTTCGGTGATCAGATACGCCGGATGGGTCTCTGCGGGATTAAAAAGGCTCGTCGGGTGGAACTGGACGAACTCCATATCCTTGACCTGTCCTTTGGCGCGATAGACCATCGCTATACCGTCACCGGTAGCTATCTCCGGGTTGGTGGTCGTGGCATAGACGGCACCCGTTCCGCCGGTAGCCATCAGCGTAATACGGCTCAGGTAAGTATCGATCTTCTGGGTCTCAGGATTGAGAATGTATGCTCCGTAGCACTCTATATCCGGTGTCCGGCGCGTCACGCGCACGCCTAAGTGGTGCTGCGTGATGATCTCCACGGCAAAATGATTCTCCAGCACCTCGATATAAGGATTATTGCGTACCGCTTCCATCAGTCCGCGCTGGATCTCAAAACCTGTGTCATCGGCGTGGTGCAGGATGCGGAACTCCGAATGTCCTCCCTCGCGGTGGAGATCGAAGGTTCCGTCCTCTTTCTTGTCGAAATTAACGCCCCAGTTGACGAGTTCCTCAATGCCTCTGGGTGCATTGCGTACCACTTGCTCCACTGCCGCCGGGTCGCTCAGCCAGTCGCCGGCTACCATCGTGTCATGGATATGTTTGTCAAAATCATCGACCAACAAGTTGGTGACGGAGGCGATGCCTCCTTGCGCCTTGGCTGTATTCGCTTCGTCCAGCGTCGTTTTGCAACACAAGGCAATACGGTATTTCTCGGCGCGTGCCACCTTGAGGGCAAAACTCATGCCTGCCACGCCGCCGCCGATAATTAAAAAATCATAACATTTGGTCATTTTCTCATTTACCATTTGTTCATTTTATCTTGCTTTGCAAAGTGCAAAGACCGTTATTTTCGCGCCTCGGAAGAGACGCATTGCCCGGATGCAGGAGCGCATCGTCTCGCCGGTAGTGACCAGATCGTCCACTAACAGGATATGTTTATGGTACATCTGCTCCGGATGGTTCACGCCAAAAGCGTCCTCCACATTGTGTTTTCGTCCCTCGCCGCTCTGCATCGCCTGTTTGGGCGTATTGCGGATACGGGTTACATGGCTTGTGTCCACCGGGATACCGGTATAGTCGCTTATTCCCCGGGCGATGTATTCCGACTGGTTGTAACCTCTCTCTCTGAGCCTTCTCGGATGCAGCGGTATCGGTATGATGACCTCTATCCCGTCAAAGAAATCCGTGTCCTGCACCTCCATCGCTGCCTGCCTTCCCAACTGATAGCCGATCAGCGGCTGGTCGGAATATTTCATCCTGTGTATCAGCCGCTGGATCGGGTCGTCTTTCTCGTAGAAGAGGAAAGCCGCAGCGCGGGTCAGATGCATCGCTTTAGCCGCTGCTACGATGTCTTTCGTCTTACCCGTCAACGCCATCTCGGTGCCGTTCTGACGGATAGCCGCCTGCTCCGTGCGCGGCAAAGCCGTGATACAATCCTCACACACCGCCTCTCCCCGTTCGTCCTTGGTACTTTGTCCCTTGGTACTTCCCATGTACCGCCCGCACATCGGGCACACGCGGGGATAAAAGAGGCTAAAGAGTGACACCGTTCTTAAAGATCGCTATCTCGTGATAGCCGTTCTTCTCGTTGTTGGTCTTCGTGCCGTTTGCTACAGCAATCACGAATTCCGCGAAACGCTTTGCCACTTCCTCCATCGGTTCGCCCTCGGCGATCACGCCGGCGTTGAAATCAATCCAGTTGGGTTTGTTCTTCGCCAAAGTCGAATTGGTGGAGATCTTCATCGTCGGAACATAGGTGCCGAACGGCGTGCCGCGTCCGGTGGTAAAGAGCACCATGTGGCATCCGCAGGAAGCCAGTGCCGTTGAAGCCACCAGGTCGTTGCCCGGAGCCGAAAGGAGGTTCAGGCCCTTCACTTGCAGCCGTTCGCCGTAAGGCATCACGCCGCGTACCAGCGACTTGCCGCATTTCTGGGTGCAACCGAGCGCTTTGTCTTCGAGGGTCGAGATACCGCCGGCTTTATTACCCGGGCTCGGGTTCTCGCCTACCGGTTCGCCGTGGGACAGGAAATAGTCCTTGAAGTCATTGATAAGCGAAACGGTCTGGTCGAAGAGCTCTCTGTTGGCGCAACGGTCCATGAGGATCGTCTCTGCTCCGAACATCTCCGGCACCTCGGTCAGTACGGTTGTACCGCCTTGCGCCACGAGCCAGTCGCTCAACATACCGAGCAACGGGTTCGCTGTGATACCGCTGAAGCCGTCGGAGCCGCCGCATTTGAGTCCCACGCGCAGTTCGCTCAAAGGCACCGGCACACGCTTGTCGTGCTGGGTCTTGGTGTACAGTTCGCGCAGGATCGGCATGCAGTATTCCACCTCGTCGCCTTCAATCTTCTGGGTCACTACGAACTTCACGCGGTCTTCGTCTATCTCGCCGCAGAACTCTTTGAACACATCCGGCTGGTTGTTCTCGCAACCGAGGGACACTACCAAGATAGCACCTGCGTTCGGGTGATGAATCATGTCGCGCAGGATCTTCTTGGTGTTCTCGTGGTCGTCGCCGAGCTGCGAACAGCCGTAGTTATGCGGGAAAGCGAAGATATTGTCCGCTCCGGTCTCCTGACGCAGCCGCTCCGCGCAGCGTTGGATGATTCCGTTCACGCAGCCCACGGTAGGAATAATCCACACTTCGTTGCGGATACCTACCTGTCCGTCTTTGCGGCGGTAGCCCATGAAGGTGCGTTTCTCATCGGGGATATTCAGCACTACCTCTTTCGGGTGGTACTCGTAGGAGAGCAGTCCGGCGAGGTTGGTTTTGATGTTGTTCTCGTTCATCCAAGAGCCGGCTTTTTTTGCCTCTTTGGCATGCCCGATCGGGAAACCGTACTTGATCACGTTCTCGCCCTCAGCAAGATCTTTGATGGCAATCTTGTGTCCGGCAGGCACATCTTCCAATACGGTGATCTGCTTGCCGTCCACTTCGATAACAGCACCTGCCGACTGCGGTTGTATGGCTACAACCACATTGTCGGCAGGATTGATTTTCAGAATATTGGTCATAATATCAGTCGAAAGTCGAAAGACAAAAGACCGGTCACATTGTGACCTCAAAGCACCATGCGGCTTTCTACTTTGAGCGTTAGCGGTCTTTCTGCTTTCAGCGTTAGCGGTCTATTTAAAAGAGGCTTTTGATCTTTGCAATCACGTCATCCACCTTGTCGGCAGCGAGCATGAGCTGAACGGTCTTGAGCATGCCTATAGACTCGATCGAGTTGAGGTACAGCTCTACCATGTCGGTGAGACCCGGGATCTTGTTGAGGTCCTCTTTGCTCTCTTTCCAGATGATGTCGGTTGCGCCGAGCACGCCTTCTGCCACCTTGCGGGTGTCGCCGGTTGCCCAGAGTTCTTTCAAGAGGTCCATGATCTCCTGTGCGTCGTTCGGCTGGATCGGAGCTCCGTCCTCGCGGGTGCCGCCTTTGTAGTACTCGATGATAGCCGCCAGACCGAGAACCAGACCCTTCGGCAGTTCGCCCTTGCGCTCCAGATAAACCTTCAGACCCGGCAGGTCGCGTGTCTCGAATTTCGGGAAGGAGTTGAGCATGATCGAGGTTACCTGATGATCCACATACGGGTTGTTGAAACGCTCCAGCACGGACTCGCCGTAAGCCTTCAGTTCCTCCTTCGGCAGGTTCAGCGTCTCCAGCAGTTCGTCGAACATCACCATGTGGATGTATTTGCCGAGCACGTCGTGGTTGCAAGCGTCGCGGACGATGTTCACGCCGGAGAGGTAGGAAACCGGCGAAAGCACGGTGTGCGGGCCGTTGAGCAGCGTCACTTTGCGCTCGTGATACGGTTTCTCGCTCTCTGCGATGAGCACATTCAGACCGGCTTTGTTAGCAGGGAACTCAGCCTCCAGCTCGGCGATAGACATGTTCTCCGGTTTCTCGATTACCCAGAGGTGGAAGATCTCAGCCTGCACAACGAGGTTGTCGTTGTAACCCACTTTCTCCTGGATCTCGGCGATGTCCTTGCGCGGGAAACCCGGAACGATACGGTCCACGAGGGTAGCGCAGACGTAGTTGTATTTCTCGAACCACTCTTTGAAGCCTGCGTAGTCTGCTCCGAAATCGTCTTTCCAGAGCTCGATATACTTGCGGATGCAGTCTTTGAGGTGGTGTCCGTTCAGGAAGATCAGCTCGCACGGCATGAAGATAAGACCCTTGGTCGGATCGCCGTTGAAAGTCTTATAGCGGCGGAAGAGAAGTTGCACCAGTTTGCCCGGATAAGAAGAAGCCGGAGCGTCGGTGAACTTGCAGCTGTCATCGAAAGTGATACCTGCCTCGGTGGTGTTGGAGATGACGAAACGGATCTCCGGCTGCTCTGCGAGCGCCATGAATGCCCAGTTCTGGGTGTACGGATTCAGCGCGCGGCTGATGACGTCGATACGCTCCAGACTGTTGACTGCCTTACCGTCCAGACGTCCCTGGAGGTTCACGTGATACAGACAGTCCTGACCGTTGAGCCACTCTACCATACCTTTCTCGATCGGCTGTACAACGGCTACGGAACCGTTGAAGTTCGTCTTTGCGTTCATGTTCCAAACGATCCAGTCCACGAATGCGCGGAGGAAGTTACCTTCACCAAACTGAATGATCTTCTCGGGAGCCACGCTCTTCGGAGCGGTCCACTTGTTCAATGCTTTTTTTGCCATAGTTTTAAGTATTAAATGATTTTAATTTGTTTATTTCATACCCTGTAACCGGCACCCCGTAACCGGCAACCTATAATTTGCGCTGCAAAGGTACTCAAAAAAATTGACATACGCAAATAAATTTACAAAAATTTATACAGGCGGCGGCAAACTTGCCATCCAATCATCTTCAGTCCGTTTGTTCAAGAGATCCGGCATTGCATGTCCGCAGGCCTGTATTACATGCCGTTTGAGACAGAAAGTCCGCTCCGTTGTAACCGGCTCAAAGGAGACGGGTTCCGGCTCGGCTGCTTTCTTGCGCTCGGCTTGGAGTTGGCGGTAGATAGCGACGTAGGTATATTGGTAGAAACGGGAGTAGGGCTTCATGCCCTGTTCAGGCTTGGCACCGCCTTTGAAGACGGTATAATAATGCCTGAAGAAGCGCACGCGCCATTCGAGGGCTTCTATGGAATGGTCATGTTCGAGTGCATGCGCCTGTCTTTGCGCTTCTTTGATGAGTTCGCGGTTCGCGACGCACGCCGCAGACCAGTGTTTCGGGAAATGGTAAGTGTATAGTTGGAGCAGTCCGTGGTGCTCCGGAGCATGGCGGACGATGATATGTTTGCGGTAACGGCGGCCTTCTTTGACCGTGTTCATCGCGCCCCAGAAAGCATCAATGCCTTCCACCGGCACAAAATAGCGCACTCCCCGTTTGTGAAGAGCGGAAACGTCTGAAGGCGGCAAAAAATACGAAATTGCGCCATTCAAACGGCTTAGGACGTGCGTTTTCAAGTGTCTCGGCATGGTGTGTATATTATTGATTGTTAAAGCATTATCGCGTTGTTATCAGTAGCAAAGTCTAGGACTGGTCTTGAGCGGACTTTATTTTGACTCTTTTTAGGGTTTGTTTGGTGTTTATTTGGAGGTTGTTTTGGGCTAGTTGGCTAGACGAATAGACGACTAGTTGGCTAGACGAATAGGCGGCTAGTATACCAGGTAGGATCAGGATTTTCTAAATTCGGTGCAAAGGTACAACAAAAATTTGGGATATGCAAGCGCCCGCGCGCTTTTTTCATTTTTTTGTCCTTTTAAGCCGTCTTGCCACCAAAAAAGCAGCAAGGTCTCCCCTGCTGCCCTTCATATGTCCATTTCGCGGAGTATTATTCCGCCTGACTTCTTCTTTTGCAGGGCAATGGTATTGCCCGCTTCTCCATCCATTTCCGCGGGATTTTATCCCGCTTTCTTACTTCATCTCCTGTCCTGTGAGGGTATATTCCTTCTCCCCGCGGAGAATGAAGATCTGGCCGTTGCGGAGGAGTTTCCTAGCTTCGCCAGCATTGACGGGTACGTTTTCGAGGGATTCACCCAATGCTTCATAAGTCGCAGTAACCGTCATATCAGCTGTTACGGATCGAAAATCCTTATTCCACCCGGCGAATTTATAACCATCACGGATCGGATTTTCAGGTGCAGTAGCTGCTTCTCCATCTGCTACTATACTCTTAGAAAGGATTGTTTTATCCCAATCCTCAAATATCACAGTGTGTGCCACCAAGAAAATAGCAATCAGTTCTGTAGTATCTTGGGCAAGTGTTACATTTCTCGGGTTGTCTGCGACACCATCGTGCCAGTATTTGAAGATAAATCCTTCCTTAGCTGTTGCAGAAACAGTCACGACATCATTGAGATGCGCAGTAGTATCTCCGGAAGTAGTACCACGTTCGGCGTCATTAGGTTTAGTAATCAAAAGAGTCCCTTTTTCAAACTCAGCAGTAAGCGTTGTATCTTGAGTCAGCACAACTGCCCTCGGATTATCCGTAACACCATCTTTCCATTGTTTAAAGAGATACCCGTTGAAAGGAACCGCAACAAGCGTATCTACATTCACGCAGGAAGAGGACTTACGTACGCGAACGGTACCCATCGTAGCATCCCCGGATCTACCTTGTACGTTGAAGAATGAAGAAACAGTCTTGACTACATTTTTGTATTCTCCGTCATTGACGGCTTTGTATGCCTCTTCAGCGCCACACGGTACATAAATATCAGCACTTTTTACGATTGCATTTCCTAAATATGGAGGCTCAGCAAATGGGAAATATACGGAGTATAAGTTGCTACTGCCAGTAAATGCAGCATCGGCAACAACTTGAGTTCCTGCTTTTACGGTGCAATCTCCATAGAAAGAGGGTGAAGAACAGATAAGTGCATTCCCGATATATAATACATTGTCTTGCCAGTTGGAACTGCTGTCATAAATACCCGATCCTTTGAATGCGCTCTCTCCGATATGTTGTACACTCGCAGGAATGGTAAGTGACGTCAGGAATAAGCAATTTTCAAAAGCGTTTGCATCTATGCTTACCAGAGTATTTGGAAGTTGTATGGGTATTAGGCCTAGACGCAAACATCCTTTGAATGCACCATTTCCTAAGACAGTCACCCCTTCCGGAATATTGATATTCATCAAACCCTCACAGTTCATGAAAGCAGCTTTCCAGATTCTCTGAATAGAATTCGGCAAGGTTACACTCTCCAGATCTTTGCATCCTGCAAACGCACCTCCTCCGATAGCAACGACACTATATGTATTCCCATCGTTGGTAACAGTAGAAGGAACAGTAAATGAGGTCTTTCCTTGATAACTGCTATGATACGTCACCTCAACTTGAGTCGTTGAGCCTTCAGCCAATTGGAAATAGAGTCCGGACGTCGGGTCAATGAACGCTGCTGCAAAGGCAGAAAAGGTGCAAAGCACGATTGTTACCATGCAAAATAGAATCTTTTTCATAAGTTTTTGATTTTTTAGTTAGTAAATCATTTTGTTATTTGTTTTAGTTAATATATACAAATAAAAAGCGTGCGCTTTCGTTCGCTTCATTTGATTGTTTGAGGTCCTAGACTTACCTTATTAGTTCAAATAAATGCACGGAAAACTCATGCTGATACGTGAGCGTGCATAAACCGTACTTGAACTAATAATGATGTTTGTGAACTTGTCTAGGGTTTCAAACAATCAAGTTTTTCGGCTTATTACGCTTTTCTTGGCGCTCCCTCGCGCCGGATATTTCAATTCTATGTTTGTGCTTATCCTCGTTGTGGGGACAACTCGGGCACTGCACTCGATATGCGTTTTATCGCATATCTTCACCTGTTTAACGTCAGTGAGTGACGGTATTTCTTACAATGCTACGCCATACTCATAAATAGCGTCGCTTGGTAAATCTATTTGATCATTCCAATAGATACATGTACGGCTTGCATCCAATTGGGCATTCTCAAACAAACCAGGTTCTGTCTTGAGATCACGGAATGCAGGTAGCGTCTTTATATCATCGGCTACGTCATAACGAACCTTCCGCCCATCATCAAAAGAAACGAGCAGTTGAAAATCCGCAAGCGGTTGATATGACTTAATTCGAGGTATCATATTAGTCTTTCAATGGTGGAAGTTTAAATATTTTTTGAGTCTCCCACATCTCCTGTAGTTCATCTTTATGTTCGTTTAGCCATTCTTTGACCATTTTCTGGGCACGATTAGGAAGATCTCCCTCCGTCATCTCTAAAGTATTGATATCGAACACACCCATATATTCTTCATAGAGAGCATGGATGTGCGCCGACTCATGCTCCTTGGGCTTAAAGAACATCTTAATGATGATTCCATAAAAACGACTAACCTCTGGCATAAATTTGAATAGTTATATGATTTTGCACTGCAAAATTACAACAAAAATTGCACATACGCAAGTATTTTACCATATTTTGCAATTTTTCTTTATTTTTTGAGGCTTAAAATTTGGAAATATCAAAAAAAGTTGTACCTTCGACCTCCTCCCCCCATCTTTAATAGAGCCCCTTCCCGTGTTACGGTTTCCCCGTTTGACGGGGACACCTAACCTTCGAAAGTACGTTTATCTATGTCGGAGCGACGCTCCCCGCTGCTCCTTCCGTTCGAACTGCCAAGTCAAGGCAGTTCTCCACCTGCGGTACATACGCAAGAATGAGCGGGATTTTTGAAAAGGGCAGTGCCCTCTCTTTTAGTGCTAAATAGCCGCCCCTTATGCAAGCATAGTGCCTGCTATCTATCCCTAAAAGAAGTAGAGAATTCTCTACTTTTTCAAAAATTCCGCTCAAAAACTTGCGTATGTGCAATTTTTGTTGTAATTTTGCACCCCAAAATAATAAAATTGTAAATAATAAAATTGTAAAATAAATCTATGAGTTTACAATGTGGAATAGTGGGACTGCCTAATGTGGGCAAGAGTACCCTCTTTAACTGTCTTAGCAACGCCAAGGCGCAGAGCGCCAATTTCCCGTTCTGTACCATCGAGCCGAATGTGGGCGTGATCACCGTGCCGGACGAGCGGCTTATCAAACTCGGAGAGATATGTCACCCCGAACGCGGCGTGATTCCTACCACCGTGGAGATCGTCGATATAGCCGGTCTGGTCAAGGGTGCGAGCAAGGGCGAAGGACTGGGAAACAAGTTCCTCGCTAACATCCGCGAGACGGACGCTATCATCCATGTGCTGCGCTGCTTCGACGACGAGAACGTCGTGCATGTGGACGGAAGCGTGGACCCCGTGCGGGACAAAGAGATCATTGACGCCGAGCTGCAACTCAAAGACCTGGAGACCGTCGAGAGCCGCATCCAGAAATGCGAGAAAGCAGCCAAAGCCGGCGGTGACAAGTTCGCCAAGCTGCAACTGGAAGTGCTCGTCAAATACCGCGAGGCGCTTTCGCAGGGCAAGAACGCACGCACCGTGGAGCTGGAGAACAAAGAGCAGGAGGCGGCTGCCAAAGACCTCTTCCTCCTCACCAACAAACCCGTCATGTACGTCTGCAACGTGGATGAGGGGTCGGCAGTGACCGGCAACGCCTATGTAGAACAGGTGCGCGAAGCGGTCAAAGACGAAGACGCGCAGGTGCTTGTTCTGGCTGCGAAGATAGAAAGCGAGATAGCCGAACTGGAGAGTTACGAGGAGCGTCAGATGTTCCTCGAAGAGATCGGACTGCAGGAGTCCGGCGTGAACCGGCTGATCAAAGCGGCTTATGCGCTGCTGAAGCTCCGTACGTTCCTTACTGCCGGATCGGACGAAGTGCGCGCATGGACGTTCCGCGAGGGTATGAAAGCGCCGCAGTGCGCAGGCGTCATCCATACGGACTTCGAACGCGGATTCATTCGCGCGGAGGTTATCAAATACGATGATTTTGTCGCTCTCGGAGGAGAAGCCCAATGCCGCGCCGCCGGCAAACTGGGCATCGAAGGAAAAGACTACCTCGTACAGGACGGCGATATCATGCATTTCCTTTTCAATGTATAATTGAGAATTGAGAATTGATAATTGAGAATTGATAATTGAGAATTGAGAATTGATATGATACAATCATTATTATCTTACGGCTGGTGGGTGGCGATAATCTTTATTATCGTCGGTTTCACCGTTTTGGTGAAAGGTGCTGACTGGCTGGTGGACGGTGCTTCGGCTGTCGCCAAACGGTTCGGTATCAGCGATCTGGTGATCGGTCTGACCGTAGTGGCGTTCGGCACTTCGATGCCGGAGTTCGTGGTGAACATGGTGTCCGTAGGACACGGCACAACCGAACTGGCGATCACCAATATATTAGGATCGAACATCATCAACACATTTGTGATCCTGGGTCTGACCGCGCTGGTCTATCCGATCGCGACGCACCGCAGCACGCGCAATTTTGACATACCGCTTTCTGCCGCAGCAGGAGCGATCGTACTGCTCATGATCCTGCCGTTTCTGCCGCAGGTGACAGCACCCGGTATCGGCAGGATGGAAGGAGGACTGCTCCTACTCCTTTTCTGTCTGTTCCTCTTTATCACGTTCCGCAACGCCCGTGCGCAGGAGCACCCGAAAGAAGTAGAAAGCGACAAGGTACAGAGTGCCAAAGAGATGTCTGCTGTCAAAGCGGTTCTGCTCATTCTGTGCGGTCTGGCAGGACTGGTGCTTGGCGGCGAACTGATTGTGGACAGCGCAGTAGATATCGCCACACGGATGGGCGTAAGCGAAGCTATCATCGGTCTGACGATCGTGGCACTCGGTACGTCCCTGCCGGAACTGGCTACATCCGTCATGGCGGCATTCAAGAAGAACAGCGACATAGCCATGGGCAACGTCATCGGCAGCAACATCTTCAATGTTTTCTTCGTGCTCGGCACCAGTGCTGTTATCCGTCCGCTCCCTGCCTATAAAGGTATTGAACTGGATGCCCTGATGGCGGCTTTGGGAAGTTTCATCGTGTGGCTGGCCCTCAAGATCGACAAAGACAACAAACTCCCGCGATGGGCGGGAGCTTTGCTGCTGATCGTCTATGCAGGGTACTTGAGTTACAGACTGTTGAATGTGTGACGCTCTTTATCGAAGAGCCAACCCCATTTGTTGAAATACAGACACATGTTCCGGATATGAACGCGGAGCATGTGTTTGTCTTTATAGGAAGAGCGCGCGTGCGCATGGACTATTGTCCACGCGGGGTAATAGAGAGTGAGCCAGTTGCGATGGATAGTGCGCGTGAGGTCCATGTCCTCCGGGTACATGAAATACCGTTCGTCAAAAAGCCCTGCTTCTACCGCCGCCTTGGTGCGCAGCAGCATGAAACAGCCGCTCAGATACGGCGCGTTAACCGGTTTCTCCAGATCCATATCCCGCAGTTCATACCGTCTGTTGCGACGGGCTATCATCCATGCGGGCAGAAAACGGCGGCCGAACACATCTATCGGCGAAGGAAGGCGTTTGGCTAAATACTGCTGCGTGCCGTCCGGGTTGAGCACTTTCGGCATCAGTTGACCCACCTCCGGGTGCATCAGCATCCAGTCGTGCATGGCGTCAATATCCTCCGCCTTGACGCGAATGTCGCTGTTCATCACCAGATGCAATTCCGTCTTATAGTACGCACTCTCCCGCAAGGCGATATTATGCGCTCTGCCATATCCCATGTTCTCGCCCGTAGGCATATACCGCAGTTTACGTGAGACCGCTTGCGCTGTAAGACCGCGTTGCTGTAAGACCGCTTGCGCTGTAAGACCATCCTTCGGACTGTAAGAAGGTTCGGTATTGTCCAGCAGATAGATCTTCCGCAGGTTCTTCACCCGCAGCAGTTCCTCCACAAGAGGCAGCACCTCCTGTTCCCATGCCGGACGATATAAGACGATCGAGATATTGAGCATAATTGAGAATTGAGAGTTGAGAATTGAGAATTATGATTTCCTCAGGAACTGGCGGATTTTGCGCAACTGCTTGCAGGCGACGGTGAGGAGACCTGCTCCTACGTGGTTCTTTTTGAGAGCTATATAGTCTTCCTGGGTCTTGCTCAGGCGTGCTTTGGCATCGCGGTTGCTGGCTCCGCCTGTCTCCATGGCTACCAGGACTTGCGGGATATAACGGGTCTTGTACCCTGCAGTAAAGATCCGCAGGATCATGTCGTAGTCCGCGGATATACGGAACCATTCGTCATACGGACCTACCTGCCGGTACACCTCGCGGCGCACATACACGGTGGGGTGCGGAGGCATCCAGCCGTACTTCAGATCGCCACGGCGGAAGGCATTGCTCCGCCACCGGCGCACAACTTTATCGCCGTGGCGGTACTCTAAATCGCCATATACCACATCGGCTCCGGAAGACTCAAAAGCCGCGGCTATCTGACCGATGGAATCGGGCGAATATAGCACATCATCGGAATGCAGAAATCCTATTACATCCCCCGTCGCCATCGCAATACCTTTGTTGAGCGCATTGTATATCCCCCCGTCCGGCTCTGAGATCCAACGCACCTTTGGTGATTGAGAATTGAGAATTGATAATTGATAATTGATAATTAACTCTTTCGTGCCGTCGGTGGAAGCGCCATCGACGATGATATGCTCGATGTCTCCGTACGTCTGGCTCCGCACGCTCTCCAATGCCCGCGGAAGCGTCGCCGCGGAGTTATATGTGATGGTTATAATAGAGATTTTCATAATTGCATCGCAGTTAATTCACCATACAGGCGAATATATTCTTGTATTTTATCGTCATTGTTAAATTTGGTCAGCACGTGTTTTCTGCACTCGCCGGAGCATTGTTGCTTCCATTCGCGTCCCGCTTTCTCTATCTCGCGCAGCACGGCATCGACATCTCTGTCCGGCAGGACAACAGCGGTCTCCGGTGTTGTCGTCTCCGGAATAGCTGTGTTTTCGTATGAGATACAGGGTGTACCGCACGCCATCGCCTCCAACAGAGTCAGTCCGAAAGCTTCCTGGTGCGCCAGATTAACATATATATCCGCAGCGGAATAGACTTGGGCTAATTGGGTTCTATTGTCCGTTTTGGAGATCATAACACAGTGATCCGGCAGTTCCTGTTGCTGCCTGCGGCTGGCGCCCACCATAACGACCGTGTAGCGGTTTTTATCGAGCCGCTGCGCCAACCGGATCCAGTCCTTCCAGCCTTTCGTCTCCGTCCATTGGGAAGCAACCCCTAAAATGACCACTTTGCCCTCTGCATTCCATTGCTTGCGCAATTCGGATACAGTAGGTCGGAAGGTCTCTGTGTCTATTCCGTTGTAAATAGTACAGCAAGGATAGTCCCGCAAAAACGATTGCTGCACAAGCTCGTTCAACCAGTTCGAGACAGTGGTTATACTCAAATGCTTCAGCCCGGTAAATGCCTGCTCTTTTAATATAAAGTTCCTCTGGGTGTTCCCTCTGTACAAACTGCGCGGATAGTCCGAATAAGCGGGGCAGTCCCTGCATTGGGTTTGCCACTGATTGCAACCGCTGAGGGTAAAATAGGCACACCTTCCTGTTATCGCCCAACAGTCGTGCAATGTCCATACAACCGGGATGTTTGCCTTTTTCAGGAATTCAAACAAAAGCGGATAGTTCAGGTAATAGCCGTGGATATTATGCAGGTGTATCAAGGACGGTTGCCAGTCCTGAATAAACCGGATGAGCCGCTTTGTGGCAGATTCGGAACCCAGACCGTGGGCATTGCAGAACAAGGAATAAACGCCGTGTGCGTACTCCTCTATACGAGAAGAAAAAGCATAATGCGGGATTTGCGAAGCATGCACATACCGCGCTCCGTGCGCCACCATACACTCATAGCCATTCTTCATCGCAGAAGAAGCTATTTCCTCCACTATGTGACCTGTTGAGCCGGTATTGAGCGATTCGTTGATATATAGTATCCGTTTATTCATGTTGTTCTATTATACGGATCCACCGAGGCATGATTGCCGCCTCGCTGTAAGTCGCCTGCGCGAAAGCCTGTGCTTTCTGCGCACGAGCGGCGGCTTCTTCCGGGTGCGATATAGCATAGATAATCTGCTGTGTCAATTTTTCCACATTGCCGTTCTCTACTAGCCATCCTCTGCCGTCTGCCAAGAGTTCCGCCGGTCCCTGCGGACAGTCGAAAGCCACACAGGGCACACCGCACCACATGGCTTCTGCCAATACCAGAGAAAAACCCTCATATCGTGAGGAGAGCACAAACAGTGACGCACTGCTATATTCATCAGCCACATTCTCTGTACGACCGGCAATAATTGCATGTCTCAAGGTTAGTTCGCGAACTTGCGTCTCTAATTCAGCGCGTTTAGGACCTTCTCCCACAATGCGCAACTGCCATTCGGGATAGTGTTTCTCTATGGGTTGCCATGCCTGCAAAAGAAGGTCAAAGCCTTTCTGCTCATGCAACCGCCCAACCGCCAGCACCGTCTTGGGGAATTGAGAATGGATAGTTGATAGTTGACAGTTATCCAGCATGCAGGGATTCGGGATGACCGTCACGTTCGTGCAACCGGCTTTCTCCCAGGCTGCTTTGTCTGCGTCGGTCAGTACCACCAGCCGCTCCAAAGGTTTGACGGCTTGCACCAGTTGTTTTGTGCGCACCTCTCCAACGAGCGACCAGAAGAGACTTTTATGGTTCGCCTCTATCAACTGCCGCCGCTGGTTCATAGCGAAGTGCATCTCGGCGATCGTGCGGCATGGCAGGTAACGCAGGAAAGCTATCTCTTTGCCTCCCAGCGAGATACAGAGGTCTATCCCGTGCTGCACTATATATTCGGTTAGCGCACGCTTGTACATGCGCATGCGGCGCATGTGGGCGTAGTATTTGGACAGTAGCGGCTTGGTGTAGTCTGCATTGAAATCAATATTCAGTTCCACCACCTGCACCTTTTCGGAGAGGGGGAAATAGCATTTCGGAGTGCCCGCCGGCACCGGCTCCGTCGTCAGGATTGTGATCTCATGGGACGTGTGTGCTGCCAACCAGTTCACTTTCTGGGTCAGTACACGCTCCATTCCGCCGGAGTTATACAGATGCGGGATACAATAAAGGATTCTCATGGCTGCATCTCCTTCTTTTTGCCCAGGCGGTTAAGGGCGTTCACTATCTCGTTCTGGTGGGTGGTTATGGTCATGACAATCGCCAGCAGCAACAGGCTCCAGGTCACCAACCGCGGATCGAAGAGCAGCGGAGCACGCGGATAGATGAGTGCATGCCCGACCAGCAGGAAAGACATCAGATACCAATAGACGCTGTCCTTCGCACGGTAGAAACTCTCCTTCACCCAAAGTCCGATCAGAAACATAGCGATCGCGGTACCTACCGCCCCGAACGAGCGGTATGCTTCGCCGACCATATTGGTTCCCGTTCCCCATTCTGCGTCCGGTCCCAGTAACAGATACGAAGGCAGATCACCGCCGTGCAGCATCTGAGGCGGCACGTCCGAATGGGCTATGATATAGCCTCCTAATCCCGGTATGGGCGAAGCGATGTCAAGCGTCATGCCCTGGAACCAGGTAAGGTCATTCTCCTGCGCCCAACCGAAAAGGCGGAAGAGATTGACGTCATTGACGATCAGGTCCTCGTATATATCCCAGAACTCCTCTAACTTGAGATGGGCTAACTTAGCCTGCCATGCCCCGGGGTCCAGTCCCTCCGTGCGAAGGGTCATGACGAGGAAGAGGGCTATGGAACCGCCTGCTACCAGCATCAGCACCTGCCACCAACGAAAACGGTAGACATACATGCTGAATCCCACAATAAGGATCAACGCCAGACTGACTGCCAGCTGGCGGCTGCCGGTCGAGAGCAGAATAAGCATGAAAGCGGCTATCACCGCCAGGTAGAACCACCATTTCTGTTTCGGCAGGCGGAAAAGGAATATCGCCATCAGGTAACAACCGACGGTGAAGATATTGTTGAAATAGCTGTAGATACCTACGTCCCGGAGGTTGGCTCCGTCGGCATAGACACTCTGCAGCGCAGCCAGTCCGCCGGTAACGACAAAGAGCGCCCATGCTACCATGGTGATACCGAAGAACCAAAGATACTGGCGCATGGAGATGATGAAAGTAGGCTTGTCCGGCTCTTCGCGGTTCAGTTGCAGCAGCCGTGTTGCGCCCAGCATGTACCATGCGTAGCCGAAATAAGCCAAAGCGGTAGCCCGCGTGACGTAATTATCATTAAACGAGAAAGAGAAGAAGGACCAATAGATGCGCTCTGTCGGCGCATAGAAGACCGGATAGACGAAATTGACGAGGAAGAACGAGAGGGCAAAGAAGAACTCAAAGCCCAGCCAGTTCTTGCGTTTGTTGGTAGCAAAGAAAAGCACGTTCTGCGCAATAAAACACGTCATCAGCGTCACGCAATAGTCGTAACTATATGTCCACGGCGCTTGGATATATAGCACCGTAGCCACGATGGCAAAAGCAATATTGAGCAGGTAAGTCAGCATTTATTCTTTCTTCTTCCTTTCAAAACTTGTACTATCTCAATCAAAGCCCTGTAACAGGAGGTGTATAGCGAAAGAAGGAACCAATACCGTTTGGCGACTAAAGGCGCAGCTATACGTTGGGCACAGGTCATCGTGCCGGTGTTGACCGGCGCTATCGCAGGCATTTCGTCCACGAGCGGGTATTGACTTCTGCTTACACGCATCATCAGTTCCGTTTTCTTCAGCCATTGACCGGCGCGGAGAGCATCGGAATACTCCTCTTTGCCCCCGTAAAAGTCATCCAGTTCCTCCATCACACGTACCAGACTGCGGATATTCTTCTCCGACAGCACATGCATGTATGAGGAAGTGTTTGTCTGCATATAGTGGTACAAAGGGCGCTCCACGTGCGCTATAGAGTTTGCGTACGGACATATCCTGGAAAGGAACAAATAATCCTCCCCCGTGTCCAGTCCTTCTATAGGTAGGATGCCTGCTTGTTCTATTAATTGGCGTCTAGTCACATGCGCCCACATATTGGGCATAGTAGCTCCACTCAATACCAAGCGGCTGTAGTCCTGTGCATTCTCCGTCCAACGACCTTGATACACTTTCTTTCGTTCGCCCCAGTCGAAATAGAAATCCATCCCGATTATATCCGCCTCTGTTTCCTCCGCTTTCCTGGCGAGCAGACTCAGCGCGTCCGGCTCCATGTAGTCGTCTCCGTCCACGTGGATTATGTACTCTCCGGTAGCCGCCTTCATGCCTGTTCTCCGCGCCGCCGCCAACCCGCGGTTTTCGGAATGGCGGAGAATCGTGACCTGCCGGTCCGGATAGTGCGGGAGCAGTTCTTGCAGAATTGCTATGGAGCGATCCGGCGAAGCATCGTCCACGAAGATGAGTTCCTTGTCTGCATAGTCCTGCCGGAGCAGCGACTCCGCGCAACGCGCTATGTATTTCTCCACGCCATAGACAGGCACTATCACACTCAGTTTCATCTCATCTTGTTTTTAATGACCACAAAACTGCAATAGGCTATTTCAATCAATCCCGCCACCGCCAAAGAGGCAGCCAGCACATAGACGCTGCGGAAGAAATACAATCCCGCTCCCGCGATAAGGAACGTAACCGACATAGCTATGATCTGGTTGACCGTGATATAATAGACCTTTCCAGACGGAATAATATAGAAATCTATCAGCGCTCCGGCGACCAGCCAAGTAAGAATCGTGACACTCAAAATGACACTCACCGGATAGGAGGCGATCATAGCTTTTCCGCCCAAAATCAGCACCGCCCAATATCCGAACGCGGCAATCAAAGCAATAGCACCTATTCCGACCGCAATCTCTCCTATCAGGATTTTCTTGCGCCTCGCCGGACTCGGCTGCGCCATCATCTTGGGATACAGCGCATCATTCAGTTTGCTGAAGATTGTCCGCGGGATAATAATGATCTTATTTGCCAAGTCATATACAGCCACTTCGCTCATTCCTAAGAACTGCCCTATCAGGAGAACGACGCCCTGTTCTTTCAGTATGCTTGTAGCGTTGGTAAGGAAGAAAGGTGCAGTCTCGCGAATGGATCTCCAGACAACAGGCAGGGCGACATAGCGCATTTGCAGACCATCCTTGAAACGTACTATCAGCCAAGCTATCACTCCTCCCGCCACCGAAGACGCCGAGACTATCAAGGCATATATCCAACAGTCATCCGGCGAGCGGAGCAGCCAGAAGATAAAGGGCAGCGTTGCAAGTTTGAGCGCCACCTGGATATAGGTCACCACACGCATTCGCTGCACACCCTGGAAATACCACTGGGGGAAGACGATGTTCGTTATGGTCTGGGCAAAGACGATCGCGAAAAGCAGGGCGTTTTCACGCATTTTGGCGGAGACAAAAAACAAACAGGTATAAATAATCAAAGCGATTACCTCCAAGAAAATCTTGGTTGTTGTCACTTCAGACAGCACTTTGGACATCTCCTCTTTATTCTCTGCATTCTCCGCAATTTTTTTTGCCGCGGGGAGGTCGAAACCAAATGAGATAAAAGTAATGAAAAGCGTCACAATAGCCAAGACAAAGGCATATAGTCCGTAACTCTCTGCTCCCAATACACGGATTAAGAAAGGATATATCAATAGATAAAAGCAGATATTCAATACCTGCAAGATGGTCATAAACGCATAGTTCTCCACCACTTTGGTGTTGTTTTGCCATATGTTGCGTACTTTATGCCACATAAAAAGTTTGCAAATATACTGCTTTTTTTGCATATGTGCAATTTTTTTTGTGTAATTCAATTATTTTGTGTAATTTTGCAGCGAAATTGATATGTTTATGGTTATCAGGATCCTGAATAATACGCACTTGGGAGCATGGTTCCGTTTCCTGCTGGTGGTCGGTCTGCTTGGTGCCAAATGCTTTTTGTTTGACGCAATAGTGGATACCGGCTTGTACGTCTCTCCTGCCCATACTTATTTCAAATGGGCGGCGGCGGTGATCCTTGCGCTTACGGTGATGTGGACTCCCAAACGATGGCCCGTCTTTGTCCTGTTAGGCGTAACCGACCTATGGATCATAGCCCAAATCATCTACTACCGCGTCAACCATCTCTTCATCACCTGGCACCTCCTCTCCCTCACAGGCAACATGGAGGGGTTCTGGTCCAGCATCATCCCTTATTGCGACGCTTCATTGCTCTTGTTTCCGCTCATCACTTGCGTCGCAGCTCTCTGTTTCCTCTGGGAAGCCGCTCCTTTCCGGTGGTGGGAAACGCTCATTGCCCTCATTACCGGCGTTATGTTAAGCTTCACCGGCTCATTCCTCCGGTGGCACTATCACAAGCCTTATATCAATGGTGCTCCTTTCACATGGGAGTGGGTCAATCCGTGCAGGGTGCCGCAGGCGTTTTTCGTCGGTGTGAGTGAGAACGAGCGCAAAGCAACGCATTACATCCACCATCGTTCGATCCTTGCGTATCCGCTCTACATGGTGGCGGACTGTATCCGGTACTATGCTGAAAGAAGCAAACCGGCGGAGTTAAACGAGGCAGAGCAAGCCGAGTTGGCAAAGCTTGTCACGCCGCAGTTGCCTCCGGCAGAGCCGCAAGGGCACCTTGTTATTCTGCTGTTGGAGAGTTTTGAGTCGTGGGTGTTGGATGCGGAGGACAAGAACGGAGAGCCTGTTTGTCCGGCGATGAAAGAATATATCTCGTCCCACCCGGTGCTCTATGCCCGCGATGCCGCCACACAGATAGGCTACGGCATGTCCGGAGACGGACAGCTGATTGTCAATACCGGTCTTTACCCAACTCTGGAAGGGATTGCCTGTATCGATTATGACTACTGCACCTACCCCAACCTTGCGCATTTCTATCCCCGCAGCGCAATCATCAACCCCTGCCGCAATGTGTGGAACCAGCGGCGGATGACTCCTGTCTATGGCTATCAGGAGCTCATCGAACCCGACACGGACTACCGGTTCGCTTGGAATGACAGTATTGTGATAGACAAACTGATACAGACCCTCGACACTGCCTCTGCGCCCTGTTGCGCAATGGGAATCACTATCAACGGGCACCTGCCTTTCGACAGCGCGCCCGACAAACGGCTCGAACTGCCGGACTCTGTTCCCCCTATCATACGCAGTTACATGCAGACGGCGCATTTCACCGATCGTCAGGTGGGACGTTTCCTGGCTTGGGCAGACACCGCCAAAGCGATGCAAAACAGCACAATCGCTATCACCGGCGACCACCGTATCTTCAGGTGTAGCATGAGCGATGAGGTGCGGGACTACGGTTTACGCGCGAACCTGCCTTTCGGTACAGGCGAAGCAGGATGTCCCTTCGTAATGACCGCTCCGTGTATAGACAGCACGATCTATATCCCACAAGCCAAACAGGGAGACATCTTTCCTACTATCCTGCACGCCGTCGGTCAGCAACATTATTTCTGGAAGGGTATGGGGCATGACTTGATATACATACCTTGCTACGCGGACGACGACTGCGCGCTCCGGCGCTCCCTCTCCGACAAACTGATTCGGACGAATTGGTTTGCGAATCCCGATCTGCCGCATTATATCGCGCATGCCGGCGGGAGCGTATATCGGTATATGTATTCGAACAGCCTCGAAGCCGTCCGCAACACGCTGGCGCACGGGTTCGATTTTATGGAACTGGATCTGTCTCTCACCTCGGACGGCGAGTTGGTGGCTTGGCACGACTGGCAGTTCGAATGGACCGAAGCGCCTACTCATGACGAGTTTATGGCAAGAAAGATTTACGGACTGTTCACGCCAATTGATTTTCCACGGATGGACTCGATCTTGACGGCTAACCCGCAGCTAACATTAGTGACCGACAAGATCTCCGATCCGGCGGTCATAGACCGGTGGCTCGGTAAATACAAGGACCGGGTGTGGGTGGAGTGTTTCTCCGACGAGGACTATTGGGCTTTGCTCAAAAAGGGCTATCATGTGATGGCAAGCCGGGTACCTCCCGTTAAAGCCGACCAGCCGGTAGCTATTCGTAACTATGCTTTTGACTACCGCCAATGTCCGGACTTCTCGAAATGCGACGGTGACTGTTTCGCCCTCTTCGGTGGTGAGATCAGTCGTCGGAAAGCGGACAGTCTCTTCGCCATTGACCCGCGTATAAAGTTGGTCTATGCTGATTTCTACGAATAAAAAAGTCCGGAAACTCTCGTTCCGGACTTCTTTTTGCTAAAATAAAGCGGCTTATTCTGCAGCACTTTCTTCTGCAGGAGCCTCGCCTTTAGCCTCTGCCTCAGCGGCAGCAGCCTCCTGTGCAGCCTCTTGAGCGGCAGCAGCGAGCGCAGCGTCAGCAGCAGCACGCTTCTCAGCGATAGCAGCAGCTTTAGCCTTGTTGGTCTCAATCTCCTGGTTGTGAAGAGCCTTTGCTGCAGCAGCTTTCTTGTCTGCCTCAGCCTGGCTGATCTTGCCATTCTTAGCATCTTTCTGCGCTTTCCAAGCCTCGAAGCGGCGTTGAGCCTCTTCCTCGCTGAAAGCACCTTTGGCTACACCGCCTTGCAAGTGTTTGCAGAGGAGTACACCTTCGTTAGAAAGGATCGTACGTACGGTGTCTGTCGGTTGAGCACCTACGCCTACCCAGTACAGGGCACGCTCGAAGTTGAGCACTACGGTTGCAGGGTTGGTGTTCGGGTTGAACGAACCGAGACGTTCGATAAATTTGCCGTCACGCGGCGAGCGGCTGTCTGCTACTACGATGTGGTAGAAAGCATAGTCTTTGTGACCATAACGAGCCAAACGAATCTTTGTTGCCATTTGTTTTTGTTTGTTTTGTGGGCGGTGAATTACACGAATTCTTGCCCGGGTTAATAATTAATGACGTGCTTTTTACTCGAAAAAGCCTGCAAAATTACTGCTTTTTTTTGACATACGCAAATAAAAAGTGGGAAAAACGTCTTTTCGGCGCGTTTTTTCCAAAAAATAAAAGTTTGTCAACTTGCTCATTTACAACAAATAGTAAAATAGATATAAGGGGCAATACCTATGCATCTCGGAGGCATTACCTATGCAATAGCGGTGTCCAAACTTCCTTGAGATACCCCACCATCTCTCGAAAACGGTTCGATAATGGTTCGAGAATGAGTGCTAAATGAGTCGTAAATGAGTCGTAAAAGTTGCAGAAAAAGCAAGAAATAATGACAAATCAAGGAAAGTATCTATTATTTTTTGTATATCTCAAAAAAAAGTTGTAAATTTGCACGCTAATTTGTGCAAATGAGGATCACAGACCCCAAAATAGAGCAACCTATCCTGCATCTGATCGGCGAAGAAGCCGACCGGTTGGGGCTGGAGTGCTATGTCATCGGCGGCTGGGTAAGGGACCTGTTTCTGCATAGACCGAGCGACGACATAGATGTGGTAGTAGTTGATAACCCCCTCCAACTCCCCCTCAAGGGGAGAGAAAAGGAAGATGGACGCTCGGGAATAGGTATCCTGTTGGCAGAGGCGGTGGCAAAGCGGCTGGGAAAAGGTGCGCATCTCGCTGTCTTCAAGACCTACGGTACCGCGCAGGTGAAGTACAACAGTCGAAAGTCAAAAGTCGAAAGTCAAAAGTCATTAGAGCTGGAGTTCGTCGGTGCGCGCAGAGAGAGTTACCGGCATGACAGCCGCAACCCCATCGTCGAGGACGGGACTCTGGAGGAAGACCAGAACAGGCGCGATTTCACTATCAACGCCATGGCGATTTGTCTTAATTCAGACCGCTACGGCGAGTTGCTGGATCCGTTTGACGGAATGGGAGACTTGGAGCGGTGTATCATCCGGACGCCGCTGGATCCGGATATTACGTTCAGCGACGACCCGCTGCGTATGATGCGCGCCATCCGTTTTGCCACGCAATTAGGATTCAACCTTGACGGCGAGACCTTCGATGCCATCGCCCGCAATAAAGAGCGCATCGGCATCATCACCAAAGAGCGGATTGCGGAGGAACTGAACAAGATCATGCTGAGCCGCCGTCCTTCGGAGGGCTGGATTTTGCTGGACAAGACAGGTCTGCTGCCGCTCATCTTCCCCGAACTGGCGGCACTCAAAGGCGTGGAGGTCAAAGAGGGCCGCGGACACAAGGACGTGTTCTACCACACCCTGAAGGTATTGGACAATGTAGCGGAGCTACAGAGTAAAGACCGCTTCGCTGACAGAATACAGACCGCTTCGCTGACAGACCGAGATAGTATTTTATGGCTGCGGTGGGCGGCGTTGCTACACGACATAGGCAAGCCGCGGAGCAAGCAGTGGGACCCGCAAGCCGGATGGACATTCCGCAACCACAACTATATAGGCGCTAAGATGGTACCGAAGATCTTCGCGCGGATGAAACTGCCGCTGAACGAGAAGATGGAGTACGTGAAGAAGATGGTGGACCTGCATATGCGGCCGATCAACCTGATAGAGGACACCGTGACCGACTCCGCCGTAAGACGGCTGCTCTTCGAAGCCGGAGACGACATAGACGACCTGATGATGCTATGCGACGCAGACATCACCAGCCGCAACGAACAGAAAGTGGAGCGGTACCACCGCAACTACCGGCTGGTAAGGCAGAAGATGGTGGAACTGGAAGAACGCGACCGGATCCGCAATTTCCAGCCGCCCGTCAACGGCGACGAGATCATGCAGATGTTTCATCTTGAACCCTGTTCCCTCGTAGGAGAGATGAAAGCCGCTGTCAAGGACGCTATCCTTGACGGTATCATCCCTAACGAATACGAGGCAGCGAAACAATATATCATTGAATTATGGCAGAAGAAAAACATATAGACGAAAGTCGAAAGAGAGGTGACGGGTTACGGGTTACCGGTGACAGGATAGAGCCTGTCGAAAGCTCAGCCGTGGAGTACGGCGAGGCTAACATCATCCACCTCGACGACATGGAGCATATCCGGCGCCGTCCGGGTATGTATATCGGCAAGTTAGGCGACGGAAGCCACTCGGACGATGGTATCTACGTGCTCATCAAAGAGAGTATCGACAACTCTATCGATGAGTACCGCATGGGCGAAGGCAAGGTGATTGAAGTAGAGGTCAAAGAGGGGCGTGTGCGTGTACGGGACTACGGACGCGGTATCCCTTTGGGCAAACTGGTGGAGGTTGTCTCGGTGCTCAACACCGGCGGCAAATACGACAGCAAGGCGTTTAAGAAATCCGTCGGTCTGAACGGTGTGGGTACCAAAGCTGTCAATGCCCTGTCCTCTTTCTTCGCCGTAGAATCCTACCGCGAGGGCAAGATGCGCAGGGCGGAGTTCGCGCAAGGCAAACTGACCTCCGACACCGGGATAGTGGACTATAACGGACCGGAGAAACGCGGTACGATCATCGAGTTTGTGCCCGACGACAGCAAAGGGCTGTTCGAGAACTACCATTTCCGCGACGACTATATCGAGGAACTGCTGCGCAACTACGCCTATCTCAACACCGGACTGACACTCGTTTATAACGATAAGAAGTTTGTCTCCAAGAACGGTCTGCTGGACCTGCTGACGGAGAACATGACCGTCTCGCCGCTCTACCCGATCATTCATATCGTAGGAGAAGATATAGAGATAGCCCTGACGCACACGGACCAGAACGGCGACGAGTACTACTCGTTCGTCAACGGCCAGCATACTATCCAGGGCGGAACGCACCAGACCGCTTTCCGCGAAGCCATAGGCAGAACCATCAAAGAGTTCTTCAACAAGAACCAGGAGCTGGCGGACATCCGAAACGGCGTAGTGGGCGCTATTGCCATCAACGTAGAAGAACCGGTCTTCGAGAGCCAGACGAAAGTCAAATTAGGCTCCAAAGACATGAGCCCGTCCGGCGGTATCTCCGTCAACAAGTTCGTCAATGACTTCGTCAAACAGCAGCTGGACAACTACCTGCACAAGACTCCGCAGACCGTGGAGATCATGCTGCAGAAGATCCAGGACAGCGAGAAAGAGCGCAAGGCGATAGCAGGCGTGACGAAAGCGGCTCGTGAGCGGGCGAAGAAGAACCTGGTCAACAACCCCAAGTTGCGTGACTGCCAGATACACCTGAACGACCCCAAGCCGGTGAAGAGCAGCAAGGACGCGGACGACGATCTGAGGCTGGAGAGCTGTATCTTCATCACCGAGGGTCTCTCCGCATCGGGCTCGATCACCAAGAGCCGCGACGTGCGCACGCAAGCCGTGTTCTCCCTGCGAGGCAAACCGCTTAACTGCTACGGACTGACCAAACAGGTGGTGTATGAGAACGAGGAGTTCAACTGCCTGCAGTCGGCGCTTAACATAGAAGACGGTCTGGACGAGTTGCGGTACAACAAAGTGATTATTGCTACCGATGCCGATGTCGATGGTATGCACATACGGCTGCTGATGCTGACCTTCTTCCTGCAGTTCTTCCCCGATTTGGTGAAGAAAGGACACGTCTATATCCTGCAGACTCCGCTCTTCCGCGTGAAGGACAAGAGCCAGACGATATACTGCTATTCCGAGGAAGAACGCCAGAAAGCAATGGCTAAGATCAAGACGCCGGAGATCACACGATTCAAAGGTCTGGGAGAGATCTCACCGGACGAGTTCAAGGGGTTCATCGGTGCCGGTATCCGGCTCGACCAAGTGACGCTGCGCAAGGACGACAATGTGAAAGAACTGCTGGCTTATTACATGGGCAAGAACACCACCGAGCGGCAGCAGTTCATCATCGACAACCTCGTGATCGAAGAAGACAAGGTGGAGGATTTTGAAGAGTAGGCCCCTCCCAGCCTCCCCCTAAAGGGGAGGAGAAAAGTAGCACAAAATGAAAGCATTATTAGCATTTATCATAATGGCTGCAGTGATCGTGACGCTCATTGAGATCAACGAACGCATCAAAGCCAAGAAGTCTCCCACGAACGAGGCAGAGCCGCTCAAAGAGGACGAGTGCAAAATAAACGAACCCGGGCAGGAGGACTGCTCGGGTTGTGGTCTAATAGAGGTCTGCGAGAAAGAAGAGAAGAAAAATGGTCGTTAGTCGTTAGTCGTTGATCGTTATCAATTCTCAATTATCAATTATCAATTATCAATTACTCTCTCACCGTAATGTGGAAACAAGACTGTTTCCATTCGTACTTGACGTAGATCTTTCCCGCCCGCTGATGGTTCAACAGCACTTGTCCCAGAACCAGTTTCAAGTTATCCTCATGCATGTACGCACGCGTCTGCGTTACCTTATCATATCGCATGTACGCGAGGTCGAAGGTTGTGCCGTAGCAATGGCAGGACCGGGTGACGGAGTTGATGTTTCCGCTCCGTTGCAGGTATTTGATGTCCTCCTGCGTACGGAGCACGGAAGTCACGTAGAACCGATAATGCGGCAGGTTGTTGCGTGACAGGATGTCCGCCCATTCGGCTCCGATAGCATCCAGTTCGCGTTTGGCGGAAGGAATCAAGAAAGGCACCGAGTGGGTCAAACTATCTACGATATAATTCTCGTTGGTCTTAATCTCCACCAGCTGATGGCGCATCTTTGCCGCGTCCTTCCGGTTCTCGGGCGGACGAGACAAGCCGATACGCGAAGCTACTTCGTGCTGCTTCGCCTGCAGGTCGTTGAACTTCGCCTTGTAGCTGAATGTCCTGCCGGGATACCAGACGAGGCTGTCCTCTGTGACGACCGTCTCTTGCGTCTGGTGAGAGCAAGAGATTAAAGGAATGAAGAGTAAAGAATAAAGACTTAAATGCATCAGCAGGCGCAAACAAGTCTTTACTCTTTGAACACGGCAGTCTTTATTCTTTATTCTATATAGACCACTCAAAGCCATCCTTGGTGTCTTTGATTTGGAAGCCGAGCGCCGTCAGTTCGTTACGGATCTTATCGGATGTTGCCCAGTCCTTGTTTTGTTTTGCTTGCAGACGGATGCCAAGGAGCAGATCTACAGCTCCGTGGAAAGCAGATAGCTGATGGCTGACGGCTGATGGCTGATCGCCATTCTCGCCAAGCCGCAATCCTAAAATGTCAATGGCGTAGGTCTGCCATACCTCGCGCAGTTCGTTCAGATCAGCCTCGCTGATCGTCCCTTTGCCGTCATGGACGGTGTTGATCGCTTTCACCGAGTCAAACAGGGCTGCAATGACGAAAGGCGTATTCAGATCGTCGTCCATCGCTTCGGCGCAACGCTGACGGAGAGAAGCCTCTCCACGACCACCCCCTAAAAGGGAGGGAGTTGTCTCCGCTGATGGTTTTATCTTCAGCAGGCGGCTATATGCCTCTTGCAGACGCTGCAGACCCTTCTCAGCAGCCTCCAATGCTTCGGACGAGAAGTCCACCGTGGAGCGGTAGTGAGCCTGAAGGATGAAGAAACGGATGACCATCGGACCGAACGGCTTGCTCAACAACTCATGCTTACCGCTGAAGAACTGCTCAAGGGTAATGAAGTTGTTATAACTCTTGCCCATTTTCTTGCCGGCGATAGTGATCATGTTATTGTGCATCCAGTAATGCACCGACTCATGTCCCAGCGCCGCACAGCTCTGCGCTATCTCCGCTTCGTGGTGCGGGAAGATCAGATCCAGACCGCCACCGTGGATATCAAACTTCTCTCCGAGGTACTTGGTACCCATCGTAGAGCACTCCATATGCCATCCCGGAAAACCTTCGCTCCACGGGCTGGGCCAGTGCATGATATGCTCGGGACTTGCCTTCTTCCAGAGGGCAAAGTCATAACTATGCTTTTTCTCGGACTGTCCGTCCAGTTCGCGGGTCTCGGTGACAATATCGTTCAGGTTACGTCCAGAGAGTTTGCCGTAAGGGTAGTCTTTGGCGTACTTCTCCACGTCCATATAGACGGAGCCGTTGGAAACATAGGCATAGCCCTTGTCCAGAATCTTCTGCACAAACGCTATCTGCTCGATGATATGTCCCGAAGCGTGCGGCTCGATGGACGGCGGCAGGACGTTCAGCGCCGCCATATCTCGGTGGTAGCGGTTGGTATAGTATTGCACTACCTCCATCGGCTCCAGTTGTTCCAGACGGGCTTTCTTAGCAATCTTGTCCTCGCCCTCGTCCGCGTCGTGCTCCAAGTGTCCCACATCGGTGATATTGCGCACGTAGCGCACTTTGTACCCCAGGTGCATCAGATAGCGGTAGAGCACATCGAATGTAATCGCCGGACGGGCGTGTCCCAGATGGGCGTCACCGTACACAGTGGGCCCGCAGACATACATGCCCACGTGCCCCTCGTGCAGCGGTTTGAATGTTTCCTTTAGTCGTGTTAATGAATTATAAATTTCTAACATAATCGAAAGTCAAAAGACTGCTCCGTTCAGAGAAGCGTTTTGGGATCGAGGTTGTTTTTCTCGATGTCCTTGAAATACTTGAAGGTACCTACTTTGAGTTCGTCGCAAGCGGCTTCGTCGCAGACGATGATACCGTGCTGGTGCATCTGAAGCGCAGAGACAGTCCACATGTGGCTGATCGGTTCCTCGATAGCGTGCTGCAGCGCGCGGGCTTTGTTATGACCATTGACCATAATGAGCACTTCCTGTGCATCCATGACGGTCCCTACACCTACGGTGAGGGCTGTCTTAGGCACCTTATTGACATCATTGTCGAAGAATCGGCTGTTAGCAATGATCGTATCGGTGGTCAGCTCTTTCTTGCGGGTGCGGCTGGAGAGAGAAGAACCCGGCTCGTTGAAGGCTATATGTCCGTCCGGACCGATACCGCCGAGGAACAGATGAATACCTCCGTAGTTCCTGATTTTCTCTTCATACCGTGCGCATTCCGCTGCCAGATCGGCTGCATTGCCATTCAGGATGTTCACATTCTCCTTGCGGATGTCAATATGGCTGAAGAAATTATTCCACATGAAACTATGATAACTCTCCGGGTGCTCTTCCGGCAGGTTGACATACTCGTCCATATTGAAGGTGACTACATTGCGGAAGGACACTTTTCCCTCTTGGTTCAGCTTGATAAGCGCCTTATACATACCAAGCGGCGAACTGCCTGTCGGCAGACCCAACACAAACGGAGCCCCCTCTTTAGGTCCGAACTCATTGATTCGTTTTGCTACATAGTTCGCAGCCCACTGACTCAGCAGGTCATACGAAGGTTCGATAATTACACGCATAGGATTTATTCGTTTTCACATTTTCTTATTTTCACATTTATTCACCGAGAAGGATTTCCGCCAACTCCGGTTCCTCCGGGTTGACAGCAACAATCTCACCCTCGCGGTCGATCAGTACGGTGAAGGGGATATACTCCACTCCGTATTTATCGGAACACGGGTGCTCCTCATCCTCCCGCATCTGAAGCCAAGGCATCTGCTCTTCCTGGAGTGCTACGCGCCAAGCCATAGCGTCTTGATCGACAGAGCAACTGAGTATCTGCAGATGTCCCTCCGGCTGCGAAGCATAGATCTCTTTGAGCACGGGGATGAAACGGCGGCACGGTCCGCACCAGCTTGCCCAGAAATCAAGCAATACATAGTCGGTCTTGCCTACCACCTCGCTCAGGGACAACTCCTCGCCTTCCGGCGTGAGAGCGGTGATATCAGTGTAGGCGTTCTCACTCGCTGCTTCTGCTACTTGCTCCTGAGCCTGTTCCTGCTCTTGAGACTCTGCGGCTTGCTCAGCCGGTTTCTTGGTACAGCCGATTAATAAGGTACAAAGGGACAAAGTACCAAGTACCAAGGAATGATAGATTTTCTTTTTCATTGTTGTATTGTTTTAGTCAATTTTTTGTAACACTACTGCGCTTCGTGCCGGCAGATACATCTTCAGCCACCCCTTGCCATCTTTGGCGTAGAGTTCGTCGTGCTCCGTGAAATGCTCTACCGAGTCATCGCTCAAGCCGAAGCCTGCAAACTCCTTGGCATCGGTATTAAGCACCACTTTGTATTTGCCTTCCGGCACCAGCATTCCATAGTCTGCAAATGATTTCTGGCCGTTCCAGTTGAAGATGAAAAGCAGGTCTCCGCGTGAATAAGCCACCACTTGGTCGCCTTCGTTATCCCACCATTTCATCACCCACGGCAGATGTTTGCCTACGTTGTAACGTTTCTCCTCTGCCGTCGGGTTCTGCGTCAGCAAGTGGTTCTTCAGCAGATGGATCATGGCTTCGTCAAAACGGTTCAAGTCGGCAAAGAAATAATTGGGATTGTCCACCAGACTCCACTGTCTGCGGGCGTATTTATAACTCCATCCGTTCCCCTCGCGCGGGAAATCGATCCACTCAGGATGGCCGAATTCATTCCCCATGAAGTTCAGATATCCGCCATTGATCGTAGAGGCAGTCACCAGCCGGATCATCTTATGCAACGCAATACCCCGGTCTGCCATATAGGTAGAATGGCCATGCTCGAAATGCCAGTACATATCCGCGTCCACCAGACGGAAGATAATGGTCTTGTCTCCTACCAGCGCCTGATCATGACTCTCAGCATAACTGATGGTCTTCTCGTCCTCGCGTCTGTTAGTCATCTCAAACAGGATATGACCGGCTTTCCAGTCCTCGTCTTTCACCTCCTTGATATACTTGATCCAGAAATCAGGAATACCCATTGCCAGCCGGTAGTCGAACCCGACGCCGCCATCCTCTATCTTGGCAGCCAGTCCCGGCATTCCCGATACCTCTTCCGCTATCGTGACAGCATCAGGTTTCACCTCATGAATCACCTTATTCGCCAGAGTCAGATACATGATTGCGTCGCCGTCCTCGTTGCCGCTGAAATAACTCGGATATCCGTTGAAATCCTCTCCCAACCCGTGGCTGCGATAGATCATACTGGTCACACCGTCAAAACGGAATCCGTCAAAATCATATTCATCCAACCAGAACTTGCAGTTGCTCAACAGGAAATGCAGCACTTCGTTCTTGCCGTAATTGAAGCAAAGGCTGTCCCAAGCCGGGTGCTCCCGACGCGCGCCGTCGTGGAAATACTGATACGGAGTACCATCGAAATTACCCAGTCCTTCCAGTTCGTTTTTCACGGCATGGCTGTGTACCAGATCCATGATCACTTTCATTCCATGGCCGTGGATGTCATCAATAAGGGCTTTCAACTCATTCGGTGTACCGAAACGACTGGATGCGGCAAAGAAGTTGGACACATGGTATCCGAAACTGCCATAGTACGGGTGCTCCTGGATAGCCATGATCTGCACGCAGTTATAGCCCAGTTTGACTATACGCGGCAATACATCGCGGCGGAACTCCTCGTAACTATTCACCTTCTCCTGTTCCGACGACATACCTACGTGACATTCGTAGATATAAAGACCGTCTTTGCCTACTTTCTTGGTCTTCGCGGAATTACGGTGTTTCCATTCGTACTCCGGTTCATCCCATACTTGGGCAGAAAAGATCTTGGTGTTCGCATCCTGTACGACACGCCGCACATAGGAAGGGATGCGTTCGCCGTATCCTCCCTGCCACTCAACCAGCAGTTTATAGAGTTGCTCGTGTTTGAGTGCTTCTTCCGGCATTCTGGCTTCCCATACACCGTTTCCGACCGGCTGCAAGCGGTAGGCTTCATCTTTCTGCCATCCGTTCATATCGCCCTTGATATAGATTGCAGTCGCATTGGGAGCCCATTCGCGGAGGACCCATTCGCCGGCTATTTTCTTGCCTTTCTCGTCAATATAGGGCTTCTTGTGGTGGAGACCGAAATAGAGGTATCCTGTTGCCCAGTCGGCGAGTTTGGCACCGCCGGTTATTTCTGCTTCCTTGCGTCTGGCATAGTCAGCGCGGGCTTGCAACGCTCCTTCATAGGGTTGCAGATACGGGTCGCGCTCTACTATCGGCAGATGTTTTATTTCTTTCTTTGTTGCCATAAGTGTGTGTTTTAATGGTTTGTTATTAAGGATGGTCGGGAGGTTATTGATTTACTCTCGCTTTAACGATGATCTTACGGTATTCTTTTCCCGGAGCGATTCCCGGTTGGTGGGCATCAGAGGGGAAGAACACGGCAAAATGACCGGCAGGGACGGTGAATTTGGCGGTTGCTTTGTCGCCATAGAACTCTACATCCTTGCCTTCGTCGTATTCCTGGGTCACTTCCTGGCAATCCACCTGTGCTTTCCATCCCATCTCTTCGTCATCACCCAGCGGTATCTGAATATCCAGATAGTCCTTGTGCGCCTCCATACGGCATTTGGATTCCTCCTTGCCCTTGAAGTCAAGAATGTTTACAAACAGATCCTTTCCGTCCAGATAGATCTTACATGCCGGCAACTCCTCAAGATCATTGTCATTGTAGAATTGCATAAATTGTTTCAGTCCGGGTACGCTGTCGAAATACCAATCAGCGTTCTCTAATTTGTCAAGTATCATAATTCTTTTTGTTTAATTTTGGCTACAAAATTACAATAAATATTTCACATACGCAATAACTTACACATTTTGCGTCAATTATTCATCATTCGAGATATCTCTTTCGCAGGATTTGCATATCCTCCCGAGAGAGACATAAGATCTCATGCAGGTAGTTTGTCATTCCTCCGAATTCACGGTCTATGAGATCCAATGTAGAGATAAAATTCGCCGTTGAGACCCCCATAAACGCCTGGATGACAGCCATTTCGTCTTCTCCGCCTCCTCTTTCAATAACATCTTTATTCAGCCGTTCTACAATAGGTCTGTAAGCCTTATTGCTTTCATCGAAATCGGCAATAACGGTTTCTCTCTCCACGCCGAGGGCAAACATCAGGAAGGCAGCGCCCCATCCGGTCCTGTCCTTTCCCTGCGCGCAATGCCACAGAATACCTCCGTCTGCGGGTGCCTCCACGATCAAACGCAGAAACGCTGCATATTGCAACTGTGAGAACTCGCTCCTGATAAGAGACGGATACATATTGGCTGCCATCTTCTGTACCTCGGGATAAAACGAGTAATTGACGATATGCCGATCCAGTTCAAAAAACGCCTCATCAGGTATGGGTTTACCTGTCTGTTGCTCTGCACGCATATCAATCGTCGGCAACAGGTGGTGCTGCACACCTTCTATCTCCCTGTCCGGCACCACCTGAAACTCGCCCATCGAACGGAAATCAAAGATCCGGCAGAGGTTATATTCCTGCTTCAGCCGTGCTATATCTTCGTCCGATGCGTCATGCAGATGCGCGGTACGCAACAGGCGGTGGGGACGGATGGATTTTCCTCCGGCTCCGAGAATACCGCCCAGGTCACGGGCATTGTCAATATGATCAAAAACGATGGTCATTACGCAAACACCTCATCTATCAATCGTACAAATTCGCGGTAGGCGAAAGTGTCGCTCAGTTCACTCAGCGCTTTTGCCAAGCCGCGGTAATGCCATTCATGCGACGCCTTGTCCGTCACATGGAAGATCTGCCATAACTCATCCCCTTTGATCTGATAATCCCGCCATATGGCGCGCATGTTGCTCAATTTATCCCCCATCGCTACCATCTTCGCATCGTGGGAAGCGGCAGCCAGACGATCTATCGCTGCTTGTTTGCGGGCATGCCATGTTGCCGACTCGTCATTCGTTTCACCGGCATTGAACAGTGCACCATTCAGTTGGTCACTCTCGTCATGCACGATAGCGGCTACTCTCTCTCCGAACAACTCGCGCAACTGCTCTACGGTCACATCGGTATCTTCTACCGTGTCATGCAACGCCGCAGCCGCCAGCAACTCCTGATCGGTAGTCATAGTAGCTACAATCTCCACCGCCTCCATAGGATGAACAATATAAGGAAAGCCCTTTCCTCTCCGCTCGGTGTTGTGATGCGCTTGTACGGCAAAGACGATCGCTTTGTCCAGCAAACCGGTATCTATATATTTATTAGCCATTCTGGTATCAATAAACGGTTCCTTCCAGCATAGCACGGAACTGCGGCATAGGGCAATGCGTGTCCCTCTCTACCATCAGTGTTTTAATTCCGGCATAAACCTTCACTTCTTTTTCCACCTGCTCCAGATCCGCCTCCGGACCGAAGTACTCTCTTGCAAAAGCATCCCAGAAGCGACGGGCTGTTGCATTGGACATATGGTTTACCTCCTGCGTCCATTCCTCATTATTGAGGCAGCAGCACAGATAGACCATACCAAGATCGAACATATAATAGCCATAGGAAAAATCTCCCAGATCAATGAAATACTGCTTGCGGACTCCATCTTTCTCCACGAAGATACCATTACCGAACTGCAGGTCGCCGTGCAAAGCCGTGTCCGTATCCGGAGCCGCCTCTATAAACCGGCGGATTTTCTCTTTCTGCTCCGCCGTAAAATCGGGATTGTCCGCCAGCATCTTATAGAACCGGTCCTTTACATTCTCAAACTGCGTAGTATCCACGTGCGTTGCATGCAGTTTCTTACACATCCGGGCGAACTCTCGTGCATATTCTTCCGTATGTTCGGGGTCGTCCCCGCATGCCCGTGAATAGGATTTCTTCCCTTCGATGCGTTTGAAACGTATTCCCATCTGTTTGCCATCCGTAACCAGATCTCCCGGTTCGGGCGTAGGAATGCCCATTGCATATACTTTCTTAGCCAACTCCAGCTCCAAAGCCGCAGCATCGAAATTACGGAAATACATCTTCATCATGATGCTTTTGTCCGTCTTGTGGTTGTAACTGGCGCCATTAGCACCTTCCCCAACGCGCTCGTACTCATCGAGCGAAATAAGAAGTGGTTTCATGTTATCTTTATTCTATTTGCATTTTAGAGGCCTGCTGATAAGTCAGTTCGGCCAGTGCTTCATTTTGAGAATTATGTCCGTTCAACGTATCGAAGAGCCGTATCAGTCCTATTTTTCCGCCGCCGGTAGAGAGGATACAAACGATACAGATGTTTTGCAATCCGACCGCCGAAGATATAATATCCAGATCTGTGTTACCGAGCTGGTGTCGGGCGAGGCGGTATGCATCCTCTTCATACTTGCGTATCAAACGGCTTACATCTCCGAGCGTCTTGCATCCGAGCGCTTTGAGCACACGCAGATAGCGGATAAGCGGTGCTTCCTGGATCTCCGCCTGATTGATAGCGGCGATCCGCTTGTTCAGGGCATCCAAGGGACGAGCCTGCAAATAGGAGCGGAAAGTATCGCCGTCCAGCAGCACGTCGTCCAACTTGCCGTTCTGCACCAGTTGCGTCACGCGTCGGCGGTAGTCGTTGATCTCTATCCTGATCCGGCTGAACTCATCATCCGCCATCTCGAGCAATCCCGCCAAACGGTTGATACGGCGGATATATTCACGCGGTATTTCTACGCCGGACTTATATCCCGTATCATGATTGATCGACGCCCAGGCATGCTGCAGCGTAGTACGCAACTGCAATTCAAACCGATATTCATATCCCGGCAGACGGCATATATAATGCAACGAATTATAGCCGAAGCTGTCAATCTGGTGCAGTTTGCGTTTGTCCACCGAGTTGTCCCAATCAATATCAAACAGCTGTTCGGCGATAGCTGCAATACGGTCCACATCATCCGTATAGAATGTCACTATACGCCCGCCTAAAATGTCGGTAATATCGCTGAGCGACGTGTATTTAGCCCCCTTGAGCGCCAACTTTCCAGCCAGACTTTCCTCCGTTTTGATACGCGTCTCTATCGTCGTAACGATAATCCCGTTACGGTCCAACGCATCGCGCAGTTTAGCTTGCACTTCTGTCTGCATGCATTCAAAAACAGGCAGTGCCTCGCGGTACTCGTCGAGGATGATTTGGGAATGCAGGTCCATCTTACTGAATCTCAAACAAACTGATAAATCCGGTCATCATGAATACCTGACGGATATCCGCATTAATATTACGTACGATGACCTTGCTTCCGTGAGCGGCAGCCTCTTTTCGGATACCAAGGAAGATACGCAGACCGGACGAGGAGATATACTCCAGAGCTGTGCAATCGAGAATAATCTCTTTGCCTTCCGCCTCCATCAGCGGTTTCACGTCTTCTGCTGTTTGTACTGCTGCTGCGGTATCCAAACGCCCCGCAAAAGAAGCAATGAGTTGATTGCCGTTAGTCGTAATTTCAATTTTCATATTAATTATATGTTTTTTATAAGTGTCAGTATATTCTTGTTTTCTTCGCGTGCGTAACGCACTTCGTCCATAATCTGACGTACCAGATGAATTCCCAATCCGCCTATCTCACGCTCTTCAGCCGAGAGAGAAATATCCGCCTCGGCATGCTGCGTGGGATCAAAGGGAATACCGCTATCCGAGATGGTAAAGACCATCTGCTCTGTCTGTTCCCGATAGCAGCGCGTACATTCGACGAGGACCTGTCCGCTCTGCTCCGGATAGGCATACAGCATCACATTGCTTACCGCTTCTTCCAATGCCAGATTAAGCGGCATATTCAGTTCGGCAGGGATATCCAACCCTTCCATCCACTCGGCAAGAGTAGGTATCTGCTGTATATCGTTACGCATGACAAGGGCTTCCGACTGGTAACGGATAGCCAGCATCGTCAGGTCATCGCTCTGCGGCGCACCGTTTACGAACTGCTCCACATCCGATTGCAGATGCGCGACAATCTCCTGGGGACAGTTAGTTGCCATTTCCGACAAGGTCTGCATCATCCGCTGCTCGCCGTACTGCTCATGCTTGCTGTTCTCCGCTTCCGTCAGTCCGTCGGTATACAGGAAGAGGATGTCGTCGCGTTGTATCTGTACTGTTTGTGCAGTAAATTCGAAGGACGGCTCAATCCCCAATGGCAGGTTCGGTTTCACTTCCAGCAACTGCCATCCGGCTTTGGTCTTTAGCACGGGTGCATTGTGACCGGCGTTGCAGTAATCCAGTTCGCCCGTCCGACAATCCATCACTCCCAGGAAAAGGGTGAGGAACATGTTCTGCGAGTTCTGGTCAGCCAGCGCCCGGTTCATCTTCCGCACAATAGAAGCCGAGTGTTCGTCGTGCGCCGTAATGCTACGGAAAAGAGACCGCGTCATAGCCATCACCAGTGCCGCCGGCACGCCCTTTCCGCTCACATCGCCGATACAGAAAAACAGATGGTCCTGCCGCACATAGAAATCATAGAGATCGCCGCCTACCTCTTTCGCTGGTTCCACCATTCCGTATATATTCAGATCCAGCCGGTCCATGAACGGAGGAAACACTTTGGGTAACATCGCCATCTGGATCGTACCGGCAATATTCAATTCGTCCTCTATGCGGCGGTTTTTCTCGTTGGATGCTATCAGTTTGCGCGCTGTACGGGCAGAATAAGCCAATATGAGCGCAAGCACCACCAGACCTGCCAACATCAGGAAGAAGACAATCAATCCTATGCGGTTAATATCCGCAAACAGTTCTTCCTCCGGAATAATGATCTCGATATGCCATCCTGTGGCGTCTATCTCTTCGTGGAAGATGTTATACTTGCGACCGGAGATAGTGTCCGGAGCGGGTACTATATCCTGTCCTGTGCCGGAACGGATAGAGTAATAACTATTCGGATAGACCTGCAGATATTCGGATACCGTCTGCAGATAAGCAAGAGACAGATCCACACATACAACCGCTACCACTCTGCCTTGCGGGTCATGCACCGGACAGGAACAGCTCACCACCATCGTCTGCGATCCTGAATCGTCCAAATAAGGCTCGCACCACCAGCAACTATCGTGTATGAATCCGTTTTGGTACCACTCCATCAGCGTATAGTCGTGTTCTGCACTACCTATCTGACGGGTAAAGATACTATCCTCCGAGATACGGCTGCTACATGCCTCGAAGTAACGTTTTCCCGGGAAATAATCAGGGATGTATGCAACAGCCATACTGGTGTTCTCCCGCAATGTGCTTACGGTCAGACGTGTTGCAGCATAGATGGAATCGGGCGTGTCAATATGCCGTTCCGCCAGAAAAGCCAACGTCTTGGCAGCGGTCTCCATCTCAACGGTATGTTTCTCTATCTCCAGTTCCGCCTTACGCAGTTCCGTCCGTGCACGCAGTTCCGCCTCATGGCGGATTGCCACACGGCTGGTGAAATACTGGAGGCACGAGATGCTCTCCAGAATCAGTCCGGCAACCACCAGGATCCAGACACCTGCATGTTTGTTTTTTATATCGTTTACCATATAGCTTGGATTATAGCAACGGTCATCAAGCCGCAGCAGATCAGTTTAAGGACCGTACCGAAAAGCAGTCCTATGAAACTACCCCAACCTGCTTTGAGAGCCTCTTCCACCTGTTTGCCGCCCAGCATCTCACCTAATATTGCCCCTGCCAAGGGACCGATTATGACTCCCCATGGTCCCAGGAACAGTCCCACGAAGACACCTATCGTACTGCCCCACACGCCGTATTTGGTACCGCCAAACCGTTTCGTGCCCCATGCCGGCACCACATAATCCAGCACGGAAACAACGACTGTCACGATTCCCCAAACCAACAGCATCTGCCATGAGAAATCAATACGGTCAGTAGCTTGCGCCACCCATAATCCGGCATAAGCCAGAGGCACACCGGGCAAGCCGGGTACGATACATCCGATGATACCAACCAGCATCAGCAGAAATGCAACTATCAGTAAGAAAATATCCATTATAAACTCTTTATATATTTGTCTGCTTCGATGGCGGCTTTCGCTCCGCTTCCGGCTGCTACGATAGCCTGACGGTAATGGGGGTCAGCGCAGTCTCCTGCGGCAAAGACACCGGGCAACCTCTCCCCAGCCCTCCCCTCAAGGGAGGGAGTATAACATTGTGTACTATCGTCATGAGTGATGATATATCCCTCCGGGTCGCGGGCGATGAAGTCTTTGAACAGTTCGGTGTTCGGATGATGACCGATAGCGAGGAAGAAACCGTCGATAGCAATGTGCTTCGTTGCCTCATCGGGTTCGCCTTTGCGGTAGATAAGGTCTGCTCCTTGCACCTTGCCTTCGCCGGTCAGTTGAAGGGTGTTGTGCTCGAAGAGGACTTCTATCTTTGGGTTATTGAGGACACGCTGCTGCATGATCTCCGAGGCGCGGAGGTAGGGTTTGCGGACGATCATATAGACCTTCTCGCAGAGCCCTGCAAGGTAGTTCGCTTCTTCGCACGCCGTGTCGCCGCCGCCTACTACTGCTACGGTCTTCTTGCGGTAGAAGAACCCGTCGCAGGTGGCGCAGGCACTCACACCGCGACCTTTGTAGGTACGCTCGGACTCGATACCGAGATATTTCGCAGAAGCGCCGGTAGCGATGATAACCGCATCGGCTTCGTACAAGTCTGTGTCTTCGACCCAAACCTGATGAGGTTTGCGGGCTTTGCCCGTGTTTGAAGTTGTTTGAAAGTTTACTTTCGTTACTACGCCTGATACGAACTGCGTACCGAAACGCTCTGCCTGGCGGCGCATGTCGTCCATCATCTGGAACGGCTCCACGCCATCCGGGTATCCGGGGAAATTCTCCACCTCGGTAGTGGTGGTCAGCTGTCCGCCGAGTTGCGGACCTTCGATGAGTACCGGTGCCAGGTTCGCACGGCCGGCATAGATGGCAGCTGTGTACCCCGCAGGACCGCTGCCTATTATCAAACACTTTACTCTATTTACCATTTTCTCATTTACCATTTGTTCATTTACAATTGGATCATTTACAATTGGATCATTTATTTGGTTATTTAGAACCGCATATCGTTGACATACGTATTCTTGCTTGGTTTCAGTATAAATATATATTCGGGAGTTGTGGGCACAAATTTCGGGTCTTTCAGTTTCAGGGTCGAGGTCTTTTTCCCTTCTTTGATTTCCACCGAGAGGGGCATGAGGTCGCTGTTTCGCACTTTCAGCACAAAGCGGTTGATGCCGATAGACTGATCCTTGGGCGTCAGTGTGACGATGGTCTGCAGTCCATCCTGCGTCGTCCTTTCCGTGACGTTGCAGACCGGCACTAAGGCTTTGGCGTAGAGGAACGGATTAGCTTCCAGCAACTCCTGCTCGGTCGGGTTGGAAAGATTCAGTTCGTCCGTCTGGCCGGAATACATATACATCGTCTTGCCGTCGTACGCCGCCTCAATATCCATCATCTCCAAATGGAACTTGTTTCCCTGCATAATGATCTCTCCGGGATAGTTCATCGGTGCATTCACCTCTTCCGCTACGGTCACGGTGAAAGCCGACTGCAACGTCTTTTGCTCCAAGTTCGCCATAAAAGACGAAAGGATTGTTAGTATGGTTAGCAATAGTTTCATAGCATTTTACCCCTTTTTTCCCTCGTAATACTCTCTGTTCGATTCTCTCTCGTTAGTGTCTCGCCAGTCTGATTTGGCTACTTAACACCCAATTCTTCCAGCAGTTGGTCGAGCTGGGAGAGGTCCTGAATGAGGACGTCACGGCCTTTGGGTCCTTTGTTCGGTCCGACGATACCGGCAGCCTCCAGTTGGTCGGAGAGTTTGCCGGCACGGTTGTAACCGATCTCGAAGGCACGCTGGAGACGGGAAGTGGAACCTTCCTGTTTGGTAACTACGTAGCGCGCTACGTCTGCAAACATCGGGTCGAGACGTTTCATATCCACGGCTCCGGGAGCCAATGCCTCTCCTTCGCCGCCTTCGCCCACATATTCCGGCAGTTGGTACGGCTCGGTGTAACGCTGCTGTTTGGATATATGTCCGACGATAGCATCCACTTCAGGCGTATCAACAAAAGCACACTGCACACGTGTGATGGAGGCGTTACCGGCATAGAGGCTGTCGCCGCGTCCGATGAGCTGCTCGGCACCCTTGGCATCCAGCACGGTACGCGAGTCGATGACCGACTGCGTGCGGAGGGCAATACGGGTCGGGATGTTCGCTTTGATCACACCCGTGACGATATTGACAGACGGACGCTGGGTAGCGAGAATCATGTGCATTCCCACGGCACGCGCTTTCTGTGTGATACGCGCAATAGGCGTCTCGACCTGCTTGCCTGCCTGCATGATAAAATCTCCGTACTCGTCGATGATGATGACGATATAAGGCAGGTACTGGTGGTGCAGGCTGTCCGCCACCAGCTTATTCGGGTTCAAGCGGCGACGTACGAACTTGTCGTTGTAGTCCTCAAGGTTGCGCACACCGGCATCCATCAGCAGTTTGTAGCGGTTCTCCATCTCAATGACAAGCGAGTTGAGGGTGTTGATGACCTTGTCGCAATCGGTGATGACCACCTGCTCGGGGTCTGTGTCCGGCTGCGCGGCGAGGAAGTGTTTCAAGAGCGGCTTGTAGGGCGCGAACTCCACCATCTTCGGATCCACCATGACGAGTTTGAGCTCCGCCGGGTGTTTCTTATACAGCAGCGAAGTGATGATGGCGTTGATGGCTACCGACTTACCCGTTCCCGTGGCGCCGGCTACCAGCAAGTGCGGCGTCTTGGCGAGATCGAACATGAACACTTCGTTCGTGATGGTCCTTCCGTAAGCGATCGGCAGCCGCATCTTCGTCTCTTCCTGGAACCGCTTGGAGGCGATGACGGAGTGCATGGAAACGACCTGCGGTTTCTCGTTCGGCACCTCGATACCGATGGTCCCCTTACCCGGCATAGGCGCGATGATACGGATACCCGTAGCGCTCAAAGAGAGCATAATATCGTTCTCCAGCGCCTGTATCTTCGCTACGCGGATACCGGCTTTCGGCACTATTTCATAGAGCGTCACAGTCGGACCGACTGTCGCTTTGATGCTATCAATTTCTATGCCATAGTTACGGAGGGTTGTCACGATCCGTGCTCCGTTCGCGCGCTGCTCATCTTCGTTGATGACCGGAGCAGCCTCGTTGTCATATACTTTCAGCAGGTTCAGAGACGGGAACTTATAGAACTCCAAGTCTTTGCGCGGGTCGTACGGACCGAGTTTCTCCAAGAGTTTGTCCGGATCTTTCGTGTACAAATCATCCACATTCACATCCTCTATCTGCAGGTCCGGATCATCGGAGGAATCCTGCTGTTCCTGTTCAACCGGCGGCAGCGGTTCGTCTCCCAACGGCTCGCCCTCTCCGTCCAGGACAGGGTCCGCGGGCTGAGGCTCGTCTTCCTGAACAGGCTCGATAGTCAGTTCAAACCCTTCGTCTTCAGTCTTTTCCTTACTTATAGGTTCTTCGTCTATCGGAATATCGATAACCACCTCGTCTTCCGGGGTGTTTTCAGGCTCTTCGGGCGTTTCCGGTGCCTCGGGATCCACAGGTTTGGGCTTGCGTTTGAAGAGGTTCTTGCACCATTCTCCGAAAGCCTTGCATTTATCTATAAACCGGTGGTCGCTCACGATCAGGAAGATGACCATCGCCGCCAGCAGAATAAGACCCGTACCGATCTCATTCATATAACTCACCATCCATTGCGCAGAAGCGGCTCCGAAGGCTCCTCCCCAGAGGAAGACGCCCATCCGGTGGACCATGTTATGCGCAAAACCCAAGGTTATCGAAGTCCACAGTACCACGAAAGAGCCGCAGAGGAACATCTTCAGCGCAGGAATATCCCGGAACACGTGCATCAGTCGGAACGCATAAACGCCCACCATCACAATCAGCAACAACGACACAAATCCGAAGCTGCCGTCAATCAGGAAGCGCGCCAGCATAGCTCCCGGCAAGCCCAGCATATTACGGATCTCCTCGCGGTTAGCCAACCGGTCGGGACGATCCATCGAAAGGATTGACTGGTCATAGGAGCCCGTGAAGAGATAGCTCACGTACGCCAACAAAGCGATTACGGAAAAAGTCAGCAGCACTACCCCCGCAATCATACGGGTCTCGCGAGCCTGACAGACACGTTTGATGCTGTCCCACACTCTCGGTCTCTCTACTTTGATCGTGCGAGCGGACGGAGAGGAGGCAGCCGTATTGTTCAGTTTGGATGATGTCCTGGGCATATTAACTCAAATTTAGCGTGCAAAGGTACGAAAAAAAAATGATATTTAAAAATAGAACCTGCAAATCTGCGTATTTTTAGCCCTAAAATGCGTATTTTTTGAAATAAAGTCCGCGTGCGCTTGCGTATATGAAAAAAAAACACTATCTTTGCACCCGCTTTAAGTATGGGCATGGACGAATTGATCAAACATGAGGGTATCGTAGTAAGCACCAGAGAGGGTCTGGCGCACATCCAGATTGTGCAGACGAGCGCCTGTTCGGCATGCAAAGCCAAGTCGATGTGCATGTCCGCCGAGAGCCAGGTAAAGGAGATGGATGCGGTCATGACGGAGCCCATGGAAGCAGGCGACAAGGTAGAAGTGCTGGTACATGAGAAACTGGCATGGAAAGCCGTCCTGCTGGCTTATATACTGCCCTTCTTTGTGATGCTGGCAGTATTAGCGCTGCTGACCGCCTGTACCGATTTGCCCGAATCCGTTGTGGGCACCTTGTCGCTCTGTGGCATCGCACTCTATTATATAGGCCTCAGCATCTTCCGCCACCGCCTACAGAAAGAGTTCAGCTTCACAGCGCGGAAATTATAAAACATCTAATATTAACAACATAAACAAAAAATCCAACAAACATGAATTTAATTCTGATTTCAATGGGAGTTCTGGGCGTTGTAGCATTACTCGCAGCCATTCTGCTGTATGTGGTCAGCCTGTACTTCAAAGTGGAAGAAGATCCCCGCATTGACCTTGTGGCAGCGGTGCTGCCTGGTGCCAACTGCGGCGGATGCGGATTTGCCGGATGCCGTAATTTCGCGGAAGCATGCGTCAAGGCCGGTGGCATTGACGGTCTTGCTTGCCCCGTAGGCGGCGAACCGACAATGGAACAAGTGAAAGCAATCCTTACCCCTGCCGATGCGCAGGAGGAGACACCGGCAGCCGAAGCAGGAGACAAGAAAGGCTTCGACCCTGCTATCGCCGCGAAGATCAAAGCGCTCGCTACGCCGAGAGCTGCGTTCCCTGCCTCTATCCTTATGGCGCAAAAATGAGTAGAATGTGAAAATGTGTAAATGATCAAATAAATGAAGACTTTTCATATTGGCGGAGTTCATCCGCAAGACAACAAACAATTCTCCGCTCACCAGCCTATAACGGCCTGTCCGCTGCCTAAACAAGCGATCATTCCGCTTGTTCAGCATATCGGTGCGCCCGCGCAAGCTGTGGTAGAAGCCGGAGCGAAAGTGAAAGTGGGCGAACTGCTGGCTAAGGCCGGCGGGTTCGTGAGTGCGAACATCTGTTCGCCGGTTAGTGGTACCGTCACTAAAATAGGCGACTGGACCGATGCTTGGGGCGCTCCCGGACAGGCAATTTTCATTGATGTAGAAGGTGATACCTGGATTCCGGAGATTGACCGCACACCCGATATTATCCGTCAGTGTACGCTCGAACCGAAGGCTATCATCGACAAGATCTCGGCAGCCGGTATCGTAGGTCTCGGTGGCGCTTGTTTCCCGACACATGTCAAACTGCTGCCCCCTCCGGGAAAGAAAGCAGAAGTGCTGATCGTCAACGGCGTAGAGTGCGAACCGTATCTGACATGCGACCACCAGCTGATGATGGAGCATGGCGAGGAGATCATTATCGGTATCCAGATCCTAAAGAAAGCCCTCGGCGTAGAACGCGCCATCATCGGTATCGAGAACAACAAACCCGATGCCATCGAGCATATGCGTGACCTGGCTGAGAAACAACTGGGAATCGAGGTACAGCCGCTCAAACTCAAATACCCGCAGGGTGGCGAGAAACAGCTCATCGATGCTTGTATCGGACGCCAGGTACCCTCCGGAGCACTGCCTATCGAGGTAGGTGCAGTAGTGGACAACGTAGCTACTATCTACGCAGTATATGAAGCGGTGCAGAAAAACAAACCGCTTATCTCGCGTGTGATGACCGTGACGGGCAAGCATGTTGCCAAACCGGGTAACTACTCCGTTCGTTTCGGTACTCCGATCAAGGAAGTTATCGCTCTCGCAGGAGGTGTTCCTGCGGATACAGGCAAGATCATCGGCGGCGGTCCGATGATGGGTCGCGCCATGGATCATATCGAAGGCATGCCTGCCAACAAACGTCTGTCGGGTCTTCTCTTCCTGAGCGAAGAAGAGAGTGTCCGTCCGGAGGAAGAGAACTGTATCCGTTGCGGCAAATGCGTACAGGCTTGCCCGATGGGTCTGGAGCCGTATCTGCTCAGCCGCATGGCGGAACTGGAGATGTACGACGAGCTGGAGAAGCATGACATCATGGACTGCATCGACTGCGGTTGCTGCGTCTTTACCTGTCCTGCACACCGCCGTCTGCTCGACGGAATCCGTCCGGGTAAAGCCAAAGTGGGTGCCATCCTCCGTGAACGTGCAGCTGCTGCGAAAAAATAAATAACAACTAACCAATTACTAATTACTAATATAAAATGAAAAATTTTATAACCTCTCCGGCTCCGCACGCCCATAGCGGCGATTCTGTCCGCCGGAATATGTTTCTGGTCATTCTCGCGCTGCTGCCCGCTTACGTGGTTTCGGTGATCGAGTTCGGCTGGGGCGCACTCATCACGGCTTGTATCTCCGTGCTCGCATGTGTCTGCACCGAGTATGTCATCAGCCGTTATTTGCTCAAAGAGCACAAACAAACGATAGGAGACCTCTCAGCTGTTCTGACGGGTCTGTTGCTGGCTTTCAACCTGCCGTCCAACCTGGACTGGTGGATTGTAGTCATCGGCGCAGTGGTAGCTATCGGCATAGGCAAGATGACCTTCGGCGGTCTGGGACAGAACCCGTTCAACCCCGCTCTGGTAGGTCGTGTCTTCCTGCTGATCGCCTATCCTGCACAAATGACCACATGGCCGACTCCGCAAGGTTTCGCAGGCTCGTATGTGGACGCGGAGACCGGTGCCACACCGCTCTTCTACCTCAAGAACATCGTTAACGGTGACGCCTCTGCAATCGACCAGTTGCCGGCACTCAAGGATGCTTTCCTCGGCGTGATGGGCGGTTCGCTCGGTGAGGTATGCGCGCTGGCGCTTATCATCGGAGGTCTGTTCCTGATCTGCTGCCGCGTCATCACATGGCATATCCCTGTTTCCATTATCGCTACCGTGGCATGCTTCGCTGCTTGCACCGGTTGGGCGGGTGTACTGCCGGAGGGTATGGACACATGCCATTATGTAGCTTACGAACTTCTCACCGGAGGTCTCATGCTGGGTGCGTTCTTCATGGCTACCGATTATGTCACCAGCCCGATGAGCGCGTGGGGCAAGATCATCTTCGGTATCGGTATCGGTTTCATCGTGATGGTCATCCGTACATGGGGTAACTACCCTGAAGGTATGTCGTTCGCCATCCTGATCATGAATGCCTGCGTTCCTCTGCTGAATAAGATCCGTCCGCAGCGTTTCGGCGAGAAAAAGAAATAAATTCGTATTGGTAAATGACTAAATTATAAATGAATTTATGGCAAAGTTAGAAAGTACATTCAAGAATATGGTGCTCTCCCTGGTTATCATATCCGTGGTAGCCGCAGGAGCTCTCGCCGGCGTATATATCCTTACGGCGGAGAATATCGCCCGTCAGGAAGCGCAGAAACAGCAAGCCGCTATCCTCGCCGTGCTGCCGGATGGCTGCACAATAGCCGAACCGGAAGAGGTAGAGGGTTTGAAGATTTACAAAGCCTATGCTAATGATCAGTGGATCGCTACTGCAGTGGAGACCTCGGAAGTTGGTTTCGACGGACCGCAAGTGATCATGGTCGGTCTGGATGCGGAAGGCCAAGTGTTGGATTATGTAGTGCTCAAACAGACGGAGACTCCGGGTCTGGGCGCGCACATCGACCACTGGTTCAAAGACGCAGCCGGCAACCGCTCTATCATCGGTAAGAAAGCCGGAGAACTCGCTGTCTCCAAGGACGGCGGAGAGGTAGATGCTATCACAGCCGCTACGATCTCTTCCCGCGCGTTCCTTAAAGCAATCAACAAAGCCTATGCTGCCATCGCTGCACAGCCTGTTGAGGCAGCTACCGGCGCTTCGCAATTACAAGAACAACCCGCTCAAGAAGCACAAGAAACGGAGGTAAGTCATGAATAATGGTCTTAAAACACTCACCAACGGTATTCTCAAGGAGAATCCTACTTTCGCGTTGGTTTTAGGTATGTGTCCTACTCTGGCTACTACCACCAGCGCTATCAACGGTATGTCTATGGGCTTGGCTACTTTGTTCGTGCTCGTATGCTCGAACGTAGTGATCTCGCTGCTCAAGAACCTCATTCCGGACAAAGTGCGTATCCCGGCATTCATCGTCGTTATCGCTACGTTCGTAACCATGGTTCAGCTCGTGATGCAGGCTTATTTGCCGGCTATCTATGATGTGTTGGGTCTGTTCATTCCGCTGATTGTGGTGAACTGTATCGTGCTCGGCCGTGCCGAGGCGTTTGCAGCAAAGAACAGCGTCGGACTCTCGGCTCTCGACGGACTGGGTATGGGCCTCGGCTTCACCCTCTCGCTCACCGTGCTGGGCGTCATCCGCGAGTTCCTGGGTGCAGGAACCGTCTTCGGACTCCAGATCTACAGCAGCCATTTCGCTGCACTGATCTTCGTCCTCGCACCGGGTGCATTCATCTGCTTGGCATACCTCATGGCTGCCGTCAACAAACTGCAGAAGAAGTAAATGACCAAATTGTAAATGATTAAATTGTAAATAGCTTTATGGTATACTTTCTGATATTTATCTCTGCAATATTTGTTAACAATATTGTATTGAGCCAGTTCCTGGGCATCTGCCCGTTCCTGGGTGTAAGTAAGAAGATTGACACCGCGCTGGGTATGGGAGCCGCTGTAACGTTCGTCCTCACCCTTGCTACGGTTGTTACCTATCTGCTGCAGAAGCTGTTGGTGCTTTGGGGCATTGAGTTCCTCCAGACCATCCTCTTCATCCTCGTCATCGCTGCGCTTGTGCAGATGATCGAAATCATGCTGAAGAAAGTGTCTCCGGCGCTCTACCAGGCACTCGGTGTCTTCCTGCCGCTGATCACCACCAACTGCTGTATTCTCGGTGTAGCTCTTATCGTGGCTGACCAGAACAAGCTGCTGGCTAAACTGCCGCTCGGCGCAGAGTACGGACTCCTCTCCGGTACCGTTTATGCCTTCGCTACAGCCGTTGGCTTTGCTCTTGCCCTGATCCTCTTCGCAGGTATCCGCGAGCAGCTGGCAATGAACAAAGTGCCCGAAGCAATGAAGGGTACGCCTATTGCCCTTCTGACCGCAGGTCTGCTGGCGATGGCGTTCATGGGCTTCAGCGGAGTAGTATAACAAACTAGGATCCTAAGGCACTCGTATCTTAGTCTTTTGCACACACGCGCGTACTCTTATTATTGTACGCGCGTGTGTTGTTTTATCCACCGACCGATGACCGACTCACAACCGAGACAAGACCGAGAGAAGAAATTGGCAATGCGTCAGTGCATACTTCGGTATGTACTGCTTGTGATAAAATATGATCTTTGACGTATTGGATTACCGTTCGCGGACATTATCCTCGTATATGTACCTAAAACCTTTTTAGGTAGTAAATACTCGGATATGCTCCGCTCTCCCCGCCGCAAACAGCCTTCGGCTTGGTTTACGTTGGGGACCCTGAACATCAAATCACCGAATAAAATTTCCTCAAATCACCAAATGATTTTTCCACAAACGGCTAAATAAAAAATCCTCAAACGGCTAAAAATTTTCAAAAATATTTGCATATTTCATTTATTTTTACTACCTTTGCAGCGGATTTAAAATACTAACAAAATGGAAGGGGAATTTGTATATAGGAAACGTGTAGCAGACGAATTGTTGGAATTGCAACTGGAAGCGGCAGGATACGTACTGGTAGAAGGTGCTAAGTGGTGTGGTAAAACGACTACGGCTTTGCAACAAGCGCATAGTGTTATCTTCTTGGATGACCCGGCCAATCAGCAATTATACAACCAAATGGCGGAGATGCAGACACAAAAACTATTGGAAGGCGATACTCCAAGGCTACTTGATGAGTGGCAGAAATATCCACAACTATGGGATGCCTGCCGTTTTGTAGTGGACAGAAGTAATAAAGATGGTATGTTTATCCTGACGGGGAGTGCTAAACCTGTGTCCAATGACAAGATTAGTCATACCGGAACAGGGCGTGTAGGTTGGGTAAAGATGCGCCCGATGAGTCTCTGGGAGTCCGGAGATAGTAATGGTTCCGTATCGTTAGCCGAACTATTCAGATCTCCTTTGCAAGCAGAGTCTGCACATGAGTTAAGTTTGGAGGATGTTTGCTTTTTGGTGTGTAGAGGCGGATGGCCGAAAGCATTGGACAAGTCTGAGCGGGCTGCGCTCAAGCAATCATACAATTATATTGACGCAATTGCCAAGCAAGACATATCGGATGTTGATGACACTAACCGTAGTGAAGATAATACACGTCGATTGCTGCGCAGTTATGCGCGCAATCAAGGTTCACAAGCATCTTACGGGACTATAGTAGCAGATATCAGCAATAATGAAAAACACATGATGAGTGACGCAACCGTAGCTTCCTATATAAAAGCGCTAAAGAAACTTTTTGTGATTGAGGACATGGAGGCTTGGAATCCCAACCTGCGTAGTAAAGCTGCCATCCGGACTGCAGATACAAGGTATTTTACCGATCCCAGTATGGCTACGGCTGCATTAGGTATCGGACCTGCTGATTTGATGAAGGATTTGAATACGCTCGGCTTGTTTTTTGAGACAATGGCAGTACGCGACTTGCGCGTGTATGCAGAAGCAAATGATGGCCAAGTATTCCATTATCGCGATAGCAATAATCTGGAGTGTGATGCCGTTATTCACCTGCGTAATGGACACTATGGTTTGGTGGAGATTAAGTTGGGAGGTGAAAGTTTGATTAACGAGGGTGCGAAGAACTTGCTGCTATTAGAGAAAAAAATCAATACAGATAAAATGTATGCGCCATCCTTTAAAATGGTATTGACAGCCGTTGGGCAGTTTGCTTATCAACGTAAAGATGGCATATATGTAGTTCCTCTTAGTTGCCTAAAGCCATAAATAGAATAATTTAGAGCATCAACTTAATAAAAGCGGTAATCCAATCAAGCGGTTACCGCTTTTCTTTTATAATGGGACGAAAGGATTATCCTCATCACCGAGCGACAACCGACTCACAACCGAGACAAAACCGAGAGACAAAAAATGCCCCTGCCGCAACGATTTTCGCCCCAAAACCTTGCATAATTCAGAAAAAAGCAGTACCTTTGCAGTCGAAATTTTTGTGTAAGTACGCATTTTTTTAGAGAAAACGGAATATGTTTTGTGAATGTGTATGATTTTCTCCGCAATCCTGCGGCATATATAGGCAACTAATGAAAAAAGTTGTACCTTTGCAGCGGATTTCGCTTTCCATATTGTAAAAAATATAATTTGAAGAAGTTCCACTTTTGCAAATCAAAAGGATGTGTACCCCAAATTCATCTTTGCCAGCACTTGCGTACCGAAATATGACTACCAAGAGGTATTTAAATCATCGATTTGGCAGAGTGGCTGCTTGGAAAGCAATAAAAAACAAACATGAGAATATCTATGCAGAGTTTTAGGAAATCAATAGAATTCTTCTCCGAAGAAAAATACCGTGATCTGGATTACGGAACGGTTTATTATGTTGCAAGTCGTCAGACGCCGGAACTCAATGAGTACGTCAAAACGCACGCTGACCAAATCGCTGAACAGATAAACAGCGATGAGGACAACTGGATTACGTGCAAGATTATCTATTTGGAAGAGGACAATCCGCTTTTCCAAGCTACTAAGAAGGCCACTCTCTATAGTGCCATGTTGCCTTTTGATGGGTTAGATGACGACATCCCTGCTTTTCTTGTGGCTCATCTTGACATAGATGATACAGAACTTATAGAGCAAGTTATATCCGGATACTATAGAACATTGCAGCAGATGTTGGATGAGGTGTTGGACCAAGGTAAATTCCAAGACTATCATCTGCGCCAAACCATTGTATCTGCGGATGACAGCGGCATCCGTTTTTCTATCTCGCGTAAGCACAACGATGGAGTCATGTTCTCCATCACTCCCAAGCCTTTCCCATTCACAGAATTAAGTCGGTTGCTAATAACACCTCTTACCTATATTGTGTTGCTTCCGGACTATGACCGCGAGATACATTTCACTGCTCAGGTAAAAGCTTTGTATGTGCTATTCCTTAATCATCCGGAAGGCATACACATGAAAGAAATAGCTGATTATAAGGATGAATTCAAGAAAATATATTTCTTCTTGACCAACCGCTCTGATACAGACAAATTGCGAAAGTCTGTGGATAAGTTGCTGGATGTTTGCAACCCCAATGCAATGAATGTAAAGAAATCTCAATGCAACTCTGCTATTCGTCAGGTCATACCCTACGAAGAACTGAATTGTCACTATGTTATTGAGGTTATACGAGGGGAGAAACATAAAATCAATTTGGATCGTTCGTTGGTTTCGATGCCCGATAATTTACTTGTGTAGATACTATGTAACGTTACAAACTTTTTGCAGTATCACCAAAAAGCAGTAATTTTGCATCAAAATAGATAGAATTATGCTATTCTTAACAATTAAAATAATCATAATAATTGCGGCAATACTTTCGTTTTTGACGTTCATGATAGATTCCATAGCAGGGCACATGAGGGGTGGTAGCAGAGTGCCTAATATATTCCTCAAGAGAAACGCCATATTGTGTATATTCATTATTGCCTGCTCAATTTGTATAGGAGATAACATATTCTCGCAAAAAGCAAAAGTGACTCTCATAGCGGTGATTCTTATTCTTACTCTGATAATTACTTTCTATTACAAGTTCATTTTAGGCTATATCAAAACAAAGCGTATAAATGATGCCATCTTATATGGAATAAAAGGTACTTATTGGGTAAAATATTATGATGACAACTACGAAAAAATATATTTAGTAAGAAAATATACCAATCAGCATAATTTTTACAAAAGTTCTAGCGAAGACAATCAAGAAAAGTATTATGGCTTACTGGATCTTTATGACAATGAAACACATAACTATGTACGAACCATATCAGAGGAACTGCTTTGGGACATGATTAAGTCACATAGGGACAAAAACAAAGGTTCTTCTCTTTTCCGGACTTTTAGATACTACCGAATATTACAACCATCCCTTCAATACGGCGCATATAGAATAAACAAAGCAAGTATAAAAGAGCTCTTTGCTCAATATGAACAAACCCATAATATTACTATCGACTATGAGTTCATTTCTTCTGAAGGCGAAGAACGATTAATGATATATAATAAAGATATAAAAGTATTGAAAAATGACATCCCCCATATTCTGGCTAAAGCTTTAGAATAATAATGTACAAATTATCTGTATATGACGAAGAATGATATAAGGAAAAAGGTAGATATTCTTTTTGAGAATATTAGGGAATATAGGACAAGCGAATATTTTATGAATCTATTAGACTTCTGTGCGAAGTTTAAGAGTCTGGCACCATACAATGCCATGCTTGTCCGTTTTCAAATGCCCGGTGCTCGTTATGTCTTGTCATCCAGTGAATGGAGGGATAAATACCATCGTGCAATTAACGCAGACGCAAGACCATTAGTTGTACTTTGCCCATTTGGCCCTGTTAACTTTGTCTTCGACATACAAGAAACACACGCTATCCCCACACAACGCTTTTATTCTGATGCTGAAATTTTAGAAGAACTTGAAAAGCCATATAAGACAATAGGAATAGTTAATCAGAGATACATTAGCAATCTCATCTTCAACTCTGCATTTCATAGCATTGCTTTTAATTCAAACTTAAATGCCGGATCTGAATTAGGCGCAAAGATATCACTATTGAAAGAACCATATCAAATTATTGACATAGAAATCCCTAACACTCTGCATCCTATAAAATGGAAAGCCGACTATATCATAGGAACCAATAATAAAGGCGATGATAATCAAACATTTGCCAGCATTATCCATGAATTAGGGCATTTATTTTGTCATCATTTAGATGCTCCTGAAGAATGGGGCAAAGCGTGGAAGGTGCGTAGAATCAATGATGATGCTAGAGAATTTGAGGCAGAAACCGTTTCTTGGTTAATATGTGATAGAGTTAATCTCAAAAATTCACCCGAAAAATACTTGAGTTACTTTGTTGATGGGAAAATCCCAGATGGTGTAAGTATTGATGCTATCTTTTCTGCCTTTAACAAAATATGGGATATGTGTTCAACAGAATATTTTCTATATCAAGATGGTCTGCTGAACAAACATAGTAAACAATTTCAAAACGCAGTCACTCAAGCAAAGGAACAATTTGAGGCTAAATACGGAAGGAGATAAACATGGCTGATAGAAAAAAGATAGTATATGTGGACATGGATAATGTGTTGGTGGATTTCCAAAGCGGCATTGATGCTATGCAAGATGTGATTACTTCGGAGTATGATGGTCGTATTGATGAGGTGCCGCATATCTTTGCACACATGAAACCTCTTCCCGGAGCTGTTGAAGCATACCGAGCACTATGCGAGAAATACGATTGCTACATCCTTAGCACCTCTCCTTGGAGCAACCCGACTGCGGCAAGTGACAAGTTTGCTTGGGTCAAGAAGTACCTTGGTGATGTAGCTCACAAGCGTCTTATTCTATCCCATCATAAGAACCTAAATCGCGGTGATTATCTCATTGACGACCGCCCGAACAAATGCGGTGCAGATGAGTTTGAAGGTGAAGTGATTGCCTTTGGTAGTGAGCAATTCCCGAACTGGGATTCCGTTTTATCCTATCTATTGAAATAGTTTGTAACGTTACAAACTTTAGGAGTTATCAAAAATATGTAGTACCTTTGCAGTGGATTTCAAAAGTCCGCTGCAATTTTTAATATTACGCCCTATGAAAACAAAACAATTTGACATGCCAAGCGTAGTACTTAAGTCTGGCTTTGAGAATTGTATGGTCAAAGACATCAAGTCTGATATCCTGTCAAAAATGCCGCATATAGATGAAGATTGGCTGGATTTTACTGCCGGCATTAGTGGCTTAGTATATACTGCATTTGAGGTATTTATAAGTGAAGCCAAGAAAGGTCACATATTTTGCGATGACCTATTCCGTTCTACGCTGAAGAAGTATTGTAAGACCTACATTCCAACGGAATGGGATAGTAGTGCGCTCATCAAACAGTATTTCGACAACAATGAAAATTTCAAGGATGTAAGTTGGAATACTATATATTCGAATTCATCAAACATAACATATCTTTTGATCTGCTATGATTTCTGTTGCAATTTTATGACGCAATTCTATCCGACTATAGAGCAAATATATCATGTGGATTTGAATGTAAATGGTTTTACGAAGAAAGTCATGTTGAGCGGTTATTATGATTGGAGTATGTTAATCATGCAAGAGATGAAAAATAACGCGAAAGACATCATCCAGAAGATGGAGCACCCTATTAACTTTCCTTATATTCATACATCCAATAATCTCGCTGAAGTCCTTGCTCGTCTGCCGAAACAGCCAGAACCGGAGAAAGTTCCCTCTCGCAACGCTTCATTGCCATTAGACGATGATCTAAGAATCACTGTAACCGGTCATGCAAAAGGAAAGAAAGCAGAGCCAAAGAGCGCACCAACGACTATCTTTGACACCCCATCTTCCCGCCCGAAAGGCTTTGCCGCCTTAGCCGGAATGACCGAACTAAAGGAGAAATTCCGCTCCGATATCATCGACGTAATTCGTGAACCGGAACGAGCCAGGGCATTAAACATCACACTTCCCAACGGAGCCCTTTTGTATGGTCCTCCGGGTTGTGGCAAAACATTCTTTGCTGAGAAATTAGCCGAAGAAGCAGGGTGCAATTTCATTCTCGTCAACTGCTCCGATATTGCGTCCTCTTTCATTCATGGTACGCAAAAACTCATTGCGGAGAAATTTGCAGAAGCCGAAGAAAATAAACCTTCTATCATTTTCTTTGATGAGATAGACGCGATGATTCCTAAACGTAATGCACGCGGTTCTGAATATACAAAGACCGAAGTGAATGAGTTCTTAACCCAACTCAATCATTGTGGTCGCAAAGGTATTATCGCAATAGGAGCCACAAACCGCCCGCAAGACGTTGACGAAGCAGCACTCCGTTCCGGCCGTTTGGAATTAAAATACTATCTCCCGCAGCCAGATAAAGAGACGCGTACGGTAATGTTTGGCATCAATCTTAATCACACCTCGTTTAGAGGAAGTATTGATCTGGATAAGTTAGCGGATATGACCGAAAACTATGTATCTGCTGACATTGAAAGAATTGTCGCCGAAACCAAGCGTGCGGCTTTCCGCAAGAAATTGGATTATATCACGATGGACATGTTAGAAGAAACAATCAGAACGACCAAACCTTCTGTGACAAAAGATACCATCAAGGAATGTGAAGCCATTCGGGATAAGTTTGAAGGTCGCAAACCAGAATACCAACGTATTGGATTTTGTTAAAATACTACAGATATGAAACACATTAAATTTGCAGCAGTGATGATACTGCTTATTATCGGAACAAATATTGGTTGCGCGGAAGAGTATTCCCAATGCTGGAACGCTTATCTGCAACGTACAGAGTTTTATAACTCATCAGGTATGTTGGTCGCTTATGCTCAGTATAATCAAGTGAACCATAAAATGGAATACTTTGATGCATACGGAAACTTTCTTAGTAGTGAGCAACAAAATCCTGTTACCGGCAAAATGGAGTCACGCGATGAATGGACAGGCAAAATGATTTATCAGCGAAGTCAAGATCCTATTTTGAAAAATCGCGAAAACATTAAAGATGAATTCGGAAACTTGATTGGCTATCGTGTTTACCATGAAGATTTGAAGAAATGGGTAGTTTATGACAACCAACATCAGCAAATCGGCTATTACTATTGGGACACATTTAGAAATACTTGGACTTATCACACAGGTCGAGCATATTGATTATGAAGAATTACGATTTTGCCAATATAACGGTTCGTCCATTTTTGAAATTGTCGGACGTGAATAACCCTTACATCTTCGGTGAGACGAAACATGTCATTAACATGTGTGACTATCGGGAGCCGGAAGTGATAGAATTGCTTCACTCTAAATGCGCAACTTTTGATTGGTTTCCGACGGAAGAGCAACCGATGGATGTAAATGCTATTCTCCAAGCCGTTGCCAAACTCGCCGAGTACGACAAAGATGGTTCACATATCATTGTGCATTGCATGGGCGGTAATAATCGTTCCCGCACAGTAGTTGAAGCATTCTATTTCGCAAAACTCGGCACTCATTTGGAAGATGAATACAAAGGCTATCCTAATCACCTCATTTACAACTGCGAGAGTGGCTATCTTCCTCCATTGAAAGAGATGGAAATTTTGCTTTCTAATATAAAATGTAACTAGCACCAAAGCAATACCTCTGTGTGGCTCGGTATTATTCCCAGCAGCAGTTTGAAGGGTGTTGCAGCTCCCGAAATAGGATATTGACAGAAATTGGGTCTGTCCAGAAGTGCCTGTTTCGGGAGTTTTGTTATAAACAACGTTACAAACTTTTGCAGTCCCCTCAAAATGCAAAAAAATGAAAAAAAGTTGCAAAACAGGTAATAGATTTTGCAACTTTTTTGACTATATATAGAGGGGGGGGTATAGAATTTATATCTCTGCCACCGCAAAAGTCAAAAGCAAAATTGCACAAAAAACAAAATATGTATTGTTTAACCGCCCACCAAAGAACCATGCGCAAAGTTAAATGGGAAGAAACAATTGATAATTACCACTTCTTCTGGCGGAAGAGACCGCCGAGGAGAGAAAGGAGAAGGTAGAAGGGATAGAGGAACTCAAGCAAAAGAGCCACGTACCACGGAGTACGTGGTTCTTTATTTGTCATTTGTGATTTGTGATTTGTGATTTCTCTTTGGCGGATGAGAGAGTACTCTATCGGAAATTTGATAAGGATGATGAGCGGGCAGAGGAGTTGGAGGATGTTGGCTGCCACGACCAATGTGCCGCAACGGATGATGTCCGGGTCGGTGTATTTGGGAGCCTTGCCTGCCCAGCGCATCCGCTGGCGGAAGAAAGCGCGCCAGGTGGGGACAGGACGCACCACCGCAGTGTAATCCGGCTCGTCTATGACAGCTATCCGCATGCCGCGGCGTTTCATGGCTTCCAAGAGAAACATATCGTCGCCGGACGGAATCTCAGGATGCAGGTCGGGTTCACATTCCAACCATGCTTCTCTCCGAACGATGAGGTTCGCACCGGAACACATCACTGCTCTGCCGGCTTTCGCCGTACGCATGGTCAGTTCCTGAATAGCGGCGTATTCGGCTATCTGCAATTTCTCTAACAATGAAGAGTTAGCGCTTTCGCTTTCCATTCTGAGAGGCAGAATAATGATATCTGCGTTTATACTTTGTATCCTGTCCTTCGTACATCGTACATCGTTCCTTCGTACATCAATTGCCTTTGGCAGTATGACGTCGTCATCATGGAGCCAGACGTATTCCGTTTGGGCGGCATGAATGAGTTTGGAGAGGGCATGTTTCTTACCCAGATGGTCGTCATTCACCCCCTTAATCGGGGTAATATGGGTCAACGGCGTATCAGTTACGTTAGTCTTGACTGTCGGTTGACCGTCGGTTGACCGTCGGGATTCAGTCGTAATTTGGATTAAATTCTCTATGAATCGGGGGTAGCTTTTGGCGATACACTGTTGCTCGTCGTCAGCAACTGGAAAATCCGCCGCCATCAGCGCCATCGCCATCCGGTGGTCGTTGCGTACTTCGTGGAGTCGGACGGCTTCGAGGCGGTCGGACTCTTTGAAACGCAGTCGCTCCGTGCCGGTGGCATGCAGTTCAATTGATAATTTTTCGCACGTAAGTGCCACTGCCGGATATAAATCCGGGCAGTTGGTAAACCCCACCCTAACCCTCCCCTCAGGGGGAGGGGAAAAGAGGGAGGGAGTTTTGGCTATGCGTGCTCCTTCCGGTGTGAAGGTTGTTTGGACGCCAAAATGTTTCGCGTAGAGATCTGCCACTACCCTGTCGCCTTGCAGACTATTTTCTTTTAATCCCTCCAGCAGTAGTTCGCCGCCATGGATAGCCACGTACTCGTACCAATAGCTGGCAGCCGACCAATCGGCTTCCAGCAGCAAACCCCTCTCCGGCTCTCCCCTCAAGGGAGAGAGATAGGATTCCCTTATGCGGCGGCTCATGGTGATATAGGGAGATTCGTTTTCAGCGACGGGGATGTCTTCGCCATGGAGAATCAAGGCGGAGGTAGTCTGGGTCGTAGGCTTGCCGTCACGTTCCATGAGCCGCGGGTCACCGGTGAGGGTTATCGGGGCCCCCGGATAGCACTTCTCCAGATGGACTTGCAGGAAACGCAGGGCGGTACCGCAATTTTTGAGATATAAAGCCCCCTCCGGCTCCCCCGTGGAGGGGGAGGGAGAAGATGCGTATTGTGCGGGGGTGCCGAAGGTGTCACGAATTTGTTGGAGGGCGTCGTGGAGGACAATCACATCATCCGGCATATCCGCAGAGACCCTCATCAGAGGGTCCCCGTGAATAGCCTGCAATAGAAGAATTCTATTCGCTATAGATTTTGATATCGGAAGTTTAATTGACATCCGGCAGCGGACTGTAGTCTTTGCTGTAACGCAGGTGCTGCTCTACGTAGCCTTCGGAGAAGTCGATCTTCACGTCCGTAATCTCTCCATCGGCATTGCGTACCGCGGTATAAACGGGATTGACGAAACCTTTGTACGGCGCGAGGTTCAGTTTCTTGTAACGCGCCAGGATCTCTTGGTGCAGTTCGGGATTGACCTTCACGGCGTATTTCTCCACCATCTCTTTTGCCGCAGCATAATCGCCTTCGGAGGTGATACGCTGAATCTCCGCCAGCAGTTCTCCGTAGAGGCGGCGCAGACCCTCGTAATCATTCACTTTCAGGTAGTGTTTGCCGTCACGCTCGATGATCTCCACCTCTTTGTTCGTCGCGTGCTCATATACCCAATTAGCGATGAGCTGGCGGTTGCGCATGTGCGCCTCCTCGATGTCCTTGCCCGGCTCGATACGCACGAGCTGGGTCATCAGACCGTTCATCTGCTGCTGGTAGTAACCGGCTTTGTAGGCATCGGCGGAAGGCAGCAGACCCAGTTCCACTAACTTCGGGTCACCCAAGAAATACAAACCGAACAAATCCGCACGGGCTTCTTCTATCGTCGAAGCATGCTCCTTGAGGGCGTCCTTGGTCACACCCGGCATCAGTTTGCCGGAACCGTGACCGACACACTCATGCAAGTCGGTATGCAGGTCGCCGCAGACAGCACCGTATTTCTCATAGAGCGCGCGTGTCTCGTCGTCGATCATGAACTCCTCGTTGAAGCCGTTGCCTTTCGCCGCCTCGTTATAGGCGTGCACAAGGTTATCGATGGTGACGGACTTGGAGCCGTATTCTTTGCGGATCCAGTTAGCGTTCGGCAGGTTGATGCCGATAGGGGTTGCAGGATAACAGTCGCCGGCGAGAATAGCCGCCGTGATGACTTTGGCAGAGACACCTTTCACTTCCTCTTTCTTGTATTTGGGGTCGGTGGTCGAGTGGTCCTCGAACCACTGTGCGTTCTTCGAAATCGTCTCCGTGCGCTTGGTGGCAGCCAGGTCTTTGAAATTGACCATGGACTCCCATGTTCCGGTGATACCCAGCGGGTCGGAGTAGGTCTCCGTGAAACCGTTCACGTAGTCCACACGGCTGTCAAGATCTTTCACCCACGCGATACAATATTCATTAAAGGTCTTCAGGTCGCCCGTCTCGTTGAAGGCAATCATCTTCTCGATAGCCAGTTTCTGCGCGTCGTTCTCGGCGTACTTGAGTGCTTCGCGGAGCCAATAAACGATGTGTTCGAGCGCCTCTCCGTAGAGACCGCCCACTTTATAAACCTGCTCCTCGATCTCGCCGTTTTCGTTCTTGACGAGTTTGGAGTTCAGACCGATCCACAGCGGTTCGGGACTGTTGTCCTTGTGCGCAGCGTACCATGCCTCTGCTTCAGCCTGCGTTACGCCCTCGCCGTAGTAGTTGCCGGCGGAGTTGAGCACCAGATCCACGCCGTCCTGTGCCGTCGTGCGTTTGGGCATGACAGCCGGATCGAACATCACCGGCAGGATAGCCGGGTCGTAGGTCACGCCCGCTTTCTCGCAGGCTGCCACGAACCACTCCTGGCTGAACTCCGGCAGGAACTTGTCCTCAGAATAATGATGGTGAATACCATTGGAGAACCACACGCGTTTGAGGTAACGCTCAAGGGCGTCAAAGTTTGGGTCTTCGACCTTGTTTGAAGTTTGGGCTTCGCCTTGTTTGGAGGTTTGGTAGAGGTATAGCGCCTCTAAGGTACGGCGGATGCGGAGGTTATACCGTCCGTTCTGGTCGAACAAGATATCGCGTCCCCATAAAGCCGCTTCACTCAGGCAATAGATGAGTTGCTTCTGCTGCAGACTCAACGAATCGAACTCCGGCACATCATAGCGCAGGATTTCCAGGTCATAGAACTTATCCACGTTGTATTGGAAGGAGGTTGTTTCTTTCGGCTGGCAAGCGGTGAACGCAAGAGACAAAAGAATGAATAATGAATAATGATTAATTGATAATTTTTTCATATCTCTAAATATAAATTGTGTGCAAAGATACAACAAATAATTCAAAATTCAAAAATTAAAAATTAAAAATTAAGCAAAACGCAAAAAAATCGCCCCTAAGAGCGATTTTTTTGCACTTCGTATGTCCTTCGTACTTATTTTACGCGGGAACCTTGTACATTATACATGATTCCATTGTACATCAGATAGAGTTGTCCGTTGCGGATCATTTTGGAAGCCTCGCCTGAAGGGAAGGGGGTATTCTCCAGACCCGTGACCAGCATGTCGGGATGCAGGTCTTCCGCTCCGGTGATCTCGGTACTCGTTTCACCGATCCATCCGCATACCTGTTGCACGGCGGTATAGACTTTGACGAAATGGATAGCCGGCAGGAAAACGGGATTGCCGCTGTTATCCACCGCCCATCGGATGCAGAACTGACATCCGTCAGTCTTATTGGGATGGTTATCGGCATAGCCGTAGTCATAGGTATAGAGGACGAAGGAGTGCTGTCCGTTCTCACCCTCGTCCACGGCGTTGGGAGCCAGAAGCGAGCCGGTGAAAGTGAGTTCATCGGGTGCCCAAAGGGGGAAATAGTCCTGCTGATGAAAACTATTACGCGGCACAACGCCAGATCCTCCCCTGTTGTCGGTCCAAGGGATGTCTGCGAGCCCGTCCGGGCGGGTATAAGTGACGGCATAGCGGTGGACGGTAGCAGGCGAGTTATACTCGCTTCCCGCCAGTTCGTACCACGGGTCATCGGGCAGTCCGTTCCCATTGGCGTCATAGCTGACCATGACGATTCCGGGTTCGGCAGCTCCCCCTTTGCGGGATGTGTCCTTGGCATAGGAGGCATAAGACGCATTGCCGGTGATGCGGAAGTCATAGTCGTTTAGCGAGTTGGTAACCGGATGATCAAACCCGAATACGATATAGCCACCCCACGCACCAAGACAGACCATCCCGCCGGCGTTATTAGCGAGAGCCGCTTCGGCTTTGGCAGCCATCGTCTCGGGCGTATCGTCCGTTGTAGCAGCCGGCATCGCGTTGGTGAACTGCCCAGGCGCGGGCATATATTCATACACCCGCGCCAAATAGGGCGAAACGGCCAATAAGATAGTTAGTAACATATGCATGGCTTATCGTATTACGCGGCCGTTGAGGTCAAACATCCGTTCTCCACGGAGGATGAAGATCTGTCCGTCAAGGAGGAGTTTAGTGGTGATTGGTGAATGGTCATTAGCGACTTGCTCCAAGTCCGTCACAGGGGACGGTCTGGTACCACCGAAGTTATCGAGACAGAAATAGGTCGGCGTAGTAAATCCATAAGCGTCCGACTTGGTAGTAAAGAGTTCAAACTCCAGCCGCGTGATAGCGCCCAGCGAAGAGAGGTCGAACCATCTCCAGGTATTGAGAGCGAAATGCTCGTCGGCATTCTCGGAGCGGTAGTCCGCGAGATAGAAGACCACCTCACCTGTTTTCTCCGATCCGTTGTATCCCTTCGCGGTAACAGACATATAGTCGCCTTGCGCAAAAGCGTCGCTGGCATAGTCGCCGTTGAGAATAGCGTCAAGGGTATAGACGGTGTTGGTGATATAGAATCCGGTGATCGTTTGCGGCTCTGCACTATTGGTGAGCAGAATCGGATCCATATAACCGGCGAACCAAACGGACGGGGCGGAATAATACGCTACGGCGTAGTTATTGCCTTCGTACGCGCCTCCCGCAGCCGAGCGGAACTGGTCAATGTTATAATTGCCGGTAGCCTCTGTCGATTGGTCGGAGCAGATGGCATAACCCGTATAAGCCTTGTATGCCTTGTTCGGCGTGTTGCCAAAGGCGTACGTGCCGCTATAGAGGTTCGTCTCGGTATTATCTACCCAAGCCTCATCCACATCCTTGTGTCCGTTCTCAGCGAGGGTGTATTCCTCGAAAGTAGCCGCAGCTGCTGCTTTCTCCACCCAGACGTGGGCAGAAACAACGGCTTGCTGACCGAAGCAGTCGGTGACGGTACAAATATACTCGGTTGTTTGGCTCGCTGTGAGCGCGAGAGTCGCCTCCGTGCCGATAACGGCATTGCTGAAAGCGGTTCGCCAAGCGTAAGTGTACGGTTTGGCTTGCTCGTATTCGGTAGCAAGGGACGCGGTGAGCGTGAAGGCGGCTTCGGCTGCTACGGTCTGTTTGCCAATCGGGTTCAGCACTACCGGACGAAGCGTCCACGCAGTGGTGAAAGCTGTTTCCTGATATGCCGCAGCGGCTTCTCCCAGCGGCGAGAACAAGAGGACATATGCCTTGTAGCCGGTTTCCTCACTCAGACCGGTAGCGGTAAAGGTCACTTCGCCGTCCTTGACAAGCGAAATCTCCGTCGTAGCAGCTGCCAGCGCCTCGATAGCAGGAGCATCACTCTCTGCCGGTAGCACAATCACTTTGGCGGTTCCGTAATTATCCGCTTTAATGACGATATCGGCTTTGGTGTCCTGCGTATTGGCGGTCGGATAGCCTTCAGCCATTACCGGCACACGGAAGAGGTCGGCATCATACTCATACGCACCGATAGTCGGCGTAGCAGCACGGGTCTTGCCGGTGACATCTGTTGGAACAGATGCCATCACTTCGGCGGTGAGCAGATGTCCGTCGTTGGTCTCACGCGGGATAAGCAGCGTTGAGGAAGCGAACGTAACGGCTTCGTTGAGGTTACCATCTTCGTCCGTAGCTCCCACTGCGGTTTTCCAATCCGCAAACGTACTGACATTCGCAGTCGGCATACCGAAAGTCGCTTCCGGCGTATAGAGGATGTTATGGCGGAAAGCGATATTGGTGATTGCGGCTGCGTTCTTATAACGCACGGCATAGCCTTTGTTTGTGGCATGGAAGATATTGTTCACGAATACCGAACCGGCAGTCGGTGCTGCTTCGATATAGTACGTGGACGAAGCCGTTCCTTCTGAGTTCATTACCATCGTGTTATGGGCGAACAACAGTTTCGGCATATTGGAACTGGTGTTGATGCAATACGAAGCATAAGTGCAACTATTCTGCACGTTGATCACGTTGTTTACTACTTGCAACAGGGTGTTCTCTTTTTCCTGATAGCTGTTCGGACGAATGTAGATCGCCTTGATACTTTGGTTATCGGCAGCTGTTCCGGAATAGTAAATATCGTTCTCTGCAATAGTGCAAGTACCGCCGAGCAAAATCCAATCAATAGCGTTTGCGCTGCTGGATTTAGCTTGTGCGCGGAATGTATTACCGATAATTTGCAGATTGCTGACCGCATCTCCGTAAACCATTTGTTTGCCCTGGTTGCGGATAGTATTGCGGCTGATAAGCATATTCTGCTGTAACGGATCCGCTGCGGCTTTGTGTCCGGTTACGCGGAGACCCATATAACCGCCCTCCAGCACGCTGTTAGTGAGCGCAAAATCATTATTGAAATTGTTCTCGCCTGCGTCCACGAAAAGGAGATCCAGACGAGCCGTATATTCCGTCTTGGTCTCAGCATAAATGCGGCAGCTGTCAATCTTCATATGCGTAGCGGCGTTGCGTACAACAACCACTGCCGGGTTCTGGTTGGAAGTATAAGTGGAGGTGAAGGAAAGACCTTTGAGGGTCACATAGTCGGCACCATCAATGGTGAAGACACCCTTCTCGGCCGTGAGGGTGTTGTTGTATTGGTAGGTCACATCGTTGTAGTTGCCGGAAAGCGAACGAATCGTAATGGTGTTCGCTGCGCCGGCTCCGCTAATTTCAGGCAATGTGACTTGCTCGGTGTACGTACCCGGTTCGATAGCTATCTCTACCGCGCCGTCCATGCCGATCGAACTGATGGCTTGCAGAGCAGCCGACAGCGTAGCATAATCCGCCAAGGCACTACTACCGATGCGGTAGAATCCATGCGCGCCGCTGACTACGTTAATCGCCACAGAGGCTGTTCCTTGCGGAGCGATCTGTTGTTCGCCCAATACCACATTATTCAGCGCAAGCGACACCACATTGCCCACTTCCGCTGCTGCATCGATCGAACCGATAAACCAGAAGTAATACACACCCTTCTCGTCCATGACATACGAATCCGTAAACTCATTCGTAGTCGCAAAAGTGGTTGAATGACCGGTTGCGTAGATATGACGATCCACCAAGAGCTCCGAAGCTGTCTGCTCAAAGCCGGTGATGGTCAGCGGATTGCGGTCGCCGGAGACATAAACGGCAGCGCGCATGAGACGGATGTCGCCTGTGCCTTTGGTAGCCTCAGCCGGTGCCATCTCAGTAACAAGCACCGAATCCACCGCCAGCGAAGTGAGTACATGCTGACGCACTTCCACCTCAAAGCCGCGCTTTTGACTCGACGGCATCTTGACATAGACGGTAATCGCTCCGTCCTCGGCACGCGAGATCACACTCTCATCCGCTTCGGGCATCGAGTACATGCCGTATTTCTTATCGGGAGTAGCCTCCGGGTCGTACGTGTTGGCGTAATAAATGCGGAACGGATCACCGGAGAGATACGCGATATCAAAGTCCTTGAATACCAACTCTACGGCATAGCCTTCGGTAGCCGGCAGGAAGGTGATATAGCCCTCGAAATTAGAACTGTAGTTCTCGTCTGCACCCCCATCGTCATAGAACATCAGACTGTTCTCTCCGATGGTAACGGTGCCGTTATCGCCGGCTTGGAGGTAACGCACGTTCTTCACGGTGCGAGCACCTTCTGGGTCACCGGCTGTCACGGTCTGTGCGTTACCGCTCAGGGTAACGCTCTTCAGGGCTGCATCGACATCGGTCTCTACCGTGGCATCGGCTTTGATGTCTGCGGCAATAACAAACGCATTGCTGTATTCAGCGAGCGTAGCCGGTGTCTCAAGCGTCAAAGCTACTTGAGCTGCTGCCGGAGCCTGTGCCAATACGTTTTCGCCTTGCAACAGATAGAGGGTTTCGATGTTTCCTTCCGTGCCCTTCAGGTCTACAGTCAAAGCATTGAGGCTCAAGGCATTGAGTGTGCCGATGGTCCGAATATCCAGATTGAGCAGCGCGGCTTTTTGCTCACCTGTCTGCACCAATTTGGTTGAAGCCTGAGCAACAGCAATCGTATCCACCTGCATGGCTTGCAACTTATATTCCTTCACCGTTGCGTGCCAGCCATTGCCGGTATAATAAGAAGACGTGGTGTTTGGGTTGAAGACAATTGTCAAAGCGCCATCTGCTGCCGTAGAACGGATCTGGGTCGGTTTCTTGCCATTGGCGTCCAGTTCCCAGAGTTTGTCGCCGCTCGTTCCCTCGCCCGCGTAAACAATATATTTTGCGCGTGTGGAATAGGACGAAGAAGCATAATAGACATCGAAATCGGTGTAGTCAATCTGGATGACGTGACCTTCGGTAGCAGGTTTGAAGACTACCGTCTGGTCGCATTGCTCCGCCTGGTATTTGGAATTATAGTCGCTGACTACGGTGTGGGTATATGCCCAGTCGCCGAGGATGGTGAAGGTCTGCGAACCGCAAGCCTGAACAGCTTTGTTTTCAATTGTCAGTTCGCCGCTCTGGTCGCCGAAATCGGACACCGAGGAAAGGTTGGTGAACGCCAAGTTAGTGACAGTCACGTTTACTTTTTCGCCATTCTGCGCCAACTCGTTGATGTCACATACTACCCAGAGATAGTTGTCACCCTCGCGGAAGTTAATATCATTGCTTTTATTAATAGTAACCGTGCTGGCGTCCACCGTGGCTTCGCCAATCAGATTGGATGTACTGAAACTGTTTTCTTTGGTGTAATAGAGTTTCGCCTTTTTGATTTGCGGATAGGTGTTGTTGGTATTCAACTCTATCGACGCTATAGTCAGGGCCGGTTCGGTCTCGGCGGTGGTGACCTTCAGCGAAGCCACCAGCGCGTTCTCAGTGCCTGCTGAAACGGTGCCCGTCTCTTTGGTGACAGCTACGCTGCTGACGGTCATTGCCTGCGGTGTGAACTCGTTCACAACAGCCGACCAACCTTCTTTCAGGTTAGAGTCATAGGAGATATTATTCCGATGAGTAATGGTCAGTTTGCCGTCTGCTGCGGTGCTCTTAATGACGATCGGCGTGGTCGTGCTGGCTTCCGCTTGCGAGATCTGCCAAATCAGGTCGGATTCGTTGGTCGAGTTGCCGTTATAGACCTTGATATAATCCACATAACCGGTCGAGTTGGCAGCATAATCCGTATAGAAAACATCAATGCTGTTGAAGGTCAGTTGTACTTTTTTGCCTTCGGTCGCCGGAGTGAAGACCACCTTGCCGTTAAAGCCCTTGATCACCTTGCCGTCTTTGCCGCCTTCGTCAAAGAACTGCGTCTCGCCGGAAATCGTGTAAGTAGCGTCCTCAGCCATGAGGTACATAGCCTGCACGGTCATCGTAACCGGCGTAGCCGGAGTGAAAGTCGAGAACCCTCCCGCTGTGCTGAAACCGGTTATATTTACCGCTGCCGTGGCATTAAACGCCGCAGTAGAAAGGATATTGCCGCCGAGCGAGAATGAATTATTTCCATTGCTCAGCGCGTAGCCTTCCGACAAAGTATAGGTATAAATCCCTTCGTCCTCCGTGATTGTGCCGGCAATCTCGCTCAGACCAGTTACCGAAACACCTGTACCGGCGTAGAGTTTTAGTGTTGTGGGATCAATCACAGCGGAGTTGGAGCAGGTGAACGTGATGGTTTGCAGCTTATCAGGCGAAGAATAACCGGATGTTGTGATAGTCATACCGCTCATTCCTACATTATTCTTTCCAGCCCATACTTCGTCATCGACAAAAGTGTTGTTGCCCGCTGCGGACTCAACGGTCATGGTCTCTAAAAGTACCTCTTCCACCGTAGCTTTCCAATAAGACTCTTTCGGGCTCGGATCTTTCGAATACAAGCAAACGGACAGACAGCCGTCTGCTGCCCCCGAGATATAGGTCGGCAGCGGATTAACCGCACCATCGCCGGGGATATAGGCAATTTGATTCGCATTTTCTACAAAACTGCCGGTAGGATTTCCGCTGGTCGGATATGAAATACTCGTCACATCAAACTGACCGTTGTAAATACGCATGTACACATCATACGAAGCGCTGTACTTGGTCAGGTTCAGTTCCTCAAAGGTGATTTTGATCGAATAGCCCTCAGTAGCTGGTTGGAAGATCACCGTTGAGAAAGCGGATTGTGTGAAATGTGTGTCTGCTCCCTTGAAATCATAAAAGGTCAGCGGAGCGTCTTTGGATACTACTTTCGTTTCGTACCCATACTGCGGCATGAGGTAGTCCTCTGCCTTTGCTGTGCTGCCCAGCCATCCTATGACTAAGAGCAGCAAAAAGAAGTACTTTTTTTTCATTGTATATTTTAATTAATTAGAAATAAGGAATATACGCGCATAGGCAAGTGCACCGACTGAAAAGCCGATGTACTGCATACAAAACAATATAAACAATAGTGATTGCTTCATCCGGTTCGCACTCTATTCCGCGAGAGTGATATGAACAGGGGAAAGCGGCATGTCTTCTGACTTGTCTCGTCCGTTAGCGCCTTCTCGCCGACGCATCGGCAATGGCTTGGTTGCTATCGGACTGTAAATGAGACTTACAGCAGCGGGTCTGTACAGGATTTGCACCTGTTTCCATCTTGGCTTATGCGCGCATTTTTTGCGCCATAAGAACCGTTTTCCTTAAAATTGCGTTGCAAAGGTACTACATTTTTTTTGAATATGCAAGAAAAAAGTAGAAAAAAACGCCCAGTGGGGCGTTTTGATTAGATTCTCTCAAGTACAGTGTGTACCAACTCTTTGATACGCGGTTTGTAGTCTGTGTTCGCGGCTTCTATCTTACGCTGAGCAATAACACAGCAGACGGTCATGGCGCGGTGTCCCATATGGAGCGCGAGTCCGGCGATACAAGAGCCTTCCATCTCATAATTGGTTATACGCTGACCCTCATAACGGAAAGCGGATATCTTCTCGTTGATGTCAGGCACCGCCAGATCCACGCGCAGGACACGTCCTTGGGGTCCATAGAAACCGTTGGCAGCGATCGTGCAGCCGCGCATCATATCGTCCTTGGCGATACGGTCCACCAGTTCGGGGTTAGCCGCTACCACATACGGCACAGCCGCCTTCTTGGGATAGCCCACAAAGTCCACAAAAGCCTTCTCGAAACCGAGGTCGGATATCTTGTCGCGGTCCTTGTAGAACGCCAGCACGCCGTCGAAACCGATGGATTTCTGGCTGACCAGGAAAGTACCCAAAGGAATGTCCTCCTGCATGCCGCCGCAAGTACCGATGCGAACGATGTCCAACACCCGTTTCTCGGCTTTCTCCGTACGGGTAGCGAAGTCGATATTCGCCAGCGCGTCTATCTCGTTCATGACGATATCGCAGTTGTCGGTTCCGATACCCGTCGAGATACATGAGATACGTTTGCCGTGGAACTTACCGGTAATGGTATGAAACTCGCGACTCTGAACGTCGCACTCGATTGAACCTTCGTCGAAGAAGGATGCCACCATATTCACACGGTCCTGGTCGCCGACGAGGATAACCTTGTCCGCCAGGAATTCCGGTTTAAGATGTAAATGGAACGCAGAGCCATCTGCATTGATGATCAACTGCGAAGCAGGGAATGTTTTCATAGCAATGAATAATGATTAATGATTAATGAATATCAGGCTTCACCGCCAGTAAAAGTAAGCGGGAGTGTAGTGCCGTGAGCAGGACCTCCGACAGGATTGATTGTTCCGAATTTCTGCTCGTATTGAGCGATGTTGTTCTGGAGGGCACCGAGGATCTTCTTTGCCTGGTCAGGCGTGACCACTACCCGTGACACTACGTTTGCCTGAGGCATGCCCGGCATAATTTGAGCAAAATCCAGTACGAACTCCGTCGGCGTATGTGCTATCAATGCCAGATTGGCAAATACTCCTTGTGCTTTATCAGGAGTGATGTTGATTGATAATTGTTTTTGTTCGTTTGCCATAATCATTAAATTGTTAAGCTGTTAAACTGTTAAATTGTTATTTACCATTTGTTGGTTCGTTTCGGGACTATGAGGATCCAAAGGTTGACCAGCGGCAGCATGATGTCAAACCACAGGACGCTGAACATATTGAATCTCTCCAACCCCATTCGCCACGCCGAGACATTGAGGATGGCTATCTGCATGATCCAGCGGATGAAAAAGAGCCCTATAGCCACCATAAACGGTATCGCAGGGAGTGCAAGGGAGGTTGGACAATAGAGTACAGATACCGCTATCACAGCCGCATAGAAAAGCCCTCTGGTCATAGGTTCAATGCCTAACCGCATTTTGGTGCTTTCTTTGTATGCCGGCGAGACGGAGAGATGGCGTCGCTTCTGCTGGATCCATTCCCGCATCGTCTTCTTGGAGAGCGACCATGTATAACTCTCGGGCGAGAGCACAACTGCCGTGTTCTGTTTGGTAGCCACATGGTTTACAAACAGGTCATCGTCTCCAGCCACTCTGTTCATCAGATGGGTGAAACCGCCCGACTCAAAGAAAAGCGCCTTGCGGTATGCTAAATTCCGTCCCACGCCCATATACGGAATACCGCAAAGCGCTGCTCCAAGATAGTGTAAGCCGTTGAATAATGTATCGTATCGCACCAGACGGTTCACGAAACCTTTTTCCGCAAAATACGGACTGAATCCCAGAACAATATCCTTGGTACTTTGGTACTGCCCACCTGGCCCACTTGGTACTTGGCCACTTGGTACTTTGCCAAATCCCTGCATCATGGTCCGGATCCATTGGTTGCTCTCCGGCACACAATCCGCATCGGTGAGCAGCAGATAGTCGTATTTCGCCGCCTTGGCAGCCAATGTGAGAGCCAGTTTCTTGGTAGAACCCACCCGTGCCCCATAGGGGACAAAAGTCATATGCAGCCGCGGGTCATGAACCATGTACCGCTCTATCATTGCCCTCGTCTCGTCCTCCGAGCCGTCATCCACCACAATCACTTCGTACTCCGGCCAATCCTGCGTCAGGATAGCCTGCAGATACTGCGAGATATTATACGCCTCGTTGTGCGCACAGAGCACCACCGACACGCCCGGTGCATTTTCCATCGTGTCTGCCGCCATCGTGCTCTTTTTCCTGTCTCTTCTTAACCTGCGCGCAGGAGCAGCCATATAACGGGCATAGAAATACAACTGGGCAAGGAACAACACGCCCAAAACACCGATAGACACCCAGTCCAATATGTCCAAATATTTCAATTCACAATTCACAATTCACAATTCACAATTCTTAGCCCTAAAGGGCACGATTATTTGGCAAAGCCAAATTTTCACAATTCTTAGCCCACAAGGGGCACGATTATTTCACAATTCTTAGCCCTAAAGGGCACGATTATTTGGCAAAGCCAAATTTTCACAATTCTTAGCCCACAAGGGGCACGATTATTTCTCAATTCTCAATTTGTACACGTGCGAACTGCTTCCGTCTTCCGCCTTGACGGTGATCACCCATGGTTTGCCGTTGATCTCACCGGGAACAACCGTCATTTCCTGGCTATCCAGTTTGCGTCCGTTGAAACGTGCTTTCTCGCCTTTCATATTGGTGAGAGTGCCAATACCGCGGTAGCCGGCGATTTGAATCGTTTGCGCTTCGCTGTTTGAGAGTTTGTAGGTTTGTTCCTTGGCGGTATTGGGGTCAAAATCCTTCCACTCTTTGCCGTTGACCAGCAGTTTGTCTATTTTGGAAGAATAGATCAGCTCCACGTCGTCCACGTAGAGCGCATTGCCGTCGTATATACCGTCGTTTGCCCGGAAAGCAGGATAGTTGCCGGCGGAGAAGATCACATTGCACATGGACGGTTTGGCATTACTCATATAGAAAATAGGCACTTTGATCCGGGTCCACTCCTCGTATTTGGCACGTGCGCGGTGCCATCCTTCGGCTATCTGCTTTGCCGGCTGTTCCACGCCGAACTCATTGCCGTCAGTTGCGCGTCGGATATCCGACTCCTCGTTGATGCGCTCGGTCGTGGTGGCTGTACCTTTCTTGTTCTTGTATTGGCTGCTCTTGGATGTGCCCTGCCAGGAATAGAACAGCAGATGAAAATCTTCGTCGTTGGTCTTAGGTCCGACACGTTTGATCCACACACTCATCGTGTCAGGCCGGTGGGTCCACGCGATTCCTCCTTCCGTTCCGGCGGTAGCGCCGTTCACGTTCAGCCCTTTCAGGTACTGCCACGGCTGACCTAATGACACATAACCGGGACCCGTCGCGCCGATACCCAGCTTAGGTATTCCCACTGCGCGGTCTTTCACATAAGCGCAATAGCCCGACCGGCCGGGTTTCCGGTATAAGAAAGTGAACTTAAAGCCCGCCTGATTGACATTCGAGCCGTGCCATTGGGTCAACTGGATATCACCATTGAATTTGTCTCCCCAACTCTCGAAATGAGGATCCGGCAATTGCTGGGCTGACACACCCATAAACGCGCCGAGAAGCGCCAGTACGAAGATTTTTCTTTTCATATGCATTAATTTCGCTACAAAATTACAACTTTTTTTGCATATATGCAAACTTTTTACTACTTTTGCAAAGGATTTGTACAAATATTGTGCCTATGGCGAATGTTTTTGGAGACAAATGGAGTTTCACCAGCTTTGGTGAGTCGCACGGAGCGGCGATAGGCGGTGTGCTGGACGGCGTTCCTGCCGGTCTGCATATAGATTTTGCATTGATCCGCGAGGAGTTGGAAAGGAGAGCCGGGAAAGGGACAAAGGGGGCCAGGTGGGCAGTACCAAAGTACCAAGGAGTTTCACCACGCGCACTGCGCGAACCCGACGAAGTGGAGTGGCTCTCAGGAGTCATAGAAAGTGACCAAGTGACCAAGGACCAAGGACAAGACGGTTCCTTCGTACATCGTACATCGTCCCTTTGTACTTTAGGCACCCCTATTGCATTCCTCATCCGGAATAAAGATGCACGGCCCGAAGACTACGAATTTCTCAAACACAGCTACCGCACCGGACATGCCGACCAGACCTACGAGCAGAAATACGGCATCCGCGACTGGCGTGGCGGCGGCAGGGCTTCCGCCCGTGAGACGGCAGGACGTGTAGTCGCCGGATGTATCGCCAAACAAGCCTTGCGGCTCAAAGGCATCACTATCCATGCCGCTTTGATCCAGGTGGGCACAGAGACCGACCCTGCCCAATTCGCTGAGACCATAGCCGCGTACCAACGTGACGGCGACTCGATAGGCGGAATCATCGAATGCCGCATCCAGGGACTGCAAGCCGGAGTAGGCGAACCGATCTTCAACAAACTGCAGGCCGAACTGGCTTTTGCCGTCATGAGCATCAATGCCTGCAAAGGATTCGAGTACGGCACCGGCTTTGGCGGAGTAACGCAACCCGGCTCCGCTATCAATCATATCTCCGGAGGCATTGCGGGAGGCATAGCAGACGGCACGGATATCGTCTTCCGCTGCGTCTTCAAACCCACACCCTCCACGCCCAAAGCCCTGGCTAAGGGACAAAGGGACCAAGTACCAAGTACCAAGGTCGGTCGCCACGATGCTTGCGTTGCTGTACGCGCCGTGCCCGTCGTAGAAGCCATGACGGCTCTCGCTTTGATACAGCTTTTGTAAGAAATTGACGAGTTGGGATCATACATCAAAGAATCCTAACTGACTGATAGCCAATAGCATTCTGGCGATATATTCGCTGTCAGGTTCGCTCCACCGGAAGCCAAGGCGCAGCAGCACTTGCGAGGTGTACTCGTTATCACGGTCAACTTGCTTCGAAGGCTGTCCGTTCGCCATGTTCTGATAGGCGAGCATAGTGGTCAGCAGGGCTGCTTTCTTAGGATCCGCGGCGGCTTGCTGAACCAACGCGCCGAACTCCATAGACTCGACAAAACGTATATCCGTACCTATTTTCTTCAACTCATTCAGCACATCGCCCAACAAGCGCGTATGGGTGTTGTAAGGCTGGAAGACCGTACAGTCATCCGGAGTCGTAGCCAACAGGACGATAGCCCGCGCCGTCTCGTTGATAGGCGAGAACTCGGTAGGCGAGTCGTACTGCTCATAGGGGCAGCAGCCTAACATATTGAAGATCTTGATACGGCCCATATAGCTGTTGGTGGAGAAATTGACTTGGAACTCGCCGTCGTAACTGCGTGCCGCCAGATTACCCACCCGCATAATCTTTGCCTTGAGGAGCTTATGCGCCACAGCGTCCAGAATAAGGCGGTCGGCAAGGAACTTGGAGTGCATGTACTGGTTGCCCAGATACTGGCCGAAATAGATATTCCGCTCCGTCAGGACAGGTGCCGGCGCATTATTACCGATCCATATACCTCCGGTGGAGGTGGTGGATACATGCACGAGCCGCGCGCCGGTAGCCAGACAGAAGTCCACGCAGCGTTGTGCACCGCCGATATTCACATCCTCAATATCCGTGCCTTTGGAGAAATGCTTCACGTTTGCGGCGCAGTTGATTACAGTCGAAGGTCGAAAGTCGAAAGTCGAAAGACACTCCGTGAAATCGCTTGTCACATCGCCGTTGATGACGAACAAGCGCTTGCCGAAGAGGTCGTCGAAACGACGGCTGAAATAGTAGAACAGCAAGTTGCGTACACGACGCTCGGCATCATGCCGGTCCTTGCCGCGCACAAGGCAGGTGATTGTCTCGGCATCGGAGTCGATGAGTTCCTTGAGCACATGGATACCGAGGAAACCTGTCGCACCGGTCAGAAGAACATGACCTAAGCCATTTACCATTTTGTCATTTACCATTTGACCATTTAGGAAGGTGGCCAAGGTGTTCTTTTGGAGCAGTGCGTTGATGGGTTCGTAATCAAAATCCGTAATGACCGTATCAGGTGCGTCGCTGTCATTTTCCGTTTTGTCATTTACCATCTGTGCCAACAGCCGCGGCGTAGGATGGCTGAAGAGGTCGGCATAAGCGATGTGCTGTCCGCCTTTCTCCGCCTCGATGATGACACGTGTCACCATGAGTGACGTGCCGCCCAGATCGAAGAAGCTGTCCGTCGCACCTACTTTCTCCAGGCTCAGTACGGAAGCAAAGATGTCCGCAAACAGTTTTTCGGTCTCGTTGGCGGGTGCCACATAAGCATGGTCGTCCGCCTGAATCTTCGGAGCCGGCAGTGCTTTGCGGTTCACTTTCTGGTTCTGGTTGAGCGGAATAGCGTCAATCTGCATCGTAGCAGCAGGCACCATGTATGGCGGTTTGGTCTCGCGGATGAAGGCATTGAGCGCCTGCACATCTATCTTCTCGTCGCTGACGATATATGCCGCGATAAACTTACCACCGTTGGGGTAATCGAACGCCTGCACGGTAGCATCTTTGATACCGGGGAACTGACGTATCACCGTCTCCACCTCTTTCAGCTCGATACGGAACCCGCGGATCTTGACCTGTCCGTCGCGCCGTCCTACAAACTGGATATTGCCGTCCGGCAGGTATCGTACAATATCTCCCGTTCGATATGCTCGTAATTCGTAATTTTTAATTTTTAATTTAACAAACGTCTCTGCGGTCTTTTCGGGCAGGTTCAGGTAACCGCGTCCTACTTGCGGACCACTGACCCATAACTCGCCTGCGGCACCGAGCGGCAGACGCTGGTCGTTGGTATCCATGACGAACAGTTGCAGATTATCCAGCGGCTTGCCGATAGGGATATGCTGCTCATAGCCGTCCAGACAATAGGTAGTGGTGAAGATAGTACACTCGGTCGGACCGTAACCGTTATGCATCTTGTAGTTGGTTGGCGGCGTGAGGGCAGCCAGTGCTTCACCGCCCACAGACAGATGTCTCAGACTATGGCACTCTACATTCGTAGCGAACTGGAATCCGATCTGCGTGGTCATGAACGAGTGGGTCACTCCCTCTTGGTCAAAATAGCGTCCCAACTCCGGCAGGTTCAGTCGCATATCTTCGGGAATGATGCACACCGCCGCTCCGCATGTCAGTGCCGGGTACATATCCATCATATTGGCATCGAAACCGAACGAAGCATATGCCGCCACTTTGTCGCCGGCGTGCAGGTCGTAATAACGGTGGTACCAGTGGCAGAACGCCACAAGGTTGCGATGCTCCAGCATCACGCCCTTCGGCACACCCGTCGAACCGGAAGTATAGAGAAGAATAAAGAGGTCGGAAGGTTTCGTCTCGGTATTTCGGTATTCCGACATACCGGTATTTCGGAGTTCCTCCAGCTCTTTCTCTGTCAGCAGCATGCAGCTGTTGCCGTCCTGCTGCATATAATTGAGTCGCTCTTCCGGGTAAGAGGGGTCGAGCGGCATGTATGCGCAACCTGTTTTGAGCACGGAGAGCGCGCCGATAGTCATCCATTCGGAGCGTTCCACTTTGATGGCAATGACATTCGTTGTCGGGTGCAGCCCGGCGGCTATACGGTCGGTTATCTCATCCAACTCGCGATAGGTGATTCGTTTGTCGCGGAAGATGACGGCGATGTTATCCGGCGTCTTTGCCACCTGCGTTTTGAAGAGCGAGAGTATGGTCTGCGTGTCATCATAGTCCACGTGGGTCTCGTTGAAACTATCCAGCAGCGCTGTCTGTTGTTCATCTATCAGCGAGACGGAGCGCAACGGGGCTTTGGTATCCATAGCGAACGCACTCACGGCATTGCTAACCGACTGCGCGAGGCTCTGCATCATCTCTCGGCTGTAACGACCGTTGTCGTACTCAATCGCCACAGAAGGTTTGCCATCCACCTCCACGATATAGAACGCAATCTTGAACTTCGGCACGTTCAGTTCCATGTTCTCCGTCTCAATCGCCTGTCCCTTCACCTTGTATTCGGAAAGGACGCCGAGCTGGTAGGCGTACATGATTTCTACTGTCAGGTCGTAGTCGGCGGCTATCTGTGCAAACGGGTAGTTCTCATGCGAGAGTGTCTGCTCGAATTTTCCGCCTGTCTCCCGAACGAACTCCTCCACGCTCTGCGTGCCTATCTTGCTGCTCAATGCAAGCGTGTTTACCATCATGCCAATCGTGTTCGCCATCTTGAGGTTGCTCCGGCCGTTGGAGATCGTGGTGATACAGAGGTCGTCGTTGTTGGCAAACCGCGCGAGCGTGTAGAATACTGCCGCGAGTGTTGCACCGGCGGCTGTCACTCCTGCGGTTTTTGCCACCTGCTCGGCAGCCTGCAGATTCATTGGTGCATAGACCTGCCCTATCTCGCCGTCTTTGGGGTTGGTCAGGTCCGCCGGTATCTCCGTCACGCCCTCCACTTCTGCCAACTGCGAGTGGAAGAACTCTTTGGCTGCTGCGTATTCCGCGCTATCCTCTGCGGCCTGTTCATCCGCCACAAACTCGGCATAAGAGCACATTTCCGGTTCGATGGTCCCGCCGTTCAGCAATGCGCACAGCTCATTGAAGAACACATCATACGAAGCGCCGTCGCATACCAAATGGTGCATGTCGCAATAGAGATACAACGCCTTTTCTGTCTGCACGATGCTGAACCGGAAGAGTTGGTCTTTCGAGAGATTGAAGGGCTGCACGAACTCCGCACGATAGGCATCCAACTGCGCTTCTTGCAAGTCAATCGTCTCCAGCCTCAGCTCTTGACTTTTGTCTATCAGTTGCTCCACTCCGGTATCGTTCGTCCGGAAATGTACGAACAACTCAGGGTGGTTTCGTACCACTTGTTCCACTGCCGCACGCAGTTCCTCCGCACGGACTCCCTCCGGTAAACGCGCGCGCATGGGAATATTATATAGTGTTGAAGTGGGATTCTTCATGCACTCGAAATAGACGCCTGTCTGCGCGTGGCTGAGAGGGTAAGGAGCAAACCCCTCCCTATCCCTCCCCTCAAGGGAGGGAACTGAGGGTGTATCTTTTTCTCCTCCCCTTGTGGGGAGGTTGGGTGGGGTTGTCAGTTTCTCTTTCAATATCTCGTTTTCTATAAGCTGGATGTTTGCGCCTTTGATAAGCAGTTTGGCATCAAGTTGCACGCCGAAACGCTTATAGACTTGTGTAGCCAGTTTGATGGCGGAGATGGAACTCAATCCCACGTATCTCAGATCGGTCATGATTCCGAAATCGCTGTTCCCCACGATGCCGGCGACCATGTCACGCAACTGCTCCTCCAATACATTGAGCGGTGCTGCCTCCTTCGTACATTGTACATCGTCCCCTTGTACTTTAGGAAGCGGTAACGCTTTCCTATTGACTTTCTGGTTCTGGTTGAGCGGAATAGCATCTATCTGCATCGTGACAGTCGGTACCATATAAGGCGGTTTCTGGTCCATGATAAAGGCATTGAGTGCCTGAATATCAATCTGTTGGTCAGAAACGATGTATGCTGCGATGAACTTACCGCCGCCTTCCGGAAAATCAAAGGCTTGCACGGTGGCATCCTTGATACCCTCAAACTGGCGGATAACCGCCTCTACCTCTTTCAATTCAATACGGAAACCGCGAATCTTGACTTGTCCGTCTTTGCGTCCGACGAACTCGATGGCTCCGTCTTCGCGGTAACGGACGATATCGCCTGTCTTATATACGCGAACCTTTGTACCTGGTAGTTTGTTACTTGGAACTTCCACAAACGCCTCCGCGGTCTTCTCGGGTTGGTTGAGATAACCGATACCAACCTGCGGTCCGGCTATGAGTAGTTCGCCTGCGGCACCCCAAGGTACACGCTTGCCGTTCTTAGTGACAATAAAGAGTTCGGCTGTGTCGTTCGGATAACCGATAGGGATATTCGGTTCGTTCTTCTCCACCCAGAAACTGGATACATAGACGGTACATTCCGTCGGACCGTAGCCATTCCACAAATGATAGGAAGGCGGATTCAATGACATCAGTTTTTCGCCACCCACGCCGAGACATCGGAAACCGGGAATATCGGGATAGTTGATAGCCATCTGCGTGCCTACTTGGGTCGTCATGAAAGAGTGCGTGATACCCTCTTTGACAAAATAGTCATATATGCCATCCAGATCAAAACGTATATCTTCGCCAATAACATATATGGCTGCGCCGGCATACAAACATCCCCATAGATCCATCATATACGCGTCAAAACCGTAACCGGCATACGTAACGTACCGGCTCTCGGGCGTCAGACCTATATGATGGGTATGGTAATCACAGAAAGCGAGGATGTTCTGTTCGCTCAGCATCACGCCTTTCGGCGTGCCCGTTGTTCCCGATGTATAAAGCAGTATGAAGGCATCTCCGCCTTCATATTTAGCGGCATCCTGACGCATGAACTCCAGCCGCTCGGCAGGATAGGAACTATCCAGCGGCATGGCAGTAAAGCCTGCTTTGGCTATAGCGAGCGGCACTATCACCATCTGTTCGTTACGCGGCACGGAATAACCCATCACATGCTCGCCGCAAGGATAGATAGACACTCCCTCTATTTTTACCCCTTCTTGGGCGAGCGTTTGGGAGAGTTCATCCGTGAGCCTGTCCACTTCCGCATACGTCAGCCGCACATCGCCCGCCACAACGCATACTGCGTCCGGCTGTTCGGCAACGTGTTGCCGGAAATGCGCGACGAGGGAGTCTCCTTCGATATTCCGGCATCTTGATATTTCGGGATTTCGAAGGTCCAGCCACTTGATCTGTTCTTCATCGCAATACTCGATCTCACTCACGTTCTCCGCCGTAAGCATCGAACGGAGGATCCTGCTATACGTCTTTGCCAGCTCGTGCATGAACGCCTCGGAGTAGTCGGCTTCGCTATAACTGAGTTTGAGGAGATACTGCGCATCGGCTTCCAACAGTTCGGCACACAGTTTCCATCCCGGAGTGGGTTTGCGGAGATCCATGAACGGTACTGACTGCTCCCCTAAACGCAGGGAACGTTTGTCGTTGATCACCGGTCCCTGATAGACGAACATCACTTGGTTGTTGAGTCCCAGGTCCCGCACTGCATCCGGATAGGCATAATATTGGTATTTCTGCGTCTGCTGTAACTGCGTATCCATCCCCGCCAACAAGTGCTGCAGACTGACAGCAGATGGCTGATTGCTCCAGTTCAGAAAGACCGGCAGTGTATGAACCATCATCGTCACCGAGCCCCATGTTCTTCTGTCCGTCCGACCGAAGAAAGCGGTGCAGTATGAGGCTTTTTCTTCGGCGCTATAGGCAGCCAGCAACAGTCCCCAGGCTGTCTGCATGATGACGCTCTCTTTGGAGCCAAACCGTTTCTCAATCGCTTGCACCTCCTCTTTGGTCACCGTCAGCGGATACTGCTTATAGATGAAAACCGGCCGGTCGCTGATACCCAACTCCGCCTGCGGGATTGGCAAACTATCTATCTCCGCTGCATCTGCAAACTCACGAGCGTACCATTCGCGGACTTCGGTCATCTGTGTTTCATCCGCACGCTGAGCCGCCTCCGCTTGTGCTATCGCAGCGCCGTCCATCAGTTCGCCGGACAAAGCCTTGCCTTCATACGCACGGCTGATATCCCGCAGCAGGACAGTCATTGAGAACCCGTCCGAAACCACATGGTGAAGATCCAGATAAAGATATTTACCATTGGGACATTTACCATTTACCATTTGGTAGATTTCCGCCCGATACAGCCTCTCTCCGTGTATATCCATCGTGCGGGCGAAGGTCTTCTGCACTTCCTCCCACTCTGCCTCTGATACCGTTTTTACCTCTACCACAGGCTTTTTCCCCTCTCCATAAGAGAGAACCGGGTTTAGGTTTTCCCCATCCGGTTCTACATGCCCCAGGATATACGGGTGGGCGCACAAAGCGTCATAGACCGCCTGCTGCACCCGCTTTGTATCCGTGTCCCCGGGAAGAGGGAGGAGTACGGGGTTCTGGTAATTACGTGCATCATCCACCGATGCCTCACAGGCATAATACACGCCTAATTGCGCTTGGCTTAACGGACTTTTCATGGCTTTCGACTTTTTGCTTTCGGATTCGACTTTCTACTCAATCTCAAAGATATTCCGGAATCCGCTCATGCGGAATATGTCTGCTACGTCCTCATTCAAATGGCAAATCCGGATACTGCCGCCTTTGGTTTCCGATTCGCGTTTGAGTTGCATGAAGAACCGCAAGCCGGCTGAGGAGATATACTCCAGTTCCGTACAGTCGATCACTAATGTGTTGCCGGCCATGTCCAGCACTTGTTGTAGTTCGTCAGCCTGTTCGGTGGTAGCTACCGTGTCCAGTTCGCCGATGATGCGAACCAAAATCTCATCTTTCGATTGTTCAATAGTGATGTTCATATCAGATGTTTTTTATTATGGTCAATTCATTTTTGTTGTCCAGCCGGCGGTAATGAAGTTCGTCCGCCATCTGCCGCAGCAAAGCGATACCCAGTCCTCCGATCTGCCGTTCTTCCGCATTTTGGGCAGTATCCACCTCTTTTTGTGCAGTAGGGTCAAAGATCGTGCCGTTATCGGAGATCTGGATACAAAATTGTCTTCCGGCATTCGACTTTTGACTTTCGACTTTCAACTCTATCGCCGTCGCCTGCGAATAGTTGATGATGTTCACCACGGCTTCTTCCAACGCCACTTCCAGGCGCTTGAGCGTCCGTTTGTCCACTCCTGCACACAGTCCGTAATTATGCAAAGCGTTTCTGAATACAGGCAGTTGGTCCAATCTGTTTTCCAGATGCAGGGTCAAAGGTTGTACATCATGGGTCAGGCGGATGGTCATTATGGTCATGTCATCTGTCTGCTCGGCTCTGCCGATAAAACGGACACATGCTTGTCGGATGGCGGATATACTGTCGCTGCCAGCAAGCGGGATGGTCTCTGCCGCCATTTGTCTCCACCTCTGTACTCCCAGCATCTCCCGTTTTTCGTTTCTGGCTTCTGTTATGCCGTCCGTATAGAGAGCCAAGGTCTCATTTTTGCCAAGCATGGTGCCTTGTTCTTCAAATCGGTATTTTCCGTCATAACCCAATGGTATGTTCGGGATGACGTCCAACTCCTTTGTACTTGGTACTTCGCCGCTTGGTACCTTAATTGGTGGCAAGTGTCCGGCGTTGCAATAGAGCACCTCTCCGGTAGGAATATGCAGGCGTCCGATAAAAGCCGTGACGAACATCAATGACGGGTTGTTGTCGCTCAGCACAGCGTTAATGTCTTCCATAATGGATTTGGGAGATTGCAATCTTCGTACAGTGGATCGGAACAAATTGACCGTAGCACTCATAAACATCGCTGCAGGCACACTCTTCCCACTCACATCGCCAATGATGAAATAGAAGTCATCATCTTTTCTATAGAAATCATAGAGGTCCCCTCCTATTTCGCGCATCGGCTCCAGTGCTGCCTGTACTTCAATATCGGACCATCTGTCTTCCACTTTAACCTTCTCGCGTTCACCGATCCGCAGAATCCCCTTCTGAATACTACTGGCAATGCGCAACTCCTTCTCCAACACCTTGTTTTCCGTTTCAGCACGAACATATTCTGTTTGGTCCTGCCATAGACGGCGAATAAGCAGCCCTGCTACCAATATACCTATAACGAGTACGATAAACGTAATCAGCGATACCCTGATCATTCCATCCCAGATATGGTGATTCGGGACTGCTATTACCAACATCATTTCTGCCGGAGAAAGTGCTTTTTCCGACACGATCATCTTATCCCAATTATCCGCTTCTCCGGTCTGCACAATCAAAGTGCCGCCGGGACCGTACAACTGACACTCCGCATCTTCGTACGGGCGGGCTTCAAGTAATACCTGTTTGGCCCATGACAATGTAAAATCCGCGCCCGCTACGCCCATCACATTATGGTCGTCGTCATATGCCTTAAGCGAATAGGTGAAAATGAGACTGTCTGTGTCAATATCATTGTAGGATCGGCTCCAATAGCCGTTCTCACCGCTCAGCATGGCACCTTTGTACCAATCGCGTTCAAAATAATCGAACTTCGTCTCTAATTGATAACTGATTATGGAGTCCTGACTTGCCCGGAACGCACAAACCGCATAATGTTTGCCCTGATTCGGGAAATAATTGGGGGTATAGCAGAAATAGCAACTATATAAATACGGGAAACGCCATAGAACGGTTTCTATGTGATTGTATAGTGCGACTGTGTCTTTCCCGTTCTGGGGCAGATAGCTCGCTATATCCGATACGGCATCGCACATGTCATGCAACTCATAAATCACATCCTTCTGCGCCAGTTCCATCTTGGAATCTATCCGCTCCATGATGTCTGCCTTGCTGCGCTGATAGGACAATACGAACTGAATCGTCATGGCAATGACGAGAAAAACAGCGGATGCTATCGGCAAAGACTTGATTCGCATATTTGAATTCAAAATACCGGTCGGCCGGTAATGTCGTATATCTTTTCTCCAAGGCGAATGTAAAGCCGCCCCTCACGAAGCACTTTCATGCAATGTACATCACTCTTCGTGGTTTCTATGTCTAGAGCGCTATTGTTTTTACGCGCCATGCGGATAGCCGCTATGCCGCCGTCACCGCTCGTCTGCGCGGAAGCGATGGTCAGCATGAACGGAGCCGATTGCTGCACATTCAGGGTCAAGCCTGCCTTCACAAACTTGGTCTTGGAGCCGAACTCTACACCGTTGATATAGAACCGCACGTCACGTTCTGTGCCCGAGAACGGGGTCAGATAGAGCGTGTCGCATGCCGGCAGGAAGAGTTCCACATGCGTCTTGCCCGCTATCTCACGGCTGTAGTCGCTGTCGGTTTTGGAGAACTTCCATTTCTTGGTCCCGTCCCATCCATAGGCACTCTTGACCCACGTCTCTGTACCGTTGAAGACGATTTCCGTAGCGGAGAACTCAACCGGTGTCACGGGTTGGATATCCAGCGTATAAACGGCGGTCGTCCCATTCAGAGCGGTGATAGTGACGGTATCGTTTGTCTGCGCCCAAGTGGCACCCGCTGACAGAAGGCAGCTGTCAATAACGGGCACGGACGTTCCTGCCAGATACCATCCGCGGATAACACTATCGCCTTCGTTGATATAGGCGTAGTAATGATTGCTCAGGATGACCTCTCTGATTGCTTTTGCCGTCGAGTCAATAGTCTCGGGGATAGTGTCAATGGACGGAGTCCCGGGAGTCGTTCCGCCCCACCGCACATACTGATAGATAGGCGTGTCTTTCTTGCTGTCCGAGGTCGTGTAGAACAGCGAGTCATTCAGCCATGCCAGCGACTCGCCCTGCTCCTCTTTCTGGTAGGCCATTACCTGCATTGGGTTGCGTTGCGCAGTAGCACTCAGACTTTCTGCTCCCTGACGCTCCCAGAGAAGGATATATTCCTCGTTCTTGATTGCCATCCAATGACCATCCGGAGTGATATCTCCACCATTGGCTAACTTGAACTTGGAGCCGTTACCCAGCGCGCAGACTTCCGTCAGACGCTGTACGCCCGTTCCGTACGTGGTAGAGAATGGCAACTTATACAGATGGCACACGCCGTCCACTTTGTCGGCGATGTAGAACATCTGCTCCACATTGTCATACATCAGCGTCTCGGTGTTGTGTGCCTTGTTGTCCGGATAGCCGAAGCGGATCGTATTGACCGTCACATTCTGCGTGCCGGAACTGATGGCAGGTTCCTCGAAATAGAAGATATAATACTGGTCATTGTACGCCAGATCATTATCGCCGATAGCACCAAGGAAGACATAGTTTTTTCCGTCATAGATACCGGTGGCTATATCTTCCCAGTCGTCTCGGTCTGTATTCGGGGTGGTCAGATTCACCGTCATCGCCAACGTGCCGTCCGGCTGAATTGCGATGATCTTACGGTTGTCGCCGGTGTTCTCGTCGCCATGTGCCCAGAGGTAACCCGGCGTCTGGCGGGAAGCAGCCAGACCGCTGATTTCTTTCATTGTTTTTTTCTTCATCGTGCCGCACTCGGTACGCGTGAAGTCTGTGTTTTCCTGCAGGGTCGTGCCGTTGTAGTTAATTCCGGCACCCCATGCCATAGTAGCGGACACAAAGCCCGCTACTATGGATATAAGGATGCGTTGCATACGCATAAGAGTAAGATTATTCCACCACTACCGGTTTGTATTTCGGCACAAGCGCTTTCATTACAGACCAGCCGATGAGGTAAGCAACCGCGCAGATGCAGAACACAATCATGTAGGCTGCCGGTTTGCCGGTGAAGCCTGCAAACTTAAAGGCCTCGCCTAATTGGGCTGCATGGTCGAAGAGCATACCCGAACCCTTGTTGATGAGGAACGAGCCTACACCACCGGCCATGGCACCGATACCGGTGATGGTAGCGACAGCCGATTTCGGGAACATGTCACCCGTGGTGGAGAAGATATTCGCGCTCCAGCTCTGGTGAGCGGCACCCACGATACCGATGATGATTGCTACAGCCCAAGGACCGTAGATACCGCCAAGCGGCTGTGCGAACAGCGCGAAAATCGGGAAGAACGCAAAGATCAACATCGCGCGCATACGGCCTGCGTACGGCTCCATGCCTTTCTTCTCTACGAAGATCTTAGGCAGATAGCCGCCGAACAGCGAGATAACCGTTACGATAGCGTACAGCGTGAAAATCAGCGCAATACCCTGCGGGTCGGAAGCCTTGATACCGAACTGGTCCTGGAAATAAGCCGGAGCCCAGAAGAGGAAGAACCACCAAACACCGTCGGTCATGAACTTGCCAAAAGCAAACGACCAGGTCTGTTTGTGCTTGAAAGCCTCAGCGAAGCTCATTTGTTTCTCCTCTTTCGCCTCCTGCTTCGGAGCATCTTTCTCGTCTTGGTGGATATACTCCAGTTCCGCCTCGTTCACATGTTTGCTCTCTTCCGGTTTGTCATAGACAAAGATCCAGATACCAGCCCAGAGGAAGCCCAGTGCACCGATGATGATGAACGCCCATTCCCATCCGAGGCTCTTCGCCAGCAGAGGAATAGTAGCCGGAGCAGCCAACGCGCCTACAGACGCACCTGCGTTGAACAGGGCGGTAGCGAACGCACGGTCTTTCTTCGGGAAATACTCTGCGGTCACTTTGATAGCTGCAGGGAAGTTACCCGCCTCACCAAGTCCCAAGATCAGACGGCAGGCAAGGAACAGCCACACACTCACCATGGATATCGAACTCACTATCGCACCGGTTGCATTCAGCAAAGCAGCCTTGTCAGCAACACCTACGATCTGCTCGGTTACCCAACCGCAGCCTGCGTGCATCACAGCGCCTAACGACCATACGATGATGGCAATCAGGTAGCCTTTCTTCGTACCCATCCAGTCGATGAACTTACCGGCAAAGAGGCAGAAGATAGCATAGGCGATGGAGAACACACCGGTGATGGTTCCGTAGTCGGAGTCGGTCCAGTGGAACTCAGGCTGAATAAACTCTTTGAAGGTCAACGACAGAACCTGACGGTCCATGTAGTTGACGGTAGTGGCGAAGAAAAGCATCGCACACATGACCCAACGCCAGTTGGTCATGACAGCTTTTTTAACGTCATTCATTTTTGTTTTCCATTAATAGATTCGATATCTCGATTTCTCGATATATCGGATTATTTTTTACAATTAGCAATGATCTCAAAACATTCGCGGCATTTCTCCGTTACATATTTCCAGTCGCCGGCTTTTACTTTGTCGCTCGGGAAGAGCTTGGAGCCCATACCTACGCAGTAAACGCCTGCAGCGAACCATTTCTCGAGGTTCTCTTTCTCGGGAGCCACACCACCGGTAACCATGATCTTCGACCACGGCATCGGAGCCATCAGACCCTTCACGAGGTTCGGACCAACTACGTCGCCCGGGAACACTTTTGTGAAATCGCAGCCTACCTCCTGCGCTGCACCGATCTCGCTCGGTGTGAGGCAGCCCGGACAGTAGGTCACGCAACGACGGTTGCAGACCACTGCGATGTCTTTGTTGAACAACGGACCAACCACGAAGTTAGCGCCTAATTGCAAGTACAGCGCAGCAGTCGGAGCGTCAACAACGCTACCGATACCGAGAGCCAGCTCCGGGCACTCTTTAGCCACCCACTTGCTCAACTCGCCGAACACCTCATGTGCGAAATCGCCGCGGTTGGTGAACTCGAAAGCGCGTACGCCGCCCTCGTAGCAAGCCTTAATAACATTCTTACATACTTCTACGTCCTTGTGATAGAACACAGGAACCATCGGTGCAGTGGCAATCTTCGCCATCACCTGAAACTTATCAAATTTAGCCATAATTTTAAGTACCAAGGGACAAAGTACCAAGTACTATTTCGTCTCCTTGGGTTCGTTAATAGATTTTCTTGTTGACACAATTGAACTTATAGTGATTTTAAGTAACTCAGTACACTCGCTAATTATATCCTGCATCCTTTCTGAAGGCAACATTTCACATTCCTCGATCAAGGTTAACCAATGTAAAGTTTCATCCAATTCTTCCTCTACCATTTTTAATTTATTGATAAAGTCTTTCTCGGATTTGGCAATACAAGCTGCTCTATAATTAGCCGAAGGAGAAGTGCCGGAACGGACGATTTGACGCGCGATAGCCATAGCTGAAATGGTATGTGGCATTGCATCTACCATCTTTATTATACGTATGGCAAATTGCTTGTGTCTTTTCTGTAATTCTGCTCCCTGCATAGCTCCTTGGTACTTGGTACTTAGTCACTTAGTCACTTTAATTTATCTTTGAACACGACCATTCGCATTACCGCCGGCAAGGCTCAGTACCTCATCTTCGCTTACAAGGTTGAAGTCGCCGTTGATAGTGTGCTTCAGTGCCGAAGCTGCTACTGCGAACTCAAGAGCCTGACCCTGGTTGCCTGGGTATTTGAGCATACCGTGGATCAGACCGCCGGAGAACGAGTCACCGCCACCTACGCGGTCGATGATCGGGTTGATCTCGTAACGCTTGCTCTGGTAGAACTCCTTACCGTTGTAGATCATCGCTTTCCAGCCGTTGAAGGTAGCGCTGTAGCTCTCGCGAAGCGTCGAAACAACGTACTTGAAGCCGAACTCTTTCATCATCTGCTCGAAGATACCCTTGTAGCCCTCAGCGTTGGTCTCGCCGCCTTCTACGTCTGCATCCGGCTTGAAGCCGAGGCACAGCTCTGCATCTTCCTCGTTGCCGATACATACATCTACGTACTTCATCAGCGGACGCATGATAGAGATAGCTTTCTCGCTGGTCCACAGTTTCTTACGGAAGTTTAGGTCAACCGAAACAGTTACGCCGTGACGTTTTGCAGCCTCGCAAGCGAGCTTCGTGATCTCAGCAGCCTTGTCCGAGATAGCCGGAGTGATACCGCTCCAGTGGAACCATGCTGCACCTTCCATGATCTTGTCGAAGTCAAAATCCTTCGGATCAGCCTCAGCGATAGCGCTGTGCGCACGGTCGTAGATAACTTTCGACGGACGCATCGAAGCACCTGTCTCGCAGTAGTACAGACCTACGCGGTCGCCGCCACGAACGATGTACTCGGTGTTCACACCATAACGACGCAGCGAGTTAACGGCAATCTGACCGATCTCGTGTTTCGGCAGTTTGGTAACGAAATAAGCCTCGTGGCCGTAGTTGGCGCACGAAATAGCCACGTTAGCCTCACCACCACCGGGAATGATACGGAAATGATCAGACTGGATGAAACGATCTTGTCCCTCCGGACTCAGGCGAAGCATAATCTCGCCCAATGTAATAATTTTAGCCATAGGTTAAATGAATTAAATTGGTTAATAAATATTGTTAATTAGTTGTTGTTTCTTGTTGTTATTTTACTCCTCCTGTTCATAGTAATAGGAGGAGTCGATGCCTTTCATGAATAGCTCACGGTCATTGATTTAGTCAGTAAGTGCCTGTTTGATTTACCGTCTGCTGCAAGCAGTTTCAGTTGGGTAGTGGCACTAACCAACTCGTTTCCGTTCTTCTTTGGTTTAGCCTTTTTTCTCTACTACCGGCTTACGAGCGGCATTCGAGACAGATACGAGACGATAACTATTCGCGATAACTTAGCGGTCAATCAGCCTCTCTCAAGCCACTTAAATCTTTCAGTTTTTTACCTTTCAATTTTCATCTTTCAATTTAATATACCCCCTATATATATAAGTCAAATAAAGTCCAAATCTATCACCTCAAATGCAAGTTTTTTAGTTTTTAATTAGTCATTTGCGTTGCAATTTTAAGTTTAGCAATAATCATCAATACAATCTTCTCCACTCCATTCTTTCCCTTGTTCAAGAGTGAAATATTTATGTCCACCTGTTTCGCTAAAGTAGGTATGACGACTCAAATGTAAGAAACGATTTTCATACATAACAACTTCAGTTATTTTCCACGGTTTTATGTCACCTTTCTGCTCTGCCAGTACCCATAAATGTTTTTTGTCTTCAGACATGGCATAATCGAGTATTACAGATTCGCCCCATTGAGTCTTTGCAAAAACGGAGTCTTTTTTCAAGTTTGCGAAATAGTCTTCAAGCGGTGTTGCTGTTATTTGCTTTGGACAACATAAAAATTCTGTCGGCGTACGCCAATTCCCTTGTAGAGCATTTAACGTAAGAGAGTCACTAAGACAGTAGTCAATATCTTCACCTAAACCGCTTTTAAGTACGACATGTGGTATTTCACGTTGTTCCATCGGATGAGATGCAGAGATCATCTCGTTCAAAGGATTTCCGTATTGTGTTTTAGAATGTTGTGGGGCATATATCCATTCCCCCATTCTTCCACCATGTAATTGCGTCTCGTCTTCCGATATATTAGCCCAACTCATCACACGTTCATAAGCATTCTGGGCTTCTTCTTTTGAAACGGTACGCATCCACATTACATCTTGATTTGTACCCGTTAGGTCTTGTAAACAAGATGGATTGGCGATGAACTTTTGAATGTCTCCTCCACAAAGGTATGCTATACGCTTGCGCGTCACAGGATTATTAAGAGCATTCTCTAATCGTGTCAACCATCTTAGATTCTCGGGACGATTATTGCAGCGGTTGGTATCTCTATGATCTACTACTAATTTTGTAGAATCATTGGCTCCGTGAAACGCAGTCGCTATTACGATATGTACTCGTGCACCGCAAAATATCATGTAGCCGCTTTTTTCATCCTTAATTCCAAATGACCATGTATTATCACCTTTTCGTACAGGTTTTCCTTTGCGGGCATGACGCATAATGGCTCCATTATCCCTCACAGAATAATGTTCTCCCTTGTAGTCGCATTCGCGAACCTCAGAATATTCCTCAATATTTATGAGACTTTCTGACAACTTGCAATTTATATTTTTATCTAAAAATTATTTCCCTTCTACTCTATCTAAATCGTCCCTATTTCTTTTGAGACAAAGTGAGGTATCGTGGGGGAGTTATTCCATTTCAATTCTGCCTGCCGTAAATCGTTAGTTCATGGTCTCATTGTTACTTACCTAATTCTTTTTAATCATGTCAAATATACTATCTAATGCACTATTGATAGCCTGAGTTAAAGCATCTGTTTCTGTGTTTAAAGAAGCCCCCTCTGCTTCCGAAGTGGCAATTAATTCATGAGTTTCTGCATCCCTAAATTGTATTATAACTCCTTTTCTCGCCACAAAAGAATGGGTAAAGGATGTAGAACTAGTGTTTCCATATGTAACAACAAGGGTTTTACTTTTTAGTTCTGCATCAATCGAAGGTAGAGAAGAATAACCTTTTTTCATCAAATATCCAGCAATCATTTCTGACGGATTTACTGTATTTGTTTCGATTAAAATACCCGAGGTTACTGCACTTGTAGGAACCACATAGACAAAATTATATTGAGTTAAATCTTTTGTTATAGTAGTAGTTGGCACTGACCTTGTTAAAGAACAACTTGCAAGTATTTCTACTACTATTACTAAACAAAAAAACTTCTTCATACACTATTCTTATTGTTTACTCATTTGGCTATTCCGAAGCCACGGAGGGATTATTTTTTTGTTTTCTTTTCCCGCTCATGTCTCGGTCATCTCTCGGTTGTGAGTCGGTCATCGCTCGGTCAGGTGATTGACCCAATCCGCCAGTCTTGGCGGATACGGGGGGAGCAGGTATGCCAAAGCGGGCGGAGGCAGAGGGGGAGAGGGCGCAAATTTGGGCGGCGAGGGTGTTCATGTTGTGGAAACGGCTGTAGTCTGCCGTTGCAGGGACATCGTTCACGCTTTGCATATCATCCAATGCCCACGGGGAGAGGATGAGCAGTTGCCCCATCTCACACAATTGGTAGCGTCTTTTCTCGGGGTTCCAACCATTGGGCATGGGCTCTTTTTGAAGGTGGATAAGCGGCAGGGCGTTCTCCATGCAATCCTTGACGAGTAGCTGCTCCCCTTTGGAGATACCCGGAGTGACCAGTACCGCACCGTCTTTAGCGGCTTGGATCCATTGGTCTCTCTGCTGACGGAAAGTGTCCGTCGTCTCATATGGCGTGTTGTAATCGCGTTGGTCGCCATTCATCTTCCAACGATGGCAGAAGACCTGTTCCTTCCACGGCCGGCGAAGCAGGAACATATTGCCATACGCGGCGAAGTCCATGTCTCCGATGGTGATGTGCTGCCGGCGTTGGAACAGATCCGGGTGCAACGCCCTCATGACCGCACGGCGCGGGTTATCCTGCACGTAGCGGATGATATTGTCCAGTTGTCCCTGACGGTAACAGATAGTGTCATCGTAGTTGTCCTCAAAGAGCGGCGTTACGCCGTTGGAGGCGTAGTACTCCTCGCGCTGCTTGCGGGAGGAACGGGCGAGACGGCCTCTATCTATGGTATCCGCCATGCATGGCGGATACAGAGAGCGATAAACCTGCGTACAGCCGATCTTAAAGCCGCGGATAATCTCGCCTATACCGACATCCATGGGCTCATCCACCTGAAGGATGCCGTGGAAATGGTCGGGCATGACCTGATGACCAAGCACACGGATGTGCCGTCCGCGGGCGCTTTGAATGGCGGGTGTCTGGAGCCACTGGTCTGCGACGGATTGACCAAGTTTGGTCAATACCACGGAGGGCGCAGAGGGGTCGTTGTTCAGCTCGCCAAACAGACGCGCACGGTCGTACGTGACAATCGTGATGAGGTATGTTCCGCGCGCGCTGTAGTTCTGCCACACGGAATGAGGGCGGTGGGCGCTGTTAAGCAGCCCGCCTCTCTCTTTCCAATATGTGTACCAGTCGCTGGTCATCAGGTGTGTGAATCCGCCATGCATGGCGGATGGCTATCAGAAGCGGAAGTAATTCTTCGCGTTGTTGTAGCAGATGTCTTCTACCATCTGTTGAACGCGGGCTTTCTCGTAGCCGGTGTACGGGATCATGCCGTTCTCGATGTCATTGCCGAGGACGTTGCAGAGCGTGCGGCGGAAATACTCGTGACGCGGGTAGCTCAGGAACGAACGGCTGTCGGTCAGCATACCTACCATGCGGCTCAAGAGACCGAGGTTACTCAAAGCCATCATCTGCTTCTCCATGCCGTCTTTCTGATCCAAGAACCACCAGCCCGAACCGAACTGAATCTTGCCCGGTACCGAACCGTCCTGGAAGTTACCCAACATGGTAGCGATTACTTCGTTTGCACACGGGTTGAGGTTATAGAGAATCGTCTTGGCAAGGTGTCCTTCGCTGTTCATCTCGTCCAAGAAATGACTCATGGCTTTTGCGGTCGTGAACTCGCCGATGGAGTCGAAACCGGTGTCTGCGCCGAGGGCTGCGAACATCTTGGAGTTGTTGTTACGGATAGCGCCGTAGTGGTACTGCTGGGTCCAACCCGAAGCGTAGTCCATCTCAGCCTGCGCGTGCAGGTAAGCGTGCTTGTACTGACGGATCTCATAAACGCTCAACTCCTTGCCTGCGAGGGCTTTTTGGAAGATAGCGTTGATCTCAGCGTCGGTGTACGGCTCGTCATAGAACTCCTCGATACCGTGGTCGGATAGACGGCAGCCCATCGACTCAAAGAAGTCATGGCGTTTCTGGAGAGCGTCCACCATGTCTGCGAAGTTGCGAATCTCCACGCCGGCCACCTTAGCCAGTTTCTCGATGTATGCTTTCCAAGTAGCGGCTTCGATGTTCATGCCTGCGTCCGGACGCCATGTCGGCAACATACGAACCTCTGCGGTCGGATCTTCCTTGACCATCTTGTGCCACTCCAGACTGTCAGCCGGGTCGTCGGTCGTGCAGACGAGCTCTACATGGTAGTGCTTCATCAGTCCGCGCGGACAGAACTTCGGGTCGTTGGCGATGAGGTCGTTGCACTTGTCATAGATAGCACGTGCGGTCTCGGGATTCAGACGCTCCTCGATACCGAAAGCGGTCTTGAGCTCCAGATGAGTCCAGTGGTAAAGCGGGTTGCGGAAGGTGTACGGAACGGTCTCCGCCCATTTCTCGAACTTCTCCCAGTCGGTGGTGTCCTTGCCGGTGCAGAAACGCTCGTCCACTCCGTTGGAACGCATTGCGCGCCATTTGTAGTGGTCGCCCATGAGCCAGATCTGTGCGATGGATTCGAAGCGTTTGTTCTCGGCAACCATCTGGGGGATGAGGTGGCAGTGATAATCGATAATCGGCATCTTAGCCGCATGATTGTGATACAGCTCCTGCGCGGTCTCTGTCTGCAGCAGGAAATCTTTGTCCATGAAAGGCTTGATCATAATTGTTAGATTTTTATTGTGTTAAATGGTGTGTCTTTCTATTTTTTATCGTGCGCGCGTATGTTCCCGCATCAGCGGGCACGAACAAATCACGCTGCAAAGATACTACTTTTTCAGCAAACTAATGTGGAAAAATTGACATAAAAAATCTACATACCATCAACTCTCCGTTACAGAGGTGTGCTGCCCCGTATATTGGCGTTGCAATTCGGTCAGTTCTTCTTCGGGGATATATTCCATATATCCGCATTCAGGGCACTCGTAGTTGTTATGATATAGTTTCACATGATAGAGCACCGAATAATCGGCATACTGCGTAGTCGTACGGCTGTGGTTGCGTTCATTCTCGCGGCGATGTGAAGTAGAACCATCACTCCATTTGGTAGTGACATCCGTCCATGTCTTCCACCGCTCCGTATGGGAACTGATTTCCTTCGACTCCGGACGCCATTCGTTGTATTCGCGCTCAAAAGTGCGGCTATGAAAACGGATCGTCTCCATCCGCTTGCAATCCGGACAACGTGAATGAGGTGCTGTGGACAACATACGCGTGACATAGGTATAAGCGCTAAAACCGGCAATAACGATTCCCGGCAGGAATATCCACAGACATCCCCAAACGGTCATCAGCACCGTCCAGATATAAGTAACTACTGCGGCTACAATCGCAAAGAGAATCGCTATTATATTATCCGGCAGATGATAATATGCAAACCGGCAATAGAGCGCCGCCTCCAATATCAGCGGAAGCAAAGTCATACCCAGAAAAACCCATATCAACCCTAAAACTACCCAGAAGAAGGCACCTATATAAGTCCAGACAGGTATATCTCCCCATCCTAACTCCGCTTTCTCGGTATAGTTTTCGTCATCGCTGTGAATCCAGTTAAAGCGCATCGATCCCTCTATCATCCTTGCGAAAAAATCCACATCGATGATCTTACCCACCAGCGGCAGCCATTTCACTAAATAGCGGTTGTTGCGATACGCATGGCTGTCTTCGAAACCATAGGTAACCGCGATACTGTCCGAACCATAGACGATAATCGGATTGCGGATCTTTCCGTCACTGAAATCAATAATCTCGATATTGGGATAATAGGCCAGAAAACCTTTCTTGGTCTTGTCGATCAACCATGCCGGACGATAACGGGCGTCATTCTCCGCCAGAGAATGACCGATATACAGCCGCTCGAACTTGGCTTTGGTCATGTAATAATCGCCTTCTTTATCCAACCGCAATTTGCTCAAACTGTCCGGCAGAATGGGACGCACCTCTCCCATATTCACTTTCTTCTTCTCTCCGCTTGCGGTTACAATATTATAATATAATGTTCCTTTGGTCCCCTTGTTCTTTCCCTTCTCGCGGAACAGGTTCTTAATCTGCACAGGCAGACTGTCGCTCCCGTTTTCCATCATCATCGGGAAACCCATTTCGGCGGCGGCCAGCAGACCGCGCTCGCCGTCTCTTGTCTGAACAAGCAAACCATACGGATGATGATAATTTCCGGCTACTACACCCAGATAATCCACCGTGTCGCCTTTACGCAGTTTGCCTACGATCTCGTCGTCTCCGGCAATGAGGGAGACTAACGGCACATTGCGGTCAAGCACTATTTGCATGGGCTTTTCCGGAAAATTTCTTTTAACAAGTACACGCTGTCCGATGAAGGTTACAGACAAAACGATGAGGCCAATAATAGTAGCCGCACTGGGTAGTTTGAAGTGATTCATAGAGAGCAAGAATTTAAATTTTGGGCAAAAGTAGTAAAAAATTTTGATATATGCAATTTTTTTCGTATCTTTGCGCCCGATTTTAACAAAATGGCGAGTTTATCGGATATACGTAAGCCCGTAGAGGCCAGTTGGAAGCGATACGAGAAAGTATTGCAGGAGTCATTGCAGTCGGATGAAAAAATTCAGCAGAAAGTGCTGGATTATATCGCCGCAAGGAGTGGCAAGCAGCTTCGTCCTCTGGTCGTGCTTCTATGTGCGCAGATATGCAATCCTGTTACGGATAAGACCCTCCGTTCCGCGGTCGCGCTGGAGATGTTGCATAATGCCAGCTTGGTGCATGATGACGTTGTGGATAGTTCGGATACCCGCAGAGGTATGCCCGCCGTACATACGCGATGGAGCAACAAAGTGGCAATCCTTACGGGCGATTATATGTTATCCAAAGTAATCGGATTGGTGGCGGAAGTGCGCAATATACGTATCTTGGAGATTATATCCAATCTGGGCCGTTCTCTCTCTAGCGGTGAGATGTTGCAACTGCATGTGGGCCAATCGATGTGGATTGACGAAGAACGATATCTGAAGGTCATCGACCAGAAGACCGCACAACTCTTTCAGGCATGCGCGGAAATAGGCGCTGAGTCTGCCGGATGTACGCCTCGTCAGAGAAATGCACTCAGCCTTTTCGGACGACTGCTGGGATTATGTTTCCAGATCAAGGACGATATCTTCGATTATAGCGATCTCGAGGAAATCGGTAAACCGACGATGAGCGATCTGAGAGACAGCAAGGTTACCCTTCCGCTTATCATCGCGCTCCGTCGTGCTCCCAAACCCGAAGCGGATTATATCCGTTCTCTGGGAGAAAAGATCACGGCGAATGAACCGGGCATAGAGATTGAGAAAGCTCTGGAGGAAATCAAATCCTTTGTACTGCGCTTCAAAGGTGACGAATACGCCGTGCAACAAATGCTGGAATATAAAAAACAAGCCACAGAAGCCTTGCATGTTTTCCGTGACTCAGAGGAGAAAAAGAGCTTGGTCTCTCTACTCGATTTCGCCATCAATCGCGTTCAGTAGTTGCTCTCGCAGGGCTTCATCACTAATAGCCTCTATCACTTCTTTCATAAACGCGCCGACAAGCAGTTGACGCGCTTTTTCTTTATCTATTCCGCGCTGCTGCATATAGAAGAGGGCGGTCTCATCCAACTGTCCGGTGGAAGCACCGTGCGTGGCTTGCACATCATCGGCATAGATCTCCAACTGCGGTTGCGTACGCATTTCGGCATCCTCCGAGAGAACCAAGTTACGGTTCGTCTGATGAGCTTCGGTCTTCTGTGCATCGGGCGCTATCTTCAGGTCTCCGATAAAACGCCCATGGGCACTGTCATCCAACACGAATTTCAGCAACTGGTTCGATCTTCCGCCGCCCACTGCATGGTGTACATGCGTCTCAGTCGTCACCTTTTCTGAGCCCCGCAGATAGGCTAACCCGTATATCTCCGTCTCGCATCCCTCGCCCGTTTGCTCTACAACGATGTTATTCGATATCTCGATTTCTCGATCTCTCGATTCCTCGGCAGGTATGTTCAGCACGTGAATCTTCACGTGTGACCTCGCCTCCTGCACGATATGCAGATTCAGTTCCGGCTCGTTGAGGAAAACGCGCTCGAATGTCTCGCCGCTATGAATAATTATCTCGCTCATAGGTTCAGCCCTTCGTAGCCTTTTTCTTCGAGTTCGAGTGCCAGGGTCTTGTCGCCCGTCTTGACGATCTGGCCATCCGCCAGCACATGTACGAAATCAGGCACAATATAGTCCAGCAATCGCTGGTAATGGGTGATGACGATAGCCGCGTTCTGCGGTGTTTTAAGACGGTTTACCCCTTCCGCCACGATGCGCAATGCGTCTATATCCAGACCGCTGTCGGTCTCATCCAGAATAGACAGACAGGGCTCCAGCATCGCCATCTGGAAGATCTCGTTTTTCTTCTTCTCGCCACCGGAGAAGCCTTCGTTGACAGAGCGGTTGTTCAACTTGTCCGGCAACTCCAGCATCTTCTTTTTCTCCCGCATCAGGGCGAGGAACTCGCGTGCCGAAAGCGGCTCTTTGCCTTCGTACTCACGCTTGGCGTTGATTGCCGTGCGCATGAAATTGGTCATACTCACTCCCGGGATCTCCACCGGATATTGGAAACTAAGGAACACGCCTGCGCGTGCACGCACCTCGGGCTCCATAGCCAGCAGGTTTTCACCCTTCAGATACACTTCGCCGCCCGTCACTTCATATGCCGGATTGCCGGTCAGGACGGCACTCAGCGTCGATTTGCCGGCACCGTTCGGACCCATGATGGCATGTACCTCGCCTTCGTTGATGACGAGGTTCACACCTTTTAATATCTCCTTGCCGCCGATGGAGGCATGCAGATCTTTTATCTCTAATAACTTGCTCATTCTTTATTTCCTTCGTTCGCTTCGTCGAACTTCGCCTTCATGGTCGGGTTGCCCGCAGTCAGGCGTTTGATGGTCACTTCTTGTAGTTTCTTGTCCGCCAGACTCAGGTTGTCGCCCGACTTGACGAGGTTCTCACGCACTTTCTGGAGGTGTGCGATGGTCTTGTCTATCTCCTCGATGGCATCCGCAAAACGCTCGTTTGCAAGCCTAACATTACGGCCGAAAGCGTCCTTGAACGTCGTCAGTTTCTCTTCGAAATTGGTCACGTCCACCTGCTGCGCTCTCACGATCGCCAGCTCGCGTTTGGCATCCAGACTCTTCTTGTTCGCCTGGCAAAGGAGGGTGATGATGGGCACAAAGAACTGCGGACGGATGACGTACATCTTCTCATACCGGTGGCACATATCCACTATTCCGCCGTTGTACAACTCGCTGTCCGGCTCCAGCATTGACACCAGAATGGCGTACTCGCATCCTTTCTTGCGCCGGTCGGCATCCAGCTTCGCCAGAAAATCTTCGTTCTTATGTTTCGTTGCCGTCTCGTCGGCTTCGTTTTTCATCTCGAACATGATGGATATATACTCCACCTTGTCCTCCGAATAGTCGCGGAAGACGAAATCGCCTTTGGTGCCTTCCACCACCTCGTTGTCTTTCTCAAAATAGGCATACGGGAAGAGGGGACGTATGCGGGCGAACTCGGTGGCGCAGTGCTGCTCCAGCGTCTCGCCTACCATCTTCGTTGAGAGCCTTGTCTTGAGTTCTTTGTAATAGGCTATCTGCTCCTGCGCGGCCTTGAGTTCCGCATCCCATTGGGCACGTGCCTGCGCCAGTTCCTGCTCTTTTTTCATGTACGCTTCGGTAGCCTGTTGCCGCACTTGTGCCACGGCTAACTGCCGCTGCTGCTCTGCCTGCGCTATCTGCGCCTGCAGGCTCTGGATCTGGCTCTGCAACGCCTGCATCTGTTGGGCGGACTGTTGGTCGCGGCGCAACTGCGCGGCCTGCTGCTCTGCCGCTAAACGGGCTTGCTCCGCCTGCTGCTGGGCTCTCTGGCTCTGCTCCAACTCATGGATCCGGCGCGACAGCTCACTCTCGAACTCCGCGTTCTTTACCTGGCTCAGCAACGCTGCGTACTCGCTCTCGTCAACCGAAAACACATTACCGCATTTCGGGCATTTCAGTTCTTTCATAGCTGATGAAACAAATTTGTTTTTTCTGTTCGTATCCCTTATAACTGGCTCATGACAACTTCTCCTACCGCCTGGAGGGTGGAGCGGGATATGTTGGACATGTCATCCTTGCGGGTGTGCCACCAATGGGGGAAGCCCGTTGCGTTGCGGATGTCATAATGGATCACGTCCACACAGGGGATTCCGGCGATATAGTTGATGTAATAATGGTCGTCCGTGATCGGGTAGGACTGCTGGGAGGAGAACATGGCTCCATAGCCTAACTGCTCCGCGGAACGCCATATCTGCTGTTGGTAATTCTGGGCATACGTGGTGGAATACATCTCCAGCGGGAAAAATGCATCCGGCGCACCTACCATGTCAAGCACGATACCGAACCTGTAACTCGCTGCGGACGGCTGACGGCTGTAGTTGGTAGCCCATAGCTGCGAACCGAGACACCATGTGTCTTCGCGCTCCGGACCGGTATAGACACCCGGGGTTCCCATGTCTTCGCAATCGAAAAAGATGATGTCAACAGGGGTGGATAATTTCTCTTTCAGACCTATCTGACGGGCTACTTCAAGAAGGACACCTACACCGGAAGCGCCGTCGTTGGCACCCGGGACATTATAGAAACGGTCATTATAATCCGCCTCTTCGTCGCACCATGGACGGGTGTCATAATGCGCACCCAGCAGAATCCGCGGACGGGTAGCCGTCTCCGGTGTCCCGAAATGTCCTATGATATTGTATATCTGTTGGTTTGCACCGCGGTAATCTGGCATGAACCCTTTCTGCAGTTCCACCTCGGCTCCGCAGGCTCGGAGTTGGTCTATGAGCCATACTGCGCATTGCATATGCGCCGCGCTGTTGGGTACACGCGGACCGAAAGACATCTGTTTCTCGATATAGGCATATGCGCTGTCGGAACAGAAGGGAGGGCGGGAAACAACGGCTTGCTTTTTACCGCAAGCCGTTAATAATACCAAGGGGCAAAGGATCAAATATAGAATCTTTTTCATCTCATATTACTTTCGCTGACAGAGGTATGGTTTTGGATAGCACGTATCGTTTGCGCGATAGAGGAAGCAAGGGAAACGATATGCAGCTTGGAGCACCGCGAAGGATCAACAGGGATCGAATCGGTGCATACAAGTTCCTCAAGCGGGCTGTTCTCTATCTTCTCGCAAGCGTTGCTGCTCAATACACCGTGGGTCACCACGGCGCGAACGGATTTGGCGCCGCCGGAAATCATCACTTCCGCTGCCTTGCACAGCGTTCCGGCGGTATCCGCTATATCGTCAAAAATCACTACATCCTTGCCGTAGATATCGCCCAGTACGCGGATCTCGGACACTTTGTTGAAATCCGGACGGTTCTTGTAGCAGATCACCATCGGCACCTCGCGGTCGGTCAGGGCATGCAGCTTCTTGGCAAAATTCGAAGCTCGCTTGGAACCGCCCACATCGGGCGAAGCGACAATCAGTTTCTTGAGATTGAGACCGGCTACGTACGGCGCAAGCACATTGGATCCGTAGATATGATCCACAGGGATATCGAAGAATCCCTGGATCTGGTCGGCATGCAGATCAACGGTGATGACGCGGTCTGCACCGGCGGTCTGAAGCATGTTCGCTACCAACTTGGCGCCGATCGACACACGGGGCTTGTCCTTGCGGTCCTGACGGGCCCAACCGAAATAAGGAATCACGGCAATCACCTTGTACGCACTGGCCCTCTTCGCGGCATCGATCATCAGGAGAAGCTCCATGAGATTGTCGCTGGTAGGACAGGTTGGTTGCACCAGATAAACAGACTGTCCGCGGACGGACTCTTCGAAATAAGTACAGAACTCTCCATCCGAGAAACGGTCAAGATGGATTTTACCGACTTGGCAGCCCAGTTCGTCGCAGATCCGCTGGGCTAAAGCTTCGCCTTTGGAGCCGGCGAAGATTTTAAACTGATTGGATTCTTCCATAATGCAGGAGCATTGGATAATTTATTTTTTTCTTTTTGACTGCGTTTCCGCAGGATTCATAAGTGCCTTGAATGCCGGGGAATCGCACGTGAGCTGGCCGTCGGAGAGGCGGATGATATCTTCTCTCACGCGGTTGATTCCGGATTCCTGATCCTTGTTCCATATCAGGTTGCGCTGACGCATACATTGTGCTATATAGACCTCCAGAGTCTCGCGGTCGGAACCGGTCGGGAGAGAGGAGGCATAGGCAATCATGTCCTGCACAATGCGCCCGTAGTTGCGCATACGGATCGGGCTGGAGTTTCGATGAAGTTGTAATGTCATATTTGTATTTCTATTTGTATTTATTTCTAATTAACCATATTCCTATAACGCATATCAGCAACACTATGGTGGAACTGAGCCAATAATGAGAGAGGAGCGGGAGATCAAAAAAGAGAGGCACAACTTGCGCGATTGCTATCATAAAAAGCATTATCTCCGAACTCTCCTGGATGCGTCTATTCTTATTCTGATTTATACTATTCGCAAATACGATCAAATAATTCAATTTCTGCTCCAGGTCTTGCGTATTGTTCTTCAGTTGACTAGATTCCACTATCGCTTTGTACAAATTGGATATACGGCTGGAATAGGTAGCAGAAATACAATTCTTTGATTCTATTAATATCTGATATGTATCTACAATAACAGTATGGATATCTACTGTCTGTGATTTGATGTTTGTAATAAGATCGTTTAACTCATTATTTTTGGTATAACACATATTCCATATCCGCTGAATCAAAATCTCTATTTGTGTTAGCATGATATGATTACGTATGCACATTTCCCTATTTCTGGACAGGGAAACGATGGAGGCCCATGTAATATATGTTTCTTGTTCGTTACTCATATCTATATTTTGGATAGAATCGAGTAATTTTTTGTTAACTTCGGTCTTAGCGGTGTATTCAACATAGGTGTCTGCCGAAGACAACATATCATCCATATTAATTATTGACGGCTCTACTAAAACTTTGAGATGTTGCTCGTTTGCAGAATTATACGCGTAATCATATACGGAATAAAACGTAAACGCATAATTTATTGCAACACCGCGGCTCATGTATTGCTTTAGTAAATCCAAAAGTGGCACCAAACTCGCATCCTTCGGGCTGTACTCCACCACCCGCTTCACTACTTGTTTTCTTCCCTGCAATAGGCTATTTACTAGTTGATAGTAGTCCTCGTACGTATTCTTCCATGTGAGCACTATTGTGAGGGTGGTTTCGCAAAAAGCGCACTGGATATCCGTCTGTAATGAAGGTATATGATATAACTTCAAAAAACTAGTATTGATATCGGGATTTGCTCTCAAATCAAACTCGCCCGTGTACGAAGTATAATCCAATAAAATCTGGCGCTCTTTGCAAATTTGAAGTACCTCTTTCGTCACTTCTGCATTGCACAATTTAATCGGTATTACACTTGTACAAAACACTTCCATATTCTATCGGACTTGCGATCCTCCTATATATCTTTTTAGGATAACAAAAGCCGCCTCCTGAACATCGGCATGCGCATGGGTTGCGCAATAATCCTTCAGCACCACAGGGACTATACCTCTTTCAAATAAATCCACAGCACATTTGGTTACACATATATCGGTATCTATTCCGCATATATCCACTTCTTCTATCCCATTCTCTTTGAGGAGAGCTACAAATTCGTCATTTACACAAGTATAAACCGTCTTATCCAGAACGATAGCGCCCTCCTTAGGCCGAAATGCCAACTCTACTTCCTCCGTACCGGGTGACAAATGCCCCCAGTGGATGAGTTTGCGGTACAACGAACCCGGAAGATTGATAAACCGAGTAGCAATTACCAGGTCATACTCATTTTGTAGGCGCTCGACCATAGCAGGAATATGCTTTGTCCGTTCATTAATAAAGCCTTTCTGCACATCTACTATCAATAGAGCCTTTGCTTCCATCCTTCCTTCCTTTTACTTCTTCCTGATCAGATAAATCATCGTCGGATAGTGGTCGCCGTAACCGTTCTGCCATACGCCGCCCTTGGTCGTACGTAACGGCGTGCCTTTGTCCTTGCCTTCCTGGACCGTCAGGAACGGCTTGTTGAAAATCTGCGCTTTCCAATAAGTCCATTTCCCGTTCTCCAGTTTCTCGCTCATCAAAGGCTCGGAGATGATGATCTGGTCAAACAGGTTCCAGCTGCCGTTGTACGCCAGCGAACCTATGCCGCGGTCCAGCATCTGCCACATCGTGTTGAAATAGCCTTGCGGCTCCACTTCCTCACGGTATTTGCGAGCTTTCAGGACGTCCTTGCAACTGTGGTTGAACGGATCGTCGTTGAGGTCACCCATGATTATTATTTTCGCTTTGGGCTCCTTCAGATAGATCGAGTCACAGATTGACTTGGCAAGCATAGCGGCTGTGTCACGCCCCGGACGGCTGGACAACTCACCGCCGTAACGGCTCGGCCAGTGGTTGACGATCACATGAATCTTCTCCGGCCTGCCCTCGCCTAACAGGTAACCCGACACGCACAACTGCAAACGTGTCTTTATCTCGCCTCCGTCTGCATAATGCGCCTTCAGCTCATAACCGTTCACGCGCGAAGGCTTGAACAGAACCGTGTCGTAAAGGAATCCTACATCTACGCCGCGGCGGTCAGGACCCTCAATCAGAATCGGTTTCAGACGCCTGCCGTATTTGCTGTTCGCCTCTGCGCAGAGGTCATACAGACATCCTATGTTCTCTACTTCCGCTACGCCTACACACGTTGCGCCGCGGGGATCGATGTCCGTACCCAACTGCGACACGGCATAAGCCATGTTCTTAATCTTGTTCTCGTATTTGAGCGAGGTCCATTTCATACCACCGTCCGGCAGATACTCATAGTCGTTCTTGCCTTCGTCATGGATGGTATCAAAAAGGTTCTCAAGGTTGTAGAACGCAATACAACGGACTATCTGACCTTGGCTCAATTCCGCCGAAGCCTCTGCGTCCTGGATCTTCGCTTTCTTAACGGCTTTCTTCGCCGCTGTTGCAGGGCTGGATACTGCCATCAGTACTGCCACAGCCCAAATCAATGTGTGTTTCATATTGTTAGTATTTGGTTTTTCTACCTTTTCACTTTCACCTTTCCTTCTTCCTTCCCTTCGTAAATCCTTCGTACATCGTACATCCGTCCTTCGTACTTCTCCCTTTCACTTTTCACAAATCGGCTGCAAAGATACTATTTTTTTTCGACATGTGCAAGAGCACGCCGCATTATTTCTTTTTTTTGTTGTTTTTGCAATCACTACCATAAATTTTGCCCCTGTTTAAACTCTCTCAGCCGTAAAATTTGTGCTTGTTTTTTCGCCCTCAAATGGCAAAATGCAGGTATTATATACTACGTATATAATACTAAAGGATTGGAAGCAAAAATTAGTGCGTGATAAGTGCGTGATAAGTGCGTCGTTAGTGCGAGGTAAGTGCGAGATAACAAAGGAAGAATAACCCCGAATCATCCGACGCCGGATGCCGGTTCACCAACCTGTGAAAGACCGAAGATGCCTTTTTTCTGCAAAAAAGCACCCCTTTTTCTTGCGTATGTCAAAAAAAAACAGTAAATTTGCAGCCGATTTGAAACTTTAAGGATTAAATACTGATACTAATGAAGAAATTTTTATTGATTGCTGTCGCATCAATTGCTCTGATGGCATGTGAAAACGGAAACACCGTCAAGACAGACGTTATATCCAAAAAGGATCAGGAAGCTCTGAAATTCCTGGTCACCAAACCCCGTACGATGATCGGTCAACCGGAGCGGGATGTGGTTACCCAGATTGAATCATACGGATTCGAGGAACTGGTAGTTCCGGAGAACAGCCCCGCCAAAATACCAGCCAAGACAACCTATTGGTCACGGACGTTCTATCTCAATGCTCCAGAAGCAAAGGGGTGGCCTGGTTTCAAAAACATTTCTTTCCCAGAAGGCGAGTTTTTCTATGATGCCTTTAACGATGTTATAAATGCAGGAAAGGTATATATTGAGGCGAAAGCATACTTTATTGAAGGCAAACTAACAGAAATACTTTCCAGTGTTTACCTGCTGTCCGGAGAGCGGACAAGCGAAGTGCTCTGCCTTGTTACCCAAGCCGCCTACGACGACCTGCCAGCGGGCAAAGACGGATGGAAAGACTGGAGTGCCGAGGCTTCCAACGATGTGAAAGAACGCAAATTCTCATCCTGGGAGGATCTGAAGGCATTTCTGTCCCAAAGCGGGCACGTAAATGCGTACATAGAAGGAAACGCGGCTTATAAAAACAATCCTCTCGGATACGACATAGAAGCCGAGTATGTGTCTTGTATTAATTGGACGGATGATGTGTTCCACACCGGACCGAAACTCATTTTATCACCCGATTTGGTACAAGCAACTCTTGATTGTTTTTATTATGACTATACAGAATCAGAATACTAAAAAAAATCAAATTAATCCAATTATCTTATGTCAAGCGTAAACAAAGTAATTTTAATTGGTAACGTAGGCGCAGATCCGGAAGTACGTTACTTGGACAGAGGCGTAGCAATTGCAACATTCAATTTGGCAACTACCGAACGCGGTTATGTGATGCAAAACGGCACACAGGTGCCCGATGTCACGGAATGGCACTCGATCGTTTTATGGCGAAATCTGGCGGAATGGGCGCAGCAGAACCTGAAAAAGAGCATGAAAGTGTATGTCGAGGGCAAACTCAAAACTCGCAGCTGGGAGAAAGACGGACAGATCCGCCGCAAAACAGAAGTAGTCGCAGAGAATATCCAGATCCTCTACAGACCCGATATTTACAGAAACCAACCGGCTGCGGATGCACAGCCTTCTAACGACGAAGCAGACTCGTTGAACGACGAAGCGCAAGCCCCGCAGACAGAGGAGCAGGGAGGTTTCTTCAACGGACTCTTCCGTTAACCAATTTATCTATATACAACGTACAATTTACAATGCACAAAGCATCCTGTCAGTTTTATTCTGAATTGTGAATTGTGAATTGTGAATTGTGAATTGTGAATTATGAATTCTAATCCCCATGACCAACAAAGAACGATATATCGAATGGGCTGCAAAGCAGGAGTACGTGCCTGTCTTCATGATGCCTTGGTGGATGGACGCTGTCTGCGCCGGTAAAGAATGGGACGTCCTGCTGGCGGAAAACGAGCAGGGAGACATCATCGGCGCCATGCCTTATCTGATGCGCAAACGGGCATGGCTCCGGTATATCATCATGCCTCAGCAGACACAGATAGGCGGTATCTGGGTCACGCCAGAGGTCACGGCGGACAGATGGAAGACGGCTGAGGTATGCCGGATTATCAAAGAGCAGATCGACGCGCTGGGAATAGCCTATTATTACCAGCAGTATCTGCCGGGCAGTCTCTGCGTGGACGCCATGCGCGCACTGGGTTTCAAGACACGCGAAAGAGTCACCTTCCGCATGGCGGACCTGAGCGACATGGATGCGGTGATTGCGGGATTCAGCAAGAACAAAAAACGCCAACTGCAGAAGGCGCTCTCTCTCCACGCAGAGCGTGGCATGGAGGTGGAGGATTTCTACCGGTTCCACAGCCGCTGCCTGGAGGAGAGAAAGCGCAAGATCAGTTACAGCCGGGAGTTCCTGCTCGTTCTGGAACGAAAAGCCAGACGGTTAGGGCAATGCGAGATCCTGAGTATCTGCAATGCCGACGGTACGCCGTATGCAGCAGCCTTCCTCGTGTGGGACAGGAACTACCTGTACTACCTCATCCCGGCATACGACCCAGCCTTTGGGGACTCCGGAGCCGGAACTTTACTGGTCCTCGAAGCGATGAAACTTGCACGCGAGAAGAAAGTACTCTTTGATTTCGAAGGCTCCATGGAACGCGGCACCGCCAAACACTACAAGCAGTTCGGACCCGTTCCCGCAACCTATTATTCCGTGGAGAAATACTACAAACCTCTCTTCCGCATTGCTATATGGCTCCAGAGACTAAGGGAATGGAAATACCGCTAAACCACAAACTGCAAATATTATTTCTCACACCTTGGTATCCGTCCGAAAAGGACGCGATGAGTGGTCTCTTCGTGCAGAAGCACGTAGAGGCGGTCCGTGCGCAGGGTGTGGACGTGCGCGTCATCTTCTCGCAAGGCTGGGGCGATATGTGGAGGCAATGGCGGACACTCCGCCGCGAAGGGTGGATGCCGGATCTCGTACAACTGAACGTCATTCAGAAGCAGGGTCTCCTCGCTCTCTGGCTCAAACACCGATACGGCATTCCGTATATCATCGTTGAGCACTGGAGCGGCTATCTGCCGGAGAACGGGAAATACATGCACCAGCCGGCTGTCAAGAGACGGTTTGCCGAGCGCGTGGCGGAACAAGCCTCAGCGATCCTGCCGGTGAGTAACACGCTCGCAAAAGCCATGCAGGCATGCGGCATCCGCAACAGCCGGTGGCAAAAGATAAACAACGTAGTGGACGATTTCTTCTTTGAAGGAGTCAAAAGTCAAAAGTCGAAAGTCGAAAGCAGAAAAACACTTCTGCACGTCTCTTGCTTTGACGAGAAAGCAAAAAATACCTCTGCACTTCTCCGAGGATTCAAAGAACTATCCGCTCGCCGCAACGATGTACAATTAGTCATGGTAGGAACCGGCGTTGATTGGAAAGCCTCACAAGCGCTCTCAAGTGAACTGGCCATCCCGCCCTCACAAATACTTTGGACAGGAGAACAAACACCGGAGCAAGTATGTGAATGGCTACACCGGGCGGACGCTTTCGTTCTGACAAGCAGATACGAAACAGCAGCAATAGTTCTCGTGGAAGCATTTGCGTCCGGAATTCCTATCCTTTCCACTCCTGTCGGGATTGCTACGGAAATCGTCACGCCCGACACCGGTCTTATTATCCCGCAGGAAAACGCCAATAGGCCCATGCGGCTGTCAAAATATTTGGAGAGAATCATCGAACTTCCCAAATACGATTCACAAGGCAAGGAGTTCTCCGCATATACCGTCGGCAAACAGCTTAAAGATATTTACACACAATGTACGGTTTCCGAATAAGCATCAATACTACGGCTAAGTGGTATGCCCCTGAAAAGGATAACACTTTTATCCGCCGGTTTGAGACAGACTCAATACATCTGTTCCAACACTCGTTATGCAAATTCGAGAAAGACAAACTATGGCTGGAAGACGAGAATTATTTCTTGGCAGTAGAGGGAGTTTTATTTAACCGAGACAATATCACTGCCGACTGGCAGACGACAGACGTGCGGGACTGGAGAGGTTCGTTCGCATGCGCAAGAGTAAACAAGCAAAACGGCGAAGTGCAAGTTTACAATGACCAGATTGGCAGTCATATGATTTTCTGGTGTCAGACAGAAGAGGGGATTTATATCTCACCGGACTTGTTCGAGTTAGCTCATGTCTGCGGGATAAACGAAATAAATACGGCTTTCATGCTCCGCATTCTGAAGACAGGTTATGGCTGCGATGATACTACTATGGTAACAGGCATCCGCCGCATTGGAGCAGGACAGGTACTCTCTATCCGTAACGGCAAGGCGGAAGTGATGCAGTACTACCGTTTTGACAACCGCCCTGTTCATCGTGACGACAAGGAAGCATTAGCACGGACCAACGAACTGTTCCGGCAAGCAGTCAAACGCGTCATTGACAAGAACGAAGAGTACGGGCTCAAGCATTTCTATCCGTTAAGCGGCGGACTGGATTCGCGGATGGTACAGATTGTGGCGCGCCAACTGACAGATGCTCCAATTACCAACTTTACCTATTCGCAAATCAGCCATTACGACCATCTGCTGCCGGAAAAAATAGCAGCCTTTTTAGGAAACGAATGGCGTTTCCTGCCGTTAGACGGAGGTAATTATCTAACGCAGATAGATGCCATCACAAAAGTCACACAGGGGCTGGTCAATTACAATGGTCCTTCGGAAATATACTATTGCTCCACCCAATTCGACTGGACAGAGGCGGGCGTAGTGGCAACCGGAGTTAACGGAGATAATATCTTCTCCGTAGAGACAGATAGTGCTCATGAGATAGAACGTCTCTATTCGCTCAGTTTCTCCGGTAACGGATTAGGTTCTCCTTTGGTGTTGCAACAACACACAGAAACCTACTCGCCTTTCTGCGATGTGGATGTACTGAATTACGTGTTGCGCATTCCTCTCAAAAAAAGGTGGAACTACCATTTCTATGACCATTGGATACTGCGCTATTACCCCGAAGCGGCACAATGGTTGCACAAAGAGCAACGTATTGGCCACAGACGAATAGTAATTCCTCTTCTGGGGAGGAACATCCCGCTCCGCGACTTACCCAAGAGACTTATTCTTTCTGCACTCAAACGGTTGCACCTATATAACGGCTATCGTCTTAAAAGTAGTTCTATGACACCATACGATGAGTGGGTAAAATCCAATCCTGAATTACAAAAAACACTCACCACTTACTATTCCGCACACAAACACTTGCTTGTGCCATTCCCTTCTGTCGCCGCAAAAGCAGAAGAAATAATGCAAACAAGCCCCGTTTATGACCAATGCGCTGTGCTCACCATCCTCAGCGTTCTTCATCAACTATCATGATTGCCGTTTGTATCACTACATATAATCACGAACCGTATATTGCCAAGGCGATAGAAAGTGTCATCGCGCAACAATGCGACGAGCCACTGCGCATTTATATTGCAGATGACGCGTCCACAGACAATACCGAACTTGTCTGCAGGTCATTTGCTGCGAAAGACAAGCGCATTGTATATATACGGAGAGAGGCAAATCTCGGCATTGTTCAAAACACAATCAGCCTGTACCACCAAGTCATCCAAGACGGATGCGGATATATCGCCATGCTTGACGGAGACGACTATTGGACTGACACACATAAAACTCAACTCCAGTTGGATTTTTTGCGCTCGCACCCTGATTGCGGATTTGTGCATACAGCATCGTTCGTTGATTGCAACGGAATAATCACCAAAGAGGTTCCATACTCTATTCCTACAGGAGACATCAGTCACACATACGGAGTACACGGGGCTGGCCAGACAAATGCTACTGTTCTATTCCGCACGTCACTGCTGAGAGAAGAGGAATTACATGCTATTGCGGCACAACATTTCCGCGTGCTTGATTACCCCTTGTACGGACTTTTTGCGCAACGCACGCAATTTGCCTTTATAGACACCCCTACTGCCGCTTGGAGGGAACACAATTCCGTTTCCAACCCGCAGTCACTTGCCGCTTTCGCCGCATATCAATACCACTATTTCCGATGCTGGAAATGGCTTGAGAAACAACACCACAGGACTTTCGGATACAATATCCTGTACGCATCAGGATTGTATATCTATCGGGTGGCATATTTTTTGTGGAGACAATTGCACAACAGATTTGCAAGGAGAAAACACTCCTAAAAAAGGAAAAAAACAGAAAAATAACACTTTTATTTGCATAAATCGCAAAAAAGCAGTACCTTTGTAGCCGATTTTGTAACTACGACCTAAAAAACACAGTAATATGCAAGTAAAAAAATCAGAAAATGCCAGCTTGGAGAAGGACAAACTCATCTATGTACTGATGGGTCTGGTCTTCGTTTTGAGCGTTGTTTATGTGGCGTTGGAATGGACGGAACGTGAGGTGACCAAGTATGAGGTTACCGACACCGAGTTCCTTTTTGAGGAAGAAGTAGAGATTCAGCAGACATCGCAGGAGACTCCTCCCCCTCCCCCACCCCCTGCCGTTCAAGAGGTGGAAGTGCTTAATGTCGTAGAGGATAACGTCGAGACCGAGTCCATCGAGGTTAACACCGAGGACGACAAGGAGACCGAGGTCGTTATTGCTGCGCCGGTAGAGGCTCCCGAAGAGGAAGAGGAAGAAGAAGTTGTCTTCGTCGTGGTTGAGAAGATGCCGGAGTTCCCGGGCGGACAGCAGGCATTGTTCAAATACCTCAGCGAGAACGTCAAATATCCGGTTATCGCGCAGGAGAACGGTATCCAGGGACGTGTGATCTGCCAGTTCGTGGTTAACCGTGACGGATCGATCGTCGATGTAGAGGTCGTTCGTTCCGGTGGTGATCCTTCGCTGGACAAAGAGGCGGTGCGCGTCATCAAGTCCATGCCGAAATGGAAACCGGGTCAGCAGCGCGGTAAACCCGTTCGCGTGAAATATACGGTGCCGGTTAACTTCAAATTACAATAACAAAATCCTCGTAATTACGTAATTACGACATTACGTAATCCAATGGAGTTAGCTCATAGAGATATAACCTATTGCAAGAATGTCGGTGCCAAGCGTGCCGACATTCTTCGTAAAGAACTGAAGGTGAATACCGCGCTGGACATGGTGCGGCAGTATCCTTATAAGTATATCGACCGCAGCCGGTTCTACCGCATCGCGGAGATAGAGGACGAAGATACGTATGTACAGATCGTCGGCGAAGTAACCGAATGGCACACAATAGGTATCGGCAAGGCGCAGCGGCTGAGCGCTACCTTCAACGACGGAATGCACCAATGCGAACTGGTCTGGTTCAAGGGCGTGCAGTATGTCAAGTTGCAGCGGGGTGTCAAATACCTGCTCTTCGGCAAACCGTCCCGATTTAATCACACGTATAATTTCGTCCACCCGGAATTAACGCCTTGGAGCAAGGTCACGCCGGAGATGACGCAGGGCCTGGAGCCGTACTATAACACCACCGAGACCATGAAACGCCACGGTCTCAACTCCAAAGCCATGCGGAATATCATTGCCGAACTGCTGCCGGACCTGAAGACGGGAGTGCCGGACACGATAGGCGCAGATGTCCTGCAGCGGTACCGGCTGATGGGACTGACGGATGCGCTGGTCAATGTGCATTTCCCCAAAGACACACCCACGATGCAGGCGGCACGGGCAAGGTTGAAGTTCGAAGAGCTGTTCTATATCCAGTTGCAGTTACTGAGGCAGATGAAACGCCGGGAGCAGAATCCGGGCTTCGCCATGCCGATAGTAGGCAGCCGGTTCCATGCCTTGTATAAATCGCTGCCTTTCGACCTGACCGGCGCACAGAAAAGGGTTATTCATGAGATACATGACGACCTCAAGTCCGGACGGCAGATGAACAGGCTACTGCAGGGCGATGTCGGTTCGGGTAAGACACTCGTCGCGCTCTTATGCTGCCTGCTCGCCGTCGATAACGGCTATCAGACCTGTATCATGGCGCCCACGGAGATACTGGCAAACCAGCACTACGAGACCCTCAAAGCCTTTTTGGCGCCGTTAGGCGATGCGGTGCATGTGGCGTTGCTCACAGGCTCGACTACTGCCAAACAGCGCGTACCCATCCATAACGGACTGCTCAACGGAACGATAAATATATTAATAGGTACGCACGCGTTATTGGAGGACACCGTGCAATGGCAGAACCTGGGACTTGTCATTATCGACGAACAGCACCGCTTCGGTGTGGCGCAGCGGGCTAAACTGTGGAGCAAGAATGACATACCGCCTCATGTACTCGTCATGTCCGCTACGCCTATCCCGCGGACCTTGGCGATGACCGTCTACGGCGATCTGCATGTGAGTATCATTGACGAACTGCCGCCCGGACGCAAACCCGTACAGACCATCCATTATAATATCAACCGCCGCGCACAGGTGTATGCCTTCCTGCGCAAGCAGATTCAGGAAGGGCGGCAGGTCTATGTAGTCTATCCGCTCATCAAAGAGAATGAGAAACTGGATCTGCAGGACTTGCAGAACGGTTTTAACGAACTGTGCGAAGCTTTTCCGGAATATAAGATCTCCATGGTCCACGGCCAGATGAAAGCGGCGGACAAAGACCTGCAGATGCAGCGTTTCGCATCCGGCGAGACACAGATTCTGGTGGCTACGACGGTCATCGAAGTGGGTGTCAATGTACCCAACGCCACGGTGATGATGATTCAGAACGCCGAGCGGTTCGGGCTGAGCCAGTTGCACCAGTTGCGCGGACGCGTAGGACGCGGTGCCGACCAGAGCTATTGTCTCTTGCTGACCGATATGGAGATCAGCGGAGACACACGCAAACGGATGGATATCATGGTGGCTACCAATGACGGATTCCGCATCGCGGAAGAGGACCTGCGGCTCCGCGGAGCAGGAGACATCGACGGCACACAGCAGTCGGGAATCCCCTTTGATCTGCATATAGCCAATTTATCTACCGACGGTCAGTTACTGACGCTGGCGCGCCAGGCAGCGATGGATATTCTGGACCAAGATCCGCTGCTGGAGGACGAGATGAACCGGATATACAAAAGGAGACTCGATTCCTTGCGGATCGAATCTCCTCAGAATTGGAGCGAGATTTCATAGGGGCTTTTCTGACCAAAAAGCTTTTTTTCTTCAAAAAAATCACAAAATATTTGCGTATATTAAAAAAAAGCAGTACCTTTGCACGCTTTTTCTCCCTGTCGGGGGAGTCATAAGCGCGCCCAGGTGGCGGAATTGGTAGACGCGTTGGTCTCAAACACCAATGGGAAACCGTGCCGGTTCGATCCCGGCCCTGGGTACAAGAAAGGAGGTGTAAGCAATGATTATCGTTCCTGTTAAAGAAGGTGAAAACATCGAGCGCGCGATTAAGAAATTCAAACGCAAATTCGATAAGACGGGTGTCGTAAAAGAACTCCGTCGCCGTCAGCAATTCGACAAACCGAGTGAGCTGAAACGAGTTAAGATGGCGCATGCACGCTATGTGCAGTCATTGCACGCTCACGACGACAAGTAATCTGTGATTACAAAGAGGCTCACAATGTGAGCCTTTTTTCTTTCGACTTTCGACAGGCTCTGTCCCGTTCCTGCTTTCGACTTTCGACTTTTGACTTTCGACTATATATAATTATGCCAAACGAATTCTTTTCCAGAAGCGAAGCGTTATTGGGTTCCGAAACGATGGAATCCCTTCGGACGAAACGCGTGATCCTCTTCGGCGTGGGAGGCGTAGGTTCGTGGTGTGCCGAGGCTCTCATCCGCACAGGACTCACACATCTCACCATCGTCGATGGCGACACGGTGCAGCCTTCCAATGTCAACCGCCAACTGCCGGCGACAAGAGAGACATTGGGCAGACCCAAAGTAGAGGTGCTCAAAGAGCGGCTGCTTACCATCAACCCCGAAGCGGAAATCGAGGCAATAAACACCATGTACAAAGAGACAATGTACAATGTACAAAAGGACGATGTACAATGCACGGAGGAGCCTTTTGATTTTCGGTTGGAGGAATACGACTATGTGATTGACGCGATAGATAGTGTAGCGGCGAAGGCAGACCTTATAATAAACGCGACACGCACGCGGGGAGTGAAGATTTTCTGCTCTATGGGTGCCGCCTTGCGTTTGGACCCGACCAAAGTGACAACCGGCGAACTGATGGACATCAAAGGTGACGCGCTCGCCAAGGCTGTCCGCGCACGGATGAAGAAGATGGGCGTGAAACCCTACCGGAAAGTCCAATGCGTCTATTCGACGGAGCAGGCGCTACAATGCGAGACCCGCGGCAGCCTCATGCAAGTCACCGCCGTCTTCGGTTGCACGTTAGCAAGCATGGTCATAAGAGATATGCTAAAAAAATAAAAAAAAGGAGTCGCATATAACGTCGGTGGGGTTCAGATTGTTCTGATTGTACTATTCTTAGGCTCTTCTCGAGACATGGTCCCGTGATGGTCCTGTTCTATTCAGTATATACGATCCCTAAAACAAGGTACGCGCGGATGCGCGTACCTTATTTTATAAAAGCCTAGGGAGACTAGGAGACCTAGGGTACTAGGGTACTAGGGTACTAGGATACTAGAACCTTAGTATCATAGTAGTCCTTATAGACCGAGGGACTTCTTGATTTCGGGAACACGGGCTTCGGCTTCGGCGGTGCAACGCTCGTAGTCAGCACCGGTGAACGGCTTGCCGCTCTTTACCGGGATCTCGAAATAGAACTTGATCTTCGGCTCCGTACCCGACGGGCGGACAGACACCTTCAAACCGCCCTCGGTGAAGTATTGGAGTACGTTCGAAGTAGCATGCAGCGGCATGTCGAAATCCGACTCAACCCACTTGCCGTCCTTCAGTTCTTGCTGTTTGAGGAGCTTGAAGTCTTTGATCTTGACCACTTTCTCGCCTGCAATCTCTTTCGGTGCGTTAGCGCGGTAGTCCTTCATCATCTGCTGGATCTCCTCCGCGCCGGTCTTGCCCGGACGAACGACATTGATAGTCGTCTCGCGCTGGAAGCCGTAGTCCTCGTATATCTTGAGGAGGTAGTCATAGAGGGTCATGCCGTTGTCCTTGGCATAGGCTGCGATCTCACAGATAAGGCATATAGCCGAAGGCGAACATTTGTCGCGTACAGCGTCATAGGGAAGGAAGCCGAAGGACTCTTCACCACCACCGATATACTTACGCTTGCCTTCCCACATACGGATACGGTTGGCAATCCATTTGAAGCCTGTGTATTCATCGGTGAGGGTTACTCCCTGCGCGTCCGCAATCTTGCGGATGAGTTCGGAGGTCACGATGGTCTTGACGATATACATGTCGTCGCGGAACTTGCCCAGGCGCTTCATGTTGTTGATGATGTAGTAGTGGAACATGATGTTGGTCTGGTTTCCGTTGATGATGACCCACTCGCCCTTGTCGTTACGGCAGACGATGGCTATACGGTCCGCGTCCGGGTCGGAAGCAATCACCAGGTCGGCACCAAGTTTGGTGCCTAACTTCATACCGAGGGTCATTGCCTCTGCGTTCTCCGGGTTCGGGGAAACGACAGTCGGGAAATTACCGTCGATGACCATCTGTTCGGGCACGACGTGGATGTTCTGGAATCCCCAGCTGCGGAGGCACATCGGCACGATCTGACGTCCGGCACCGTGCATCGGGGTGTAAACGATATTGAGATCCTTCTGGCGGAGGATGGTGTCCTGGTCGATCATAACGGACTTAACCGCCATCATGTAGTCGTAATCCATCTCGCCGCCGATAATCTCTATGAGGTCTTTGTTTGCCTCCCATTTGACATCCGCGAGGGTCACTTTGTTCACTTCGTCGATGATACCCTGGTCATGCGGCTGGAGCACCTGCGAGCCGTCCTCCCAGTATGCTTTGTAGCCGTTGTACTCTTTGGGGTTGTGGGAAGCCGTCACGTTCACACCGCCCTGACATTTGAGATGACGGATAGCGAAAGACACCTCCGGCGTCGGACGCAGCGACTCGAACAGATAGACCTTGATGCCATTCGCAGAGAAGATATTAGCAACCGTCTCTGCAAACATACGTCCGTTATTACGGCAGTCGTGACCAACGACAACAGCAACTCTGCCGTCCTGCACGTGCTCGAAACCACCCTCTTTCTGCACCTTCAGCAGGTAGTTGGCATAACCCTGGGTAGCCATCGCTACGATATACTTGTTCATGCGGTTCGTACCCGGACCCATAATACCGCGCAGACCTCCGGTACCGAACTCCAGAGTGCGGTAGAAAGCATCAATGAGTGCGGTCTTGTCCTCCGCCTCCATCATCGCTTTCACTTGTGCGCGGGTCTCCGCATCAAAAGGCTCCTTGGTCCATACCTCGGCAACCTCCATTACTTTTTTCAATTCTTCGTTCATGGCAAATTAATGTTAAATTGTTAATATGTTAAGCTGTTAAACTGTTATTCTTTCACTTTGTATATAGAAGGCAGGTTACGGTGGAAGCCGTCGAAGTCGAGTCCGTACCCGATCACAAACTCATCCGTTACCTCGTGTCCTACATAATCGGGTTTGGCATCCTCATACTCCAGTTTGTTGGATTTGAAGAGCATTGTAGCTACTCGTACTGAAGAAGCCCCGAGCCCGCGGAGATACGCCTTGAGCTGGTGGATCGTCAGACCGGTATCCACTATATCCTCCACGATGATGACATCGCGGTTATCCACGACCTGCTGGAGAGGGACGATGAACTCCAACTGGCCCGTAGAAGACATGCCCCAATAGGAGCTGACGCGTATGAAGGTCTGCTCGCAACGGAGGCCGTCCAGCGCACGGATGAGATCCGCGGCAAAGACAAATGCACCGTTGAGCACGATGACAAAGAGCGGCTCTTTGTCCTCATAGTCACGACGGATCTGTTGACCTACTTGCTTCACGTCGGCAGCAATCTCCCCGGCGGTGAGCCATTCTTCAAACGTGTGTCCTTGTTCAATAATGCTTCGCATATCAATATACAATTTACAATTCACAATTTTTAGCCCCGAGGGGCATGATTCTTTTACGATTTATTCCTCGTAGTTTTGAAAGAGGAAGTCGTTATACGGGTATCGTTTCACATGAATCGCCTTGATGCGGTCGTACATAAGCGCACGAAGCGCGTCTATGTTCTCCTTGTTCCGCGCAGAGATAAAGATGCAGTCCTCGCCAAGCCGCGCCATCCAACTCTTCTCCAAATCAGCAAGCGAGTAGTTCTCCCGTGTCACGGGCGTCAGGTCATCCTCCTCTTTCGGCGTATAGGTGAAATTGTCTATCTTATTGAAGACAACAATCTGCGGCTTCTCCTCCTTGCATATCTCGTTTATCGTTTGTTCCACCACTTCGTACTGCTCCTCGAAATTCGGGTGCGATATATCCACTACATGGATCAGCAGGTCCGCTTCGCGCACTTCGTCCAGCGTTGATTTGAACGACTCTACCAGGTGATGCGGCAGTTTGCGGATGAAGCCGACGGTGTCGGAGAGCAGGAACGGCAGGTTCTCAATCGTGACCTTCCGCACCGTTGTGTCCAGCGTAGCAAACAGTTTGTTCTCCGCAAACACATCGGATTTGGAGAGGAGGTTCATGATGGTAGATTTGCCCACGTTGGTATATCCGACGAGCGCGACGCGCACCATCTTTCCGCGGTGCTGCCGCTGCGTCGCCATCTGTTTGTCGATGGTCTTGAGTTGTTCGCGTAGAAGCGCTATACGCTGCCCGATGACGCGCTTGTCCGCCTCTATCTGTGTTTCACCCATACCTCGGTTGGTGCCTCCGCCACCGCGTTGCCGGTCAAGGTGGCTCCACATCCTCGTCAGGCGCGGAAGCATGTATTGCAAGTGCGCCATCTCCACCTGCGTCTTCGCATACGACGTCTGTGCGCGCTGCAGGAAAATCTCTAAAATAAGGATCGTACGGTCAATAACCCGCACAGGGGAAGAAACCCCACCCGACCTCCCCTCAGGGGAGGAGACTTTTTTGTTTAGTTCTTTCTCCAAGTTGCGTATCTGGCGCGGAGATAACTCATCATCAAAAATCACGATATCTATAGGAGTACAGACCGTTTCACTGACAGAATACAGACCATCCTTCGGACTGACAGACTGATTTTGTTCGCGGGCTACGATGTACTGCCGGATCTCCTCCAGTTTGCCTTCCCCCACATAGGTAGAAGTGTTGGGCTGGTCGAGACGTTGCGTAAAACGCTTGACGGGCACTATACCATGCGTATCAGCCAAAAAAGCGAGTTCGTCCAGATACTCCTTCGTCTTCTCCTCCGGCTGGCTCGGCGTTATCAATCCTACCAAAACCGCGTGCTCTATATAAGGTTTGATTTCTATCATAAACGGGGCTGTCAGCTATCTGCTATCAGCATTCAGATATTTTGGGCACAAAGGTAGTAAAAAAAAATGACATATGCAAAAAAAATCGCCCTATTGGACGATTTTTTAATTTTCAGCAGCCGGCTTTCGGCCTTCAGCTTACTTACGGAGACCGAGTTCTTTGATGATAGCACGGTAGCGCTCAATGTCTTTTGCCTTCAGATAATCCAGCATGCGGCGGCGTTTTCCAACCAATGCGGTCAATGCACGCTCTGTACCGAAGTCCTTACGATTGTTTTTAAGGTGCTCGGTGAGGTGGTTGATACGGAAGGTAAAGAGTGCGATTTGGCTCTCAGCAGAACCGGTGTTTTTAGCGTCATTGCCGTACTTAGCGAACAACTCAGCTTTTTTCTCTGATGTTAAATACATAACATTTTTTCATTTGGTCATTTACCATTTGGCTATTTATTGAGCCATTGGGTAAATGCGGGTTATACAATCACCGCAAAAGTTGAATCTGTCATCGCAACTTCGCGGCATTAACTTCGCCTTTTCGCAGAAAAAGCGTGCAAAGGTACTGCTTTTTTGCGAGACTACCAAATTTTTTTGAAGAAAAGTGAAAAAAAGGCACGATTAACTTCGTTTTTCTGCTCCGATAGTGGTAAAATCCCCATGACCGGGATAAACTTTTGTGTCGTTCGGCAGCTCAAAGAGCCGTTGGAGCGAAGAGATGAGTTGCCCCATGTCTCCGCCCGGAAGGTCCGTTCTGCCGTACCCCATACGAAAGAGCGTGTCGCCGGAAAGGAGCGTTTTCTCCTCCGGCCAGTACAGACAGATTGAACCGGGTGTATGTCCGGGGGTGTGGAGAATGGAGAATGGAGAATTGAGAATTGAGAATTGAGAATTTTGAATTGTGAATTGTGAATTGAGGGGTTCTATGGGGAAGGGCTGAGGTGTGGCGCGGATGCCGAAGAGGTTGTATTGCATCTGCATCGCTTCCGCCATCGGGATGTCTTTCTCATGCATCAGAACGGGCGTATGCCATTGCTCCGTCGCCCATGCCGCACCCCAGAGATGGTCGAGATGACCATGCGTAGCGATGATAAAAACCTCCTCGCAAGAGAGGGAATGAATATAGTTATACAACACCTGCTGCTCGTATTGATCAGAGCAGGCAGGGTCGACGAGCAGCACCGTCCCGCCATTTCCCGCTTGGGCTTTTGACGAAACGACATACGTGTTCGTTCCGAAAGAACCGAAGTTGAATGATTTTATCTCCAGCATTCTTGACAAATTTGAGGTTTCTCTTGTTCGGCAGCCATCCTGAACACCATCGCTTTTTCGTTTGAGAAAAGTTCCGCCAAGGGTGTGTCCATAATGTTCCCATAGGAATAGGAATGGTTTTTGTCGTAGCAACAGGGCAATACTTCGCCGGTTGTGGTGACCACGACTCCACTCCATACGCGGAAACATCCGCGATGCAGGCTCTTGCGGTGGTAGAGTCCGTCTTTCCCTTTGCGATAGCGGCTGTATCGGGGGTCGGAAGGCATGAGCGGATGGCCTTCGGCATAATGGTACAACTGGGCTGTCTTGAACACCAGACGGTCCGCCCCAAGGGATTTATATTGCTGTTTGAATGCCTTCCATTCGTGCTCGTTGGTGCGCAGACGGAGGCACTGCAGTTCGATCACTGTGGATGCCTTCAGGCGTTCTTTGGCTTCACGGAGGCACCTCAGCGCCGCTTTGGTTTTCTCCAGGCTCCCTCCTATCCGGTAGGCATTGTAGGTCTCTTCGGAGAGTCCGTCCATGGAAACGATGATACGGTCCAACCCTGCCCGGACAAGCGCTTCCGCCATCTCGGGCGTCAGAGCCTGGGCGTTCGTCGAGAGAACCGTATAAAGCCCTGCACGGTGCGCCTCGGCAACCATAGCCGGCAGATGGCTGTTGAGCAACGGCTCACCCTGGAAATAGAACTGGACGGTCAGCGCCCACTGTTTTATTTCGTCCAAAGTCCGGCGCCACACCTCCCAAGAGAGGTAAGGAGAAGAAACTCCTGCCCGTCCTTTCCCTGCCGGAGAGGAGTTAGAAACCCCAACCGGGCATTCCGGGCAACGCAGCTGGCAAACGGACGCCGGCTCAACGGATACGAAGGTCGGCATATGCGTAAAACGCACCAAGCCGAGACGGCTTAGTGCGTAATTACCGTAACACTTGATGGTGTTAATGCAGCGCGATTTTGTTAACACGACGCTCATGACGACCGCCTTCGAAATCCGTCTGGAAGAAAGTGCGCACGATATCGAGAGCCTTCGGCGCAGAGATAAAATTAGCCGGCAAGCCGAGCACATTCGCGTTGTTGTGCGCACGTGCCAGTTCAGCCAGCTTGTTATCCCAACAGAGTGCGGCACGGATACCTTGGTGCTTGTTGGCGGTCATGGTAATACCGTTTCCGGTGGAGCAGATGACGATACCGAACTCGTATTCTCCCTTTTCTACCGCCTCAGCCAGCGGATGCGCAAAATCAGGATAGTCGCAACTCTCCGTCGAATAGCATCCAAAATCCTTCACTTTGGCGCCATTGTCCTCCAGAAACAGCTGTACTTGCTGTTTGAGTTCAAATCCCGCGTGGTCCGAAGCCATCGCGATAGTCATTTCAGAAAAGCTTTTCATATCTAATATCTTTTAAATCATACATTCTCAGAATATCAGCGCCAGATTACCAAACATCAGTTTGCAGGAGATTGCCAGAACGATAATTCCGAAGAACTTACGGATGATGTAAAGCGCAGTCGTTCCCAGATATTTGGTAAGCCAGTTCGTACCGATGAGCACGAGGTAAAGCACCAGCATACAGAGCAAGAGAGAGATACACAGGCTGGCGATACTATATTCCGCAGTAATAGCCAGAAGCGCCGTAAAGGCTCCCGGTCCGGCATACATGGGAAAAGCCAGCGGAACGATAGAACTACCGTTGCCTATTTCGCCCTCCAGCTTGTCATTCTGGAAAATAGTTATATCCAATATCATCTCAAGCGCCATGAGGAAGATGACAAAACCTCCGGCAACGGCGAAATACTCTATCTGTACACCGAAGAGTTTGAGAATCCATTCTCCCAGAAACAGGAACGCCATCAGGATCACCAGACTAGCAATACAAACATAGTCTGCATGAATCTTGATCCCCTTCTTCTCCATGGCTATCGTAATAGGGATATTGCCGAAGGGATCAATGATCGCGATAAGAAAAACAAACGAGGATAAAACCTGCCAGATATCAACCGTTCCGAAAAAATTACGTATCGCTTCCATAGTATTTTCGCATTTTAGGCTGCAAAGTTACTAAAAAATTTGCATATGTGCAAAAAAAATTGTACTTTTGCAGCGATTTTCAGAGAAACGGGAATTTTCGAACTCGAAATTAATAATTTAAATAGTTATGATTAATAGCCAAGACATTAAGAACGGTGTATGCATCCGTATGGACGGCCGTTTGTATTTCGTAATTGAGTTTTTGCACGTTAAGCCGGGTAAAGGTAACACCATTATGCGTGTGAAGTTTAAAGATGTAGTGGACGGCCGCGTGCTGGAGCGCCGCTTTAATATCGGCGAGAAGCTGGAAGACGTACGCGTAGAGCGTCGTCCGTATCAGTTCCTTTACAAAGAGGGCGACGACTACATCTTCATGAACAACGAGACCTTTGAGCAAGTACCTATCGCTCATGACCTGATTACCGGTGTAGATTTCCTGAAAGAGGGTTTCACAGTGGATGTAGTATCGGATGCTACGACAGAGACTATTCTGTTCGCAGAGTTGCCGACCAAGGTTGAGTTGGCTGTCACGTACACCGAGCCGGGTCTGAAAGGCGACACCGCTACCAACACGCTCAAACCGGCTACTTTGGAGACCGGCGCAGAGATCCGCGTACCGCTCTTCATCAACGAAGGAGAGATCGTTCGCGTAGATACGCGTGACGGCAGCTATTGCGAGCGTGTTCGTTAATGAACTTATCCGTAAGAATAGAAAAAGAAATCCGACCTTCCGGCCGGATTTTTTTTATTCTACTTCCGTTCCTTGAACGGTATATTTTCTGTCCTCCCGGAGGATATACAGATTTCCGTCTTGCAATATCTTCGTCGCTGGGGGCGCATCCTGGTTCACGCTCCCAATATCGGAAGGCAGGTTGCCGTTGTATTGAATCGTGATGCTTTTCAGTTTGGGCCGCCCCCATTCCATGATATTCTGCGCGCGCAACGTGTACGTGCCTTGCGCTACGGACGACAGATCCCATATACTCTCGCCGTTCTCGGTCAAAGCGCCTTCGTTCCATGATTCCGGCAACGAATAGACCACCGCTCCGCTGTTCAGCAACTCGAACTGCCATTGGTGCCCGTTGGGATAATAGCCTTCCGCAGAAACAAGATATTCACCCGGATACTGCACCTTGACATTCCATTCCGCCCAGCGGTCCGTATTGGCGGCATCCTCCGGACCGAAATCGAAATAGTCGCTGTTGTACCAGCTCATATTTTCGCTATAAGCCGATACATTCGCTTTGTTGAGTGTCGCGGGAAGAAGGATAGCGTCATCCTGAGGGGGATCTACCGGAGTGGAACTGCCTGCTATTGTCACAGAAGCATTCAGTTTGTTCATGCCGCTTGAAGCCTCCCACACATTATTGTTCGCGAAACGGATGGCATACGCCGGATTGGAAGCGATGGAAGAATATGCGTCAGGCAGGTACAGATACAACTCGTATGTTCCCGAAGGCACGTCGGATGGGATCGTGACCTGTTCATTAACCGTCGTCACTACGCCGTTCGGCTTCCATCGGCGAGGGTCTGTCTGCAGCTGAATCTTGTATTGCGCGTCGCCGGCTTTCAGTACAAGATAAGCGTGCCGCTCGTTGTACAGAGGCGCATAGCCGGCATTCTTGATTTTGATGTTGATATTCGCCTTCCCACCTGCACTTGCCTGATCCGGCAGAGTGGCACTCACCAGCTGGTAGCGGTAGCCCATCTTGCGGTTCAGTTCGTCGAACGTGCCGTTAGAACGCCAATAATCAGTCGTCTGGGTAGCATAGCCGCTTTGGATGAACGTCCAGTGAAGGCGGCTCATCTCCGCTGTGGTCTTATCGTAGGTAGCCCATTTCTTGGCTTTGTTGACATCGGTGATATCCGTTTCGCCGCCTATCGGTACATAGAGTGTCTCTTGCGCCAGCCAGGGCTTTTCCGTTGCGGTGTCCTGGTAGGTTCCCATGTTGTCGTAGTCGTACAGGAACGCATCATTATGTTGCCCCAGACGCGCTTTGGCTGTCCCCGTATAGGCTTCCGACTCGCTCAACGGCTGCGTACTGTTCACGTACGAAGTCTTGAACTTAGGGGTCCTGAGTTGAATGCAGCGGTCTGCAGGAACAGCGGCTAACAACGCATCCACCACTTGTCTGCGGGCGGAATTCATCGTAGAGACCTTGTTGCCGTAGTTGTTCGTGTAATACCACTCGCCCCATGCGCCTACGATACCTGCCTGGAAACAGAAGATGACATCCGCGTTTGCCTGCCAGTGCGATTTGTACTGGTTGATATGCTGCTGCACGATAGAGAACGGAGCGTCGCTGGCTGTCTCGTTTTGGGCATTGTCCACATAGGAGAATCGTATGATCGCTTTCATCCCTTTATTGCGCAGCACTGCCATATCCTCATCAAAGCCATTCAGAACAGCCGTAGGAAGAGTAGCCGTTGACTTGAAGTTATCCAGATAATAGTGTACCAGGATCAATGTTCCTTTGTCATCGGAGGCATGTGCATCCAAGTAGCTCTCATTGCCTTTGACCGCATATGGGTTGCTTTGGGTCAGATGGCCCGTCAGCATGGTGATAAAACCACGCTCGGGGTTCGGAAAGATTGTACTCTCGTCTGCTGTATAACTTACGTTCACAGCTCTCGATACGACACTTATACAGGCCACAAAGAGAAGGAAAAGCATTCGTTTCATTTGATATTCAGTTTTTTGCGGATGTCTTTGGGTATGGCGTTCTTATGCACGAGGATGTCGTTGGTCTTGTATTGCATGAAAGCTTCGCTGACATACCATATTCCTTTGTAGTCGGAACGGATGGCACCCCAAGAGTTCTTAACCATATAGTACCGTTTCCCGTTCTGGTCTTTGGCGGTACCGAAGATCTGCATGCCGTGGTCGTCAGTCGTCTCCCAGTTGTCAAAGGCATCCTGTCGCATCTGCTGCGTGATCGTCTTTTCCGGGAGTGGTTTCTTGGTCAGCTCTTCTTTCTTTTTATCCGCAGACATGCCTACCCATTTCGCCATATCCGATCCGGTGATATCCGCTCCTTTGTCATCGTCAGGCACGACTCCCACTCCTTTGCGGGTGAAACCGACCTCACTGACATCTGCCGCCCAAGCGAGCGTATAGCCGTTCGCCAACGCATTATCGATGATACGCATCATATCCTCAAGAGGCACATTGTACATCTGGTCCATGCGCCAGTTATCCGGCACCTCAAGCGCAAAACGCTCGTAGAAAGGATGGTGGGTATAAGAAGTGATGGAGACATAGTCTTCCGCGGATAATCCCAGACTCTCCACGAAGGATTTAGGAGTATATTTCTTGCCGTTCAGTTCAAACTCCTCAGGACATGGCCCGAGATAGGTGTCATAAATCGCCTGCAATCCTTCTCTCCATACCGGGCTGAGACGTTTCAATCCGCTAAGCCCTTTGACATATCCTCCTGCTACGCGGTCGAGTTCGTTATGTACGGGGAGCGTGTCGCCGGCCGTCCATCCGTAACGGATACCCGGCATTGCCTCTTGCGGCACGAGGCCGTAATGATCCATGCAATAGATGACGTCATAGGCAGACCCGCCGGGTGAGAAATGAGGTTCGTTATACATCCGCACACAATAGGTGGCACGGTCCATCATCGTCTTGGACACAACGTACATCTCGCTGAAATCGACCACCTGACCTTTCATACGCAGCACCTCCGACTCCAGGAACCCGAGGGTGGAGAAAGCCCAGCATGTCGAACTGCGGTTCTGGTCTTTTACCGGCGTGATTGCCACGCTGTCGATCGTTGTAAAACGCCAGCCCTCCACGCTGTCTTTCTTTACTGCGGTACTATCACTTTGCGCCCACGCTGCCATTCCGGCCGTAAGAGCTATCATAAGTATGAACTTTCTCATCTCGTTCTGTTGTTTTTGTCAGTTGCATTTTGCGCTGCAAAATTACACAAAAAAAATGACATACGCAAGTGCATATGAAGAAAAATCTTTTTTTCTGCAAGTTTTTACGCTAAATTTTATTCACTAAAGATTTCATTTATAGCGAATTATAAAATAACCAATCCCGCTCTTTGCCTCTTACTTGCTTCTCTATAGATGAAAGCCGAGATACCCCACCATCTCTCGAAAACGGTTCGATAATGATTCGAGAATGGTTCGAGAATGAGTGCTAAATGAGTCGTAAATGACCCGTGAGTAAATTAGCACTCTATGTCGAGTTAGGAACGCAACCATCACGGGACCACCCTAGGACGACGTCGGCCCCACGCCGGCTTCACGCCGGATCAAACAAATTGAAAAATCGCCCAGAAGGACGATTTTTCATATCGGGGATCATAAATGAGTCCGAATCAACCCTTATTTAACTCTTGTTTGACTCTTATTCAAGTCTTATTCTACCTGCTGTCCTTGAAGGGTGTAGGTCTTGTCGCCGCGAAGGATAAGAATTTGACCGTTACGGAGGATTTTGGTGGCGGAAAGGCCATCAGGAATGGCTTCTACACCTTCTCCATAGTTCTGAATTGTTCCGACCGACAATCCTATTTCTTTCACAAGTAGATCATTCATCCAATTTTGATAAGTACAACTCTGTCCATAATCCCTCACGGTGTAATGCGCCACACAAGAGTCAGAGAAAGCCATTTTCACAATATTGATATCCTCATCTTTACATCTGGCCTCAAACCAAATATTCCAGTCTGACAATACAGAACCTGTAAGGTCGTTGTCAACAAAGAATTGCTTGTCCCATGAAATGGTTACAGGCAAACGATCTGCTCGAATGTATATGTTTTTTCTTCCTTTTTCTATAAAGCCATCATATGGCATATAGGCATATACATGTGAAAACTGATAATTCTGTGGTCCATCTATCAATACCCAGAGTGGTCCATCTCTTAGAGCCTTATAACCGGCATACACTTCACCAATCATCGGTATATCAGCTATTTGCTCGTCGGTCAGTCCTATGACCACTTCAAGAGAATCTCTCTCACCATCCTTATCCTCAAAATAGATAAAAGTGGATTGTTGCGCCTGAACGGCTATCGCCATACATATACAAAGAAATAAATAAAGGCGTTTCATAATATTGTTATTTTGAAATTATTAAAGTTCCTCCTAATTTAACTTCCACATCCTTTGTAAGGATTGCTTCGTTGGCTTTGATTCTTAATTCTCCGCCATCTTCTACGATTACATTTCCATACGGCTTTTCTTCTGTGACATCATAACCTGCATATACGGTATCTCCTGTTGCAAGATAATCGGATATTATTGTTGTATCTTGTACAAATTTTATTCCTTCGTAGAGCACATAATGTCCGTCACCGGAATTAGTAAGATTCGAACTTGCCGAAATACAATTTTCGCTGCAAGATGGGCATCCTAAATGTGCATTGGGTGCAACAATAATGAGAGAGAATTCATCTTGTAAATTGACAGAGGCATCACTTGTGATACATATATAACCATCGTTTTCAATAGTTATAGAATGGTCTCCTATAATCGTCAAATCATCATCCACTATAAGACATCCTCCGGACTTAACAGTAATATTGTAATCTCCTATGACAACATTTGACAATCTTAATAATCCCCCAGATTTCACAATAATACCACCCCATGTCTCCTGGATAGATTGAAGATTTGCTCCATCTACAGATAATACCCCTCCATTTTGAACTTCGATATGTCCTTGCGTGGAAAATGTCATGTCACAAGGCATGGTCACATCTCCTGAAGAACCTATTAACAGAGAGTAGTACATCCGCATTCTTGGAAGGGAAACTGTTGTATTCAGCGTTTTTGTTCCTACATAGGTATCAATTGGCACAAATTGTTGTAAGTTAGTTGTCATCGTAGAGTAGTACATCATTCCTATCTCTTGCGGAGGTAAGAAATTACGAAGGCTATGCCTTGATGGTTGCATAATTGTTGCCATACAACCTGTATCTGGATAAATGACATGTGACGCGTCTTCATTGGGATGGGACAAATTAAAAGAGTGTCCCAACTCATGAACTAAACTTTCTGCTATAGAACCAGCCATTAACAAATAACCGTCATATAACCATGGAGTATGGTGCTCTGATCCTAACTGCGGAACAATATGTTTCATCCACCAATATTTAGAGAACATACATGGAATATGGATACGTGATGATTTAGATAAATTTGTATGAGTCGGGAAATTTGCACTTGCCGCTCTGCTATGCCCTGTCCAAACATTCGACGTATCTGTTGTATCCTGTACTACCCAAAAATGATGATAAATCGTGGAATCTTCGGTAAAATAAATGTTGATGCCCCTTAGAGTGTCTGGTAAAACATTGTTTATAGAATCTGCATCTATATTATCTAAATACCAAGGGACATGGGATGGTCGAAGGCGAGGATAATTTTCTTCATGCAATCCATTATCCCAAACACTACTCTCTCTGACATAATATCGATGATCAACGAATCGAATTCGCATATCGTGTATCAATTCTGATTCTGTTCCTGAAAAGCAATTTGCGCCCGGCATTTGTAATGATGATATTTTATCATTTAAAATGATCATGGCAGCATTTAATAAGCTTTGATGCTCTTCTTCGTTCGACTGAAAATTGCCTGTACCATCGTCTTTTTGTATAAATATCAAATTTATACGCACGTTCATTATAGAATCATTCTCATTCGGTATAAATAATGGCGCATATGCTCTATCATTATAATATAATGAATTACAATTTATACTAGCATGTACACAAAAATTAGTGCACAAAAGATATGCCATACAAAGTATAGCCCAATAACGTTTCATCGCTTTTCAAATTATTTTGTTAAAATCATTCGTTTGGTATCCACTATTTGCCCGTCAGCGATGAGAGAATACAGATACATACCAGCTTGAAGGTGACCTCCTGAAATGGTAACTCCATTTGCTCCAAACTCAGTTATAGGATGCGACTCCAATTGCACTCCATTGACATCATAGACGTATAGCATGGCATCATGTGTATCTAACGGCAACTTGTATGCAATATAGGTGTCTTGAGTAAATGGATTTGGAGTGTTCTGATATAAGGCATATTCCACAACTGCGTTGCCGGAATTCCTATTAGGCGCCATGTTGGAAGGGGTAGAGACATTATCGCGCGATGCCTCATATTCGGTTATTCTATGTTCCAAGTCTGTAATTCGTTTTTGTTGATTTTGAATGGACTTGACAAGTAGCGGAATGATTTCTAAATAATTAATGGAAAGAAGACTATCTTGGCCCATGTAGACAATATCGGGTAACACTTCCTTCAGTTCTTGAGCCATAAAACCATAGTGCTTTTGTTGTGCGGCAGGACTTTTGGTGTCTTCTGCATTAAAGAGCCTATCATCCAGATTATAGTAGAAAGATATCGGCTTTAATTGCATGATATTGTCCAGCGCATTCTCCCTCAAGTATTGGATGTTGTTTTTCGTTGAGGCATCACTTGTTTGAGTCAAAGAGGTACAGGATAATACGCCTATCACCTTAGTGTTGCCTAAAAAGTAGCCGGCATATTGTCCGGGATTGTAGGTAGGGAAGGTATCCGTAATAGCGCCATACACTCCGACTCCATGATCAGAGGTTCCTGCCACTCCGGCATTAAAAGGATAAGCACTATTATAATTAGGCGTTATAAAATTATATTCTGTATAGCCATGTACTCCTATCACTTTGTTAGCAAATAGGGCAGCATATCCATAAGGTCTTCTAGGATAAAATACTTTGGAATATATTCCGCACGCGGACTTCGCCATGGCTGCCGTGGAAATGACAGTCACTGCTGTATCATCGTCGCTAAATGAATCAGGTGTAATAGAAAATTTATTTTGCACTTGCACATTCCCACTTGAATTAACTTTTAACTGCGCGTACATGTTCTGCGAAAACAGACAAACACATAAAAGTGCTACTCCTAAAAGAATCTTGTTTTTCATAATGGTCAAATTTTAAATGTGTACTATTTCATTTTCTATTTGACGGTGCAAAGATACAAAAATATCCTGCACCGCCAAATAAATTTACATTTTTATTCTACTCTAAATTGTCCTACTAAGTCACCACTTGCGGTTGCGATGCGGAGGACTTACACTATCATATTTCAATTTATCCGATCCTTATCTCCCCATAATTCGAAGGAGTAAAAGATGGATAAAATTAAACTGTTATGATTCAGGTTGAGGTTCTATTTTATATGTATGGACAAACCCATCCGTCATCCTATAACCTTCTTCCGAATGACAATATGGACAAGTGACTTCCTCTTTCTCTTTTCCACCGGGTACCCCCATCGTAGTAACGTGTACTTCAAACCATTTCCCACACTGGGAACACTTTTGACTGTATTTTTCTGCTGCCATAATCCTATGCACTATAAGTCCGTGCGCACTTTTGAATTGTAGTTAATAAGATATCTTCTAATAATCATTTCTGCTACTTCAGAGAATTACTGGTTCTCCGAAGTGTCAAAATATTTGCCGGCATAAGTGCCATAGTTCTTGCCTGTTACCATGCCTTGTTTGTAATAATCGCATAAAAGTTTGATAACCATATCCACATCTTTGGTGTCTTCTATCACGATCTTACCTTCTGCATTTGTCTTTAGTTTATATTTCTCCGTTTTGGCAGCCCGCTTCATCTTCGCTATCATACCGGCATCCAAGTTCTCGTAATTCTGCAGTTTCTTCAGCCGTACCAGTTTTTTATGAATAGCGGTATTTTTAGTAATCGCATCAGATATATGCTCCAAACCGTCTATCATATCAAGTTTTTGCAAATCTTCAACCACGGAAATAGCTTGCTCTTGAAAATCAACCGCCATACCGACCAGTGTCTCAAATTGGCTTTTTTGCAAGATATAGAAAATCCCGGCATCAAATATGCAATCTATCGTTGCATCCAGTTTAATCGCTCCACCCTTAAATTTCTCAAGTTTATTGCTGCGCGTATTAAACAAAGTCATTATATTTCTTATTTTTCCGGCACGATTTTCTTTTTCATCTACTACAATGTTACCGGAATTCAATTTTCTGAAGGTATAGATATATTTGCGGGAATTGTTTTCTACATACGACAACTCGATACAATATGCCCATAATAATTCTCCATCTTGGAGAATTTCGTCAAAATTCTGCATTATCGGTATAGTGAGTCTCTGTGGAAGTTGTTCATTTATAATCTTTGCAAAAGATCCTATTTTGTTGAGTTCGGTATATGTGAACACCTGCTCCTGATCGTCTGAAATAACATCGTAAGGAGTAAGTTCCAGCTCTTTTTTAATGGCGAGTTCTATCTGTTTTTTGGCTAAATCTTTCAAAAACAGGGTGATTTCTTCATTAATATCCACTCGTAATGTAGAAAAATCAAATCTATCCAGCACCTTGCGTTTGGTTGTTAGATTCTCTTTTTCTTTGCGGGTTATAAAATACATGCTTAATGTATCAGCGATAGATACGTTGTCATAAATTGTTTGTAGAGAATGTGCCATAGTATTGAGTTTTTATTGATTTTTACTGAAATATAATTTACGACCGATAGGATATATATCTATCTCGTCTCCCTCGATCAAATCTTTATCACATGCGATTACAATAATGGAATGACTTCTTCCTCCATCCTCGTACTCCATCTCGTATAATCCGTACCGCATGGCCAGAATAGGATTTATAGCCACAAGCGAAGAGTTGGTATATATGCAGTAAATAACAAGGAATATTACCAACATTATTGCTATGTCAAAGTCATTTTGTACATCATATACAAACGGAATAATGTATGTTGCAATATAATTAATTGTTTCCACACTTTTATCCGTCATATTTTTAATGGTGATTTTTTGAGAATTGCACGATGCCGTTTTCTTTAAATTCCGAAGCAAGAACATTGTTCCGATAGCGGAAAACAGAAGTATTCCGATTATTAGAACAACAGACCAGAACTGCTGGAAAAAGATCATCACTGCTGACGAAGAAAAGCCTCCCCATACTAAATAATCAGACTTTGAATATATTATTTTAGCAACCAGAATAAAAAATAATGGTGAATACGAAACTCCGAATAGAGCAGATTGAGCCCATCTGGTTAAGTTGTTTATTCGTTGAGATTTCTTCATTTTGTTCTTAGTTTTACCAACTATCAGACGGATATGCCTAAAAAGAAATACAATTTATTTGGTGGCACAATGAGAAAATCTTTTATATGCCACCAAATAAATGTTCATTTTTCTCTTTATTGCACTACAAATTGTCCGACGAGATCACCGCCTGCGGTCTCGATGCGCAATACATACACGCCCGCGTTAGCAATCGGGCGGGAAAGAGAGTTGGTAAACTGCTCGTTAACTATAACTCCTCCGGTAGCAGCATTAACAATGATAGCCTGTGCGGAAGGAATAGCCGCCTCACGCTTCTCGATAGACAATGTGTTTCCGTTAATAGATGCACGGAAACTGGTTGGACGGGTGGGCTCTGTACCTTCCATTTCGGGATTGTCAAGTGGCGAGTCTCCCGGTAATACATTCAAACCGATTACTTCGGTTAACTGAATTTCTACTTCTTCCGCACATAGCGCGCACGGCATCATAAGGAGTGCGCCCAAGACCAATGCGATAAAAATTTTTTTCATTGCAATAATGATGATTTTTGTTAATGAAATAAAGACCGCCAAACGCTCATTCATTTGACGGTGCAAAAGTACTGCTTTTACCGGATATGGCAAAAAAATCATGTAGAAAACACGATTCTTACAAGTTGCTGAAAATCAGCAAATAAGGAATTTGTGATGTAGAAATGTTACTAAATAAAATTTATCCCATTACCATATTTAGCAGATAAACACGCAAATTAGCACTATTTGTGCCCATTTTTTTTGCAGCATAGCGCTTTATTCCACGAATACTTTTCTCACCATAACAAAGGATATCTGCCATTTGTTTATCCGAAAACCCGCCAATTAGCACCAATATACATAAACGTATTTCTCTCTCATTAAGGTTCTTGTTCTTCTTCAGTTTGTTTGCAAAAAAGAAAAAGTGCTTGTCTATATATTCGCATAAGAGTTCATAATCTTTCCAATTTATCAGATTTTGCCAATTACTCTCGTTACGAATAGCAGAACAGGAATGCTCAATTTCTTGTCTTTTTTGCTGCAAATGCTCAAATTGTTGCCGCTTAACATCTTTTAATATTTCTTGCTGTTGAGATTTCGCTCTGCGGATTCTATATGCATATACAAACATGAAAATAATAAAAATGCCAATGACAGCACATACAATATATATAATGGTTTTAGATCTTGGTGTTTTATTTAAGTCACGATGCAGTTCAGCTGCCGCTACTGCATGTTGTTTATGCAACGGCACTAATTCTAACATTTCCAAATCTGCACGCTGATCGGAGAGAGCCTTTATATCATCAGTATTTAATGTAGGATCCCCGTTCAGTACGATATAAAGCATGTTAAATTTATCGCGCTTAGATCCATTTGGTACATTTAAAACCAACTTTGCATAAAATAATGCGGAATCACGTTGGTTTAGATGCCAGAAAGCAGAAGCTTTCAACACATATCCCATAGGTAAACAGCGGTGTTGCTGTTGAAGCACATTCACTATTTCAATTACTGAGTCATACTGCTCTATATTTCGGAGAAGAAGTGCTTTTGTCTCCAGAGACTTAGCCAATACGTCATCATCTATACAATTTGAATTTATAGCAACAAGTATTGTTTCAACAGAATCTTTTTTTCCTTGTTCCGCCAATTCATACGCCATATTATTCAAGTCATAATAATATAACAAAGTGTCTCCGTTGCGCAGATACATATCTCCGGAACGTTCGTACATATCATACGCAAAGGGAAAATATCCTGCCAAATGACAGATGTCGCCCATGTTGCTATAAACACGCCCTAAGATATGGTAGTCTTTTGTATGGGAATGGGTGGCGGCGATGAAGGCCTGCATGGCAGATACAGGATCACCCTTTGCCCGCAGCAACTTTCCATAGTGATAACAGGCATGTGCGTAGGAATTTGTGAATTGTGAATTGTGAATTGTAAATTGAGCCCTTGGCTTCAGTCTCTCATACGCTTGCGCGAGGGTGGCACTGTCGCCTCCATCCACGCCGTATATCTTACCCTCATGCCACAGGCTGTCCGCCTGCGCCACAACCTCTTGTGCCTCACGGAGCGAGCGAGGAGTGCAAGCACATAAGGCAATACAAATGACAACCATCGCCTTCATACTCACTATCGCTATAATCTGTTTTTTAAGAAACATGGTGCAAAGGTACGAAAATACTTGGATATATGCAAGAAAAAAGACGAGAATCATCAATATTATACAAAAAAAGAAGGCCCGGGAGGGTCTTCTTTTTGCTGAACGACAGCAGATCAAGGTGCCACGCGGTTGATATCGCGGGGGAACATCGAGCACTCCTTGACGTTGGCGATGCCCAAGAAGCATGCCGTGATACGCTCCAGACCGATAGCAAAGCCGCCATGAGGGGGCATACCGTTCTTGAAGGTATCGAGATAGAAATGGAACGCATCGGGGTTCATCCCGCGGCGCAGCATCTTCTCGCGATAGTCCGCCTCTTTATGCATACGCTGACCGCCGGATGTGATCTCCAAACCACGCATCAGAAGGTCAAAACTCAAGGTAAGACTCGGATCCTCCGGATCGTCCATCGCATAGAAAGCGCGGTGCTCGGACGGGAAATGGGTAACGAACACGAAATCCGAACCATATTTCTCGAATGCATATTTGCATATAGCCCGTTCTTCCTCCGGCGCGAGGTCGTCCTCGCCGCGGTGGTCTTGCTCACAGAGGTTGTTCTCAAAGAGGATCTCATGCACCTCGCTCAGTTTCCATGCCGGAACCTGCTCCGGGAGCACCGGATTAACCGCGTTGAGCAACTGTAACTCATGCGCACAATCGCGCTCCACAACAGCGATGATATGACGAAGCAAAGCCGCTTCCAGCGTCATGACATCTTCCTGTCCTTTGATGAAGCCCATCTCCACATCCAGCGAGATATACTCGTTCAGGTGGCGTGAAGTAGCATGTTTCTCCGCACGGTAAGCCGGAGCAATCTCAAAGACACGTTCATAGACGCCGACACCGATCTGTTTGTAGAACTGGGGCGATTGAGCCAGATACACCTGCTTGCCGAAATAATCCATCTTGAACACGTTCGCGCCGCCTTCTGCTCCTTCGGATACAATCTTCGGAGTGAAGATCTGGGTGAACCCATTAGCAGCAAGGAACTCGCCAAAAGCACGCGCGATGGTACTCTGCACTTTGAGGATAGCCATGTCGCGCGGATTGCGGAGCGTTACCTGGCGGTTATCAAACTTATACCGCAGCAGCGTCTCCTCGTCGCCGAACTTAAGGGCGTTCATATCCACCACCTCGGCTGTTGTAGGACGGGAAAGAACCCGCACTTCTGCAACTGCTATCTCAATCGTGTTGTAGAACGCTGCAGGATCTTTGATCTTCGCTTCATTGACCGTTCCTGTGATCGTGACAGCCATCTCGCGGCACAGATCGTTCATGGCGATTTCTTTACCGTCTTCGTCGTAGAATTTGGAAGTATCGTTGGAAACGACTGCTTGTAAGAGTCCGCGGGATTTGCGAAGAACGATAAATCCTCCCCACTTCGTGACGCGGACATTATGGATCATACCGGAAACAGAAACAGTCTCGCCGACCTTGACGGCGGCGAGATCTGTACCTTCCGGGTTATGGTTTTTGACATCCAAAAACATAAGCTAATTTACGATTTAACGATTTACGATGTACGATTTATTTACGATTTTATTGAATTGTCCTTGGTCTCCTTCGTCCATCCTTCGTACCTCGTACATCCAAACTTCGTACTTATTCTGCCTTTGCTTCGGGAGCTTCGGGAGCCTCAGCCTGCGCCTCAGCTACTTCCTCTTTAACGGCTTTTTTGCCGGCACGGCGGGTAGCTTTCTTGGTGGCCTTCTTGGTCTCCTTGAGCATATTCTCGTTGTAATCTACGAGTTCGATGATACACATCTCAGCAGCGTCGCCGAGACGGAATCCGGTACGGAGGATACGGGTATAACCACCCGGACGGTTAGCGATCTTCTCACCTACATTCTGGAAGAGTTCGGTAACGACCTCTTTCTGTTTGAGGAGGGAGAAAGCCAAACGGCGGTTATTCATATTATCCTCTTTAGCACGCGTGAGGATCGGCTCTACGTAGATACGGAGCGCTTTAGCCTTAGCAAGCGTCGTGCTGATACGCTTGTGCATAATCAGCGAGCATGCCATATTGGAAAGCATCGCAGCACGATGGTTGGCTTTGCGGCTAAGGTGATTGAATTTTTTATTATGTCTCATAATAAATCAATTTACAATTTACAATTTACAATTTACAATTAATCATTCACGTGGTAACGTGAGATATCCATACCAAAAGCGAGTCCGTTACGCTCAAGCAGTTCGTCCAGTTCAGTAAGAGATTTCTTACCGAAGTTACGGAACTTAAGCAGGTCTGCGCGATGGTAGCGAACGAGATCTCCAAGAGTCTCTACTTCGGCTGCCTTCAGACAGTTCAGGGCGCGGACGGAGAGGTCCATATCCTGAAGTTTCTGGTTCAGCAGCTGACGCATACGCAGGATCTCCTCATCGAGAGCAGAGTTTGCCTTCGATGTCTCCTCCTCGAGTACGATACGCTCGTCCGAGAAGAGCATGAAATGATAGATGAGGATCTTAGCAGCTTCGGTAAGCGCTTGCTGCGGAGCGATAGAGCCGTCGGTAGTGATCTCGAGAGTCAGTTTCTCGTAGTCGGTACGTTGACCTACACGGAACTGATCCACAGAAATCATGACGTTTCGAATAGGAGTGTAGATAGAGTCGATAGCGAGCGTTCCGATCGGGTCATTAGCCTTGCGGTTCTCGTCACCGGGCACGTATCCGCGTCCTTTGTTAATAGTGATCTCAATCTCGAAATCAGCAGAGTCGTCCATTTCCGCGAGCTGCAACTCGGGATTGAGGACCTCGAAGGATTGGAGCACGGTATTAAACTGACCTGCCGTAAAGGATTTAGCCTTATTGACATGGAGTTTAACAGTCTCTGTCTCCTCCTCTACTCCCTCCTTATGCAGGAAGCGGACTTGCTTGAGATTGAGGATAAGGTTAGTAACGTCAGTGATGACTCCGGGGATGGTAGCAAATTCATGATCAATACCACTGATCTTGACAGAGCAGATTGCATATCCCTCGAGGCTGCCGAGCAGCACACGACGGATGGCATTGCCTATCGTAATTCCGTACCCCGGCTCGAGTGGACGGAACTCAAAAATTCCCTTGTTCTCACTCGACTCCAACATGATAACCTTATCAGGTTTGATGAAATTTAATATTGCCATGAATTTAAAAATTATTTAGAGTACAACTCAACGATTAATTGCTCCTTGATATTCTCCGGAATCTCAGCCCGTGCAGGAATATTGAGGAGTTTGCCGGCTTTCTCAGCCTCGTTCCACTCGAGCCAACCATATTTTGCATGATTGAAGCCCTGGAGAGAGGAAGCAATAACCTCAAGAGATTTGGATTTCTCACGTACAGCAATTACCTGTCCCGGTTTAACGGAATAGGAAGGAATATTCACCACCTGTCCGTCCACCGTGATATGACGGTGCGAAACGAGCTGGCGTGCTGCTGCACGGGTAGGAGCGATACCGAGACGGTAAACGATGTTATCCAGACGACATTCGAGAAGCTGGATAAGGATCTCACCGGTAATACCTTTAGTACGAGCTGCTTTTGCGAAAAGAAGACGGAACTGACGCTCCAGTACACCATAGGTGTATTTTGCTTTCTGCTTCTCTGCCAGCTGGGTACCATATTCAGAGTTTTTCTTACGACGGTTAACACCGTGTTGTCCGGGTGCGTACGGACGTTTTGCAAGCACCTTGTCCTCGCCAAAGATAGGCTCACCGAAACGGCGCGCGATGCGAGATTTTGGGCCAATATATCTTGCCATAAAATAAAATTTTTAAGGGTTAAAAATTTAAGTTGAAAGGTGAAAGTTGAAAGGTGAAAGGATTATTTACGCTGTCGTTCCTTTCAATTTTCATTTTTCAATTTTCAATTAATTAGACACGACGACGTTTCGGAGGACGACAGCCGTTATGCGGCATTGGGGTAACGTCAATAATCTCCGTTACATCAATACCCGCAGCGACGCAGGCACGGATAGCCGATTCGCGTCCTTGTCCCGGACCCTTAACGTATGCTTTTACTTTACGCAAGCCGAGGTCGAAAGCGACCTTGCAGCAGTCTGCTGCTGCCATTTGAGCTGCATAAGGAGTATTCTTTTTGCTGCCACGGAAGCCTTGTTTACCTGCTGAAGACCAGCTGATAACCTGGCCGTCACCGTTAGCAACCGTAACGATTACATTATTGAAAGAAGACATCACGTGAAGTTGGCCAACACCATCAATCTTCACAACGCGCTTCTTAGCTGCAATAGTTTTCTTTGCCATATTGTTTGATGAATTAGTTTAATTGAGAATTGACAATTGAGAATTGATAATTATTCTCCTATGCTGCCAACCTCAAATTCGGTTTAACATTACTTCTTAGCTGTCGCACGATTACTTCGTTGCCTTCTTCTTGTTTGCAACAGTTTTCTTACGTCCTTTACGGGTACGAGCGTTATTCTTTGTGCTCTGACCGCGAACAGGGAGTCCGATACGATGACGTACACCACGGTAACAACCGATATCCATCAAACGCTTGATGTTCAATTGTGTTTCCGAACGGAGATCACCTTCCACTTTATAGTTAGCACCGATGATCTCACGGATTTTAGCTGCTTGGTCATCCGTCCAATTCTCTACTTTGAGGGTAGGGTCAACACCCGCCTCAGCGAGAATTTTCTTTGCGCTTGAACGACCTATTCCGTAGATATAAGTCAGACTGACTTCGCCGCATTTGTTTTGCGGGATATCTACACCGACAATTCTTATAGCCATAATTAAATACTAAGGATAATTTTGTTAAATAAATAATAAAAGAAGATATTGATTCTAATTAAAAATTACGCTTATCCTTGACGCATTTTCATTTTAGGATCCTTCTTGTTAATAACATACAAGTGCCCTTTGCGACGTACAATTTTGCAGTCTGCATTGCGCTTCTTGATTGATGCTCTTACTTTCATAGTAAAAACTTTGTTTTTGATTTAATAATTACTTGTAGCGGAAGGAGATGCGACCTTTGGTGAGGTCATACGGACTCATCTCTACTTTAACTCGATCACCGGCCAGAATCTTAATGTAATGCATTCTCATCTTACCGGAGATATGGGCGATAATGAGCGGACCGTTCTCCAATTGGACACGGAACATTGCGTTGGACAATGCCTCTACTACCGTTCCATCCACTTCGATGCTGTCTTGTTTTGCCATACTTCTTATTGTTTAGATGAATTTGTCTCCCAATACGGATTGGATGTAATCAAACGTGGACAAGATATCCGCCTTGCCGTTTCGTACGCACACGGATAACTCGTAATGTGCTGCAGGTTTGCGGTCGATGGTACGGGCTGTCCATCCGTCATCCTCGATAAGGATATTGCGGCGTCCGAGCGTGATCATCGGCTCAATAGCGAGCGTCATGCAGGATTTAAGGACGATGCCGTTACCGCGACGGCCATAATTGCATACCTCGGGTTCCTCATGCATCTCGCGTCCGATACCATGTCCCACGAACTCGCGTACAACGCCGTAACCGGCTTTTTCGCAGTGGTTCTGGATAGCGAAAGACACATCGCCTAAGCGTTTGCCCGTTACTGCCTGTTCGATTCCGAGATAAAGAGCTTCCTTCGTCGTCCGGAGGAGTTTCATGATCTCCGGACTAACCTCTCCCACCGGGAAAGTATAAGCACTATCGGAATGCCATCCATTGAGTTCTATCGAGGAATCCACAGAGATGATATCTCCTTCTTTCAAGTAAACCTTGTCAGACGGGATACCATGTACCACCTGTTCATTGACCGAAGTACAAAGAGTTGCAGGATATCCCTCGTATCCAAGACACGCGGGTCTTCCCCCGTTATCCATGATGAACTCATATGCTATCTTATCCAGTTGGGCGGTAGTAACACCCGGCTTGATAGCCTTCGCTACTTCGGCGTAGGTCTTACCAAGCAGGATGTTGCTTGCCCGCATGAGCTCTATTTCTTCGTCCGTCTTGAGAAAAATCATCTAAAAGTACGATTTACAAATGTACGATGTACGATTTACAATCTCTGACAAATTAGTAAGCCATAGCACCGGAGCGTCCTTTGATGCGCATACCGGACTCAAAGAATCCGTCGTAGTGACGCATGAGGAGATGGCTCTCTATCTGCTGCAATGTATCCAAAATAACACCTACCATGATGAGCAACGATGTACCTCCGAAGAATTGCGCAAATCCCATGGTTACACCGAACAGCCGCGCGAAAGCAGGCAGGACGGCGATGAAAGCCAGAAGGATAGAACCCGGGAGGGTGATGCGACTCATGATAGTGTCAATATACTCAGCCGTCTTCTTACCAGGCTTCACACCGGGAATAAAACCGTTGTTCAGTTTCAGATTTTCTGCCATCTGAACCGGATTGATGATAATCGCGGTGTAGAAATAGGTGAAGGCGATAATGAGCAGTGCAAATACCAGATTGTACCAGAAGCTGTTGTTATCCATGAAAGCCCGGGTGAAGGCGCTGGGTTCGCCTGAACCAAAGCCTACAAAAGCAATCGGAATAAACATAATAGCTTGTGCAAAGATAATCGGCATTACGTTAGCGGCGTTAACCTTCAACGGGATGTACTGGCGCACACCTCCGTATTGCTTGTTACCTTGGATACGCTTTGCATATTGCACCGGAATACGGCGTGTTCCCTGTACCAGCATGATTGCGAAAGCAAACACGAATAACAGGATAACAACCTCGAGAATGAATACCATCAATCCACCGCCACCGTTTTCGTTAAGACGAGAGGAGAACTCTTGTACGAAAGCTCCCGGGAGACGCGCGATGATACCGATCAAGATGATGAAGGATATGCCGTTTCCTACACCGCGGTCGGTAATACGCTCACCCAGCCACATAACGAACATAGAGCCCGCTGTAAGGAGAATCGTGGATGAGATAGTAAACCAGTTGAATCCTATAGCAAGAGGCTGTCCGGCCTGTGCCATCTGTACAGAAAGGTTCACGAGATAACTCGGTCCCTGGAAGAGCAGAATAGCAACAGTGAGATAGCGGGTGATCTGATTCATCTTCTGGCGTCCGGATTCACCTTCTTTCTGCATCTTCTGGAAATACGGCACCGCAATAGAGAGGAGCTGGATAACGATAGATGCAGAGATATACGGCATGATACCGAGCGCGAAAATAGACGCATTGGAGAATGCTCCACCGGAGAACATATCCAAGAGCGCCATCAGACCTCCAGCTGTCTGGCTATGCAGCGCAGAAAGGGCTGTAGGATCAATACCCGGAAGAACGACAAAAGAACCGAAACGATAGATTAACACGAACAGAGCCGTTGTCAACAAACGGTTACGGAGGTCTTCGATCTTCCAGATATTTTTACATGTTTCGATAAACTTCATAATAAACTACGTTTATTCTGAGTTAATAATTAGAGTTTAACGACGGAGCCGCCTGCTGCTGTGATAGCAGCCTCTGCGGACTTACTGAAGGCATGTGCTTCGACAGTCAGTTTAGCAGTCAGTGTGCCGTTACCCAGGATCTTAACGAGCTGGTTTTTAGCAACGAAACCTGCCTCGTGGAGTTCAACAACGCCGATCTTCTCCAGTTTCTTAGCCTCAGCGAGAGCCTGGAGAGTAGCGAGGTTGATAGCTTTGTATTCCACGCGGTTGATATTCTTGAAGCCGAACTTAGGCAGACGACGCTGCATAGGCATCTGACCACCCTCGAAACCGATCTTCTTGCTGTAACCGGAGCGCGATTTAGCACCCTTGTGGCCACGGGTAGAGGTTCCACCCAGGCCCGAACCTGCACCACGGCCGACACGCTTAGCGGTCTTAACGGAACCGGCTGCAGGGGTAAGATTATTCAATTCCATGATGATAATTCGTTTTTAGGATTAGTCAATAACTTTAACAAGGTGCTTTACCTTCTCTACCATACCCAGGATAGCCGGGGTAGCCTCGTGCTCAACGACTGCGTTCATCTTGCGCAGACCGAGAGCTGCCATGGTTTCCTTCTGCACCTTCGGGCACTTAATAATACTGCGTACTTGCTGAATTTTAATTTTTGCCATAATTCGTAGGATTTAGAGGGGTTAACCATTAAAAACAGTAGAGAGGCTTACGCCACGGTTAGCGGCTACGGTACGGGCGTCACGCAACTCGGCGAGCGCCAGAATAGTAGCTTTCACGAGGTTGTGCGGGTTCGACGAACCTTTAGATTTAGCCAATACGTCGCGTACGCCGGCGCTCTCCAGAACGGCACGCATAGCACCACCGGCTTTTACTCCGGTACCGTGCGTAGCGGGCTGGATGTAAACCTGCGAACCGCCGAATTTAGCAAACTGCTCGTGAGGAATTGTTCCCTTCAGAACAGGTACTTGAATCAGGTTCTTCTTTGCAGCCTCGGTAGCTTTCTGCATTGCTGCAGCAACCTCGCCTGCTTTACCCAGACCGTAACCTACAATACCATCTTCATTTCCAACAACTACGATAGCTGCGAAAGTGAAAGTACGTCCACCCTTTGTAACTTTCGTTACTCGGTTGACTGCGACCAGACGCTCCTTGAGCTCAAGGTCTTGTGTTGATTTTACTCTTTGCATGATCGTAATTTATTAGAATTTGAGACCTGCCTCGCGAGCAGCATCTGCCAATGATTTAACACGGCCGTGATAGAGGTATCCATTACGGTCAAATACTACTTCTGTGACTCCGGCTTTGATAGCTGCTGCGGCAATGAGTTTGCCTACCTCAGCGGCTTTCTCGGTCTTAGTCATTTTGTCTTTGATAGCGAGCGACGAAGCGCTGGCAAGGGTCTTACCCTCGAGGTCATTGATAACCTGAGCGTAGATCTGGCTGTTAGAACGGAACACGGTCAGACGCGGACGCTCTGCAGTTCCCGACACCTTGGTGCGGATGGAAGCCTTAATCTTAAGGCGACGTGCAATTTTCTTAATCATAATCTTGTTTCCTTTCTATTATTTACCAGCCGACTTACCAGCTTTACGACGAACGATTTCACCTTGGAACTTAATACCTTTGCCCTTATACGGTTCCGGTTTGCGGAAGGAGCGGATCTTAGCACAAATCTGGCCAAGCAGCTGCTTGTCGCAAGACTCAAGGGTTACGAGCGGGTTCTGGTTACGCTCCGACTTGGTTTCCACCTTTACCTCTTTCGGGAGTCCGAGATAGATAGGGTGAGTATAACCGAGCGAGAAGTTCAGCACATTGGGTTGAGCCAGCTCTACACGGTAACCAACGCCGACAAGTTCAAGAGTTTTCTTATATCCCTCCGAGCAACCTACTACCATATTATGGATGAGCGCGCGGTAGAGTCCGTGTTTAGCGCGGCACTCTTTCTCATCGTTCGGACGGGTAACATGGCATACACCATCTTCTACGTTTACAGAAATCAGGGGATCAACTGCCTGGCAGAGCTCACCTTTCGGACCTTTTACGGTCACTACATTCTCCGGGCTAACGGTTACCGTTACGCCGGCAGGAATTGCAATAGGAAGTTTTCCAATTCTTGACATAGCTGTTCCTCCTTATTAATAAACATAGCACAATACTTCACCACCGAGCTGCTGGCCGAGAGCCTCTTTGTTGGTCATCACGCCTTTCGAAGTGGAAAGGATAGCGATACCGAGACCGTTCAATACGCGCGGCATATCACGGTAACCAACGTACTTACGCAAACCCGGAGTGGATACACGTTTCAAACACTTGATCGCGTTAACTTTGTTAACCGGATCATACTTGAGGGCAATCTTGATAGTGCCCTGAGGACCATCCTCAACGAACTTGTAGGAAAGGATGTAACCCTTCTCAAACAAGATGCGAGTGATCTCTTTCTTCAGATTCGAAGCCGGAACTTCAACCACACGGTGGCCGGCTTTGATAGCATTCCTCAATCGAGTGAGGTAATCTGCAATAGGATCTGTCATTTGTTTTGTTTTGTTAAATTAATCCCGCCTGTCGGGACAATATTTAATAATGTTAACTTATCGGTCAGGGTTTACAGCGGGCTTATCACCATACCAATCTTGGCTTTGACCGTCGGTTGACCGTCGGTTGACTGTCGGGATTAGCCCAACTGTATCCCTATCGATTCTTGTTTTACCAGCTCGCTTTCTTTACTCCCGGGATGAGGCCTTTGGAAGCCATCTCGCGGAACTGAATACGGCTGAGACCGAATGCGCGCATGTATCCTTTCGGACGACCGGTCACTTTGCAACGGTTGTGCAGACGTACCGGACTTGCGTTTTTCGGGAGGGCCTGGAGCCCTACATAGTCACCATCCTTGAGGAGTTGTGCACGTTTAGCTGCGTATTTAGCAACGAGCTTTGCGCGTTTTACCTCGCGGGCTTTCATTGATTCTTTTGCCATAGTCTGAATTACTTTTTAAACGGTAAACCAAACTCACGCAGGAGTGCGAAGCCCTCCTCATCGGTTTTAGCTGTAGTAACGAACGTGATGTTCATACCCAGCAGTTTGGTGATGTTATCAATGTTAATTTCAGGGAAGATGATCTGCTCGGTGATACCCAAGGTGTAGTTACCACGGCCGTCCATCTTGTTGTTGATACCTTTGAAGTCGCGGATACGAGGCAGAGCTACACGAACGAGACGCTCGAGGAACTCATACATCTGCTGGCCGCGGAGGGTAACACATACACCGATCGGCATTTGTTTACGAACCTTGAAGTTAGCGATATCTTTCTTCGAAACGGTAGCGACTGCTTTCTGACCTGCGATAGCCGTCATCTCCTGGAGAGCGACCTCGATGATCTTCTTGTCGGCAACAGCCTCGCCCAGACCCTGGTTGAGGACGATCTTCTGGAGTTTCGGGCACTGCATTACAGTAGTGTAGTTGAACTCCTTCATCAGGATGGGCACGATGCGCTCCTGATAATCTTGCTTAAGACTTGCTGTATTCATAATCAGATCTCCTTACCGGTTTTTTTAGATACACGAACGAGCTTACCATCCTTACGAACGCGTCCGATACGAACGGGCTGTCCGTTCTCAACAACCTGGAGGTTCGAGATATGGATAGGAGCTTCCTGTTTAACAATTCCGCCTTGCGGATTTTTAGCATTGGGTTTGGTACTCTTGGATACCATATTGACACCCTCTACGATAGCGCGCTGCTTGTCAACGAGCACTTCCAGCACACGGCCGGTCTGACCCTTCGAAGCGCCTGCGTTTACGTAAACGATATCACCCTTTTTGATATGTAATTTTGCCATACCTGTAATAATTTAGATGATTAGAGCACTTCAGGTGCCAGAGAAATAATTTTCATGTTAGTTTGACGCAGCTCACGAGCTACCGGACCGAAGATACGGCTGCCACGGAGTTCACCTGCGTTGGTGATCAACACGCATGCGTTGTCATCAAAGCGGATATAGCTTCCGTCAGCACGGCGTACCTCTTTCTTCGTGCGAACAACGATAGCACGGGATACCGTACCATCTTTGATTTCCGACGAAGGGATTACACCCTTAACGGCAACAACGATCGTATCGCCGAGGGATGCGTAACGCTTCTTGGTACCTCCAAGAACGCGGATGCAGAGTGCTTGCTTAGCACCGCTGTTGTCACATACTGTGAGACGAGATTCTTGCTGTACCATAATTACTTAGCCCTTTCGATAATTTGAGTTAAACGCCAACGCACGGTCTTGCTCAGAGGACGAGTCTCCATGATACGTACGGTATCGCCGATGCCGCACTCGTTTTTCTCGTCATGAACATGGAACTTGCGAGTTTTATTGACAAACTTGCCATAGATGGGGTGTTTCTCTTTCCATTTGACAGCGACCACGATGGTCTTCTCCATCTTATTGGAAATAACTACGCCCACGCGCTCTTTTCTAAGATTTCTTTCCATTTCAATTGTCGTTTTTTACTTGTTAATTTCTCTTGCACGTAATTCAGTTGCAAGGCGAGCGATATTACGACGCGCCACCTTAATCTGCAACGGATTGTCGAGCGGAGAAATGCTGTGATTTAACTTGAGACGAACCAGCGCCTCTTTCTCTGCTGCCAGACGTTCCTGGAGTTCAGCAGTGGTTAATTCTTTAATTTCAGCTGTTTTCATACTCTTTTAGTTTACACATTTGCGGTTGCGTCGTAATCACGTCTTACGACAAATTTAGTGGTAACAGGCAGTTTCTGCGCAGCGAGACGGAGTGCCTCTTTGGCTACATCATAGCTTACGCCCTCTACCTCGAAGATAATACGACCGGGCTCCAATGGAACAACGAATCCTTCAGGAGCACCTTTACCTTTACCCATACGGACATCCAGAGGTTTCTTGGTGATAGGTTTATCCGGGAAAACGCGGATCCACACCTGTCCTTGACGTTGCATATAACGGGTAACGGCGATACGGGCAGCCTCGATTTGACGACCGGTCAACCACACGGTACCCATACTCTTGATACCGAACGAGCCGAATGCCAATTCCTGACCGCGGTGAGCGAAGCCCTTGATGCGGCCTTTTTGGCAGCGACGGAATTTAGTTTTCTTAGGTTGTAACATATTGTTCTAATCTACAAATCGGTTAAACATTATTGTTTTTTGTTTCGGCGGAAACCTCTGCGCTCGTCACGACCTCCACGGCGATCCATGCCGGGACGTCCTGCCTCTTGCTTCTGAGCAAAATTAGGCGCCAAGTCTTTCTTGCCATACACTTCTCCACGGCAGATCCAAACCTTCACACCGATCACACCCACTTTGGTGATAGCGCCAACGTGGCAGTAGTCGATGTCCGCGCGGAGAGTATGGAGCGGGGTACGTCCCTCTTTGTACATCTCCTTACGTGCCATCTCGGCTCCGTTCAGACGGCCGGATACCTGAATCTTGATACCCTCAGCGCCCATACGCATGGTGCTCTGGATAGCCATCTTCACGGCACGACGGTAAGCGATCTTGCCTTCCAACTGACGAGCGATCTTGTTAGCTACAATAGTAGCGTCCAGTTCCGGACGTTTAACCTCGTAGATATTGATCTGAACGTCTTGTTTGGTGATTTTCTGGAGTTCCTTCTTCAATTTGTCAACCTCTTCTCCACCTTTTCCGATGATATAACCGGGGCGAGCGGTGCAGATAGTAACAGTCACAAGTTTCAGAGTTCTTTCGATAACGATACGGGAAATACTAGCCTCTGCGAGACGTGCGTTGAGGTACTCGCGAATTTTGCTATCCTCCAGCAGCGTATCTCCGTAATTCTTGCCTCCAAACCAGTTGGAGTCCCAACCGCGGACAATGCCCAGACGGTTTGCTATAGGATTAATTTTCTGTCCCATAATAAATTACTTTTCAGCGTTAGTATTTTTAGTATCTACAAATATCGTAACGTGGTTTGAACGTTTGCGGATGCGATAAGCACGACCCTGAGGAGCGGGCAGCATACGCTTGATCATCATTCCGCCGTCAACCATGATTTGCGTTACGTAGAGAGTTTCGTCCTCTGCTTTCTTACCGGTTTTTACTTCCCAGTTAGCGATAGCAGATTTCAGGAGTTTCTCGAGTGCACGGCTTGCCTCACGTGTGGAGAAATGCAGCGCACCGAGTGCACGGTTCACTTCCATGCCGCGTACCATGTCTGCAACGAGACGCATCTTACGCGGGCTGGTAGGAATATTATTGGCTTTGGCGAAGTACTGCTCTTTACGAGCGGCCTTCATTGCCTCTGCGCTATTATGTTTTCTTGCACCCATTTTAATCTGGAATTTTAAATGTTAATTGATTTCAATGGATTACTTCTTGTTATTGCCCGAGTGGCCGCGGAAGGTACGTGTAGGAGCGAACTCGCCGAGTTTGTGTCCAACCATGTTCTCCGTGATATACACAGGAATAAACTTGTTTCCATTGTGAACTGCAATTGTGTGACCTACAAAGTCAGGGGAGATCATTGATGCGCGGCTCCAGGTCTTGATAACTTCTTTTTTACCAGCCTCATTCATAGCCAACACCTTGTCTTCCAACTTAACGTTGATAAACGGTCCTTTTTTCAATGAACGACTCATAATGTTACTTTGACTTTAATAGGTTATTTTTTACGTCTTTCTATAATGTATTGGTTGCTCTGGTTCTTCGGGTGACGTGTCTTGTATCCCTTAGCGAGCAGACCCTTACGGCTACGTGGATGGCCACCGGACTGACGTCCTTCACCACCACCCATTGGGTGATCTACAGGGTTCATTACTACGCCACGGTTACGCGGACGGCGACCGAGCCAGCGGCTACGACCTGCTTTACCCGATTTCTCCAGTGCGTGGTCGGAGTTTCCTACTACACCCACAGTAGCCTTGCAAGCTGCGAGCACTTTGCGGAGCTCACCTGAAGGCAGTTTGATGATAGCATACTTATCCTCACGGCTCGACAACTGAGCGAACGTACCGGCGGAACGTACCATGCAGGCACCTTGTCCCGGACGAAGCTCGATGTTGTGGATCAGAGTTCCCAGAGGAATTACCGACATCGGCAGTGCATTTCCAACTTCAGGAGCAGCGTTCTCTCCCGACATTACAGTTTGACCTACTTGCAGTCCATTCGGTGCAAGGATATAGCGCTTTTCTCCATCAGCATAGAACAGGAGAGCGATGCGAGCCGAGCGGTTCGGATCGTACTCGATAGTCTTAACTACTGCGGGAACACCATCTTTGTTGCGCTTGAAGTCAATTACACGATACTTCTGTTTGTGACCACCACCGATGTAGCGCATCGTCATTTTACCGACGTTGTTGCGTCCACCGGTTTTGGTTTTACCAAACACAAGCGATTTCTCAGGAGCGCTCGCGGTAATTGTCTCGAACGCACCTATAACTTTGTGTCTTTGCCCCGGTGTTGTGGGCTTTAATTTACGTACAGCCATTTTTAGATATTGCTATAAAAATCAATTGTTTCACCTTCGGCCAGTGTTACGATAGCTTTTTTGTAAGCCTGCTGTGCGCCGCGGAGCAGACCGGACTTGGTCCAGCGCTGTTTTACCTTCGGAGCACGGATCAGTGTGTTTACATCCGTAACCTGAACGTTGTACATTTCTTCTACCGCTTTCTTAATCTCAACTTTGTTGGCATTGCGAGCTACGACGAAACCATAACGGTTCAGTTTCTCGCCGGCGGCGGTCATCTTCTCAGTGACGATTGGTTTAATAATAATTGCCATAATTCTACCTCCTTATGCGTTAAAAGTTGCCTCGATAGCAGCAGCCGAAGCCTCTGTCAGCACTACTACATTCGAGTTCATAATAGTGTAGGTATTGAGCTCGTTGACGTTCACTACGTTCACGCGCTGGATATTAGCGGCGGACTTGCGAGCGTTGAGGTTTGCGTCTGCGATAACGAAGAGCACTTTCTTACCGGCAACCTGGAGAGCGTTCAGAACCTCTACCATAGCTTTGGTTTTCGGTGCCTCGAAATTGAGAGCGTCCAATACGAGCAATTCATTTTGTTTTGCGCGAAGCGAAAGAGCGGACTTGCGAGCCAGCTGTTTTACTTTCTTGTTCAGCTTGAAATCATAGTCGCGGGGTACCGGACCGAAAATCGTACCACCACCTACGCGAACCGGCGATTTCAGGTCACCCGGACGAGCGCCACCGCCGCCTTTCTGGCGACCGAGTTTGCGGGTCGAGTGAGCGTTCTCGCTACGCTGTTTTGCTTTTGCTGTGCCTTGGCGCTGTGCTGCCAAGAACTGCTTAACGTCCAAGTAGATAGCATGGTCGTTAGGCTCGATTGCGAAGATGGCGTCATTGAGAGCGATCTTCTTTCCGGTCTCTTTACCGGCTTGATTCAAAATACTAAGTTCCATAACTAATTACTTGTTGATAATGACGATTGAGTTTTTAGCACCCGGTACAGATCCCTTGACCATGATCAAGTTGTACTCGGGAATTACTTTCAGTACGACGAGGTTCTGGACCGTAACGCGGTCTCCACCCATCTGTCCCGCCATGCGGGTACCCGGGAAGATACGGCTCGGGTAAGCACAAGCACCTACCGAACCCGGAGCGCGGAGACGGTCGTCCTGACCGTGAGTGCTCTGACCCACACCGCCGAAGCCATGACGTTTAACGACACCTTGGAAACCGTGGCCCTTGCTGGTTCCGATAACGTCAACGTACATGCCCTCCTCGAAGAGGTCTGCAGCTGTGATTGTTTGTCCCAGAGCCAGTTCTCCGTCGAACTCGAACTCTGCTAAGTGGCGCATGGGCTCTACGCCTGCGGCCTTGAAATGGCCTGCTTCGGCCTTGTTGGTGTGTTTCTCGCTCTTGTGCATAAAGCCGATCTGGGCTGCTGCATAACCGTCTTTCTCAACGGTCTTGAGCTGAGTCACTACGCAAGGACCAGCCTCAATAACGGTGCACGGGATGTTTTTGCCGTCGGCACCAAAGACGGAAGTCATTCCGATCTTTTTTCCTAATAAACCTGGCATTGTTGCTTAGTTTTTAATAATTGTTAATTAATCATTGCCTGCGTTCTCGCCTTCGGGTTGACCTCTAGTGTCCTAGGATCCTAGTTTATCACTCTCCGAAGGAAACGCTTGGGCGTTCATCAAACCTTGATCTCTACTTCCACACCCGATGCAAGCTCCAGCTTCATCAGTGCCTCTACGGTTTTGTTGTTGCTGTTGTAGATGTCAATCAAGCGCTTGTAGCTCGCCAACTCGAATTGCTCGCGGCTTTTCTTGTTAACGAAGGTCGAGCGGTTCACCGTGAAGATACGTTTGTGCGTCGGCAGTGGAATAGGACCACTTACTACAGCACCCGTAGCTTTAACGGTCTTGACGATCTTCTCTGCAGACTTGTCAACCAAAGTATGGTCGAAAGACTTCAGTTTGATACGAATTTTTTGACTCATAATAAATAATACTGTTTTATTTTGTTAATACTTCGCAGAGCGCAGATAACCTTAAGAGTCATTTGCTAAGATGACCCGCGCCCCGCAGGGTTAATTTTTCGCCGTACCTATATCCACACGCATGTGTGTACGTGTACGTTCCTTATTTTATTTTTATTTCGGGTTCCGATATTCCGACATACCGGGTTAGCGATATATCGGATTATCGGGATTCCGTTTTTTCAGACTAAGTCCACGCGGCCGCCTACTTCTGTCAGCACGGCTTTTGCGATAGACGAGCTTACTGCCTCGTAGTGGCTGAACTCCATGGAGCTCGTTGCACGTCCGGAGGTGATGGTACGCAGAGCGGTTACATAACCGAACATCTCTGCCAACGGTACTTTCGCCTTCACGATACGTGCGCCGGTGCGGCTGGTGTCCATACCCTCTACCTGTCCACGACGTTTGTTGAGGTCGCCGATGACATCACCCATAGACTCTTCCGGAGTAACGACCTCCACTTTCATGATAGGCTCCATGAGTACAGGTTTAGCCTTTGCGCAAGCCTCTTTGAACGCCATCTGCGCAGCGATCTCGAAGGACAGCTGGTCAGAGTCAACGGGGTGGAAGCTACCATCCATGAGGGTTACTTTGAGGCTGTCGAGCGGATAGCCGGCGAGAACACCGTTCTTCATAGCTACCTCGAAGCCCTTCTGTACCGACGGGATATACTCCTTAGGTACGTTACCGCCCTTGACGATATCTTCGAACTGAAGACCTCCGGGGAAGTCAGCGTCTGCCGGCTCAACGCGAACGATGATGTCAGCGAACTTACCACGACCACCGGATTGTTTCTTATAAACCTCACGCAGCTCTACCGGAGCAGAGATAGCCTCGCGGTATGCCACCTGCGGACGGCCCTGGTTACACTCTACCTTGAACTCACGTTTCAGACGGTCAATGATGATCTCCAGGTGAAGCTCACCCATACCGGAGATCACAGTCTGTCCGGTCTGCTCGTCGGTCTTAACGGTAAAGGTAGGATCCTCCTCTGCGAGTTTGGCAAGACCTACACCCAGTTTGTCGAGGTCAGCCTGGCTCTTCGGCTCTACAGAGATACCGATCACCGGTGCAGGGAACTCGATTGCCTCGAGTACGATAGGCTTGTTCTCATCGCAGAGCGTATCGCCCGTGCGTATATCCTTAAATCCTACGCCCGCGCCTATGTCGCCCGCGAGAATCGTCTCAACAGGGTTCTGGTGGTTGGAGTGCATCTGGAAGATACGACTGATACGCTCTTTCTTGCCCGAACGGGGGTTGTAAACGTAGGAACCTGCATCCAGGTGACCCGAATAAACACGGAAGTAGCACAGACGGCCTACATACGGATCGGTAGCGATCTTGAAGGCGAGTGCGCACAACGGATCTTGATCATCCGGATGACGAACCTCTTCTGCGTCGGTGTTCGGGTTGGTACCGTTGATCACCGGAGTATCCAGCGGGCTCGGCAGGTAAGCGCAGACAGCGTCAAGCATGGTCTGCACACCTTTGTTCTTGAAGGACGAACCGCAGATTACCGGGAAGATCTTCATGGCGAGGGTACCCTTGCGGATTGCTACGCGGATCTCATCCTCAGTGATGGTCGAAGGATCGTCGAAATATTTCTCCATGAGAACGTCGTCGAACTCGGATACCGTCTCCAGCATCTTGTCGCGCCACTCCTCAGCCTCAGCAACGAGGTTAGCAGGAATCTCTTCCTCAACGTACTCAGCGCCCATGGTCTCGTCGTGCCAGAGGATAGCTTTCATCTTCACGAGGTCAACGACACCCTTGAAGGTCTCCTCAGCGCCGACAGGGATCTGGATAGGACACGGAGTTGCACCTAATACCTCTTTGATCTGACGTACTACATCGAAGAAGTTGGCACCGGAGCGGTCCATCTTGTTGACATAGCACAGACGCGGCACATTGTATTTGTCAGCCTGACGCCATACGGTCTCGGACTGCGGCTGTACGCCACCCACCGAACAGAGGGCCATGACCGCACCATCAAGGATACGGAGCGAACGCTCCACCTCTACTGTGAAGTCTACGTGCCCCGGAGTGTCGATCAGGTTGATCTTGTATTTGTTACCTGCATAGTTCCAATAGGTGGTAGTTGCCGCGGAAGTGATAGTGATACCGCGCTCCTGCTCCTGAACCATCCAGTCCATCGTAGCAGCACCATCATGTACCTCACCGATTTTATGAGTAAGACCCGTGTAGAACAGGATACGCTCCGAAGTCGTGGTCTTACCGGCATCGATGTGAGCCATGATACCGATGTTACGGTTTAATTTTAAATCGTGTTTTGCCATTTGTTTATTGTTTCAATCTTTTTTGTTTCAATCCAGGGTTCCTAGGCGTCCTAGGGCTCCTAGGGTCCTAGTTAGAATCTGAAGTGTGCGAATGCGCGGTTAGCCTCAGCCATGCGGTGCATATCCTCCTTACGTTTGAAGGCGCCACCCTGGTTGTTATAGGCATCCATGATCTCAGCCGCCAGTTTCTCAGCCATCGAGTGGCCGCCACGCTTGCGAGCGAAGGCGATCATATTCTTCATTGCGATAGACTCCTTACGGTCTGCACGGATCTCGGTCGGCACCTGGAAGGTAGCACCACCGATACGCTTCGATTTAACCTCTACTAACGGAGTGATGTTGTCCAGAGCCTGCTTCCAGATCTCGAGAGCCGACTTCTCCTCACTCTTCATTTTTGCATCTACAACGCCGAGAGCGCCATAGAACACTGAATACGCGGTATTTTTCTTACCGTCAAGCATGAGGTGGTTCACAAATTTAGCCACCATTACTTCGCCATACACGGGATCCGGCAGGATCACACGTTTTGTTGGTTTTGCTTTTCTCATTGTTTCAATTGATTTTAATTTTGGTTGTCGATTACTTCAGTAGTTTCGCCCAATTCGTAATTTCGTTATTCGTCATTCGGCTAGCCGCTTACTCAACCCTCAACCCATTGTTTCGTCCCAAATATGGAACATTTAGTTAGTTAATTAAAAGAGCTTATTACTTCTTAGCTTTCGGACGCTTAGCTCCGTATTTGGAGCGGCGTTGGAGGCGGTTAGCAACACCGGCAGTATCCAATGTACCGCGAACGATGTGGTAACGAACACCCGGCAGGTCTTTCACACGGCCGCCACGTACCATTACGATACTGTGCTCCTGCAAGTTGTGTCCCTCTCCGGGGATGTAAGCGTTGACTTCCTTTGCGTTGGTCAGACGAACACGTGCGACCTTACGCATTGCGGAGTTAGGTTTCTTCGGGGTGGTTGTGTAAACACGTACACAAACGCCACGACGCTGCGGACAGCTGTCAAGAGCCGGGCTCTTCGATTTGTCCACCAGTTCTGCTCTTCCTTTTCTAACTAATTGTTGAATTGTAGGCATTTTGTTGTTTGTTAATTAATGATTGTTACTAAAATATTCCATGCTTATTTCTTATACGCGTAGGCACATGAGGCACAGTTCGCGCGAAAAAGCCTGCAAAAGTACTGCTTTTTTTTGACATGACCAAATATTTTTCAAAGAAAATGCAAAAAATCTTCATTTTTCATCGTTTTGTGCAATATAGTTAGCATTTTTGCTTCCGTTTCAGTCTCCATTTTCTCTTTTTCCAAGGCGTTGTTTATAGCCTCCAATAATGCCTCTTTCGCCACCGAGAGATGAGCGAGAGATGAGCGAGAGAAGAGCGACTGAAAATATGGGGTGTTTTTTTGCAAAAAAAGTGCGAAAAACATGGAATGAAAATAAAAAAATGCGGTTTTTGCTGATTTTTTGGTTCTTTGTAAGCGCGTGAAATACAAGCAGTTACAGTTGTTTTACAGTAACAAAGTCTAGGACTCCTCTACAACGCACTAACGATCGTCCGCTAATGCGCCTTTTCCAGAGTCATTTTTGGGAGTTAGGGAGGAGGCCCCCAACCCCCTGAAGGGGGAGAGAGGAGGTCGGGAATTAGGGAGTGAGGGAGTGAGGGATTAGAGAGGAGGGAATTTCAAAACGTTTCGAAAAAAGAAATACAACCTTCATTACAATATTACAACTTATTCATTTTAAATGACTTATACGTATGTTTGAAAATAAAGAACATTTATATTATGTTGTAAAACATTTCGTTTTATGTTCGCGCGTTCATTATTTATGAGTAACTTTGCACCGCATTTTGAGGTAAATCCAAGTGCTAACCCATTGAATTATTAACATTTAAACAACACATATCATGAGAAAAATTTTTCTACTTATTTCAGTTTTAGTGCTGACATTAGCTGTCAATGCGGCAACTCCTACACTGACAAAATCTACACCTCTTACATTGACTGCAGCATCAGATGGTTTTTCGCAATCTGATAATGCAAAGGCTTTGGAAGGTGGAGAATGGATCAACTGGTCAGGTAGTACTATACATGAGGGTTTCGCAAAATGGAGAGTACATATCTCTGATCCGGGTATTTATGCCGTAACACTAGACATGAAAAGTACCAACACGTACGAGTTCCGTGTTCGCGTTCAAGACCCATTGACGAGTAACATCTTGGCAGATATAGTAACTGAACATGCTGATAGATCCGATTATGCCAATACAGAGTTACCTTGTTTGGAAAACCTAAATATAGTTTCTCTTGAGCCAGGAGAGTACGATATTGTTGTCTCTAACATTGTACAATGGTCTGCAGGCATGGTGCGTGGATTAACATTCACTTATCTTAATGGAGCAAGAATTAACCTTCCTGCAACACTCGCTCCTTCTGATGCTATACTTAGTGGACGTGCTTTCGTAAATGGAGATAACGAATTGCGGTTCACAGATGATGACAATACGGGACATATCCTTGACGAATACGGAATGTGGAATATTTACACTACCGGAGGAAGTTATTCTTTCACGCTCAATGCAAATAGCACTAATAGTCATCACTATAAACTCTCTGTTTTGAACCCGGATGAAAGTTTGGTACAAGAATTTGTTTTAGATGGCAGTTCTAATACTCCACTCTCTGCAACTACTGATAAAATCAACCTTGTGGCTGGTAAGTACATTATTAAAATTCAGAACACTACACAATATTCAAAAGGTCGTGTTATTAATATTATCGCCAATTATATGGGTGGTGCTACGGTTGATATTCCTGCTACTTTAATACCAGACGATGCGATCTTGAGTGACCGTGCCTGGGTGGATAAAACAGGTACTGTGGATTCTATTCTTTTCACTCCGCGCGGATCTGAAGGATATAATCTTGATGAATGGGTAAAGTGGAAAGTCAATGTAACCAAAGCAGGAATGTATAATTTTACGGCTAACACTTATCGTAAAAGTAGCCAAAAGTTTGAAATATCACTTCTTAATAGTGATGAAAGCGCTACTCTGATTTCCAACGATAATGGAGGAAGTAGCATTGGTAGCGGAAATGCATCTATCAGTACCGGCGAGATAGAATTGGCTGCTGGAATCTACATTGTAAAAGTACGGAATATTTACCAATATGCGGAAAGTCGCTTGCTGAGCGTTGTGGCAGAATACAAAGGCGGAGCCACTATTGATATTCCAACAACGCTTATGCCGGAAGACGCCATGCTCAGCACGCGTGCTTGGGTTGACAACACCGGTGCCGTAGATTCTATTCTCTTTACGCCAAGAGGAAGTGAAGGACACAATCCCGACGAATGGGCAAAATGGAAAATTAATGTTGCTAAAGCCGGTAATTATAAATTTACCGCAAATGTATCCAGTTCAAACGGACAATACTACAAAATCTCTGTTCTGAACAGTGATGAGTCTGTAACGATAGGAGAAAAAGACGGCACTGGTACCTCTTTGGGATCCGGTGATAAATCCTTTGCAACTGATGCAATAGAATTATCTGTTGGTGAGTATATCGTCAAGATTGCAAATACCTATGCTCATTCTAAGGGTCGCGTTCTTAATATTGTTGCTACATATGAAGGTGGCGCTGTTATTGATATTCCGGGCCAACTTCTCGGTGAAGATGCTATGCTCTGCAAAGAGGATGGAGGTACGTTGAAAATGTACCACCTTGCTAATGGTGACATTCAATACAATGACAATGGATATAATCTTACAGAATACGCACTTTGGAATATCCATGCAGACGCAGCTTGTGAACTAGAAGTAACACTCAATATTGCAACTGCCGGACATTTGTTTACTGTTGAATTATACGATGGTTCTACGCTCCTCGGAAGTGCCGTAGAAGCAGATGAAACTAAATGGGATGACGGCGATATTGCATTAGCGGATCATCTTACCATTCCTGCAGCAGGTAACTACACTATTAAATTGGTTAATAGGCAACAATATTCCGGAGGAGCGCTTCACGGCATTACTTTCACAGAAGTTATTGCTCCGACATTTGTCACAATTGACGAAGCTGCTACGGATAACAGCGCTTGGGTTGGTAACGTAGGCGGAGCAGCAGTGAATGTAGAGTTGAGTCGTACCTTCACAGGCGGTATGTATAACACCATCTGCCTGCCGTTTGCTGTCTCTTCTGAGAAAGTGGTTGCGGCCTTTGGAGCAGGTGTAGAGTTGATGTATATGACAGGCGCTACGATAGATGGCTCTGTATTGGATCTCGAATTTGCAACGACAACCAGCATCTATCAAGGTACACCGTATCTCATCAAACCGGCTGCCGATGTGGTTAATCCGCAATTCACGGGTGTTGAGTTTACTGTGAGCGATGCTACCACTGCCGCTACCAGTGGCACCAATGCTGATTTTATCGGTACTTTCGTAAAAACAACCATCCCTGCAAATGTGAATAATCTCTATCTGCAGTCTGGCAATGTACTGATGTTCTCCGAAAACGATGTTACAATAAAAGGTACACGCGCTTACTTCCATGTAGATGTTCCTAGTGGTATCTTACCGGTTGTTAGACCGCGTATCGTACTGAACGGACAAGTGCTTACAGACATCGAACTCATCAATGGCGAACCGCAAGTTAATGGCAAGTTCATTGAAAACGGACAACTCATCATTATTCGTGATGGCATTCGCTACAATGCCATCGGTATAAGGGTTAAATGATTCCAACCTTTTTCAATCCTATTGTTTAACACTTTAAATTTTGAGCATTATGACAACGAAAAAACAATATATCATACCTTATACTACTACAGTTGAGTTCCGTTCAGAATCCGTTTGCCTCATCACTTCCGTCAAAGGAGGAACCCTTGGTTTCGGCGGCGAAGGCGGAGGAACCATTGACCCGATGTAATTCGAAACATCATGTATAACTTCAGCAGCAGCCCGACTAAAATGGGGCTGTTGCTATAAAACCCAATAAATTATTACCATGAATAGACGTTTTATTTCTTTTTGTTGCGCTGTTTTATGCGCAATCACATTGAGTGCAACGACTATTGATGTTGCACCCGGAAGCGAAACACTCAAAACCGCAATTAGTTCGGCAGCAGCCGGAGATGTGTTAGTTCTCACCAACGGAACCTATTCCGAATCTTCCGTCAAACCGACTGTATCTCTTACCATCAAAGCGGCAGAAGGTACACATCCTATTATCAGCCTCACCAGCCGATTTGAGATTAAAGCCGATTTTACCCTTCAAGGTGTACAATTGGAAAGCACCGGCGAAGCGATTCGTATGGTTCCCGGAAGCAGTCCTTACAATGTTACGGTGAAAGACTGCGAACTGAAAGGTTGCCCGAGTTATTTCATTCGAGCATACAATACAGACCAAACCAGTCCATATATTAACAATCTTACTATCGAAAACTGCGTATTCCTCATGGGGTCAGAGGCAGCTAATACGGCTCGTGGTATCGCTGCAACAAAAACCCCAAATCAATTAGGAAACCTGATTGTTCGTAATAGCACCTTTGATGGCGGTGCCAATGGAACCGGACGTATAATATACTTGCATTCAGGTGATGAGAATGCAGTTATACCTCTGCAAGGTGTTTGCGAAGTGGACCATTGCACGTTCTATAACACGACAGATACGCGAGGCGTTTATTTGGCTAATATCGGAGGAAGTCATGTAACCAATTGCATTTTCATGAACGCTAACGAAGTTGCCGGAGGAGTAAGTTTCGCATTGTATGGTAGTGAATCGCATATCGAAAACTGCCTCACATGGTTAGCTCCGGTCAAACTGTCTACCGGCGCTACTCAGACTAATTGCGTTAACCGTAATCCGTATTTCGTCGATCCGGCGAACGGCAATTTCCAATTGGCAGCAAACAGCTCTGCTGTGGCTGCAGCTACAGATGGTTCTAATCTCGGAGACCCGCGTTGGGGCGTTTCGACAGAACCATATAACAATGACAATGATCCGTATGAACCTTACAAGAAACCGTATTCTATGGCTCCGACTACTAATTCCGTCAAAGTGATTTGGCAGATGTCTGAAGAGGCCGAACCGACAGAGGCATTGGTTTACTACGGAACAGACTCTACAAACCTCAATATGCAAATTGCTACCAGCGATGGTTGGGTAGTAGCTGACGAAGGATATGTGCATGTCGTTACATTGCCGAATTTGCAACCTAACACACGCTATTATTTCACAGTCGGAAAGAACGCTAATCGCCGTTATCCGAAAATCAGTTGGACCAAGACTGCTCCGGAACAAGGAACGGCTTATCGCATCTTCTCCATCTCTGATATTCACGGCAATGCGCGGAATAACTGGTCGAACATGCAGGATTTCATCTGTAATCTCAACTGCGACATTGCACTCATGAACGGCGATTTTGTTTCCAGTAAAGGAGATGACCGGAATTGGAATAACTATTATTTCACTCCGGGTGCACAATTCTTAAGCCAAGTGCCTTGTATGTCTTCGCCGGGTAACCATGAGACAGGTGATCCGTTCACCTATCGTTGGTCCTCGTTCTATGACTATTTCCACCAGTTTAGCCATGAAGGCGCGCCTGAAGGAGACACCATCGATCCGCGAGGAGAATCATACTTCCATTTCGTTTATGGTAATGCGGATGTAATTATTTTGAATATCAACGGCGATCCTTCTTCTCCGGAATTCCTTCCCGGTAGCAAACAGTATAAGTGGGCTGACTCTATTCTCAATGTATGTGATCGTCCGTGGATCCTCATCTGCCATCACGTAGGTGTTCATACTACCGGCTATCACGGTCAATGGGCAGACGAACCGCGACAGATGGGTACGCTTTTCGAAAAATATGCGGCGCAAGGCAAACATATCATCTCTCTTTCAGGCGATGACCACTCGTTCGAGCATCTCTATAAAGACGGTGTGCATTATGTTCGCCCGGGATGCGGAAGAGATGCCAACTATGCACAGCAGAAACAACTCAAAGACTTCAAATACTCCATGTTCTACAAGCAAGTATCCTGCTTCTCTACGTTTGACATGGCTGCCGATGCTTCGCATATCTACCTGACTGCATATGACTCTGTAGGTAATCCTTTCTATAACTACGATTTCTTGCTGAACGGAGAAGTTATCAACCCTGCTGTTAACTTTACCGTACCGGCACAGGAAGTAAGTGTAGAAGACTCTATTATGCTTCGTTGGTTTACCTTCGATCCGGTGGGAGATGCTACCGTTTCGTTCTATTACTCGCAAACCGATAATGCTACCAGTGTTGAAGGAATGACTCCTATCGTTACCGGTCTGGACAACAAAGCAGAGAAATATATGTGGCACACACGGAATATCAATCCGAAGGGCAAGTATTATATCTATGCAGTCATCACATCCGGAGGAAAATCGTATATGGGCAATAGACCGGCAGTGGTTAACCTCTTGGAAGATGTCACTCCTCCGCCTGCTCCATCTGAGTTGACGGGTAGAATCAATAGCGGACAATACCGCTTGTATTGGGTCAACCCTACTCATCTCATTCATCTCGATAACCTGCTGACCGATTTTAGCAATGGGCAGGATAAGATGACGAACGAAGGAGAAGACGGTGCTACGATGGCACTCAGCGTTAGTGAAGGAGCACTCAAATGTGATTATAACATCTCCAAGGCTTGGGCGACCGCTTCAGCAGACTACGTGTTTGATGAAACCGTAGATATGAGTCAGACTCCGATTCTCACCTTTCGCCTCAAAGGAAACGGCACGTCCACTGCTCTGCGTATCGTGTGCAAGAACATGTCTGCCGGACATGAAGACTGGTGGTACACCGAAAAAATCACATTGGCTAAGAATACATGGGAAGACATCACGCTGGACTTGAGAACGCTGCAAGCATTTGACTGGTACAGCAATACCGATGAAAAGAACCGAGTAGATGGTGTTGTTCGGATTTCCTTCGGTGTCTCAACCGGCAGTTCTGTCAATGGTACGTTCTATCTGGATGATTTGCATATGAGCGGAGATATTTATCCTGCTCCGGATTATGCCCAAACGGTAATCGTGCGCAAGGATAATGCGTTTCCGACTTCTCCGGCTGACGGAGTAGAGATATACCGAGGAACGGCAGAAACATGCAACGATGCTTCAGCTGTTGTAGGACAAGTATATTACTACGGTGCTTTTGCAGCAGATGATCTCAATAACTGGTCTGCTCCGGAGACAGGCGCACAGTGGATTTCGGAGAATGTGATTGACAATACCGGTATAGATAATATAGAAGGAACCTCTGATGCTCAGAAATTCCTTCAAAACGGTCAATTGTACATCCGCCATGCTGCCGGCACATATTCGGTACTGGGACAACCGGTTGATGTAAAATAATTATTCCAATACAATCTGTCCGAAGAACTGCGGGCAATGAAAATTAGGGGTTGGCAGCTGTATCGGCTGCCAACTTACGTAATGCGGCTTTTTCGTCTTATCGGCACACTTATAGAAATTGACATTCAGTTTCTGCGGAAAGACAGGCCGTCTCTCCCTGAAGATCATATCCAGCGGGATTTGCAGTTCCACCTCCCATTCGAAGAGTCCGTCTTTCTCGTCAAAAGCCTCACGCGGGAAGGTGCATCTGCGCACTATCCGCGCCATCTCGTCCGCCGGAAACGGCACTACTTCTTCGGCACGTCCTTTGCGTCTGGAACCGACCATTGCGCCAATGCAGTTGGTCTCGAAATTCATATAATGCTTCTCTCCCGGTACCTGGCAGAAAAACTCCACGCACGAATCTTCCCAAACGGGTCCTTGGTCCGTTGTCGTTACCGCCCGCAGTTGTTCGCCTTTGACGCGGAAATGCAGGTATAATGAGTCGTGGTCGTTAGTCACTTCCACCGTGGTCTGCGGGCAATAGGGATACTCGCTCCGCCAGTTGACTTGATCAATTGCGTAAACCATAAACTATCAATTACAAACGGGCAATAATGCTCTTCATCTGTTCCTCCACTTTCTCTTGCTCTTCGACCAGCCTCAGCTGCGCCTTGGTCCTTACCAGATTATGCTCCGGATAAGCAATCTTGTAATACGTATCTCCATTGAGCCAGTCGGTGAAGAAGCGCACTGTCTGCATATAACTGAGCAGCCGGCATCCGTACGGCAGCAACTCTTTCTCCAGCGGAGTCAGGAAGGTAGCTTCTTTCAGATAGCCGCGTGTATAAGCCTCGAAGATCTCCAGATCCACATGGATATTATCCAGATTCGGGTCATCCTCCGCACCTGTGTTAGCCGCCGTGCGCATGAAATCGCCGAAATCACTGAAGACAAATCCCGGCATCACCGTATCCAGATCCACGATACAGATAGGCCGTCCTTTTTCGTCAAAGAGCACGTTGTTGACTTTCGTATCGCAGTGGTTGATATGCTTTCTCAGTTTTCCTTCGCGGAATAATATCTCCGCCAGACACATTCTCTCTCTGCGGCTGTTGATGGCTTCCACAATATCTCTGCTCTCCTCCAGCCTTTTCCGGCGGACATCTGAGACGGGACGGTTTGCAGCTTCTGCTATCGCCTCATCCAACTGCCGGAGCCTGAACTCCATGTTATGGAAATTAGGTATCGACTCGCACAAGGCATTGAATGGCAGGTCCGCCAACTGGCATTGGAACCGTCCGAACGCCTCGCCCGTCAGTTCGGCAGCCTTGGGTGTCACTTTCTCCTGCGATGTAGCCGGTTCCACCAGCACATAGAGCCGCCAGTAATTGCCGTCCGGACTCTTGTAAAACAGTTTGCCTTCCTTGGTAGGAATCAGATGCAGGACCTTGCGCTCGATATTTTCCTCCCGGGCAATCAACAACTTCTCGCGGATATGAGAGGTCACAATCTCGATATTACGCATCAGTCCCTCCACATCCTTGAAGATATTATGGTTGATGCGTTGCAGGCAATAGGAGGTCTCACCTATCCGTTTCGCCGGCACGACGAATGAGTCATTGATGAACCCTACGCGCAGCGGTTGCGGTTGCTCTATCTCATTCCAGATCGCAAAATGCTTCAGTATTTCTGTCTCTTTCATAATGAATTAGGGGATTAGAGAGTTAGAGAGTTAGAGATTAGGGAATTAGGGATTTCAGTTCTTCGATGGAACCACATGTCCGCCATCCGGCGAACTGCTCTCCCGCTTTTCTGTTTTTCTCCAGATCATCCACATAAACGGTATTTGCGGTGTCCGGGTGCGCCTCACGAATAACATGTTCGAAGATCTCTTTGTTCGGCTTCGCCATATGCAGGTGGTGGGAAGCAAAGACCGCGTCAAAATAGTTCCCCAACCGGTATTGCTCCCAGATAGGGTCCCAGTGCAACTGGTTGGAATTGGAGAGCAGGATCGTCCTGTATCCTTTCTCCCGCAGAGATGCGATATAATCCAGCCTCTCCTGCGGAAGCGTATCCAACATACTCAGCCATGCGGCACGGATCTGATCAACCGTCGTTCCCGGATAGCAGTATTCCTGCAACGTGGCAAGAAACTCTCCTGTAGATATATTTCCGTACTCATAGTCGTGCATCAACTGCTTCGAAGCGGCACTGACAGCCACCACTCCTTCGCCCTCCTCGTCTATACCGAGAATATTGCGTATATTCTCCTCCGGCATCAGCCGTTTGAAATTACTCACACACCGCGGCACATCCAGATTGATGATCACGCCGCCTAAATCAAAAACGATAGTATTAGTCATTTATTGAACCATTTGACCGTTTACGGTATATTTCTTCCCGTCTTGCGTCAAGACAAGCACCTGGCCGTCTTCCAGCACTTTCTGATTGCTGACAGCCGAGTGAGGGCTAACCTCCTCTATTCCTTCCGGCAGTATTCCCGGATCTTTCGGAACGGAATTGGAGATCGTGATCGACGCATTCAGGTCGTTATATCCGGTATTGTTGTCCCACACATTCTTGTTACCGAACCGGACGGCATAGCGCGGGTCATTCTTGATCGACTCATGCCTATCGGGCATCCAGAGATACAGGTCATACGAACCTTCCTCCACATCCGAAGGTATATCCACTTGTTCGCGGATAAGACTCCATGTTCCGTTCGGCAGCCAGCGTCTGGGATCGGCATTCAGTTTCAGGGTATAAGTCTTGCTGCTGTTCTTGAGGACGAGATAGACGGGACGCTCGTTGTACAGCGGAGCGTATCCCACATTACGCAGCGAGATGACCACATTCGCCTTTCCGCCCGGAGCCGCCTGGTCGCTATACTGCGCGCTCATCAAGTTATAGCGGTACCCCATATAGACGTTGAGTGTGTCGAACAGTCCGCTGCTCCTCCATCTGCCCGTCACCGGCGTGGCGTATGTAGATCCGCAGAACGACCAGTGGTAAGTAGCCATCTCCGAAGGAGCCTGCGTATATCTCTTCTTCGCCAGTGCATCGTCGTCATCGATATTCGTCTCGCCGCCGTTCGGGGTATAGAGACAATGGGTAGCCACATACCGGCGCATTTTCGGGTCGTCGTCACTGTCGTCGCTTGCATACGTACCCATATTGCCCCAGTCGTGCAGGAAAGCGTCGTTATGACATCCCATCCGCGCTTTCTGGGTTCCGCTGAATCCTTCCGCCGCCGTGAGAGGGGTCTTGTCTTTCAGATACTCCTGCTGGATCATCGGATAGCGGAACAAGATAAACATAGCCGCCGGCGTGTTCTCGAACAGGTATTCGATCACCTTCCTTCTGTTCGCTGTCACATGCTGCGTCTCGTCGCCATAGTTGGTAGAGTAATACCATTCGCCCCAGACGCCGACAAACCCTGCCTCCAAGACATAGATCACATCCTCGTTGGCTTCCAGATGCGGTTTCAGCTGCTGCAGATGGCGGTGTACCCATTCCGGCGTAGCATCCACCTTATCGCTCTCGCGCTCGGTATAGGCGAAACGCAGCACACATTTCAAGCCCATGTCGCGAAGCGTCTGCATGTCTTCGTCAAAGCCGTTCAGGACAGCTTGCGGCAGATCCTGAGACTTGAAATTACCGAAGTTGTACAGCACAACCGGCATGGTCATCTTGTCGTTTTTGCCCCAATTGGCATCAATATGGTTCTTAACGCGGTAAGGACTGCTCTCCGACACCTTGCCGTTTAACTCCTCCGTAAAACCGCGTTCAGGGTTTTTGAAGACAGTGGTGTTGTCCGGCGTGTAGGTCACTACAGAGGCATTCAGTGAGATCATAGAGGCTATGAGCAAGCCCGATAAAAAGAGAATCTTTTTCATATCCGCCATATTTTGCAATTTACGCTGCAAATTTACTGCTTTTTTTGCATATATGCAAGTTTTTTTTGTATATTTCAAAAAAAAGCAGTATCTTTGCACCCGCTTAAGTTCTCCGGTATGCAAAACAGCGTTTTACATCCCGGCTTGAAATAACTGATAATCATTAAATTCTACATAACTAAATGGCTAATTTTCAGAAATTGACTCCTCGTTCCGAGGACTATTCCAAGTGGTATAACGAACTGGTAGTGAAGGCGGATCTGGCAGAGCAGAGCGCTGTACGCGGCTGTATGGTGATCAAGCCGTACGGCTATGCCATATGGGAGACCATTCAGGCGGAGTTGGACCGCCGGTTCAAAGAGAAAGGGGTGAAGAACGCCTATTTCCCGCTGCTGATTCCTAAATCCTTCCTGAGCCGCGAGGCGGAGCACGTAGAGGGTTTTGCCAAAGAGTGTGCCGTGGTAACCCACCACAGGCTGATGAACGACCCGAACGGCAAGGGTGTGGTGGTCGATCCGCAGGCCAAACTGGAGGAAGAACTGATCATCCGTCCCACCTCGGAGACCATCATCTGGAGCACATACAAGAACTGGATCTCGTCCTACCGCGACCTGCCTATCCTTTGCAACCAGTGGTGCAACGTGATGCGCTGGGAGATGCGTACGCGTCTGTTCCTGCGCACGGCGGAGTTCCTCTGGCAGGAGGGTCATACCGCCCATGCCACCAAAGAGGAGGCGGAGGACTATGCACACCAGATGCTGGATGTATATGCTGATTTTGCAACTAATGTGATGGCTATTCCGGTGGTGAAAGGTGTGAAGTCTCCGAACGAGCGTTTCGCCGGCGCACTCAACACCTATTGCATCGAGGCGATGATGCAGGACGGCAAAGCGCTGCAGGCCGGTACAAGCCACTTCCTGGGACAGAACTTCGCCAAATCGTTCGACGTACAGTTCCTCAACAAAGAGAACAAATACGAATACGTCTGGGCTACGTCCTGGGGCGTTTCAACGCGTCTGATGGGTGCGCTCATCATGACTCACTCCGATGACAACGGACTCGTTCTGCCGCCGCATCTGGCACCGATCCAAGTGGTTATCGTACCTATCTTCAAGAAACAGGACGATCTGGAGAAACTGCTGGTCAAGCTGAACCCGATAGCGGATGAGCTCAAAGCTCTCGGTATCCGCGTCAAGGTCGATACGGACGAGAAATACACGCCGGGATACAAGTTCGCCGACTATGAACTGAAAGGCGTACCGGTTCGTCTGGCTATGGGCGGCCGGGACCTGGAGAACGGCACGATTGAGATTGCACGCCGCGACACCCAGACCAAAGAGACCATTTCTATTGACGGCATCGTGGAGATCGTGAAGAACCTGTTGGAAGAGATCCAGAAGAACCTGCTGCAGAAAGCGCTGGATTTCCGTATCGCCAACACCCGCGAGGTGAACAGCTACGATGAGTTCAAAGAGGAACTGAAGAAAGGTGGTTTCCTGCTCGCCCATTGGGACGGCACCGCCGAGACCGAGCAGCGCATCAAGGACGAGACCAAGGCTACTATCCGCTGTATCCCTCTGGCAGACCTGCCGGGACACAAGAACGAACCGGGTACCTGTATGGTCACCGGCAAACCGTCCGCAGGCAGGGTTATTTTCGCCCTCAATTACTAATTGGCACAATCTTTGCAAGTAGCCTATTGACATGAAACGACTACTGCGCATAATATGGATTCCCCTTCTCCTCTTTTCCCTCTCCCTTGAGGGGAGAGCCGGAGAGGGGTTTTCGCGTAACTATGTGGATTCCTGCATGATCAAGATCCAGAACGGCGACACCTTGTATATGGCGTGGCTGCATGAGGTGTGGGTCTATCCGCCTATGAAATTCAAGAACAAGAAGCAGGAGAAGTTCTACTGGCGGACCGTGCGGGACGTGAAGAAATGTCTGCCGTACGCCAAGATGATCTCCAAGGACATGGAATACGCGGATGCCGAACTGGCGAAAATACCGGACAAGAAAGAGCAGAAGAAATGGTGGCGGAAGTTCGAAAAACAGCTCTTCAAGAAATACGAGAAAGACTTCCGCGGCATGTACGCTTCGCAGGGACGGATGCTGATGATTCTGCTGGACCGGGAGACCGACCGCACCAGTTACGAACTGATCAAGCAATACAAGAGCAAAGCCGCAGCCAACTGGTGGCAGTTCGTCGCCAAACTATTCCGCAATGACCTGAAAGAAGAATACGACGCCACGGACAAAGACAAAATCACCGAGCGCGTCATCAACCTCGTTGAAGCCGGACAGTTGTGATTATGTTCCGTCTGCATAGCGTTAAGCTTGCAGTTTCTTGCGGGAGGCGAAGAGGACGATGAGAGCGGTGATAGCGGAGAGGGTGTCGCTGACAGGAATAGACCACCACACGCCGTCCAGCGGATCGGCAAAAGCCATCGGCAGCAGCAAAGTCAGCGGAATAAGATAGATCACTTGCCGCGTCAGACTCAGGAAGATCGACTTGCCCGCCTTGCCGATAGAGGTAAAGAGGTTGCCCGTGACCATCTGAAATCCCACAATTAGCATCGAACTGCAGATAATCCGCATCGGCCGGATCGTCCGGGTTATCAGGTCCGCGTCGTGGGTGAAAATCTTGGTCATCACCTCCGGGCAGCACTCGCCTAAAATAAAGAGCAGCGCCATCACGCCCGTTGCGTACGCGCAGGTGATATAAAAGGAACGTAGCACGCGATCATATTGTTTGGCACCATAGTTATATCCCGCCACAGGCTGCATTCCCTGGTTCAGACCCATCACGATCATTGCGAAGATAAAGGTCATTCGGTTGATTACGCCGTAAGACGCTATCGCCATGTCGCCGCCGAAGTTCTTGAGCTGGTTATTGATAATAATGACCACAAAACAATGGGCTATGTTATATAAGAACGGCGACATACCGATCGCCAAGGCACGGCTTGTGATATGCCGGTTGAGCCGCCATATACCCCGATGAAACCGGACTAACTCGTTCTTGTCGAAGAACTTCGTAATCTGCCATATGACAGCCACCGCCTGGCTCAGAACGGTAGCCAGTGCTGCGCCGCGAACGCCCATCTCCATGCCGAAGATGAAGATCGGGTCCAGGATGATATTCAGTATGACCGCTACGATGGTTGCCGTCATGGAGAAACGCGGGTGCCCCGCCGAACGCAGCAAGGCATTGAGACCGAAATAGATATGCGTCAGGATATTGCCATAGAGGATGATCTCCATGTATTCATGGGCGTAGAGGATGGTATCCTCGCTTGCGCCGAAAGCGTACAGGATAGGGTCCAGCCATATCAGACCCGCCGCCATCACAATAGCCGAGAGGATGACGTTCATCACAATCACGTTTCCCAGCACCCTGTTGGCACGCTCGTAGTCTTTCTCGCCCAGATAGATCGCCAGCAGCGAAGAAGCGCCCACGCCGACGAGGCTGCCGAACGCAGCGCATATGTCCATAAACGGCTTGGCTACCGTCAGTGCGCCCAATGCCAATGCGCCGCAGCCATGCCCGATATAAATCGTGTCAACGATATTATACAGCGACGTAGCCGTCATCGCTATGATGGCGGGCATGGCGTATTTGAAAAGCAGTTTATGTACCGGAGCGGTGCCGAGTTCGGAGGTTCTGTTCATATAAAATGTTTCTAGTTTACTAGTGGGCTAGTTTACTAGTTGTCTGGCTATTTTATCAAACTCTACGGCTGCGGGATGTCCGGCTTGCAGCGTTATCGGCAGACCCTCGTCGCCGCCCTCGCGGATAGACTGTACCAGCGGAATCTGACCCAGGAGCGGTACATTCAGTTCCTCTGCTAATTCCTTGCCTCCGTCTTTGCCGAAGATATAATATCTGTTCTCCGGCAGTTCAGCCGGCGTGAACCATGCCATATTTTCCACCAGTCCGAGAATAGGCACATTCACTTTCTCGTTGCGGAACATCTCCACGCCCTTCCGGGCATCGACGAGCGCAACCGGCTGCGGCGTTGTAACCACGATAACACCCGTCAGTTGCAGTTCGGAGATCAGCGTCAGATGGATGTCGCTGGTACCCGGCGGCAGGTCTATCAGGAAATAATCCAACTCGCCCCAATGGGCATCTTCTATGAGCTGTTTGATAGCGTTGGAAGCCATTCCGCCGCGCCATATCACCGCGCTTTCGGGATTGACGAAGAACCCGATGGACAGCATCTTCACGCCGTATTGCTCTATCGGCTCTATCAGCGTCCGTCCGTTTTCTTCCACCGAATAGGGCCGTGCGTCTTCGCACCGGAACATCTTCGGCATTGACGGACCATGGATATCGGCGTCCAGCAATCCCACACGGTAACCCGCTTGCGCCAGAGCTACCGCCAGGTTGGCTGTCACGGTCGATTTGCCCACTCCGCCCTTGCCGCTATGGACAGCGATGATATGCTTCGCCCGGACGGGAGAATCGGTCTTTTGACTTTCGACGTTCGACTTTCGACTAATAATCTTCGTATGAATCTGCGCCTCTATATTAGGATCAATATATGTCTGCAACGCCACCTCGGAGGCTTTTACGACCGATTTCATGAAAGGGTCGTTGTCCTTCGGAAAAATAAGCGAGAAAGAAACCTTGAAACCGGAAATACGGATATCGTCCTCCAGCATTCCGCTCTCTATCAGATCTTTCCCCGTACCGGGATACCGCACGTGGCGCAGGGCATCAATTACTTGTTGTGGATACATAAAACTATTTATAGATACAATATTTTCCCCGGGATGTTAAACGACTACAAAAGTACTGCTTTTTTCTGAGATATGCAAGTTTTTTTTGTATAATTCAAAAAAAAGTTGTACCTTTGCGGCGTGAAAAACGGCATTCATCGCTTCATACAGATCCTGACATGGTTAGGAATCATGTCTGTGCTGACGCTCCTCGCTATGGGCGTATGGATTGTTGTATGGCATGGGAGCCAGAGTACGGAGAGTCTCAAATGGCTCCAGTTCCTCCAAACAATCGGCACATTCCTTCTTCCGCCGATACTGTGCGCCTGGTTATGGGACGCCGGACATAAGCCTTTCGCATGGCTGAAGATGGACCGCGGCGCGGACTGGAGGACCTTCGTTTTGGCTATACTGATTATGGTCTGCGCCATTCCGGCTATCAATCTGCTGGCGGATCTCAACAGCCGCATCGTGCTGCCCGAAGCCCTGCGGGGACTGGAAGAATGGATGAAAGCGCGGGAAGACGATGCTGCGGCTTTGACGGAACGCTTCCTGGCTGCAGGCTCTGTCGGAGGATTGCTGATTAATATAGGTCTCATGGCGCTGCTGCCTGCGATAGCAGAAGAGTTGTCTTTCCGCGGCGTGCTGCAAGGTATCTTCACCCATAACCCGTCCCCCGTAACCCATAACCCCTCAACCCCTCACCTCGCCATCTGGGGGACGGCTGTTATCTTCTCTGCTATACATATGCAGTTCTACGGTTTTGTGCCGCGAATGCTGATGGGCGCCATGTTCGGATACGTCCTCGTGTGGACCGGCAGCCTCTGGGTACCGGTTGTGATGCATTTCACCAACAACGGTCTGGCGGTACTGGCTTATTACATATGGGGGGCGGAAGAAGGAGAAAAAAGTTATGCCGACACGATCGGTGCCGGCACAACATGGTGGTTAGGCTTGATCAGCCTGGCCGTGGTAATAACCCTGCTTGTTTTTACATATCGGGGTCTACCAGGATACGGCCGCAGAACTCACAAGGAATAATTTTCTTCCGTGTACGGATGTCCAACTGGCTCTGTGCAGGAATCTTGGCGTGGCAGCCTCCGCAGGAGTCACGCTCAATCTTGACAACTGCCAGACCATTGCGCGCATTCTTACGGATACGCTTGAAAGCGGTGAGTAGACGCTCGTCGATTTTCTTCTCCAACTCACCAGCTTTGAGAACCAGTGCTTCTGTCTCCGCCTTGGTCTCTGCCAGAATCTGATCCAGCTCCGAACGCTTCTGGTTCAGGTCAACCGTGCGCTCCTCGATGTCCTTAACCGTCTTGGCTTTCTCTGCCGTACGGGCCTCCAACTCTGCGGTGTAATGTTTGATCTTACGCTGCGAAGCCTCGATCTCCAACTCCTGATATTCGATCTCCTTATTCAGGTTGTCGAACTCACGGTTGTTGCGCACCGTGTTTTGCTGCTCGCGGTAACGCGAGATGGAAGCGTTGGCGTTCTCGGTACGTACACGATGGTCCGAGATTTGGGTCTCGCACTCTTTGATGTCATTCTCGATATTCGCCAGACGGGTCTTCAGACCTTCTACTTCGTCGGCCATATCTTTCACTTCCTGCGGCAGCTCGCCGGCTAAGGTACGCAGGGAGTCGATCTTGGAATCTACCTGCTGCAGTTCATAGAGGATCTTCAGTTTTTCCTCGATGGTCAATTCTCTTTTTGCCATAAAATTATCAATTATAAATTATTAATTATCAATTAAAACCGGTGTTCTGTCTTTCTCGGATATATAGCATGTTACACCGAGCGGCGCCAGAATATCCCGGAATATCTCGCGAGCGTGACGCTCGCTGATCCAATGGTCTATATCGATGACCCCTATTCTGCCGTCAGCGTCCTGAAAATCATGGTATTTGCAGTCGGCGGTGAGGTACACATCAGCCTTCTGGGATATAGCTTCGCCGATAAACTCTGCTCCGGCCCCTCCGCATAGTGCTACCACCTGAACGGTTTCGCTTGCGGGACGCGTATAGCGGATATAGGTAGGAGAAAGAATAGTACGTACATGAGCTATAAAATCCGGATAGGGCATCGGTTCAGGCAGCGAACCGATAATACCGAGATAATTATACTCTCCCTTGAGCGGAGAGACAGAGAGGGGTTTATAGTTCTCTATGCCTAATTTGTCGGCAAGACGGGTATTTATTCCGCCGGACACGGAATCCAGACTGGTGTGTGCGGAATAGATAGCGATGTCATGTTTGACAGCCTGCTCCACTACGCGTGCCTGCGGGGTCTGGCCGCATACCTGTTTCAGTCCGTGGAAGAGTAATGGATGGTGGGAGACGATGAGTTGGCATCCGCGCATAATAGCCTCATCGACCACCTCCGGCGTAACGTCTGTGGTCAAGAGGACGGAGCTGATTTCGCGTCCCGTGTCACCTACCTGCATTCCCGAGTTATCCCAATTCTCCTGGGCACTCCGTGGCGCTACAGATTCTATGCTATTGATAATCTCCCTAAGGAGCACTTATTTTTGTTCCTCTTCCGGCTCTTCAAGCGTAAAATCGGTTATGCCGGCGTTAACGAGGATGTTATACCATTGGATGAGTTTCCGGATGTCTGACGGATAAACACGGTCGCGGTCCCAGTTGGGAAGCACCTCGTCGAACCATGCCTGCAACTCCGGGTTGGAGGCTTTTTTCGGATCCATGGCTACAGGCTTCAGTCCCTCTTTCTTGCCTGCGCTGGTCAGGACTTCGCTCAACGATATATCGTCAGCGTCAGTAAACATGGATACGTCGCTCAGCGCTACTATCTTGTCACGCGCATAAGTCGGCATACGCTTGCCGTCAACCAGACTCTCTACAATCAGCATATTATTGCCGCGACTGACCAGTTTATACAAACCCGGTTTGCCGGTTATGGCCAGTATTTCCGATAATTTTGTCATGTCTATCCTTTCAATTTTTCTGAAATCCGCTGCAAAATTAGTATATTTTTTTGAGATACGCAAAAAATTAGTGTTTTTTTTGCCAATTTTACCCGATATTGACCAAATCGCCGTTCAGGAAACTGTCGTAAGCCGTCATATCGATCAAGCCGTGACCGCTGAGATTGAAGAGGATCACTTTCTCTTCTCCGGTCTCGATACATTTCTTCGCTTCGCGGATAGTGGCGGCGATAGCGTGACAGCTCTCCGGAGCGGGAATAATACCTTCCGTGCGGGCGAAGAGCAATCCGGCGTCGAAGGACTCCAGTTGCGGGATGTCCACGCCACGCATATAGCCGTCTTTGAGCAACTGGCTGACAATCGTACCGGCTCCGTGGTAGCGCAAGCCGCCGGCATGGATGTTAGCCGGTTTGAAAGTGTGACCCAGGGTGTACATCGGCAGCAGAGGAGTATAACCTGCACTGTCGCCGAAGTCGTATTCGAACTTGCCTTTGGTCAGTTTCGGACAGCTCGCCGGCTCTGCGGCAATAAAATCAATTACCTTCGTACTTCGTACATCGTCCCTTTGTCCTTTTAATTGGTGTCTCATGAAGGGGAAAGCCAGACCGCCGAAGTTGCTTCCTCCGCCGAAACAGGCAATGATCGTATCGGGGTATTCACCCGCCATAGCCATCTGCTTCTCCGCCTCCAGACCGATGATGGTCTGGTGGAGCGATACATGGCTCATCACAGAACCCAGCGTATATTTGCAGTTGGGCGTAGTGGTAGCCAGTTCGACCGCTTCGGAGATAGCCGTACCCAGCGAACCGGGGTGGTTCGGGTCGGCGGTGATGATATCTTTTCCGGCACGGGTGGACATGGACGGAGAACCGGTTACGGTTGCGCCGAAAGTACGCATGATACTGCTGCGGTAGGGTTTCTGCTGCATCGAGATCTTCACTTGATATACCGCACATTCCAGCCCAAACGTCTTGGCGGCATAACTCAGAGCGGCACCCCATTGACCCGCGCCTGTCTCTGTCGTCACGTTAGTCACACCTTCCTGCTTGCAGTAATAGCACTGCGGAATGGCGGAGTTCACCTTGTGCGAACCAAGCGGATTGACGCTCTCGTTCTTAAAATATATATGCGCGGGCGTACCTAATGCTTCTTCGAGCGCATAAGCGCGCACGAGCGGCGTGGAGCGGTAGAAACGGTAACGTTCCTGTACTTCCTCCGGGATGTCGATCCATGGGTGGATCTGGTCCAGTTCCTGCTTGGCACACTCGGCGGCAAAGATATGCGCCAGATCATCCGCGCTCAGCGGCTCTTTGGTTGCGGGATTCAGCAACGGCAGAGGTTTGTTCACCATATCTGCCTGAATATTGTACCATTGGCGAGGCAGTTCGCTTTCGTCCAACAAAAAACGTTTCTGTTTCATACGGCTTTCTATTTTTGACTTTTGTCTTTCGCAAATTCGGCTGCAAAATTACATTTTTTTTTGCATATGTGCAAATTTTGTTGTACTTTTGCGGCGGATTATGGCTTCGAAGATATACAAAATACTGAAAGAACCGCTGTTTAGGCATTTTATATTTGTGCTGGCAGCGATTGTGGCAACGGCTTTTTTGCCGTCCAAGCCTATATTTTCCTTCCAGAGCGACAAGGGTATTATATACGAACGCAGTTTCAGCATGGACCGGCACCAATTTGTAGTGACCCAGACGGATTTGGCCACCGGCGCAGAACATGTAACCGCCACCATGTCGGTCAACGGATTGTATTACTGCTATCTGGGCATGTTATTCGGCAGTATTGTATGCTTGTTCGGTTTCTTCAGCCGGAAAGGAATTAAGATCTGCCATTTCGTCATAGCAGTAGCCGGAGTCTATTACGGTCTGGCTATTTTTTACGCCTTGCGGATGACGGACCTGCATTATGCTACGCTCTTTCCCACGATAACAATTATCCTGCCTGCTATCGTCATACAAATGATGTTGCTCGCAAGAAGGAATATCCTGCGAGCAACACGGAACGAAAACGAAGAAGGGGATTGATTTGGGTGAGCACAAACGATTTTTTCTGCTAAAATCTTGCACAAGTCGGAAAAAAGCAGTATCTTTGCACTCGATTTTAGATTATGGGACTACTTTTATTGTTTTTAATCGGCTCTATGGCCATCAGTTTTTTGTGCTCCGTACTGGAGTCGGTACTGATGTCCACCTCCCTCAGCTATATCAATCTGCGGGAGGAAGAAGGCTATGGACCGGCATCGCTCATGAGCAGTTACAAGGAGGATACGGGAAGACCGTTAGCAGCCATCCTCTCGCTCAATACGATTGCTAACACGATTGGTGCTGCCGGAGTGGGTATGCAGGCCACCACGGTGTTCGGCTCCAAATGGTTCGGACTAGTATCCGCCATTACAACCATACTTATTCTCGTCTTTTCGGAGATCATCCCGAAAGTGATCGGTACAACGTACTGGCGCGAACTGATGGGATTCACGGCACGGACCATCCGGATCCTGATTTTTGTGTTATACCCGCTCGTGCTCTTGGTGGAGTTGATCACACGTATGTTCCCTGATAACGAAGACGAACCATCCGTCTCGCGCGAGGAGGTCCTGTCGATGGTCAATGTCGGCGAAGAAGAAGGAGTGGTGGACGAGGATGAGAACAAGATCTTCTCCAACCTCATGCGCCTGGATTCTATCCATGCCTACGACGTGATGACGCCTCGTGTGGTAGCCAAGACGGCACCGGAGAGCATGACACTCCGGGCTTATTACGACAACGACGAATACGATCATTTCTCGCGTATCCCGTTGTATAAACCGGAGGCGCCGGAGTATATCACCGGCTATATCCTGCGCAACGATGCGCTGGAGGACCTGACAGAGGACCATTTCCGCAAGACGCTCGGCAGTATCAAACGCCCGTTACCGGCTTTTGACCAGGACCTGACGCTCGGCACTATCTTTGACAGCATGCTGAAACAGAAGAGCCAGATAGCACAGATCATTGACGAATACGGTATGTTCGTCGGTATCCTGACGCTGGAGGACATCATCGAGACGATCTTCGGGCTGGAGATCATAGACGAGAGCGACACGGTGATCGACATGCAGCAATACGCCCGCGAGAGATGGGAGATGCGGCAGAAGAAATACAAGAAAGTAGAAAGTCCAAAGACCGCGGAAGAACCGCTCAAAGAAGAAAGCCAAAAGTCAAAAGAAGAAAGCAGTGAGGAAGCAGAGCACGAACATACGGATAGAGAACAAACGGGCACGGTTTGAGTACATCATCTTAGACCGCTATACCGCCGGTATCCAGCTTTTCGGTACGGAGATCAAATCCATCCGGGAGGGGAAAGCCTCTCTGGTTGATTCGTGGTGCGCCATCGAGCACGGCGAGATATTCGTCAAACAGATGCATATCGCCGAATACCGCTTTGGGTCGTTCGCTAACCACGAAGCCAAACGGGACCGCAAACTGCTGCTGCAACGGCGTGAGATCCGTAAGTTAGAGAAAGCCACGAAGGACACCGGCAAAACAATCATTCCGCTCCTGCTTTTTATCAACGAGAAAGGTCTGGCGAAGATGGAGATTGCGCTCTGTCAAGGCAAGCACACCTACGACAAACGCCAAAGCCTCCGCGAAGCCGACGACAAACGCGAGATGGCGCAGATGCGCAAGATGGCGCGTTTGTAATTCGTAATTCGTAATTTGTAATTCGTAATTCGTAATATAATATAATATGAGTAAAGCATTATTGATGATTTTAGACGGCTGGGGCATCGGCAATAAGAGCAAAGCCGATGTGATCAGCTGCACGCCGACACCGCACTGGGATGCGTTGTTAGCACAATACCCTCATTCACAGCTCCAGGCAAGCGGCGAGAACGTCGGTTTGCCGGACGGACAGATGGGTAACTCGGAGGTCGGACACCTGAATATCGGTGCCGGACGTGTCGTTTATCAGGATCTGGTGAAGATCAACCGTTCTATCCGGGACAACTCGATCATGCAGAATCCCGAGATTATTGCAGCCTACCAAGCGGCTCAAGCGCAAGGGAAGAAACTGCATATCATGGGTCTCTGTTCCACCGGCGGCGTACACTCGTCTCTGGACCATCTCTTCAAGCTTGTGGAGATAGCCAAGGAGTACGGCGTAGCCGATAAGACTTTCGTCCACTGCTTCATGGACGGACGTGACACCGACCCGCGCAGCGGTAAGGGATTCGTGGCGGACCTTCAGAAAGTATGCGACGCCAACGGAGCACACATCGCTTCTATCATCGGCCGTTTCTACGCCATGGACCGCGACAAACGGTGGGAGCGCATCAAGGTGGCTTATGACCAGCTGGTGAACGGTGTCGGACGGCAAGAGACGGACATGGTAGCGGCAGTACAGGGATGCTACGACCGCCACACCGAGGAGCACAAGGACACCGACGAGTTCATGGAACCGTTAGTGAACAGTACATGCGACGGACGTATTGCGGAAGGCGATGTAGTCATCTTCTTCAACTACCGCAACGACCGCGCCAAAGAGATCACGATCGTGCTGACGCAGCAAGACATGCCGGAGCAGGGAATGAAAACCGTTCCCGGCCTGCACTACTGCTGCATGACCCCGTATGACAGTTCGTTCCAAGGGCTGCATATCCTTTTCCCGAAAGAGAATGTAGAGAACACCCTCGGTGAGGTTGTCAGCCGACTCGGACTCAAGCAGTTACGCATCGCCGAGACAGAGAAGTTCGCCCATGTGACCTTCTTCTTCAATGGCGGCCGGGAGGCGGAATATCCGGGAGAGGAGCGCATCCTGATCCCCAGTCCGAAAGTGCCGACCTACGACTTGAAGCCGGAGATGAGTGCGCCGGAAGTGACGGAAGCGCTGGTAGCCGCTATCAAAACGCAGAAATTCGACTATATCACCCTTAATTTCGCGAACGGCGATATGATCGGTCATACGGGCGTATATGAAGCTATCGAGAAAGCGGTGAAGTGCATCGATGAGTGTTCGCACAAAGTGATTGAAGCGGCGCTGGAGAACGGATATGAGATCATTGTGATTGCCGACCACGGCAACTGCGACAATGCCATCAACCCGGACGGCACACCTAACACGGCGCACTCGCTCAATCCCGTACCTTTCGTTTATATCAGCAAGGATCACAAGAACGCCCGTGTAGAGGACGGTATTCTGGCGGATGTAGCTCCGTCACTCTGTCATATCATGGGTATTCCCCAACCGAAAGAAATGACCGGTCACTGTCTTATCAAAGACTAGTGTTATACGCGTTTCTGGTAGTGGTAGTCGTCGAACTTACTACCCCCTTTCGAACTGTCGAGGCGTTCATGGCCTCGCAGTTTGTTTTTTATACGGTACCAGAAATCGCCCGTGAACGGTTCGCGCCAGTTGATATGTCTCCAATACAGGATGAGCAGCCATCCGAACAACATTCCTCCCAAGTGTGCGAAATGGGCTACGTTGTCCGCCGAAAGACCTGCTACGGAGCCTAATCCCGCGAAAAGCTCTATCAGCGCGTATATAATAACGAACGTGCGTGCACGTATAGGAATCGGTATGAAGAGGATGTACATCGGTACATCGGGATAAAGCCATCCGAAGGCAAACAGGATACCGAATACGGCGCCGGAAGCACCTATGGTATTGAGCATCGTGGCATAATAAGCCAGCGCCTCAGCACTGTATGAGCCGCTCATATTGGACAGCATCAGCATCCATACCAACTCCTGGATAACCGCCGCTCCGAGACCGCAGACGAGGTAATAGAGCGCAAATCGCCTTGCACCCCATTCCTGCTCTATCACAGGAGCAAACATCCATACAGCGAACATATTGAAGAATATGTGGCTGAGATTGGCATGCAGAAACATATATGTGAACGGCTGCCACCAATGGAAGGAGGAAGCGGAAACATAATGAAGCCCGCCAAGGGCGTTCAGATCAATGCCGTATCGCTGCAGAACGGCAGCCAGAAAAAAGACAATGAAATTAGCTATCAGCAGATAGCGCGTTACGGTAGGGATATTTCTCATATAGCATGTAATTACGGGTACAAAAGTACTATTTTTTCGTGAAATAACCGCACAAAAAGTGCGCCAAATGCAGAAAAAAGCCTATTTTTTCAATATTTTTGCATTTTTTTGCTCAAAATATTTGGTATATAAAGAAAAAGTTGTAACTTTGCACCACAAAATTGGGACATGAACCCATGTAGTTCACATTATTAATAACTAAAAACACAAATGTTATGAACAAATCAGAACTTATTAAGGCAGCCGCAGCTAAGGCTGAGGTTTCCGCAGCATTGGCAGCAAAGGTTATTGACGCAGCTCTCGAAGAGGCAGTTGCAGCAGTTAAGAAAGGCGAGAGCGTACAGCTCGTTGGATATGCTACCATCGCAGTAGCTAACCGCGCAGCTCGCAAGGCTAAAAACCCGCGTACCGGTGCTATCGTTAGCGTACCTGCTAAGAAGGTCGTTCGTATCAAAGCCGGTGCTAAATTTGCTCTCTAATCCAGGCAATGTAGCTTTACAAACGAGTTGTCCCAGCTATATGGGCAACTCGTTTTTGTCTGTTAAAAAGGTATTAGGTACATGTTGAATATTATTTTATGCGGTGCCCCGGGTAGTGGTAAGGGCACGCAATCGGGTTTTATCACCGAGAAATACGGTTTGCAGCATCTCTCTACCGGCGATGTCCTCCGGGCTGAGATAGCTTCGGGTAGCGAACTGGGTAAGAAAATAGACGCGCTCATCTCGCAAGGTAATCTGGTTCCGGACGAGATGATGTACGGCGTGATTGAAAACTATCTTTCTTCCCTGCCTAAGGATAGCAAGGGAGTTATTCTGGATGGTTACCCACGTACTGTTTCCCAGGCGGAGTCGCTGACTGAACTGCTGAAGAAATATCGGATGGACGCCATTATGATAGACCTGCTGGTGGACGAACAGTTGCTCATCCAGCGCCTTATCGAACGGGGCAAAGTGAGCGGACGGGCGGATGACAACCTCAATACGATCCGCCATCGTATCGCCGTTTATCACAACCAGACGGAACCTATCGCGCTGTATTATCTGCATCATGGCAACTACTGCCCTGTGAACGGAAACCACGCCGTAGAGGATGTGTTCCTGCAGATTGAGCGTATTTTGGATTCGCACATTAAATAATGATTTTATATGCCAAGCAATTTTATCGACTACGTTAAGATCTACTGCCGCTCGGGAAAGGGCGGCGCGGGTTGTATGCACCTTCATCGCGCCAAATATCTGCCGAAAGGCGGTCCGGACGGCGGTGACGGAGGAAAAGGCGGGTCGGTAATATTGCATGGCAACCGCAACCTCTGGACCCTGCTTCACCTGAAATACCAGAAGCATATCATGGCTACCGACGGAGGCAAAGGAGGTCAAAGCCGCTCCTTCGGCAAAGACGGAGAGGACAAGATCATCGAGGTTCCTTGCGGAACAGTGGTCTATGACGGCGAGACAGGGGAGTTTATCTGCGAGGTCAAAGAGCACGGCGAACGTGTCGTGTTGCTCAAAGGCGGACGGGGAGGTCTGGGAAACTGGCATTTCCGTACTGCTACCAACCAGGCTCCGCGGTATGCCCAACCCGGTGAACCGGCACAGGAGAGAACCGTTATCATGCAACTCAAAGTGCTGGCGGATGTAGGTCTCGTCGGCTTCCCCAATGCCGGCAAATCCACGCTGCTGAGTGTCGTCTCTGCCGCCAAACCGGAGATAGCGGACTATCCGTTTACTACCCTCACGCCGCAGTTGGGTATCGTCTCGTATCGCGACGGACGCTCTTTCTGTATGGCAGACATCCCCGGTATCATCGAGGGAGCCAGCGAGGGCAAAGGACTTGGTCTGCGGTTCCTGCGGCATATAGAGCGCAATGCGGTGCTGCTCTTTATGGTGCCTGCCACCAGCGAGGATATCAAGAAGGAATACGGTATTCTGCTGAACGAACTGGAGAAATACAATCCGGAGTTGCTGACCAAAGCCCGGATCCTGGCTGTCAGCAAATGCGATGCGGTTACGGACAAAGACCTGGACAAACTCAAGAAATCCAAAGCCCTAAAAGGTTTGGATATTCCGGTGGTCTTCATCTCCTCCGTTGCCGGACAGGGGATTGACGAACTGAAAGATGCGCTGTGGACGGAACTGAATAAAGAGCAGAACCAGGTTATCGAGATCTCTCATGCGCCGATTGATGTCACGGTCATCGAGTCTGAACAGCCGGATAGGTCTGACAACTCCGATGATGAGGAACATACTATATATCTCAACGAGGTAGAGGAAGAGTGGGATCTGGACAAATACAAAGGTATCGGCTGGGATGAGTAACAGTTTAACGGTTTAACGGTTTAACGGTTTAACGGTTTAACGGCTTAACGGTTTAACGGCTTAACGGTTTAACAGCTTAACGTGCGAAGCACCTTTTACGATAGGATGATCGAGTGGCGGGAACGTCACATCAGCGAGAAGCATTTGGTATTGCTTCTCTCTTTCTTCGTCGGCGCTTTCTCTGCCGCCGCAGCAGCCATACTGAAATCATTTATCCATTTTATCCAATGGATTGTAGAGGAACAGCTCATCGGGAACGGAAATACGTGGTGGTATCTCATCACTCCTATCATCGGTATTACGCTGGCAGCTCTTTTCGTCAAGTATATTGTCCGCGATGATATCTCGCATGGTATCACTAAGATTCTCTACGCTATCTCGCAGCGCAAATCAATCATCAAGGCGCATAACATGTGGTCCTCCATCATCGGGTCGGGTCTCACCATCGGTTTCGGAGGTTCTGTCGGAGCGGAGGCTCCTATCGTCCTGACGGGAGCAGCCATAGGCTCCAACCTCGCGAAAGCGTTCCGTTTGGACCAGAAGACCATGATGCTCATGATCGGATGCGGTGCTGCCGGAGCTATCGGAGGTATCTTCAAGGCGCCTATAGCCGGTCTGGTGTTTACGCTGGAGGTGCTGATGATGGATCTGACAATGACCTCCGTCGCGCCCTTGCTCATCTCGTCTGTCACCGCAACAGCCATCTCCTATATACTGACAGGAACAGACCCGATGTTCCCCCTTGACACGGCTGAACCGTTTCTGGTAAACAGAATACCGTGGTATCTGGTTTTAGGTGTCGTGTGCGGACTTATCAGTCTCTATTTCACGAGGGGAATGAACAAACTGGAGCAATGGTTCAAACACGCTATCAGGAGCATGTGGGCGAAACTGCTTATCGGAGGCGTGGTGCTGAGCGTTTTGATTTATATCTTCCCGCCTTTGTACGGAGAAGGATACGATGTGATCCGCCAGCTCATCAACGGGGACTCTATGTCGGCCATCCAGAACAGCCCCTTGGAGCATAACGAATGGGCGGCACGAAACGGGCATTGGCTGCTGCTGACCTATTTCGGTTTTATCGTCCTGTTCAAGATTGTCGCTTCGGTGGCTACCAACGGTGCCGGAGGTGTCGGAGGTATCTTCGCGCCTTCGCTCTTCATGGGAGCCATAACCGGTTTTCTCACGGCGCGAATCATGAATATGAGCGGACTGATGGTGCCAGAGGCGAACTTCGCCCTGGTAGGTATGGCGGGACTCATGTCCGGCGTCATGCACGCTCCGCTGACAGGTATCTTCCTTATTGCCGAACTGACAGGAGGATACCATCTCTTCATGCCTCTGATGATCGTTTCGGTCATTTCGTATTTGACAATCATGCTCTTTGAACCCCACTCGCTGTATGCCATGCGTCTGGCGCAGAAAGGGGAACTGCTTACTCATAATAAAGACCGCAATGTCCTGACGCTGCTGAAGATGGACAGCGTCCTTGAAACGGATTTTATCACGATCTTCCCCGATATGACACTGGGAGAACTCGTCAAAGTGATCAGCGAAAGCCATCGCAATATCTTCCCGGTTATTGACCACGAGGGCCATCTCAAGGGTATCCTTTTGCTCGATGAGGTGCGTAATATCATGTTCCAGCCGCGGCTGTACAAACGGTTTACGGTAGGTCAGCTGATGACCTCTCCGGCAGCTGTGCTTAGTTTTGACCAGCCGATGGAGAAAGTGATGGAGGTCTTTGAAGACACCGGCGCATGGAACTTGCCGGTAGTCGATCAGGACCGCCGCTATCTGGGATTTGTCTCCAAATCGAAGATCTTCAATTCCTACCGCCACGTACTTGTCCATTTCAGCGAGGAATAAACCCATATCGCTCATGCCCTGCGAAAGAAAAATATGGCTGATAGTATTGTCATTGATGACGATGCTGTCTTCTTGTTCCGTAACTTCGCTCCGCGAGGCACAGTATGTTGTGGCGCAGGCGGACAGCCTGTGGCTTGAGGGCAGGATGTACGGCGTGGATGGAGGCGACAGTGCCACCCTCGCGCAAGCGTATGAGAAACTCGGTCAATGGCAATGGTTCTATGCCGATGAATACGCTCATGCGTGCTATCACTACGGACGGATCCTGCGTGAGAAAGAGAATCCGGTAGAAGCCATGCAGGCGTTCATTGCCGCCACTCATTCCGGCACTAAAGACTACCATATTCTCGGGCGTGTGTATAGCAATATGGGGTCTATATGTCATTTGGCAGGCGAGTTTCCTCTATCGTATGAGATGTATGAGAAATCCGCTTATGTTTTTCTGCAAGATGGTGATTCCTTGTCTTATTATTACCTGCTTAATGACATGGCGTTTGAGTTGGCAGAGCAAGGAAAGAAAGAAGAAACTTTAACGCTGCTTTCTGAAATCGAAAACCATTGCATGGATAATGATGTCTTGGCAAAAGTATGGGAAACAAAAGCAGAATTATTTCTTTTATGTACTCAGCAATATGACTCTGCAATATATTACATAGATAAAATGTATCGTACTAGAGTATATGATTCAAATGGATTATTGATAAAAGCACAAGCATATTCACTACTGGCAAAAAAAGACTCTTCATCATATTATGCAAAACAAGTCTTAAATAGTTCCAAATTGTTAGGTGAATTAAATAATGCTCTATATATTCTAACAAATGATGACGAAACAAAAGAAAAAACGCAAATTCGCCAAACGGCTGCAAATAGATCTGACATCCAAAAGTTATTAGAAATTCGTCAAGGAAAATTATCCCAAGCTACTCAATTGTTGAAGCAGGAGTTAAACAAGAAAACCAATTGGTCATGGTTATATGCCATCATTGCTACAATAGTTGTTATAAGTATAGGTATTGGAGTTTATGTATATAGGAAACAACGGAATCGCGAATTGCTTTCTCAGAAAGTGGAAGAACTGAAGCAGTCTGCTTCTGCTATTCAACAGAAACAAGATCAGCTGCAAACGAGCTATCAGACAAACCGCCGCCGCATGGAAGAGGATATTAAACATCAATGTGTGTTATTACGTGAAAATGAGAACCTGACAAAAGATTTAGCTTGGAATGATTTTGAAGTAATGACCAAGATCGCGGACAAACATTTCTATAAATTAGTATCCAAATTGCGCAACCTGCATGTATTGAATGAAACAGAGATTCGTCTATGTCTTTTAGTGCTGTTAGATATGAACCGGGCTGAAATATCCGATACACTTCCTTACTCTTTAAGTGGTGTGGGCAAATTGAAAGACCACGCTGCCAAATCACTGGGAACAACCGGTAAAAATCTACGTCAATACCTCATCAATTTAGCAATAGACGGATAGTACTACTAAAAAATTCCCACACGGATTTTGCCACATGTATTGATTTTCAGTGATTTACGTAATCTAAATTCCCACATTTTTATTTGGTGTTATGCTAAAAAAGCAGTAATTTTGCACCGTCAAACGATTGAGCGTTTGGCGGTATATTATTGTTTCACTTCATAACTACAATTCGTATGAGAAACAAATTTATTACTTTTGCATTAGGCGTACTTCTGATCATGCCGTGCGTCTTACACGCTGAAGAAATCGAAATCCAATTGATGGAGGTGATTCAAATGGGAGTTATTCCCGGAGGCGATGATCCATTAGATGGTCCAACTCAATCAGCGCCAGAACCTACTCGTCCAAGAGATTTCCGTGCAACAATCAATGGCAACTCGCTGACTGTCCTCAAACAAGAAGAGGCTATCCCGTTTGCGCAGGCGGTGGTTGTTAATGCTGCAACCGGCAGCGTTGTGGTTAACGAGCAGTTCACCAACTCTCTCTCCTGTCCGATTACTAATGCAGGCGTGTATGTCCTCCGCATCGCAACTGCCAACGGCGAACTCACCGGACAATTTATTGTTGAATAAGTAAAGTAATAATCTTTTAAAATTAATATCTGTATGAAAAAGATAATGCTTCCCCTCTTAGTTTTTGTTATGATTTTTTCGTCTTGCAAAGAGCAAGGCAATGCTCCTGAAACGCAATCAGAATCAAGGCATCCTAGGAATGTCCCGCATATTGAGATAGATAGTATGCCATATACTAATCCTCATGAGTTGTACGAATTATATGCTCATGCAGAAGATCATTCAGTTATCCATTATAATATAGCACGCTTAATTGCAGAAACGGAACTCATAGCTGGAGCAAATCAAATATTGGAAGAGATAGCGAATCCATACGAAGAGTGGTCTTTAACGAGGATTCCAAAAGTGGTATATAATTATGACAATACCCCTAAATATTATGAGTTTGGTTATGTGTGTAATGGAGTAATCATTGCAACTATAACCACCTATGCACAAAAGGAAATTGCCGGTGCTATTGCGTATGTATTTAGAGAACCATTAAGATATAATAATCCAAATTTGGATTATTATATAGGAAATTATCCAAACAAATACTATGGTCGCGAAGGACGGTGTTATTTAAATGATCAAAATGAAGAAATACAAGGTCATATCCCACCTCATGGGAGTACAGATAAAATCGAGCGAGATATGATGTTTGACCAAATGCCAATAGAAGACAGAGATGCCATCGAACACGATTTGCATGTGTCTGGAGAAAGTATAGAGGGTGATATTCTCGAGAAAGAATCATATTGGGAGCGAATGGATAGTATCATAAGTAACCGATTTCCCGAGTTACTTGGTGTGGAGCCATATATAGGTCAAATGGGACTCAAACTTGAGGATTTCATACACGAACATCATGCTACTGCTGAATCAGAATATGTTAGTTATCTGGCTTCTTTATTAGATTACATGGTAGGATATTACAATACATTTGTATTGCCGGAATATTCAGATCCAAGATTGCAACTGACTAGGTGGACTAATTTCTGCGGACCTGCTGCGTGTGCGTGGGTATATAGAGGAAAATATGATACGTATAATGGGCATTATCTCCCAATTAAAGGAGATGGAAATCACTATACCAGTTATTTTGTGGATTATCATTATTTAGATTATGCATATTATAATTTCTGGAACGTAGATTGTGATTGGCATTTGAGTAGAAATGATGCGATGCAACATTTTTTGGACCGCAGTCAAGAAGCCGATTATGGTTTAGCAGGTTGTTTTTATCTCGAAACTATTCCTTTTATTTGGGATGGGGAATGGCAATTCCCCTTATATCATGGGGGGTTGAATCGAGGTTTTCGCAATGCGACAGATGGTGCATACCATGTTTATTTTACATGCAAGCCTTTTGATGTAATTGCATTTGAAAGACAACCTGTAATTATAGCTGTTAACTGCAATCATTATATTGTCGCCTTTGGCTATGGAGTGACGTTAGATAACCGAGGAAACGTAAAAGATAAATATTTGCTAGTAACTGATAACGGAGCAACAACATCTCCTACATATCATCCATATATGCGCAGAAAGAATTTTTGGAATCTACATTATGGTTTAATGCACTGATTTTTCCAGTTAGGTATTAAAAAATTTGCAAATGTTGCGAAAATGTATTATCTTTGCAGCACCAAATCAAAACGCACATCTGTTATGAAAAGGAATAGTTCTTGTAGTTTCTTGTGTTGCGGTTTAATCACATTGCTCTTGATAACCGCCCCCTTGAAGGGAGAAGAGGCATTCTCCGCCAAACATCACATTGAGTTTTCTGTAGGCGAGCCCCTAACTTCTGTTTGGGGATTCAACGGAATGTTTGTTGACAACCAAACAGAACACCTGACATTTGAGAAATGGGCAGGTAACTCTCGCCCTTACACCCTTCCTAAAGGCGTCAGCGGATATGAAAATGAATGGATCATACCTACGTTTTCGCTGTCTTATTACTATCGTCCTCTTAAATGGCTGGAAGTAGGAGCTGAAGTATCAACTATGTCCATGTGTATGACAGAAAATTATCTTGCTGATGATAAAGTGTATGCTTATTACTTACATTCAAATCTGTATATTGCAGCCGGAGCCCGTTTTAATTACTTTCACAAACATATCACAGACTTGTATTCCGGTTTCACTATAGGTGCCAATATCCGGTTCCATACGACCGAATCGACACCTCTATTGCTAACTACCTCACGGTTTACGTGGCAGATAACAGCATTAGGCGTGCGGTTCGGCAAGCGGGTGTACGGAAATGTAGAAATCGGCTATGGTTACAAAGGTATGCTTTCTGCCGGTGTCGGATGTCGCTTTTAGCATGATGTTTACCGGTTTTCGGACTACTAAGTCAAGGCAGTCCTACAGGTAACGAGAATGACTGCTAAATGGCTGCAAATTTCACTTGGCCCTTTTTGCTTTACGCAAGTCTGTTCCTTTTTTAGACACAAACCATGCTTTTGAGCCGGCGTGAGGGCGGCGTGGGGCCGACGTCGTCCTTCTTCTCGGTCGGCTTAGGCTCCCCGCCTGCCTTCCCTTTTCGGACTGCCAAGTCAAGGCAGTCCTCCAGGTCCCGTGATGGTAGCGTTCCTAACTCGACATAGAGTGCTAATTTACTCACGACTCATTTAGCACTCATTATCGACTCATTCTCGAACCATTATCGAATCATTATCGAACCGTTTTCGAGAGATGGTGGGGTATCTCGGCTTTCATCTATAGAGAGGCAAGTAAGGGGCAACCCGTGGTCATTTTTGATTTAGCATAAAAAATACACTTTTCTCTTGTGCATTTCAGAAAAAAGTAGTACCTTTGCAGCGTGAAATACTAAATGAAGATGCCTATGGCAGATGTAGAGAAAAACAAACAGAGCCACTCCTCGCAGATTGCGGTTATTGCGGAACCGCTGATGCAGCAGTTGCGGGAACTCATAGAGAACACCCGTAAGCGCGTTGCGTCTGTGGTAAGCGATGAGACGACGCAACTATATTGGAATGTGGGTAATGCTGTCAATACGTTTGTGCTGCAGGGCAGCCGTGCAGAGTACGGAAAACAAATTGTCGTTTCAGTGTCACGACAATTGGCAGTAGAGTATGGAAATAGTTTTGAGGAGAAGAATTTGCGTCGGATGATGCAGTTTGCGACTGAGTATCAAGACTTTGAAATTGTCGTTACACTGTCACGACAATTGCCGTGGTCCCATATCATCACCCTTATCCCCATCCGCGAACCGCTCAAACGCTCGTTCTATGAGCAAATGGCGATAACTGAACATTGGAGTGTGCGCACGCTGCGCGAGAAAATCAGTTCGCAACTCTATGAGCGCACAGCCATCAGTCGCAAGCCGGAAGAAACTATCAAACATGATATTGCACTTTTGCGGGACGAGAACAAAATGACACCGGATATGGTGTTCCGCGACCCGTATCTATTGCATCTTTTCGGTCTTAAAGACACGTATTCCGAGAAAGATCTGGAGAGTGCTATCGTGGCAGAGATGCAGCGGTTTATAGAAGAACTTGGGTCGGATTTCGCTTTCCTTGCCCGGCAAAAACGGATTACTATTGACAACGAGGATTATTATATTGACCTCTTATTCTATCACCGCCGATTGCATTGTTTGGTGGCTATTGATTTGAAGATTGATTCGTTCAAGGCGGCATACAAAGGTCAGATGGAACTGTATCTGCGTTGGCTGGAGAAATACGAGCGAGTGGAAGGAGAAAATGCCCCGATTGGTTTGATTCTCTGTGCCGGTAAGAATGACGAACATGTGGAACTTATGCATTTGGAGGAAAGCAATATCCGTGTAGCTGAATATATGACGATGTTGCCGGACAAGAAAGTGTTGGAACAGAAACTACAGAAAGCTATTGCGTATGCCCGTGAGCGAATCGCCATCCAAGAGCAAAGCAATAAGTGATCTTTGATTTTACCAGCCATACGGGCAACTGCTGGCGAGCGATTTACTCCACAGGCAAGGAGCGGGATTGACCGGCAGGTGGAATAAGACTTGAACAAGAGTCAAACAAGAGTTAAATAAGGGTTGATTCGGACTCATTTATGGTTCCCGATATGAAAAATCGTCCTTCCGGGCGATTTTTCAATTTGTTTGAGCCGGCGTGAGGGCGGCGTGGGGCCGACGTCGTCCTTCTTCTCGGTCGGCTTAGGCTCCCCGCCTGCCTTCCCTTTTCGGACTGCCAAGTCAAGGCAGTCCTCCAGGTCCCGTGATGGTAGCGTTCCTAACTCGACATAGAGTGCTAATTTACTCACGGGTCATTTACGACTCATTTAGCACTCATAAACAAAAAGAAAGCGGCGCAAATGCGTCGCTTCTTCTTTGAGCTAACAAGTTCTGATTACTCAGCTACCTCAACAGCCTCAACAACCTCAACGGTGTCGTGGTTGCAAGTGTCCTGGCCGCATTTTTTCTCGCAGCACTTGTTGCCGCAGCTCATTGCTACAAAAGCAACAGCTACGATAAGAAGCATTTTTTTCATAAATTTAAAAAATTTAAAATTTCTGGAGCTTTGGCTTCGTCGAGTAGTGCAAGCGAACTTACACCCGACCGGCACAAACCTTCATACTTTTAGTTAGTTAATAAAGCTTTATTTTTCTATTTTTTCCGCAAAATCGCGAAAATCGGTGCAAAAGTACTACTTTTTTACGATATATCCAAAAAAAAATGTATTTTTGTACAATAAATTTTGCATTTTGCCACTGAATACTGCATTTTTGGTGTTACAAACAGATTTATATAATAAAAAAAAGCGACCCGAAGGCCGCTTCATGTGAGATGATCTCACAAGTAAAATAGTGCTTACTTGTTTTTCTCAACCTCATCTGCTACATCGTGACCGAGTTCGACAGCACGCTCGATAAGAGAAGCCTCTTTCTGAGCCTGTGTCTCTTCCTGTGCCGGTGCTTCAGCTGCTGCGGGAGCGGGTGCCGGAGCCTCTACTGCTGCAGGTGCCGGAGCGGCCTCTTCTGCTTTCTCTGCCTCTTTGTTTGCGCAGCTGAGTGCAGCCATTGCAACAGCTACCATAAGAATAACTTTCTTCATAAATTTTAAAAATTTAAAAATTGATAAAGCTTTATTTTACTTTTTGTTTCGCCTTTTTGCGAAAAACGGTGCAAAAATACTATCTTTTTTGCATATATCCAAAAAAAATTGTAATTTTGCGCAGTAAATTGTATTTTTTATGAAAAAATTGAGTTTTTTCGATAAGTCCGACTTCAAGTTCGTCGGGTGGAATATCCTTTTGGCTGTTGTTCTGGGTATCGGTATCCTTGTAGCCTTAATCGCTTATCTGAAGCGTTATACGGAACATGGCATAGAGGTGGAAGTAGCCGATGTACGCGGATTGGTAGAAGCAGAGGCAGTGCCTGTCCTGGCGGAACAGGGATTACATCTGGTCGTTGTGGACTCCACCTATTCGGACAAAGTGCCGTTTGGCACGATTGTAGATCAGGATCCCAAGCCGGACTCTCATGCCAAACACGGACGCGCTGTATATGTTACAATCAACGCTACTACGAAACGCCAGGTGACCATGCCGAACCTGCAAGATATCAGTTACCGCCAGGCGGAGACCACTCTCCGGGGCATGGGTCTGCAGGTGGACACCGTCTATGACTATGAGCCTTCCGAATTCAGAGATCTGGTACTGGATGTCAAATGTAACGGCGTCAGTGTACAGCCGGGAGAGAAACTGGCGGTAGGAACGAAAGTGCGGCTGGTTGTAGGCTTCGGCCGTGGTACAGAAGAGGTGGAAGTGCCGTCCGTCATCGGCTTGACGCTGCAGGACGCACGGAGTCTGTTGCTCAGACACCGGCTCACCGTAGGAGCGGTAATATACGACGAACCGGAAGAAGAAGGTGTTATCCAATATATCTACCGCCAGACCCCGAGCGCAGGCGAGAGGTTGATAGAGGGAGAGACCGTTGCTTTGCGGCTGTCTAAAGACATAGAGAAAGCGGCAAGCGGAGGAGATACACATACCGAAGAAGATACATGGTTTTAGATCCGGATATAGAAAACGAAGAGTTGTGGGAGCGATGGCGGTGCGAGGTAGATAAGGGTCAAGGAAAAGAACGGATAGACAAATATCTCGCAGAGCACATGACCAATACCAGCCGCAACCGTATCCAGACGGCTGCGGATGCAGGCAACATATGGGTTAACGGAAAAGCGGTTGCCTCCAATTACCGTGTCAAACCCGGAGATATAATCCAAGTGCTGCTGGATCATGAACCCCATGATTTCACCATTACGCCGGAAGACATTCCTCTCAATATCGTATATGAAGACGAGGATCTGCTGGTGGTCAATAAACCGGCAGGATTAGTTGTTCATCCCGGTCACGGCAATTACGAGCACACGCTCCTGCACGCTCTCGCCTGGCATTTCGAGCAACAATCACAAATCACAAATCACAAATCACAAATTGATATAAACGATCCTTCCATCGGTCTGGTTCATAGGATAGACAAAGACACATCCGGCCTTCTGTTAATTGCCAAGACGCCGGAAGCCAAGACGCATCTCGCCAAGCAGTTTTTTGACCATACGACGGAGCGGACCTACAACGCGCTTGTCTGGGGTACGTTCAAGGAAGACTGCGGCACCGTGGAAGGCGCGCTTGCGCGGGATAACAGAGACCGGACCCTATACAGGGTTTGGGACCCGGAAGAGTGCCCTCAAGCTAAAGAAGCGGTCACTCACTGGCGGGTTTTGGAACAGTTTTTGTACGTCACTCTGGTGGAGTGCCGTTTGGAAACAGGCCGTACACACCAGATACGCGTGCATATGAAGCATATAGGACACCCTCTTTTCGGGGATGAGAAATACGGCGGGTGCGAGATTCTAAAAGGACTCCGTACACAAAAATACCGGCAGTATATCGAGAATTGCTTTGCGCTCTGTCCGCGCCAGGCGCTGCACGCCAAGACCCTTGGTTTCACCCACCCGCGGACAGGCGAACGCATGTTCTTCGATAGCGAATGGCCGGAAGATATGACCAACCTTATCAACAAATGGAGAAATTATGAGCCAAATACTTTGGGTTGATGATGAGATAGACTTGTTGCAACCGTATATCATTTATCTGAAAGGAAAAAACTACGACGTAACAACAGCCTCCAACGGAGAGGACGCTGTTGATATTGTCCAAAACGGGCAGTTTGATATTATCTTTCTTGACGAGAACATGCCGGGTATGAACGGGTTGGAGACGCTGCAGGAGATGAAACGTCTGCGTCCGGAAATACCGGTGGTGATGATCACCAAAAGCGAAGAAGAGCATATCATGGAGCAGGCTATCGGAGAGAAGATAGCCGACTATCTGATAAAGCCCGTCAATCCCTCCCAGATACTCTTGTGCCTCAAGAAACATATCCACCAACAGGAGATCGTAACGGAACAGGTGCAGCAGAGTTACCGCCAGGAATGGAGCGATATCACCTATCTCATAGATACCGCTTCCACTATCGAGGAATGGCAGGCTATCGAGCGCCTGCTCAGCAAATGGGATTTGGAATTAGCCGGTTTGGAACCCGAGCAAGGCGGTCATTCGGGCATGCACAGCCTGATCGAAGATCAACGTACGCAGGCTAATGCTGCGTTTGCCAAATGGATATCCAAGAACTACGTGTCGATAGTAGAAAGCAGAAAGACCGCTTCGCCCAAAGACGCAAGCATGATTATGTCGCCGGACGTGATGAAGCATGCTGTCTTCCCGCTTCTGGACAAGGGAGAGAAAGTGCTGCTCTGCGTCATTGATAACTTCCGGTATGACCAATGGAAGATGATCCAGCCGCTGATAAGTGAGTTCTACTCCATCCGCACGGAGGAGCAATATACCTCTATCCTGCCTACCGCCACACAATATGCCCGGAATGCTATTTTCTCCGGTCTGCTGCCGTTGCAGATACAGGAGATGTATCCGCAATACTGGGTGGAAGAAGGGGACGAAGATAGCAAGAACCAGTATGAGAAAGAGTTGGTTCAGACCCTGCTCGACCGCTATCGCAGAAGAGAGAGTTTCAACTATTGGAAGGTGAACGAAAGCGATTTCTGCGAACGGGTCATCCATCAACTCAAGGGAGTGCAAGCACCGCTGAATATCGTTGTACTCAATTTCATAGACATGCTCTCCCACTCCCGTACGGAAAGTAAGATCATGCGGGAGTTAGCGAACGACGAAGCGGCTTACCGCAGCCTGACACTCAGCTGGTTCAGACATTCCCCTACCTATGAATTACTGCGGCTTGCTTCCGAACGCGGATTTACACTGGTTCTCACGACGGACCATGGTACCACCCGTGTCAAAAACGCTATACAAATCATTGCCGACAAAAACACCAATACGAACATCCGCTACAAGGTAGGCAAAGCACTTAATTGCTCCTCGAAGAATGTCATGACTATAGACCAGCCGAAACGCGCCGGCTTGCCATGCCCGAATGTGAGCAGCAGTTATATGTTCTGTACGGGCAGTGATTTCTTTGCGTACCCGAACCAGTTTAACTACTACGCGCAATACTTCCGCAATACGTTCCAGCATGGCGGTATCTCGCTGGAAGAAATGATTGTTCCCCTGGTTACTTTGGTGCCTAAGAGTCATTAAGATGCTGGATCTGATCCTTATAGCTATCACTGTTCTGACCTGGAACACGGGTCGTATGGGTGAATTCAAAAAACCTGAGAAGAACGAAGTATTGCAATACTTGCTGTCTCAGGATGCCGACGTGGTATGTCTGCAGGAAGTGGATGTCTATAAGAACGAAGAGTTTCTCACGCTTCCGGATGTCAAGCGCACGCTGAGCAAGAAATATCCTTATTCGTATATCGATTTCTCGGTCTATAACAAACGCCACCAGTACGGCACGATGGTATGGGCGAAATATCCGCTAATCAACAAACACAGTATCCATTACGAAACAAGCGGCAACCTGTCCAACCGGTGCGATATGGTTATCGGTACGGATACATTCCGGATCATAAACAACCACCTGGAGTCCTATAAATTTACCACGGAAGACTTGGCAGAGATAGAATCCATACGTGACTACAAGGGTATCCGTGCCGCTATCAGGCGCCTCAAAGCCAAATGGGACCGGGCTATTCCCCTGCGGGAGAATCAGGCGCGGGTGGTACGCAAAGAGATAGACGAAAGTCCGTACCCGGTCATTGTGGTAGGCGATTTCAACTCTCCTTCCCTCGGTTTCGCTTACCGGCATATCAGCGAGAACTTACATGACGCATGGAACGAAACCCACTATTTCTGGCAAAGAGGAACGACTTGCGAAAAAGAAGGAATAGGAGTGCGGATTGACTATATCCTGTGTTCCGACCCGCTACAGCCAAAGCAATGCGTTGTTCCGGACGCCCCCGGATCCGATCATAAACCTGTCGTCGCAACGTTGGCATGGTAAATACAATATATCTATGAAGAAATACCTCATTCTCGGCTTGGTTATGTTAGCCTCATGTAGTACAAAAAGTCCGTTGAAACCGGACGAATCTGCTCCTCGCGGCGTACAGCAGGCAGCAGCGTTATGGACAGAAAAAGACGGCACACCGCAAGATTTTGAGCGATTGGTAGCAGACTATTACTGCGCCACGGACAGCGAACGGCTTGTTCTTTTTGAATCACTGAGCAGGATTTTTGAACAAGTATATCAATCGGCAGATATGCTTACCGTGGAACTATTGCGTCCTACCCAACTGACCAACGCTGCAGAACCTCAAGAGCCGGACTGGATTATGTCCGGCTACAGTCCGCTGGCGCATTTCTCGGATGACATGTTTGACAACAAACTGGCATTCATCACAATCATCAATTTCCCGCATTACAGTCTGGAAGAGAAAAACCGTCTGGGCAAGGAATGGAGCCGGCAGGAATGGGCGTACGCGCGGATGGGAGATATATTTACCACCCGCGTGCCGGCAGAAGTAAACACACGTATGGCGCAAGCGCTGGCAGAAGCGGAGAACTATATCGCTGATTATAATATCTACATGGGAAATCTCCGCACGGAGGATGGCCGGCAACTATGGGATGATGACAAGATATTGCTCAGCCACTGGAACCTGCGCGACGAACTGAAAGCACTGTACCAATCGGACAACTTGGAGGCGCGGGGACGAAACCGTGAGAAACAAGAGATGATTTGCAGGGTGATGCAGCGTATAGTGGACCAGTCTATTCCAGCCGAAGCCATCAATAATCCCGATTATATATGGCAGCCTTATTCCGATGAAACCGGAGGTAATGAACCTTACACACGGTATCAGAAGATACTGGATATCGCCCATGCTTATTTTGCAGAAGATGCCTATTGCCCCTCCGCACCGACAGGTATCCGGCGTAATTTTGAGGAAGGAGTAGAGATCCCGGCAGCGGAGCTGGATAGTCTCTTCCGCGCACTGATAGGATCGAAGCAGGTGGGTCAGGTAGCAGCCGTTATCAAAGAGCGGCTGGAACGCGATCTGCGTCCGTACGATATATGGTATGACGGTTTCAAAGCAAGAGCCAGCCTGAACGAAGACGCACTGAGTGCGCAGACACGGAAACTATATCCGGACGCCAATGCTTTTGCAGCAGATATGTGGCGGCTGCTGACCAAGATGGGATTTTACTCCGAAGACGCCCGTCGTATAGCGCAGCATATAGCGGTAGAGCCGGCACGCGGTTCGGGACACGCGTGGCCCTCTTTGGGACGCAAGGAAGATGCGCGTCTGCGTACCAGAATACCTGAAAACGGTATGGATTACAAGGGATATAATATCGCCGTACATGAGTTCGGCCATTGCGTGGAGCAAGTGCTGGATATGTATTTTATCGATCACTATATGCTGTCCGGCGTCCCCAATACAGCCTATACCGAGGCTTCCGCTTTTCTCTGGCAGCACCGGGATCTGCAACTTCTGCCGGACGGACAAATGGGCAACGGCATCAATAACCCGGACGAAGTGCTGGACCAGTTCTGGTCGATGTACGAGATTATGGGAGTCAGTCTGGTAGATATGCGGATGTGGCAATGGATATACGCTCATCCCAAAGCTACCCCTCAAGAACTATGCGAAGCAACGATACAGATTGCCAAAGAGATATGGAATGAATACTACGAACCGGTATTAGGCGAACACGACTGTACCTTACTGGCTGTTTACAGCCATATGGTGAATGCTCCGATGTACTTGCCCAATTATCCGTTGGGACATATCGTACAATACCAGTTGGAGGAGCACTTGGCACAATACAAGACGCAGCAGGAGTTCGCGCAGGAATATATGCGCATATACCGTTTGGGAAGACTGACTCCGAAGGAGTGGATGATCCAGGCAGTAGGCGAAGCACCGTCTATTGATCCTATACTCCGCGCAGTGGATACACTCTGCGGAGAGACTCAAAGGCAGTAGGGTCTTTCTTGAGAGAATCGGAGATTCGGGACAGCCATCCGGGCGCCGAGTCTCCTTTTTGTATGGATGCAGCGGAAGTTCCCGTGGAAGCTGTATAGCGGTATTCCGAGATATTGATTTCGGGGAGCCGGAAGAGCTCAGCGATGGCGTCAAGGCACATCTGGGAGGCATTGCGTTTTCCTTGTACCGAATAGCCTGCAATATGCATCGAGGCCAGGAATGCTTTGTCCAGTACGGAAGGGTTGATATGCGGTTCATTTTCCCAAGTATCCAAAATGAAAGGATGATCGCTTGCCAACAGCGCCTGTTCGTCCACTACCCCTCCGCGCGCCGCATTGATGATGAGAGCACCCGGCTTGCATTTGCGCAGGAACACTTCGTCGCAGAGATGGAAGGTGGAGCCAAACCCCTCGAAGCCCCCATCAGTCCCCCCATAGAGGGGGGAAGAGTTTGTGGTTTGTAGTTTGTGTTTTATTAGGGGGACATGGAAGGTGATGATGTCGCTGTTTTCTGCGATGAAATCGAGCGAAACGCCTATTCCTTTGGGTGGGTCGTTCAGCAGCACTTTCAGCCCTTTACGTTCCGCCATCTGCGCAACCAATGAGCCTACATGCCCAACTCCGACGACGCCGATAGACAGATCGCTTCGCTGCAAGACCGCTTCGCTGCAAGACCGCTGCGCTGTAAGACCGCTCACCGGACTCGCTGTAAGATACTCGTCCAGGGCTTCTTCTATATAGTCACAGACTGCTTGCGCATTGCATCCGGGACACGACATCCACCGTATATGATTCGCTTCGCAGTAAGCGGTATCTATATGGTCAAAGCCGATGGTGGCAGTACAGACCATTCTGACCTGCGAACTTGCGAGCAGCGATTCATCGATTTTGGTCCGCGTGCGCACTACCAAAACGTCCGCATCGCGGACAGCAGAAGGTGTAATTTCTTCCGATTCCATCGGACAAATCTCCACTTCCTGCCACTCGCGTTTTACGGCTTCCTCCAAGAAAGGAATATTTTTGTCTATGACTATCTTCATCCTATACAATGGCTATAGCGATGTTCCTTTTAAACGATACTAATATATCGTATATCTATCGTATATGTATCGTATATGTATCGTGTTTTACTGCGGAATTAGTGCAGATTAAATGCCATTAGTTTGTGTATTTGATGTTGTCGATGAGACGGACGGGTCCGCAATAGACAGTGACGCAGCCGATAGCGTGGTTGAAGGTATCGGTAGGAAGGAGCGTCGTCTGGTCCACTATCTCGTAGTATTCCACCTCCAGTCCTTCTACAGCGTTAATGGTGTCTATCACACGCTGCTGCACTTTCTTCACCGCTTCAGCGGAGTTGTTCAGTACGCCGTCTGCAGTAGCTTCTTTTGCCCATTCCAAGGACTCAAAAAGAGTCTTGGAGATAGCCAATGCCGTTTCCTTTTCCTCGGCAGAGAGTCTTTCATTCCGGCTGGAGAGCGCTAATCCCGACTCCTCACGTACGATAGGACATCCGATGATTTTCAGGTCTCCGAAAGTACCCGCCATCGAGCTACGCTCCACCATGTGACGGATGATAGCCAGTTGCTGGAAGTCTTTTTCTCCGAAATACGCCTTGTCGGGCTGCACGAGATAGAAAAGACGGCTAACGACCTGTACCACTCCGTTGAAATGTCCGGGACGCATTTTACCCTCCATCACTTGGTCCAAGCCTGCGAAATCGAATTGGAAGGTAGTGTTCATCTCCTCCGCCGAATACATCTCTTCGGGCGTCGGAGCAAATACGAAATGGGCACCTAAGTTGCTCAATAATTCCGCATCCCGCTGAATATTACGGGGATATTTCGCGAGATCCTCTTTGTTGTTAAACTGAGTTGGGTTGACAAATACAGACACGACACAAACGTCGTTCTCCGCCACAGCGCGTTTGACCAGACTGGCGTGCCCTGCATGCAAAGCTCCCATAGTAGGAACCAAACCGATTGTTTTCCCTGCATTCTTGCATGCTGCCACAGCAGCCTGCAGTTCTTTTTTCGTACTAATAATTTGCATAGATATGTATTAAAAAAGGGTCGATAATGTCAAAAAACGTGCAAAGATACGCAAAAAATGTCGAAAAATAAAATTTTTCGTCACTTTTTGGTCTTTTTTTTTCGTCATGTCGGATTTTTTTTGTACCTTTGCAATGCGAAAAAGTGTACATGCCTATGAAAGAGCCGAAACGTATCTTATTTATCTCTCAGGAGATATACCCTTATTTAGCAGAGGAAACGCCCATCCGCATGCTGAATCGCCAGTTACCAGAGTTCTTCCAGGGACATGGTTATGAAACACGCACTTTTATGCCTAAATTCGGTGAGATTAACGAACGTCGCAACCAGTTGCATGAAGTGATTCGTCTTTCCGGAATGAACCTTATCATCGAAGAATCCGACCACCCGTTGTTGATAAAGGTTGCTTCTATCCAGACAGCCCGTATTCAGATCTATTTTATAGATAATGATGATTTATTCCACCGTCGCAAAGGAGTGACCAACGAGAACGGCGTAGAATATCCGGACAATGACGACCGCGTTATTTTCTATGCCCGCGGCGTAATAGAAACGGTGAAGAAACTGCGCTGGACACCGGATGTTATTCTGTGTTCGGGATGGATGAGCGCGTTAGCTCCGCTGTATCTGAAGAAAGCCTTCAACGACGAGCCATTCTTTGCGCACTCGAAGATAGTGCTGATGCTGGATGACAACGAGTACAAGACGCCGTTCCACTCCAAATTTGCGGACAAGTTACGTATAGAGGGAATCATGAATACGGATGTTCGTTCTATAGCCGATTTCCCTGTAGGATATGAAGAATTGATGCGTTTGGCAGTTGATTATTCGGATGCTATTGTCTATGCTACACCTACTGTAAACCAACGTGTAGCCAATTATGCCGAGACCAAGAACAAGCCTATTTTGAAATATGAGGAGACCGAGGACCTTGCCGCCGCAGCCAAACGCCAATGGGATTTTTATAACACACTCCTCAAGGTAGAGAATGTATAAACGTTTTGCGTTCATAGGGTTTTCGTTGCTCGCGGTAATGTTGCTGTGGACAGCGTGCAAGGATGATGTAACCACCACAGGCGAGTCGATATTGGATGAAAACGACGCCATTATTGTATTGGCAGACACGTTTTCCATATCCTCCGCCGTAGACAGTTGCGATGCTATTATCTCCCAGGCTGATTCGTTCCTGTTGGGCGAGATAGAGACTGATTACGGTGTATTACGCGCCTCCGTGCTGACCCAACTGGCATGCCCGGAGGGATATACCTATCCCGAAGGATTCACGGTGGACTCGATATGCTTGTTCATGTACTATTCGAGTTGGGTGGGCGACGACAAGTCGCCTCTGGCTATCAATGCCTATTTGATGGATAAGAATACCTTCCGATACAATAGTACCTACCCTACGGACCTGAATATCGACGACTATTGCACGCGTAACAAGAGTATCCTAACTAACCACAGGATCGTGGTGGCGTCCGAGAAACGCGACTCTATCCGCAACACGAACGGACAATATATCCCTATGGTACGTATGCGTGTGAACGACGATTTCATGCAGGATTTCGCATCTATCACCAACTTTGAGAGCCAGGACAAATTCAATGAGCAGTTCAAGGGCCTGTTGCTGGAGACCTCATTCGGATCGGCAACGATGCTGAATATCTCCGATGTGGCGCTGGGTGTGTTCTACCATTTCCAATACAACAAAGCAGGCAAAGACACGACCGTATCGGACATGAAGGCATTCTATGCCAATTCAGAGGTTCGTACGGTGAACCAACTGGTTTACCGTGACAAGAAAGAATGGGTGGAAACGCTGCAGCAGGATTCCGACACCTATAATTATATTATCGCGCCCGCGGGCGTATATACGCGTCTGCGCATACCGATGGAGCAGATCACGGACAAGATCTTCACCCGGACGGAGTTGAAACGCCCCTATGTGAACAAAGCGGAGATCCGCGTGAGCGTAATGAATATGGATCCGGATAACAACGACCGGAACGACTGGTTGTTGCCCTCCAGCCATATGCTTCTGATCAAAGAGAAGAGCATGACCCGCTTCTTCAAGAACCGTGAGTTGCCGTCCGACACATGTGCGCTGCTGGGTCAGCTGACGCAAGGCGTTGACTCCGTAGGCGACGCGATCTACTATTACAGTTATGACATGTCGGATTTTCTGACTAACCAGTTGCGCAAAGAGGAGAATGACTCCATTCTGAACATGTTGCTGGTACCGGTGACGATCAATACGACCACGACAAATACTTCGGCCAATGCTGTCACATCCGTCCGTCAGCAACAGACCATATCTGCCACCAAGATACGTTCCGCCAAGAACGGCATGAAGCTGGAGATCGTCTATAGCGGATTCTAAGACGGCAGGTACACCTATCCACATAATAAAACGCGGCTATTCATAACCGCGTTTTATTTTTATCATTAGCCCAACCCTATACCGGTCGGTTTATACGGCGTTCTGCATCCGATAGAGATCTATTCTCTCCAGTTTGCGGGAAGCATATTCTTTGGTGACCGTAAAGGTCTGCGGACCTATTTTCCTGTGGTTCGGCAGTTCGAACATCAGGTCGGTCATCACAGCTTCCATGAGTCCGCGCAGTCCGCGTGCTCCCAAGTTGTACTCCAGCGCCTTGTCCACGATATAATCCAAAGCTTCATCCTCGAACACCAGCGTTACATTATCCATCGCCAGCAGTTTCTGATACTGTTTGGTCAGGGCGTTCTTGGGTTGCGTGAGGATCGCGCGCAGCGCATCGTGGTCCAGCGGGTCGAGATGGGTCAGAACCGGCAGACGACCTATGATCTCAGGGATGAGACCGTAGGATTTGAGGTCCTGCGGAGCTATATACTGGATCAGGTTGTTCTTATCCAGATGCTCGGTCTCCTGTTGCGCCGTAAAGCCTATCACTTGCGTGTGGAGCCTCTGGGCTATCTTGCGCTCGATACCCTCGAACGCTCCGCCGCAGATGAACAGGATATTGGCGGTGTTGATATGTATAAACTCCTGGTCCGGATGTTTGCGTCCTCCTTGTGGCGGTACGTTCACTACCGACCCTTCGAGCATCTTGAGCAAAGCCTGCTGTACGCCCTCTCCGCTCACGTCGCGGGTGATGGACATATTCTCGCTTTTGCGTGAGATCTTGTCGATCTCATCGATAAAGACGATACCCTTCTCCGCTTTCCGCACGTCGTAGTTGGCGTCCTGCAGAAGCCGCACGAGGATGTTCTCCACGTCCTCTCCTACATATCCGGCCTGGGTAAGGGAAGTAGCGTCCGTGATAGCGAACGGCACCTTGAGCATCTTAGCTATCGTTCTTGCCAGAAGGGTTTTCCCCGTGCCGGTAGAACCGACAAGGAGGATATTGCTTTTCTCGATCTCTACGTCGTCATTGGTTATCTCCTGCAACAACCGTTTGTAGTGGTTATATACAGCGACCGAGAGGAAGCGTTTTGCTTCCTCCTGGCCGATGACATATTGATCAAGAAAATCTTTGATCTTCTGCGGTGTAGGCAAGTTCTCAAAATCCAGGTCTTTAGCCGTGTTCCCCGCCTCTTTGGGCATGGCTGCCACCAGCTCGTGCCCCGCCTCTATACAATCCGTACAGATCAGTGCGCCTCCGATACCGGAGAACATGTTCGGTTTGCTTTCGCCGCAGAAAGAACAAGTATTCGGTTTACGCTCTTTAGCCATTACCAAGCGTTTCCTTATTTTTTATCCGCTGCTTTTTTCTCAGCACGACGTGCTTGCGCCAACTGGATGTCGTAAGCAATCGGCGAAGCGATGAACACAGATGAATAGGTACCTACAATCACACCTACCAAGAGTGCGAATACGAAGCCCTGGATGGTCTCGCCACCGAAGATAAAGATAGCAAGGAGGACAACGAAGGTACTCATAGAGGTCGAGAAGGTACGGCTGAGCGTATTATTCAATGCGTCGTTGATATTCACCTTGCGGTCGCGTTTGGGATAGAGGCTGTTGTACTCGCGCACACGGTCGAAGATAACCACGGTATCGTTGATAGAGTAACCGATGACGGTCAGGATAGCAGCGATGAAGGCTTGGTCAATCTCCATGGAGAAAGGCATAATCTTCCAGAGGATAGCGTAGAGGCCCAGCACAAGCACTGTATCGTGCGCCAAGGCTACCAATGCGCCTACCGAGTAAGCGAAGTTACGGAACCGCAAGAGGATATAGAGGAAGATCACAACAAGCGCAGCAAGGACTGCCCAGACAGCACTGGTAGTGATATCATCGGCGATAGCCGGACCTACTTTCTGGCTCTGCATGATACCTACAGCTGCGTTGGACTCAGTCGAACGGAAATCATTGAAGGTTATATCCTCGCCCAAGAACGGTTTGCAACCCTCATAGAGCAGTGCCTCGATAGCCTCGTCAGCCTCAGCGGTCTCCTCGTGGATGCGGTAGTTGGTAGAGATACGAACCTGGTTAGCGTCGTTACCATAGGTAATCACATTGAGCGAGAAGAGCTCGCCGTCCTCCAGGGTAGCCGAGAAAGTCTTATCGAGGCTCTCGCGTACGTCCTGAGTATTGATATTCCGGTCGAAACGAACGACATAGTTACGTCCTCCGGAGAAGTCGATACCGAGGTTCAGTTTACCGAAGATATGCGGTTCGAGACCGAGGATAGCGAAGATGACGAGCGCGCCGGAGAGGCAGTAAGCCCATTTGCGTGCATTGACGAAATCGAAATGTACGTTCTGGAGGAAGTTCTTCATCAGTTTGGTGGTGAAGGACAGTTCCTTTGCATTGTCCTTGCCGGCATAATCCTCGAGCAACAGACGTGTGATGAACACAGCGGTGAGGAACGAGGAGATAATACCGATCATATAGGTAACGGCGAAGCCCTTGATAGGACCGGTACCGAAGATAGCGAGGATGGCACCGGTGAGGAAGGATGTTACGTTCGCATCAATAATTGCGGTGATAGCGCCCTTGAAACCGTCTTCAATCGCTTTACGCATACCCTTGCCTCCGCGCAGTTCCTCACGGATACGCTCGTAGATCAGCACGTTGGCATCCACGGCGGTACCCATCGTCAGGACGATACCGGCGATACCCGGCAGAGTCAGTACTGCGGAGAAGGAAGCAAGGATACCGAGCAGCAGGAATACGTTGCACAGCAATGCGGCATCGGCGATGAGACCCGGAATCCAGCCATAGTAGAACACCATGTAGATGAGGATCAGCACGAAGCCGAGCAGGAAGGACCACATACCGGCCTGGATAGCCTCACGACCCAGCGAAGGACCAACCACGCTCTCCTCGATGATACGGGCAGGAGCCGGCATCTTACCGGATTTGAGGGTGTTAGCCAAGTCCTTGGCCTCTTCTACGGTGAAGTTACCGGTGATCTGGCTGTTACCGCCGGAGATCTCATTCTGTACCGTCGGGAAAGAATAAACATATCCGTCGAGCACGATAGCAACCGATTTGCCGATATTGTCTTTAGTCAGACGCTGCCATGTCTTGGCACCCTCTGCGTTCATCGACATAGATACGTTAGCGTAAGCGCTGAACTGCGAGAAGTCCGCACGTGCGTCGGTGATCACGTCTCCTTCGAGTGATGCACGTCCGTCACGCTGCGCCTTCAGTGCAACGAGCTGGTAGTAACTGCCGGCTTCGTCGATAGCCTTAACGGTCCAGAAGAAACGTGCGTCGCGCGGAAGGATTGCTTTAGCAATCTGCGAGTTCAGCATAGCGTTTACTTTGGCGGTATCTACATAATGTACAGTACCGATCACCGGTCCGCGGTAAGCCTGTCCTGCCTGGTTTACAGACGGGTTGAGGATAGCGAAGAGCGGGTTGTTTTTCTTGTACTCGGCGAGTTGTGCAGCCTGATCAGCCTCTACAGCTGCGCTGTCGGCGTTGATGTTCTCAACGAGGTCAGCGATCTCATCCGATTCCGCTTTCGGAGCCTCAGCAGGTTTTACTTCCTCGGCTTTGGTCTCCTCTGCTGCTTCGGGAGCAGTAGCTGCGAAGTCACGATTTATCTGCGCGAGCATAGGCAGCAGCTCGGAAGCCTCATAAGTCTCCCAGAACTCGAGGTTAGCAGATCCTTGGAGCAGTTTGCGGACACGCTCCGGCTCCTTGATACCCGGCAGCTCGATGAGGATACGTCCCGGTTGGGAGAGTTTCTGGATGTTGGGTTGAACGACACCGAAGCGGTCGATACGCGTACGGAGCACGTTGAAGGAGTTCTGGATAGCTCCGTCCACTTCCTCGCGGATCACTTTCTCTACCTCGGCATTCGTGGAGTTCAGCGTCACTTTGTCTTTGAGTTCGAAAGTAGAGAAGATCGAAGCGAGTTGTCCGTTCGGGTCCACTTCGTTGAACGACTCGATGAAGAGCGTTACGAAATCAGCACCGCTTGATTTCTGTTTCTGTTTGGCGCGTGCGAGAGCCTCTTTGTAGTTCGGGGTCTCGTTGTGTCCGCTGAGGGCGTCGAGAATGTCCGGAACGGAAACCTCCATGGTCACGTTCATACCGCCCTTGAGGTCAAGACCGAGGTTGATCTCTTTCTCGCGGCACTCCTTGAGCGTGTAGCCAAACCAAACTTTCTTTGTAGCAATAGAGTCCAGATAGAGGAACTCTTTTGCATCATCACCTGCTGCATACTCTTTAGCTTTCTTGTCATAGTGGCTCGTTACCAGCGAGAACGACAGGTAAAAAGCGCAGACAAGTGCAAGGCAGACAGCCAAAATTCTAACAAGTCCTTTGTTTTGCATAGTTGTTTTATTTATTTTAAGTTTTCGAGTTATCTGTTACTTTGTTTCTTGTGCTTCCGCGCGTGTATGTCCGTGCACGCAACATAAAAAGCGTGCAAAGGTACTGCTTTTTTTTCAATTATGCAAATAAAAAATGAAAAAATCGCCCCAAAGGACGTTTTTCCCTTCTTAAAGAGTCGTTCTTTCAGTCAAGAAACGGCTTATTTGTCTTTGGGGCTGAGGGTGAAGTTGACATCGAGCGTAGCCCGACCGCTATTCCAAGAACCGTCGCCACCCGTATATTTCACTTCGGTGATAATACTATCCGACTGATATTCTCCGGTGGTGTCGTTGACAATAACTTTATGGTATGGCAGCGGGATATCCCCTTGATATAATTTATACACATTGCCCTCCGCATCCGTATATAAAGTATCAGCCCATCTCTCCCAATACATCGTTCCGGCTCCGTCTTTCCATCCGCCTTGCTGTACCACTTGTACACCTTCCAACGACTCATTGGCTTCGTTGGAGACATGACTTTTGAAAACCAGATCACCCGTAGGTGTGCCATACATGCCACTTCTGCTCGAGTCATCGCACCCATAGCCTAACATCCCTACAAACGCCCCCAGCAGGACATTCATCCAAATTTTCAGTTTCGTTTTCATAATAACAGGTTTTTAATTTGAAGTCCGGTGCAAAGGTTCGTTTTTTTTGTGATATGTACAAATTATATACTTGGGAAAGTAGTTGGGAAAATCTTTGTATGTGTCGCGCGGATTAGGGAATAGTGAAACGGAGGTTGATGTCATAGAATTGTGTTGTCCCATAACTGTCCTTTGCATATCCACCATCCACTCTTACGGAATTGTAACCTCTTTCACATGGATATAAGACGCCTTTCCCTCCGTTGGCATCCGGGTCACTACAATAGGTACCGCCATAGATGTAGTATTGTTTGGAGTTTTCTCTATAAATCCAAGTGATTGTGGTGGTTTTGCCATCCACCCATTGTGCGTAAGATGAATAGTCCACGCCCGGTCCGATAGCCTTTACGGTTGCTGTCACTTGTCCTTCTGTCTGGGTGGTAGAGCCTCCATTTCCTGTTCCACCTCCTCCGCCGGTACTGCCGGTATATGGACGACCATCATAGTAGATTTTATCAGAGGATGGATAGTTATAAATTTGTTTTACTTCCCATGTCACGGAAGAATTAAATCTATCAACATGGTAGTAATAATCATCTTCCGAAACTGTTTGATATAAATTATCTCCATACTCATCTCCGAACTCCAATACGTAACATCCGACTATGTAATAATCATTTTCTGTATTTGAATAGAAAAGATGTACTTTTTCCTCCCTGCCGTCATCGTACACCAGGTTGTATGTAACAAAATCCTTGGAATAATTACGGACATAGTGTCCGGTGGAGGATTCTTGTAGGGAGAAAGAGTCATTATTTTCGTCTACATCGGCATATAGGCCGGCATCATTATAATACAATTTTGTTTCATAGGACCCATCTGAAGCAAAATTATAATATCTTATCCACCCTCCCCATAATGCTTCCGCTCTCCACGATGTAGATTCTAAATAACGATAGTCTCTGTACGGTGCATTTTTGTACTTTTTTTCACAAGAAATAAGCGAGCACGCTACCACTATGGCCAATAAAAATGAGTAAATATTTTTCATAATATATATAATATTTAGTTTCGGGTGCAAAATTACATAAAAAAAATGACATATGCAAATGCATATGCCACTTTTCCGTTTTTTTATGCTGTTAAACGAATTTTAGAGTTGCGGACCAGCAGCAACGAGTGCCTTTCCTGCTTCGTTCGACGTATATTTGTCGAAGTTCTTGATAAAGCGTGCAGCCAGGTCTTTAGCTTTAACCTCCCACTCGGCAGCGTCCTTGTAGGTGTCGCGCGGATCAAGGATAGCAGGATCTACGCCCGGCAGAGCTGTCGGAACCTCGAAGTTGAAGTACGGGATCTTCTTCGTCGGAGCGGTGAGGATGTCGCCGCCGAGGATAGCGTCGATGATACCGCGTGTGTCACGGATGGAGATACGTTTGCCGGTACCGTTCCAGCCGGTGTTAACGAGGTATGCCTTCGCGCCGGATTTCTCCATACGTTTAACCAGCTCCTCTGCGTATTTGGTAGGATGGAGCTCCAGGAACGCCTGGCCGAAGCAAGCGGAGAAGGTAGGAGTCGGCTCGGTGATGCCGCGCTCGGTACCTGCCAGCTTAGCGGTGAAGCCGCTCAGGAAGTAGTACTTCGTCTGCTCCGGAGTCAAGATAGATACAGGAGGCAGTACGCCGAAGGCGTCAGCGCTCAGGAAGATCACGTTCTTGGCTGCAGGACCTGCAGAGATAGGACGAACGATCTTCTCGATGTGGTTGATAGGATACGATACGCGGGTGTTCTCGGTCACGCTCTTGTCTGCGAAATCGATCTTGCCGTTCTCGTCCACGGTTACGTTCTCCAGGAGAGCGTTGCGGCGGATAGCGTTGTAGATGTCCGGCTCGGACTCTTTGTCGAGGTTGATAACCTTGGCATAGCATCCGCCCTCAAGGTTGAATACGCC
>DFKE01000014.1:257395-347589 GCA_002373505.1 Bacteroidales bacterium UBA3653
ACGCCCTCGTCGTCCCATCCGTGCTCGTCGTCACCGATAAGGAGACGTTTCGGGTCGGTGGAGAGAGTGGTCTTACCGGTACCGGAGAGACCGAAGAAGATAGCGGTGTTCTTACCCTCCATGTCGGTGTTCGCGGAGCAGTGCATCGAAGCGATGCCGCGGAGAGGGAGGTAGTAGTTCTGCATGGAGAACATACCTTTCTTCATCTCGCCGCCGTACCAGGTGTTGATGATCACCTGCTCGCGGCTGGTGGTGTTGAATGCTACGCAGGTCTCGCTGTTCAGACCGAGCTCTTTGTAGTTCTCCACTTTGGCTTTGGAAGCGTTGTAGATAACAAAGTTCGGCTCGAAGTTCTCCAACTCCTCTTCGGTCGGCTGGATGAACATGTTCTTTACGAAATGAGCCTGCCATGCTACCTCTACGATGAAGCGGACAGCCAGACGGGTCTCTTTGTTTGCGCCGCAGAAAGCATCTACTACGTACAGGTCTTTGTTGCTCAGCTCCTTGATAGCCAGCTCTTTCACCTTTGCCCAAACGTCCTCGGACATCGGGTGGTTGTCGTTCTTGTAGCCCTCGGAGGTCCACCATACGTTGTTGTGGCTCTGTGCGTCATCCACGATGTATTTGTCCTTAGGCGAACGGCCGGTATAGATACCGGTCATTACATTAACAGCACCGAGCTCGGTCAGCTGACCTTTGTCATAACCGGTAAGTCCGGGCTTGGTCTCCTCTGCGAACAGATACTCGTAGGAGGGGTTGTGGGCGATCACACGTGCGCCCTGAATACCATACTTGGTAAGATCTAATTCTTTCATAAGATATATATTTTGTTTGAAATTGTCTTTCGACTTTGCGCCTACTAAATCGGCTACAAAATTACAACATTTTTTGCAATTATGCAAATACGCGGCATGTTTTTAAGAAAAATTCTTAAATTTGCTATTTTTGCTTGGCAATTTTGCATTCCATTTGGCAAATATGCAAATTTTGAACTTGGGAAACTACCTATGCAATAGCAGTGTAACGACCGCTAAACGAGTCGTAAATGACCCGTGAGTAAATTAGCACTCTATGTCGAGTTAGAGTTACGGAACAAGAAGATAGCAAATAGCCGAGAAGAATACAATATGTCCATAGATGTTTTCTCATAATCCGCGTGCAAAGGTACAAAGATTTTTTGAATCTCGCAAGAAAATCGCTCAAAAACTTGCGTATGTGCAATTTTTGTTGTACCTTTGCAGGCGTTATGGATTTTGGCAGATACGACAGAGAGGATTTGCAGGAAGCACTGCGGGTGCTCCGCGAAGGGGGCATCATAGTCTATCCGACGGATACAGTGTGGGGTATCGGTTGCGACGCGACCAACGAAGCGGCGGTAGCTAAGATATACGCCCTCAAGCAGCGCGAAGACAGCAAATCCATGCTCGTGCTCCTCGATTCGGCGGCAAAACTGGACTACTATGTCGATGTCCCGGAGACCGCGGAAATGCTCTTGGAAACCTCTACCGCAGAGCAATCTCCCTCCCTTGAGGGGAGGGACGGGGAGGGGTTTGAAACTCAAAAGCCCCTGACGATCATCTATCCGAATGCGCGGCATCTGGCGCCGAACCTGATTGCGGAAGACGGGTCTATAGGTATCCGTATTACGAACGAGGCTTTCAGCAAGGCGCTCTGCGCGCAGTTGAAGCATCCTGTCGTCTCCACTTCGGCGAACATCAGCGGACATCCTACCGCGCATTTCTTCCATGAGATAGAAGAAGCCATCCTGAACGGCGCAGACTATGTCTGCCGTTTCCGCAGAGAGGATGAGACACCCCATGAACCCAGTTCCATCATCAAAGTGAACGCAGATAGCACATTCGTCATCATCAGAGAGTAATGGATTTACGTCGCAAGCAGCAAATATGGTACATCCTGGCGGACCTCATCAGCAGCGAACTGGTGTGGCTGTGTTTTCTGGGCTTCCGGTGGATGGTGTTTGAGGGTCGTATGGAACTGCTGGAGGATGTGCTCATTCCCGCCTTCGATTTCCGGCTTCCGCTGATAGCGTATCCTTTGGTCTGCCTCACGGTCTATTACCTCTCCGGCTATTACCTGCGTCCGTTCCAGAAACCGCTATGGCGCGAGTTCCTGAGGACTATTGTCTCTGCGGCTGTCATAGCGTTATTGTTTTTCTTTATCATCATCATCGACGATCCGACGGAGAACTACAAGCACTATCTGGTGTCTCTCTCTGTCCTTTTCAGCTTGCAGTTCGTGCTGAGTTATATCCCTCGTCTGACGATCACTCTTCTCTCCCGCCGCCGTGGTGTTCTGCGCACGAAAACGGTTCATTCGATGGCAGAAGCGGAGCAACTGCATCCGGGGGAACAGGACGAAGTGATTATCGACCTGCCGGACGGTTATACGGACCGCGAGTTATATGCGCTTATCGCGCGCCTGTACCCGCTCTCATGCGAGATCAGTATGGTTCCGCGCGTGTACGATATGTTAACGGGTGCGGCGCGTATCGGACATCTGGACCGGCCTTCGCTCGTCCGTATCACCGATTATCACATGACGGATGCCGAACTGTGTATCAAGCGGGCATTTGATATCGCCGTCTCAGCCGGAGGTCTGGTCCTGCTTTCGCCGCTGTTTGCCATCATCGCGCTGCAGATCAAGATTTCATCCCGGGGCCCTGTCTTCTATTCCCAGGAGCGTATCGGCCGTTACGGTCTGCCCTTCCGGATCCATAAGTTCCGCACGATGATCGAGCACGCCGAGGAAGGGACGCCGCAGCTGACCCGAGATGACGATCCACGTATCACCAAGATCGGACACTGGCTCCGCAAATACCGTCTGGACGAACTGCCGCAACTATGGAACATCCTATGCGGAGAGATGTCTGTCGTCGGACCGCGGCCCGAACGCCAGTATTTCATTAACCGTATCATGAAGGAGGCTCCGTATTACTGCCTGCTGTACAAAGTGCGTCCGGGACTCACCTCATGGGGACCGATACGCGTTGGCTATACCGATACGGTGGAGAAGATGATCGAGCGCCTCAATGCGGATATCGTCTATATAGAAAACATGTCCCTTCTCCTGGACCTCAAGATCCTCTTCTTCACGATAGGCGTGATAATCGGAGGAAAAGGAAAATAACCGCTTATGAACTACGACGAAAACATAAAAAAAGCCGAGGCTATAATAGCCCGGCTCGAAGCCTCCGAAGCAATCAGCATGGAGGAGTACAAACGCCTGGCGGCAGAGGCTACGGCGTTGCTGAAGGCATGCAAGGAAGAGCTCACCCAAACACGCATCTGATCTTGCTCTGTATATATACAAGAAAAAGCGAAGATTAATCGTGCTTAAGCAAAGAAAAAGCGCACAAAAATGCGCTTTTTCTGTTCAAACAGCCTCAAAGGAGGTCAAAATTTCTGTGCTCCGTAGCCGGCTTTGGCACCGAAGAGTTGCAGCGCTTTGCCGAAGTTATAGCGGTTGCCGTACATCGAGACGCGGATGGTCTCCGAGCCCTGCATGTTCATGCCGAGGGCGTTGCGGAACTGGTTCGCTGCCGAGTTGCGGTCGAACGAACTGCTGCTCACCACCTTGAGCGTAGCAAAACCCTTCAGGTAATCCTGATCGAGCGCCTTGATGAACGAGTCGCCCTCTTTGAGCTCGAAATTGCCCTCCACTTTCGGAATGATACTCTCGTCGAGGTCCTCGAACTGCGCCACTTTGACGTTGGTCCATTTGCCGCCGCCGGTAGGAGGCAGCTGCAGGTCGGCTGCGTTCATGAAGAACGCGTTGTCGTAGATGTTCGTCACGCGCTTCGCCTCGATAGGCTTGTCCGGTCCGCTCAGGACGTGGGTCCGAGCAATAGCCGCCATGTTGTTGCAGGCGAAGATATTATGGTGGATATCGCAATTGATCTTCGTCATGCACTCGTAGCCGTAGCCCATATCCGCCATCTCTTTGTCGCGGCACCACGAGAAAGCTACCGTGTTGTGGTGGAAATTGACGTGGCATGCCTCGCCGTTCTTGTCCCCGCCGTCGATACGGCAGGCGCCATAGCGGTTGGAGATGAACACGTTATTGCATATCTCCACCTCGCCGCAGCGGCTGCCGAACTGGAGCGCGAAATAGACTCCGTTGGCGAAGACGCAGTTGCGGATGATCACATTGCCGGCTATCCAGCCGTCGGAATGGAAAATCTGGTGTTCCACCTGAGGCGGGATTGCATCCTCGATACGCCCGGTCTCAAACGCTTTCGACGGGCAGCCGAACTTCGGGTCCGACGGATCTGCAGGCTTATAGACGTTCTCGAATCCGAGGTTGATGAAGATTCCGTCGATGACGAGCGTGCCTTTGGGCTTCTTCGCCATCACGTCGTCCAGCGCACGGTTGGTATGAATGACACCTTTCGAGCCGTTCGAGCCCAGCTGCTCCTGCGTCGGCTCCATCTTTGTGATGTATTTCAGCGGGTTGCGCTCCGTGAAAGAGGCGTTCCAGCCGCCTTCCAGCGTGACGAAATTATATATCTCCACATAGCCGGAGTTCATGTATCCGAGGTAGTTGCCCTCGGCGATACGGATGACGGCTCCGTTCTCCCCGTTGTCGCGAATGAGGTTCAGAACTGCCTGCAGGTCTTTCTTCGCTTTGTCCGGAGACTTGCCGTCCGCGCGTGCGGAACCCGCAGCAGACACGTAATAGACTACGCCTTGACCTTTGACAGCCTCTTCCTCGGCTTTCTTCTCTGCCTCTTTCTTTTCTTTCTCGATTTCGTTTTTCTTCGCACCTTGCTCGATAGCGCCTTTGATGCGACCGAAGTTACCTCCGAACTGGGCATACGACGGTACTGCCATTAGCACGCATAGCAGCCATGCCATGACCTGAAATGAATACTTTTTCATACTGATAAATGATTGGGGTTAATATTATTCGGCTTTCGCGCCTCGTACATCGTACATCTGTCCTTCGTACATCAAATAGAGCTGGCCGTTGCGGAGGAGCTTATACCCCCTCTCCGTCTCTCCCTTCAGGGAAGAGGGACTCTCTATGCCTTCGTTGACGGGGCGGAAGACGGCTTTGAAATGGAAGACATGGATTTCCTCGTAGCCGTGCATCTTTCTCCAGATTTCCAAGTCCTCGGGGGTGAGTGTCGCGGTAGGCTGAGTCAGTTTCTCTATTGTCCGGGTTATTGCGTGAACACCTTCTATGTCCAGTCCTTGCGCGACCATCTCGTCATCCGTCAGGTCTTTGTATTCATTGTATATATCCAGCCACCATTTCGTCACGAGCAGATCCGTTGCAAATTCCGGGTTCTCCGGATCTATGTCAGCGGGGTCGATCCACATGACGAACTTATATCCGGGATCGGCAACAGCGGTCATGGTGAACTGCACGTCTTGTATCTCCGCGAGGGTGAACTCATACTTGCCGGAGATGGAGGCATAGCCCTTGTCGGGATCGGCGCTGACGCGGACGAGGTAAGGCTCCGCCGCATAGCGTGAGACATAGCCGCCCTTGATCTGTGCGTTCTTGTTGTAGCGGCTCAGATGGCCCGTGATATAGACCTCATCGCCCACCTCTATCGGCATATAGTCTCCGTTGATATTCTTGATGTTTTGGCACTCCCATGCCTGGAAGTAGTATCCCGTACCTTTTTCATCGGCGATATAGACGCTCTGGATGCCGTTTGCCGCGTCAATGGTAATGACGTCATTGGCAAATCCGTGTACGACATAGACCTCTTCGGTCGGCGTGTCGTGGTAGGGCAGACTCAGGCATATCGCCTCCGCTTGGGCAGCGGTGAGCAGCGCGCCGTATTCGGGCAGGTTGAGGTCGGGCACCACTTCGCTGATGGGCTGCACGGTAAAGCCGGCTTTTGTCTCAGCTACATCGCCGTACATCTGCAAGGTAGCATCAACGATGCGTACGAAGGAGCCGATACCGATGGTATGGTCCACTCCCACGACGCGCCACGCCTCGAAGACGGGTGCGCCACCCGGCTGGTCAGACATCATAAACGACTGGTTTTCATAACTGGAGGTCTTGCAGTAGATATCCACGGTGGATACCACATACCCCTCGATGCAATAACTGCCCGGATCGCTGGCAGCAGCTTTCGCTGCCGCCTGGGACGGGGTGATAACACTCTCGCACGAAGCGTAAGCCTGCATCGCAATAAACATGCAAGCCATCGAAAAAAGAATAGTTAGTTTTTTCATAATCGTATAATTTTATGGGTTGGTTAATTTATATCCTGTACGAGTCGGACGGAGCAGCCGTCATCGCGTACTGAGTTAGTCGGGAAAATGCTTATCTCCGTTGCGGAAGACGAGAACATCAATTGTTTGGCGTACAGATTAGTAGGAGTGTCGAATCCGGAGGTAGAAGTCCAATAACAGCCCGTCGTAGAGACGTATTTCACTTCTCCGTTCAGGCGGTCACCAGCAGCAGGAAGGAATACCGCACCCTTGGCTTCCATCTCTTGCCATTGCTCCAAGGTGTAGTTGTTGGTCTCCAGAACCTCCTTCATCACTATATAATTGCCTGCCACAAAAGTGCCTGCAATGAATACTAACTCGGAGGAGAAGACCCAGTCATCCGGCAAGAGCACTAATCCAAGCACTCCATTGACTTTCGCCATTCCGAAAAGGAACATCGTGGTACCGCTTTTTTTGCGTTGCATCAGATATTCCAGTTCGTCCACAGTCAATGTACGCCAGCTATGAGCGCCATATACGGTATTGCCATAACGAATCGAATTCACGCCCCAGTCGGTAAAGGAGGTGTAGTCGTGATCATCGACGGAAGCGAAAGTGGGGTTATATCCCGTTCCCCATCCAAAGAGATCAATCCAGCCGGAATAGGCAGAAGAAATATTGACATTCTCCGCCCCGATATAGTCATATTGATGAGGAGCAAACCGGTATGCAGCGGAAGACGCCCGGTATTGCAGGTTGCCCGGAGCAAAATAGACTTGTTTTGTCTCGCTGACGGAGAAAGGTCTCATGACATACGTACCCTCGGGTTCGGGCTCTTTTCCGGCGCGCTTGATATTGATACGTGTCTGCTCGTTGCCAAAGGAAGTGCGGATGATGATGTAGCCGGTGTTTTCGCGTTCGTCGGTGGCAGGGTTGACAGACACGACGATGGTAGAATACCCATCGCCGGAGGTAGAGGAGAGAGAGAAGAAATTACCGGACGTGGTGGCCGTCCAGGGATAGTTGGACTTGACAGCTACCGGGAAGTGTCCTCCTTCGGCAGGCGCATTGATCGCGATAGGCGCTACGGTCAGATCCGCTGCCGCTTTGCCTTTGCGGGAAACGGCTACTTGGGTTACGACGGGTTTGTAGTTATCCGAACGGTCTTCCTCGATGGTCAGGATACCGGAAACAGCATCCATTGAGGTCGCTTCTTCAATAGAGAAGGAGAACGAGCCGTTGCCGTCGCCGTCTTGCGAACCGGAGAGGGTCAGCCAATCCATATCCCAGGTCTTATAGACACGCCACTTGGCGTTGGAGGATACATTGACGGTAAACGAACCACCGTTCTCGGGAGCGGTTATCTCCGTCGGGTCAACCGAGAGGGACGTAGCCTCCGTACTGCCGCGGGTGATTATTACTTCCTGTTTCCCGGCAGCTTCGCCTTCGCCGTATGGGGCGATGGTGATGGTAGCTGTTGTCTCTTCAGGTGTCGTAGCCGGCGAGACGGTGACGGTGATGTTGTCGTTGTTAACCGAGACTCCTTTGTTCACTTTCGCCCAGCCGGTATTGGAAGAGGCGGACCACTTGATATTGCTCTCCACCTGCACGGTATAGGTACCGCCCTCCTTCGGCGTGTTGAGTGCCTTTTCGGAAACGACCCGCAGATAAGGAGCCGCTTTCGCTGCACGGCTCACAGGCATCTCCACTTTCTCCTCGCCGGAAGTGAAAGTGATGACACCTTTGGTCTCTGCAGACTCTTTGTTGGGAGAGATCTTGATACGTACCTCGGTTGTGCCTTTCTCGCCGGAGGTAGGTGTTACACGGATCCAGCTCTCGTTGGTGGTAGCCGACCATGCGCCATTAGGCGAGGTCAGGGTGAGCGTGTAGTCACCACCCGCATCGGGGCAGGTGATTAACTCCGGGTTGACGGACAGAGTCTTTGAAGAAGGCTCGTTCTTGTCCTTACAGCCGGCTGCAAACAGCATCAGCGCCGGCAGCACAAAAAGAAATAGTTTTTTCATTTATATTTAGTAGTTTGTGTCTTGTAGCCATGCAGGGTAATCGGCCCTGCATAGCTGAGTTTATAACTCGACGTCGCGGACGAGGCGGACGGAATAGCCGCAGCTTACCGACGTAGCGCCACTGACGGAATAGCCATTGGAACGGAAATAGATGTAGTGTGCTTTTCCGTCCTCTTCTGCGTGCGTAGCCGACCAATAGTATCCTTTCTGGTTCACCTCCGACACGTTCTTGCTGAATCGCGATCCGGCAGCAGGCAGGAAGACCGCACCCGCAGCCTCCATAGGAGCCCACTGGTTCTCGGTGTAGCTATTGGACGCATAGGCGTCGCCGGTGCACTGGTAATACGTGCCCTTGTCCACAAAACCGTTCTCGGTGCCGGGAACGAAAGTACAACCGGCAGGCAGTGTCCATCCGTCCGGCAGGAGAATCAGACCGTTCGTGCCGTTGACGCTGCCGAAGCCGAAGAGGGAATCGGCATTAGCGCGTCTCTTGAACACGTATTCCCACTCCGCGGCGGTCAGCGTGCGCCAAGTCATGCTATAATCATTGGCGATGGTATTCGTACCCCAGTCGGTGAAAACGGTAGGATAGTCCGACGTGTAGGTAGAGGATTCGTAGGGTTTCTCCGCAGTGCCCCAGCCGAAGAGGTCAATAAAGTACTCGCAATAGCGCGCGATCTTGGAGTTGTTGTCTCCTTCGATATCGTATTGGTTTGTAGCTAACCGCCAGACCCCGCCGCTTGGATGGTGTATCAGGTTGCCATGCGCGAAGAACACCTGGTTGGATTTTGCTACGGAGAAGGCAATGGGATTCAACTCCTTATAGACCGTGAAATAGCCGGGATTGGCAGTACCGCCGTCCGGACGGGCATAGGTTTTGTCTGCCGATTGGAAATCGAATTTCGTTCCCTTGCCGCCCTCCAGTGCATCGCAGGCTTCAAACATAGCTACGGAAGAAGTCAGTATGGTGCTCTTGCTCCAGTCGTCGTTGCAGTAAATGGTCTCCAGCGAAGAGCAGTATGCAAACATTTGCTTCGTATCCTCCAACTTGGAGGTATTGAAAGCATGCAGATCCAGCGACTTCAATGAAGAGCAGTAATAGAACATACCCTCCATATCCTTCACGTTAGAGGTATTGAAAGAACTCAGATTCACCGAATCCAACGAACCGCAGTCCGAGAACATCCCCTGCATATCCGTCACATTGGCGGTATTGAAAGAACCCAGATCCACAGTGTGCAGCGAAGCGCATTTACTGAACATAAATGACATATCCGTCACATTGGCAGTAGGCAGGTTCTCCAAACCTACGATTTCCGTCATGTTTTCCAGTCCATGCCATTTCTGATCTTCGTCGCTATAGCAGGAGCCGAAGAGGTTGGTCATGGAGGCGTAAGGATAATCCTTCATAGAGGGGTCAATGACTGCTTTTTTCACGTCGCCGTAATACAGATACACATTCACCCGGATGTCGTCCTTTTTCGGATCATAAATCTCTTTGTAGTCCCCATTTCGGGAGTTGATTTTGCCGTCGCAGTAATAGGTCAGCACGCCGGAAGCGGCATCAAAGACGGTATATACCTGTTCTTCAGGATCTTGTCCCCCGCTGCCATTCATCTTCTCGAATGTATAAGTACCAGTAATGGTGTATTGTTTTCCATCTATTATATCTGATTCTCTTCTTTCAACGACTAACTTCTTGGAGGTTAGTTCTTTAATCTGCATGACAGCATCATCATTAGTTGTAATTATATTGTTTTCGGGGGTATAGGTGGCTATAGTTGTATAAATTTTACCCTCTTCTTCCATGGTCTGTATAACTTTACCGTCATCCGTAAATTCCCAGATCCAGCTATAAAGAAGCGGCACTGTGTTTTTTTCCACGTCGTCGCCATTTTTGTACTCGACATCGTACGAAACGAGTTTCCATTTTCCGATCAGGTCTTGCGCATTCTCCGGTTCGTTGTTTTGTGGGTTGTCCTTACCGCATCCGGTAAGCGCCATTCCGCTTGCTACCGCCACTAGCAGCACAAGCAACTTTGTAAAGATTTTTTTCATACAATTATAAATTTAAAAGTTTGTTGTTTGTTCTTTTAGTTGGCATTCCGAACCAGACGGACAGGGTCTTTGAAGAAGGCTCGTTCTTGTCCTTACAGCCGGCTGCAAACAGCAGCAGTGCCGGCAGCGCAAAAAGAAACAGTTTTTTCATATTTGTCCGAATTTAGGGACGATAAGTAAATGATGCGGTTTGGTCGGAATCGAGGAATCTGATAGTACCTCCATTCTCTCTGGTGAAATTCAGTTCGGCTTTGTACTGGCCTGAGAGTTTTCCGTTGGGCTGGTAATTATACGTCAGTGACGCCATGTTGAATCCGTCATACCGGTAATAGGCAGCGTTGATACGTCCGTTGGAAGCCGACGAAGCAGCGAGATCCGCGGTGCTCTGGGTCTGGAAAACAATCTTGATGGAAGCCCCGTCGGGATGGGTGAAAGCAACATAGGCTCCGCTTTTGATTTGCTGGGGCGCATAGTCCACTTTCGGTGCGGGGGTACTATTGCTGCTGGTAGATGGAGCCAGCAGGAAACAGCTTGTGTGCATGACAGCTACTGCGGCTAAAAGGCACAAGAAATAGATATTCTTTTTCATAATTGTTTATATTTATGATTCGTTTGGATTGCATGTTTATTACTAGTTGGCATCTTTTACCAGACGGACGGAGAAACCGTTACTGCGGTAACCATCATTGATAGCGTAGCCGTAGGATGAGTAAAAAATATAATACGCCCCCTCGGGATGGCCATACCAGCCTGCAGGACACAACGTAGACGACCAATAAGTTCCAATAAGCATTTTCTTATTTGCATTATCAAAATAGTATGGTATGTAACTTGTTCCTGAACGCCTTCCTCCTGCCGGCAAAAAGACGGCACCTGCTTTTTCCATCTTTTGCCATTGGTCGAAGTCATACACATTGGTTGTAAAATTGATTGCGACCGGTTCGAAGTGTATATCTGACGGGATAACAAAATTATCGGGCAGCAGAATATGTCCCTGAACCGTATTCACTGTGGCATGACTATAAGAAGTGTTATAACCGGCGCGTTTATGCAAAAGATAATCCCACTCATCTTTTGTCAGCGTGCGCCATGTACCGGCATTGTCTATCCTGTCAAAATTACGGATTTGGTTATCCCCCCAATCATGGAATTCTTCCTCTTCTACATCTTTGTCAGCCGGGTTATTCCCTGTTCCCCAGCAAAAGAGATCTACCCAGCCGTAATAGTCCATAGAGATATTTTCATTGGAGCATTTTTCACCGGTTTCGATGATATATACATTACCATATGGTTTGCCGTTGTAGTTGCCCCCCACATATTGGAACTGGTAGAGGGCAAAACGGAATCCGGGATACATGTAAGGATTGAATTGCAGGTTTCCGGGTGCGAATCTTACCTTCTTTCCTTCCGAGTTGACCGTAAACTCTCCTACCTGATAAGGTGGTACCGTCTGAGGCAATCCTGCCCGGTTTACAGTCAGTTTAGCCGTGATATTGCTTCCGTCGGTAGTAGAAGCTATAATATAGGCTGTCTCTTGTCTCGTATCTATGGCAGGAGATACGGTCAGATTGAGGATTGCTTGCCCCGATCCTGAGGAAGGAGTTACTTTAACAAGATTCGTGTCGGTTGAATGTACCGTCCAGGAAACATTACTCAACAACCGTACGTTGGTATCGCCCCCATTATAAGTCACATTTTTTGGATTGTCCATCGGGTCAAAAGCCAAAGCCGGCAATTCTTTTCCGGCGCGCTTGATGTTGATGCGTGCCTGCTCGTTGCCAAAGGAAGTGCGGATGATGATAAAGCCGGTGTTTTCGCGTTCGTTGGTGGCAGGGTTGACAGACACGACAATAGTAGAATACCCGTCACCGGAAGTAGAGGAGAGAGAGAAGAAATTACCGGACGTGGTGGCCGTCCAGGGATAGTTGGACTTGACAGCCACCGGATAGTTTCCTCCTTCGGCAGACGCATTGATCGCGATAGGCGCTACGGTCAGATCCGCTGCCGCTTTGCCTTTGCGGGAAACGGCTACCTGGGTTACGACCGGTTTGTAGTTATCCGAACGGTCTTCCTCAATGGTCAGGATACCGGAAACGGCGTCCATAGAGGTAGCTTCTTCAATGGAGAAGGAGAACGAGCCGTTGCCGTCGCCGTCTTGCGAACCGGAGAGGGTCAGCCAATCCATATCCCATGTCTTCCATACCCGCCATTTGGCGTTGGAGGAAACATTGACGGTAAACGAACCTCCGTTCTCGGGAGCGGCTATCTCCGTCGGGTCAACAGAGAGGGACGTAGCTTCCGTACTGCCGCGGGTGATTATTACTTCCTGTTTCCCGGCAGCTTCGCCTTCGCCGTAGGGGGCGATGGTGATGGTCGCGGTTGTCTCTTCAGGCGTCGTAGCCGGATTAACAGTGACGGTGATGTTGTCGTTGTTGACCGAGACACCTTTGTTCACTTTCGCCCAGCCGGTATTGGAAGAGGCGGACCACTTGATATTGCTCTCTATCTGGACTGTATAAGTACCTCCTTCTTTCGGGGTGTTGAGTGCCTTTTCGGAAACGACCCGCAGATAAGGAGCGGCTTTCGCTGCACGGGTGATCGGAAACTCCACCGTCTCTTCGTCGGAGGTGAAAGTGATGATGCCTTTGGTCTCTGCGGACTCTTTGTTAGGCGAGATCTTGATACGTACCTCGGTTGTGCCTTTCTCGCCGGAGGTAGGTGTTACACGGATCCAGCTCTCGTTAGAGGTAGCCGACCATGAGCCGTTAGGCGAGGTCAGTTCGATTGTGTAGTCACCACCCGCATCGGGGCAGGTGATCAGTTGGGGCTCGATACTCAGCCCCGCCGGCTCCGGCGTGTTCTCCTCGCCCGGCTTGCATCCCGCCAGCAGCAGCGCCGGCAGGAGGAAAAACAGAAGTTTTTTCATTTGTATTTAGTAGTTTGTGTCTTGTAGCCATGCAGGGTAATCGGCCCTGCATAGCTGAGTTTATGTTCTTTCAAAAATCACTCGACGTCGCGGACGAGACGGACGGAATAGCCGCAGCTTACCGACGTAGCGCCACTGACGGAATAGCCGTTGGAACGGAAATAGATGTAGTGTGCTTTTCCGTCCTCTTCTGCGTGCGTAGCCGACCAATAGTATCCTTTCTGGTTCACCTCCGACACATTCTTGCTCCATCGTGATCCGGCAGCAGGCAGGAATACCGCACCCGCCTTCTCCATAGGAGCCCACTGGTTCTCGGTGTAGCTATTGGACGCATAGGCGTCGCCGGTGCACTGGTAATACGTGCCCTTGTCCACAAAACCGTTCTCGGTGCTGGGAACGAACGTACTACCGGCAGGCAGTGTCCATCCGTCCGGCAGGAGAATCAGACCGTTCGTGCCGTTGACGCTGCCGAAGCCGAAGAGGGAAGCGGCATTAGCGCGTCTCTCGAACACGTATTCCCACTCCGCGGCGGTCAGCGTGCGCCAAGTCATGCTATAATCATTGGCGATGGTATTCGTACCCCAGTCGGTGAAAACGGTAGGATAGTCCGACGTGTAAGTAGAGGATTCGTAGGGTTTCTCCGCAGTGCCCCAGCCGAAGAGGTCAATAAAGTGCTCGCAATAGCGCGCGATCTTGGAGTTGTTGTCTCCTTCGATATCGTATTGGTTTGTAGCTATCCGCCAGACCCCGCCGCTGGGATGGTGTATCAGGTTGCCATGCGCGAAGAACACCTGGTTGGCTTTGGCTACGGAGAAGGCAATGGGATTCAACTCCTTAACCGGCGTGAAAAAGCCCGGATGGGCTGGACCTCCGTCCGGACGGGCATAGGTCTGGTCGTCGAAAGAAGGGTCGTATTTCGTTCCCTTGCCGCCCTCCAATGCCTCACAGCCTTTAAACATCAGACTCGAATAGGTCAGTGCCTTATTATCGCTCCAGTCGTCGTTGCTGTAAATGGTCTCCAGCGAAGTGCAGTTGTAGAACATGAGTCCTATCTGCGTTGCGCTCGGGATGTCGGCGAACGACCGCAGATCCAGCGACTTCAGCGAAGAGCAACCGGCGAACATCAGTCTCAGACTCATCACATTCCCGACCGGCAGGTTCTCCAGTCCCTCTATCTCCGTCATGTTCTCATAGCCATAGAACGTCTCCGTCTCGACATCCATGTCCCAACCGAACAGGCTTTCCATGGTGGGATAAGGATACTCCTTCATAGAGGGGTCAACGACCACTTTTTTCACGTCTTTGTAATACTGACGCGTTTCAGAGCTGCATTCCCGCATGCCGTCTTCCACGTTTGGCGCTTTATAAATCTCTTTGAATTGCCCCTCCCTGGAATTCATCTTGTTGTCGCAGTAATAGGTCAGCACGCCGGTTGCGGCATCAAAGACGGTATATACTTGTACGGGGTCTTCCGGCTCCGGGTCTTCTCCGCCGCCCTGCATCTTCTCGTATGTCTGAGTGAAGGTAATGGTGGCCTTTACGCCGTCTTGCTCTTCTGTTTCGACCGCTACAAGCACCAACTTCTTGGCGGTAAGTTCTTTTACCTCCGCCGTTTTCGTTTCCTTCTTATCAGGATCGGTCATCAGGATTTTGTTGTCCTTGAACACATACGTACCCTTCATCGAATCCTTGTTCCCCTCTTCTTCGCTGGTCGAAATGAGTGTACCATCACTCTTGAACTCCAGCGTCAAGACATAAGGCGGCATTTCCGGGTTCGTTTGTGCTTTGTCGCCGGTTTTCGTCTCTGCTACTTGCGAGACGAGTTTCCATTTTCCGATCAGGTTTTGCTCTTCGAACGGCTCGATGTTTTGTGGGTTGTCCTTACCGCATCCGGTAAGCCCCATTGCGCTTGCTGCCGCCACCAGCAATACAAGCAGTTTTGTAAAGATTTTTTTCATAATGGTTGTTGTTTTTAGTTAACTATCAGATGTCAGCCTTCAGCTATCAGCTTTCAGATGTCAGCGGAGCTCGGCGCCTTGGGCATTGTAGGTCTTGCCGTTGCGCTCGATGAGGAGCATGCCGTTGCGGAGCACTTTCTCTCCCCTTGAGGGGGAGCCGGAGGGGGTTTCTATCCCTTCACCTCTGTCGGTTATCTGCACATTAAAATCTTTCCATACATTTTCCGTCAAGTAAGCCTGATAATACTGCTGCGGCACATAGAGTATGCAGTTCGGCTGGTCCACCCCCCTGAAGACACTCGCTTCAATGAGTATCGGAGCGGCATAGTTGTATATCTCATGCAAAGAACTGCAATAGCCGAACGCCAGTTGGCCGATTGTCACCACGGAGCTCGGAATGGTGAGCTTGTTCAAACGCCGGCAGTCACAAAAAGCATACGGCTGAACATCGGTGACCGTATTGGGAATGCTATATTCCTCCTTCGGCTTGGCGGCAGGGTATTTGATGAGGTATGTCTTGGTTTTGTTGAAGAGCACTCCGTCCACGGAGCTGTAGCAGTAATTTCCCTCCGCCACCTCAATGGAGGTCAATTGATTACAAGAGGAAAAGGGGTATTGGTCCACACTGTCGAGTGAGGCGGGCAGTACCACCGAGGTCAGCGAGAAGCAATTGCGGAAAGCATCACGGCCTATCGTCGATACGCCTTCCTGCAGCTCTAAGGTCTCGATATCTTTCTTAAACTCATCCCATTCCTCAAAGAAATCATATATCCTGCCCGTTCCGCTGATTTCCATGGCGTTGGTTCCGGCATCGTAGGTCCATAACAGGTTTTCTCCGCACAGCCCCATGGCGGTTGCCTGCACGGGTTCGATATTGAACTCTTTCCATTCTGCGGTGGCACGGAAGGCTTGCTCCGCGGAGGCGAGGACGGAGAGACGGCATTTCGTCTTGTCCACGTTATCGAACAAGCCTTCAGACGGGGTCTGGGGTATGCCGGCGGCATTGATGATCCATTGCAAAGAGGGGCAGAATGCAAGCGCCTGTTTGCCGAGCGTGGTGACGGAGGCCGGGATAGACACAATCTTGAGATTACCGCATAGCCCGAAAGCCTGTTCGTCAATCGTGGTCACGGTGTTCGGGATCATGACCGTCTCCAGCGCCAGACACAAGCCGAAAGCGCCTTTGCCGATATACTGCACGCCGTTTTCAATACGCAGAGTCCGTAGTCCGCCGCACGAAGCGAACGCATAGTCGCCGATATTCTTCACAGAGCCGGGAATCGTCACATCGGTTACATTGAGCAAATCCCAGAAAGCATAATCGCCGATATACGGGACACCGTCCAGAATAGCGAGCCTCGTGATCTCCTGATTGTACTTATACCAAGGAGCCGCTCCGGAGACATAGTCATCCATTGCTCCGGCTCCGCTGATGGAAAGGAGTCCTCTGGAAGGGTCAAAATACCATTGGGAGTTCGCGCCGCACGAACCGCCTACCGGGCTCTGGGCGCACATCGCTATAGCCGCTACGGCGGCAGCAAAGAGTGTAAAAATTCGTTTCATATTTATTGTTGTTTGGTTGTTTTTTGTCCTATTCGATATGTCGATATGTCGATATTTCGGTTTTTGTAACCCTGCGGGAAACCAATCCCGCAAGGCTTAACCGTTTAACGCTCCTCCGGCACCTCCTCCGGGAGCATGGAGTTGCGCTCCTTGCACTCGATGGTGATGTCGTGGTCGGGCATGACGAAACGGAAGATAAACCCTTTGTCCCTCTGGTATTCCGGCCCGAAATAGCAGCCGTCCACCAGGAAGGTGTAATCGGTGTCGGTAGCAATCATGGGATAGTAGATCACCACCTCTTCCCCCGCTTTCGCCTGCTCCGGCGGAGCAATCTGTTTGCCGCTTTTCGTCATTGCGCAAAACCAATACTTCTTTCCGGCATAATCAATCCGGTAGGTGGCAGAGTTGTCTTCTCCCGCGCCACCGGTAGCAATCGTCAGTGCCATAATCAATATGTTTATCAGTTTAATCATACTATTTTTGTGCTATTTTTACATAAAATACCGGGTTGCCTACACGACCATCACGCGATCATCTTAGGACGACATCGGCCTCACTTCGGCTCCACTATGGAGTTTTTAGTGTTACCGTACTTCCGCGCCTTGGGCGTTGTAGGTCTTGCCGTTGCGCTCGATGAGGAGCATGCCGTCGCGCAGCACTTTCTGACCGCTGACGGCTGACGGCTGAATGCCGACTTCGTCTATCCCCTGCTTGTCGCTCGCGGAGATCTGCACGTCCATATTTGCGAGCTCATTTCCGTTGCTCTCAACGCGGTGTTTATCCGAGTTATAGACTGCGTCCGCAGGTTGCTTGAAATAGCAGTTGACCATATTGAACTCGCTCAGGTTGCCGAAGATACTCGTCGGGTGCGCCATCAGGGTGCAGTGGTCAAGGGTCAGCGCCAGAAGGTCGGACTTGGAATTACCGCTGAGGGGGAAGATAACGTCCGTAAAATCAAGCGCTACGTCGCGGAAGATCATCGTGCCGTTTTCCGCACAGAAGCCATTCCCTTCCAGGATCTGGATAGCGTCCTTGTACGGATCAGAGGAACCTCCCTCGAAAGTAATTGTGATGCCGCTCTCTGCGAAAAAGACGGAATGCTTGTTGCCGTTGTTGTAAAAGCCGCACATTCCGTTTACCACCACCTTGAATTGTTTGTTTGCCGCGGTGCTGGTGAAGCGGAAGAAATTGTTCCACACGTCATGAGACGTCAGCAGGACATTGGTCAGGGTCAGCGTCTGCGTCGCGTGGTCATACGTGACGGTGCCTTCCGCCTCGCTGTCGTTGAAAAGGGACATGAGGTCGGATACATTGTCCGAGGTGATCTGGGTACCAAACACCTTGATTCCGGATTCCCATTCAGCTGCAAAAGCAGCAGCGAAAGTTGTAATGCTCATCAGAGCAACCAAGTAAATTTTTTTCATACTGTTTTTTGTTGTTAATATGGTTTATCTATTTTAACTAGTTCACCTAGTTATTCTAATTCTTCGATGACACACAAAAAGCGGTAAACCGCTATATAAAAAGGGCCCCCGCAGATTTTAATCTGTGGGGAGAGCGTAGAGCAAGGCGGCGTGCTATACAAGTGCATAGCACGCAGTCGCACAAGCCTTAGCTTAAGCGAGGATTACCGCTTAAAAAATATAAGGAAGGGGAGATTGCTTATTTCTCCAAGAGAAAATCAATGATATTGTACATCAATATACCATCTTCTGTTTTATGAGTAGGTATCAGTCCGCCAACAATGACTATCTTCTGGAAATTATCTTTGATGAGACGCAAAGGACGAAGCTCTTGTTCCACTTTCTCTTCATCCGGCAGCGCATAGGCAGATTGAATATACAGACGCTCTTCATTGCGGTTACATACGAAATCCACTTCTAATTGCAGCCGTACATTTTTGCCGTCAATGGTAGTGTTATACTCGACATTGCCTACATCCACCGAATAACCCCTATGCACCAACTCCAGATAAATCAGGTTTTCCATCAGATGCGTCCATTCGTTCTGGCGGAAACCCAGACGCACATTGCGCAGACCAAGATCCATGAAGTAGTATTTCTTGGGGGTGTTGATGTATTTCTTGCCCTTTATATCATATCGCAAAGCATGCTCTATGAGAAAAGCATCCTCCAGCATATCCAGATAACTGTCTATCGTATTATAGGAGATACTGCTTTTCTTGATGGACTTGAAAGTGTTTTGCAATTTGACGGAATTGGTAAGGCAGCCTATATTCGAAGCCACCACATCCACTAACTCCTTCATGTCGGAATCATTACTCAGATGATTACGCTCCTTGATATCAACGAGATAGGTGTTATTAAACAAATCGCGGAGATATTTCTTCTTTTGCATTTCTGTCTCGTAAAGCGCAGTACGTGGCAGTCCTCCATAAATGAGATAGTCGCGCAATAATGCCTCGTTGGGCTCTTTTCCGCACACCTGGCAATACTCGGCGAAAGAGAGGGGCTGTACACGGATTTCCTCACCTCGTCCGCGGAAGATAGTCAGCACGTCTTTGGACAGAAATTTCGCGTTGCTACCCGTTACATACACATCGACATTAGGCATGTCCAGATAGCTGTTGAGCACATCCTCAAACTCCGGCACATGCTGGATTTCGTCAATGAGGACATAGTATTGGGCGTCATCTTGCAATTGGGCGTCAATATGATTGAGTAACGCATCCGGATCCCGCAGCCACTTGTTGCGCCGGGGCTCCAGGTCAATCCGGATAATGTGCCCGTCATCTACGCCGGTACTTTTAAGATAGTCATAGAAGATATGGAATAGCAAATACGACTTGCCTACACGGCGTAACCCCGTCACTACTTTGATCATATCATTGCCCATAGCAGCAATCAGTGCGTCGAGATATTTCTGTCTTGTAATCATCTTGTTATAAAGGAATTGATTCTGTTGAGTTGAAATATTTTGCGGGTACACGCATTTTCTTTCATCAAATCCGCTGCAAAGGTACAACAAATTTTGCACATACGCAAACATTCGGGTGTTTTTTCGTCCAATAAAATGAAATTTTATGGATTAAATGGGCATATGGGGCGTTTATGCTCGCATAAAATGACCTATAGGCACATTTAATCCGAGAGCCGTCAGGCTGGACGAAAATACACCCGTCGTTGCACATATGCCCCGCAAGATGCGACTGTACGTTCGGAGGGAACCCACCCTAAATTTATTTAGGGAAGGGGCGTGCCGAAGTACAACAAAATAATGATATATGCAAGTAATTTTGTCTAAAACTTGATTATTTTGGCAATTTTAGACGGATTCGAGCGTGCGGAGCGTCCGCATCATCATCGTTGGCGGGCAGCCCGGTACCCCTTAGTAGAGTAGTCTATTCCCTATATAATAGGGATAGACCTACTAAGGAGTGGGCTTCCACTGCCAAAAATGCAGTCATTTCCCTGTCGCCTTCCTTACCACTTCGTTACCACTACGTAACGTTCGACCACGGTACGTTTAAACGGTAATCCATTATGTCAAAGATCAATTTAAGTACCAAGTGACCAAGTACCAAGTACCATTTATCGGGTCATTTGGTTTTTGTAACCCTGCGGGAAACCAATCCCGCAAGGCTTGGTGCATTAATTGGCGTCGCATACGAGGCGGACGGAGAAGGCATCTCTGGCTCCGTGTAGCGTTTGATAAGTTATGTCAAAACCGGAAACGTCGAATTGGAAATGTATCGGATCCACTTCCCATTCGGCAATACCTAATTTTTGGGTATACATGTCCGACGTCCAGTAGTATCCGTTCGTACCGAATTCTCCTACAGAAGAGTTATACATATATCCGGAAGCGGGAAGGAAGACGGCACCGTTCGCTTCCATCCTTTTCCAATCTTCTATCGAATAGATATTCGAGCTGTAACCTGTCGCATTGGCATTGAATTGCAAACCGGCAGGCAACACCCAACTATCGGGCAAGAGGACAAAACCATGTTTGTTATTGACAGTAGCCCTTCCTCTAAGGTTTTGCGCATTCGATCGTGAATTGAGAATATAGTCCCATTCGTCACTTGTCAGAGTTCTCCAACTGTTATGCTCCCAAATGTATTCCGTCCATGGATCGTGGATTTGATCACTTCCCCAATCAATAAAATTATAAGTAGTAGTCTCTGCTTCAGGTCCTTTACCAGAACCCCATACGAACAAATCCCGTATGTTAGCTACCAGTCCGAAGCACTCATACTGATATTTGGCAAAACGCCATAAGGTATGATACCCAGATACGTGGAATTGCAGATTGCCTTCAGAGAAGTACACTCTTTTTTTGCGGCTGACAGAGAAGGGTTTCCGAACATAACAGGAGACCTCCGCTCCCCGTCTTACTTCCACTGTTTCGGTTAAAGAACCATCGGCAGATGTAAAGGTGAACGTGGCGTTGGAGGGTGTAGTTGATGCCGTAGGCGCAACAATGACGGAGATAGTAGCCGAACCGGTACCGGAGGTAGGATAGAAACTTGCTACTCGAGTGTCGGAGGAGGTGCCGGTCCATGCGCAGTTGCTGGTCAGATTAAGGGTAAATTCTCCGCCCTCAGCGGTGGCTGAAATCAAGACAGGATAGACCCGCAAGGACGGCTCTGGAACCGGCGGCACATATGCATCCCGGTGGATATTAATACGCGTTTGCTCGTTGCCAAAGGAAGTGCGGATGATGATGTAGCCGGTTTTTTCGCGTTCGTCGGTGGCAGGGTTGACAGACACGACGATGGTAGAATACCCATCGCCGGAGGTAGAGGAGAGGGAGAAGAAATTACCGGACGTGGTGGCCGTCCAGGGATAGTTGGACTTGACAGCTACCGGGAAGTGTCCTCCTTCGGCAGGCGCATTAATCGCGATAGGCGCTACGGTCAGATCCGCTGCCGCTTTGCCTTTGCGGGAAACGGCTACTTGGGTTACGACGGGTTTGTAGTTATCCGAACGATCTTCCTCGATGGTCAGGATGCCGGAAACGGCGTCCATAGAGGTAGCTTCTTCAATGGAGAAGGAGAACGAACCGCTACCATCACCTTCTGCTGCGTCGGAGAACTTCAACCAGTCCATATCCCATGTCTTCCATACCCGCCATTTGGCATTAGAGGAGACATTGACGGTAAACGAACCACCGTTCTCGGGAGCGGTTATCTCCGTCGGATCAACCGAGAGAGAGGTGGCTTCCGTACTGCCGCGGGTGATTATTACTTCCTGCTTGCCGGCAGCTTCTCCTTCGCCGTACGGGGCGATGGTGATGGTTGCTGTTGTCTCTTCGGGCGTCGTAGCCGGAGAGACGGTGACGGTGATGTTGTCGTTATTGACCGAGACACCTTTGTTCACTTTCGCCCAGCCGGTATTGGAAGAGGCGGACCACTTGATATTACTCTCTATCTGGAGGGTATAAGTACCTCCTTCTTTCGGAGTATTGAGCTCTATATCAGAGACGATGCGCAGATAAGGAGCGGCTTTCGCTGCACGGGTCACGGGGAAAGACACTGTCTCTTCGTCGGAGGTGAAAGTGATGACACCTTTGCTCTCTGCAGACTCTTTGTTGGGAGAGATCTTGATCCGTATCTCGGCTGTGCCTTTCTCGCCGGAGGTAGGTGTTACACGGATCCAGCTCTCGTTGGTGGTAGCCGACCATGCGCCATTAGGCGAGGTCACTGTTACCGTGTAGTCACCACCCGCATCAGGGCAGGTGATCAACTCCGGGTTCACGGACAGCGCCTGCGGAAGATTCTCCGGCTCGTTCTTGTCCTTACAACCGACAGCAAACAGCATCAGCGCCGGCAGGAGGAAAAAAAGAAGTTTTTTCATTTGTTTGATATGTTTGATATGTTTGTCTAGTTTACACAAAAAAGCGGTAATCCGCTATATAAAAAGGGCCCCCGCAGATTTTAATCTGTGGGGAGAGCGTAGAGCAAGGCGGCGTGCTATACAAGTGCATAGCACGCAGTCGCACAAGCCTTAGCTTAAGCGAGGATTACCGCTTTTTAAATTAATATATAATGTATGGCTTTCTTAGTAGAGGAAGCCGAACAACCAGAGAGGGATTTTGTTGCCAAACCCTACATCAATACCATCTGCTATGACATAACTCTTCGGGATATCGGCTATCTGCCCGAAGCCTTTGCTCTTGCCGCCGACTTCGAAGATATAGGTATTATCAATCAATAAGTCTCCTTTGGCAGGCATAGCCAGTTGATGCGAACATAGCATATTAGACATAAAAGTCTCGCGCAACGTACCCATATCCGAGTTCGGCGATAAGGCATACATCAGATTGGTATTGTCAAACAATATCTTTTCGGGTTTTTGCAATCTCTTCATACCGGTGGATTTCTGGTACAAGCGCCGTATCAGTCCGGCTTTTTGAAGTAAGTCTAACATCTTGTATATACTATCTCTGGATGCTCCTAATTTGGTAGCCAGATCAGAGACATTCAAGGTGAAAGGATTCAACTCGGCCAAGATACCTAATAACACTTTTGTCTTATATACCAACTCATACGAGACTTTCTCCACGGCGGGTATCTCCACATTTATTATCCAATCCACCTCCTCTTCCAGCCGTGCCGAAAAACCATCGCCTTCTTCTTTGTAGAACGGGTAATAGCCGTGCTCCAAATACTGCTCGAAATATTTCTGTACAGGCAGTTGGTTGGTCAGATGCGCAGCTATCGTTTGATGGTTGGCGAGGATTTCATTAAATGGAACAGCGGGTAGTTGTGCCACATGCTCAAACTCGAGGTATTCCCGGAAACTCATTCCTTGCATCATATAAACCCGGCAACGGCGTGACAGGTCTGCCTCCGTTGAGCTTAGTTGCAGCATGTAAGAGCCGGTGATGACGATATGCAATTTAGGAAAAGCATCATAGATCTCTTTAATCTGCCTGTCCCATCCACTATATTTATGTACCTCATCCAGATACAAGTGGGTTACACCGTGTGAAACAAGGTACTCTGCCAGATCGACCAGCGTGTGGGTGGTAAACCAAGATGTATCCACCGAGGCATAAAAGGCTTTTGATGTATCCTCAAAAGTCCGTTTGATATGCTGTAAGAGCATGGTTGTTTTGCCTACTCCTTTAGGACCTTTCAATAAAATCAACCGGTTATCCCAATTGATTTCCTGATAGATATACCTCGTAAAATCAAGGTTGGTCTCGTCCAATAATTGCTTGTATCGCTGGTTTAATCTTTGCATAACTGTCGATTGTTTTAGTCAAAAGTTACATTATTTTGACGATTCTAAAAGACAAACGAGCTTGCGTTTTGTCGATTGCAAAAGTCAATTTCGGCTGCAAAGGTACAGTTTTTTCTCCATATATACAAATTTTAGCCGCAAAAAATGCGGTTTATTTGCGTTTTTTAGCCGCAAACGGTATTTTTACGGTAATCCAATATGTCAAAGAGCGTTGTTGAGCTTTCAGCCGTCGGCATTCAACCGTCAGCCGTCAGCTTTTTTGTAGCCATGCAGGGTAATCAGCCCTGCATAGCTTGGTACGTACTCTGTACAGAGACGGATTTTAGTTCATTTTCTCGAATTCCTGAGAACTTGTAATGGTGGCTATTTTGCCTTCTTCCGTTTCTGTTTCAACATTTGTAAGAACCAACTTCTTGGCGGTCAGTTCTTTTACTTCTAATATAAGACTGCCTGGTACAGTAGGATCACGAAGTATGAGTTTATTGTTGTCTAATGTGTACAATCCTGTCACCGATACCTCTCCCTCACCATAGTCTGTGATCTGCTCGAGTGTACCGTCACTGTTAAACACATAGATTAAGGAATAAGACAGCATCCCGGTTCCTGATTCTACTACTTGGTCGCCAATTTTGATCTCTTGTGAAACTGAAACCAATTTCCATTTGCCAACGATGTTTTTTGCATTGTTTTTCTCACATCCGGTGAGAACCATTCCGCTTGCCACTACCACCAGCAGCACAAGCAGCTTTGTAAAGATTTTTTTCATACAATTATAAATTTAAAAGTTTGTTATTTGTGGTTTGTAGTTTGTTATTTCACCTCAACACCCTGCGCGTTGTAGGTCTTGCCGTTGCGCTCGATGAAGAGGAGGCCGTCGCGCAGCACCTTCTGACCGCTGACGGCTGACGGCTGAATGCCGACTTCGTCTATCCCTTCAGGCGCTGCCATCTCCTTGATGATAAAATCTTTCCATACAGGCGCGGCTTCGTACGCCGCTTTGCAACCTTGCGGCACATAGAGCGTACACTTGGATATTTCTACGCCGTCGAAAACATTCGCGTTAATGGATTGCGGAACAGTAGCAAGGTTATAGACCGTTTTCAGCGAGTAGCAGTCAGCGAAAACATAATCCTCGATAATCGCGGTGCTACTCGGAATCTCCACTGTCTCCAACGCATGACAACCTCCAAAAGCCGCCCTCTTGAGAATAGCTACGCCATCAGGAATCTTCAAGAAAGTTAATGCAGAGAAGTGAACAAAATTATATTCTCCTATGCCTGTCAATCCCGACGGAAGCACCAGTTTATTAATCTGATTTAGAACAGAACCACCATCAGAAAAACTATCATCCGGCATCAGACCGGTTCCAGTAATTGTCATAGTACCTGTCTCAAAGTCAAAAGAGTAGCTTAGCGAAGATGTTCCAAAATTGCCGGAAGATTCGAACGTCTCCTTAGAAAATTCTATCCAAGTAGGTTTATTGTAGTTTGCTTCTGCATAATCCGGCACGTAGAGCGTACATTTCGTTTTATCTACTCCATCGAAAACATTCGCGTTGATAGATTGCGGATTCGTCGCAAAGTTATCTAAATATCTTAAATCTGAGCAGTAATAGAACGCTTGGTCCCCAATCGTCGTCACAGTAGCCGGAATAGCCACAAAATACAATTCGGTGCAGAACCCAAAGGCGCCGCCACCGATGCTCGTTACGCCGTATGGCATGAACACTCTAAACAAGGAGATACAAAATGCGAAAGCAGACTGCCCTATCGTCTTTACACCATAGGGAATATATAGCCAGTCCAAAGCAGCACAACCGCTAAACGCATAATCGCCGATAGAGGTGACGCCCTCCGGAATATTGGCTTCTTTAACTTTACTTAACCAAAAGAAGGCATAATTGCCAATCGTAGTCATTCCGGACTCCAAATTCAGAGATGTAATCTTGTCATAGTACTCATACCATGGCGCGTGATTGTCCTCCGAATAGTTCGTCATCGGTCCCGTTCCGGAAATAGTGAGGGAGCTGTCCGATGGGTTATAGAACCAAGTAAGGTTAGCGCCGCAGTAACCGCTTTCAGCAAAGAGCGTTCCAACGCTTGCTGCAAGTGCAACGAATAATGTAAATAGTTTTCTCATAATGTTAGTTGGCAGTTATATCCCATCGCCCCGTCGGAATTAATGAATAAATAAAGTTGTTTAATTTGTAACCATGCAGGGGAGTCAGCCCTGCATGGCTCGTTCATTCGTTCAACGATCATTCGTTCAACTTTACTTTACCTCGGCGCCGAGGATGTTCAACTGCTTGCCATCCATCAGGATGAGGACTTGTCCGTCACGAAGAACTTTCTTCGCTGCTTTGTGCGATTGAGCGTTGTCAATTCCTTGATAGTCGCTATCAGGACGGGTGACGAGACGTACGGAGACGCCATTTCCCCTTCTGGAAGCGCCGTCGCTGGCAAGGAGACTCTTATTGTCAAACTCCATTGCGTACTCGGTGTATCCATTTCTCGCAGTAGAAGAAGCGTAGTAGCCGAAGTCATTCGGATAACGGATCTCTCCACCTGTGAGATATCCCATAGCCGGGAAGAAGACAGCACCGGCTTCTTCCATTATATTCCATTGGGCAAGGGTGTATTTGTTGTCATTATAGTTGGTCTGCATATCGAGATTCAGATTCCGCCATCCGTTGCCGGTCTCATACTCCATATAGCAATCCGTGCCGGGCTTGAAGGTTACGCCAGAGGGGAGAACCCACTCGTCCGGGAGCAAGATAACACCTTTGTACAGGTTATCAATCGTAGCGAAACCGAACAGTTTGCCCGCGTTCGGACGCGACTCGATGATATATACCCACTCCTCATGGGTGAGCACGCGCCAGAGTCCGGCAAAATTGCCTCCGTTTTTGATGGGGTTGTAGATTCCCCAGTCTGCATAGGCATAATCGCCGGTCAAGTTGTTGTTCTCATTACCGCCTACAAAGTAGTCAGCCGGATCGGCGGAGGTAGAAGTAGGCTGGTACTCATTGGCACCGCTGTTCCAACCGCTGGTCCCCCAACCGAAATACGCGAGTGCGTCATTATCGGCTTTATACTGGTAGGCCGCGAACGACCATTTACTTGTCATTTCATGATACTGGAGGAGTCCCTGCGAGAAATGAACGCTGTCTCCGTTAGTGTTGATGATGAACTTGCCTGAGAGTTCGCCCTCAATAGCGTGGGCTGCAAAGGTGCTTGCAGCAAGCACCAAAGCTGAAAGTAAAAATTTCTTCATACGTAACTTTTTTTTATAATTAAAAAATAGGCTGTACCGGAATGTCGCTCGTACGGCATCCCGGTACAATGGCATTTATTAGAATGCGATGATTGCGCGGACTACGTCGCCTTCGTTGTCTTCTCCTTTCTGGCCGGATACGTATGGCCAATAGCCATCAATTTTAGTCATGCGGGCATGCATCTTTCCATCTGCTACACCTACATTAGCATATATCGAAGCAACCAGTATGGAAAGCCCAACACCTACACGGGCACCGTTTACCTGCTCGGGAGTGACATTATCATATCCTCTGATTGCCAGGAATACTTCATAGCGCTCATTAATAGTCTCGGCGTAGTTCTTGTACTCCTGGTACTTGTCACCGGCATTGTCTTTGAGCCAGCTATCCCATCTTGCTTCAATCTCCGCCGCTTCGTCGGCCGGGCGTCCTTCGCCTGTATTGCATACATAGCAGCACTCGAAGAAATCGCCGCAGCTCATAGAACTGCATATCTCTTTGAACGGACAATATGCATCGGTAGCAGAAGCGATAGCATACTCATCCGTCGTAGGCAGGAGATCGGCACCCTGCACTTTCTGAAGCGCAGCGTTAACAACTGCTACATTGTCATTGTTGTGGTTGATGAGCGGATTCATATCGTCATCCACTTGGGAGTTATTGAAATCGCTCGGTTTGGTAAGCGCGGTATTGACCATCAGTGCCGCCTCAAAGATAGAGGGCACATACCAGCGCGAAGTAGTCAGCGGCGCCTCAATGTCTTTCACCAGATTCATGGCGTTGATATAGAACTCGAAGGGGAATCTACCTTCAGGGTCATACTCGCGCGTATATTGCTCCAGCACGGAAGTATAGGTGTAGCCACCCAATCCGCAGAAGCCATCACCGGCCCATAAATCTTTGTTCTCAAAATACGGACGGATGAGCTCCGCATAAGAAGAATGCTCAATACCCCACTCAGTCAGCGAACCGGAGTTGTCACAGAGAGGTCCGTTACCCACATTCATAAAGACTTCTTCCAATGAAGCGTATTCCATATCCGTACCAAGGAAATAAGAATGGAAATCCTTCATCCATTCGCCTGCCTTGCCTTGCTTGATAGACATTGCCAGACCGTGGGTGCAGTTCGGATAATCCACCTCGAGGATCGGGTCGAAGAGAGAAGCGTTGCCGAGCCAGTAGATCACCGCAATCACTTTCTTGCCATTAGGATTTGGATTCTCGCCCCAGGAGCCGTCATCGTAGATATAATCTCCTACTTTCGCGGGCGCCAGGATCGTGATGGAAGCCACCGCCGGCTTTACCTCCGGGTACTCGTTAATAGAGACAGTGACCGTAGCGGAACCTTCTGCCAGAGCGGTAACCCTACCTTTGCTGTCCACTTTGATAACTTTCTCGTCGGAAGAGGCCCACGCGAGCGTGTAGTTGACATTGACGTTGGAGGGGGTGACGGTATATTGGATGAGAGCCGTCTCTCCTTCGCTCATGAAATACTCCTGGAAAGCGTCCGCCAGCCTGATCTGCTGCGGTACTACTTCCTCGCCTTGGGGAATGGGTTCATTTTCTTTGTCTTTACAAGACGCCATGGCAAAGACTACTGCTGCCAGGGACATGAAATAAAAAATCTTTTTCATAATTGTTACCTTATAGATAATAGTTTAACGACAATTGGAAACCGATGTTCTCCGTACCGTAGAGGCAGGACCAGCTACCCGGGCTGACGAGCAGGTTATACTGCTCCACCTTGCCGGAAAGGGTGCTCAGACCCTCCATGACGGTATAAGTCTGCGGACGGAAGGTGAACATAACCGGGGAGAAAGTGACTGCCGCACCAAGCGAGATACGGTCCTGGAAGAACCACTCGATACCCATATCCATGGCGACGCCTATACCGTGGTGTACGCCGGAGTTATTGGTCTTGAGGGGGCGCGCCCAGCCTATACCCTGCGCAGCCGCAGCTCCGTGGTCGGGGTTCAGGGCAGCCGAAGCACCGTTGATCCATCCCGAATACGGCATCGAAGACGGAATGGGATTGCTATAGGTCATGGCATTGCCGTACGCGAAATTCAGCTTGCCGCCGCCGATAGCATAGAGGAGGCTGAAGCCCATGGTGAATTTCACTTTCTTACCTTTGACAAACTCCGCACCGAGGACGAGGTTACCGGAGGTGAGGTCGGATTTGACGGCGTCCGTCACTTTGTTCTCGGAAGCGGGATCCAGCAGCACTGCCGCATCGTCCTGTACGTACTCGGAATAATGAATATGCGAACCGCTGAAGCCCAACGCCATACGCAGGTTCCAGTTCTGCTGGATGCGGTATTTGGCGCGGATGGCGAGCACCGGGTCCTGAGAGAGGGCATAGAGCTGTTTCTCGATAGCCATACTGCCGGAGATAGTACCGTTGACCGCCGTACCGGCTTTCGGTTGAACGGTCAGTCGCGAAGCGAGGCTGACGGGGTTGAAAGTGATACCTATTGCCCAGGAGCCTACGCCCGGCTCATTCCACTCTTGCGGTTGCGCTTTCTCGTCCTTGGCATAGAGCATCGGAAAAGCTATGAGCGCTGCAAGAAGGGTTGATAAAATCTTTTTCATAACTTTCAATTTTCAATTTTCAACTTTCAATTTTCAATTTTCAACTTTCAATTTTCAACTTTCAATTTACTTCGGTTGCTCCAGATCGGGGCTGGAGGTGTAAGCCACGGCTGCTACCTCGAGAGCATAATAATAGGATTTACCCGCAGCGAGGTTCTGTTTGGCTACTTCGCCGAAGAAATCCGCATCGGTCAGTTCCCAATTCTTGGAGACCGTATTTTTGGCGTAAGTAGCCAGATCGAGCGAGAAAGAACATACGACTTTGACTTCGTCAATGATCACCTTGCCGGGTTGGAGGGGCAGGTCGATAGTGAAGTAGCCGTCTTCGTTGGTCTTCAGGGCATAATGGGTGTAAGCCATCTGGCCTTCGGCGTCCTTCATACCGTAGTAGAGGACGAGGTCCTGGTCGGTCAGCAACTCGGGTTTCTGGGCTTCGCCTTTGCCGTTGTTGACTGTGTAACGGGCGTAACCGCTTACCGTCACTTTGTCCTTGAGGCCCTTGGAAGAGACCTGCGTCGGCTGCAAGTTCTCACAGCCGGTTGTGATCAGGGCAATAACTGCCACTGCTAAAAAAAGGATTTTTTTCATTGTTGTGTTAATTTTGTTTGTTGTTATATAGGGTTGATTTTTCAAAATACCTTGTAAGGGTTTTGTAAGGGGCAATACGTGGTCAAGTGCTGTTATGAGCACTATTGTTCTGTTATTTGTCAATTCCATGCATCAAATTCGGCACCCCTTGTACATATGCAGCCAGGAACGGCGTATAGCCTCCGGCACTGTTCACGAAGCAGTAGCCGAATTGGGTACTTCCCGAAGTGTTTTCATTGAAGTGCAGTGTCACCGTAGCATTTCCCGAACCGGATGACTGGTTCACGGTAGCCCAATTGGAATAATTACCGTCCCATTGGAATGTAATCGCCCAGGGGATATTCGCCTCGATTTGTAGCGTGAAGTCGTGCGCTTCCGCTTTCTTCCAACCGGTAAATACATTATCACCGGTGCCATAAACCGAAACTCCTATATAGGGATATTTCTGATAGACCGTTACCGTCTGCTCCTGATCGCCGTTCGAGAAGGTGACAACTATTGGCAATCCCCGTTCATCTTTACGGTTGTAAAAATAGTTACCAGTTGCAGACATTCCATATAGCTCTTCCAAGTTCTCCTCACTCAGATTGAACTTCTCTACGGTGATGGTAGCGGAGTTACCGGATTTGGAGACAGAGACGTGCGGGTCATTGCATGCGACAGTCCATTCGGCTTCGCTCTCCACATTGACGGTGACGCTTCCTCCGCTGACCGCTACGTCCGCTTCCGTCTTGTCGAGCTTCAGTTGGGCCACTTTCTTATATCCGGCGCGGCTGACCAAGACGTAGTATTTTCCTTTACCCGCCGTGAACGTGATGTTCTGCGAAATAGGCGTCTCGTCCTCCGTTCCTTCTACGGTGAGCGTGAGCGTAGCGTCGCCGCTTCCGGAGGTGGCACTGAGTGATGCCCATTCGGAGTTTTCCAGCTCAGCCGTCCATTCGGCATTGCTCTTGACCACTATCTCGTAAGTGCCGCCTTCTGCCGGAGCCTCTATATTCTTCGGCGAAACAGAGAACGACACCGACGGATCAGGCCCGGGCAGGTCTTTCTTGGACACATTTACCGTACAGGTTGCTTCGAACTTGCCGCAGGTGGCGGTGATAACAGCCGTACCGGTCCGGTCGGCAGTTACTAATCCTTCCTCATCGACGGAAGCCACACGCTGTTTGTCGCTGTACCATAACACTTTCGGCGCTGTCTCTTTCGCCTCCTCCGGTTCGTATTTCACGTGGAGTTTGACGCTCTCGCCCTCCTCCAGCGTAACGGAACTCGGTGCGAGTTTGATGCCCTGCAAGCTGATGGCGGGTTCTTCGGGCTGCTTGGGTTCGCAGGCTGTAAACAACATTGCTACTACAGCCACGGATAGAATAAGAATTTTTTTCATTTATGTTAATTTTGTTTGTTATATAGGGTTGATTTTTCAAAATACCTTGTAAGGGTTTTGTAAGGGGCAATACCTACCCAAATATTGTTGCGCGAACACTATTGCCAGCCATGAAAAATATTAGGCTCTCCCTGGAGATAGGCAGCCATGAACGGCGTATAGCCTCCGGCACTATTTACCATGCATAAGCCGGATTGCGTATCTCCCGAAGTGTTTTCCTTGAAATGCAGCGTCACCGTAGCATTTCCCGAACCGGATGACTGGTTCACGGTAGCCCAGTTGTATTGATTGTTATCCCAGCTGAATTCAATCGTCCATGGGATATTGGCCTCGATCTGCAGCGTGAAGTCATGTGCTTCCGCTTTATTCCAATAAGTCCACCCCTCTTTATCAGAACCATAAATTGAAACTCCTATGTATGGGTATTTCTGATAGACCATACATGTCACAGAGTTGTCGCCGTTCGAGAACAAGACGGGTATAGGCAATCCCCGTTCATCTTTATGGATGTAAAAATAGTTACCAGTTGCAGACATTCCATATAGCTCTTTGAAGTTCTCCTCACTCAGATTGAACTTCTCCACGGTGATAGTAGCGGAGTTACCGGATTTGGAAATAGAGACGTGGGGGTCGTCGCAGGTGACATTCCATTCGGCTTCGCTCTCCACATTGACGGTGACGCTTCCTCCGCTGACCGCTACGTCCGCTTCCGTCTTGTCGAGCTTCAGTTGAGCCACTTTCTTATATCCGGCGCGGCTGACTAAGACGAAGTATTTTCCTTTGCCCGCCGTGAACGTGATGTTCTGCGAAACCGGAGTTTCTTCTTCTGTTCCTTCAACAGTAAGTGTGAGCGTTGCGTCGCCGCTGCCGGAAGTGGTATTGAGGGATGCCCAGGTGGAGTTCTCCAGCTCAGCAGTCCATTCTGCATTGCTCTTGACCACTATCTCGTAAGTGCCGCCTTCAGCAGGAGCCTCTATATTCTTCGGAGAAACAGAGAACGACACCGACGGATCCGGCCCGGGCAGGTCTTTCTTGGACACATTTACCGTACAGGTTGCCTCGAACTTGCCGCAGGTAGCGGTGATAACAGCCGTACCGGTCCGGTCGGCAGTTACTAATCCTTCCTCATCGACAGAAGCCACACGCTGCTTGTCGCTGTACCACAGAACGGCGGGCGCTGTCTCTTTCGCCTCCTCCGGTTCGTATTTCACATGGAGTTTGACGCTCTCGCCTTCCTCCAGCGTGACGGAACTCGGAGCGAGTTTGATGCCCTGCAGGGTGATAGCCGGTTCTTCGGGCTGCTTGGGTTCGCAGGCGGTGAAGAAGATGCCTAATGTTGCCATGAGGGCAAAGAACAATAGTTTTCTCATTGTTTGATGTTGTTTGAAGTTAGTTATAATGGTTTGGCGGCGGAGCCGCTTGTTTGAAGATAGTTGATTTTGCGGGCAAAATTACTGCTTTTTTTCGAATAAATAGTTAGCACAAAATGCAAAAGTTTTATCATTTTGTGCGCGCTTATCATAACGTGCAATTTTTTATCATAAAATTACAGAAAAATACATAATAAAAGCGATATACAACATTTGTACACCGCTTTTCACTAATTTTATTAAAAAAATTATGCTTTGGGGTTAGGTATTTCTACAGGCGCCGTATTCCTTATCTGCGTAGGGGTGACACCGTAGTATTTGGTGACCGCTCGCGTGAAATTAGGCAGCTGCATATAGCCGCATTTCTCGGCTACCTCGGAGATAGGCATATCGCGGAAATTATGGAGGAGATATTTGGCTTTGCTCATACGCACCTTGAGGATATAAGACTGCGGCGTCTCGGAGATGAGTTTGTCGAGTCTGGTACGCATACCCGAGACAGAGACATGCATGGTTTTGGCGAGTGTCTTGAGGTCCAGTTCTCCTTGTTCGGAGAGCACACTGATGGCCTCCGCAAGGTCGTTGAGGAAGAGCCGGTCGTCCGCGGTCATCTCCGTTTTGGCGAAGACCTGGTCAGACATGATATTCCGGTACCGTCTGTCCGCCTCGGAATATTTGTCCTCCATGGATGATATATTGCGGTTGTACTCCTGTTCGTTTCTCTTATGGCGCCTGTAGGTATAGTAAGCCGCAGCAGCCATGATCAGAACGAGGGCGAGGACTGCCGCTACGGCTATCCAGAGTACGCGCCGTTTCTCGACCCTCGCCCGCTGCGCCTCCTGCTGGAGGATATCGTTATGATAGATAGCATTATAGCGGCTGATCGCTTCATCCGTTTCGCGGCTATGGATAGAGTCCTGGAGCTGCTTCACGCGTTCGAGATGGAGCACCGCTTCGTCCGGAGCAGAGGTCTTGAGCGCCTTGCCGAGGCCCTCACGCGCGTGCGATTCATTATATAAATCGCCCTGTATGAAGAAGAGCGCAGCCGCTTCGCGGTAGTATTCCGCCGCTTCCTTTTCATCTCCCTGCGCCAAGAGGATATCCCCCATCTGGTTCTGGCAAATACCGAGCGAATGCGTGTTACCGGCTTTCTCAAGCAGCGGCATCGCCTCCGCCAGCGAGCGTTTGGCTTCACCTACCTTTCCCATCGCCAGTTCGGCATTGGCAACCTGGGAGAGGCGTACGCCTATCCTGGCGCTGTCCTTTCTCTGACGCTCGATAGCAAGCGCTTTGCGGGCATAAGAGAGCGACTGCTTGGAGTCCCCCATGGCTTTGTACATCTCCGAGGCGGTACCGAAGATAACCGCCCTGCGCGCCAGATTGGATGTAAGCGAATTGGCAGCCACCGCCTCGCGTACGTATTTCTCCGCCTCGGCTGGTTTGCCCGCAGCAATATAGACTCCGGCGATATTATTGAGTGTCGAACTGAGATGGTCGTAATTGCCGCTCTTGGAGTCTATGAGATAGCACTCGTTGAGCGCCTCGGCTGCCTTGTCAAACTCGCTGAGGCGGAAATAAGCGGCACCGAGGAGGCTATATACATCCCCTTGCGAGTCGGGGTCCACATGCTCCGTACATGAAGCCGCCGCGTTCTCGCAATACTGCACTGCGCGCCGGTAGTCCCCCTCGCCATAGTAATACTCGGCGAGATAATACCAGACATTGACGTCCACGGAATCCATGTGCGCATCGGCTGGGAAACGAACCTGCGAATCAATATATCTCTTGTTATAAAGGTACTCGAAAAAATCGTTCGCTCTCGCCAAACGCACTTCCGGCTGCTTCGTCCGGGAATAACGAAGAGCATAATTGTCCATCCGGTCGGAGAAATCAGAGGCACCCAGCGGCATAGCAATCCACAAAATAGACAACACGCCAAGACACCATTTGAGACTGCGATAAAGATTCATAGAGTCAAGATTTCAAAATCCGTTGCAAAGGTACAACTTTTTTTGCATATAATTGTTATCATAAAATGCAAAAAATTTATCATAACATGCAAAAAGGTGCAAAAACTCGCTTTTTTCCCCATTAGAAACGAGTTTTTGCACCCCAAAATTAAGAAAAAAATGTCTTAAATCTTCCCTCTAACGTTTGTAGTTTTCCCATTTGGTGTTGCGCATATCGCCGGATTTCATGAACTCCTCGTGCATTGCAAAAGCGCAGGAGAGCTCGTGTGGTGTCTGGCCGTGCTTGGCGATCTTCAGGTAGTCACGTAGCATCTCGCGGTATTCCGGAGCTACGCAGTTGTTGATGATCTCCTCGGCACGCTGACGCGGACTCTTGCCGCGAAGGTCTGCCACACCGATCTCGGTTACGATCACCTTGACGGAGTGCTCGCTATGATCGAGGTGCGTCACCATCGGTACGATAGACGAGATAGCGCCGTTCTTCGCAGTCGATGCGGTGGTGAAGATACTCAGGTAAGCGTTGCGCGCGAAATCGCCGCTGCCGCCGATACCGTTCATCATCTTCGTGCCGCATACATGCGTCGAGTTGACGTTGCCGTAGATATCTACCTCCAGAGCTGTGTTGATCGCAATCAGACCCAGTCGGCGGATCACCTCCGGGTTGTTGGACGTCTCCTGAGGACGGAGAAGCATCTTGTCGTGGTAGAAATCCAGGTTCTCCAGCACTTCTGCCATCTTGCTCTCTACCAGACGCAGCGAGCAACCCGAAGCGAACTTGCAATGACCGGCTTTGATGAGGTCCACTACGGAGTCCTGTACGACCTCCGAATACATCTCGAACGGCGGGATATGCGGGTTCTTACCCAGCTCTCCGAGTACGGCGTTGGCTACGTTGCCTACACCGCTCTGGATCGGCAGGAAAGAAGAAGGGATACGTCCCTCGTGCATCTCTTTCTCCAGGAAGAGCGCTACGTTCTCGCCGATCTTGGCGGTCGTGGCATCTACCGGAGTGAAGGCGGCTATCTCGTTAGGCCTGTTGGTCTTGACGACTGCGGCTATCTTCGACGGATCTACTTTGATATGGTCCGAGCCGCAGCGGTCGGACGGCTTGTAGATCGGTATCTCGCGACGCATAGGCGGGTCAAGAGGTTCATAGAGATCGTGCATACCGCGCATGGCAGCCGGGAACATCTCGTTCAGCTCCACAATGATCTTGTCTGCCATGCGGCAGATAGTAGGCATAATACCTACACCGGCTGCCGGAACGATTGTACCGTCCTCGCCTACATACGAAGCCTCGATGATGGCGAACTTGGGCTTCGGCAGAAAACCGTAACGCAAGTCCTGCGCCATGTGGCTCAGGTGCATGTCGAAATAGTGGGTTCCCTCGGCGTTGATCTCTTCGCGCATGGACTTGTTCGACTGGTACGGAGTACGGAACTCCACTGCGTGAGCACGTGCCAGCGCACCGTCGCAACTGTCACCCATCGACGCACCGGTCTCCAGTCCTACGCGGAAAGGAACACCCTCTGCATGCAGACGCTCTGCACGCTGCGCCAATGCAAAAGGAACTGCCTTGGGCACACCCGTGGCAGTAAAACCACCCATGCCCAAGACATCACCATGTTGTATCAATTCCGCCGCTTCTTCGGCGGTCATAAACGGAAGCATAATAATTTACGATTTTGTCATTTACAATTTTATCATTTATTTGGTTATTGAACCATTTATAGACTTAAAAATCGCGCTTGGTTTTAAAAGTATCTATGGATTTAGTGGTAATCTTGCAAAGTTCCAAACACTCGTCGAACAAAGGCTCTACACGTGATTTAGGAAGCATTCCACTATCCATTATGAGACTTAACCAATAAGATGTTTCATCAATTTCTTCTTCAACAATCTTTAACTTATTCACAAAATCTTTATCTGATTTTGCTATACAGGCAGCGCGATAATTAGCAGCAGGAGAAGTACCGGAACGAATAATCTGTTTAGCGATTGCTATGCCGGAAATTGTTTGGGGCATAGCATCAGCCAACTTAATGATTCGCAATGAAAATTGCCTGAAACGTTCCTTTAACTCATCCTTGGTCATAAATATCAAAATGGCTCAATAAATGCCAAAATAAATGACAAAATGGTAAATGTTTAAATATGAAAATGATTAGGCTTTTCCGTCACTGCCCAGCACGTTGATGATCTTATGTTTGTACAGCTCGGTCATCAGGTCACGAGCAGGACCGCAGTATTTACGCGGATCGAACTCTGCCGGCTTCTCGGCAAACACTTTGCGGACTGCTGCGGTGAACGCCAGACGGCTGTCGGAGTCGATGTTGATCTTGCATACTGCACTCTTGGCTGCCTTGCGGAGTTGCTCCTCAGGAATACCTACTGCGTCAGGCAGCTTGCCGCCGTATTTGTTGATCATATCTACATACTCCTGCGGAACGGAAGACGAACCGTGAAGTACGATCGGGAAGCCCGGAAGCTTCTCCATCACTGCATCCAGAACGTCGAATGCCAATGGCGGCGGTACAAGACGGCCGGTCTTCGGGTCACGCGTGCACTGCTCCGGAGTGAACTTGTATGCGCCGTGGCTGGTTCCGATAGAGATTGCCAGACTGTCGCAGCCCGTACGCGTAGCGAAATCAACTACCTCTTCCGGCTTCGTATAGTGGCTGACAGCAGACGAAACCTCATCCTCAACACCTGCAAGAACGCCCAGCTCTGCCTCTACGGTTACATCGTACTGGTGAGCGTAGTCAACAACTTTCTTGGTCAGCGCGATGTTCTCCTCGTAAGGAAGCGAAGAAGCATCGATCATAACGCTCGAGAAACCGAAATCAACGCAGCTCTTGCAAAGCTCGAAGCTGTCTCCGTGGTCGAGGTGCAGACAGATCTGCGGGTGCTCCCAACCCAGCTCTTTGGCGTACTCTACTGCGCCTTGAGCCATGTAACGCAACAACGTCTGGTTGGCGTAGTTACGCGCACCTTTCGATACCTGAAGGATGACAGGACTCTTGGTCTCTGCAGCTGCTTTGATGATAGCCTGAAGCTGCTCCATGTTGTTGAAATTGAACGCAGGGATTGCATAGCCTCCCTTGATTGCCTTGGCAAACATCTCACGGGTGTTCACAAGGCCTAATTCTTTGAAACTTACCATAATTGAACTGTTTTATTTGTTATGTTGAACTCTTAATTTTGAATTTTTAATTTTGAATTTTTAATTTTGAATTCGCCTGCATGGTGGCCTTTGATCAACACATGGTGGTTGTGGATCGGGTCGGTCAGGAAATACCGGGCCAGTTCGGGCGTCGCCTTGATCCATACCTGCGTGCGGCACAGGTTCTCCTCGTATTGGCATCGCTCCAGCTCCACATCCGCTGCCAGCATCCTCTTCAGATCGCCGCTCAGCTTGACCAGCGTATAGTCGCCCGTCGGCAACTCGCCATGGATAGCCACGCCTATGCCCGACTCGAAATGCGTTGTGTACTCATGCTTCTCTGTCATACCCAGAGGAAGCGTGCAGTGCGCAAAGAGCATCTCGCCGTCCGCGTGGATACGGGCGGGATTGACTTGGAAGCATAACTCGCCGGTCAGACGCTTGCAGACCATCATCGTCAGCAGCGTCGGGATGTCGCCTTCGCACGCGGCGGGAATACCTTCGTCGTTCAACTTGCTCAGGGCGATACACCCGGTGTTCTTGACCGTCGTCAGCAGGTCGAAGCAACGCAGCGTCACGCCCTGCAAATCATATCGGGAGACGATCTCTTTCAGACGCTCGTAGATAGCCTCAGCGCCTTTCATTCCCGGATCTACCTCACCAAGCGAAGTAACCTCCTCAATCGGTATATCTACCAATTCGCAGTTCATCCGCTCCAATACTTGCTGATAATCCACAACGGAAGAAATCAACCAGTCACTAGGAAAACCCACTACACCGAGACGGAGCGGCTGGGCGCTTTTCAGGACAGCCTCACTCGGCTCTATGGTCACACCCTCCTTGGTACTTGGTACTTCGTCACTTGGTTCCTTGTCCAATACTCTGCCCGTACCGTTATGCTGGCGGATATAACTTAGTATCTCAAGCGATGCCGCAAGCGAATTGCTATGACCGCTCACTACCAGATATACAGGCTTCTTCAGGTCGATCAGACCTTCTTTGACCAGCTGTACGAACTTGCCTTCCGTTCCCCCGGTCAGTACCGCCACCACTTGGTGGTTCTGCAAGAACTCCTCACTCACCTCGAACGGCATACTCAGCCGCTCACGATGCATCGCCGATGATAAGATATGTAATAACATAATGTATCTATGTTTTTTAGGGTCCCCGGAGTAAACCTTAGGGTCCCCGGAGTAAACCTTAGGGTCCCCGGAGTAAACCAAGCCAAAGGCTGTTTGCTACGGGGAAGGCGCAGCGCAAGGCGTAGCGTAATCGAGCGGCTGTGCTGCGAGTCACGCGAGCCTTAGCGCAAGCTACTCCCTCCAGAATTTCGCCGCGTGGTGACCTTTGATCAGCACATGGTGGTCAGACAAAGGACTTGTCAGCAGGTACTGGCTTACGATAGGCGTACTCTGTACCCATATTTGGGTACGGCACATGTTCTTCTCGTACTGGCAACCCGTCACTTGCACATTCACTGCCAGCAACCGTTTCATATCCTGGCTCAACTTGACCAGAGTATAATCGCCTGGCTCCACTTCCCCGTGGATGGCTACGCCTATGCCGGACTCGAAATGAGTCGTGTACTCATGTTTCTTCGTCATCGACAGAGCTATCGTACATTTAGCCAGCAGGATCTTACCGTCCGGCTGAATACGTGCCGGAGAACCCATCCATGCTACCTCGCCGGTCAGACGCTTGCAAGCCATCATCGTCAGCAATACAGGTATATCGCCTTCGCAACCGGCAGGAATACCTTCGTCGTTCAACTTGCTGATGGCTATGCAACCCGTGTTCTTCACGGTCGTGAACAGGTCGAAACAACGGATCGTGATGCCGTCCAGCTTATGTTTGGCGATGATCTCTTTCAGACGCTCATAGATTGCCTCGGCGCCTTTCATTCCCGGATCTACCTCACCAAGCGAAGTAACCTCCTCGAACGGAATGTCTATCAATTCGCAGTTCATCGTCTCCTCGACGGACTTGTAATCCACGCTGGATGCAATAAGCCAGTCCGAAGGCTTGCCTACGATACCCAAACGCATCTTTTTATCGCTCTTGAGCACCTTCGCTAACGGAGAACGGGTCAGCGATGCGGTATCGCTGTCATCTACAAACACCGTATCTTTCGAGTGATGCATGATCTTCGCTATTCCGTTGCGCTGACGGATAAAACTCAAGATCTCCAAGGCTGCCGGTAGCGAGTTGCTGAAACCGCTCACCATCAGGTAAACAGGTCTTTTCAGATCAATCAGTTTCTCGCGTACGAGATCTACGAACATCGCCTCGGTTCCTCCGGAGAGGACGGCTACTACTTGGTTCTCTTCTGCAAAAGAGTCCGAAATCTTGAACGGCATTTCTGATACCTCCGTGTGGAGTTTCGAGCATAATTTGTGTAGCATGGTTGTATTATTTTATGGGTTAGTTTGCTTCTCAACTAAAATAAGACTTTATCTATTGTCTATTTCTTTGTTTATTTTTAAATGAACAGCTTACTTTCTTACTGGACAGTAGTGCGTGTTCATATGATGTAATTCTATTTTGTTTCCATATCTCTTCCCCCTTTAGGGGGCCTCCTATTCAGAGAACTTTTCCCTTGCTTCCCCCTTTATTCTACAATTCAGCGTGCAAATTTAGTGTTTTTTTTTGATATACGCAAATAAATCTTATTTTTTCTCATTTTTTATTTCTTATTCCTTCTCATTTTATTTCCCTTTTTTCCCCATTTTATTGTTTCTTTCGGTGGCATTTTTGCCGCCGGTAATTCGCTTTTTAACCGCCGGCCATTAGCTTTTTTATCGCCGGCCATTCGTTATTTTATATATTCTATTGTTTCTTTCGGTGGCATTCTTGCCATCGTTTTTTCTCTGTTTCATACCTCATTTCCGACTCAAAATAAGAGCCGGAAAAGGACTGAATAAGCACTGCTAAAGACAAGTCCTAGACTTTGTTAAAATAAATTACGTATAATTCGCATATATTCAATTAGTTACAGAGTTGCAAAAAACATCGAAAAACGCCTTGTTTTTCCGTTTCAATTGCACTTTTTAGGGCATTTTTTCTCTTTTTGATGAATTTGAATAACAAAAAAACGCCACGCATCGAAGCATGGCGTATAGCAGCGGAAATAGCGCTGCTTCATCCTATAGGCTTTCATATCATTTATTCACTCGGAACGTGAAATATTTCTGGCCTATATAACTCACTGCTACTGTAATCAAGGTAATAAACATCTTGGATGGCGTAGGATACCAACCAAGCATCTCTACACATAGTTTGAGACCGAAATAGTTAATCGCCAGATTCACACCTACGATAATAATATACCTTCCTAATTGCCGCCAGCTATTCAGTTCGGATTGCGAGAATGTGACATATTTCTGAAGCCAAAAACCCGTTAACAAAGTGATCGGAAAAACGATACAAAGAGTGGCTATATGCGGAGTGATAACCTGTTCGAATGAATAAATGGCACAATGGCTGAATAAATGACTAAATGGTAAATGAGAAAATGAGAAAATAACATTTTCGTGCCCTATAACAAAATTATAAATGAGGAAATAAAGCACCCAGTCCAGAACAAGGTTCCCGCCTCCGCAGGCCGCATAACGGAATAGCTGCTCCGACATCCAGTTGGAGAAGGGACGATAGAAAAAATCAATGATTTTAGTTATAGTCTGAGCAATACGGTTCATCAGCAGGTCTATTTATTCACTTACCCCTTCGTATATATTTAGCAGTTTATTCCACGTGATGGAGAAGTACGGATTCCAATTGATGTCGTGTAATTCTTCGGCGTTTATTTGCCAATGGAAGGCATCTTTGTAGGACTCCAGTTGTGTCCAATTGACGCTATATTTTCCCTTAAATTCGTCGGTCAGGGCTAAAGTTTCTTCTCCGATCAGTTCCAGGGTTTTGACAAAGCCGAATTGGAGAATGAGGTTTTTATCGACATCATCCACTTCATATTTCGCCCAGTTTGCCATGTATTCGTCCATGAGCACAATAATCATCGCTAAATGATCGACGTCAGTAACGGGTGTTTTCATACTTCTTGTGTTTAAGAGGTGAGTATATTTTATTTTTCGGTGCAAAGGTATGAAAAAAGTAGCATTTATGCAAATATTTTACGGATTTTTTTGTAAAAAGTGCGATTTTATTTGCGTATTTAAATTTTTTGTAGTACTTTTGCAGACGCAAAAGCCCGAAAGGGTTCTCTATGTTATGTATAATAGGGATTCAGTTTAATCAAATTAGTAATCAATATGGACGACTATCACCCTGAAAATGCAGCGAGTACATGCCAAAAAATTTCTTGGTCAGCACTTCTTGAAGGACTTGAATGTCGCCCAGAGGATTGCTGAGACCACCTATAAGGGACAAAGTGACCAAGTACCAAGTACCGAAAAAGTACGCGTATTGGAGATCGGTCCCGGAATGGGGGTTTTGACCCAGTTTCTGCTGAAAGATCCGAATATACAGCTCACGGCGATAGAGATCGACCGCGAGTCCGTTGCATACCTCAAAGAGTGGTATCCCGAACTGCATCTGATAGAAGGAGATTTTCTCAAACTCGATCTGAATATCATTTATCCCGACGGCGAATTTAACGTCATCGGCAATTATCCATACAATATCTCCAGCCAGATCTTCTTCAAAATACTGGACTACAAGGACCGTATTCCTCTTTGCTCCGGCATGATCCAGAAAGAAGTGGCGGAACGTATCGCTTCCAAACCAGGAAAAAAAGCGTACGGCATACTGAGTGTGCTGTTACAAGCCTACTATGATATAGAATATCTATTTACGGTAGATGAATATGTCTTCAACCCGCCGCCTAAAGTCAAATCGGCTGTCATACGTATGACGAGGAATAAACGACGACGGTTGGATTGTGACGAACAACTATTTAAAACGGTCGTCAAAACAGCATTTAACCAGCGACGAAAACAGATGCGCAATTCTCTTCAGCAGCTGGTAGGAAAGGGAAATCCCATCCTCGAAGAGAATATTTTTACTTTGCGCCCTGAACAGCTGTCTGTAGATCAATTTGTTGAACTTACTAAAATGATTGAAAATGAGCGAAATCAAGATATTCTATAAAGATAAGGAGAAAATCAAAGTAGCACGTACTATCTCCGCTTTGCGGGAACTGGATAAGAAAGATATTATCTGGATCGACCTGCTTGACGTATCGGATAAAACTGAGGATACACTGGAGGGATTCCTCAAAATAGACATCCAGGAAGACGAAGAAATGGAAGAAATCGAGTTCTCCAGCCGGTATATCCAGACGGACGACTCTATCGTTGCTAACTCTAACTTCCTGAAAAAAGATTTTGAAACGGAGCCGGTTAACTTTATCCTGAAGAACTCCATCCTCGTTTCTATCCGAGATCATGAACTCGATACTTTCAATGAGACATTCAAGAAACTGTTTGTCAACACCCGCAATTTTCCTACAGGATACCATGTGTTGGTGGCGCTCTTTGAGACACGAGTTGAAAAGGATGCCGATATGATTGAGGATACTACGGATATGATTACCGAACTGTCACAACAGATCAATGCCGAGAGCGATCACGTGGACGAAGACTTGCTGGTGCAAATCAAGGACTTGCAGGAAAAAGTGACTATTATCCGTCAGAATATTATGGATAAACAGCGCGTTATTTCCAACTTCCTGAAGTGCGATTTCTTCCCCGAAGAACTGTATCCGCGTCTTACAATGATTATTAAGGATATCAACTCACTCTTCGACTACACGCGTTTCGGTTTTGACCGTCTCGACTACCTCCAGGATACTTTCCTCGGTTTGGTAAACATCGAGCAGAACCGTATCATTAAGATCTTTACGGTCATCAATATTATATTCCTGCCGCCTACATTGATCGGTAGTCTGTACGGTATGAACTTTGATTTCATGCCCGAACTACATTGGAGGCTGGGATATCTTTTTGCCCTGGGACTAATGATCCTTTCGGTTGTACTTATATTGTTGATTTTCAGACTTAAAAAATGGTTATAAACATATTGTTAACAACTGCTCGGTTCCACAATTTAAAACCTGTTCCACGTTGCATTTATTAAAACAAAATACATTCCTGAACAGACTAAATTTTAAATTAATAACTGCTAAATCAAACGATTAGAGCACTTATTAACATAATTAACAGAATATAATATCCATTCAAATTTTAAACTAAAAGATTATTATAAAATAGGAGACTTATGGCGGAGAAGGATCAGACAAAACTAAAGGCTCAAATAGCAGAGTTGAAAGCACAGAAGAATGCCGTTATTTTTGCGCATTATTACACACGTCCGGAAATACAGGAGATAGCCGATTTTATAGGTGATTCGCTGGCGCTGGCGCAAGAAGCTACGCGCGTGGATGCGGATATATTAGTAATGTGCGGCGTGCATTTTATGGGAGAGACGATGAAGATCCTTTGTCCGGACAAGAAAGTGCTCATCCCTGATATGAATGCCGGCTGTTCATTAGCCGACAGCTGCAAAGCGGAGGATCTGGCGGCGTTCAAAGCGCAGCATCCCGATCACATGGTAGTGAGTTATGTAAACACGAGCGCAGACGTAAAAGCACTCACAGACGTGGTAGTAACTTCTTCCAACGCTAAAAAGATAGTGGATCAGCTTCCTGCTGACGCCAAAATAATCTTTGGTCCGGACCATAACTTGGGTAGTTATATCAATTCCGTAACCGGACGTAATATGTTGCTCTGGAACGGAGCATGCCATGTGCACAGCCGCTTCTCCTTAGAGGCACTGTTAAAACTGAAAGCCGAAAACCCGGGAGTAGAGGTTTTGGCGCATCCGGAGTGCAAGGCACCTATATTAGCTCAGAGCGACGTAATTGGTTCTACCAAGGCTCTGCTTGAGCACACTGTCAAATCGTCCGCCAAACGCTTTATAATAGCCACAGAAAGCGGAATTCTCTTTGAGATGCAGCGTGCATGTCCGGATAAGGAGTTTATTCCGGTTCCGCCGGAGGTGACTGAAGGTATAGGATGCAGTTGTAACGAATGTGAATATATGCGCATGAACACACTGGAGAAAGTGTATGCATGCCTGCGTGACGAGAAACCGGAGATGCACGTAGAAAAAGAGACAGCCGAAAAAGCCGTCTCTTCTATCCAACGAATGCTGCAGATGAGTTAAACTCATTCACCCATTTTTTCTTTCAGATGCTTATGACTGGGACCTTCTTTTAGAATATCTCCCAGTTCTTTGCGTCTGCGCTCATAGTATTCATGCCGCTTCGGGTTCTCCGGAAACCAGCCTCGCAGCACACGCATTTCTTGCTGCATAACCTCATGTATTCCCCAAAAACAGGAGAAAGCAAAAGCGGCTATGATAGTAGAGGCGATATAGTTATCTACTATTAAAGAAATAACAGTACATATTACTCCCGGGATAAAGAAACCCCACCAGCCTTTGCGACCGAAATAATACTCCAGTTTAATAGTGATAGGATGGCAGATACCGATACTCAAAAAGACCGCTGCTCCAATAATGATTCCTGTGAAATTCATAATTTAAATGATTAGTGTGTAAACATAAATCCGAAATAAATCCGTGGTCCTGTAGGTAGGAGCAATTCATTTTTATGAATAGCCAACATCCAGTCCAGCCTAAATGTGATATGTACCTTGCGTGTGAGACAATAATCGCATCCCACATAGGGTGTTATATAGAAAAAACTCTGTTTATGGAAAGTGCTGTTTTCATCTTTTGTCCAACTGTTCTGGTCTCCTTCCAAAATATAAAGACCTTTCATAGATCCGCCTCCGATAGTGCCGCCTATATATGGCCAAGCTTTATCCATCCGCCAGCAACAATCCGCCAGTACTCCTCCACATCCAACACGCACATAACTACCGGGTTTTAATATATCGCTACAATCTGTAGCAGCGCTTGGCATAGTAGATACAAATCCTTCAAATCCTGTACGCAAATATTTCCATAAATGAACCCGTAAAGCACCTCCAATACCAAATAGTGCTCCTTGTGGGCTGGAAGTACGTCCGTTTGCGGCGACGGGTGCATTTTTATCTTCTCCAAAGAGATAGCCTGTATGTAGCATCATACCTCCTGAAAAACCCTGATAGACCTTGTTTTTCGCTATTCCTTCAGACACTTGTGCGCACATACTGCACGCGCACAGTAAGAATAGTATAAATATTTTAAACCGCATCTTAAAAGAATTTTTTGCAAAATTATCCTTAACGAACGCGACTGCAAAAGTACAACAAAAAAAGGGAATGTTTCTTAAGAAATGCTTAAGATACGCTTAAATCACTAAAAATAGGGATACGAAGTTCATTAATTGTGCCGTTCAGGTCAATAGAAAGCACAAAATATTGTAATGTCAGTTTGCTGCTGAGTTTCAATACACCGGGTTGTGCATTGGGCAGTAAAGCGGTGAGCACGGCGTCCAGCAGACCTTCCAGCGCGTTCGGGGCTATGCTCAGGTCATTCACAAAAGGGGTCAGATGGATATGAGGAACTATACTCCTGCTCGCCAACTCCACTTCGTGGCGCTGAACCCATCGGGTGGCAAAAGACTGCAGGTCAATCGTATAGACCACATGTCTCTCTTCCGTCCTAAAGACCAGACCTATCCCACGGAGTGTTTCGATCGGGCGGCTTTTGCTCCATCCTGTCTTGCGGCGGATGGCATTCAGATGTACGTTGATCGTCCCTGTGTCGTATTGGAACCGGTTACCCCACACATGGTCGATCAACTCGTCCTTGCTGTATATCTTGTCGGGATGCGTCGCCAGATATTCCAGCAGACCGAACTCCAGACCGGTCAGGGATATCTCCTTCTCCTCCACACGAACAATTCGCCGCTCGCGGTCTAACGCTATATGGTCGGTGATGGAAACAAACATATCAGAAGAGTTTTAGTTGTTTATCCTGGAATATCCGGTATCCCACTTCGCAGTTGATACACTCGTGGTGCTGGCAGTAGTTTTGATACAGATGCAGCAACGCCTGCGTGTCTGCTGCGTTCTTGATCACTTGTCCCAATAACCGCCACTGACGAATGATAGTATTGTTCTCTGCCGGGATCTGCTCCATCATTGCGAAAGCATCCCAACTGCCGTTATGACGTTTGGCATACGCGTATTTATAAGGAATGACGGTATTGATCAGCAGGATATCAATGCTGCTTCTGCCTAATGCCGGAACGCTGCTGTCTTTGAACTCAAAGAGCGAAACCAGTTCTTTCAAATCGTCTGTATCCAGAATCTTACTGAAGAGCGCCTCTGACTGGTATAGCAGTTGGGCGAACTGCCTGATACGTAACTCCGGGCTGTTCTGAGGACGCATGCGCGCATGTTTCCACAAGCTCCCGTCTATAGGCGTCAGACTGAATTTGGTCCGCAGAAACTCATATTCCTTTGCTAACCTTTCGTCCTTCGTACTGTCAATCAGCCCTGCCTGACCTGTTAGCATCGCCGTTAATTGAAACAGACTGTTGCGATGTTTCTGCAGATACGAGAGAGGCGTGTTGATAGCCACTTGCTCAAAGGGAAGGCTGTTGATATGGAACCCGAAATTGCGCGCCAGAGAGATATAGAGAGCGTGCTCCCAACTGCCTTTGGTGATCTCCAGCAGCCGGTCTATGGAGGATTTTTTGCACTCCAGACGTTTCTTCAACAGGGTCTTTCGCCAGCCTGCTGTGATCAGCTCCGGGTCGCGGATCAACTGCTCGGCACAACCTATACGGCCGATTGCACTGTCCATCTGTAGGGCAGAGACAAACAATTCGGATAGATAGTCCTTGTCGCTCGGGTATTTCAGTTCGCATTGCGGAATCAGTTCGCCGCGTGAGTTATACACCGGCTTGTCTGCCGTACGGACAACATGCAGTATGATATTATCGTACGCTTTGTCCAGATGGTGGCGATGCTTGACCCAGTCGCTTGAAGAAACATGTATCTCGATGTTTCCTATCCATTCATGACCGTCAATCAGAATCCGGGCATGACTGTAGTCCGGACCCGCATCACGGTTATGTTCGCCTACCGACAAAATCTCAACAGACCTTCCGTCAGTCGTCTGTTGAGCCATACCTGCCCACAGGCAGTGCTCCCATATATAATGTAATACAATTTCCGGCATATGAAATAAATTTCGCTGCAAAGGTACAAAAAATATCCAATAATACAAAATTTTCATTTTTCAATTTTCAATTTTCAATTATTTTTTGTACCTTTGTGCCCGTTTTTGAATTATGTGGACGGTTTTAGCTTTTATATCTGCGCTTTGTCTCGGATGTTATGATATCTGTAAGAAGATAGCGCTTCGCCGGAACGCGGTGGTCGATGTGCTGACAATCAGTGTATGCGTCTCGGCTTGTATCCTTTGTGTCCCCCTTCTGTTGTCACGCGTAGCGCCAGATACCATGGCGGATACACCCTTCTTCGTGCCCTCTCTGGATCTGCAGGCCCACCTCTATACGCTCCTCAAATCGGTCATTGTGCTCAGCAGTTGGATCTTCGCTTATATATCTCTCAAGCACCTGCCTATCTCGGTGGTCAGCCCTGTACAGGCTACACGGCCGATGTGGACCCTCCTGGGAGCGCTCTTTCTCTTTCATGAACATCTCAATAGCTGGCAATGGACGGGAGTGATCATTGCTATCGGAACGGTTTTTGTCTTTTCTTTCCGGAATAAGAATCAGATAAAGAACAACAAAGTGGACGCTGTCTATTATGTCTGTCTGGCTTTGGCGGTCCTGATAGGTGCTTGTTCCGGCTTGTACGACAAGTACTTGATGAGGAGGTACGACCATAATGCCGTCCAGGTCTATTATACGTTTTATCAGGCGCTGATGATGATTGTCGTATGGCTCGTCATGCACCGTAAGGAACTGAGCCAACGTCTCTTGCCGCTTATCTATTGGACACCGGCTGTTTTTCTGATCAGTGTTTTTTTAGTTGTCAGTGACAATGTATATATGCTTGCTTTGCGCGATCCTGACTCCTTGATAGCGGTCGTCAGTACAATCCGGCGGGGAGGTACTGTTCTGGGATTCGCATACGGCTTGATTTGGTTAAAAGAAAAAGACCCTCTGCATAAGATTCTCTGCATGATTGGTATCTGTGCGGGGTTGTTATGTCTGGCAATAGGGTCTATTTGATATTATGTTCAAACAATTTCAAACAATTTCCAATTTCAGGCAACGGAGTGCAATCCGTTTCCGTCGGTTCTGCCACAAGGCGTATGCAGCCTTCTGTTCCCTTCACCGCGAGGTGACCATCGGGCGCGTGGCAGCGTACATGACGGATCTGGAAATGCTCAAGAGCGGAAAGAGTATAGCCCTCTCGGCTTTGCTCCTTCTGGCCGGAGTAGCTCCTGCGGAGGCCGATGAAGGCGTTCCGAAGGATTCCGTTCCATTGACAGCCCAACAACTTAGTCTTCAGGAGGTGTTGGTCGTTTCTCACAAAGCTGAAGTTCATTCGGAAGCTTACCGTCTTATTACGCAGGTCTCGCGCGCCGAGATAGAAGCCTTGCCGGTCCAAACCGTAGCGGATATTCTCCAATATCTGCCGGGTGTGGATGTCCGTACGCGGGGAGCGAACGGGGCGCAGGCGGATATAAGCATGCGCGGCGGTACGTTTGACCAGGTGCTGGTGCTCATCAACGGCGTTCCGCTCTCGGATTTCCACACCGGACATTATGCGCTCAATATACCCGTTTCGACGGAGTTGATAGAGCGCGTGGAGGTGCTGCAAGGTACTTCGGCAAGCCTGCATGGGGCGTTCTCCGGGGCGATCAATATTGTGACCAAGACAACCCCACCCCAGCCCTCCCCTCAAGGGAGGGAGCATGATGTGCGACTCAAACTGACAGCCGGCATGAATGGCTTAGTAAATCCGGAAATTGCGGCTACTTTTGCCATTCCTGATAAATCCTCCTCCCTTGAGGGGAGGTCGGGAGGGGTTAAACCGCTCACCATTAACCTCTCCGCCGAGTACAGCCGTGCGGACGGCTATTATGCGCCGTCGCCCACCGAGAAAGAGGCTACGGCATGCAGGAACAGCGATTTCAAGTTAGCCAACCTCTATTTCCAGACCCGTTGGAGAGGGCTGGACGTGCAAGCCGGAGCGCAATGGAAAGATGCAGGTCTTGGCATGGGTTACGGTTTCGGTTCGCAGGACCAGTTTGACGCCACCCGCACCGCCTTTGCTTCCGCCAGATACGAACACCGTTGGGGCGCATGGCGCTTGGACGCACAGGCTGCCTACCGTGCTAACTACGACCGCTATGAGTGGCACCGCGGACAGCGGCTGTACGGCAATTTCCATTTTGCACAGACAGCCTCAGCCTCCATCGCCGCACACTATGCTTCGCGGATAGGTACTACCTCTTTCGGTGTCGGAGTACGCAACGAGAACATGCACTCTACCAACCTCGGCGATACGATCAATCCGAATGGACAAGTGCCCAATGTGGCGGATTTTCCGCTGGCGGACGTTCGTGTGCTGGATCTCGTCAAAGGAGGCAACAGGTTTCATGCCAACTACTATGCCGAGCAGACGTTCTATTACGCTGGTCTCTCCGCATCCATCGGCATAAACGGCACGTATAATACGCAGTTCGGCCATCATTTGGGCGGCGGTGCCAATATCGGTTATTCGTTTGAGAAAGCCGGTACGCTCTATGCCAATGTCAACAGGTCGCTGCGTATGCCGACTTTCACGGACCTCTATTATAATGCCGGAAACCAACTCGGCAACCGCAACCTCAAACCCGAAGAGGCATGGCTGCTCTCCGTGGGATATAAAGGAACACTTAATCTCCTCCCCTCTACGGGGAGGTCGGGAGGGGCTTTTTCTTGGGCGGTGGATTGGTACTACCGATGGGGTAAGAATATCATTGACTGGGTGTATGTGCCGGCGGACACCAAGCGTCCGTACCACGCCGAGAACCAGCAGCAGGTGAACGCTACGGGAGTGGAACTGTCTGTGGCTTATCGTTTTCCATCTTTCTTCCCCCCTTCATGGGGGGAGCGAGAGGGGCCTTGCATCTCGGTCAATTACGCTTACACTTATCTGGATCTGAACCTCAAAGAGTCCGGCTCGCGCTATCTGGACTACCTCAGCCATAAGCTCTCCATCCATCTGGAGCATGGTATCTACAAGGGTCTCGGAGCGTCATGGACCGTGCGTTTCCAGAAACGCGAAGGGCAATATAATAATGCCGAAGGGGCGGTGGCGGATTATCAGCCTGTCTGGCTGCTGGACGGTTCTGTCTTCTGGCAGAACAAGTACCTGCGTGTCTCTGCCGACTGTACGAACATGACCAACACACGCTATTACGACTACGGCGGTATCCTCCAACCCGGAGCCTGGGCGAAAGTAAGTATCAAAGCGATGTTGTAAGTACGATAGGCAGGTGGTCCGAGAAGCCGTCTTTCTGATACCTGTAACCATTGAAGGTGCGTTTGGGTCTGAGACCGAGATATTTCTCATCCGGTTCTTGGACCCATTCTGCATCATATATCCTCACCGTGCTGAGGTTGTCCAGCGCCGGCGAGGTATAGAACTGGTCCAGACAGCTCCACCGTCCATGATACTTATGCGTGCCCGTCTCCTTTCCATTAACAGGCTCCCGGTAACTCACACCCCGTAACCCGTCACCCGTACCCCGTAACCCGTCACCCGTATCCCGTAACCGGTAACCGGTAACCCGTAACCCCTCAGATGGCTCTCCGTTGAAATCGCCCATAATAACGATTTTTGCCTGTGGCTCAATCGCCAATACACTGTCTACGGCTCCCTGCAAAACCTTCTTCACCGCCTCTCTCTTCCATTCGGTCTCTGCCGCTCCGCCTCGTTGGCTCGGCAGATGGCAAACAAACAGATGCAAGGTATCTCGCTTGTCCACCCTCGCGCATACATATAGGATGTCGCGGGTCTGTAATCTGTCAGGGAAGCGGTCTGTATTCTGTATTCTGATGGGTTTGCTATTAAGAGTATCCACTCTGCTCTTTTTATACACCAACGCCACGTCTATTCCTCGTGGGTCCGGGCTCTCGTAATGCACAAAATCGTATTCCCCTCGCCGCAGCGTGTAGCATAGTTTGCGCAGACAAGCTGCGTTCTCCACTTCCTGCAGACCCGCTATATCTACCCCCTCCCATTCGCCGATATTGGTCAGCACGCGGGCTATATTCTCCACTTTCCGTTCATATCGCGTGTAGCTCCACCGCCGTTCGCCTTCCGCCGTCCATTCCCAATCGTCTTTCTCCACCCACAGGCTGTCAATCATCACGCTGTCATGCTTCGGGTGAAACAGGTTTTCTACATTGTAACTGACCACCCGCAACGGCGTTGCAGATGCACTCCATACACCTGCCCCAACTCCGATCAGTACGGCAATAATAACCTGTCCCCTTTTTATCACTTCCTTCGTCCTTCCTTCCCTTCGTAAATCCTTCGTAAATCGTACATCCGTCCTTCTTACATCTGGCCGACGATTTTTTCCAAGTACCTTTTGTCGGTTTCATCGAAGGTATTGTATTCTTTGCTGTCGATATCCAATACCCCTATGATCTCACCGTCTTGGAACATCGGCACGACGATCTCGCTGTTCGATTCGCTGGAGCAGGCGATATGTCCGGCAAACTCATGTACATTGGGCACAATAATCGTCTCGGCTTTCGCCCAGGCAGTGCCGCAGACACCCTTTCCGAACGGAATGCGGGTACACGCCAACGGGCCCTGAAACGGACCTAACACGAGTTCTTGAATATTCTCTCCCCTTGTGGGGGAGTTGGAGGGGGTTATTACTCTATAAAACCCCGTCCACCAGAAACCGAACGCTTCATGCAGGAGGGCTGCTACGTTCGCCATGTTGGCGATCAGGTCCGTCTCGCCGGCTACCACCGATCCCGCCTGCGCCAATACCTCTTTGTATAGTTCTTCTTTATTCATATGCATCGCCTGCAAAGGTACAACAAAAATTGCACATACGCAAGCGTTCGGGCATTTTTTTGCCGAATAAAATGTATTTTATCTGTTGTGTGGGGCTATGAGACGTTTATGCTCGCATAGAAACGTCTTATAGGTTCATGCAACAGGAAAGCCTTTAGGCTTGGCAAAAAATGTCTGAATGCTTGCGTATGGTCTGCTGGACGCGACTGTACTTTCGAAGGGGCCCCCTTTGGGGGAGGAGGTCGAAAGTACTGCTTTTTTCCGACATATGCAAAAAAAATCGCCCCGAAGGACGATTTTTCATTAATCTATACGGTAGATTCTGGAGAATAGGTCTGTGTTGTCACGAACCCATCCTGCCGGCGGAGTGACGGTGCAATCCAGCGGGTTCGGCTCGGTTGTCTCATCGTGCTCCAAAGGACCGAACGCGTTCACATAATATCCCGGGTTGACAGTGAAGCTGACCGTGGAATGATCCAGCCATCCATGTATCTCTTTGCGGTTGGCATCGTGGTAATAGTTCCAGATCTCGAATGTGATACCATCCAGATAAGTCTCGCGGCAGTATTTCAGCACTTCTGCATTGATGCCCTGCGTTGAGATACGGATACCTTCCTCCTCAAAACGAACAGTCATGGTGATAGTCTGTCCTGCTACTTCCATGGAAACATATTGTACGTAGTCGTTGTATTGGTAAACGCCCTGCGGGTTGCTCAAGACGATATTCATATCGTCGCGGTCGCAGTAATACTCTACACCGATAGGCAGGAACACCTCTACATCCGTTGTGTCACGCACGTGGATTGACAATTTGGAGGAAATGTAGTCGCCCTCCTCTTTCTCTGCGTTGATGCTCAGGTTCACTTCTACATGTCCGTCTTCAGATCCGGTTTGCTCAATGGGGATAACAATCGGATCGGTAGGAACTACCTCTTCGCTCTTGCCGTCTGCAGGAGTCAGTTTGATCACCCAGTCGTTATAAACACCATCGCCATCATAATACTCGCCGCTGTTTTTTGCCGTGCGGTAGTCAAAACAGAGGTAGTAGCCGTAGCCCGGGATCTGATAAAGCGTCCATGCGTCGTGTTTGGTGTTGTCTTTGTCGCCCCAGCTGTCATGGTAGGTCGGGGCGGCAAAATGCAGGTTAACGCACAATGCGTCCGGACCCCAAGCGGCGTTGTAGTCGTTGATATGCTCGTTGTTAATCACCAGATAATCCATGTGGTTACCACCTGTCACACCATGCCATGCGCCGTTCATATCCACCAACGTCGAGCCCGAATAATAGGCGTACGATGAACCGATGTTTTGCAGGAAATAGGCGGAGTGGTCCCACTCTGCACGATGCTCGTTCGGGTGCTGACGGATATAGTCCAGCACGTAGGTACGCTCTTCCTGCGTTATAGCTGCCGGGATAAAATCACGGTATTCTGCAGGCACGTTGCCGTCCTGAACCTTATAATAACTGAATTGCGCTTTCTTTTCTCTCGCCGGAGCTTTGGCGCCATTTTCAAAAGTACTTACATGGGTATGGTGACCCGAGTAGATAACAAAATTAGCTTGTTTGGCAGGACGTACCTGCGCTTTGTCTTCGCCCTTCTCGCATGCTGTCAGCAGCAGTGCCAAGGAAACGAATGAAAAAATAATCTGTTTAGTATTCATATATATATTAGTTATGCGTAAATTTGCTGCAAAATTACTGCTTTTTTTTATATTATGCAAAAAAAACATCCATTTATTTGGGCTTGTCCCAAATTAAATACTCTCAATTACTTGCATGTTTGCAAAAAAATTACTACCTTTGCACTCCTTTTTGTTTTTATTTAATGTTAAAAATATTGTTCATATTATGATAAATGACTATAACAAAACGAAAGTAGCTTGCTATCTTGGTTTTGTCACGCAAGCGATAGTTGCCAATTTTCCGCCGCTTCTATTTATGGTGTTCTACCGCGAGTACGACATTCCTATTGCCATGCTTGCCTATATCCCGGCTATCTTTTATATCGTACAGCTCATAACGGATTTTCTGTGTGCCAAGTTCAAGAACCTGGACTATCGCCGGAGCATTATTATCTCGGAGATCACATCAGCCTTGGGGCTGATCGGTCTCGCCTTCCTGCCGCAGCTCTTCTCAAACCCGCTCGTCGGCATCCTTGTTTGCGTGACTGTGTATGCCGTCGGCAGCGGACTGATTGAGGTGCTCTGCAGCCCGATTATCGAGGCTTGCCCCTTTGAGAACAAAGAGAGTATGATGAGCCTCTTGCATTCTTTCTACTGCTGGGGCGCTGTCGCCGTGATATTGGGTTCTACGCTCTTTTTCTATCTCTTCGACCTCTCCAACTGGAGGTATCTCACTTTCCTGTGGGCGCTTATTCCTTTATATAATATCTATAACTTCTCTGTCTGTCCTATCGCTCCTATAGTGCCGGATGCGGAGGGGATGAGCATGACCGCTTTGCTGAAGAACGGCAGGTTCTGGCTCTTCCTGATCCTCATGGTCGCTGCCGGAGCTTCTGAGAGCACCATGGCGCAATGGACATCCGCTTTTGCAGAAGCATCGCTGGGCGTTGACAAAGCTATAGGCGATCTGGCTGGACCCTGCGGCTTCGCTTTCTGCATGGGATTGGGACGGCTTTGGTATGGCAAGAAGGGGTTGCATCTCAATCTCTCTGCATACATGACCGGGGCCGGTATTCTCTGTTTCTTCGCTTATATCCTCGCTTCGCTTTCCTCAAACCCTGTCGCCAGTTTCGCGGGATGTATGATCAGCGGTCTGGCGGTAGGGATCATGTGGCCCGGTTCTATCAGTCTTACCTCGGCGCGGATACCCAAAGGCGGAACAGCGCTGTTCGCCCTACTCGCGTTGGCCGGAGATATGGGTGGCACGCTCGGACCTTCATTGGTCGGTATCGCTACCCGCTCCGCGGAAAACAGTATCCGGACAGGTATCCTTGCTGCCTCTGTCTTCCCTGCTATGCTCGTCATCAGCCTGCTGCTCATCCGCAGACATGATTAGTATTCAAAATATCTATGTGTTATAGTGTCCGTCGTATAATTGTTCCGCCTTGTATTGCCTTGGAACATAGCGGGTTCATTGAGTTTCTTCAGTAGCCTTTCTTCAAAATCCGTATGATTAGGCGTCGGGCGCACGACACTCACGTCGAACTGCATCTCCACTACGCCTTCCGGTACAATGTTACCGAAGACACGGATGGTGTGTTTGGCCAGATTGATGTTCTCATCGCTGCGAAAGACAAAAACCATCAATGCACTGTCTCCGACTGGAACCAGAGACGGTTGCTCGCTGATGAGGCTGATGCTACTGCATGCAGGCTGTATGTCGCTGATGATCAGTGGATTGGGACCATCGTTGTACAGCCGCCACATCATTTGTAGTTCATCGCCCTGTAAGATAGGGATATAGTGCCGTACGGGATCTTTCACCCGCACATTCGTCGGACCTATCTCTTTCCTACAGCCCGCCAAGAGCACCGCCAGTAGTAAGATTCCTATTATGTTAATCCTCCCTTTGTTCATCAGAACTTGATATCCATGGATATATTCAAATAAATATAGTTACGTACGGTCCGGTTGTTGCTCCCGATGACGTACCAGGACAGGCTGCCTGCTAATCCCAGATGGCCGTTGATCACGTAATATCCTCCGGTACTCACGTTGGTGTTGATATGAGCGAAACGCACAGGCATAGAACCGTCTAACAGCGAGACCTCCGGTGCATTTCCGGCGCCTACTGCGGCAAACACATGGCTCCTGTCACCGTCCAACGGGAAGAACTGGCATTTGAAGCCGCCGTTGAAATACACGTTCTTTTTCAATAGATATGCGTCCAGTGAAGGAGAGAGGAAGAACTGGCCTACCGTCCATCCTGCCGTCAGTCCCAGACCCCATAGATGATAGGGATTCGTGTCGGCTATATACCGCCAGGACAGCCTCTCGGTCAATGTCCAGTCCATCGGCAGATTTTCCGTCAGGGCTATTTTGGCGGCTCCTTTCGGCAGGAACTTCGATGCCCATGAGCCCTGCACAGCTATCTCGCCCCAATGGAAGGAGTGGCTGTATCCTGCACCTATCTGCACACCGCTTCCGCCTTCTGAATAGACCGTTGAGTCATTGCCGTTCACGTCAGACTCAGTCCATTGACCGCTCTCGCGGCCGGCATAGGCAAGCGAGACTTCCAGAACATCTTTCTTCCACGCGTGGCTGTAAGTGGCATAGGCGTTGTGACTCCATTGATCCACACTGCTTCTACGTGAATATTGGTATTCGAATAGCAGGCTGTTTTTCATCGTCCTGGCATGCAGGGTATAGCCGTGACGCCGCACATAAACAGCCTCATTGGGAGCCGGAACATACCGCATCAGGTTCACATACGCGCTGTCGTAGTTCTTCCGTTTCTCATAATAGACCGAACGCTCCATGTAATCCATCATAGCGAGCGAATCGCTTACGGCACTCGTGTCCGGTATATTGGCGCGGCAGGCGGTTATTCTGCGCCGTATAGTCTCCTGCAGCGTCGTGTCGGTCGTCAGCGTGTCAGCCTGCTCCAAGAGCGGCAGGGCTTGAACCCATTGTTCCTCAGCCATCAGGTCTGTTCCCGCACGCAGGCGCTTCTCCGCGATCGCTTCGCGTACATCGGCGTCGTTGGGATCGGCTGCAAAACGCTGCTCCAGCAGTCGGTTCGCTGCCCTCTCATTACCCAGACGTTGTTCCGTCAACTGCGCTTTAGCTAACAACTCCGGCGTGTCGCCATCACGTTTACGCGCCTCGCTGATATAGTACTGCGCATCGTCCCAATAACCTCTTTGCATAGAGGTCCGCATGAGCCATTCCAGTGAGGTCGAGTCTTGCTGGCTGCCATACAGATGGCGGTAGCGGGTGTAAGCATCGTTGGCGTCTGCTGCTTCTGCCGCCTCGCGCTGGAGACCCTCTAATAGCGGCTCTAAATCATTGGCTTTGTACATCCGTATGCAGTCGCGTAGGTATCCTTCTGCCTCTTGGTAGCGAGCCTCCTCGCTCAGAATAGCCACTCTCTTGCGAATCAGGGCTCTGTTACCGCGGGTGTTTTGTACACCGCGCGCACACACTTCCTCCGCTTCGCGACGTTTGCCCTCTCGGAGGAGAGAAGCGGCGAGGTCCAGGTAATAACCGGGCTGTTTGGCAGGGTTGTTCGCTATCAGCGACTGCATCTGTTTCTGTACCTCCTCTTCGTTGCCCTGTTTGCGCGCAGCGTTCGCTTTCAACTCCTGACGGTAGGCTACGTCCTTGCGCACTTGCTCGTTCTCGGGGTAGATCTCTGCCAGACGGCCCAGCAGACGGTCGGCCTCATAGTCGTTGCCGCTTTGACGGTAGAGCTCGATCTTCTTCCTCCACAGGTAGATGTTGTACGGACTGAATGCCAACAGATCGTTCACATGAACGATGGCGGTGGCGTAGTTGCCTTCTTCCTGTTCTATTTTTACCAGCAGGTCCAGCGCATCTGTACGCGAGTTGTCCTCTTCGAGCGCGTAGAGCAGATGCATACGGGCCTCGTCAGGACGGCCTATATGGTGGTAATACCGGCCGTTCAGGTAACGCATATCGGCGGTGTAACCCCATTCTGGATCGGCGGCGTCAATGAATTTCTTCGCTCGCTCCCATTCCTTGTTATCCATCAGCCATTTGATGGTGTCGGCGTACTGAGCCAGACTCATCGTCAGGTGCTTCGGTAACTTGGCGTGTACGTCCTCTGCTTTTTGATGGATGGTGTTCTTTCCTTCTACCACACGCTCTTTCAGGCTGCTCTGCGCCCATATACCGGTTGGGAGCAAGCACAGCAACGCTATGGCTGCCGCTTTTTTCTTGGTTCCCGTTCGCGTCATTTCACCCCATACAGCACGCTGGTTAGTCAGGAATTTCCAATAACCTTGCAGCGAGAAAACGACGATCATCGGGTGGTATATGATAGGCTCAAACAGAGCGGCTAACAGCAACTTGAAATATCCGGTGGATTTCGTGTAGGAACCACCGCACAGGTAGTCATAGAAAATAACAAAACTGGATAGCACCATCGAGAAACCGTATATGGCTGCCATCAATATCCAGAATGCGGACCAGTTAATTCCGTTGGTGAAGATCAGAAAGGCCATGACCACTATTCCCAGACCCTCAATAACAGGAGCCAGAAACTCGAAAATGAAGGTATAGGGCAGAGTCACCATTCCCAATGTCTTGTATTTGGGATTGAATAGCATATAACGGTGTTTCCACATGTGCTGGATCAATCCGCGGCCCCAACGGTTGCGCTGCCGCTTGAGCACCTTCACCGTACTCGGACCCTCCGTCCAGCAGCATGTATGAGGAATTTGCACCACGCGGTATGGCCTTTTTTGCTCTAAACAGTATCCCATCATACGGGTGATGATATCCATATCTTCGGCGAACGAATCACTCGCGTAACCGCCGGCGGAAAGAACGATCTCCGTGCTGAATAGACCATAACCGCCGGACACGTTGTTCATCGCGTTGATCTGGCTCCAACCCATCTTACCGATCAGGAACGAACGCTTGTACTCCAGATCCTGAAACAACGGGATAGGTTGGTTGGACGGACGGATATCTACCAACTGACCATTCTCCGATATACTGCCGTTACTCATACTCATCGTGCCGCTAACGGCGATAATTGTACTGTCCTGCAAGATCGGGAAAATACACTGCTTGATCGCGTCTTTCGACAGAATACAGTCCACATCGGTATTGATGAAATACGGCGTGGTGACTACGTTCAGGCCGGCGTTCACCGCATCCGCTTTCGTTCCTCCGTTCACTTTATCTACTACGGTCAGACGGCGATAAAGCGGATTGAACGAACGGAAAAGACGACGGAACGGTTTGCAGTGGATCCGCTCCACATACTCGAACGGAATCTCCTCCAGATCAAAATTGTTGATCAGCAACTCTAATGTGTTGTCCTTACTGCCGTCGTTCACAATCACCACCTCGAAATTCGGGTAGTCCAACTGGAGCAGGGAGTTCACATTATCTACGATCGTTTTGCTCTCGTTGTATGCCGGAGCCACGATACTTACACCCGGGGCGTATGGACTGTCCTCCACCGCGTAATTGATGTGGTCGTCTGTCCATTTCAGATATTGAGAACTATGGATATAAGCCAGTACTAACAGCAGCACATACGAGATGATCAACCCTAAACTGTAGAAGAAAATGATCGTACCGTAGAAATATAAAAAGGCGTCCCACATTATTCGTCCCTCCCTTCTTCTTCGTGTTGCTCGATTACTTCTATCTGTTTGAAGAATTGGTTGTCGTCGTGTCCCGCGTTCGCCAACTCATAGAAAACTTTCTTCCCTTCCGGACCGTATTTATACAAACATGACAGTACTATCGCACGGGTCTTCTGACTCGTCGTATGGAGGTACGCTTGGCGGAAAAATTCTACCTGCCTGCCTGTGTTGATGCTTGCTAACGCACGCAACGTCTCACGTTTGGCCTCGGGGAACAGCGCATCGTAGTTCTTCACCAACTCGTCCTCGGCTTCTGGGTCACCAATCAACGCAAGAGCACGGATGGCTGCCGAGCAGCATTTCTTGCTCGATGAGGTCAGAAAATGACGCAGACTGCGCTTCTCCTCTTCCGTTCCCCAATAAGGCACTTCCGATATGAACAGCGCTTTCTTGTCTTCGTTCGTCGATTGGCTGATGAGAGAGGAGAAATGAGGCATCGGGTGACCCTTCGCTACGTGCCAACCGCATAAACGGTGAAAAATAGTGGGGTACCATAAATTAAAAGGCTCGCTCACGTCTCTTGTCACCATCGCAAAGGGTTCGGTCTTGCTGCAAAAACCGTAGTACGCACGGGCTAACTCCCGGATCTGAGAATCTTTATTCTCCAGATAGACCGCTAACGAACCTTCGCTCACGCGGCAGGGAAGGGTCATCAGAATCTGCAGCGTACGTTTCACATCCTTATGTTTCAGCAGATTGGTTTCCAATGCTTCTTGTACGCCCGTCAAACGGCATAACCGGCGCATGTTCGGGATATACAGCTTGTGCGTCAATTCCATGCGCAGGCTCTCCAGCAGACGGGCCATCACCATCCCGTTCGTCTGGTGCAACTCGCTACGGTCGTGGCGGCAGATGTACTCCATCTCCTCCTGGCTCAGTTTCTCCTCCGTGTGGAGAATGTCACGGAATGCACTCTCATATTCACGACGGTATTTCTCGTACTCATTATCGTTGCGCCAACGCCTGTTGACTTTGCGCGAAAAAAGAATGAATAAAACAACGATCGTCACAACGCTCAGGGCTATGATCCCGAACGAAATACGAACCTGCCATGGGAACTGGCGAAGGTAAGCGTCAAGAAGGTAGTTCATATATTGTACTACTTCCCATCCGTAGAATATTGCTGAAGGTCCTTCCATAAATGAGCGTGCAAAAGTACTAAAATTTTACCAATATACCAAATTTTTCGGGAATAAATATACGTTTTTTATGTTTTTTGTGGAGATTTTTGAATTTTGAATTTTGAATTTTGAATTATTTGTTGTATCTTTGCACCCGATTTTAATCGTAAACCGTAAATCAACTTATGACTCGCCAGTTAATCGAAATACTACTCATCAATATCCCGGCATACATCTGTGCCGGACTTGCTCTCTACCGCAAAATTAACAAAGGGCAGTATTACGAGGCGGTCATTTTCGCCCTGCTTGTTCTGGTTCTCTTCTGCATGGCGTTTTTTACGGCTATGGTGCTAAACCCCGAGACGGCAACCGGTAGCAACATGCAATGGTTGGCTATCCTTACCGTACTTGTTGTGCCAATCTTATATGCCTTCCACGCTCCTTATACCGGACACGAGAGAATCGATTGGACTATCTTCTTGCTCTTGCTGATCGCAGGACTGATTTTTGTGCCTGCCACCAGTATCGAACTCGCGCCATCCTACGCCGTCCGGTATGATACTATGCCTATGGAGGGATATGGAGTTTCAATCTTCTATCGGGGAATGTACCTCTTTCATATTGACTGGATTATCATTATTCTCTTGTTACAAACAACTATTGCGTACCTCCGCGTTTGGCGTGTCGTTCGATATGTGCATGCGCAGGGCGGACACTACTCCCTCTCTACAAGAGCCGTCCTGGCATGGGATTTTAACTGCGGATTTTTTATGGTCGTCTTTTTCCTCGTTCCACTCTCTTTGTGGCAAACACCCGTGATGAGGGTGATATATATGATCATGGCGGCACTCATCATCGGACTCGGATCACTACTCATCTTCTTGGGATTTGACCTCAACCCCGTTTCCGATGACTCGGGCAAAAGAAGCAGTCTCAAGGAGTTTGTCCAGGAAAACTCTGAACTCGTCTCAAGTCTCAGGTATCTCCTCGAGGAGGAGAAAATCTATCTCGAACCCCGTATTCAGGCGGAGACCGTCGTCCATCGCCTCGGAACCAACTTCGTCTATTTCAACAAGATCATGAATGCCGAGTATGGTATCTCTTTCCCCGAATACGTCCACCGCGCCAGAATCCGTTATGCCCAACAACTCGCAAAAGACGCCAACGCATCTTCCCCCCTAACCCTTGATTCCATTGCCACCCGGTGTGGATACAAGGATACCGACACTTTTATCCGTCTCTACCGGCTCATCACTGGCGAAGATCCCGCTACCCTACTCCGCTAATCAAAAACTCCCGCTACATTCACATGCCGCGGGAGCAACAAGCCAATTGAAGAAAAACGCTTTTTTTAACAAAACCCTCTATGAAAACATTTATTGGCTTGTCTTATAAACCATTCTTTTTTGTACTTTCCTGCCTATATTGAACAGGAGTTATTCCGAATTGCAAACGGAACAAACGGTGAAAATTATTCGCCGTCAGCCCAACCTCGTTCGCTATCTCACCAACCGGCTTGGCTGGCTTGTTGCGCAATAGATCGCAAGCTATTTCCAACCGGATGGTATTGATCCATTGTGGAAACGATTGACCAGAAGTATTGCTGCTGATTATACGGTTTAACGCGTGACGCGATAGATTCATTTGGGCTGCAAATGAGTCCCGACCCAAGTTCTGGTCGGCGTAAAGATGTTCGTCATATACCGCCTTCAAAATCCGGTCGTACTCTTCTTTGTAATTCATTTCCGATTCCTTTGTCATATCATCTTCATCTTGTAATGTTTCCGATATTTTCTCTGGTGTTTTGTTTTTCTTCTTGAACCGGCGAAAAACAATATAAAATACAAAAATGTACAACGTGCTGATAACCGCAATTTCTATTGTGATAGTGAGTATTTGCACCGTAAATAATACACTAAGGATACCCATTCCTTTTACAGACTAATAACTATATTTAATATTCAAATTTGCTGCAAAAGTACTACATTTATTCGAAACCTGCAAATGAAACCTTTCACTTATTTGGTTTCGTCCCAAATTGGTGATTAAAATTTACGAATTGTTTATTAATTCTCTCTTGCCTCCTTTCCTCCCTTCTGTCTTTCTTTCCCTTCCCCTCCCCCTGAGGGGAGGTCGGGTGGGGTTTCTTCCTCCTTCTTCTCTCTCTAACTATCTCCTTTGCCAGCCTGTTCCTTTTTTCATTTAATCCTTTCTTCCCCCCCCTCCATGGGGGGATAGAGGGGGGCCTTGGGGGCAAATAAGAACTGCATAAGGATAGCATAAGACAAGTCCTAGACTTTGTTAAAAATAATTACGCATAATCTGCATAATATCAATATGTTATACGTATGCCAAAAAACTCCAAAAACAACCGTTTTTTCATTTTCAATCGCCCTTTTTTCATGTTTTTTACCTTTTTTCACTTGGTCCTTTTTTCAGCCTGCTCCTTTTTGCCGTTGTGCAGCGCTCAACAATCAAATCACCTTGCAAGGTGGACAAAATGGCACAAAAATGGACATTTTGACACTTCGGAAGACCTTTTTGACACCGGAAATGGACTTTTTGGCAGGGTTCCGACATCTGGCACAGACATTGCACTATTTAGTGCGAAAACGTTAAAGTACGTGAGACTGCAAAAGCAAGCATCACTACTGCAAAGCAGCATGCAAAACAACTACTCCTACAGCTCATGCAAACAACGCAAATTGTTTAACTTAAATTAGGAGGATTTATTATGACACCTGCAATGTATCGTAGAAACAGTTGGTTCCCAACAGTATTTGATGAGTTTCTGAACTCGGATTTGATGAACACCGTAAGTACAACCGCTCCGTCGGTTAACGTCAAGGAAACCGAGAAAGCGTATATCGTTGAACTGGCAGCGCCGGGCGTAAAGAAAGAGTACTGCCGAGTTCATGTCGACGAAGACCACAACCTCTGCGTCGCCATCGAGAACAAGTACGAACACAAAGAAGAAGACAAACACTCGCACTATCTGCGCCGCGAGTTCTCGTACACCAACTATGAGCAGAAATACAGTCTGCCGGATGATGTGAACGAAGAAGAGATCAACGCCAAGGTAGAAGACGGTATTCTGACTATCGAACTGCCGAAAGTCAAGAAAGTAGAAGGCAAGACGACGAAACAGATTGAAATCAAATAAAGTTGAGAGTTGAAAGTTGAAAGTTTAGAGAAGTTTAAAAGTTCTAAAGTTTCAAAGTTTCAAAGTAGAAAGAACGGCAACCGAAAGGCTGCCGTTTTTTTGTCGATGAATTTGCAAGAATCGTACCCCCCTTTGCGCTAAGAATTATGAAATAATCGTGCCCCTTGGGGCTAAGAATTGTGAATTCTGAATTCTGAATTGTTAATTATTTCTCAAGGAGCCGCAGTAACCGCATTTTCTGCCTGCCCGTCTCGCCGCTGTACGGATGTTCGCGCAGAGGCAGGTTGAAGATCGTGCTGCCGCGCAGAACGGTCTGCGGGTGGGTGAACTCCCTGAAACCCCATTCGCCGTGGTAGGCACCCATGCCCGAGTGGCCGGTACCGTTGAACGGAACTCCTTTGACCATCATATGAATGCACACTTCGTTGATACAACCGCCGCCGAACTGCTGCGTCTGCATCACGCGGTTTGCCCAGCGGAGGTCCTTTGTGAACAGATACATCGCCAGAGGGTGTTCGCGGTCCGCTATCACTTCCATCAGTTCGTCCGCCTCCGAATCCTTGAACGGCACTACCGGCAGCAGCGGGCAGAACAGCTCGTGCCGGACAACCGGTTCGTGGATACCTACCGGATAGATGATGGTCGGGGCATACTTGCGTGCCTCCTTGTCCCCTACTCCGCCGAAAATAATCCGCTCGCGGTACTCCTCTGCCTCGCGTGCGCACTTGTCATAAGCCGCGCCGGTGATCAGTTTCGGATATTCGTCGTTGGTCTCCGGATGTTCGCCTAACTGCTGTACAAAAGCGCGCTTCAGCTCCTCCAGGAACGGCTCTGCTATTTCTTCCGCCACGGCTATCTGGTTGATATTGATACATATCTGTCCGGCATTGACGGATTTGAACCAGGCTATCTTGCGTGCCGTATCTTTGAGGTCGGCGTCCTTGCGCACCACAGCCCAGTTGCCCGTCTCGCCGCCTAACTCCAGCGCTACGGGCGTCAGGTGCTGTGCCGCTGCTGCCAGCACATGCTTGCCAACGGCAGGAGAACCGGTGTAGAAAATCTTGTCAAAACGCTGCGCGAGACACATATCCGCCACATCATGCCCACCGTTGATAAGGGTGATATATTCCGGCGGAAAGACCTCGGCGAAGAACTGCTTCAGCACCGCCGTACATGCCGCTGATTTGGAACTGGCTTTGATGACGACGGTGTTGCCTGCTGCCATAGCAGCGGCTACTACGCCGATGGTCAGGAAGATAGGGAAATTGAACGGACTGATAACAAGCGCAACGCCGTAAGGCATCTTATATACTTTGGTGAACAGACTGGGAAAACACATCAGACCGCTGAAATGCCGTTCCGGTTTTGCCCAGCGGCGGAGATGACGTATCATCTCATTGATCTCCACAATGTTAGGACCTACATCACACAGGTATCCTTCCACTTCGCTGCGGCCGAGGTCTTCTGTCAGTGCCGCGGTAAAATCGTCCGCATAAGCAATGACTGCCGCTTTGAGCCGCTTGAGTTGTTCGATACGCCATGAGACAGGCAGGGTTGCCCCGGAGCGGAAGAACCGGCGTTGCGCCGAAACGATCTCCCGTATGCTCTCTTCCGTGTAATTGGTGTTCATTGATAGTTGAGAATTGAGAATTGAGAATTGGTGTTAAAGGAACACTTTATGCGGTTTGCTCCATGCACGGCGGATGAACCATGTGCCGCTGAGGCTGTCGCGGTCATAGACAAGCGACCATATCGTCCACTCCTCATAGGCGGCTTCCTGAAGGAATGCAAGGGCACTCTCTTTCGTACATCGTACATCGTCCCTTTGTACATCGTATAGGTTCGTGAGGCGTGTGAGGCGTCGTTTGGACTCTTCGTTGAGCGGATGGGTGCGCTCCTCCCACATGCAGTGGTTGGTGACGATCGGTGTGTCCGTCACGTGCATCTCGCCCTCTTTCCATTCCACCACCACAGAGCGGCGGCGGTCAGCGATAGCCAGGTGGTTGCGCCAGCCGATGGAGTTATGCACGTCGTACTGTCCCAACAACCCGATCGCTTCTTCTACATCCGCTGCATAGTCCAGCACCAGACGGATAGCACCTACGATGGTCAGATCCGGCTTGTCGGAGTCGAACTCCGTCGTGTCGCCGTCCAGTTCGATGAGGTCTGCTACGCACAGCCCTTTCTCGTTGATGCCGTCCATGGGGATATACGTGGTGGCAAGTGCTGTCATACCGTCCATGCCGGCTACGGGACGCCACTCGTCGCCCAAACCGATGAAAGCGAAGGACGAAGTAGAGAGACTCGCGTAACCCTCATCCGGATACGTGCGGACAATCACCATCTGCTGACCCTTGTCGCCGAAATCGAAACTGCGGCAGAAGAGGTTCCCGGTCTGAACCGTACTGCAACCCGCCTCAAACCGCACTTCCTTGACTTCCCCGGTCTGCATGTAGCCTTTGGAGAGGAAGTTGGCGATATACTTTGCCATCTCCGTGTCGGTCTTGGCGCCGCCTTGCTCCAGAAACTGCTTGAAGCCGTAGTCGCCGCGGAAAGTATAGGTATAGAGCCCTTCGTCCAGCTGTTCTAATGTCCGCATGGCTTTTATCTCATCGCCGAAGAGCTGCCATCCGCCGTAGCAGAACACACCCGCTCCGATGAGTACGACCGCCAATACGGTCCACAAAGTGATTTTGAGTGCTTTTCCCATATCTTCACGAAAGTATCATAATAGCTTTCTTCAATGCCGCGATAAACGCATCCACATCGCTCTTGTCGTTGTAGAGGCCGAAGGAGACGCGTACCGTTCCCGGCACGCCCAGTTCGTCAATCAGCGGTTCGGCGCAATGGTGTCCCGTACGCACCGCCACGCCCTGCTGGTCCAGCAAGGTTCCAATATCAAAAGGATGAATCAAACCCTCATTCGGCTTTTGACTTTCGACTTTCGACTTTTGACTGTCAAATACATTGAAACTGATGACGCCTGCTTTGGGTTGTCCGGCGGCATAGACATGTACGCCTTCGATGGCTGTTAACTGCCGCTCGCAGTATTCCGTCAGTTCGCGCTCGTGCGCCTCTATCGCTTCCCAACCGATAGATTGCATGTACTCCACCGCCTTATGCAACGCATAAGAACCCACGAAATTAGGCGTGCCCGCTTCAAACTTATAGGGCAGGTCGTTATAGGTCGTACCGCTCCACCGCACATGGTTGATCATCTCTCCCCCACCCTCATGCGGCGGCAGTTGCTCCAGCCACTCGCGTTTGCCGTACAGCACACCGATACCTGTCGGACCGTACATCTTATGTCCCGAGAACGCCAGGAAGTCGCAATCCAGCGCCTGTACATCAACCTGCATATGCGGCACAGACTGCGCCCCGTCGATGCACACCGGCACGCCGTGAGAATGTGCAATACGCACGATTTCATCGACAGGATTGATGATTCCTAATACGTTGCTCACATGCGCCACGGAGACCAGCTTCGTCTTTTCGTTCAGAAGCCCCTTAAAAGCCTCTATATCGAGCGTCCGGTCCTCGCGTAAGGGGATATGCCGCAGCACCGCTTTCTTGCGCTCACAGAGCATTTGCCACGGCACTATATTGGAATGGTGTTCCACGGCAGAGACGATGATCTCGTCCCCCTCTTCAACCCACGCTCTAGGTTCCCCTCCTTTCTGGGATGGGGTAGGCTTCTCCCCAAGGGCGAAAGCCAACGCATTGAGGCTGTCCGTCGTGCCCTTGGTGAAGATGATCTCGTCGCTGCTCTTCGCTCCGATGAACTCTGCCACGGCTTGTCGTGCCTCTTCGTGTTTCATCGTCGCTACCTGGCTTAGATGATGCACGCCGCGGTGGATATTGCTGTTCCAGTGGCTGTAAGCCTCAGCGATAGCGTCTATCACCGCCTGCGGCTTCTGGCTCGTAGCGGCGTTGTCAAGGTACACCAACGGACGTCCGTGTACCGTTTCTTTCAATATGGGAAAATCCGATCTATTCATAGTTATTTTTCAATTCTTGATTTGTTTTGTTTTCTCTCCCAGTACGCACCATCTGATAACAGGAATTCGGCGTATTAGTTCTACTAACAGCGGCGACAACGTAAATACGGCAACCGTAAGCAACACGTACATCGCAACCGGAGGAAGCGTTGTATAAACCTTCATGCTATACCCCAAACCGGAGATGATTATATAGTGAACTACATAGATAGCAAAACTATTGCGGCACATGTAATCTGCAAACTTGGATTTCCGGTCATCAAAGCAGGCAGCGAACCATCCGATCATGGCAAGACACATCAGCCATCCATACACACAATTGAGTGGACTGCTTAGGTACACAGGAGTCGTGTTATCTTCACCGAAGGTAGTGATTAATAATGTTATACCGCTTGCTACGGCGCACACCATCAGTGGTATCCATCCTTTTCGTAATGACGTTAATACATTTTCATGCGAGAAGACAAAGTATCCGCTCAAAAAGAAAAGAAGATAAAAGAATGGTTTGTATCCGTTATAAAGACCGTCCAAACTTTCGGGGCGAGGGTTCATGATCAATGTTCGGGTACCTAACCAATACACTACGCCTAACAGGATAATTCCTGCCAAACCTATCTTCCCGCAAAACAAGTAGAACCGATCTTGTGCATCAACCTTCCGAACGAGCAGCAAAACCAGACTAAACAACCATAGATTCTGTATAAACCATAATGGTCCCGTACCGCTCAGTGACCACGCCACATACTTAATGATGCCCGGAGTGTCGGCAAGCATGTCTATTCCATTCGTATAACTAAGTGTATGCGTGTTGAAATAACCGGCGATCCATTGAAAAACAAATAATCCTATTGTAGCAGGCACTAATAACTTGCGGGTGCGACTTTTGAACCACTCTTTCCCCGAATGAGCATCCAATGCGTACCGGGCACTGATACCTGCCAGCAAGAACAAAAGAGGCATAAACCAAGGATAGAGCAGATACATGATTCCATCTTGGTACTGAGGACCTCCGAAACCACCTATTCCGCCTACTACACCTTTGCCGTTATAGTAGTAAATAACATGGTAAAAGAGTACCAACAGTACGGTCACCCAACGCAAATTATCTATCCAATGTTTTCGCATGTTTTCTTATGGTTTATAATAACTATCTTCCAATATCTTCTGTGCATCTCCTTCCGCCATCAGTTGCTGGATCGTCACTTCGGGATGATGCTCTACTCCGCTCACGATGATCTCATCGCCTTCATGGATGAAAGCTTCTCCAAAGGAGAAAGCGAGTGTGTTCAGGCTGTCGGTCGTACCTTTGGTGAAGATGATCTCGTCGCTGCTCTTCGCTCCGATGAACTCTGCCACGGCTTGTCGTGCCTCTTCGTGTTTCATCGTCGCTACCTGGCTCAGATGATGCACGCCGCGGTGGATATTGCTGTTCCAGTGGCTGTAAGCCTCAGCGATAGCGTCTATCACCGCCTGCGGCTTCTGGCTCGTAGCGGCGTTGTCAAGATACACCAACGGACGTCCGTGTACCGTTTCTTTCAATATCGGAAAATCGGTTCTGTTCATTGCTTTGATTGTGTATTGATATATTCTACGGTGTTGCCTACTGAGGCGAGGTATTGCTGAAAAGCCTCCTGGCTGATGACTACTGTTCCGCGGCAGTCATTGGGATGAAAAGAGAGCGTCCCGGCATCCTTCAGACGGCTGTCCAAAAACAGAATGACATGGTGCTCCGTGTCGTTGATAAGCCCGAAAGGACTCACGCTGCCGGGTTCCAGACCCAAATACCGCATCATCCGTTCGGGCGAAGCGAACGACAGTTTGCCGGGGGCTTTCTTGCCCTGCGAGACAAGGATGTCCTTCAGCCAGTGCTCGATGTCGTGGATGGCGAGGTCGTCGTCGCACGGAAAACAGATGAGGTAGTGCTGGTCGCCTTTGTGGTTGCGCATGAAGATGTTCTTGCAATGCACGCTCCCGTCGTCGTGCCACCACCGTTTCGCCTCCTCGATGGTCTTGCCCTCGGGATGGTTATAGGTCGTGAAAGGAATATGGTGTTCCTCCAGATAGCGCAGCACTTTCTCCTGCCGCTCGGATATGATTTCGTAATGGTTCATTGCATCAGTTCGTTTATTATCTCTTCGTCTGCCGGCAGCCACCGGACGGTCTGCAGGTCTTTCGGCGCAAGCCACCGTGCCGCTTCGTGTTCCAGAAGGGTGTAACCTTGTCCCTTTATTTGGCATCGGAAACAATGCATCGTCAGGTGGAAAGCCGGATAGTCGTACTCGATCGTCCGCAGCAACTCGCCCACCTCTATCTCAGCGTCCAGTTCTTCGTGTATCTCGCGGCGTAAAGCCTGCTGCGGCGTCTCGCCGGCTTCTATCTTCCCGCCCGGAAACTCCCACCAGTCTTTCCATTCGCCGTAACCCCTCTGCGTGGCAAAGATACGCCCTTCGGGGTCCTCTATGACCGCTGCCGCTACTTCTATCCGTTTCATCTGAATTGCTTTTGTTCCGCGTTATACTCATAGCCGCTCTCCCGCAAAAACGCCTTCACCTCCTCCGGTTCGCGGTCGAAAGAAGCGCACAGCTCTTCCAGCGACTCAAACTCTCCGTCGCGCAGCAGCATGTTCACTGCAGAGGCCATCATATATGGATTCTTCGGTAACTCGTTCATCCTTTCACCTTTCACTTTTCACCTTTCACCTTTCACCTTTCACTTTTCACCTTTCTTTCACCTTTCACGGTTTGTAATAGCTCTCCTCCAGGATCTTCTGTGCATCCCCTTCCGCCATCAGTTCCTGCAATGTAACGGTTTCATTGTGCTCCATATAACTCTCCGCGATCCGCCATCCCAGCCAAATACCGAGTCTTCCCGGCGCATCCTGCGAGATCTCGGAGGTGAACGGACCGTCATTCAGATAGCCGGTCAGTACCAGGCTCTCCGTCTTGAACAAATCCCTCTTATCCATCACCAGATGCCATATGTCCCGTTCGTTCCTGACGCACCATTCCCATTGTTCCTTGCTCCAGCCCATCACTTCATACCCCGGCAGGTCGTCGAAGATCTGCGAAACAAGATACATCACCTTGCCGCGGTACATCATCTGGTCCAGCAACCTGCTTTTCGTGCCGGTGTAGGGTAGGGTGCGGAATAAGAAAGCACTCACTACATCCACCGGAATGCACTCTTTCCGCATGGTCTGTTTCTGGTAGTCATACACTACGCGGTTGTAATACTCGTAATCGCTGCCCAGATACATATCCGCTCCTATTCCTATGATTCCTTCCCCGAAATAAACAGGCGTCTGGAAGCCCGAAATAAATAGATAGAAGGATGGTACTTCCGTTTCGGGATAAAGCCACAGCACACGGGAAAAAGCCAATGAAAGCGATTTTTCCAGACCGCTTACGTCGGCAAATAACTCCTGCTCGCGGGCATTGGTAGCCTTGAATCCGTAAACGGTGTCGTTCAGGAATGCCGGTAAAGCCTGCGCCAGGTATGCCGTGTCCGCGCTCGGAATACCTAATATGTCCTCCACCCATAGCGGCATGAAAACAGGATACTCGTCGTACAACACGCGGACATCTTGCGCCATAGTGGCTTCATGCACGTTCATTAGCGCATTGTCAAAACGCACTAAATCAATCTGTTGAGGCTCTATATCCTTCGGGAAATACGTCCGCCCGTGACGGCATGCCGTCAGTGCCAGAATAATGATTAACGAATAATGAATAATAAATATCTTTCTTTTCATATCTCTTTTCGCTTTCTCCCTATCTAACCGCTCCGTCTTTGATTTCTATAACGCGGTCTGCTATGGCTGCCAACTCCTTGTCATGCGTCACTAACAGAATCGTCTGCCCGTATTCCTTCCGCAACTTTAGCAGCAAGTCGCTCAGCTCCTTTTTGTTCTTCTCGTCCAGGCTTCCGGTCGGTTCGTCTGCCAAAATGATATCCGGATTCATCATCAGCGCCCTTGCTGCGGCTACCCGTTGTTTCTCGCCTCCGGAGAGCTCGTTCGGCTTGTGTCCCATGCGGTCCGACAGACCTAACTCCCGCAGCAGTTTCTCTGCGCGAGGTTTGTATTCCGTCTCTTTCTCACGGGCGATCATGGCAGGAATGCACACGTTCTCCAGCGCCGTGAACTCCGGCAGGAGCTGGTGGAACTGGAAGATAAAACCGATATGTCTGTTCCGGAATGCCGCCAGCTCTTTGTCTTTCATCGCGAACACATCCGTTCCTTCGATCAGTACCCGGCCTCTGGTCGGTCTGTCCAGCGTTCCGATGATCTGGAGTAGGGTGGTCTTGCCTGCACCGGACTTGCCGACGATGGCAACGATCTCGCCTCTCCGGACTTCCAAATTAACCCCTTTCAGCACTTCCAGTGTGCCGAAAGATTTCCATATATCCTTTACTTCAATCATTTTTCTCCTTTCCTTAACCGCTTACATCAGGCGGAAGTTAACAGGTACCGTATATTTGACGCGGATGGGCTTCCCTCGTCTCTTTCCCGGTTCCCATCTGGGCATGGATTTGATTACGCGTATAGCCTCCCGGTCCAGCGAAGGATCGCCACCCGAACGAACTACCACCACATCGCTGATCTTACCGTCTTTAGCCACTACAAACTGCACAATGACACGTCCCTGAATGCCGTTCTCTTGTGCTATAGGCGGGTATTTGACGTTTTGGGACAGGAAATAAAACAATGCTTCTTGACCGCCCGGGAACGAAGGCATTTGCATAAACAGTTCGAACTTCTGCTTGGGGTGTTTGACCTTTTTGCCTTTCTCGTTGTAATAGACGGTACAAGGCTCTGTTTCTTTCTCGCCGAGGGATTCTTCATATTGTATATTACCTGACGGATAAAAACATTTGCGCGTGTATGAGAAGGTCTCCATACCCGTCTTGCTCGTCTGGTAGGTCACGTTCACCTCCTCTTTGGTCTTGCCGTCCGGATAAAGATAGCTCTCCGAGGCGATACGGTTGCGGGTGGTGTCCTTGCGTTCGTCATGAACGAGCGTGTAAACCTCCATGTGTTCCACCGGACCTTCGTCGTAGAAAAAGAGTTGCTTGCCTTTCTGCAAGCCTGCTCCTTGACCGCCGGCCACGCGGCGCTGGATAGACTTCAAATGACCGGTCTCGCGGGAGAAATAATGGATGGTAGCCGTATTGGCTTCTTGGTCCACACGCTTGACGACGCCGAAGAAACAAGCTTCGGCCGGGTCTGTCGTATTCCATTCGTTATTGACCCACAGAGTGTCTCCCTCTGTCCATTCTGACGCTGCTACCATCATGGGGAACAGTGCCCATAAAACAAATAATTTTTTCATTGGTACGTATTTATATTCGGTACGATCCGATAGTGCGGGTAATAGGTATTTCGGAACGATTCGCTATGACGCACAGCGCAGTTCTGCTGGGCGGCGAAGCGTAACTCCGCCTGGAGAGCCGAATCCGCCCATGCCGGGCAAACGGAGACAGCAATAGTTTCTATTTGCTGCCACTCGGAGGACCAATCTTCGCTGAAGGCATTATTTTGCGCTGCCGCGCTAAGGAACTTTCCAAACAACTCTTCTTCGCTCATATTGCCATTCAATACCTCCGAGAGGTTAACTCGCACGAAACGATGGCGGAAGCCGGTAGGTTCATAAGGCGCCATCCGGCTTAGGTCTTGTCCCGCACAATCGGCTATCTCAGCCGATAGGTATTGATGCGCCATCGCCGTGTCAGGCACAAGATGCCCCGGTCCAAAGAAGTCCTGAAAGCAGGTCTTATACACGTCCTGCAAGGTCGCGTTCGGATACTGCTCTACCATGTAGGTACACAATTCGCGAATGGCTTGTTCCTCACTCTGCTGCTTGGGAGTGCATGCCATCAACAGACATGCCGCGAGCACTCCAATGAATACTTTCTTCATTATAATATAGTTTGAATGTCTTTTACTAACCCTCTTATCTCCTCCCCTTTATGGGGAGGTCGGGTGGGGCGCCCACTCTCAACTCTCTGTCTCCATTCTCCTGTGGCACGATCTTTACATATACAGTATCATCGGGCAGCAAAGCACCGATCAGATCCGGCCACTCGATAAAACAATAGTTTCCGGAATAGAGATATTCCTCCGCTCCGAAATCTATCGCTTCACGGATATCCTTCAGCCGGTAGCAGTCGAAATGGTACACCTCCCCTTTGTAGGGTTGTTCCACATCGTACACATTGACGATGGCGAAAGTAGGGGAGTTGACAACATCCGGTGTACCCATTGCTTCACAGAGCGATTTGATGAAAGTTGTCTTACCTGCACCCATCTGTCCTTCGAACGCATACACCCGGTGCGGCTCCGTCGTCTTCAGTATCTCCAACGGACTTGTCTCTTCCCCGCGTTCGTCATACAGCGAGAGACCCTTTTTTTCGTCTTTTTTAATCGTATAAGTTCTCATGTTCATGATTTTCATTCAATTCTCAGAGGCTTATTTTGGACTGAATTTCAGCATAAATCATTGATCCTCTGCGTTTTCCGAGTAAATTAATCCATTCCTCTTCTTTTGCCGTTCTAGCGCGTTTCACAGAACCGAAATGAGTCAGGATCTTTTGCTTCGTTACTTCGCCAACTCCTTGAATATCATCGAGTTGGCTATGTATTTGTGCTTTACTTCGTTTCTTTTTATGGTAGGTGATGGCGAACCGGTGTACCTCATCCTGGATCGCCGTCAGCAGCCGGAACACTTCGCTCGTCACAGGCATGCTGATCTCCTGTGGAGGAAAACCATATAAGAGGGTCTGAGTCCTGTGTTTGTCATTTTTCTTCAATCCCGCGATAGGAATGCTTAACCCTAACTGGTCTTCCACCGCTTCGCGGATAGCATGCATCTGACCTAACCCTCCGTCAGCGATGATCAGATCCGGCATCTGGCCGCCTTCGTCAATCAGGTGTTGGTACCTCCTCCTTACTACTTCGCGCATGGAGGCGTAGTCGTCTGCACCTTCCACTGTCTTGATCTCAAAACGCATATAGTCGCTCTTGCTGGGCTTTGCCATGCGGTAGACAACACACCCTGCTACGGCATTGGTACCTTGGATATTGGAGTTGTCAAAGCAGTCTATCCATCGCGGTAGAGTAGGTAGTCCCATCATTTGCTGCAACTCCGTCAGAATCCGCACACCTCGCTGCTCCGGGTTTAGTTTGTCCTCTTGTTTGAGCCGGTCTAATTTGTACTGCCGTACGTTCTGCATGGCCAGGTCAAGTAGCTTTTTCCTTTCCCCGCTTATGGCTATATGCACATGTAATGTATCGTCAAAAATCTCCGGAATGAACGGAACAATCACTTCTTTGGTACTGCTCTCAAGCCGTTCTCTTAACTCCATCATTCCCATCGCCAGCAGTTCCTCCTTTTCTTCCTCCATTTTTCGTCGGTACTCGATTGTCTGTCCTTGAACAATGGAGCCGTTGTGTACATGCAGCATAGAGATATATACGCGGTCGTTTTGTTCGTCAAAACCGAAAACATCTATATCTCTTGCGATACCATTACTGATGATAGTTTTGCTCTTGAATTGCTCAAGTAGTTCTATCTTTCGTTTGATGTCAGCCGCTTCTTCATATTTCATTTCGGCTGATTTCACCGACATTTCTTCCTCCAGTTGGCGCCCGATCTCGTGAGCGTCACCTTTGATCAGTTTGCGCGCCTGATCCACCCATTCCTGATAGTGTTCACTCCCCGGCTTCATCTCGCATATACCGCAGCAGTTCTTCAGATGATATTTCAGGCAAACCCGTACCTTCTTTTTCTCGATGGATTCGGATGAAAGCGCCATATTGCAAGTGCGGATAGGGTATAGCTTATGGATCAGTTCCAATACCAGATCTACCGTGTTGCCAAAACTATAGGGACCGTAGTACTCTCCTGTTTTTTTGTTTATTGTCCGTGTCTTGAAGATACGGGGATACTCCTCCTTGGTAATACAGATACTTGGATAGGATTTGCCGTCCTTGAGCAAGATGTTATAGTGCGGCTGGTATTGCTTGATGAGGTTGTTCTCCAGCAAAAATGCATCCTGTTCGTTATCTACTACTACGTACCGTATGTCTGCTATGTGGGCTACTAATTGGCGGGTTTTGGATGATTGGTGGTCTTTGTTGAAATAGCTGTTCACCCGTCGGTGCAGGTTCTTGGCTTTACCTACATATATGATCTGCCCGTCCTTGTCAAAGTATTGGTACACACCGGGACTCTCCGGAATGCGTTTTAACAGCAGCGCTATATGGTCATTCTTTACTACCATTCCTTGAACTCAAAAAAACTATCCCTGAACTCAAAAACCTAATTCTGAACAAATATACTTATTTTATTCATCTACTTCAATACCGAAGAGGCAGTAAATATCTATTCCCTTGTCTTCCAGGTACTTTCTGCCGTTCAGTCCTTCTAATTCTATCAGACAGTTTGCGTAAATCTTTCTTACACCGGCCTTTTTAACCAGTTCGATAGCGGCCATAAGAGATCCTCCGGTAGCCAGTATGTCGTCATGAACGAGAACAATGTCGTTTTCGTTCAACGCTCCCTTATGCATCTCTATGGAGTCCGTTCCGTACTCTTTGGTATAACTGACTTGTATTGTTTCTGCAGGCAGTTTGCCCGGTTTGCGGATAGGTACAAATCCTGCTCCGATTTCCATCGCTACTGCCGGCGCAATGATAAACCCGCGAGACTCGATACCTACGACCTGCGTTATACCCAGATCCTTGTATCTCTTCACTAGTTCGTCTCTCATCCATTTCAGGCATGCCGGCTTTGCCAAGGCGGTAGTAATGTCTTTGAACTGAATACCCTTGATGGGATAGTCCGGCACGTTACGGATACTTTGTTTTACTTCTTCTGCTGTCATGTTATCTTTATTATAATTTTAAATTTCTTTGGTGTTCCACGTGAAACAATTAAAGTAGTTTGCTACGCAAACTAAAATACTTTATCTTCCCATTAAAACCAGCAATACACTGATATCGTTCGGGCTCACGCCCGGTATGCGTTGTGCTTCACCGATAGATTTGGGTTTGATCCGGCTCAGTTTCTGTCGAGCTTCTGTGCTCAGGCTCTGCACTTCGCTGTAGTTGAACGTATCGGGGATACGTATTTGGTCTAGTCGTTGCAGTTTGGCTGCTTCGGTCTGCTCGCGTTTGATATATCCGGCATACTTGATCTGGATCTCGCAACTTTCCACGACTTCATCGGTAGTATTGTCTATCTTGGCTTTTAATTCGGGCACTACTTCCGCTAGAGCCTTGATGCTTACTTGAGGACGAAGGATGAGTTCGGCAATCTTGCATCCTTCATGCAGTGCACTACTGCCGATACTCTCCAGCCATCCGTCAATCTGGCCCTTGTGCACGCTCGTTTGTTGCATAAAGGCGATGAAATCGGCACAAGCTGCTTGTTTTTTACACAGTAGGTCATATCGTTTTCTGTCAGCCAGTCCTGTTTCATAACTCCGTTTGGTCAGCCTCTCGTCTGCATTGTCCTGACGAAGCAGGATGCGGTATTCTGCTCTGGAAGTGAACATGCGGTACGGCTCGTCCACTCCTTTGTTCACCAGATCATCAATAAGTACTCCGATGTAACTTTCGTCCCGGCTCATTGTAAACGGAGAGCCTCCGTGTACATTGAGGTGCGCATTCATTCCCGCTACAAGCCCTTGTCCGGCTGCTTCTTCGTACCCGGTGGTACCATTTATCTGTCCGGCAAAAAACAGATTTTTAATCTGTTTGGTTTCCAGAGTGTGATATAACTGAGTGGGGTCGAAGAAGTCATATTCAATGGCATATCCGGGACGGTACAATACTACGTCCTCCAACCCTTTGATGGTCTTCAAACCGGCTAACTGCACCTGCCATGGCAGGGAGCTGGAAAAACCGTTCACATAGTATTCATTACTGTCCACTCCTTCCGGCTCCAAGAATAGCTGGTGCGCCTCTTTGTCTGCGAAAGTGACAATTTTTGTTTCTATACTCGGGCAATAGCGCGGACCTATACTCTGGATTTGTCCGTTGAAAAGGGGAGAATCTGCCAGTCCTGCCCGGAGCGTTTCGTGTGTCTTCGGATTGGTGTATGTAATCCAGCAAGGCATCTGCTTCAGCTCCCGGTGCACGTCAGGGAGATAGGTGAATTGATGCCAGTCATTGTCACCGTCCTGCCGGATCATTTGATCAAAACGGATGGAACGGGCGTCTATTCTGGCAGGCGTTCCGGTCTTCATCCTGTCTGCTTTGAATCCCAAGGAAACCAGTTGCTCTGTGATTCCGTATGATGCGGGTTCGGAGATTCTGCCGCCTTTGACTTGCGTTTTGCCGCAATGCATCAGTCCGTTCAGGAAAGTGCCGTTAGTCAGTACAACTGCTCGTGCCTCCATCTCGATCCCCAGCATTGTCCGTACACCGCAAACCTTATTATCTTTGATAATAAGAGATGTCACTATATCTTGCCATAAATACAGGTTGTCCGTATGAGAAAGCACTTTGATCCACTCTTCAATAAACCGTTTCCGGTCGCTCTGACTGCGTGGGCTCCACATGGCCGGTCCTTTGCTCTGGTTCAGCATCCGGAACTGGATAGCACTACGGTCGGTGACGATTCCCATCTGTCCGCCGAGGGCGTCTATCTCACGCACGATCTGGCCCTTGGCAATACCTCCTACGGCGGGATTGCAGCTCATCTGTGCAATCTTATTCATGTCCATCGTGATGAGCAAAGTCTTGCTGCCCATGCGGGCGGCAGCACTGGCAGCTTCGCATCCGGCGTGGCCTGCTCCCACTACAATCACATCATATGTAAACTCTTTATTCATCTTTTCTTTCTTCCTATTGTATGTCCTCTGTGAAGCCATCCTAAAAGCCCGCTGAAACTATTGGCATGAATAGTTCTGACACGTGGCGTAAAGGCATTCTCCAGATGAGCTCTATACATGATTTCTCCGCTTTGCGGATGAACGATTAAACCGATAATATCGAATCGTGGTGTTTTCTCTATTTTATGATATTTGATGTATGCGTTGGCAGCGGCAGTTATTCTGCGTTTTTTATTCTCGTCCACATACTCTTCCGGCATTTTGCCCCCGTAGGTGGTAGTACGTGCTTTCACTTCGGCAAAAACGATCTCTTTTCTGTTCTCGGCAATCAGATCCACCTCCAGATGTCCCATCCGCCAATTGCGCTCCAGAATATGAAATCCCTTTGCTTCCAGCATCTTGCCGGCTTCCGCTTCGCCGATAATTCCTATAGGGTTGGTAACAAACATACACTATCTCAATTGTTCCATACGCGCAGCATCCAGTCGCAGCAGGATAAATAGCAACAGCGTAAATCCCCAGAGCGAACTGCCGCCATAACTGAAAAACGGCAACGGGATACCGATAACCGGCAGCAATCCCAATACCATACCTACGTTGATTGTCAGGTGGAAGAGGAATATACTGGCTACTGCATATGCATATATCTGGGTGGACACGTTTCGTTGCCTCTCTGCTATCTCTATCAGACGCAGGATGAATAACAAGTATACCAGCAGCACGCCGAAAGAACCTACAAATCCCCATTCTTCGCCAACGGTGCAGAAGATGAAGTCTGTATCTTGCTCGGGTACAAACTGCAGTTTGGTTTGTGTCCCGTTCAGATATCCTTTTCCGAAGAACCTTCCTGATCCTACGGCAATACGCGCCTGGTTGACGTTGTATCCTGCTCCGGCGGGGTCTTCTTTCATTCCCAACAGCACCTCGATACGGATTCGTTGATGGGGTTGCAGAACCTTCTGGAAAACGAAATCGCAGGCATGTGTGTATCCGATACAGAAGAGGGTGAAGGCTGCTACTATCAGTAGCATATATTTACGCCAGTACAGGCTGACAAAGATATTATATATCACCAGCGCCACTACAACACCCATCGATACCCAGTCAAACGGCACGCTCACCCAGATATTCACCAGCAGACATATCGCATATATCATGATAACGCTGCCTGTAAGAATGAGAGGCTGCCACCGCATCTTATGTTCTTTGCAAATGAAATAGATCTCAATGGAAGTCAGCAGCAGCATACAGGTCAGAATACCTACGCTGCCCGTTCCCCATGGCAAAGCCAAGCCTCCCCATCGTATACTGATGATAAACAGCGCAACGGCCGCTACACCTATCCATAATACATAACCACTCATACCCTGGCGGTAGAAAACGAGGAGGAATGCCGCAAAAACAAGGGCAGATCCCGTCTCTTTTTGCAGTACCATGATGATAAGTGCCGGTACGCCGATGAGTGCAAAAGGTACGATGAGATCGCGCCAAGTTCGTATTTTGTAGTCATATCGTCCCATATATTTGGCTACGGCCAAAGCAACAATACACTTGGCGAATTCTGCCGGTTGTAGACTGACGGGACCAAGAGATATCCATGACAACGATCCTTTGATATCGTGGGCGAGGAAGGGCGTAGCCAACAGCAGTAACACCATCGCACCGTAGGCGACATATGCCAGCACATCGTAGGTCTTATAGTCGATCAGCAGCAATATACCGCCTAAGACGACTGACCCGATGATCCACATAAACTGCTTTCCCGCGCGGTTTGAGAAATCAAAGATACTCGTTTGGTCAAAGGTGTAACTGGCTCCATAGATATTTAGCCAGCCGAAGATCGTGAGGGCCAGAAAGAGCCCGATGGTCACCCAATCGACATGCTGTAATATGTTACCATTTCTTGACGCTCTCATTGAGTACGGTTCCTGCTATTCGTTGTTTCAGATCTTTGCGTTTCATGGTCCCGGTCAGATATTGTTCCATCATCATACTGGCTACCGGGGCAGCCCATGTGGCGCCGAATCCGGCATTCTCTACTACGACAGCCACGGCTATCTTCGGGTCCTCTACGGGAGCAAAACCAATGAAGATTGCATGGTCGCGCCCGTGTGAGTTTTGTGCTGTACCGGTTTTGCCGGCCATATGCAGGCTGTCAACGGCGTGATGCCTGCCGGTTCCATATACCATCACCCGATGCATGCCGTCTTTCACGGTCTCAAAATGTTTCTTTTGGATTGCCAGATTATGCCGATGAATCCGCATGGAATCGTTTTTGTTCAGGTGCGGGCTGATGTAATATCCCTCGTTGGCTATTGTCGCTGCCTGGTTGGCCAGCTGGAGCGGCGTTACCAATATCTCGCCCTGACCGATACTCAAAGAGCGGATAGTAATGGCTTTCCATCCGGTTTTACCATAGCATCTGTCAAAATATTTAGTGCTCGGAATACTGCCTGAGGACTGTTCGCTTATGTCGGAGTCCGTGAATTTCTGACCCAGTCCGAAGGACATGACATCGTTTCTCCATATCTCATACCTCCGGCGGAAATCCTCGTTGTCTTTTCCGTAGCCGTCTTTCTGTAGCACATCGCGGAACGCGCACCAGAAATAGGGGTTGCAACTCTGTTCTATCGCCTTGTCCAAAGCAACAGGCGAACCGTGATGGTGGGTGCATTTGATAGGAGAACTGCTCGGTCCGGAGCAGGGATAGAGTGTCTGAGGAGTGATACCGCCTTCTTCCAGACATACCAGCGCCTGAATGGTCTTGAAGGTCGAACCGGGAGGATACATCGCCTGTGTGGCACGGTTCATCAGTGGTTTGGTCTTGTCTTTGAGCAGCGCGTTGTAGTTCTTGCTCCGCTCCTTACCCACCAGCACTTTGGGATTCCAGGAAGGATTGGAAACGAGGGCTAATATCTCCCCTGTTTTGGGTTCTATAGCTACGGCGCTTCCTATTTTTCCTGCCAGCAGTTCTTCTGCCAGCAGTTGCAGATGTATATCCAGCGTGGTATATAAATCCGTACCGGCTACGGCGGTTTTATCCAGTTCGCCGTTTTGATAACTGCCTTGCATACGCCCGCGAGAGTCGCGCATCAGCACCTCCACGCCTTTCTCGCCGCGCAGCTGTTTTTCATAGGTCCGCTCCAAACCGTCACGGCCTGAATAGTCGCCACGGGTGTAATACGGATCCCGGTCAATATCATTCTGGTTTACTTCGCCTACGGACCCTAATACATGCGCTGCGGCTTTATAGGTGTAGTCACGGAGCGTGCGTTTCTGAATCTGGATACCGGGGTATAGAAAAAGCGCTTCCTGGAGGGTGGCGATATCTTCTTTCTTGAGCTGGCTCATGAATACCTGTGGTGTCCAGCGGGAATAGCCTCGGTTCTTCTTCCTGTCTTTGATCTCTGCGATGCGTTCGTCGAACTCGGCGCGGCTGATCTGCAGGCATTTGCAGAAGCCGGTGGTGTCCCACTCTTTACCCATATCGCGCATGGTCATTGTGATCTCGTAAATAGGTTGGTTGAAGACCAGCAGTTCTCCGTTACGGTCGTAGATCAAACCGCGGGAAGGATAGATAGTTTGTTTGACGAGAGCGTTGTTGTCTGCTTGGTCTTTGGTCGATTGGTCGATCACTTGCAGGTAAAACAACCGGATAATATATACCAGTACCACCACAACGGCAATACCGCTGATGACAAACCGACGTCTATAATATTGGTCGTTAATCATCTGTTTTTCAAGGCGTTATAACCTATTATAATGGCAATTGTTACCGTGCTGCTGACCAGCGTCTCCAAGAGCACAAAGCCTATGTGATGCCAACTCCAGGCTGCCAACAGGAAAATCGTCAGATGATGAATAAGCACCATGATAACTACATATTTCACCAGTGCTTCCATGCCGATGGCATGCAAACTGATTTGCTCGTTCAGCCTGTCCTTGTCGCTTACGATAGCACCTATCAGATAGGGTCTGATAAACATAATCAGGATGCAACTGGCCATATGTACGCCCAGGGAATTGCAGAATATATCCATGATAGCACCTGCTGCCGCACCAATCAGCATATCTGCGCTATGGGGCAGCGTGATAGGCATCATCAACAGGCAGAGAACATAGATATACGGGTGACAGACACCGAGAAACTGCAGCTGGTCAAAAAGCAAAACCTGCAGCATCATCACTACAATATATCGCAACAACTGTTTAGTCCAATCCATTCTCCAGTTCCTCTAATTCTTGTTGGGCGGCGTTCTGGACCACCTCTACGTATTTCAACCGCTTGAAATTGGTGTGTAGCCGCACGCGGATAGTGTAATACGAATCACCCTCTTTCAAGACGCTGTTTTCCACGATTCCAACGGGAATTTTTTCCGGAAAGACGGGACTCAGGCCACTTGTTATGATGGTGTCACCGGGGTTGACAACCATATGTGCGGCTACATCCGCCAGTAGGGCGAACCGGCTGTCTTTTCCATCCCATTGCAACGTGCCGATATAGTCGTTCTTGGCGAACCGGCAACTCAGGTTGGTATGCGTATTGATGAGAGGTAATACCACGCTGTAGTTGCGTCCTACGGTACGTACAATACCTACTGCGCCCTCTTCATTACGGATACCCTGACCGCGCTGGATACCATCTTTGCTACCGCGGTTGATGGTCAGATAATTATGCAGCCTGTTCGTCGTCATCTGCACTACTTTAGCGGGAATATAGTGGATGTCATCGCCTGTTTTCGCTGAATCCATCGCACTAATCCGGTTGCGCAGAGCGGCATTCTCGGCTGCCAGCAGTTCGTTTTGAGAGCGCAGACTGAAATAGGCTTTCACCTCGCTGATCTGCTCATGCTGCCATGCTATGGCATCATTGGCTGTGCTCAGCATACTGCTTCGGGGGTACACGTTATTCCAACTGAGCAACATAAACGCAGCAACTTCCAAGGCGATGAACACGAGGAAGTTGCTATAACGCGTCAGTATTTTCAGCAGAGTCTGCATCGATGCTTTTGACTTTCGACTTTTGACTATTACCGCAGCAGGAAGCCGAAGTTATTGACGTTCTTCAAAGCTACGCCGGTACCGTGCGCCACGGAGTGCAGAGGATCGTCCGCTACGTGGAACTGGATAGTGATCTTATCCGTCAGGCGGCGCGCCAGACCATGCAGCAAGGCTCCTCCGCCGGTCAGGTAAATACCGCGTTTCACGATATCGGAGTACAATTCGGGAGGAGTCGTTTCCAAGGCCTGAAGGATGGCACCCTCAATCTTGCTCACGCTCTTCTCCAGACAGTGAGCGATCTCCTGATAGCTGACAGGAACCGACATCGGAAGCGCTGTCACTTTGTTAGGACCTACAACGACGAAATCCTCCGGAGCATCCTCCAATTCGGGCAGGGCGGAACCTACCTGGATCTTGATTCGTTCAGCCGTCGGCTCGTCAATACGCAGGTTGTGCATACGACCCATGTACTCGATGATGTCCTGGTTGAAATCGTCACCGGCAATCTTGATGGATTTGTTGGAAACAATTCCACCGAGCGAGATAACCGCGATCTCGGTGGTACCACCGCCTATATCTACGATCATGCACCCCTCCGGACTCTCTACGTCCAGACCTATTCCGATAGCTGCTGCCATCGGTTCGTAGATCATATAGATGTCACGACCGCCGGCATGCTCCGAACTGTCACGCACCGCACGGATCTCCACTTCTGTCGAACCTGACGGGATACATACTACCATCCGAATTGACGGAGTAAAGAGACGGGCCTGCTTCGGAATCATCTTGATCATACCTCTGATCATCATCTCGCAGGCATAGAAATCCGCGATAACGCCGTCGCGCAAAGGACGGACAGTACGAATCATACTGCCTCCTTTTCCAATCATCTGTTGTGCCTTACGGCCGACGGCAACCATCTTGTTGTCCGCCATGGAAATAGCCACTACGGAAGGCTCGTCAACAACAATCTTGTCATCGCACATGATGATGGTGTTCGCCGTTCCCAGGTCAATAGCAATCTCCTGTGTAAAAGAAAAAAGTCCCATAAAGATATTTACAATTTAATCATTTGCCATGTGATAATCCATAGATGCACAATAATGCAAAATATGAAATAGCGTGCAAAATTACAACTTTTTTTTCACATATGCAAGTGCGCGCGCTTTTTTTAATGAAAATTTATGCGTAACACGTATGCCTGCAGCCATGAATCGATGTCTTCGATATCGGGGTTGACATGTTTGCGGACTATCTGGCGGCGATGGTAGATCGTCTGTTTCTGGACATTGAGCAGGATGCCCATGTCGCTGTCGGAAGCGCCTATGATAGAGAGGATGGCAAACTGCATATCGGATTCGGTCAGTGCAGGGTATTCTTTCTGCAAACGGCTGACGGCTCCGTCCAATGCGTTGTCCACAGACCGGATCAGTTCGTCCAGACTCTCTTTGCTCATCGTCAGCTGTTCGTCTCGGTAGGTCTGCAGCCATTTGGGAAACTCCGGTTCGTTGCCGCGGAGACGCTGTAACTCCATCTCACGCGTCAGGTTCACTTTCTGTTGCAGCCGCTCCAAAGCCAGTTGTAATTGTTGCCGGTATTTGGTCTGAAGAGCTTCTATGGCGGCGTTCTGCTCGCGGCGGCGTTGTTGCCAGTACCGCCATAAAACCAGCATCAGGGTTATTGTCAGAGCCAGTAGGAGAACAAGAATCACGGATACCGTCCGTTGCCATTGCCGTTCCCGTTGGGCTTCTTCCGCTAACTGTTGTTCCCTCGCTACATCATAATGCAGCGACAGCGCATAGGTTCGCGCTCCGGCATCCCGCTGCAACTCCTCTATCTTGCGGTCGTATAGCTGCAGCAATTCTTCGTAGGCTTCGTCCGAGATCCCTCTTTGATGCAGGATCTTGCTCTGAAAATAGGCATAACTCTGTTCAAACCAATAGGTATATGCCGAGTCCTGAGGGTGCAGATAATTAAGATAATAGGCAGCCGAATCGGTCTCGCCGATAGCCAGATACATGCCGATAATCTCTGCATACCGGGTTGTAACGCCGTATTTTTCCGCCAAAGTACGGCAGGCATTCAGTAGTCCGGATTTGTTCTCCGGTTCGCAATACTGATAATAGTATGCCGCGATGTCTTCCTTCAGCATTTTATTTCCGATGGAATCGGCACAATCTGCTGCTTTTTGAAACCAGAGACGGGTGGAATCCATGTCCCTTCCCATAATCGCATTGGTTCGTGCTATGTCCCGATAGGCGCAGGTTAAAAACAGTGCATCTTCCGCGGGGTCTAACATCGGAATGGATTTCTTGTAATACTCCTGCGCGATGTCATACAGCATCTCGCTCTCGGAGGTGTTCCCCAGATGAAACCAAGTCAGACCCAACAGCCTGTTGCGCCTCGCCTGCTCTTTCGGCTGCAGTTCCGACGGCTCCGCCTGCAATAAAGCGTCTTCCGCCTGCTTCAGATAATAGGTGGATTCCTCATAATGACTGGCGTGGTTGGAGGACGTGCCGGACTGATAGTATTGCTCCGCTTCCTGCAGCCGTTCGCGGCTTTTTGAACCTCCGAACCGGCAACACGGCAGCAAAAAAAGCAAGCCCATCAAGGCAACTTTTCCAATCCGTACAACTATTTTTCTGCGCATATTTTTAAATGATTTGATTTTCAGTATTTTATGGAAATGCCAAAGTCGTGCTCATACAACTGTAAAATTTGTGGCATTCAAAAAAAAGCAGTACCTTTGCATCGGATTTTAAAACACTTTTCGCCTGCAAAATTAATACAAATTTTTCATATGTGCAAATTTAGGAAGATACTTCTTTTATTTTTCGCGATTTTGCCTTTCTCCGGCACTCGTTTGCAAGCAGAGCCCACTATTGTTTTGAGCCCTTCTGCAGATGCGATATGTACTGCTAATCCTTACTTGTCCCTGCTCCCTGTTTTTATGGATGACGGTTCTGTCGGTGCGAGTCGCAGGTATATATACGACTATTCGGAGGATGGTGTCGCTTGGACTACCTTTTTTAGATCCGGGGGATCCTATACCCAACGTCCGGCAAACTTCAAAGAAGGGTGGTATCGTGTATCTGTCGTCAAGACGGAAGATGTGGACAACCCGGATCGTTATATCTCCAGCGAACCCGTTTATCTTGAGAAGATAGAGGGAGGGTGTACTCCGTTCAGAAACCCTTGGCCGGACGAGATTTCGGATGACGTTTGTCCGAGGGGAACAATCTTGTTCCGGGAAGATTTTGGGGGCAATGATCCTTCCGATCCGGTCACCAGTCCCAACCGGTTGACTACCATGAGTACCCGATATCGCCAGGCTTTTAACGTGATCTCCCGGGTGTATAGCGGACTTTTTGTGGTAGCCAAACATGGTTGGCAGAACAACCTCAATACCAGTACTACTGAAACGCTGTATTCCCAATGGTTTATCCAGGACGACCACACCTATCCCAATGACTACACGCGCGGGTACCTTCTGGAGGTTGATGGAATCGGAGGAAATGATGCTTTCTATACCACTACTTTTCCGGTCTGCCATGAGTTGGATCTCTCTTTCTCTGCATATGTGGCAAATATACTCTCCCCTTATTATAACTTCGCCAAGCCCAAAGTACGTTTCCTGATCCAGGACGAATTGACGGGAGATACAATCTGGGAGCAGTCATCCGGAGCTATTGATCCGGCACCGGAGTCTTCTCTCACGTACCCTAACTTGATGCAGTCCGCTCCGTGGCACCTCGTCGGGGCTTCGTTCCATGTGCCCGAAGGAGTGAATCTGATCCGCCTCTCTATTTTTAATGATGAAAATAGCAGTACAGGAAATGATTTCGCGATGGATGATATAGAGATACGTCTCTGCAAACCCGAAGTGTCCATTCATTCCGGACATGAGATTTGCATGGATTCATCGTATGTTTTCGAGGCAACGGTTACTGCTGACGGCGGTTTCAAAGCCCCCTATAACTACCTCTGGCAGTATGCGCCGGACAGCCTGCCTTTCAATAGTGATGGCTGGACGAATGTCACTCTGGGTGCGGACCTCTCTTTCGACTCCGTCAAGTTGTCCGACGAAGGATGGTACCGTCTCTGCGTCACATCGGATGGCGTTGATGTCGAAACGGAACGCTATTGCCGCGCCATGAGCGAACCTTTCCATCTCATCGTGCATGACTGCACACCTTGCCCCGAACTGCAGACACTCACCGTGGACACCACCGTCTGCGATACCCTCATGCCTTTCCGCTGGCGCGACTCGCTCTATACCGAACCGGGGTCCTCTTCTGTGCTATATCTGGACCGCCGCGGATGCGACAGCGTGCTCGTCACGTATGCGCTCCATACCATCCATTGCTGCCCGGAGATGCGGACTCTCGCTATCGACACCACGGTCTGTGACACGCTCATGCCGTTCACTTGGCGCGACACTCTTTTTACGGAACCGGGGTCGTTCTCCGTCCTCCATCGCGACAAGAGGGATTGCGACAGTCTGCTCTGTGTCTATACCCTCCATACGGAAGTCTGTTGCCCTCCGTTGAAATCGGCGGAAATGGACACCACTGTCTGCGATACGCTCATGCCGTTCAACTGGCGCGGACTGGTGTTCTCGGCCCCCGGAGAACAAACCACTATGGAACGGGACGCACGAGGATGCGAGATCCTGCAAACGACATGGAGACTCTCAACCGAACTCTGTTGCCCGGACCTGCAGTATGCACCGGTTGACACCGTGGTATGCGATTCCCTCATGCCGTTCACGTGGCACGGCCTCCTTTTCGGGGAACCGTCGGTGCTCGAAGTGATGGAATACAGCCCGCGAGGGTGCGACAGTATTCTGCATATCTATACTTTGGATACGGTCCATTGCGAGCGGTTATATACGATCATCGTTAATAAATACAACTGGCAGCTTCTTTGCGATAATGTGGAACTCCACCGTCTTTTCCCCGCCCGGACTCCCACCGCCTTCCAGTGGTATAAAAATGACGAACCCGTTTGGGGTGCTGTCGTGGATGACTATTCCGAGCAGAATGAACTGCAAGGGAAATTCCAGCTTCGGGTCACGATAGACGGAGAACAAACGATATGGTCCAATATCATCGAATTGTTCGATTCCATCGAAGAAATTCCCGTCAATGTGCGCATTTTCAACAGCCGTGGCGAGCAGGTGTCCGAATCCCAAGTCTCGCATGGCATCTATCTCTACCGTTATGAACAGGGTCCCCGTGTATGGACAGAAAAAAGATTTATACCATGAAAAAATCCTCTCCTATGAAACATACTGCAATGAAGATGATGTTCCTTCTTTCTTTCATCTTTCATTTTCATCCTTCCTCTGCGGAATATCTGATTGAAGCCGGGTTCCGCACAGGTGTGGCAAGCTATGAGGGGCAATACCATTATGTCTCGCCGGTTCCGAACCTCCATGCGGGGCTCCAACTCAGTTTCGCCTACCATTCCTCCCGAGTGGTCGGTTTCCGCTTTGCCGCTACGATAGACTGCCACCGCG
>DFKE01000016.1 GCA_002373505.1 Bacteroidales bacterium UBA3653
TGCGGCTTTAGAAACCTCACCCCAAGGGAGTTCTACGGACGGCCACCGGCAGTCCGATCGAGCAGAGCTCTTCACCCGCTCAAGAGAGGGGGTACATACGTTTACACCCTCTACATGAGGATCCTCTCTCCCTTGAGGGGAGAGCCGGAGAGGGGTTACTTTTTCCTCACTCCTTGGTACTCCTCTACCGTTTTGGTCTGGATGGAAATAGCCGTTTTGGTAGAATCGTTAGTTGCGGAGTAGGTGCTCGTAGTGGTGACGGTGCGCCACGCCTTGCAGGACTGATTGCAGACGGTAACGGCACTAAGCGCCATAATCATCAACGATACAAATAGTAATTTCTTCATTGTCTTCGGGGTTTTGGTTAAACGAGTTTCTTTTTTCTGTGGCGGTGATCAGTCCTTTGAGGACCATCATCGTCATATGGTTGACGAGTACGCATCCGGTGGAGTGTTCGGGTTGGGTTCCCATATGTATGCGGATGCCGTCCCGTTCGGGTACATCGAGGATCTGCGGTAGTAGTTTCTTGAACTTGGACGACCAAGTCATCTCCACGCGATACTCTCCGGCGGGGATGAGATAGTCGGCGTTTTCGAGCGTTTGTGTGGTGTAGGTCTCATCGCGGTAGGGGATGATCATTTTGCCGTAAACGGCGTTGCCCGTCTTATGGGTTCTTGTCAGGGTTATGGTTAACATAGTTGATAGTTGATAGTTGATAGTTGAAAGAAGTTTTGGAGTTTAAAGTTTAAAGTTGATAGTTGATAGTTATTTTTGCCGTTTTTTATAGGTGTAATCAACTCCAAAGATAGCTCCGGCGAAAGTGGCGACCTCTCCGAATCCTATGAGGAGCGATTCGTGAATCTGCCCGAGCGGGTCGATATAGACGCCGCAGAAGAGCATAACGAGTCCCCCGATGGAGAGCACCGCAGCGGTGACGAGTTGGATGTAGTTTTCACAATTCATAATTTACAATTCACAATTCATAATTCTTATTGGGGCCCCCGACGCAACTTGCAAAGTTGTGGTGGGGAGAGCGGAGGCAATGGTCGCACTTACGATTTAGCGGAGAGCGGTATCGTTTTTGCGATCCATTTGCCGAACGCGAGTGCAAAAGTACAACAAAAAAACAGAACGGCAAATAGCACCATTCTGTTTCCATGTCAAAACATATAGTTTTTAATCGTGAGTGAGGTCATACCCCACATATCTGGAGAAATGCACGGCTTCTCCGAATGTGAGCCAAAAGACCTTGTCGGCTTTCTTGCGCAGGTTCAAAACCGGTCGCGATAGTTTGCCGTACTTCTGCATCCACCCGTATAGCAGGATGTTCAAGCCGTGCATGCCGACGTCAGCGTGGATAGCTCGTTCAAGCCTTGCACAGAGGGTAGTGAACGTGATAGCATTCTCTTTCATTTCAGCACCTCCTCTAATTTGTGTTCCTCGGCGAAGTCGAGCACCTGCCTGGCGTTGAGTGTCCGCGAGGGGAACGTAGGTCCGTACTTGAGTTTGAGTGCGGCGGCGAATGAGGACAGCCCTGCTTCGGTGAGGGCTTGCCATAGTTCGTATGTTTCGATAAGGATGTCCCGGAACCAGACACCGTCCTGCGCTATGTCTGCGCAGGTAAGGATGAACCGGATGTGACCGTCATCGGGGACGTGACGGTTTGCATTACGCACCGAGAAAAAACGTTTTCCTCTACGGCACACGGAGTAACCGTAGGATTTATTGATCGAACCGCTAAAGTTCGTGCAATGTTTAGAAAGAATTATTTCCATGTCGCGCGAGCTATCCTCATAATCGCCACAAAACTCCGTTTTATGGGTAGTTACTCGGATGCTCTCGCTCTTCGGTCCACAAAAACAAGTTTTTACGTCCCGATCGGAGAGCGCCTCCCAGCCCGCAAGGAGGGATAAGATTAATAATAAAGCATGTAAATTAATCGAGACCAGCAAAAGAGTCCGTAAAGAGTCCGTAAAGAGTCCGTAAAGAGTCTTCAGCTCAAAGAAAAAAAGCGCCATACTGCGGCTTTTAGCAGCCAGAGGCTGCGGTCTTTCGACTTTCGACTTTTGACTCAAATCAAATTGTTTTGATTTCGAGCCCATAGAGCGCGACCTCGTCTTTGGTGTAAAAGCCCCAAGAGCCGTTATACTTGGCGATGAGCACTTTGTGTTCCTTGATGAGTTCCTCGCATCTCGCCGTTCCGTTCCAGTTGAAGGGGACGGGGTGGCAGTTCATGATGACGTAGTACGGCTCGCCGTAAACATCCAGCCCGCGCCACTTGCGGTAGAGGAGGTAGAGATAGAGTTTCCGTTGCTCGTTGAGAGAGAGGCGGTACCAGACGTCTATCGCTGATGAGTACGGGTATTTATTCTCCGGATCTACTAATTTCCAGAACGCTGCGATGCTGCCTTTGCTCGCCAGCGCATCATCTATAGATTGTGCTTGTGCCATAAGGGAAACCTTTTTTTATATTTATAAAATAAATATTTTTTTTAAGAGATAAATAAGGAATCTGCATAGTTTTCTCTTTTGGTCCTTTTCTCTTTTAGCCGTCAAGTCAGTTTCATTGCTCGTGTGTAACTCCAGATGGTGTCGATGCGCATGGACCGCCAGCCTTTCTTGTCGATGTCGTAGAAGGCGACGGTCTGCCGGTCATAGAGTGCCTGCTGCTCGGGTGTGCGCTTGCCTTGGGGGGCGTTGTCGACGGGCACGAGGTCGGGGCATGTAGTGCCTCGCGCATGGCGGGTAGTACCGTCTTTTTTGACGAACTCAAAGAGTACGACGCCCTCGTAAAGGGCTTTTTTCAGATCTTGGATATTCATAATTTAAAATAAATTTGTACGTTAAAAAATGTTGCAAAATAGGTCGAAAGACTCTCCGGGCTGTGGAACAGAACCGTCTGCAGGTCGTTACACGAGAGTGTACGATATTTCCTCTCGGAGATCGCGGGTTTGATGACCGCCATTCTGTCGAAGAAGCGCAGGAGGTAGGGTCTCTGGATTCGGACGGGGTCGATCTTTTTGTTGCGCAGTTTAATGAGGAATCCTCCGTCTCGGCAGTTCTGTTGCCGGGTGACTGTGCGGAGGTTTGGGAGCGAGTTGTCCCGCTTGTCTCCGTTGATGTGGTCCAACTCCCATCCTTCGGGCACGGTCCTCTCCGCAGCCATCCAAACGGCTTGATGGATAAAGATGTTTTTATGATTTCCGAAAGCACCGTTGAAATTCATGTACTTTTGATTTCTGCTTCCGCCACACATTTGTGGGTTTACCATGGTTTTCGCGCCAGTCTTGTCGCATACGCGGACGCCGTAGTTGTGAGTCAGGGAGCAGTAGAGGGAGTATCCCGTCTTAGGGCATGTACCCACGTAATGGACAAGCACGTTGTTACAAAGGAACGCCATGGGCTCTTTGTCCGGAAGCCGGACGATCTTAAATGCGGGCATAGCAGTCAGGGATTTGGGCACCGAAGACACAGGCGCAGATGAAACACAATGCTGCGATAATCGCAAGCACAATAACATGCTGGTAGCAAATCCAAGAGAAAGGCAGGGGCTTCGTGCAGTTCTCCAAGAAAAGCATAAAAGCGACCGTGCCGACTACCAGAAACAAGGCGATAAACACCGACGATAAAAAAGTATAAATCATAACACCGCCAGTCGGAGGGATTTAGTCGCCCCAACGCGGGGTGCTTGTTCCGAAAGGCGGTGCAAAGGTAGGTATAAAAAAACGAGCCCTCGAAAATCGGGACTCGTTCGGTACAGACGGTACTCGTTCGGTACTTTCGGTACTAATTCGGTACAAAATCGGTACTAATACCGCGTGTTGTTATAGTGCTTTTTGAACACCTCGTAGCCGAATGGCAGAGGTATGATCTTAGCTAACTCATCGTACATCACTTGCGCGTTGTAATGCGCATCGATATATGCTTCTTTTTGCCATGATTGCAACTCACGGACAAAGGCTCGTGTCTTATCTTTCCGACCTTGAATAGAATTCTGCAAAGCCTCAATGATTGATGCTTCTTTCTTCTCCTGCTTCGCTTTTTTGGTAAAGATGATAGAGTCTATAGAATCCGATGGTTCTTCCTGTACGGATTCAATATTATCGGTTTCGCATGCACGAATAACAGAGGCTGCATCTTTTCCTCGTGCATCAATATTGTACTCGGTACTGTTGTCGTGATATACGACATTTGAATTAATGAAAGTAGGTCTGCTCATAGCGTATAAAAATGTACGAGCATGTGGAGCAGTAAACTGTGTCGGCAAACATAGAGCATGCCCCACACACCCATACAAGGGTTATGGGACATATTGCTTTTGCTCTAATAGTTTTGCCGACTTGTTTACAAAGAAATATGTCTAAATGAAAATATGTCCTCTTGTTTAACGTCCGGAGAAAGACGGTGCAAAATTACTGCTTTTTTGCGAAATATGCAAATAATTATGCTATTTTTGTATATTATAGTTCTTGCTGTTGTCAATATAAGTCACGTTCCCGCCAATGATTTTGACTTCTTGAGAGGCTTGTTGTGCTTCTAATTGTTTACGCATCTTGATCAACTCTTTCTTCATCTCAATAACCTCGTCCACAACTTCGTTTGGTTTGCTTGGTTCTATGTTTCTTGAGAACGGAAGCGATTTGATGTAGTCCTCCATGAATTTCCAATCGGGCTCGCCGGAGGGGGTTACAGGGAGTTTGATGCGGGTTTTCTTTAGTCTGTCACCTGTCCAACTCCTACCAAAAGAGTATTTAGGTCTCTCCTTTGATAATATGGTAGCCAGAAAAATACCATTATATTGGTTTAAATTAGGATTATAGCCGCACATAGTCTTGCCACTCATACCAATAAAATCCCCGCCTTGATATAATGCATAACCAGCAGAACCCGCCCCTAAACAAATAAATACGATACAATTTCCTTTGGAAATAAATTGTAAATTATCCTCTCTTGCACACATCATCTCACAGCCATTGTTATTATGTTTAGCTGCGATATATGGGATTTCATTACCTTCTGTTAATTCATCTGTAGTCGAGCCTTTTGTAACTTCCAAAGCGAACAAGTTCTCTACAGAAAACCATTTCCAATCTTGCGTATTGAGTTTTATTTTCTCTTGCAGTTGGGGTTTGGTGTCGTATTTTTGAAGCCAGACCTTTTGAGCTTTCTTTGGGAGTTGCGGGATAATTTGGTCTTTGACAATACTTTCAACTATACCCCAATTTGGTTTATCTTTTTCTATAAGCGGAAGTTTAATCGTAAAATCTCTTTTTATATGCTTATTAAGTTCTCTTCCAAAAGCCACAAAACGTTTGCTACATTCCTTTTCTATTAACCTCGCTAAGAATAATAATATACCACTGTCCAAATTAGATTTAGGTTGTAAAACTGCTACATTCTGGGAAGTATAGAATTCTTTTGTTTGCAAAAAGGTAGAGCCTATGCTTCCACCTAAAGCGATAGATAACGATCCCGCCGGATAAGGAGTAACACCCTCGACGGGTTCTACTATGCCTCCAACACCGTTGTTTGTCGCGGTACGCGTGACAAAAGGAATGCCATCTTCATCAGGTGTCATTTTGCACATATCTAACTTGTTGCCGTAAGATATATCAAATATCTTGTTTATATTTATCGTCTTCCACGAACTTGTATCCATTTATACCTCCTCGTTTTGAACCAAGAAAGCGGAATAGTCCACTAACTTCTGGATAAAGTCTTTTTCGGAAAGGGTGCTATAGTCCGTCTCCATGTATGCCTCTGCGCACCACTCATCATCATACGATACTTTTTTTACCGCTGAAAGACCTTCCTCTGCAGATCGCGTCTGGTAAAGGTGTAGCCATTTATCATGGATTGCATTCCATGCGCCTTCACCTGTATTTGGATCAACTCGTTCCACGCGTCCTATTTTTTTGCGTTTCACAAACCCATCCTCTTTAAAATATCCAAAGAAGGTCGGTATATTTGCGCTTTCGTGACGAATACCTAACTCCCAAATCATGCAACAAGCGACTACATTTGCGCCGGGATGAAACATTTCGTTGGGCAATGAAAAGACTGCATCGAGACGGTGGTGTTGCATCATTAGTTCCTTGAACTTCTTAATATCTCCCGAGTTCCCTATAGCTGCCTGCATTGGAAGGAGTATAGCTAATTTTCCCGTACCTACAGTTTCTGCAATATAGTATAAAAAATGGAGTCCACTACTCGGATCTTCTTTAGTTTCTTTATCTTTAGTTTTCTTCCAAGTCGCCACATATGAAGGCTGACAGAAAGGCTTTTGGGCATTATATGGCGGGTTCATCAGCACGCGGTCTATATGTGCATCTTTTATCCACTGAGACATATCAAAACAACTTTTCATGACAACATTGGAGTTCCCATCACCATGAATCAACATATTTGTCGTACTCAGACCAAAGGCTTTTTCCTCAGCCTCTATACCATAAATATGATGTAATTTAACCTCATTTCGTTCTTCTTCTGTAACACAGTCATTGAGAGCATTTACCATTGCTCGCACAAGAAAAGCGCCACTACCACAACAGGGGTCGAGTACACGCGAGGTGTGGTTTATACCAATGACATCGCACATGAACGAAACAATATGATCAGGGGTAAAGGCTTGGTTTTTATCAGCTTTGCCAACGTACTTGTTAAAAGTAGTAAAGAATAGGTTCAGCAAGTCTTGCCCTTTTGCCGTTTCCTCGTTGATATACGGCATAATATCCTTGCTAATATCGTCGAGGACTTTGGTTATATCTTGCGCATCTAATTGCCGAACCTTTTGGTCTTGGAGCACTTTGGTGTGAAGAATCGATAGTTTGTCTGCTCTATTTAAGTCATTATGCAACAAATCACTCAATATATCATATATGCCGGAAAGAATTTGGGTAGTGGAAAGCCCCTGGTACTGAAGATGGTTTTTCAGCGCAAGGATACACGTACCTACAAACTGGCTACGGAGGTTTTCAGAAATGCCCATACCATGTAAAGTCTCATTGAGTTTGTAGGTGTTTTTGATAACCTGTTCCTTATTGTTTATACGTGCGGGAGCAACTATATTTCGGTAGTCCGCAAAGGATGAAAGTGCGGTGAGTTCTTTTAAGAAAGTGTCTTCACGTACCGCGCCATGCCAAACGCGTATGCGGTCGTCATTGGTGTTCGCGAGAATACCTATGACAGCATAGCCGGTAAGGGCTCTTTCATATGCCATATAGGCATTGAGTTGTTGTTTCGCTTTTTCGTAAACGGTATCGAAATTCTGTTTCGTCTCCACAAGGACTGCTACGCGAGCTTGTTTATCCACGAAACGGATGTCTAAATCTTTAAAAGAGCCGATCTTTACCGCTGCGAAATCCTTATGCGCAGCGGTAAATGCTTTCTGGTAACTAAACTCGTCGTTCTCAATATTGGTAGAAAGGAATTGGCGGCCAATGGTGTTGATTATCTCGGTTCTTATCATGGTATTATTTTTTTACTTGGGGAATGGGGTGGCTCCAATTATCGTGAGCCGCCAAACATTTGATATAAGTCATAGCATCCTCGCTGCCTTTCTCGGCTGCGCGGATGAGAAGAAGTTCGCCCTCGTCAGGCGAGACAGTAAAGGCTTCTTTCGGGAAGTCGGGGTCAACATAGCGGAGGTGCGAGGCTATGCCGGTTATGAAAAGCGCGCGCGGGTCGTCGGTCGTAAAAGCCAAGTCCGCGTAGCGGTTGATGCTATCGATGTTGTGAAAGACAGCGCGGTCGAGCACCACCGGCTTGGGTGATGATCCGCGGCGATAGCCTAAGAACACGATACCGCACGCAACAAAAAGAGCGACCAGTACACCAAGTACTCGCCGCCCTGTATGAGGAGGTATTAAACTACCGCTATTTACAACATTTTGCCAACTGGGGGGGTAAAATTAGACATTTGATTTACAATTCGTTTCATAAGGTATTATATTTGTATCGCAAATTCGGTTGCAAAGGTACAACATTTTTGGGAATTGTGCAAATTTTTGAGGGAGAAAAATGGTAAAAAGAATGCGACAAACTATTACACATCAATATAGGAAGCCGAACAGCCAGAGAGGCAGTTTGTTGCCATACGGGTATTCCATGTCATCCGCAAGGATGTAGGAATCCGGTATATCGGCAATCTGGGTATAGTCTTTGTCTGCACCGCCTACTTCGATCGTATATTTGCCATCGACCAGAAAATCACCTTTCGACTTGCCATATTCCACCAAATGGGCTTGCGCCAGTTGGTTCACAGCAAAAGTCTCGCGGACGGTACCGATATTGACCGGCTGCGACGCCATAGCGTACAGCATATTACTGTTATCCATCAGAATCTTGTCCGGTTTCTGCATCTTCTTGGCATTGTAATAGTCGGAATAGAGCAGATGCAGAATATCCGCTTTCTCCAGATAATTGAGGTACTCCAGAATCGTATTCCGTTGCAGCGCGCTCTGAACAGACAGACGTTTGATATCTACATCGTACGGAACAGAGACGGACAGGATATTGACCAACGCTTTGATTTTGCGAGTGTTGGCTACATCCACCCGGCATATCCGCGGCAACTCATCATCGATGATATAGCTGACTGTATTCTCAATGGTGGAATAATAATCCACGGTGTCCTTGAGTTGCAAATAATAAGGGTAATAACCATATTGCAGGTATTCCCGGAAGAACTGCAGCGGTCTGCATTTCCCGTTTACATCATTGGCTAATGTCCAAGGGTCGGCGAGCAGTTGCTCCAAGGTGTATTTGGGGAAATCTATTCCTTTGAAGAAATACAGGAACTCACGAAAACTCAAACCCTGGATATCATGATTGACACATCGCCTGCTCAAGTCCGCATCGCCTTGCTGGAGACTCAGCAGCGAACTTCCGCTGATCACTATGCGCATATCCGATTCATAGAGATCGTAAATCTCCTTTATCTCACGGCTCCAGTTGGGGTATTTGTGTATCTCGTCCAAAAACAGATGTTTGCCGCCTACTTTGTAGAACTGTTCCGCCAAATCCAGCAACGAATGGGAGGCAAAATAGGCCCCGTCACAAGAGCAATACAACACAGAACGGTCGGAGATCGCATAATGCTGTTTGATATATTGCCGCATGATGGTGGATTTGCCTACTCCTTTGGGACCGCGCAATGCCATCAAAGGCGTGTCCCAGTTGATCTCCTTACTACACTGACGGATGATATTCATCGGTGTTTTCTTGTAGTAACTTACATGCTTGTCAATCAAGTTTTTCATTGCTTGTAGTGTTTGTCTGTGATTATTATATTGAGCAATCTATCTTCTTTTGTGCTTTTTGTATTGAGCACATATCGCGGATGTATGTTTTTTGCATTAAGCACAAATCCGCTGCAAAGGTACTACAAAAAATCCGAATGTGCAAGGATTTCTGCTATTTTTGGTCAAAAAAGTCCCAAAATGATTCAAAAAAGGGCGAGAAAGAATCATCCCCATCACGCGGGTGACAGGGATGCTTTCAAATCCGTTGTAAAGGTACAACATTTTTGGGAATTGTGCAAATTTTTGAGGGAGAAAAATGGTAAAAAGAAACAAAAAACGGTCGCCACAAACGTGACGACCGAAATAGGGGGGGTTAGTATAAAAATCCGAATAGCCAAAGAGGAATGCGATTTTCAAATCCCATATCAATGCCGTCCGCAACTACATAACTGTCGGGGATGTTTGCAATCTGTTTATAGCCCTTGCTCTTGCCTCCGACCTCAAAAAGGTAATGCTTATCGGCAACAATATCCCCTTTCTGTGGCATAGCGATCTTATGTCCTTGTGCCAACATGGAGGCGCAGAACGTCTCACGCATTGTGCCCGTATCGGCATTGGGCGATAGTGCGTACATCAAGTTCGTGTTGTTGAACAAAATCTTCTCCGGCTTATTGATTTGTTCCCAATCTTCAGAAGCCGCATATAATCGGCGAATCAAGGCCGCTTGATCCAATAGTTCGATTAGTTTAAGCAGCACATTCCGCGAAGCGTTGAGCGATTTGCCCAATGCGGAAATGTTTAGCGTATATGGATTTTGCTGTGCCAAGACAGCCAATAAAGGCTTTATCTTATAAACCGATTCGTATTCCAAGTTCGATACAGCCGGTATCTCATTGAAGATAATCGTGTCAATGACTTGGCTTAATCGTTCTCCGAAGTTCATGGACTCATCACGGTAGAACGGATAATACCCTTCTTTGATATAGCGCTCAAAATGCAGCAATACTTTGACATTCTGCTTAATCGTGATGTCCCGACTGATTTCTAAATGATGGTTAACCAGCTCCTCCAATGACACAACCGGCAGATCCGCCACATTTTCCAGTTTGAGATATTCCCGGAAACTCATGCCCTGCATGGTATATACCATACAACGCCGAGATAGGTCATATGTCTGCTTGATAATATCCAATGCATTACTTCCGGTTACAACTACATGCAGACGGGGATAACCATCATAGATATTTTTGAGTTCTTGTGACCAATTTCCATACTTATGAATCTCATCAAGGAATAAATGCGATATATCGTGCGTGTAAGCATATTCGGCTAATTCCAACAAGTTATGAGATGCAAACCAGAAATGATCTACAGAACAATACAGCACCTTGCTTTTGTCAGGGAACGTTCGCAGGATATGCTGCATCAACATCGTTGTTTTGCCGGAACCTTTGGGGCCACGAATAAGAATAAGCTTGTCATCCCAACAAATCTCATCGTACAGATAACGTGTCTGTGTAAACCCTGAATATCGCTCCAATAATCGATAAAAGAAATTGACCAACTGCTCCATGTTTTTACCTTATAAGTATTAATAATTATGCTGTTTTTTACTCTCAAAAGTAACTAATATAAATCATATTGTACTTTCAAAAGTTAAAATCCGCCGCAAAGGTACAACTTTTTTTCGATATATGCAAGTGTTTTGCGCAAAAAAGTGTTTGCAAACACTAATTTTTACCAAATTTTAGTGTTTGGAGATACTAATGCTTGCCTACTACCGCATCTTTAATATTTGGTTGGCACAGCGGAGGATGAGAGTTTGAACTTGTCCGTAATTTAGTGCAATTTAGTACAAAAGTGCGGATAAATGGTGTTTCTAACCGCATTTTAGTGCAAATTAGTACAAAAATACGGATAAATATTTGCACAATTTAAAAAAATGTACTAACTTTGCAGCGTAAATCGTAAAAAAATCATGAAACGCTTTATTTTGGGATTGTTGGTAACTGCTCTGACGGGCATTTACTGTGTTCCTGCGTACGGTTGGGGGCAGGAAGGACACCGTATCATCGCTAAGATCGCATACGACCACCTCAAATGCCGCACACGCAAGAAAGTGGACAAGATCATCGGCGAAAGAGGCATGATCTATTGGGCGAACTGGGCGGACGAGATCAAGAGCGATAACATCTACCCGCAGAGTATCAAGGACGGATGGCATTTCCAGGACCTGAACGCAGGCATGAGCGACAGTCTCGTCGCCGGCGTACTGACCCATTACCCTGCCGAAGGAGGAAACCTCTTCCGCGCACTGGACAGCCTGGAGATAGAGATGGCGGGGGAGAAAGTGATGCCGCTCAACGAGAACCACATACTCCGTTTTATCATCCATCTCAACGGAGACCGCTACTGCCCGATGCATATCGCACACATGGACGACAAAGGCGGAAACACCGTGCGTATGAAATGGTTCGGACGAGACACCAACCTGCATGCCGTATGGGACTCCAAGATCATCGAGAGCCAGGGCTACAGCTACACCGAGTACGCACAGATGATAGAGGACGAGTACAAAGATATGAGACGGGAGATAATGAACAAGAGCGACGAGCAGCTGCTGGTGGAGAGTTACCATCTGACCGAGGCGATATACCAACACATGCAGGTATGGGACGGCAACACCTATCATTATATATACACATGGCGGCAGCCCATGGAGCGGCAGCTCTATATCGCCGGAATACGCCTCGCCAAATGGCTGAACGAGAACCTATAAAATTTTTAGTCGAAAGTCGAAAGCAAAAAGACCGCACTGCGTGCTCAAAGAACAAAGACCGCTGCGCTGACAGAATAAAGACCGGCTGCGCCTGACAGAGTACAGACCGGATTACTATTAGCTAACACATAATCGGTCTGTCAGCAGGCAGAGCCTGCGATCTGTACTCTATCAGTGAGCAAAGCGAACGGTCTGTACTCTGTTAGTGAGCGAAGCGGTCTAAAGTGAATTTTGAATTGTGAATTGTGAATTGTGAATTATAAATTGTGAATTATGAGAAAATTTATTCCCTTTGTGCTGTGCTTGTTTGCGGCGGGCAGTCTGTTCGCCCAGGCGCAGAAAGTGACAGGAAGCGTCCGCGACGCGAAGACCGGTGAAGAACTCATCGGCGTCTCGGTTCTGGAGACCGGTACTACCAACGGTAACACCACCGATCTGGATGGTAATTTCACACTCAACGTAACCCCCGGAGCTACTTTGCAGTTGTCTTACGTAGGGTACAAGACCTTAGTAGTAGAAAGTCGAAAGTCGAAAGACAAAAGCGTTGACCTCGGCGTCATTCGTCTGGAGCCGGAAGCGATTGCTCTGGAAGACGTGACGATCACGGGCCAGATGGCACGCACGCAACAAACGCCGGTGGCGGTGAGCCAAGTGACGGCATTGGAGATCGAGGAGCGTCTGGCAGGTCAGGAGTTCCCCGAAGTGCTGAAAAACACACCGGGTGTGCACGCCAACGGTCAAGGTGGCGGCTGGGGCGACTCGGAGATCTGGATGCGCGGATTCGACAACACCAACGTAGCGACGATGGTCAACGGTGTGCCGATGAACGACATGGAGGGCGGCACGGTCTATTGGAGCAACTGGCAAGGTCTGAGCGACGTCACATCCGTCATACAGACCCAGCGCGGAATGGGTGCATCCAAACTGTCTGCGCCTTCCGTCGGAGGCACAATCAACATCGTCACACGCGGTATTGACGCCAAGAAAGGCGGTTCGCTCTCGTACGCTATGGGAAACGACGGCTATAACAAAGTGCTGTTCTCCGTCTCCACGGGACTGATGAAGAACGGCTGGGCGATTACCGTCATGGGAAGCCGCACGTGGGGTAACGGATATATCCAAGGAACGGGATTCCAAGGATACAGCTATTTCGCCAATATCTCCAAACGCATCAACGAGAACCACCAGCTCTCCCTCACCGGTTTCGGTGCTCCGCAATGGCACTGGACCCGTCCTTCAGGCTCGTCGGGCGCGCTGACGCTGGCGGAATGGAACCGCGTGGCGCAATACATGCCCTCCGGCATGGACCGCCGCCAATACAACCCTTCCTACGGACGCGACAAACGCGGCGAGCAGGCGGGCACCAACTACAACCAATACCACAAGCCGCAGATCAGCCTCAACCACATATGGCAGATTGACGACCTCAGCAGCCTGTCCACCACCGTATATACCTCTATCGGACGCGGCTTCGGACGCACCGCCGAGAACGGACTGAACTCGACTTACAGCTATAGCGACCTCACACGGGGTGCTTACAACGGTGTAGTGACAACCACCTTCCGCGACCCCGTCACCGGCATGTTCGACTACGGCATGGTGCAGGAGATCAATGCCGCATCCGAATACGGGTCGGAACTCGTCATCTGCGAGAACAGAAACTACCACAACTGGGTGGGACTCGTCTCTACCTACGATAAGAAATTCCTCGACTGCCTGGAGCTGACCGCCGGCGTGGACGTACGGTGGTACCAGGGTATCCACCAGGCGGTGATCAGCGACCTCTTCGGCGGCAGTTATTATATCGACGCCAACCGTTCGTCCGTCCTGCCGGAGAACAACCCCAAACGCAACGACGACGCATGGGTGAACGAGAAACTCGGCGTGGGCGACATCGCCTACCGCGACTATACCGGTACGATCGTACAGGAAGGATTCTTCGGCAGCCTGGAGTACAGCAAAAACAACCTCTCCGCCTTCATCAACGGTTCGATGAGCCTCAACCATAACTGGCGCCAGGACCGCTACTACTACGACAACGTCACCGCGCGCGACTCGGTGGTACGCATCGGCGGTACTATCAAGGGAGGTATCAATTACAAGTTCGCCAAGTGGCACAACGTCTTCCTCAACGCCGGCTTTATCAGCCGTGCGCCGAAATACCAGGCGATATACATGTCCGTCAGCACCTCCAATGCCATCAACAACGAAGCCAAGAACGAGAAGATCGCTTCCGTGGAGATCGGTTATGGGTTCGAGAACCAATACGCTTCTATCCATGTGAACGGCTATTTCACCGAATGGATGGACAAGAGCATGACCAAATACGGCAACCTGAGCGACCCGGACCAGACCCGGTTCTATATGAACATGACGGGCGTCAATGCGCGCCATATGGGTATCGAGTTCGAAGCCAAAGCCCGTCCTGCCAAATGGCTGGAGCTGAGCGCTATGTTCTCTATAGGAGACTGGAAATGGGATAGCGACAGCGTGATAGGCCGCGCCTATGACGAACACGGATTCGCAATGACGGCGGACGGACAACGCACCGAGATAGGCGCACCCGACCACGCATGGGCGAAGATCAACATGAAAGGTATCCATGTAGGCGGACAGGCGCAGACCACCGCTAACTTCGGGATCCTCTTCAAGCCCTTCAAAGGCTTCCGTATAGGCGGCGAATACACGCTCTACGACCGCAACTACAGCTACTACTCCTTCTCCGGCTCGAACCTCAGCCTCGGCAAAGAGATGAATATCGTGGAGCCGTACCGGTGCCCGCTCGGCGGCAGTCTGGACCTGCGGGCAAGTTACTCCTTCAATATGGGTCCGATCCGCGCTACCATCGGTGGCAACGTGACCAACGTGCTCAACCAATACTACATCGAGAAAGCATGGTCAGCCAGCACGGCTACACAGACCGTGGCGGAGAACACGAAGGACAACATCTATTTCTTCTACAACAAAGGAAGACAATGGAACGTCCGGCTGAAACTGCAGTTCTGACAGACCGCTTCGCTAAAAGAGAAAAGACCGTTTTACTAAAAGACAAAAGAATATTATGAAAACAAAATATATTTTAGGTGCAGCCTTGGTACTTGGTACTTTGTCACTTTGTACTTCGTGCGAGAACTATTTCGATGAGAAATACATGGATAACGGCGATCCGCAGATTCAGGTGGTCAAGACCTATGACTACACCTTGGCTGCCGGCGAATACAAGACCATCGCCGAAAACAAGACCAACAAAGCCTATGCAGTTTACATGGACTCTGTCAACCATCTGAAGAACCGCTATCAGAAAGCCCTGGAGCGCGTAGGTCAGGAGGGGTGTTTCAACAACAATGCCTCAGCCGACATGTATGTGCCGGCATTCATCTACGCCAAATACCCGCAGCTGGATCCGGGTTCGGTCTTCAACGTCACCTACCTCACGGACGACGGTCTGCCGGCTTATCTGTTACCCTACAATGCAGCCACACAGCTGACGCTGGATATCCAGGATGAGAGCGAGATCATCGGCAAACTGCCGCAGCCGGAAGAGGGTCAGGTGATCGGCGTCGTCTATAACGGCAATGAGGTGCTCTACACCAGCGAGGACGGCTATACCTGGACTCCCGCCACCCTGCCGGCGAACATGTACATGCTCCCGGCAGAAGCCAACGGACAGGTGGAGAAATGGCTGCAGAACAAGTTCCCCTATGCGGTAGCAGACCAGGTCGTTGCCGTCATATGGTACGACTCCGCAGCCAAACATTATGTGGCATATGAATTCCATTTCGACGGCTCTTCGTGGAAGGCGGACACCGGCGTAGTGGAAGAGACCATGTCCTTCGCCCTCGCAGATGGATGGAAGGCGAACCTCTCTACCTACTACCGCCAGGCTATCGCCGGAGAAGGCAACTTAGGCAAGATCACCCTGCACCATTACGACCTGGAGGACGGAATCACCTATATCTGGCGTTTCGATAACCTATATGGCATGCGCGGCTCTTCCTACGTGGGCGGACCACACTACGGAGAAGGGTGGTTCGTCACCCCGAAGATCAAACTGAAGAACGCCGTCGCTCCGGCGCTCAGTTTCGACCACGCGCTGAACTACGGACCTCTGGACGAGACACGCGAACAACAGATCACCGTCTGGGTATCTACTGATTACACCGACGATGCACGCTCGGCTACATGGACCCAACTGCCATGGAACAAATGGGATGGCGAAAAAGGCGTGCCGGATGCTAACAGCTGGACCTATTACAACTCCGGCAGAATGGACCTCAGCGCCTGGAACGGACAGACAATATACATCGGCTTCCGGTATAAGACCGAGTCAGGACAGACCTGCCCCACATGGGAGGTAAAGAACATCCTCGTAAACGAACCGGAAGAAGAGACGGAAGAATAACATCAAAGTTATGCTTTAATAGAAAGAAATGTTTCGTTTCGTATTAATTCAGCATTAAAAAGCAAAAAAATGTTCTGAAATTTGCGTATTAAAAGAAATTTATGTAACTTTGTGCACTTTTTGAACATCTACATTAAGAATACGAATATGAAACATTTCTTTTCTTTTATGTGCGCCGTGCTATTAAGCACCGGTCTCTACGCACAACAACTTAACGAAGGTTTTGAAGGTGAAGGTTTTCCGCCGGAAGGCTGGTCCGTTATCGACGGATATGCAGGCTATGGATGGAAGAAGAGCGCCAAGTTTCAACAGAACTGCGCAAAAATCCAGGAAGTGGCAGGTACCGAGAACTGGCTCATCACCCCTCAACTCAAGCCAGCCGCCGGTGAGAGTCTGAGCTTTCAGGCATGTATCGGCGACTATGCCTCTTCGGGCGAATTGCGCATTGAGGTGTCGCTCAGCGGCACAGAGCCCAGTTCCTTTGAGGTATTGGACACGTATTATACCTCCAAATCGAAAGGCGATGCGGCGCATCAGCTTTGGAAATCGGAATGGCGAACTTATACGATTGACCTCTCTCAATATGTAGGCAGCTCCATCTATATCGGTTTTCACCAAGCCGGTTCGACCGATGTGATCTTCCTGGATAATATCAGCGGCGTGTCACTTCGCGGCACATCTACCTGCGAGAACCCGTCGAACATCGTACTGAGCAATCTCGAGGCACATCAGGTGACTTTCACATGGCAAGGCGATGCTACCCAATACCAATACCTGCTCATCGAGAAAGGCGAAGAGGTGGACTGGAGCGCCGCTACGCTTATCTCTGCAAAGACCGTCACGCTGAGCGGCTTGTACGAAGAGACCGAATATGAGTTCTACGTACGTTCCTACTGCTCGGCTGAAGCCCAGAGTCTGGCACCCAAAACGGCGTTCAAGACCCCATGCGAGTCCTTTGCCATTCCATGGCTTGAGACCTTCACACGGGATCAGAGCGGTTCGGGTTTTGACGTAGCAGCACCGGACTGCTGGACAGTAACAAGCGGTATGATCAGCATAGTGAAAGACAAGACCTACGATGATGAAGGAAATGCCTCTACCATCAACGGACAGGCTCATCTGCAGGCTATAGGTGGCGGTCCGAACAGCGCACAGGTATTTGCTATGCCGACATTCAATGCTCCGCTGAACACGCTGGAGGTTGCTTTTGACTACAAGACCAGCCTTACCACGGACGGTTGTGGGGTACTAGAAGTGGGATATATGACCAACCCGGGTAAAGCCTCGACTTTCGTTTCGCTGCAGACCCTGACTCGCTCGCTTACCTATACGCATGCGGTCGTTCCGTTAGAAGATCTGCCGAGTACGGCTAAGTATATCGCCTTCCGTTTTGCCGGCGGTACAAGTGACTACTGCTCGCTGCAAATGGATAATTTCGTAGTGGCTCTGATCGGTCACTCGGGTGAAGTGGATCCTTCTCAAGAGGACATCCCCGATGCATCGATCTGGAACCTCAGTTATTGCGAGGCGCAGTTTACTTGGTATTCATATAACAACACGGCTTTCGCTATCGGTCTTTTCGAAGCTTCCGAGCAAGCACTTATCGCAGGTATCGTAGCTACCACCGGAGAGTGCGACCGTTTTGCGCAACAGGACGGCATCGGTTTCTCCGAAGACGATGACTACGAGAACCATTACTACTGCTCCACCAAGTGGATCCTCAATGCGGACGAAGCAGGCATGCAGCGAGGCGACGGATGGAACGCAAGCGTCATCAATATCGGTACTGCCGCTTCGCCTGTGCTCGGTCTCCGACCGGGTACCTACCAAGTGCAAGTATATGCTTTGGTACAAGGCGAGAGCGGCTATTCAAGAGGCGAACTGTTAGCTACTATACCTTTCACTTTGGTCTCCAAAGAGGTCGCCAACCTCGCTGCTACAGTAGCCGCCGACAAGACTACCGCTACTCTCACATGGGATGCACCGGAGTTCGATCAGGGCGAGAGGCTCTATGTGCGTGTATGGTCCGGAGAAACTGTAGCATATGATAATTTCGACGCCAAAGACCGCCCTGTGTCCCCGCTGACAGTCAATGTAGTGGAAGGGAAATCATACAATGCGGTCGTACAAGTGGTAGATAAGAATAACAACCCGCTCGGACAAGAGGTTTCATGCTCCTTCACCGTAGGCGTCAACAACTACGAACCGACGAACCTGCACGCGGAGGTCTTCGGCGGAGATAATGTCACTTTCTCGTGGGAGGCAGCGACTCAGGCTGACCGCTATGTGATCACTCTCTTCTGCGATGGCGAGTTCTACTCTACCCTCACTGTCAACGGTTTGGCTAAGACCACTACGATGCCGAAGAATGGCACTTGGACTTGGACCGTACAAGCGTTTAACCAAGGCGAGAACGGCAACTATTTCGAAGCATCCAATGCCGTCTCCGGAAACGAATTCGTTTCACAGGCGGTCGACATCCCTTCTGACGCTGTCGTCATGGATATATGGGGAATGGAAGCAGCATATCTGGATGAATACGAAGACCAGTTCCCTCAGGGCTTATACGGATGGTATATCACTTTCGCCACCAATGAAGCCGGTGGCACCGGATATCCGATGCCTACCTTCGTGATTTATACCAATAAAGAGCGAGCTATCTCCGGAGTATATAACGTAGCACGGGAGAATATCGACCTGGAGAGTTGCTATATCAACACTAACGGACGGCAGTCGGATGCTGTTATGGCCACCGATGCGGAGTTACGTCTCCAGTTCGATGGCTATGACGAAGAGAAGATGGAGGCAGGCCCGTACGCATACGGCTACTACACCGGCTCCTTCCGTCTCGTAGGCGCTGATGGCAAGACGTATATAGGTAAGATTTTTGAGCAGTTCTGCAACTCCTTCAATTTCTCTACATATAGCAGCAGTATTCGCGATCACGTAGGCATGTACGATGAAGATCCAAATGCACTTTGGGGCATTGACCAAATAGCAGTGCCGACCGATAAAACTCAAAAGATCTTCCAAGAAGGTCAACTCTATATCATCCGTCCGGATGGTGCAATCTATAACGCCACCGGCGTGAGGGTTAAATAAAAAAGAAAGGCTGCCGGGTGGCAGCCTTTTTTTATCTTTTGTACTTCGTACTTCGTACATCCGTCCTTCGTACCTCTATTGGTGTTCCGGACGCAGCAGGTCGTTTACCGTCTTGACGGGGTTGAAGGTACTTACCGGCACCTCTACGAAGATCGTGTTCCAGCGGCTCATAGCGCCGTTCCATAGACCCGGCAGCTCCAGCGCAAGGAGTTCCTTGCCGTCCTTCGACTTGTTGGAGATGAAGCCTGTCTGCGGATCGACGAACGAAGGCAGATCGAACGGCTTGCCTTCATAGTCGCGGATAGCGCATACCAGATCCACCGGATTGAAGTGGGTGCTCTGTTTCATCAGTTCGGGGTCGCTGATCTGGCTGGACTCCAGTATCTGATACGATATAGAGCCGTCGGCTTCGCGCACGAGGAACGGACCGCCGCCGGGTTCTCCGGTGTTCTTCACCACTCCGCAGACACGGATAGGCCTGTTCAGCTTGGCGCGCTCCTCATCGCTCAGGTTGGGGTCACGCAGCGCCTCGAAGACGCGTTTCTGCTCCGTCACCAGCACACCTGCCAGGATCTGTTTGTAGCGGATGGTGTCTTTCTTCAGCCGGTCGGGTACGACATTGTCGATGTTCTTGATAAAGACGATGTCTGCGTCCTGCCGGTTCAGGTTCTCTATCAGCGCTCCGTGGCCTCCCGGACGGAAGAGCAGCTTGCCGTCCTTCGTGCGGAACGGCGTACCGTCCGGATTAGCGGCAATAGTGTCAGTGCTCGGCAGCTGTTCGCTGAAAGTCACATCGTACTTCACGCCGTATTTGGCTTCGAACTTAGGCAGGTTCTCCGCTATATGCTGCCGGAAGAGCGGCAGGTGGTCATGGCTCACCGTGAAATGCAGATAGACCGTCGGTCTCTCGCCTTCCTTCGCCGGAGCCACGCAGTACTGCGCACCTTCCACGAGGTGCTCTAACGCAGGCGTGCGCGCGCCGTCGCGATATTTATGGAATAGCAGCAGACCCTTCGGCAGCTCGCCGTAGTGCATGTCGTTCAGCAGATACCGCACCGCCTCCTGGCCTTCCTTGCCCGCCAACAGCGGACCGAAAGCGAACTGATCCTTATGCGCCAGAAAATCCTGAATGAACGGCGTCTCGATTCCGTCCTCCAGGTATTGGAACAGGTTCTTGAACATACGGCTTGCCGCACCCGAAGCGGGAACGAACTTCAGAATCTTATGTCCCTCCTTCAGATATTGCTGCCATGCCTCGATATACTGCTCCTGCTCGGCACGCTTGGGAGCCAGAATACCCTTTTTCGTCGAAGCCGGAGCTACGATGTCCAACTCAGGAAAGCCGTTTCGGAAACATTCCAACTGCGCCTCCGCTTTCTCTACGGAAATGCCTCGAGCCTGTAACTGCTCCAGGTCTTGTGTGCTAAAATTCTCCATGATCTATATAGATTTAAATGATATGCACTGCAAAAGTACACTTTTTTTTGCATATGTGCAAATTTTTTTGTAATTTTGCGGCGATTAAAATGCAAAAATGTGCAAATTGTAAATGTATAAATGACTAAATGTCTATGATTCTAATTGCAGACAGCGGCAGTACCAAAGTGCATTGGTGCCTTTTGACCGCCAGCGGACAATGCTCCGACGTCTTTACGGACGGTATCAACCCTCTTTTCCAGACAACGATAGCGATGCAGAACAGCATCTCTAACCAACTCCTACCGCAGATCAGCTCGCTCCTCTGGGCGGGCACACTGACGCATGTGTTTTTCTACGGAGCCGGTTGTACGCCGGAGAAGAAAGTGTTTGTGCAAAAAGCCCTCGAAGCGGTTTTCAAGAAAGCAGAGGTGCATGTCGAGTCCGACATGCTGGGTGCTGCGCGGGGGCTGCTGGGACATAACGCCGGAGTAGCATGTATCTTAGGCACAGGCTCCGGCAGCTGTTTCTACGACGGCGAGAAGATTGCATGGGCGGTTCCATCGCTCGGATACATTCTCGGAGACGAAGGATCGGCGGCGGTACTGGGCAAGAGACTTGTAGGTGACCTGTTGAAGAATCAGTTGGGCGACGACCTTAAGGAGGCTTTCTTCAAGGAATATGAGACCTCTATAGCGGATATCATCGAGAAAGTATATCGCCAACCCTTCCCTAACCGCTTCCTGGCTAAGCTGTCCCGCTTCTGCGCCGATCACATAGACGACCCGCGCATCCGTGCACTCGTCTATGACCATTTTGTACAGTTCATCCGGCGTAACCTGAAGCAGTATTTCGAGCCGTCAGCCATCAGCCATCAGCATTCAAAGGTGGGTTTTGTGGGGTCTATCGCCTACTACTACCGCCCGATTCTGGAGGAAGCGATGGCGGCGGAAGGCATACAGGTCGGCACGATCCTGCAGGATCCTGTAGAGGGACTCAAAGAGTACCATAAATCCGCCGTCGTACCCACAACGGAATAATTCGTAATTCGTAATTTTTAATTCGTAATTTGAAATGATCGATACATTTTATCTGCCGGGCAGAGTCTGCTCAACCGCTGCTATCCGTGAGATAGCACAAAAAACCGCTGCTCCATACACCATGATCTGTCTCAAACCCGAAATCGAATGGGTCTATCTGGGACAGGAGCGAATGATCCAGGTGCTCCAAATGACCGGTGCTACCATGGTCTATGCGGACCGGTTTAATAAATTCAAAATTCAAAATTCAAAATTCAAAATTACGGAAGCGCCCGTCATCGACTACCAGCTTGGTGCACTGCGGGACGACTTTGATTTCGGAGCTGTGCTCCTTTGGGACACCGCCAAACTCAAAGCGTTCGTTGCCGAGATGGACACCGAGTATGAATACGCCGGACTGTATGACCTGCGACTCCGCGCCAGCCAACTCTCAATTCTCAATTCTCAATTCTCAATTCTCCACATTCCCGAATATCTCTATTACGAGGTGGAGACCGACACCCGCAAGTCCGGCGAGAAACTCTTCGACTATGTCGATCCGCGCAACAGAGCGGTACAGATAGAGATGGAGGCGTGCGTCACGGTTCATCTCAAGCGCATCGGGGCGTACTTGCAACCGGACGAATACCAGCCTCTGCCGGAGGCGGGTGAGTTCCCGGTGACTGCCTCGGTCATCATTCCTTGTAAGAACCGCGCCCGCACGATTGCCGACGCCGTACGCTCCGCGCTCTCGCAGAAAGTGCGTGCTCCCTACTCGTTCAACGTCATCGTCGTCGATGACAACTCCACCGACGGCACCGCGGAGATCCTTAACGAAATGGTAAATGGTAAATGTCCAAATGGTAAATTGATTGTCATTTCCCAGGACAAGACCTGGCACGCTATCGGCGGCAACTGGAACGTAGCGATCCACGATCCGCGTTGCGGCAAGTACGCTATCCAGCTCGACTCCGACGACACCTATTTTGACGAACACACCGTCCAGAAATTCATCGATACTTTTGAGATGGTAAATGGTAAATGTCAAAATGGTAAATGCCTTTACGGCATGGTGATCGGTACTTACCAACTCACCAACATGGCGGGCGAGATCCTGCCTCCGGGCGTGATCGACCACCGCGAGTGGACAGACGAGAACGGCCGCAACAACGCCCTCCGCATCAACGGTCTGGGTGCTCCGCGCGGTTTCTACGTACCGCTGCTCCGGACGATCAACTACCCTACCACCAAGTACGGCGAGGACTACGCTGTCGGACTTCGTATCAGCCGCAACTGGCGCATAGGACGCATCTACGACGTACTCTATAACTGCCGCCGGTGGGAAGACAACTCCGATGCCAACTGCGACATAGTAGCCATGAACCGCAACAACTGGTACAAAGACCGGCTCCGTACATTCGAACTTCTGGCACGACTCCATCAATAATTCGTAATTCGTAATTTGTAATTCACATTGAACATCCGCGTAGGAATATTAACGGCTCCGAAAATTGAGTTCGAGCAGCGGGAACACACGTTCGTCTTAAAGAACGTGCGTATTGGCATCGGCTTCCATTGGGACCGCCACGAGGATCAGGAGTTCGCCGGCACGCTGGAGATAAAGTCTGTTCCTAACCCCGTTATGCAAGGGGGAAAGCCGTGGCAGGTAGCCATCAACACCATTGATCTGGAAGACTACCTCTGTTCCGTCATCTCATCCGAGATGAACGCCGACAGCCCCATGGAGCTGCTCAAGGCGCATGCCGTCATCAGCCGCAGCTGGGCAATACGGGCTATTGCCAATAAGCCGCATGCCCAAATGGTAAATGGCAAAATGGTAAATGACTTTGACCTTTGTGCAGACGACCATTGCCAGCGTTACGAAGGACTGCGACGGATGAACGAACGCGCCGTAGAAGCCGTCCGCGCCACTGCCGGGCAAGTACTGACAAATGAACAAATGGTAAATGGCAAAATGGTAAATGAAATCTGTGATTGCCGTTATCACAAATGCTGCGGAGGCAGGACGGAGATCTGGAGCACCTGCTGGGAAGACATCGACGTTCCTTATATTCAGTCCGTCGAGTGCCCGTACTGCAACCCTAAACACATAAAGGCTTTGAGTTCACATGGTGAACGGTCTTTCGACTTTCTACTTTCGACTTGTCTCAACGACTACGACCGGGAGACCACGGATTTCCATGACTGGCAGGTGATCTACACCGCCGAAGAGTTGAGCGACATCATCCGCTCCAAATCCGGTATTGACTTCGGCGAGATCATCGACCTCATTCCTCTCAAACGCGGTCCGTCGGGACGCATCTGCGAACTGAAGATCGTCGGCACCAAGCATACGGAGATCATCGGCAAGGAGTTGAAGATCCGTCTATGGCTGAGCCGCACCTGCCTCTATAGTTCCTGGTTTGACATAGAGAAAAACACACCTGCCCCTTCAGGGGAAGGTCGGGAAGGGGCTTCGTCCTTCGTCCTTCGCGGTCATGGCTGGGGACACGGAGCCGGGCTTTGCCAGATAGGCGCGGCTGTCATGGCGGCGGAAGGAAAGACATACGAAGAGATTCTGACCTACTACTACCCCAGCACCACACTAAATGACCAAATAGTAAATGACTAAATGGTAAATGACTAAATGGTAAATGATTTAGCCTTGCAGCGCGATAAATACAAACACCTCTCTGACGAAGAATGGCGTTGGTTCTTGCAGCAGGTAGAGGGGCGCGAACGGACGGCGGACAAACTGCCCACTTTCGCTGCCATCGAGGACTGGTGGTATCCGGTACGCCTGTCTTGTGAACAGTGCTCCTCGGAACTCACCGCGCGCTACAAAGCACAGATCGTACTTGGCACTTGGTCAAATGGTACTTGTCTTGACCTCACCGGAGGCTACGGGGTTGATACTTATTTCCTGTCCGAACACTTTGCCCGCACCGACTACGTAGAGCAGAACGCCGAGCTGTGCCGCATCGCCGAGCATAACTTCGCACTTAGTCCAAAGTCGAAAGTCGAAAGACAAAAACTCTCTATTGCCGTCCATAACACCATCGCCGAGGATTTCCTTCTCTCCTCCCCCTGTGGGGAGGCCGGGTGGGGTTTAATCTTCCTTGACCCTGCTCGCCGGGACAGCCACGGAGGCAAGGTTTTCAAGTTGGCCGACTGCACGCCGAATGTAGTGGAGTTGTTACCTGCTCTCTTGGACCACCTTGCGCCGGACGGACGGATCATGCTCAAACTCTCGCCCATGATCGACATCACCCAGGCGCTCAAAGAGTTGTCTGCCGTCAGCGGTCAGCCGTCAGACCTCACATGGGATGTGTACATAGTAGCCGTCAAGAACGAGGTCAAAGAGGTCTTATTGTTGTCCCAATGCCTCAAAGCCCCGATAAATGACCATATAGTAAATGGTAAAATGGTAAATGACCAAATAATCAAATGCATTGATCTCTCCCGCCCCGAACAGGCGTTCACTTTCACCCGCGAGGAAGAGCAAGCGGCGCAGCCGCAAATTGTAAATGGTACTTGGTCAAATGGTACTTGGATCTACGAGCCTAATGCCGCTATCCTCAAAGCCGGAGCGTACAAGTTAGTCGGAGAGCGGTTCGGTTTGCAGAAACTCGACCCGAACACCCACCTCTATATCTCCGACCGGCTTGTGGAGCATTTCCCCGGACGCGTCTGGCGCATAAATGATAAAATGGTAAATGCCAAAATGGTAAATGGACAAATGGCGAATGTCCTCTGCCGCAACTATCCGCTTACGCCGGAGCAGCTGAAGAAAAAACTGCACCTCCGGGATGGAGGCACAGCCTATGTCATTGGTTGCAGGGTGGCAGGCAAGCCCGTTGTGCTTTTAGCCGAGCGGGTGGAAGATGTCCATGCCGAAGGCTGAGGTGAACGCGTCCGCTTTTTTCAGAGTTTCTGGAGTGTCCAGTTGCACGCCGCCGCAATGAGGTGACATCAGCAGAATGCGGTCGGAGAGGGCGAGCGCCAGATCCAGTTCATGCGTAGAGATCAGGATAGTCTTTCCCTGTTCGTGAGCCAGTCTCCGCAAAAGTCTCAGTATCATAATCCGGTGTGGCAGGTCGAGATGAGCGGTTGGTTCGTCCAGAAGGATAACCGGTGTCCGCTGCGCCAAGGCTTTAGCTATCAGTATGCGCTGTTTCTCTCCGTCGGAATGGCTGTTAAAGAAAGACCGTCCTATGGACTGTAGGACCGCTCCGCTGTCGTTCACTATAGCATCTTCAAACCCCACTTCGCGCAGACTTTCTTCGATGATCCGTTCGTCCTCTTTCGACAGCCCGTCCAGAAAAGAGGTATACGGATACCGTCCCATCGCCACGACGTCATGCACCGTCGTGTTCTCCAGCGAGAGCCGCTCCGTCAGAACAAGAGAGACCGCGTTGCTGTTAGCCCGCCGCGCTGTTAGACCGGTTCCGCCTGTAAGACTATAAGTGCCGGACAAGGGAGGTTGGAGTCCGGCGAGGGTGCGGATGAGTGTGGACTTGCCGCAGCCGTTTGGACCGAGCATGCAGACCAACTCACCCTCATAGAGCGAGAAAGTAAGGTCCCGCTGAATAGTCTTTCTGCTTTCGACAGGCTCTGTCCCGTCACCGGTAACCCGTAACCCGTCACCCGTAACCCCTCTATCGGCATACCCGATGGACAGTTTATTCGTAGAAATAGAGACGTTGTACACGGCGTGAAACGGAGGTTAGTATTTCGTATGTTATTGTTCCGAGTTTGTCGGCGAGTTCCTGCAGCGTCACATGCTCGCCGAAGATCTCGACGGGGTCTCCCGGTCTGGCGTCGGTGCCGGTGACGTCTATCATTGCCTGGTCCATGCACACATTGCCTACCACGGGGCACCGTTTGCCCCGGATATAGACCTCTCCGCCGTAGTTGGAGAAGCGGCGGTCGAAGCCGTCGGCATAGCCGATAGGTATGACGGCTATCACGCGGTCCTCGTCCAGTTTCGTATGGCGTCCGTAGCCGATCGTCTCACCGGCTTTGACGGTCTTAACGGAGAGGATCGTGGTCTCCAGGGAGCACACATTGCGGAGGCGTGCGCCGGCGAAGGAGAAACCGTACAGACCTATACCCAGACGGCACATGTCGAACTGGTAGTCCGTGAAGCGCTCTATACCTGCAGAGTTGAGGATATGCTTTAAGATAGACCGCCCTTCGGGCTGACAGAACACAGACCGCTCTGCTGACAGACCGGCTACGCCTGACAGACCCTCCTTCAACTCCTCCGCGCAGTCGTCGAAATAGCGTATCTGTTGGAGGGTGAAGTCGTCGAACTGCGCCTCGTCGCTGCCGGCGAGATGGGAGAAGACAGACGCTACGCGGACGGCTTTGGTCTGCTGCAGTTTGCCGATGAGCCAGGGTATGTCTTCTTTGTAGAAACCGAGACGGTGCATGCCGGAGTCAATCTTGATATGTATCGGCACGTTCTCCAGCCCTTTGGCTTCCGCGGCGGCGATAACGGTCTTGAGCGACTGGTGGGAATAGACGTTCGGTTCCAGGTTGTTCTCCAGAATCAGGTCCATCGCCGCCACTTCGGGATCCATGATGATGATGGGCAGCGTGATACCCGCCTTGCGTAACTCGACACCTTCGTCCGCCACCGCTACTGCCAGGTAATCAACTAATGTACAATTTGACGATGTACGATGTACGAAGGAGTCATTTGCTTTTTGCAAGGCACGGCTGACCTCGACGCTGCCGGCTCCGTAGGCGAAGGCTTTGACCATACAGGTCAGCTTCGTCTCCGGTTTGAGGAGCGACCGGAAATAGCGCACGTTGTCCACCAGCGCACTCAGGTTCACCTTAAGAACCGTCTCGTGCGTCTGGCGCAGGATCCGTTCGGCGATGACCTCTTCGTCGTAACCCAGCGCTCTCATGACGGCGGCGCAGGTGCGCACGTTCTGGTGGGTTGGGTCCTCGATGACCTGCTCGGAGTGGATGAACAGTTTCATCTTCTCCTCCCGTTTCTGCTCCAGCGACGAGAAGTTCTCGTCGTGCTCGTGTCCGATATAGGTGATCACGCCAATGGTAGGACGGATCATGGGCTCCAGCTTCTCCATCTCTCCGGGCTGGGAGATGCCTGCTTCGAAGATAGCCAATACCCCTCTCCCTTCTGCACTTCTGCACTTCTGGCCCGTGGCCCGTAACCCGTCACCCGTCACCCGTAACCCCTCTAGCCCCCAAACGCTCAGCGGCACTCCTATCTGTGAGTTATAGGACTTAGGCGAACGGATGATGTCGTAGTCGTCTTTGAGGAGCTGGTATAGCCATTCCTTGACCACCGTCTTGCCGTTGGACCCTGTGATACCGATGACGGTACCTTTGAACTGCGCACGGACATACGCCGCCAGAGCCTGCAAAGCCGCTATGCTGTCGCCGGTGACGAATGCTCGCACTCCTTTTTCCCGCAACTCAGGGATGTATTTCGCGCCGTCGTCTTTGTCCGTCTTGATAGCAAAGAAGAGCGTGTGCTCCGCCTTTTCCTTGTCCTGCGCGAGCGTCCTGCTGTCGGTGAGCAGATATCGGATCTCGAGGTCATCCTCTCCTGTAACATCGGCAATAGCCCCTATTGCCTTCCTGATTTCAGATAATTTCATTGCTGATACAAAATTTGCATGCAAATTTACTGCTTTTTTTTGAGATATGCAAGAAAAAATACACTTTTTTGCCATATTTATGTCTTCCTATATTAGTTTGGAGATTTTGCACCCAGCGCGGCGCAACACCCGGCTAACACGAACCGGATCATCATCCGCCGCGGACGGCTTTACATCCGGACAGAAAATGCCCTGTACGACATCCTCGGAAACAAACAAAGACCCCTCACCGACGATTACGACTCAAAATAGACTCCGCACCAAAGGATAACCCAAGGATTCCCCAAGGATAACCCAAGGATAGAAGCCTTTTTCTGCACTTTGGGCGCTTTTACTATATATACGTAGTATATATACTTTTTGTTGTATAAATACTGTTTGCACAAACCGGATTTACCATCCAACGCAAAGCACTAAAGTTCTTTGCACGGACAAAAATCGTCTCTCGGGGCGATTTTTGTCTTTTTTATTTGCATATATGCAAAAAAAGCAGTACCTTTGCGGCGTAAATTGCGTGAGTATGCGCTCACGTGAACGAAAACAAAGATGAATTATCAGTATATCAATAAGATTGATTCGCCGGCGGATTTGAAGAAGATACCGCTTGAGGAACTGCCGGCGGTGTGTGCGGAGTTGAGACAGTTTATCATTGAGGCACTCAGCAAAAACCCGGGACACCTTGCTTCGTCATTAGGCGCCATAGAGATCACCGTGGCGCTGCATTATGTGTTCGACACGCCGGACGACAAACTGGTTTGGGATGTAGGGCACCAGGCTTACGCACATAAGATCCTGACCGGACGGCGCGACCGCTTCCATACCAACCGCCAGTTCAAGGGACTATCCCCCTTTACCAACCCCGCCGAGAGCGAATATGACGCCTTCATCGCAGGACATGCCTCTAATAGCATCTCTGCGGCGCTGGGAATTGATATAGGAACAAACCTCACCCCGACCCTCTCCCGAGGAGAGGGAGGAAAGAAGCGCAACGTAGTAGCTATTATAGGGGATGGAGCGATGACGGGCGGACTGGCGTTCGAGGGGCTCAACAACACCTCGATGGACAAAAACAACCTGCTCATTGTGCTCAACGACAACCACATGGCAATCGACCCGCTGAAGGGCGGATTTACCCAGTACCTGGTGGACCTGACGACAAGCGCTACGTACAACAAATGGCGCTGGCGGTTCTACCAACTGGCTTCCAGACTCCACCTCGTGGACGAACGTAAGAGACGCGCCATGCTGCGCCGGAACAACAGCCTAAAAGCAGTGCTCAGCAAACAGCCAAGCAATATCTTTACCGGACTCAACATCCGCTATTTCGGTCCCACAGACGGACATGACGTGGTAGGACTGGTGCGGATCCTGAGCGAGATAAAGAACCACCGCGGCCCCAAGGTGCTGCATATCATCACCAAGAAAGGCAAAGGCTACGCGCCGGCGGAGAACGACCAGACCGTTTGGCATGCGCCGGGAGAGTTCAATGTCACTACAGGCGAACGGCAGAGTGACAAACTACAAATCGCAAACGACAAATCACAAACTCCCCCTCTATGGCAGGAGGTGTTCGGAGAGACGCTTCTGGAACTGGCGAAAAAGAACGGCCGGATAGTAGGAATCACGCCCGCTATGCCCAGCGGTTGCTCGATGAGCATTATGCAGAAAGAGCTGCCGGAGAGGGTGTTTGACGTGGGTATAGCAGAAGGACATGCCGTCACCTTCAGCGCCGGACTGGCGAAAGCAGGCATGCTGCCGTACTGCAACATCTACTCCACTTTCCTACAACGGGCATACGACAACATCGTCCATGACGTGGCGCTGCAGAACCTGCATGTGGTGCTGTGTATCGACCGCGCCGGAATAGTAGGCAACGACGGAGCAACCCACCACGGTTTGCTCGATCTGGCATACCTGCGGCCTATTCCGAACATGCAGATCTGCGCCCCGCGTACGGCGGAGGACCTGAAAGAGATGCTGGCCCTCGCCGAGAACTTGGAAGGACCGGTGGCCATCCGCTATCCGAGAGGAAGGACAAACCCCGCCCCAGCCCTCCCCACAAGGGAGGGAGTAAAGTACGGCAAAGGCGTGAAGCTGCGAGACGGAGAAGATATTGCCGTCCTCACTATCGGGGCGATAGGAAACACCATGGCGGAAGCGATAGAGTCTGTCAGTCCGAAGGACGGTCTGTCAGCAAAGCGGTCTGTCAGTGAAACGGTCTGTCAGTCCGAAGGACGGTCCGTGAGCTTTGCGCACTACGATATGCGGTGGCTCAAGCCTCTGGACGAGGAGATACTGCACGAAGTGGGTAAGAAATACAAGACCATCGTTACTGCCGAAGACGGTATGATTGCCGGAGGACTGGGAAGCGCCGTATTGGAATGGATGGCTGACCACGGCTATACGCCACGGGTGATCCGGCTCGGAGTGAACGATCAATTTGTAGAACACGGCTCTACCAAAGAGCTCTATCATATGTTAAAACTTGACAAAGAAGGACTATGCGAATCGTTATTGCAGGTGCCGGTGAAGTAGGCACGCACTTGGCAAAGTTGCTGAGCCGCGAAGACATGGAAATCAGTCTGCTGGACGAGAGCCAGGAGCGCTTGGGAGACCTCAGCGCCAACTACGACATGCTCACCAAAGTGGGCAACCCTACCTCTATTCACGACCTGCGTGAGATAGGCGTGAAGGACTGCGACCTCTTCATAGCCGTCACTCCCCATGAGACGGAGAACATGACGGCTTGTCTCATTGCCAACTCATTAGGTGCAAAGCGCACGCTGGCACGCATCGACAACTACGAATACCTGCTGCCCGAGAACCGGAAATTCTTTGAGAACATGGGTCTCAACCATCTCATCTATCCGGAAGTGCTCGCAGCCAACGAGATAGAAGAGAGCCTGCGGACCAACTGGATGCGATATCATCTTCATCTGGGACAAGGTGCGCTGGAGCTTTGCGTAGTTAAGGTGCGGGCTGGAGCCAAGGTAGTAGGTCAGCCCTTCTCGTCCGGCATCTACAACCACGGCAAATACCGCATCGTAGCTATCAAACGCGGACAAGAGACCATCTTCCCGCGTGGTAACGACAGCGTGGAAGAGAACGACATGGTTTATTGCGTGTGCCCAAAAGAGAGCATGGAGTTCATGCGTGAAGAGTTGGGCAAGTCGAAACGCGAGATCAATAATGTGATTTTCTTCGGCGGCGGACGCGTCGCACGCAAAGCGGCTACCGAACTGACGGAAGAGATGAATATCAAGATCATCGAGAAAGACCGTGAGCTTTGCAACATCCTGAGCGAGAAAGTACCGAACGCACTGATCATCAATGCCGACGGAAGCGACATGGACGTACTCAAGGAAGAAGGTATTCAGGACGCAGACGCTTTCGTAGCCGTAACCGACAGCAGCGAAGCTAACATCTTTGCCTGCCTTGCCGCACAGCGTTTCGGCGTACGCAAGACCATCGCAGAAGTAGAGAACCTCGACTACATTCCGATGGCGGAAGGGTTGGATATAGGAGCGGTGCTGAACAAAAAGACCATCGCTGCCAGTTATATCTACCAGATGCTGCTGGACGCATCCGTCCGCGGCGTACACAACCTGACGAGTGCGGATGCCGAGATTGTGGAGTTCTACGCCAAAGAAGGCAGTACGATCACCCGCCACAAGGTCAAGGACGTAAACCTGCCGGAGGAAGCCAACATCGGCGGCATCGTACGCGCAGGAGAAGGCATATTGGTTAACGGCGAGACGCAGATCATTGCAGGCGATTTGGTCGTTGTGTTCTGCAAAAGCCACGTGATCAGACATTTAGAGAGATTCTTCAAATGACCCGTACATTCAATTGGCGCATAGTATTCAAAACGATGGGAGTGCTCACCACTCTCGAGGCGTTCTTTATGCTCATCCCTACCCTCACCGCCTGGTGGTACGACGAACCGAATCTGGGCACATGGGTTGTCTCCAGTGCTATCACTTGGCTCAGCAGCTGGTGGATGCTGCTGGCGGGACGGAGAGCTGAACGGCGTGTAGGCGAACGAGAGGGATACGTGATCGTAGCCACGGTGTGGGTCGTCTATTCGGTCTTCGGCCTGCTGCCTTTCTGGCTCAGCGGTGCGCTGCCGAGCCTCACCGACGCATGGTACGAGACCATGGCGGGATTCACTACCACCGGCTCTACCGTCTTCACCGACGTAGCGGCGCAGAGCCATTCGATACTCCTCTGGCGCGCCCTGATGCAATGGATCGGCGGTATGGGAATTATCGTCCTTTCCGTAGCTATCCTGCCTATGTTCGGACTGGGCGGAATGCAGCTCTACAGCGCCGAAGTGACAGGCGTCAGTTACGAGAAACTGAGTCCGCGTATTGCCGACACTGCCAAACATATGTGGATCACGTATATCGGTCTGACGATCGCCGAAGGAGTGCTGCTATGGCTCTTCGGGATGGGTAAGTTCGACGCCGTATGCCATTCGCTGGCAACAATCTCTACCGGCGGTTTTGCCACCCACAACGACAGCGTGATCGGTTTCGGTCCGGCTATCCAGTGGATCATCATGATCTTCATGCTCCTCTCCGGAATCAATTTCACACAACTGATCTATCTCTTCCGCGGCAAACCGCAGCGCATCATGCATGATGAAGAGACGCGGTGGTACACCGGGGCATGCGTGGCTGCCGGACTGGTACTGGCAACCGGGTTATTTATCTACACCGGTCAATGGAACAGTATCCGCTACGGTTTCTTCACCGCCGTCGCTACTATCACCAGCACGGGTTTTGTTGCGGCCGACTACATGATCTGGCCGCCGGTGCTGTGGGTGATCGTCTTCTTCCTGATGTTCACAGGAGGTGCCAGCGGTTCGACTGCCGGAGGTATCAAATGGGTGCGGATAGGTATCTTCGCCAAATCCGCGCTGACAGAGATCAAACGGCGTATCCATCCCAATGCCGTCATTCCGGTACGGTTCAACGGCCGCACGATCAACGACTCTACGAAGATCAATATCATGGCATTCATGTTCTTCTATATCCTTATTATCGGTCTGGCAACGCTTTGGTTCTGCGGCTGCGGCATCGGTTTTGACGAAGCACTCGGTATAGCCGTGTCCATGATCGGCAATGTGGGTGTGTCTATCGGTCAATGGGGGTCAAGCGGATGCTATGCGGCGTTGCCTGTTGCCGCTAAATGGGTGGCTACGTTTGTAATGCTCATCGGACGTCTGGAGATATTCACTGTATTACTGCTCTTCAGCAGAGCTTTGTGGAAGAAATGAAAAGAATGTACGAAGGAACGATGTACGAAGGGATGATTAAGAGGGAAAGGATGGAGATAAAGTGAAACCGTATAAGGTACTTATATTTATAGTCTGTTGTTTTGCGAGCCTGGCTGCGCTATGTGTAGTGCTGCCCGGACGGATTGCTATCGGAGACAAAGAACTTCGCTGGCCTACCTTGGCAGAGGTGTTTGAAGAGAAGGAGTCCGTAAAGTCCTTAGAGTCTTTAGAGACCTTAGAGGCCTTAGAAACCACAGAGCCCCAAGACACCGCTATTTCAGCAGGGCAAGACACTCTTGCCCCGAAACCCAAGCCTCCTATTCCCAAAGTGCCGGTTGATTCAGTGACGGACAGCCGTATGTTTCTCGCTGCTTTCTATGCTTCGCTGGCGGAGAGCAGCGACCGTGTAGTGCGCGTGGTGCATTACGGCGACAGCCAGATAGAGGAAGACCGGATGAGTCAGCAGATCCGCGAGAAACTGCAAACGCTGTACGGCGGACAGGGTTGCGGACTGATGCCGCTGGCACAGACCATTCCTAACAAGACCGTACATCAGCAACTGCGCATGAACGGGCGGTTCGTCCAACCCGCACAAGGTCCGAGGCGGTATCTGGTTTACGGACCTAAAAGAGACCAGCGGCAAGACGGTATGTACGGTGTGATGGGACAAGTGACGATGATGAACGACAGTCTCGTCAAAGGCAGCGAAGAGGTGACGGCGGTCTGCACACCGCTCATTCCCACCGCGCAATATACCCGGTGGAAAGTGTTTGCGGACACGTCCATCCACTATACCTTCGCCGGAGACACGGTCTTCCTGTCCGGACGCGGAGCGGTCTATGGACTCTCGCAAGAGAGCGACAAAGGCGTCATCGTGGACAACATCCCTATGCGGGGCTGTCTGGGCTTGGTGTTTACCAAGATGGACGGGACGCAGCTGAGTTCTTTCTACCGGGACCAACATGTCAAACTCATCATCATGCAGTTCGGCGGCAATGCCATTCCATTCAATGAGAACCCCGGTACCATTTCCGGCATCGTGAAAGGTCTGCGCGAACAGGTGCAGTACGTACAGTCATGCGCCCCGGAGGCTTCGATACTGTTTATCGGTCCGAGCGATATGCTCACTCAGGAAGAAGGCGAATGGATCTCTTATCCGATGGTGCCTTACATGGACCGGCTGCTGCGCAAGATGGCGCTGGAAGAAAACATAGCCTATTTCAGCCTCTTCCGGTGGATGGGCGGAGCAGGCAGTATGAAGAGATGGCAGGAGATAGGTCTGGCAGGTTCGGACGGCGTACATTTCACAAGAGCCGGTGCACGCAAAGCCGGCAATGCCGTCGCTGACTGGATCATAGAAGGAATAGATAATTGTGCATTGTAAATTGTGAATTGTGAATTTCCTCCACCACATATTTGCCTTTGACGCGAACTCGCCGTTGCTGTTCACCCAGTTCTATTTCTGGGCGTTCTTTGCGCTGGTCTTCGCACTGTTTGCGCTGATCATGAGCGGTAAGACAGCAGAAGGAAAGAGCAGGCTTCACTTGCGCAACGTCTATCTGCTGTTCGTCAGCTGGTTCTTCTACTACAAGACCAGCGGACTGTTTCTGCTTATTCTGGCTTTTGTCACCCTCTCCGACTGGATCATAGCCGGACGAATCCATAAACATCTTACAGGCAAAGCCGGTCCTACAGCCAAAATCCTTTTGGCGCTCTCTGTGGTAATTGACCTCGGACTACTGGCTTATTTCAAATACGCCTATTTCTTCACGAACATGATCAATGACCTGTTCGGCACAGGTTTCCGGGTGTTTGACATCTTTGCTTATATCGGCAACGGTTTCAGCGAAGCGGGACGTTTCTCCGTGGACACAATCGTGCTGCCGGTGGGAATCTCGTTCTATATCTTCCAGGTGATTTCCTATACCGCGGATGTCTATCGCAGAAGGATTCAGCCGGTGAAGAACATTCTGGACTTCGGGTTCTACGTATCTTTCTTCCCGCAGTTGGTAGCAGGTCCTATCGTTCGTGCGGAGGAGTTCATTCCGCAACTGTACAAGCCTTACCGTCTGAGCCGCAGAGCGTTCGGCATTGCAGTGTTCTGGATACTGAACGGTTTGGCGAAGAAGATCATTATGTCGGATTACTTAGCAGTAAACCTGATAGACCGTGTCTTTGACAACCCGCTGCTCTTCTCCGGCTTTGAGAACCTCTTTGCGCTCTTTGCCTACTCGCTGCAGGTGTATGCGGACTTCTCGGGCTACACGGATATAGCCATCGGAGTAGCGATGCTGATGGGTTTCTATCTGCCGATGAACTTCAACAGCCCTTATAAATCGCAGAGTCCGCAGGAGTTCTGGCGGCGGTGGCACATGTCGCTCGGACGGTGGCTGAAGACGTATCTCTATATCCCCTTGGGCGGCAACAGAAGAATCGGTTTCGGTACGTATTTCTGGCTCAGCCTCATTGCGTTTGTCTCTGCGGCGCTTACCGGCTGGTGGTGGCAGATACTCGTGCCGTTTGGGGTCTTTATGGCAGGCGTGGCTGTTGCAGACAAGGTCTTTAAGGGCACTAAGGACTCCCATAACGCCATTAGCCCTCGCCGTAAACTTCTTTACGCGAATTTGAACTCATTCATCACACAGGTTCTGGGCGGTCTGTGGCACGGCGCGAGTTGGAACTTCATTATATGGGGCGGTATCAACGGTATCGGAATGATCGTAGAGAAGATATGGCGGGGCATGAACTGGCATGTACGGATGGCATGTATATCTCTGCTCACCGGCGGACTCTGGCTCGCGGTCTATTATACAAACCTGCCTGCATGGAGGCTCTTCGCCGTCTGGGCTTCTATCGTCGCTTCCGGCACCCTCATCCGGTATATCTATTGGCTTGCCTGCAAAGCAATAAACAGGCCGCAGGCCGCTAAACAGGACGATAGTCCGCTAAACAGCACCAACGATGCGCTCAACGCCCTAAGCAACGCGTGGGCGATCGCCCAGACTTTCACTTTTATCACTTTCACGCGTCTGTTCTTCCGTTCCTCCAGCAATCTGGACCCTGCTACTGCCAACGAGGTAGCATGGGCGACAGCGAAGAACATGGTAAACCAGATCGGCGGAGCGTGGAATAACGCTATCATTCCTGATTTCCTCTGGGAGTACCGATGGGTGGTGGCAATGTTCGTTGCCGGCATGGTCATTCACTGGCTTCCGACCAACTGGAAAAGGCGGTACCGTCTGGCGTTCAGCGCTATGCCGCTCTGGCTGATGGTGATAGCAGTTTGTGTTGCCATCGTCATAATATACCAGTTCGTCTCAGCAGAAATGCAACCGTTTATATATTTCCAATTTTAGACCGCTGCGCTCAAAGACAAAAGACAGATTATGCAGATCATCGGAATAACAGGCGGCATCGGAAGTGGCAAGTCCACAATCGCGCGGGCGCTCGCAGCCCGCGGGTACGCGGTGTATGACTGCGACAAGGAAGCCAAACGCATCATCGCCGAGAATAAGGACGTCCAGCAACAGATCATCGAACTGTTAGGAAAAAAAGCATTTGAAGAAGTACCAAGTACCAAGGGACAAAGGACCAAGGCTTATAATACCGCCTATGTCGCGCAGTGTGTTTTTGCGGAGCCACAACTCTTGAAGAAACTAAATGAGATCGTCCATCCGGCGGTAAGAGAAGATATAAAAAAAATACGAATTAAAAATAACGAATTAAAAATTATCTTCATCGAATCCGCTATTCTCCAGGAGGCGGGATTAGACACGCTTTGCGATAAGATTATTGTGGTTGAAGCGCCGGAGGAAGTGCGGATAGAACGTACTATTGCGCGGGACTATAACGGCGAAGCGACAGAAGAGAATATCAATAAGGTACGCGCACGCATACAGGCGCAGAAAACATCATCCCCCCTCCATGGGGGGACCGAGAGGGGCTTCATTCTTATTAACGACGGCCGTAAAAGTATCGATGAATTAGCAGAAGAGATTATCACACTCCTAAGCTAATATAAATACAGCCTCAAATAAGTATCTCGCCATAGGATCACCATAGGATGACCATAGGATCACCATAGGATGAATCGCCCATTTTGTCATTTTAGCTTCTTTTACTATATATACATAGTATATATACTTTTGATTAGTTATTTTTATTTGCATATATCAAAAAAAATAGTACCTTTGCGGCCGAAATTGTGTAAAAGCAATAATAGATAAACAACTTATTTATGAAAAAGTTTTTTTATGTAGCACTCATGTGCATGGTAAGCGCAGTATTTTTTAGTGCTTGCAACAAGAATGAGCCGGAAGATGGCGGAAACAAAGTGAATTACGACCAGATGATCGGTTCATGGAAGTTAACCTCTTACTCCGTTCTTTGGAAAAATCTCGATGACAACACCACCGAGAAAGAGCTGAACTACACCGACGGTTATCTCGTTATTGAAAAGAAGAAAACCGACGACGGCGATGCGTATTTCTACAAAGAGAATTTCGCTGACGAGAGCCGCGAAGAGTACGAGGGAATGTTGGAAATCGACTCCAAAAACAACCAAGTTTATTTCCGCGCAGAGGATGGTTTTCAGCGTAGAGACAATGCAGAAATCTATGATTTCAAGGTTTCGTTCCCTGAGAACGGCAAGATGGAGTGGGACTATCACACCACAGCGACCCACAGCCAAAACGGCGTTTCCCATCAATGCAAACGCGATGTAAAAGCAGTATTCGTAAAACAACTACAATAATTTATTTACAGCAATGAAAAAGATTTTTTCTTTGGCAGTAGTATTCTGCCTCGCCCTCGTGGGCGCAATGTTCGTTTCTTGCGAGAACGAGCAGAAGAGTAGTTATCCGTATGAAGTAAAGTTGGCTCCGGTGGAGCAGGACCCGGCATTGTGCATGCAGTTTGAGCTGAATGGTCTGCCTATTATCAACGAGGAGATGGAGAAAGCAGCAGATCAGAAGGGCATCATCTTCAAAGACACCCGTGCTAACGCCGACAAACGCGCGAAAGAGGCTTTTGCTAAAGGTGTTGATCGCGTACGCGAAGAGACCAACAACTCGTACGAAGGTCTGATCATCGTTCTCAACCTTGCTGACCCGGTCACCGAGCTCCAAAGAGTGACACTTTAAGCCGTCTTAATGTAGAAAAATTGACGGAATTAGTATAAAAGGAGTGCTTCGGCACTCTTTTTGCGTTAATAGTTTGCGTATTTCAGAAAAAAGCAGTAAATTTGTAGCCGATTTTGTGCGCACGTGTGAATATGCGCACGTATATACGAAATAAGGAAGATGAAAATAGCAATTATCGGATATGGCAAGATGGGCCACATGATTGAGGAAGTGGCTCGGAGCAGAGGACACCAAATAGTCGGGGTCATTGACCCGCGACTAAATGAAGAATTAAAAATTAAAAATGAAGAATTAAGCTTGCCTCTGATTGATTTTGAGAGTGAGGAGTTTCGGAGTGCAGATGTGGCGATTGAGTTCACTACGCCGGCTACGGCGAAGGACAATATTTTGCGCGCGTGGGCGCAAGGAGTGCCGGTAGTGTGCGGGACGACAGGGTGGGATGCCGCGGCACTAATGGACGAAGACCGACGGACACATGACAAACAAATGCTCGTGTGGAGTAGTAATTACTCCGTGGGCGTGAACATATTCTTTGAACTGAACAAGTTCCTGGCTCAGAAGATGGCGGAACAACCGCAATATACGCCTTCTATCAAAGAGATTCACCATATTCACAAGCTGGACAAGCCGAGCGGCACGGCAAAGACGCTTGCGGAGCAAATCTCCGCTATGTACGAAGGAAGGATGTACGATGTACGAAGGGAAGTGCCGATTGAATCCATCCGCGAGGGCGAAGTGCCGGGGACGCATGAGGTGACATGGGACAGTGAGGAGGATACGATCGTCATCACACACATCGCCAAAGGCCGGCGTGGTTTTGCCTTAGGAGCCGTACTGGCGGCAGAGGAGGTTACACGTTGATTACCCGAAGCAAAGGAGATTGCCCGCAGAAAGTAAGGACACACTATCGACAACCACTAAATATCACTAAGAATCACTAAGAACAACTAACGATTATTTTTTGAACAATGCGTTCGAAAAATCACTGAAAAAGGGAAATGAAAAGTTTTCAAGAAAGAATAAATGAGACTACGCGCGGTGGCTGGATCCGCGCAGGAATATGGGGAACGCTGTATGTGGCGTTCGTTATTTGGGTTGCATGGGGCGACTGGAAAAGCCTGGGATGGCTGGCGCTGCTGCCGCTCGTCATTGACATGTTCACCACCAAGTATATTAACTACAGCTGGTGGCGCAAATACAAAGACACCAAGCCGGCACTATATACTCTGTTCAGTTGGATAGACGCGATTGTGTTTGCGCTGGTGGCGGTGTATTTCATCAACCTGTATATCTTCCAGAACTACCAGATTCCGAGTTCGAGTCTGGAGAAGAGTCTGCGTGTGGGCGATTTTCTGTACGTCAGCAAGATGGCTTACGGTGCACGCGTACCGCAGACTCCGTTGAGCATGCCGCTGGTGCAACACACTATGCCGGAATGGTTAGGCGGCGGAAAGAGTTATCTGGATTGGCCTCATTGGGAGTACAAGCGTCTCGCAGGCTGGACGAGTCCAAAGAAAGGCGATATCGTGGTGTTCAATTTCCCTGCCGGCGACACGGTATGCACGAAGATGCAGAACCCCGATTACTACACGCTCAAATATTACTACGGCGAAGGGTTGATCAAGTCGCGCAAGGATGTGTTCGGCGAGATCGTGACGCGTCCTGTGGATAGAAGGGAAAATTATGTGAAACGCTGTGTGGGCGAGCCGGGAGACAGTCTGCGTATAATTAACAATGTTGTTTATACGAAATTAAAAATAAGCGATGCCGAATGGCAGCGTGAACCGGAGAGAGAGGGGTTGCAACTCAATTACCTTGTTCGGACGGACGGACATGTGTTTGGTGCGAAATACCTGGAGAAGATCGGTATCAGCATAGCTGACCGCGTGCAGGTAGATCCGCAGACATGGCATTTCCCGCTGACGCAAGAGATGAAAGCAGAGCTGGAGAAGAATCCGCATGTGCTCGCTGTAGAAATAGAGCCGGAGACACAAGGCGGAGCCGTTTATCCGCTGGGGCACAACGAGTGGACACGGGACAACTACGGACCTATTTATATTCCGCGGAAAGGCGATAAGATCTTGATTACCGAGGAGAACTACTGGGTCTATAAGCGTATTGCGGAGGCGTATGAGTTCCGACCGATGTGCATCGGCGAGGAATATACGTTCAGCATGGATTACTACTGGATGCAAGGCGACAACCGACACAACAGCGCGGACAGCCGTTACTGGGGTTTCGTGCCGGAGGACCATATCGTCGGACGACCTGTGTTCATTTGGCTGAGTATCGACAAAGACAACCATTCTATTCGTTGGAACCGACTGGGACGTAAAGCAACCGGCAGAGAATGATGGTACTCCCTACTGCATATTTGCCTCCAAGGTCGTATATGGAGGCGCTGATGAGCGGAACCTGTATGATCGAACAGATGGAGACGTTCGAGAAACAGACGTTCCGTAACCGGGCACTCATCCGCGACGCCAAAGGCGAGTTGGTGCGGCTGACCGTACCGGTGAAGAAAGTGGAGCACAAACAGTTGACGCGGGATATAGAGATCAGTTACCAGACACGATGGCAACACCAACACTGGATTACGCTCGTAAGTGCCTACCAACACACACCGTATTTCATGTATTTCGCCGACTATCTCAAGCCGTTCTATGAACGGGAGTACAGATGGCTGATTGACCTGAACGACGAGATGAATGCGACACTCGCGGCGCTGCTGAAACGGGAAAGACCGACGTTAGTCGAAAGTCAGAAGTCAAAACTCAAAAGCCGCACAGAGGACTGGAGCGGACAGATTTGGACAGATAAACATCCGTGGCAAACGGAATTGAGCGTGTTAGACACGCTATTTGATGATTGAGAAATGAAAGATATTGACTGGAGTAAATTAGGATTTCATTATACCGAACCGGACTATATTGTCCGCTCGGCATATCATGACGGCAAATGGGAAGAACCGTACGCGACCCAAGACAAGTTCTTGCATTTGCATGTATCCGCCACTTGTCTGCAATACGGACAGGAGGCATTCGAAGGACTGAAAGCGTTCCGCGGAGTGGACGGTAAGATCCGTATCTTCCGCTGGAGGGAGAATGCGCGCCGGATGGCGAAGAGCGCAGAGGGGCTGTATATGGCTCCTGTGCCGGAGGAGATCTTCGGCAAAGCGATTCACTTGGCATTGGAGAAGAACATGGATTTTGTACCGCCATACGGAACCGGTGCAACATTGTATTTCCGGCCGCTGCTGATAGGTACGACCCCGCGTCTGGGTGTAGGTCCGGGACGGGATTTCGAGTTCATCGTCATCCCTTCGCCTATCGGACCTTACTATCCCGGTAAGTTCCATTGCACGACGTTTGTAGTGAACCGGCATGTGGACAGGGCGGCACCGTTTGGAACGGGCACCTTCAAGGTAGGCGGCAACTATGCTTCGTCTTTCCGCGCTACCGAACCGGCGCATGCGCAAGGAATGGACTGTCTGTTCCTAGACGCGCGCTACCACAGGTATATCGATGAGTGTAGTGCGGCGAATTTTATTGGGATAAAGTCGAAAGACCAGATTGAGTATCTGACCCCGCGGAGCAGTGCTATTCTGCCAAGTATCACGAACGACAGTCTGATGACTCTGGCACGCGAGAAAGGCTACAAAGTGACACGCCGGCATATCCGTCTGGAGGAGTTGGCTCAGATGCAGGAAGCCGCAGCGTGCGGCACTGCGTGCGTCATCAGCCCGATAGACAAAGTGATTGACCCTGAGAACAACAAAGTTTATTCGTTCGGAGCCGAACCGGGTCCTATACTGACGGACCTTTACCGCTCACTGAAAGATATACAGTACGGACGGGCGGAAGACAAACACGGGTGGTGCGAGGTAATTGAGAATTGAGAATTGAAAATTCAAATTAAAAATTATATATTATGTTTAAGAATCAACCCAAAGGATTGTTCGCGTTGGCTTTAGCCAACACAGGCGAGCGTTTCGGCTACTACACGATGTTAGCCGTATTCGCGCTTTTCTTGCGCGCTAATTTCGGTCTGTCGGCTTCGGCAGCCGGTGCTATTTACTCCACGTTCCTTGCGTTCGTTTATTTCCTGCCGCTGATCGGTGGTATAGTAGCTGACAAAATCGGTTACGGCAAATGCGTGACGATAGGTATTATTATCATGTTTCTGGGCTATGTGCTGCTCGCTATCCCGATGGGAGGCGTGGAATACGGCAGTACGGCAGTAGCGATGGCAGGCATGATAGGTGCGTTGGTACTCATCAGTTTCGGAACAGGTCTTTTCAAAGGTAACCTGCAAGTGATGGTAGGTAATCTGTATGACGATCCGCAGTACGCAGACCGTCGCGACGCCGCTTTCTCGCTGTTCTATATGGCAATCAACATCGGCGCTATGTTTGCTCCTACGGCGGCCGTGAAAATCATGGACTGGGCACAGAGTTCGCTGGGCGTGAGCGTCAATGACAGTTACCATTTCGCGTTCGCAGTAGCGTGCGCTTCGCTTATTCTTAGTATCGCTATCTACTACGCTTGCCGTCCTTGGTTCAAGCATGTAGAGAACACCGCCAAACAGGCAGCAGCAAGCGGTCAGAAGGTAGAGGAACTGACACCGGAGCAGACCAAGAAACGTATTGTGGCGCTGTGTCTGGTGTTCGCGGTAGTGCTGTTCTTCTGGATGGCGTTCCACCAGAACGGTCTGACGCTGACCTATTTCGCCAATGAGTTTGTGAACCCTGTAGTGACCGGCGTTCAGACGATGGCATTCGACATCATCAATCTGGTATTGGTAGCAATCCTCGTGTATGCGCTGTTCGGTATCTTCGGCGAAGGGACGAAGAAAGCAAAGATGATCTGGAGCTGCGTAGGAATCGCTGTATTGGGTGCGCTGGCATACAAGTATATCAGCCATCCGGCAGAGATCGGTATCTCCGCTCCTATCTTCCAGCAGTTCAACCCGTTCTACGTAGTAGCCCTGACGCCGGTAAGCATGGCCATCTTCGGCGCGCTGGCAAAGAAAGGCAAAGAGCCTTCTGCACCGCGTAAGATCGCTTACGGTATGTTAGTCGCAGCCGCAGCATACGCCGTGATGGCGTTCTGCTCAATCGGTCTGCTGACTCCGGCAGAGCAAGAACTGGCACGCGTGACAGGAAACGGCACGTTCGTTAATTCCAATGTGCTGATCCTTACCTATCTGGTACTTACTTTCGGCGAGTTGCTGCTCAGCCCGATGGGTATCTCGTTTGTGAGCAAGGTTGCTCCTCCTCAATACAAAGGAATGATGATGGGCGGCTGGTTCGTAGCTACCGCATTAGGCAATTTCCTGGTTTCCGTAGGCGGTTTCCTCTGGGGCAGTCTGCCGCTGTGGCTCGTATGGAGCGTGTTTATCGGTGTATGTCTGATTGCAGCGATCTTTATGTTCGCTATGATGGGCAAACTGGAAGACGCAACGAAGTAATGTACGAAGGACAAATGTCGAAAGTCGAAAGTCGAAAGCAATGGAAGAAGTAATCAAATATTTTGAAGGACTTGAGGAACGTATAGCCACTCTGGAAGCAGAGTTGGCTTCCCTCGAGGCTGAAATAGACGAACTCAAGAGTCGTCCTGCTCCCGAACCTCAAGTAGTGGAGAAGGTGGTAGAGAAAATCGTAGAGAAACCGGTAGAGGTGATCAAAGAGGTGGTAGTAGAAAAGCCGGTTGTAGTAGCTGCTCCCGTCGTTCCGGAGAAACCGGAAGAGCCGGAAACCATCCAGGAAGAACCCGTAGCAGAAGAGCCGGTAAAGGAAGAACCGGTGAAGGAAGATCCTGTACCTGCGAAAGAAGAGGTGGCATCACCGAAGGCGGCTGTCTATGGCAAAGCCGTAGATGATATCCGTCAGGCTATATCGCTGGGTGACCGGTTCCTATATCAACGCGAACTCTTCAACCAGAATGCCGAGCTGATGCAAAAGACGCTGACGGAGTTGAATGAACTGGGTTCGTTCGACGAGGCCATCCAATACATCAGCCGCTTCGGTTGGGACACAGAGAGTAACAGTTACCAGCAGTTCATCGTAGCGCTGCATCGCAGGTTCGGCTAAACCGTTAAGATGTTAAGTTGTTAAGATGTTATACATCGTTCCTACACCGGTTGGTAATCTGCAGGACATTACGTTCCGCGCCATCGAGGTGCTGAAATCAGTTGATCTGATTCTTGCAGAAGACACACGCACCAGCGGCGTGCTGCTGCAGCATTATGACATTCATACGCCGCTCAAGAGCCACCATAAGTTCAACGAGCATGAGACCTCGGCGGATATTGTAGAGCGGCTGAAGGCGGGTGCTAACATTGCCTTGATCAGCGATGCCGGAACACCGGCTATCAGCGATCCGGGATTCTTTCTGGTGCGCGCTGCCGCCGAAGCGGATATTGAGATCCAGACCCTCCCCGGTGCAACGGCTTTCGTACCTGCATTAGTGGACAGCGGGCTGCCGAACAACCATTTCTATTTCGAGGGATTCCTGCCGCAGAAGAAAGGCCGGCAGACGAGGTTGCAGTACCTCGCGGCACTGGACCAGACATTCATCGTCTACGAGTCGCCGTTCCGGCTGGTGAAGACGCTGGAACAGCTGGCAGCCGTGTGCGGCGAGGAACGCAAAGCGAGTGTGACGCGCGAGATCAGCAAGATCCACGAAGAGACCATAAGAGGTTCGCTGGCGGAACTGATTGCCCGTTTCACCGCCACACCGCCGAAAGGTGAGATTGTCATCTGTGTTGCCGGCAAGGATTGAAATGAACAAATGGTAAATGATAAAATGGCAAATAGCTCGATGAAATCATTGGCGAAGGACACCGTCATCTACGGTGCCAGTTCGATAATAGGTAAGTTTCTGAACTACCTGTTAGTGCCGCTGTACACCTACGCGCTCGCTCGCACATCGGATTATGGTATTGTGACCAATATCTATGCCTGGACGGCATTGCTGCTGGTCATCCTGACCTATGGCATGGAGACGGGCTTCTTCCGTTTCGTCAATAGAGAGGATTACGACCCAAAGAGCGTCTATAAGACCGCTTTCATGACCCTGCTGTGCTCCAGCGCGGTGTTCACCATGCTGGTCGTCGTTTTCCATCAGCCCATAGCGAATGTGCTGGGGTATGCCGATCATTCGGAGTTTGTAGAGATGATGTTTGCCACGGTAGCGGTGGATGCTTTTGCGAGCATTCCGTTTGCCTATCTGCGATACCAGAAAAAGCCGATACGTTTTGCGGCATTAAAACTGCTGTTCGTCATTCTGAATATCGGTTTCAACTTGCTTTTCCTGGTCGTGCTCGGCAAGAATGACGTATTCTATATCTTCCTCAGCAATATCTTAGCAACCCTGATTCAGACCGTCTGTCTGTTACCGATGACATTACCGAGAGGCGGACAATTCAGCGTGCCGGTACTAAAAGAAATGCTCCGCTATTCGCTGCCGCTATTGGTTTTAGGCGTAGCGGGGATCATGAACCAGACTCTGGACCGCATTCTTTTCCCCTATTTATATACAGGGTCCGATGCACAGGCGCAGTTGGGTATTTACGGTGCATGCTTCAAGGTGGCGATGGTGATGATGATGTTCACCCAGGCTTTCCGCTATGCGTACGAACCGTTTGTGTTCGCCAAGCATAAGGACCGTCAATCCGTAGAGGCGTATGCCGACGCAATGAAATACTATATCATCTTCTCGTATCTCATTCTGTTAGGCGTGGTCTTCTATCTGGATATCTTCCGGTATATTGTATCCCCGGCCTATTGGGAGGGTCTGAAGATCGTGCCGGTTGTGCTATGGACGTATGTTTTCCAAGGGATTTATTTCAACCTCAGTTTCTGGTACAAGCTGACGGACGAGACCAAATGGGGAGCCTATTTCTCGCTCATCGGTCTGGCTATCACTCTGGTCATACAGATCGTAGGTGTGCCGGTCATCGGATATTGGGCAAGTTGCGGAAGCAGTCTGATATGCTATTTCGTAATCATGCTGCTGTCCTATTTCATCGGTCAGAAGAAAGCGCCTGTACCTTACGACATGAAACGTATCGGCGGCTATACGGCACTGACGATCGGTCTGCTGGCTGTTTATTATGCATTACGGCTCTATTATATCAGCAATATGTGGGTAATGATGGGAATAGGGACACTCCTCATTGCCTTGTATCTCTTCGTAATGACCCGGCAGGATTTTCCGCTCTCCGGACTACCGGTAGTGGGAAAATATTTCAAGAGAAATTAAAAATTAGAAATTAAAAATTATAAATTATAAAGATGTTTTCAGGAATAGTAGAAACCATGGCTCAGGTCGTAAAGGTAGAGACCGAGCAAACGAATAAACATTTCACGCTCCGCAATCCTTTCGGCGAAGCGCTCAGTATTGACCAGTCCATCGCCCATAACGGCGTGTGCCTCACGGTCGTAAAGACAAATGACCAAATGGTAAATGGCGAAATGGTAAATGTCTATACCGTTACCGCCATGCAGGAGACACTCCGGCTGACTAATCTGGATCTGCTCAAAGAGGGCGACTGGGTGAACGTAGAGCGGTCGATGATGATGGGCGGACGTCTGGACGGGCATATCGTACAGGGCCACGTGGACCAGAAAGCCGTTTGTATAGAAGCGAAAGAGACCGACGGCAGCTGGTATTACCGATTTGAGTACGACTCGAACAAAGAGATGGTAGAGCGCGGTTATTTCTGCGTGGACAAGGGATCGGTTTGTATCAACGGTGTCAGTCTGACCGTCTGTGAACCGGATGTGAAGGGCGACAAAGGGTACGTGTCTGTTTGTATCATTCCTTACACCCACGAGGAAACGAACTTCAAATATATCAAGGTAGGAACGGTAGTGAATATCGAGTTTGACATCCTTGGCAAATACATCTCCCGCTATGCGGCGATACTGAATAAATGAACAAATTGTAAATGATTAAATAGTAAATGTTTTTATGGACAAAATCAGTTATGCATTAGGCCTTTCAATGGGTCAGAATCTGATGAGCAGCGGCGTAGAGAGCCTGAATTATCAAGACTTGGCAGCCGGTATCGAAGACGTGCTCACCAAACAGCAGCCGAAGATCAGTTATCAAGAGGCTCAACAAGTATTAAACCAGTTCTTCCAGGAGTTGGAAGCCAAAGTAGCCGGCGCTGCGAAGGCTGAGGGCGAGAAATTCCTTGCCGAGAACGCCAAGCGCGAAGGTGTCAAAGTGACCGCCAGCGGTTTGCAGTACGAGATATTGGAGCCGTCGCTGGGTCAGAAGCCTAAAGCGACCGACACCGTGCGTGTTCATTATGAAGGAACACTGATTGACGGTACGGTCTTCGATAGTTCCTATCGCCGCGGCGAGTCGATCACCTTCCCGCTGAACGGTGTGATCGCCGGATGGACGGAAGGACTACAGTTGATGTCTATCGGTTCGAAATACAAATTCTTCATTCCGTACAATCTGGCATACGGCGAGCGCGGTGCAGGCCAGTCTATACCGCCATACGCAGCGCTGATCTTCACGGTAGAGTTACTGGGTATCGAATAAACCGTTTCCCGTACTAGCAACTTACGAGACACATACGAGACACATACGGGACGATAGATCCGACGGGATACCGTAATTTTTTAAAGTACATAACACATAATAAAAAGACTACAAATGAAAAAATTAAGTATTGTTTTGCTTGCCGCATTGGCAATGATCTCATGCGGCAACAGTTACAAGGCTCAAGACGCCGTACTGACCAACGAGACCGACTCTGTAAACCACGCATTGGGTGTATTGAACGGTCTGCAAATCAAGATGTACTACCTCGCTAACGACAGTAGCGACGAGGCAGTGGCAGAGTTTATCGACGCGCTCGAAAAAGCTTATTTGGACAAGGAAGAGAAGCTGAGTGATATCGAGAAGAATGCCCGTCAATTCGGTTCCTCTGTTAAATCATTCGAGAAAAAAGGTCTGGCAGAGAATGCGGCATGGACGCTGAATGAGAAGATATTCTTCCAGGGTCTGGTAAACGCCCTGTATGAAGACACCACCGTTATGAAGATTAAGGATGCGGAGACCTTCCTGATGACGAAATATCAAGGCAAGCCGAGCACAGAAGAAGCCGGCAAAGCCATCCTCGGCAAATGCCCGAAGAGCAAGAAGGTCATTGAGTTGGAGAGCGAAATGGACTCGATCAACTATGCTTTCGGCTTGCTGAACGGAAATCAGATCCGCCCGTATATCCTTCAGGAGGATTCAACGGGCGAGGCGATTGATGAGTTTATCGACAATATCAACATCGGTCTGAAAGAGAAGGTCCGCAACCCGCAGGTGGTATCGGCAGCAAAGAATATCGGTACGGCTATTCGCGAGCAAGAGCCGGTAGGATTGCTGGGTATTGCCGGTCTGGAGACCAACTACGACCTGATCAAGCAAGGTTTCATCAACGGTCTGTACAACTACACCGAGCAGTTTGACATGCAGACGGCTAATCATTATGTTGACTCCGTGATCTCCTCCAAGAAATACGGAGAGACGAAAGCCGAGGGCGAGAAATTCCTGCAGGAGAACGCCTTGCGCGAAGAAGTCAAAGTGACGGAAAGCGGATTGCAATACGAGGTGCTTGTACAAGGCAAAGGTCCTAAACCGACTGCAGAACAGACTGTCAAGGTACATTACGAAGGTACATTGGTTGACGGTACCGTTTTCGACAGCAGCTACCAGCGCGGCGAACCGATCGAGTTCCCGCTGAACGGCGTGATCAAAGGCTGGACGGAAGGATTGCAGTTGATGCCGAAGGGTTCCAAGTACAAACTGTACATCCCTTATGAGTTAGGCTACGGCGAGCGCGGTGCAGGTCAGTCTATACCGCCCTACTCTACCTTGATCTTCACGGTTGAGTTGCTGGACATCAAATGATCAAATGGTAAATGACTAAATTGTAAATTACCTTGGGCGTCATCGCTAAACAATCTATCCGTGGCACGATAGTGACCTATCTGGGCATTGCCGTAGGCATCGTCACCACGTTCTTCGTGTTAACCCGTTTCCTCACGACCGAGGAAATCGGGTTAGCGCGGGTGCTTATTGATGCCGCTACATTGTTTATCGGTCTGGCGCAGTTGGGCACTAACGCCAGCATCATCCGTTTCTACCCGTATTTCAAAGAGAAAGAGAGCGACGAGGACCACGGTTTCTTCTTCTGGGCCCTCGTTGTTCCGTTTATCGGATTTGTGCTTTTCGCTGCTCTGTACTGGGCATGCCGTGTGCCGATAGAGACGTGGTTTGGAGACAAATCGCCGATGTTTGTGGACTACTATTATTTCGTGCTGCCGCTGGCTTTCTTTATGCTCTATCAGACGATATGCGAGAGTACATGCAATGTGCTGATGCATATTGTGGTACCGAGGGCGGTGCGCGAGCTGGTGGTACGGGTAGGGATGTTAGCCATCTATCTGCTATACGCTTTCCGGGTTGTATCCATGGACGGGTTGGTGATCGGGATATGTCTCAACTACGCGATAGCGGCCATGATCAATTTATGTTATTTTATCTCGCTCCGACATATCCGTCTTCGTCCGGACCGGCAATTCCTCCGCGCGAACGGGGGCCTCGTACGCCGCTATCTGACATACACAGGGTTCTTGATCCTGTCCGCTATCACTTCGGTTCTGGCACCTACCCTCTCTTCTTTCTTCGTGACCGCCAAGATGGGTCTGGACAGCACGGGTATATTTGCGATAGCCACGTATATGGCGGTAATGGTAAGCGTTCCCAACCGTTCTGTCTCGGCTATCGCCTCACCTCAGTTGTCGCGCGCGATCAAAGAACAGAATAGGGAGGAATGCTCGTTCCTTATCCGCCAGGTGACGAGAAACATGTTGCTCATCGGCGGATTTATCCTGCTCGCCATATGGGTGAATATAGATCTTATCTTCCATATTCTGCCTAACGGTGCCACTTTCGCTACGGCGAAGAACGTGGTGCTTATCTTAGGCGTAAGCCAATTGGTTTTGGCTACGTTTACTATCTGTCTGACGGCGCTGAACTATAGCCGTTATTACGCTCTCAGTCTGGTATTGTCGCTTATCCTGACGGTCAGCGCCATATTCCTGAATAATTACCTTGTACCACTCTACGGCATGGAGGGCGCAGCGCTCAGCAACCTGTTGTCTTACGGTCTGTATTATATACTGATTATTGCTACGGTCGTGCCGTTGGGACATTTCCACGTAGTGGACCGCAAGTGGTGGTATATCCTGCTGTTGCTGATTGTTATTTTTGCGCTCAATGTGTTGTGGCAGTATTGTTTGCCGGAAATGAATATATGGGCGGACAGTATTCTCCGCAGCGCGGTGCTTCTGGGCAGCGGAGTATGGATAGCCTACAAGGCTGAGTTGTCGCCGGAGATAAACCAGCAAATAGCAAACACATTACACATTAAACATTAATCATCCAATGCGCTATTTTATAGAGTTTGCATATGACGGCACGGATTTCCACGGATCGCAGACGCAGCCGAATGGAAACACGGTACAGGCGGAGATGGAAGCTGCTTTCGCTACTATCCTGCGCGAGCCGGTGGCGTTGACTTTTGCCGGCAGGACCGATGCAGGAGTGCATGCAGAGAAGATGGTGGCGCATTTTGACGTAGCGAAAGCATTGCCGGTTAATTTTGCCGGACGGCTGAATAACCTGCTGCCCCGCTCCATTGCCATCAGCGGTTTACAGCGCGTTCAGGACGATGCGCATGCCCGTTTTGACGCGCAGGAGCGCAGCTATTATTACCGTATCACAACCCGCAAGGACCCCTTCCTGCATGTCAACCATACCCGTGTAGCCGCCGGTCTGGATTTTGAGGCGATGAACAAAGCGGCAAAGAGGATGATCGGGAAGCAGGATTTTGCTTCTTTCTGCCGCACTCACACGGATGTAAAGACCACTATCTGCGATGTACGCCAAGCAGAATGGGTTCAAGAGAGCGGGACGGAATGGAGGTTTGTCATTACCGCCGACCGGTTCTTGCGGAACATGGTCCGCGCGGTGGTAGGTACTCTCTTTGAAGTAGGCAAAGGCAAGATGACGGAAGAACAATTCGCCCAAGTCATTGCCGCTCACGACCGATGCAAAGCCGGTCATTCGGCACCCGCCGAGGGATTGACATTAGTAGAAATCATTTATCCACACAATATATATATCTATGAAACACCTATTGTCTCTTTTGCTGCTTGCCGCAGCAGTTTTAGGCGCATGTAGTTCTGCGCCGCAGTATCAAACAACCAGGCAGCGCGACATTGACGCTTTAACCAAAGCGGCATCATTCGAGATGCCGAAAGTGAAAGTACCTTCTTTCCCGGACAGGACATATAATGTACTGGACTACGGAGCAGATCCTACGGGCGCAGCTTTAGCCACCGAGGCGATCCAGAAAGCCATCGACGAATGTACGGAGGCAGGAGGCGGTACGGTAATTATCCCAGCAGGTATCTACACGACGGCACCGCTCACGCTCAAATCCAATGTACGTCTGTACACGGAGAAGAATAGTTTTATCATCTTCAGCCACGATCTGGACCTGTATGATATCTATGACGAGTGGTTCGAGGGCATTCCCACCAAGCGCTGCACCAGTCCGCTTAATGCACGCGGCGCGGAAAATATCGCCATCACCGGTCATGGTACCTTCAACGGAAACGGCGACTGGTGGCGTCCGCTGAAGAAGAGCAAGATGGCTCCCGGACAATGGAAGAAACACCTGCAGGAGAAAGGCGGCGTAGTGACCGAGAAAGATATCTGGTATCCGGACAGCGCTTCTATCCTGGCGCAGAGTTACTGCGTGGACCAGAACGTGCCTGTCATCACCGACGACAGCCTCTGGCAGGTAGTCAAATCGTTCCTCCGTCCGGTAATGCTGCATTTCGTAGATTGCAAAGGCATCCTGCTGGAAGGCGTTACGTTTGAGAACAGCCCGGCATGGAACCTCCACCCGATGTGCTGCGAGAACCTGATTCTGCGCGATCTCAATGTCCGCAACCCGTGGTACAGCCAGAACGGCGATGGCGTGGATGTAGAGAGTTGCAAGAATGTTGTTATTTCTCATTGCTCGTTCGACGTAGGCGACGATGCTATCTGCATGAAGTCCGGTAAGGACAAACCCGGCCGCGACAGAGGTATCCCGACGGAGAATGTAGTAGTGGACGACTGTGTCGTTTACCACGGTCACGGCGGTTTCGTATGCGGCAGTGAGATGTCCGGAGGCATCAAGAATGTACAGGTAAGCAACAACCTCTATATCGGTACCGATGTAGGTCTGCGTTTCAAGAGCACCCGCGGCCGCGGCGGCGTGGTAGAGAATATCTATATCCGCGACGTCAATATGGCAAATATCCCGAACGAAGGTCTTCTGTTTGACCTCTTCTACGGCGGCAAAGGAGCCGGAGAAGAGACCGAAGAGGAACTGGCAGCCCGCATGAATGCAGAGGCTCCGGAAGCAAGCGAAGAGACACCTGCGTTCAAGAATATCGTGATTGAGAACGTAACGGGTAAAAACATCAAACGCGCCATTTATTTCAACGGTCTGCCGGAGATGAAGATCCAGAATGTAACGCTGCGCAATATCACGATGAGCGCCACCGAGGGTGCACTCTTCCGCCAGACGAACGGACTGGTCATCGACAATGTGAATATCCAAGCTCAGAAAGGCGAAGCGTTCTCGCTTGCACCGACAGTAGAGAATGTCACGATTAACAAATAATAGTCAAAAGTCAAAAGTCGAAAGCCGAAAGACTCTTTCTTCTTTGAGCGTTAGCGGTCTTTTTACTTTGAACGTAGTGGTCTTACTACTCGCGGGGTGCGCCCCGCGGGTAGCTACTTCTTTTTGGAAGATCGGCACACCCGCCGACTCCGTCAAGGAAGGGTATAAAGTTATTTATGCCGAAGGCAAGACGCGCCATTGCTATCCTATTACGGAATGGGTCTCTACCGATGAGAAGGAAGACGTCTATCATTCGCTGCACCATCACGGCGTGGCGGCAGAAAGCGAGCAGATGGCGTACCGCATCTATTTTGATAAGAAACAAACTATTGATCCGTATTGCAAACGCACGCCGCAGTTGGAATTGGCGCAGAGTTACTGGTACCCCAATGACAGTCTTTTGGAGGCGGGCTACGGCGATGACATTCTTCGCGTGAGCGGAACAGTAGGCGTAGGTTCTGTCAAGTATTGGAACGGCAAGAAACAGGTTCATATCGAGCCTGTAGCCGAGCGCAGCGAACGGATTGTGAGCTCCCAAAAGGAGAAGGCTGCCGTTGAGATAGCCGTTAAAGGATGGCAAGTGCCAACAGCAAAGCGGTCTTACAGCGACAGCGGTCAGTGTATTGACCTTAATGTCCGCTATACGATGAAAGCCGGTCACCGCGATATGCGGTGCGATGTAGTCTGTTCCGAGCCGATAGAAGGACTCTGTACCGGCGTGCAGACCATTCCGGCCAAAGGAGGCAAAGATACGGTATCTATTATTCTTCCGAACGGCGTTCTGCTGGCTTCATGGGGCACGGACTGGCCGGTCAACGACAGCGCCAAGTACGCCAAAGAGACCGTCGGTCTGGGTGTCTTTATTCCCAAAGAGTTCGCAGGAGATTTGGTTCACGACAAGCAGAATAACTTGTGCATATTAAATTCACAAATCACAAATCACAAATCACAAATGTGCGCGACCGCACACTTCTACCTTACCTGCTGCGGAGCCACAAAAGAAAACCACCCCGTGGCAAAGACTGCCGAAGAGTGGATTGCTTATTTAAAGAAGTGGGTAAAAGGGCTCAAATAGCACTCATTCTCGTTACCATCTCGTTACCATTACGGACGTCACTGTACAGTTGATGTCCGTTTTTTGTATGCCCCGTACGCCACAGCCAAAGCGGTCATGAAGAGCGCAGCCGCCCAGTTAAAATCAAGAGGACACCAGCAATAGCCGGATTCTTCTTCACACGTACAATCGTTATCTCTCAATGTTGCTCCGCAGCTGGAGCAAACCCACTCATGCATACCCGGACCATAATAATTCTCTATGTATTCCCAATGGCAATGCTCGCATACTTCCGGATGTCCGGGTATAGTATTTTTCCGCCTTCCGGAAACTTTATTTGATGAGTGTGTTTCGCAAGTTGTTATTCCTCCCTGAACAGCAGAAGCGGCAGTATAGATACCTCTTACCTGCGTGTTATTAGAAGAGGTTTCTATAGTTCCTGCGTAGGAAGGCATATACTGCGTTCCATAGGAACTGGTAGAACTCATCGCAGCTACCGGTGCTTGCGCCATGACAGCACGAGTTCCCATAGAAGAACGCATCGGGGCAGAGGTATGGATATACCCGTTGCGCCCTGCGCCTTTATAAGGAGAAGCATAACTTAGCGCGGAAGCACTAAGGGTGCATACTATTCCTACTAATATCAATAATACCTTTTTCAAAACTAATACCCAATTTGTATGCCCTTGTCACAAGGGGAAATTATTTGCGCACTACTGCGCCGGATGCATTATACAGCACGCCGTCCTTGAGGATATATAGTTGGTTATCCTTGATAAACTTCTGTACATGTACTTCGCTTTCCACTTCATCCACCCCGGTTGCAATCGCCGGAATATCCGCTGCAATAATCTGGAAGCGTTCGGTTATTTCGCTGTTCGGCGCGGCGTTGAAGGTATATTCCACATCCTCGCTGAGAAGCATTTTGAAACCTGCTTCTTTATCCCACAGCATCCAGTTCTCCTCACTGTTAATATGGCTGAATGTCATCGTATAGGTCATTTCCTCGCCTGTGCGTACGCCTATGTGCGTTCCGTCTATACTATTGGTAGCATTGACTGCCAAATAATCTTCATCTTCAACGGCAAAGACATTGAGCATGCCGTTCATCACCTTGTGTGCATCGAAACCGTCTTCATATACATAATCGAAATTCTCCGACTCCATCATATACATATGATCACTCCATTCACCGGTTCGCAATGTCACTTGCAATGCGCCAGTCAGTTCCGTCTCCGCAGCTCTCACGCGCAAAGGAGTATTACTATTTACCGCATATTTTCCTTCCCAAACAAGTTTATTATAATCCAGTTTTATCTTGGCATCTTCGCCCGTAGCACGCACACAGAATCCTTGCATAGACGGAATAACAGTAGGCAATGTCTCTTCTCCGAACGCACTCTTCATCAGTTTAGTTGCACCTATAGGAATAGAGATATATTGTCCGGGAGCGTTATTGCCGGCTGCTCTACGGGCAGTGACGGCTTCTGCGTCTTCGCGCGAACCGGTATTGAAGAGATAAATTGTCTTCTCCATATTCTGGAAGTCCGCGTCCTCAAAACGGGTAATGTCTATCGGAGCAGTGAAACTGTTGGCTATCACATTAAATCCGGCTTCTTCGGATGTAGAAGTGTATGCCAGCGGAATCTGTACCGTTTCGTTTGATACTAACTGTCCGGCTTGCGAGATTAACAATCCGTCCTCGAAGAAGTCTTGGGTAGTGGCATAGCCTTTGAAGGGTTCCAAGATAAGATTCTTACGGTTGTTTTTCCATTCTCCAGTAGTTTCCTTCCAGTCATATATCCATCCGAAGAACACGGATTTTGCCTTAGTTCCTGCTACTACAGGAGATCCCACATATTGCCAAGCAGCAGGGTTCGTCAAACCTAATTGATAATCACAATATCCTATGCTAAACAACTGTACGGTAGCTTCGGGCATCGGCTCGCGGGTGTAGGGCGATATGCGGAGGTAGCCCGTCTGGCCTTTGGTAGCTCCAGTAGTACCGGCTTGGAGAATGAAATTGTCTTTGGTCGCATTTTTCACACCTCCGGCACCTACGGTCAGTCCTCCTGTCGGAGCGATAGTGACGGTAACAGGGTTGCCGGATTTATCATTCTCGATAACCAGACTATAGACGGATACTTCCTCGTCGATAACCAAGTCATGCTGCACAGAAACGACATGGCGATAATCCGGCTGCGTGTTGCGGTTCCAGTTGCCGCCCATTTGCCAGTCGGTGGTCTCGCCTGTTGTGCTTTCGCCATTGAAGATATATTCCTTACGGGCGAAGCGTGTGAGTGTTATCTCCTCGAATGCAAGCCATGCGCCGGGCACATAGGACGGGTTCTTGATTCCATAGCGGAGCGTTCCTGTGGTCTTACCTGGATCCGCCTCTATATAGACATATACATCGTTCAGATAGCGTTTGGCATCGTCAAAAGCATCTCCTGCGGAAGTCAGGTCCGTAGAGTAGTAATATCCGTCTCGCAACTCATCCGTCGGCTCCAACGGACTTACTTGGTAGGAATGATACAGGGACTGGATCGGATATCTCACATCGTTGGCATAGATATAAGCCAACACGCTCTCCATTCCAGCTCCTGCGGTATGGCAAGCCCATGCCACATCGGCAGACGAGATACGGGAGAAAGCTTTTACTGTCAGGCGGTAGAATCCCGGCTGGAGACCGGAAATTTCGTTGTCATAGATAGCATTGGTTCCTGCTACACCGCTACGGTACTCTCCGCTTTGCTCTCCCAGTGTCAAAGCAGGGATAGTTATATCTGTCCGCTCAAAATCATTCTCTTCTACGCGGCTGCGCACTTTCTCCAGTGTCGTCACGTCTGTAGCGAAGTCATGCGAAGCCGCCTCAGCCGCTTCGCGGTTAAGAATTTCAAGGATGTGTGCCGGGTGTTCTGTATAATCTTCCATCTTCCACCGGGTGGCAGCTGCTGCATCCGCCGTCAAGGCTAATGCATCGCCGTCCAGCGTGATATATTGTCCTTTGCGGCTGTCTCCCGGATACTCATTTCCGCTCTGGAAAGTAAGGATTGTACCATCTATCACATTCTGCTTCCAGAGATTATAGTTGTTAGCCGCTGTGCCGTCGTCAGTGTACATCTCATGGTTGTCCGCCTCGTAGAGATATTGCTGGTTATCGACGAAGAGGAAGCGGGTGTAGAAATTAGTATTATCATTGGTATAATTACTAATACGACATGCCATACCAAAATCATCCACTATCGCCTGCGTACCCCACTTGGCTCCGCGGCTCAGATAACGGCCGTCCGCCTCTGCACGGAGGTATTTGTATCCAACCAACTCCGAGATATTGATATTACGGAAGTACCCCCAATAGTTACCGCTGAACGAGAAACGGATATAACGCGTTGTGGGAGACAATGGAATCTCATTGACAGATGTCCATTCTTTCTGTGCTTCTTCTGCCGTCCAGACAGATTTCCACGTGCTACCATCCGAAGATTCTTTCACTTCCCACATATGGAAGCCGAATGTATCTCCACCGGTAACAACCCAAATGCCTCCTGCACTCTTATACTCGAATGACAATCTCCCCGGCTGACCGTCAAAAGCGATGGTGAAATTCTTCTCAGCATGTTCCCAAATAAGGTCATCTACCACGACATTAGTATTTCCGACGCGGACTCCGTTTTCGGAATCTTCCCATGCGCATTTATTTCCTGCCTCAACGGTTCCCTCATTGTAGATAGTTTTGACTAACTGCATCGGGACAGAACGATCCGGGCGTTCACGCGGAGTGAAGGTGAATGTGGCAGATCCTGCTGCATAGTCTTCATTTTCTCCCTGACGGACAGTAATAGTGACAGGCTGCTTCTTGTTATATATATGCAAAGTTCCGTCTATTACTTGGGCCACAGAGGCGTCGTTGGTCTCAAACGTCAACGGGCAGTTAGCATAGTCCGTATTGGTAGAAGAAGCCACATTAGCGATGTTGGTTCCTACAAAATAAGGCAAGTGGTTGGGGTTAAAAGAGAACTCCGGCGATGTCTTTCCGTTTCGGATACCGGTAAGAGGTATATTCAACTCATGTCCGGCGTTATCCACAATATGCAGTACTGCATTATAGGGGGCTTCTCCACGCACCTCGCCTTTATTGTCAAAGCGCACGGCAATCGTGAATGTACCATACAGATCGCGCCCCGTACCGGGAATAGATGAGCGCTCGATAGAGAAGAACTCCGCATCATCGCCTACAATCTCCATAGTAGTCACACGGCCTGCGTTAGCATGGTTAAAAGTGACATTCTCTTCCTGCGTACCATAGTTGGCACCTTTTGTACCAAAGTCCACGCGAACCGGGGATGCAGAGAACTGATTCAGTTCGGTGACATGGATATTTTTGAAATAGCCACCAAAATTGCCAGAATAACACAGACGCAAGTAACGAGTGGTTGGTAATAATTGTATATTTGTAGCACTTCCAGAGCCTGATGTTTGCTTTCCCCACTTTGAATCAATCCAATTGCTTCCATCTGAACTTTCTTTTACCCACCATTCAACGCCCGTGGCACCACTTGCTTGTTTCTCATAATCAAAGGACAACTTATCCGGTATTCCTGAGAAGACTATATCGTAGTATTTGTCATCCCAATTAAGTCCACCGCCTCCATCTCCAAGTTTTATTCCACCATCCCATGAGAAGGAACCTTCAGAGCCATACTTGAATGGAATAGAATAGTTAGAAGAGGTAATTGTAAACGGTACATGGTTATTGAGTTCAACAGGGGTAACGACATATTTTGCCATTTTGCCTGCCCAGAGGTAGTTTTCCTCTTGGGTTACGGTAATATTTGCCGTTTCCTCTACATTGTAAATATGCAAAGTGTTATCAACTACTTTTGCCGATGCCTCATTATCGGATACAATCGTATAAGCGTTCGGACCGGTAGTAGAGAAGATGCTTGGGATTGTGGACTGGTAGTAATAAGTCTTGCCCGCCGAGTTCCATGTAAAGGTCGGAGTGTATTTTTTGATGGTAATTGTATGAGACTCTTCGTGTTCATTATAGCCGGTTGATGCATTTTGGTGCATTTTTACGACAACCTTTCCTGCCTTACCAAGAGACAACCATCTGTTATCTGTTATAGCAGGAGTGGTTCCATCTTCATTATTTTCTCCTTCTTCTTCATATGAGAAGAAAGAATAAGTAATTGCACCCGTTTTGTTATTACTAGTCCATAGTGCCTGCAAATCCAACACCGCATCATCCACCATATATGAAGAAGCAATCTCATTCGTAAATGTCGGATCTACAACAGCAAAAGACGTACCTGTTACAGTTACATCCTTCGTTGCTCCATTTCCTGAAATCCTATATGTTGCAGTTGCATTGGTTACAGCAGAAGTCGGAGCGAATTTCACTGTAAACGTTGTTGTGTTGCTACAGTCTGTTATACTTTGAGACGTAGGAGAAATAGTAAAGAAATTATTTGCGTCTGATTGTTCTGTCGCAGACAGAGTTACATTATCGGTTGAGTTTTGATAACTAACTACTATCGTTTTCGTTGTATTTCCGCCAACAGGGGTATTGTCCATGGTTATATCTGATGCAGAAAGCGAAGCTGCATACTGGTAAGTTACTTTAATGTCTGTAATATTTACTTTCCTGTTTCCTCCAAAATTACGACTTGTCTGATCCAAAGAAAAGGAAGTTATGTTTTTTGTAGTAGAAAACGAGATACTTGGGGTTTGACTGCCACCATTGTCAACTTTTAGATTACTTTTAATTTTAATCGAAGTACCATCACTCGCATTTGCATATACATCGCAAGTAAGACTCTTACCTAAGAAGGTGGATTCCAACTCAATTTTAAAAGAGATTTTGACTGCCAGATTGGGACTTTGAGACGCAATTGTACAAAATGTAACATCAAAGTTCTTGCGTTCATTGGAATAATTACTGCAAGAGACATTATATGTGCAATCCGCAGTCCATGCCTTGGTATTGATGCCAAGGAGAGCAACTATAAGCAATAAAACATTAAGAAAATGCTTGGAATTATGACAAATATTCATCTTTTTCATACCTTTTCTAATTTAAAACCCTGTTTTTGCCAAGTAGATTTATCAAATTGCCGATTTTTAATTTTTTATGGGGCATTTCGTAACAATCTACCGCAAAAAAGTGTGCAAAATTAAGATTTTTCTTTGAAACACGCAAATTTATACACACTTTTCTCGCGCGAATAATAAGGATATATAGCCGTTTCTTAAAAAGCGACACTTTTGTATGTTGTAAAACATGTATTTTGTTCCGTTTTTCGCAATTGTGCATTTATTATCGAAATATGCGACATATTTATGCAACATTATGGTTCCGAAAGACACAAAAAAAAGAAGGCGTTTTAACCTTCTTTAAAGCCGAGGAGTCGTAATGACTCTTAATTGACTCTTATTTGACTCTTATTTGCCCCTTACTTGCTGTCTTATTCTGTGTCTAATTTTGAGTCTTGTTTTGAGTCTTATTTGAGTCGTAAATGAGTCGTAAATGTCCCCTGAGTAAATAACAGAGAATTTACGCTTCAATGATTCCTGCTTCGCGCCATGAGTCGATAGTAGCAGATATATCGGTCATGGCTTGTTGCGGCGCGACGTCGAACTCTGCGCAGAGAGCCTTGCAGAGCGCCTGAGCATCAAAACAGCCTTTCTCACGGGTTAGTTCTTCCGCTTTCTCCCAAAGGAAAGCGGCGGTCTCGTTGAGGGTGATCATCTTGTTGAAATTGATGAGTGCCATCGACTCGCCTACCAAGATATACTCGTTGCCCAGTTTGCGGAGTTTAAATCCTTCTATTGTTTTCATAAAGCCATTTACAATTTAATCATTTACCATTTACAATTTATTTGTTCATTTAACTATACAGCCATTTGAGGATGGTGTGGCGGTAGAGTTTGAGGAGGAAGGAGCGGTGGGGTTTGAGGCGCAGCCACAGTTTGCCACGCGTGAGGGGTTTGGTGCGACCGGAAGAGGTCTCGATGCGCGTTACGCGTCCGATGATGCCAGTACGGGTACATGACTCCGTGCCGGAGAGGTTTCCATCTCCCATGAGGATATATAACGGTTCGCTTGTCTCTACTCCTTCTATGTCAATCAGCCGGTGCAGAACATATTTCTTCTGTCCATCCGAGGCATTTGCCTCCGCGAGAAGGAGATCTCCTTTCTTAGGCGAGCTATCCAGCGGCGAGAGAACGACAGAGTCTTTGTCTCCTTCGATAAACGGCCGCATGCTGACGCCGGAAGGCGTGAAACGCACTTCTTTTCCTTCAGCGAGCAGCCGTGCCAGTTCGGGGATCAATATATCGTTTTCTATTCGCATTTATTTGTTATTCGGGTTTGTAGATAAAGCATCCGGGACAGCCGGAGAGGTCAACATAAATATAATCTATCTGCTTGATATACACTTTGTCCGAACTATAAGCTATACGAACATAGTAATCCCCTGCGCGCGGCATTTTAACGGTAGTCAAACTGCTGGAAACTTGTCTTGTTGCTATATCGTGCCATTCGCTTCCGTCTGTGGAAATAGAAACCGTCATAGCTCTTTTCGCATAAGGAGAGTACACGATGCGTAAACTATCCAAGTTTTGAATTTTAGACGTTTCCACTTTCTCCCCAGAGTTCTCCAGAAAGATAGCCGTTTTATATTCTGTTGTCTCACTTGCAGAAAACTCTGCTCCACCGGAACAAGTATAAGTAACCAAGTCGGTTATACCTGTTTGGTTGGTGTTTTCTACCTTCAGTTTCTTCGGTGATGCATTGAACATGGCATCAAAGTCATGCGGAAGAGTTCTCGTCTCAGCTCCGGAGATGATGGGGCTGAGAGAGAACAAGCAGATGAGGACATAACGAATGTGGGTTTTCATTTATTCGAGGCGTGCACCGGTAAGAGAGTAAACTTCGTTTCCAACGAGGATGACCATTTGTCCGTTTCGGATTGCCTTGACGGCAGTCGGTTGTTCCGCCTCGGTGTGTTCAATCGCCGTTTGACCACCGTTGCAGGAAGTGGTGTAGTTGCTGTATCCTACTCCCGAGCCTTCCCAGACGAAGGTAATCTTGTCCATATACAGCGCCCCATTGTTCGAGCGGACACCCACGAAGGTGTAGTCCCCCGTGATTGCCAGTTCGGTAGCCGTGCCGCTTGCGATAGAGCCTAATTTGGTTCCTCTTCCCGAAGCGTCATAGAGGTCGGAAGGATCGGTATAAGCACTGTTCTTGCCGTATATATCCAGCGAGCGGTCGGAAGTGTTGCTATTCCATACCACTTGCACTTTCGCCAGTTTGCCGCCGGAAGCGGTAGTGACGATACCTGAATTGCTATTCTTGGAGCGTAGCTGTATGGCGTCATTGCCTCCTGCGCTCTGTCCGGCATAGACGGCATCCGATGTGGCTGTTACACCGCTCCACGAAGCATAGTTCGTTCCTGAAACGCCTGTGGACGAAAGCGTCAGTTCGTCGCTTATTTCCACCGTTGCTTCGCCGGTTTGGGTTGCAAAGACTGCGTAGAAAGTAGCAGGTTCAGCGATAGCGTCTCCGGCATTGACGAGCGTCGGAGCGGTAGTAGCGGAGCTGTAGTTCTCCGCGGCAGTCCAGCCGACGAAGACCGTTCCTTCGCATGCCTCGGGTTCGTTAGTCGGCAGTACTATTTTTCCTGTGCTTGTCGTCGTAGCGAAATCCGCTCCGTTGGCCATGAAGGTGAGCGTGAACGGATCTACGACAGGCGTGGGTTCCTCGATATAGGTGAGGGTCACGATCTGATTACTCTCCTTGATATTCAAGAGCGGTTTGCCGCTAACGCCCGTCCAAGAAGTCTTCTTACCGGTTCCAGGGAAGGGATTCTTCGGGCAGTTGTCGGTCGAGCCATCCCAACCAATAGCTGTTCCGGTAGCGGAAACAACGGTATAGAGTGGAGCTCCGCTGGTTTCTGAGTTATTCGGCGCGTTATTTTCCCAAGCGGATTCATTGAAATTGATTTTCCAGATGAGCATGCCGTGTCCCGTGAGCGGTGCATCCCAACCCACAGCCTGACGGTTTTCGATATAATAGCGCAGACCGGAAGTGGTCGGACTAACATACGTGCCGGAAGCATTGATCTGATAAGTCTGATAGTTCTCCGTGCCGTTGGCATAGAGCGTTACATTCTGCCCTTCATTACCCAAGTTAATCGGTGTTAACCAACCGAAGAAATCTTTCTCCCACGGATCGTAGTTAGGCGGGCAGTGACCATCGGCATTGTAGGAACCGCCATCCATGATATTCCAGTCGTTCGGCGTAAGACAATTATCATAAACCGTTCCATAATCTGTATCGTACAGATCCGGCAGACCCATTACGTGACCGAACTCATGGCAAAGCGTTCCGATACCACCGAGCGAACTACCGGATATCTCACCGGACATAGCATAGTTATCGAGTTTTTTACCGCCTACTTTGCACTGTGCTTCGGTATAGGTGCAATTTCCGTAATAACGCGCGGATTCAACAGACCAGTTGTGGGGCCAGATGGTCTCTGACGAGCCACCATCCGCTTGTCCTTTACCGGCATAGATGACATAGACGAAATCGACATAGCCATCTGAATCGGAGTCATAGTCCGCCCAGTTGATGGTAAACTGCTCGTTAGCGAGGATACAAGCCTCTACGACAGCGTCGGTAGCATGTTGGTCATCACCCTCTTTAGCGCCGTCCGTTCCATAATAGGCCACGTTGCGGCTAAGGGTCACTGGTCCGAAGACATCAAACTGCGGACGATAGCTACCATTGGACTGATCCGCAAAATACTGACCTGCAGAAGGATAACCGCTATTCACGGTACAATTGGTCGAGTTACAAAGCTCATCAAAGGTAGCTTGCGTATGACCGGATTGCATCGATTTATTGGAGAAATTTGCCAGAATGACAACTCCTTTCGGAGCAAGGTTCGGCGTAACGCCTACTTCTTTGCGTTGACGTCGAGCAACGGCTTTTGCTCGACGTGCTTTGGCAACTGCCTCTGTCGGTGCTTCTCCTACCTCCACATACATGCCGTTGACCTCGCGGACCTGTTTGCCCTCGCGATTAATCATGTAATGGTAGAACTCGTCTCCAAATTGTTGAATCTCGATGGTCGTACCATCTGCTTGTGTGCGCGTTTGCCATCCTCGGCGCGCGGGTACTGCGCTTGCTGTCACAGCAAGAACGCATAAGAAAAGAAATGATAAAATCTTCTTCATGATATGAATATATAATGTTTTATTTTACGAATTAGCGTGCAAAGGTACGGCTTTTTTTTCAGATACACAAATAAAATTGCAATTTTTAAGAAAATAAACATAGATAAACCCTTTTAAATGCTTTAAAGCTGCGCTTTCTGTGTACTTTGGAGCTATAAACTCCTTGTAAGCAAGTTTCCAGAGAGTTTCTATCTCCAAAGCCCACGCCCTAGGGGGTTAAAGCATTTAAAAGCAATAAACATAAATAAAATTTCTTGTCCTATTTATTGGATTTAGCGGAGTATATATGTGTAAAAATTGACAGATTTTGCAGAAAAAGTCGTTTTATACCTATTTTATTTGCGTATATGCGCGAAAAGTGTTATTTTTGCAGTCGATTTTGTAAGATATAGTTGTCAAAACACTATAAAAACCCAATTATTCATTTAACTTAAAAACATTAAAACACAAATGAAAAAACTTTTCACATTAGCCGCTGCCGTATTGGCAAGCATGGCAATGAATGCGGATGTAATTTTTGGTCCGTTTACCTTGACGGCAGACAACAATGTCAAGGACCAAGTAACTACTGTGGATGGCGGTAACGTCACAGTTACGACTGCTTTCGCAACCAGTGGCAGTAACGAAGTAACCGTCAATGAGCAGACATTCTACAAGTTCAACTCATCTTCTGCAATCACATGTGCACTTGCCGATGCAGCCACTTTTGAGGAAGGAGATTCCATCGTAATTTTGACAGCATCTCATGCTAGCAGCAAAAAGACCACCGGTGTCAAGCTGAACAACTCTATTGAAGTTACCGGTGAGATTCCGGGCGGCGAAGCGATTGAAGTCTATTACATTGTACAAGCCGAAGACGGCATTGCAGGTACAAATAGTTTTACCGTAAACCGTTATAACAGCGACTCGAAATTCGGTACGATTACCGTTTATCGTCCAGGCGAAGTAATTCCTTCGACCGATCCTGTAGCATCTGTTACAGTTGACGGTCCGGCAAACGGCGCTATCGGTTTCGAGGCTACCTTCACCGCTAATACGGATGTAAAGGCCGATGCATACAAATGGTATGTAGATGGTGCAGAACAAGAGGGTGCTACCGCAAAGACGTTTGCTTTCACTCCGACCGCAGAGCGCACTTATCGCATCATGGCAGCAGCCAAGAATGAGTACAATGCTGATTTCGTACAGAGTGCAGGTGTTGATTTCGTAGTAACCAAACTCTGCGGCGAGTTAATCAAGGCTACCCACGTCAACAAGAACACAGCAACCGTTACCGGCGTAGTAGGCGGTACGGCAGACAAGAACACGCAGGACGGCGGTAAATTAGGTTCCAACGGTCACTATTTCGGTGTCAAGTTGGCTTCGGGTTCGTTCATGGCAGGCGATGTAGTAACTATCGTTGCTTCCTTACTCAACGGCGGTAATACCGCTACTATCTATTCCGACAAGGGCGAGAACCTGTTGGGTAGTGTAGATTTTGACGCAGAGACCCTGACCGCCACCTATACACTGACCACTTCGGCCGAAGCAATCTATGTATATCGTACTTCTTCTGCTTGCAATCCGAATATCGAGAGCATTTCCGTTACCCGTTCTTGCGAAGCAAGCAGCAATGCGGAGCTGGCAAAACTGACCGTTAACGGTGTTGAGGTAGAGCCGGAAGAAGGTGGTCTGCTGTATGTTTATACCTTGAGCGCTTCCTATACAGAGCCGACCGTAACTATCGCACTCACCTTAGCTCATCCGTTGGCTACCATCAAATATGATTTGAGCAACCCGTATGAGATGGAGACTCCCGAGGCGGGCAGCAACAAAGGACAAGCTTTCACTATTATCGCTGAGGATGGCACAGAGAAGACCTATACCGTTCGGATTTACAAATCCAATACGCTGAACGATGACTGGACTTTAAGTGCTCTGTCCGTTGATGGTTTTGAGTTGAGTCCGGCATTTGAGAATCCGTACGTTGTGATGTACACGATTACCAAGCCATACGGAACTCCGGATCCGGAATTGAGTGCTCTTCATTACACGTTGAATGACCCGAACGCTACCGCAGAGGCTTCTATGCCTGATGGGCAACATCAGTACTTGATTGCTTGTACCGCAGAGAATGGCACCAGCACGAACAATTATGTGATTGACATCATTGAAGCTCCTGCAAAGAAAGACTTGTTAGAGGTTAGCTTCAGCAACGGTGTTAATGGTTATATTGCAGCCGGTGAGATCAATGTTCCTTACTTGGCAGGCAAAACAGAGCCGAGTTTCGTAGAGGCTAAGTTCTGGAATGCAGACGGCGAGCCGAGTGCAGAGATCGTTGAGGGCAAACTCGTTGTAACCGGAGCAGACAGTCAAACGGCTGAATATACCATCAACTATATTCCTGTTACCCCGATGGCGGTAGATAACCAAGAAGTTACGTTCGATGCAGTTCCTTCGTACATCTACTCTGTTTACGGATGGGATGCAAGCAAGGGTGTCAAGTTTAGCAAAGATGTAGAAGAAGCGGGCAACCATCGTATCTCCGAGGGTAAGGATCGTATCTATATCGCTCTGCCGGGTGCTAGAGAAGTTATTCTGACCAGCGGTAGCGGCGGCAAACGTCCTATCAAGGTGACCGTAAACGGTGTTGTGGACGAGTCCATTACCCAGACCGCGGCAAGTGGCGAGAGCATCACTATCGCCCTCTCCGAGGCTGTTGAAGGTAACTTCATCGGTATTGAGAGCAATGGTAACAACGGCGACGGAGGTTTCACTAACATCAAAGTGAACGGCTGGCCGACCGCTATCGACAACACCGACGCAGCGGTTAAGGCTACCAAGCGCGTGATCAACGGCGTTCTCTTCATCGAGAAGAACGGCGTGCTCTACAACGCACAGGGCGCTATTGTTAAGTAAGAAAAACCACCCGACCCGACCCTTTAGGGAGGGAGGAATGACAGCTCCGCACAATGCGGGGCTGTTTTTTTGTGCGGAACGCTCCCAAAAAAGACTCTATAGCCGTTCACCGGACACTCAACCGTGCCCCCCCCTCGAAGGAGGGAGAAAAGGGGATATCGTACCGCTGTGGTGCCGGTTTCGTTCCGGACATCCTGTGTTAATCCTGTGTTAATGCTGTGTTGGGATATTGAGAGAGGAGGACAGAGGAAAAGCAGGAAAAGGGCAAGGGAGGGACGAAAAAAGCACAAAGATTTGCGTATATCAAAAAAAAGTTGTAAATTTGCACGCTTTTTGTATTCCAATACAAAATACGAGACCGGAACAGGATATAACAAAACATAAATAAAATTATTCACAAAACCATTAAAAAACACAAGTCAAGGTGAAGAAAATTATATCTATTCTGATGACGGCGATGATCGGGCTGCCACTGGCGAACGGAGCCGTAAAAGTACACACTATCGGTGACAGTACGATGGCCGAGTACGACGAGAACACCACCGACAAGCGCGGCTGGGGAATGTATCTGGGTTCGTTCTTCGACCCGGCTTTTGTGACCGTGAACAACCGCGGCAAATCAGGCGCAGACACCCGCAGTTTCTACACCGGAGCCGCTTATTGGCCGAGCATGAAGAGCCAGATGAGCGCAGGGGATTACCTCATTATTCAGTTTGCACACAACGACGAGGGTACCGTTACCAACGGAATGGATAATTTAGAGTACGCTGAATATTGTCAGGCGAAGGGTTTGCCGGCTCCTACGGACACGCGCGGGACGAACCCGCAGACCACTTACCGTGATTTTCTGCGCCTGTTCATTGACGAGGCACGTGAGTTGGGCGTCAACCCGATTCTGGTAGGTCCGATATGCCGCAAGTATTTCAGCAACGGCAATATCCGGCGCAACGGTCAGCACGACTTGGGTGACAAATTCAGCAAAATAGAGAACGGCGTTCTCTATGAGAACCAGAGCCTTCCTGCCAATGACTCGTCCATGAGTTACGTACATGCCATGCGCGAGGTGGCGAAAGAGAAGAACGTGCCGTTCCTGAACCTGACGGAAGCAACCCGTCAGATGTATCTAGAGTACGGCGAGGCACAATGCACGCAGCTGCTGTTCTGCAACGGCGACAACACGCACACGAATGCCATGGGCGGCAACCTGATTGCCCGCCAGGCAGCGCAGATGATGAAAGACGCAGGTATATTGGCTGAACATATCAATATTCCGACATCCATCACTGCCAACCCGACATCGATAGAGATCGGCGAGACGTACAGCGGCGTAGCGCAGAACAAAGAGTTTTTGCTGACGGGATTCGGTCTGGAGCCCGCGAGCGGCACGGTATCGCTTCATGCGACAGGCGCGCTGACGATCTCGACAGACAAAGAGAACTATGACAAGACCGCTTCCGTGGATTACGCCGGAAGCACCTTGTTCCAAAAGATCTACGTGCGCGCTATCTATGAGAACGCAGGCGAGAACAAAGACTCTGTCGTAGTTACTTTCGGCGAGAACAGTGTGTCCGTCCCCGTGACAGCAAGCGTCATCTCTCTGGAAGGCGGCAGCGCCGTAAGCGCAACCTGGACGGTGAACGCCAAACCGATGCCGGAACCGGAAATAACAGGCCCGATCAGCGCAGCGTTCACGATGAACAACATGGCGTATATCGATTATAACAGCAGTAGCAAGAATTATTTCACCGACGGCGAGGAGACCGGTCTGACCTTGGGACGTTTCCATAACTCCGCAGACGGGAGTAGCCGCACTCCTTGGCCCGCAGGCGAGATAGACGAGAACGCGAGCCGCTATCTGGATTTCGCCATCACCGCTCCTGCTGCCATGGAGGTCCGTATCACCAAAATCTCGATGGCTATTGGAGCCGACGGCACATCCACCATGTGTTACCATATCAACACCGGATTCGGCGACGGTTTCACCGGTGTGAAGACCATTGCCGAGAGACAACACATGGCCAACCGTGTAGTGGAGCACGCTGATATTACTCCCACCCTGACTATCCCCGCCGGGGAGACGCTGCACGTACGGATCCTGCCGTGGCATGACCTCGGAGAAGAGAAGGACAGCAAGTACATCTGTCTGCGCAGCGTGAAGATAGAGGGTCAGGCTTTCGAGCCGGGCGAAGAGGGAAACCTCTCCCCGACCCTCCCTTCAAGGGAGGGAGTAAAGATACTCCGGGACGGTGTGCTGCTGATTGAGCAGAACGGCGTGGTTTACAATGCGCAGGGCATGGTTTTAATACGAAAATAAACATAGATAAACAAAAATAAAATTTATCGCCGGGAGTGGAAAGACATTAAACGATGCGAATATTACAACATATAGGAGAGTATTTTCTGCTGATGGGTCGGGTATTGCGAATGCCCGACCGCCAGCGGATGTTCTGGCGTCAATACAGCAGAGAACTGGAGAAACAAGGTCTCCAGTCCCTGCCGATCGTGCTGATCATTTCCGTATTTATCGGAGCCATCCTGACTATTCAGGCGAAGACGAACACGGAGAACCCGCTTCTGCCGACCTATACGGTAGGTCTGCTAACGAGGGAGACGCTGCTGCTGGAGTTCTCAAGCACGATCCTGTGTCTCATTCTGGCAGGCAAAGTGGGGTCCAACATCGCTTCGGAGATAGGCACGATGCGTATCACGGAACAGATTGACGCAATGGAGATTATGGGTGTGAACAGCGCCAACTATCTGATTCTGCCGAAGATCCTGGCGTTCGTGACGATGATGCCGATGCTGGTGATCATCTCGACGGCTGTCGGTCTGGTAGGAGGCTGGGCGGTAGGTGCATTCACGGACATCATCACCGTACACGACTACCTCATCGGCGTGCAGTACGCGTTCAATCCATACTACGTATGGTACGGCATCATCAAGAGTCTGGTGTTCGCGTTCGTGATCACGAGCATGAGCAGTTATTACGGATACAACGTACGCGGCGGCGCGCTGGATGTAGGACGCGCAAGCACGAATGCCGTTGTGAACAGCAATATAATGATCCTTTTCCTCGACCTCGTTTTAAGTAAATTGCTGCTATGATTGAAGTAAAAGATGTAGTCAAGAGTTTTGACGGGAATGTGGTGCTGAACCACGTGAGTACCGAGATGCGGGACGGCGAGGTGAACATGATCATCGGCCAGTCCGGTTCCGGCAAGACCGTGCTGATGAAAAGCATGATCGGTCTGCATGCCGTGGACAGCGGACAGATATTGTATGACGGCCGCGATCTGGCGGAGATGCGGAGCAAAGATATCCGGATGCTTCACCGCGAGGTAGGAATGCTGTTCCAAGGCAGCGCGCTGTTCGACTCCATGACGGTGATGGAGAATGTGCTGTTTCCGATGGAGATGTTCTCTCATAAGAGCCGCGAAGAGATGCGTGAACGTGCAGAGTTCTGTTTGCGGCGTGTAGAGATGCCGGAACGGGTATGGAACTTAATGCCGAGCGAGATCAGTGGCGGTCAGCAGAAACGTGTAGCTATTGCCCGCGCGATCGTTTTGGAGCCGAAATATCTGTTCTGCGACGAGCCGAACTCGGGTTTGGATCCGAAGACGAGTCTGGTGATTGATGCCTTGATTCAGGATATCACGCGGGAATATAATATCTGCACGATCGTCAACAGCCATGACATGAACTCGATTATGGAGATAGGCGACAATATCGTGTTCCTCAAAGGCGGCAAGAAAGAATGGCAGGGCAGCCGACATGAGATCATGAATAGCAACAACGAAGCGCTGAATGATTTCGTTTTTGCAAGCGAGTTGTTTAAGAAGATAAAAAACAAATAACCCCTCCCCGACCCTCCCCTCAAGGGAGGGAGATAAAGAGATAAATAAAACAATTATATTATGAGAAAAGTATTATTGATGGCTTTTATAGCCATATTGGGAATGGGCGTCTATGCCCAGCAGCCGGCTAAAGTACCGGCTTACCGCGGCATGATCGAGCGCGTGCAGCCGAACGGGTACACGCTGCGCACCTTCCTGCGCGGAGACGAACACAAACACTGGATGATGACCGAAGACGGATGGTTGATCCGCGAGAACAAAAAAGGATGGCTGAAATACGCCAAGGTGAACCGCAAAGGCGAGATTGTAACCAGTTGCCGAAAAGCCAAAAACGTAGAGGACCGGACCAAATGCCAGAAGAAATGGCTGGAGAAGCACGGAGTGAAGAGGAATTGATAATTGAGAATTGAGAATTGAGAATTGGTATGAAGAAAATTTTGAGCATAGTGATGCTATGCGCTGTCGCAGTGAGTGCGACGGCAGTGCCGGCACGCCGTGAGGGTATGATCCGGACTGATGCGAACGGAACAGAAAAAATGGTGTTCCTTAACGGAGACGAGCATTTTCATTTTATCACGGATGCAGAAGGACGCTGGCTTGACGAAGAGACCTTGCTGCCGATAGCAGAAGAAGAGAAAACTGCGCGTATGGCGAAAGGACAACAGCGCGCCAAAGCCCGCCGTGCAAGGCAGGAAACGGGAGTGGACCGTCTGCTGGCACCGAAAGGGGCTGTTATTCTGGTCAGTTTCAAGGACCTGGATTTCAGCCAGTCCAATGAGGATATGACCCAATGGGCGATGGGAGAGACATACACCTATAACGGTGCTACGGGATCCATCCACCAGTATTTCAACGACCAGAGTTGGGGAGAGTACGACATGGATATTGATGTCATTGGCCCTGTGACGGTTAGCAGGAACTACTCCTATTACGGTAGCAACGACTGGGGAGGGAATGACAACCACCCGGACGAACTGGTCAAAGAGGCGTGCCAGTTAGCCGCAAAACAAGGAGCCGATTTCAGCCAATACGACAACAATGATGACGGAGAAGTGGACTGGGTGGTTATTCTCTATGCGGGTAAAGGCGAAGCGGACGGAGGAGCAAGCAACACGATATGGCCTCACCAATACGATCTGAGTTATACCGATATGTCCTTCAAGTTGGATGGCAAGACGATAGATCACTACTGCTGTCTCAACGAGATTGACGGACAAACAGGCGAACGGTGCGGTATCGGTACTTTCTGCCATGAGTTCAGCCATGTGATGGGGTTGCCGGATTTCTATGCCACCGTAGAAGGCGCCACGCACCGCACGATGGTAGATTGGGACATCATGGACTACGGGCCTTATAATAACGATGGTAACACGCCTCCCAACTATTCCGCCTACGAGCGGTGGTTCATGGGATGGATCACTCCGCGCGTGCTGACAGAGCCGGAAAACACCTTGTTAGGTCCGCTTCAAGAGACCAAACAATCCTTGCTGATGTGCAACGGAAACGCACATAATTTAGACGGCCTGAACCCGTTACCCAGAACATTCTATTTACTGGAAACCCGCGCACAGGAAGGATGGGACAAGTACCTCGCCGGCAAAGGGCTGATGATCACCAAGATCCAATATGATTCCGATAAATGGTACAGCAACACTGTCAATAACACGTCCAGCAAATTAGGCGTGGACCTGATAGAAGCCAAAAAGAACACGTCGGCTTACTACAGCCGAGCCACCGATCTTTTCCCTGCCGGAGCGAATTCATTCACCGGTTTTGCAGATCACGAGATTACGGACATCGAACTCTATGCGGATGGCTACATCGGATTCAAATACAACGGCGGATGGCCGGAAGGGATTGAAGACGTACAAGGGAACGATGTACAATGTACAAAGGTATTGCGTGGCGGCAAGGTAGTTATTATCCGCGAGGGAAAGGAATACGATATTTTAGGTAATCGTTTATGAAAATAATCAGTTATAATCTCAACGGCATCCGTTCGGCAATCGGGAAAGGGTTGCTGGAATGGCTTCAGACAGAGAATCCGGATGTGTTCTGCATCCAGGAGAGCAAGGCGCAGCCGGAACAGATAGACGTCATGGCGTTTCAGGAACTGGGATACCATAGTTACATCCATTCGGCGGAGAAGAAAGGCTATTCGGGCGTGTGTATCTTCTCCAAGCAGGAGCCGGACCGCGTAGTTGTAGGTATGGGCATTCCCAAATACGACCGCGAGGGGCGCGTGCTGAGAGCCGATTTCGGCGATATAACTGTTGTGGACGCATATATCCCGAGCGGCACGACGGGAGACGTACGACAGGATTTCAAAATGGAGTTTCTGGAGGATTTTCTGCCGTGGGTGACAGAGTTGCGCAAAGAGCGTCCGAACCTGGTGATCTGCGGAGATTATAACATATGCCACAAGCCCATCGACATCAACCATCCGGAGCGGCAGATCGGCGTGTCCGGTTTCCTGCCCGAAGAGCGCGAATGGATGGATCGGTGGGAAGCAAGCGGCTTGGTAGATTCTTTCCGTGTGTTCGACCAGAGCGCAGAGCGGTACAGCTGGTGGAGCTGGCGTGCCGGTGCCAGAGCCCGTAACGTGGGCTGGCGGATTGACTACCTGTGGGTCAGCGAGAGCCTGAGACCAAGACTGAGAGACGGCAAAATTTTAACAGAGGCGGTACACTCCGACCATTGCCCGGTGATGGTTGAGATAGACTAATTTAAAAATCACGGGATAATATACATAGTATATTATAGGTATAGGTGGGATACGTGATTACCAGCTAACGATCAGGTAACTAACATTATGGACAAGCTAAGGACAGAGCATTTAGTAAAGAAATACGGCAAACGGACCGTGGTAGATGATGTGTCAATCGAGTTGACCCAAGGAGAGATTGTAGGTCTGCTGGGCCCGAACGGTGCAGGCAAGACGACCACTTTCTATATGACAACCGGTCTGGTCTCTGCCAACAACGGTCGTATCTTTCTCAACGACCAGGACATCACCTCTTTTCCTATGTACCGACGTGCGAAGATGGGTATCGGCTATCTGCCGCAGGAAGCAAGCGTGTTCCGCAAGATGACGGTAGAAGACAATATCCGCTCCGTGCTCGAACTGACCGATTTCACGCCGGAGTACCAGGCACAGAAGCTGGAGCAACTGATTAAGGAGTTCAACCTCGAGCACGTACGTACAAACCTTGGCGACCGCCTCAGCGGCGGAGAAAGGCGTCGTACGGAGATAGCGCGGTGTTTGGCGATAGAACCCAAGTTCGTGATGCTGGACGAACCTTTTGCCGGTGTCGATCCGATTGCTGTGCAAGAAATACAGGATGTCGTATGGCGGCTGAAAGACAAGAATATAGGTATTCTGATAACCGACCACAACGTAGATGAAACGCTGATGATCACGGACCGCGCATACCTGCTGTTTGAAGGCAAGATCCTCTTCCACGGTACGCCGGAAGAGTTAGCCTCCAACCCCGTTGTGCGGCAGAACTACCTCGGTCGCGATTTTGAACTCAAACGCAAAACGAGAGTTTAGGAACAAGAGAAGAGAGGTAAGGTGAGAAGCAAGAATTACATCATCTTGATACTTGCAGCAGTGCTATGCATTGCCTGTGCGAGCGAACCGGATCTCGGTATCGCTTTGCACGAATGCGCTCCGATGCCGTCTCCCCGTGCTTCTGCCACTGCGTTTGTGATAGGAGAGAAAGCCTATCTGTTCGCCGGAAGAGACAGCACCGGAAATTCGCACAACGACCTATGGCGTTATTCTCCGGAAACAGACAGCTGGGAAGACATGGGTCCCACTCCACTTGCTCCGCGCGTGAATGCCACCGCCTGTGTGTGCGACGGGAAAGTGTATATCGGGTTAGGATTTCTGGGCAGATACAGCAATGATAGCTCCTACATGCAAGACTGGTGGGAATATACGCCCGCTACGGACTCTTGGAAACGATTAGCCGACTATCCGAACAGCTATACCGACTGCGCCACTGCGTTTACCAGCGACGGGGAGTTATATGTCGGTTATGGTTTTTGCTGGAACTACCGACGCGATTTTTTCCGATATGACATAGCTTCCGACCGGTGGGACAGTATTGATGTGAACGTCTCTTTCCACGGCTACCCCACCCGTTCCTTCGGAGGGACAGGATGCACCTGCCAAAGCCGGCATTTCATGGGAACAGGCTTCTACAAGGGGAGCCTGAACTGGTGGGCGGAACTGGTGGACGGCACGCATTGGGAGAAACGGGCTGCTGTGCCCGGAAAGACACGTACCCTTGCTGCCTCTACCGCTACGGACCAATATATCTACCTCTCAGGCGGCATACATTACGGCGGAGTAAACACCACCGGCCAAGTGCTGCAGGACATTCACCGCTACGACCCGCTGAACGACTCCTGGAGCCATGTTGCCGTACTGCCGGAAGGATTGATGAACCATCTCTCTTTTGCGATAGGCAGAAGGGTGTATATCGGTCTTGGCGAGGACAAGGAATGGAAGGTAAAAAACAAACTGTATTATTTTGAGGAATAAACTGCTCGTCATATTATTGCTGCTTTGCACAGGTATGTCCGCCCGGCAGTTGAGCTGGCGCTTCTGGCCCACCGGGATCACAGACAGCGTTCCGGCAGGCGGGGACACTCTACGCTGGACAGCCGGAGTAAGCGGCATAGCATCCAGCGGCAAATATGCACCGTTCTGGCTGCAAAGCAACACGCACGGCGATATCAGTTCTTCGCCTTTCTCCGGCAACTTGACTGCCGGCATTTACAAGGAAGCCGTTCACCCCGAGCGATGGTGGGATTATGATTTTGCGGTACAGCTGACCGGCCGTGTCCAGTCGCCTATACCGGGTAGCGCTTTTGCGCAGCAACGGACGTACGGAACGGGCTATTTCAACCTTCTATACGCACATGTCCGCCTCTATATCTTTGACATCACAGCCGGTATCAAGCCTCTTGTCTATGAGACCCAAGACACCGCTTTGAGTATGGGAAGCATGATTTTCTCCGGCAACAGCCAACCGCTTCCGCGTATCACGGTTGGGATAGACCGGTATGTGCCATTCCCCGGATGCTATGGGTATTTTGAGATCAAAGGAGGTCTGACCCACATATGGCAGGCGGATAACATATACATGCGAGGCAGTTATATCCATCATAAGTTCGCAGCTCTCCGCTTCGGTGGACGGCTTCCTGTGAACGTCAGTTATGAGTTCCACCATGCCGCACAATGGGGAGGTATCAGCCCTGTCTGGGGGGATATAGGCAGCGGATGGTCTGATTTCCTGCACGTCCTTACCGCACGGGCTGGAGGAGTGATGAATAATGACCTGCGGAATGCACAGGGGAACCACGTAGGAAGCCAGCAGCTGATGGTCACCGGCAAAGGTACAGGATGGGAGATCAGTGCTTACTGGCAGAATTTCTTCGAAGACAATTTTGCTTTTATCGGCATGGGGCAGAACCTGTCCGACGGTCTATGGGGTATCAGTCTCAAACAGACCCGATGGCCGTTTATCCAAGGTGTGACATATGAGTTTCTCAACACGACCGACCAGTCCGGACCGTGGCACGACCGCGACGGACTTTGCTACGCCGGCAATGACCAGTATTATCAGAACAGCGTGTTCCAAAACGGATGGAATTATTTCTATCGCTCTATAGGTACACCTTTTATCACTTCGCCGCTATACAACGAGGATGGTTCCATTCATACCCTCAACAGCCGCGTGAGAGTGCATCATCTAGGAATAAGAGGCGATATATACGGCTTTATATACCGTCTCAAGGCTTCCTATGCCCGCAATTACGGCAATGAAAACACCTCCCGCGAGATTCTGAGCACCAACACCGCCCTGCTGCTGGATATTCACAAGCATGTAGAGAAAGCCTGGGGGCTCGATTTCGGCGTACGTCTGGCTGCTGATCTGGGGTCGCAATGGGGAAACCAGTTCGGAGCACAGCTAACAATTACTAAACGAGGAATAATCACCCGATGGTAAATGACTCCATGATACATATCATCATGCCCGTCAAGGACTCCATCGAGACGGCAGAGAAAGCGATCCGCGCTATCCTACAGAGCGGTTATACGCTGACCGTTTATGATGACTATTCGTCTAAGGAGACAGCATCGAGACTCAAAGAGCTGAGCGACGAGACGGGCATCGAGATTGTATCTATCAGTGAACATACCGTCCACCCGTCACCTAACTACCGCTGGGTGTTGATTGATGCCCAACGAAAAGCGCTGGAGCAAGGAGTCTCACTGGTGATTGTGGAAAGCGACGTGATGGTGAGACAAGAGACTATTGGACGCATGGCTGATGCTGTTTGTCCGGGTGTAGGAATGGTGGCAGCCGTGACGCACGATGAGGAAGGGAATGTGAATTTCCCCTATGAATACGCGCGGCACATAAACCAAGACGGACCATGCAAGAAGAGGCTCTCTTTCTGCTGCACGCTGCTTTCCAACGAATTCCTGCGCGCCTATGACTTCGGGCGGTTGGATCCGGATAAGAACTGGTATGACGTACATATCAGCCACACATCCGTCCAATTGGGATTTACGAACATCCTGCAACTATCCAACCCCGTAGTCCACATGCCACACTCTAGCCGTCCGTGGAAACAACTCAAATATACAAACCCTATACTCTATTATTGGCGGAAGTTGATTCTTCGCCGCGATAAGATATGAAACAACCCTTAGTTTCCGTTATAGTGCCCCTGTATAACGCTGCGCCGTATATCGGCGAAGCGTTGGATAGTATCGTTGCGTCCACTTACCGTCCGATCGAAGTGATTGTGATGGACGACGGCTCGACCGATGAGAGCCTCAGCGTGGCGCAGGCTTTTGCCACCAGTCATCCGGAGGTAAAAGTGTTTCATCAATCCAACGAAGGCGTCAGTTCCGCCCGCAATCACGCTATCCGTGAAAGCGCGGGCGAATGGATCTTGCCGGTGGATGCGGACGACAAGATCAGCCCGACCTATATCGAGCATGCCATGGAGCAGGTAGCGGATGATGTGCGCGTGATCGGGTGCAAGGCTGAGTTTTTCGGTGCCAAGAGCGGCGAATGGAAACTGCCGGATTTTTCGTTGGATCTGCTGGCGAGAAAGAACATGATCCATATCTCGTCCCTTTTCCGCAGGATAGACTGGACAGTAGTCGGCGGTTTCTGCCAGGAAGATATCTACCGCGAAGACTGGGATTTCTGGATCAGTATGTTCGAGACCGGCGGACGGTATGTGCGGCTGGACGAGGTGGGTTTATATTACCGTGTGCTGCCGGGTTCGCGGCGGCATACCGCCAAGGCTCAGAAACGCGCAATCGTGGATGCGATGAATGAGCGCCATCTGTTGTTTATGGAGAAGCATTTAGGCGGTCCGCTGCACTATATGCGCTCCTGGAGCAAGTTTCTGAACCGGTTCAGGCGCTACCGGCAAGTCGGCGATTTTGCATTCTGGGATTTAGGATGGATCGTCTCGCGCCACCGGAACATCATCCGCCTGAGCGAAGAGTACGCGATCAAGCAGTTTGCCAAGCCGGATCTCTTGCGCGGCATCTGGTACGGCTGGTTCGCCAAGAGCAAAGCACGGCGGAGCTATGAATATGCGCTGCGGTTAGGAGAAAAAATCACACCGCGTCCGATTGCTTACCGCGAAGTGCGCGTGTTCGGTATTTTGCGCGAGAGCTGGTACGTATGCGAGAGCCGCAGAGCCTTCAGTTGCTTCAACGACCTCATCGGATCGCCGGATTTTCCGTACCGCGAAGCGATTCTTTGGAAGATCGGCGAGTTTACTGCGAAGCTGCATAAGCAGGGTATATTGCATCGCGACTATTCCGGCGGTAACATTCTTTTCAACCGGGATGGCACCTGGATACAAATCATCGATCTGAACCGTATAAAGTTCTGCAAGCACCTCAGCCGCGAACAGAGACTGCGCAATTTCGAGCGGCTCAATATCGACAGGGAGGCACTGGTTATTATGGCGCAAGCGTACGCCCAAGCAATGGGGGAAGACGCCATAGAGGACGCCGGATATATCATCGCTCACCGGTGGCATAAACATGTAAAACAAGGAATTACCAATTTATGAACCGATACCGGCAAATCATAGGAAGGATCAATTACTGGCTGTTTCTGACGGTCATTGCCCTGCTTCCGGCGCCGCAACTGGTGCTCCGCTATGCGTGCGTGGCATGGATCATTATGTGGTTCCTGGAGGGACGATGGCTGAACATTTCATATCTCAGATCGCAACTTTCAAATCGCACCTTCGCTCTCCCGTTCCTGCTTTTCGGGGCTTGGTTTGCATGGAAACTGCTGTCGGGCTTATGGGCGGCGGATCCGGTAGCCTGGAAATGGCAGATGGAGCGGTATCTGACCTTCATCCTGCTGGTGCCGGTCGGTTTATGGGGAGTGAATGAATGCTATGACTGGCGGACAGCCGGCAAGGTTCTCGTGGCGGCATGCGTGATTGCTCTGCCGGCTTACGTGGGCTGCATGACCGTTTTGTTCTATCACCCGGAATGGGTACCGACGTCATTCCATGAAAACGGATGGATACAATATCAAGAGTGGTGGATTTTCTTCTCTGAGAACATATCCCATCTCAAGCACCGCCTCTTCCTTTGCTCGGTCGAACTGTTCGGTGCTATCATCGCTTTCCTGCTCTATCGGAAACGTCCTCGAATCCTCCTTCCGCTTTGGGCTGTGATGTTATCATCTATTCCATTGACGACTTCCAGACAAGCTATTCTTACTGCTGTCGGATTGTTTTTCATAGGGATTATTTGTATTATTCCGTCTGTCAAACGATGGCGGTATAGCGGTATTATTGTATTGGTGGGAGTGGCAGTAGGGACAGGTTTGCTGTATCTCCATCCCAGGATGCAGGAGGTAGAGTTATCCAATATCAAAGAGATGCGGGAGTTGAGTTATTACCACGATGTGCGGTTCAACATATGGGGTGCGGCATTGCAACATCCGCAGGACTACATAGCGCATGGTTTAGGAGCCGGACAGAGCTGCAATTATCTGATAGAGAAATACAAAGCAGTCCGATTTGACGGCTATGTAGCGCAGCAATACCATGCACATTGCCAATATCTCGAAGAACTGATGGAAATAGGTATTCCCGGACTGCTTTTGTTCCTGCTTGCCTGGATATCTATTCCGCTTTATGCCTCCAAAAAAGGACGACTCACAGCCATCCTCTTTACTACACTTTTCGCCCTTAATATGTTTACCGACTGCATGTTCGGCAGATTCGACGGTATTGCCCTTTGGGCGGTAGGCCTACTGTTTATCCTTCTCCAGTCCGACCCGCAACGTGACGAGCAGACCGCGGGGGATGCATAGACTCATCGAGGTGCGGCTGTCTTTCATCGTGGCTATTCCGCGATCGTTTGTCCAATGCGGATAAGTAGGATGGACATAGTCGTCGAAGGTATATTCGGTCAACGCCGTACCAAAATCGTAGATGTTATAACACATCACCTCCAGACTCATCGGTATATCCCGAACCCACCATCGTCCTGTAGCGCGTAACTCGAAATTGAAGAACGCGTCTTCCCTCTTTCCGAAAGCATTATTCGCCATATTGATTCCCTTTGCATCTGAATGCAAGAGCGCAACCTGTTCATAGCCGTTAATGAGTCGTGATCGAGCCGTAAAAGTGGAGAACGGCTGACCGTCCTTGAACTTGCCGTTCAGGCCTATTGAGAAATATCGGCAGGCGTTGTAGGTCACCTGCAGGCGGAGGATGAACGATTTGTCCTGGTCAAGCCGGCTGTTGCCCTGATAGGGCTTGTCGCCCTCGCTCAATGCCATATACGTGTTCGGATTCGCCGTGCTCTCGCTCAGCGCGCCGATGTTGTTATGCAGCGGACCGTTTCCCAGGGTACTCAGTCCCGCCATCAGATAACTCTGCCAACTCGCCATCACATGCCATTTCTTGCCCCGATAGGTGTATTTCACTATATTGGACATATAGTAAGGAGTGCGTCCGCCTGCGCGCGAGGACATCAGGTCCAAGGGCTGGGTCGTCACGGTATATTGTTTCTCTCCCTCACGCAAGTAATAGACTCCGTCCTGCGAGACCAGGTTCGCCTCTGCGCCGTCGGTATAGACCGTGTGCCACTGGTTATAGTACTTCCGGATGGTACTCAGGATTGCTATCTCATGCCTCCGACTTTTACCGAAAGTGAAAAATATCGGCAGATCCAGAACAGCATAGGAAGGCTGTTTTATCCATAGTCCTTTCTCCGGCGTATGGTACGCGCCGCCGGTGGTAGCCAGCAGCGTATTGTCCGCATACCGTATCTCGCCGGACATATACTTGCCGCTCAGATACCGTACCTCATTCCACCCGTAACTCATCCTATGATGGCTGACGGACAGACCGAACCGGAACCACCATGCCGGCGAATAGTCTATCGCTACCTTCGCTAACCAGTCGGGAGACACAACACTCTTGCCTTCTCCTAAGACAACACCGTCCAACGAGACACCCAGATGGGCATAGAAATCCAAACCTTTCGCCCATCCTTTCTTCTCTGCCACCACCATCGCTTCGTTCTCCAGAATACCCGATGTAAAGGACTCCGAATGCCAATAAGCGGTATAAAGCGGCGTAGGAGCAGCATCGGCGATGGACTGCGAATAGACCGCATTGCTCCATTGACCGGCGCCGGGACGGAAATGCAGCAGCGAGTTGTAGCCCTCGGCATGCACGCGCAGCCACGGCAAGAGAGGCTGGTCGTACCGGACGGACAGATTCACGCTGTGCAGCCTGCCGTCCGCATACCAAGGCTCAAAAGCCTCGCCGTCCTGATCCAGAATATTACGGGAGAAAGACAGACTGTCATGACGGATCGTCTGCAGCTCGTAGCTCACGCCGGCTACTAACTCACCCGTATTGTCGAACCTTGACGTATGGTATATTCCCGCCATATAAGCGCGTTGCTGCGCCTGTTCGTTGCTGTTGAGATAGAACTCCGATCCGTAGTCTGACCTGCCTTTGGCTATGAGGAAATAATGTATATTCATCGGCACCTCGCCGTCCAACTGCACCTTGTAGTTGTCTCCGGGCCTCATGCCGCTGATACCCGTATGGTCGAAAGCGGTTATCGCCCGGCGGTCATAATGCGCATATACATGCTGATAGTACCGTCTGCCGGAAGCCGGAATAGCAAACGTCCCTTCTACCGTTCCGCCTCCGAGTATATAGTTGCGCATCGATACAGGCCTGCCGTCCATCGTGCGCTCTTCGCCCGATGAATGGAACAGGTTGATCAACTGCCTGGTACCCGGAGAGATACCGCCTAAGCCGCCTATGTTGCCCGTCAGACGGAGTCTCTGCGGCTGAACAGACTCATCCCGGAAATCCAACTCGCCGTCATGATAATCGATCGCCATGGAGAGACGGTCCGGCTGCGCATGAAAGAGCGTACTGCCTTCCTCAAACCGGCTGTCAAGACGCATTCCGTTCAGATGATATTTGTTCTGCCGGAACGAATTGCCGGCGATGGAGAAGACATACTGGTTGCCGAGATTCCATTCGCCCGTCGTCTCGGTCTCATATACGGCATAGTCGTAATAGTTGTCCAAGAAATGTCCTAAATCCGCTGTCTGATACCATTCCCGGAAGAAAGAACCGCCTACCGTGTCTGTGCCGATAAACGCAAATGTCTTGGCATGAAAAATCACCCCAAGACATACCAGCGCTATTACTTTCTTCCTGATCACGGATAACTAAATACTGACGGCTTATATCCCAAACAGATTATGGAAGAAACTCTTTTTCTCTCCTGCTCCCGGAGCTATGTTCGGGCTGTTCTGGAGTTGTTCGATCAGCTTGCGTTCCTCTTTGCTCAGTTTCTCGGGGATATAAACGCCTACGTTGATTAGCAGGTCGCCCTGACCGTAACTGCGGCCGTATTGGTCGATGCGCGGCAGTCCTTTGCCCCTCATCCGCAGCACCTTGCCCGGCTGCGTACCGGGGGTGATGGTTATCTTCACATCGCCTGTGAGCGTAGGAATCTGCACCTGGCCGCCCAATACCGCTGTAGGCATGTCCAGCAACAGGTTATATACCAAATCGCTCTCCTGACGGATGAAGTCCTTGTGCTCCTCTTCCTCTATCATCACTATCAGGTCGCCGGGAACACCACCTCTTGGCGCAGCGTTTCCTTTGCCCGGAACGGTCAGCTGCATACCTCCCATCACGCCGGCTGGGATGTTTACCGTGATGATATCTTCGTCGCGTACTACTCCCTGACCGCCGCATTTGGGGCATTTGTTCTTGATGATCCGTCCCTCGCCGCCACAGGTGTCACAAACGCTCTGGACCTGCATCATGCCGAAGATACCGCGTTGGGCACGGGTCACACGGCCGCTGCCGTGACAGGTCGGACAGGTCTCTGTCTTACCGTCCGCACTACCGGTACCATGACATTCCTTGCATTCCACAAGCCGCTTTACCTTGATCTTCTTCTCGCATCCGGTAGCTATCTCTTCCAACGTCAGCGATACGCGTCCCCGCAGGTCACTTCCTTTGCGCACACGCTGGCCGCGACTCCTGCCGCCGCCCATAAACATCTCGCCTATGTCGCCTATATCGAATCCTGCGCCTTGGAAGATATCCCCGAAGTGGCTGAATATATCTTCCATAGACATTCCTCCGCCGCTGTATCCGCCTGCGCCGCCCATGCCGGCAAAGCCGTACTGGTCATAACGGGCACGTTTCTGCGGATCGGACAGCACCTCGTAAGCCTCGGCGGCTTCTTTGAATTTCTCTTCCGCCTCCTTGTCACCGGGGTTCTTGTCCGGATGGTATTGGATAGCTTTCTTGCGGTAAGCTTTCTTTATCTCTTCTGCGCTCGCGGTCTTTTCCACGCCGAGCACTTCATAATAATCTCTTTTTTCAGCCATAAACCAACGATTTAACGGTTTAACAATTTAACGCGAACTTATTCGCCAACCACTACTTTGGCAAAACGGATCACTTTCTCACCCATCTTGTAGCCTTTCTGGGTGCAGTCGATCACTTTGCCTTTCTTGTCCTCGCCGGCGGCAAAGGTAGTCACGGCTTCGTGTTCGTCGGTATTGAAATCCGCGTTCTCCGTCTCCACGGCGTGGACGTCATGTTTGTCGAGGAAAGAGAGGAACTTCTGATAAATCAGTCGTACTCCCTCGTCGTCAGTAGCGGCTATCGCTCTTTCGAAATCGTCGATGAGCGGCAGCATTTCCGTGAATATCTTCTCTCCGGCTCTTTCTGTCAGTTCTATTTTCTCTTTGTTGGTACGCTTGCGGTAGTTGTCGAACTCTGCCATCATGCGCAGGTTCTTGTCCTCCATCTCTGCCAGTTGGCTTTCGGCCTTCGCTTTTTGGCTCTCGGCTTCTGCCACTTGCTCCTCCAACTCATGCAGGCGCGCCTGCAACTTTTCTTGCTGTTCTTGCTGTTCTTCTTGTCTCTTGTCTTTTTTTGCCATATCTTTGTACTTTAATTTGTCCTTCGTACATCGTACATCGTTCCTTTGTACTTTAATTCGTTCTTTCAAATCCCATGCCACAGCCTCTTTCCCTGCCAATTTGTCAGTCGCAGCACAAGCCCGTTGAGGCCGCAAAGGTACAACATTTTTTTGAAATATACAAACAAAAGACCAATAAATTTGCGTATTTCAAAAAAAAGCAGTAATTTTGCAGCGCAAAATTGTTGAATTATAATACCCCGTAACCCATAAACTACATTACATAACCATTGCAACTATGGTACATGATCTTTATATTCTTATGATTACGGCAGGCATCGTGGCACTGCTGTTCAAGCTGCTCAAGCAGCCCGTTGTTTTAGGCTACATCGTAGCCGGAGTATTAGTAGGTCCCCATCTCTTCGGAGAGAAACTCGTCGAGATGGAGAACGTCGAGACTTGGGGCAACATCGGTGTGCTCTTCGTGCTCTTCTGTATCGGCTTGGAGTTCCGTATCAAGAACCTCTTTGAGTCCGGCAAGGTCGCGCTCATCGGCGTTGCTACTATCGTCATCGGCATGTTGCTCTTGGGCTTCGGAGTAGGTAAATCCGCCGAGCTGAACACCATGAACTCGCTCTTCCTTGCCGCCATGCTCTGTATGTCTTCTACGACTATTGTCATGAAGGCGGTGGACGAAGCCGGACTGTCCAAAGCACGTTTTGTCAAGGGTGCCACTTCTATCCTCATCTTCGAGGATATTGTGGCGGTTGTCCTCATGGTTCTGCTCTCCAGCGTAGCGGTCAAGAATAGTTTCGAGGGCTCTGTCCTGTTGGAGAAAGTAGGCGTGCTGGCTGTCACGCTCGTCGTCTGGTTCGTCGTCGGAATCCTGATTATCCCTACGCTCTTCCGGTGGGTACGGTCTTATCTCAACGATGAGATTCTCATTGTTCTCTCGCTCGGTCTGTGTCTGGGAATGGTGCTGACTGCCGAAGAAGCCGGATTCAGTGCTGCGCTCGGTGCATTCGTCATGGGTATGATCCTTGCGGAGACCAAAGAGGCACACCGTATCGAACATCTCATGGCGCCGCTCAAGAACGTCTTTGCCGCTATCTTCTTCGTATCTGTCGGAATGATGATCAACCCTGCCTCGCTGGTAACCTACTGGTCTTCCATCCTCTATGTAGCATTGGTTATCATCCTCGGTATGATTCTCTTCGGCACGCTCGGCTGCTGGTGGGGAGGCGAGACGCTCAAGGACGCTATGCAGACCGGTTTTGCCTTCGTGCAGATAGGCGAGTTCTCGTTCATCATCGCTGCGCTCGGTTCCAAACTCGGCGTTACAGACCCGGTAATCTATCCTATCATCGTTGCGGCGTCTGTACTCACCACCTTCCTTACGCCTTATATCATGAAGGCTTCCATACCGTGCTATAACTTCATTTACAACCATGCTTCTCCGCGCCTCAAAGCCAAGATCGATGCACGCGAAAGACAAGTGGAAGAGGCGGAGAAAGCGGCCTCGGCGGCTGCAAAGGATGAAGGACCGTCTTCTGCTGACAAGGTGCGCCACGCCGTGCGTAAGACGGTCGTTACCAAGCGCGTCGTCGATCTCTTCTTCCGGAACATGAGTGAGAATGATAATAATGAAAGCGAAAATGAGAAATAACCTGTTGTGGATGGTCTTCTTTCTTCCATTCACCTTTCATCTCTGTCCTATATCAGCGCAGCAGTCCAAAGACGACCATATCGCCGACGGACTCGCTTCCGTAGTCACCATCGCCGGAGAAACGAAAACAGCGGAAGCGCAGAACAGCGACTCCGCCAATACTCCGCCGCCCGTCACCGTTCCTCCCGTCCCGCTATGGAAACAGAAACTCTATTACGGATATAATTTTGATATCTATTTCCACCACGACTCGCGGGTGGACAGCCGGGAGAACGGATGGTCCTTTGCTTTGACACCGGAGTTGGGTTGGAGGCTGACGGAGAAAGTGCATTTAGGTATGCGTTTCGGCGGCAGTTATGCCAATACAAGATTTTCGTTTCTTGTCACAGAGATTGATACCTCGTTCACTGCCGACCTGCGTGTCCATCACGGTTCTTGGGAGGTGGCGCCATACATGCGGTACAAGATGAAATCGCTCTTCAACGACAAAGTGGGTATCTGGCTGGAAGCGCACCTCTATACCGGGATGGATTTCCCGCGCGTCACAGAGGGAAACACGGCGCACACCAATTATGACGGGTTACGCCATAGCGTCACCTATGGTTTTCAGGTCTCGCCGGTCATCACCTACCAGTTCAACCCCAAGAGTACCTTCCAGATATTCTTCTCTATCCTCTCGCTGGGCTATAGCGGAACCGCTTATTTTTACGGAGACCGACGCGAATACACCAATGATGTCATCATCTTCTCCGGCAAACTGAGCAACCTCATTGCCAACCAGTTCACACCCGGTCTATACGGTTTGCGGTTCGGTGTCCAAAAAAGCTTCTGAAAGAGGTGACGGCTGAATGCTGAATGCTGAATGCTAAGCTAATATGGAAGATTCCTCTGGCGCTCACAGGTATCATAGTGGGTGTCGTCTTGCTGCTGCTTACTGCTGTAGCAGTAGGGGTCTGTGTTCCTTCGGCGAGAAAAGCGGTGCTGCAGAAAGGAATCGCTGTCGCTAACGAAAAAACCGACTGGGATATAGACCTCGGAGAGATATACCTCTCGCCCTTCCATCATTCGCCTAAACATCTCTATCGCGCTTACAAGGGCGAAGAGGATCTGCCTGTCCGTATTGCTATCGACAGCCTCTTTGTGGGCCACCGCGGACAAGACACGCTGGTCTATACCCGCTCTCTCCGTCTTGCAGCCGTCCTCAAAACCGCCAACCACCCGTTCCCGGCAGACGGTAGCACTATTCCTCTCATCCGGGTAGACACTCTCTTCCTGGACCACACTACCTTCCATTCCGACAGCCTGATAGCTACGGTCGGAGTCGATGCGGTCGTAGGTCTGTTGAAGACTTCCAGTCCGGAGATCAATATCGCTGAAGGCCTATACCCTCTGCACGGTTTGCGGATCCACGACGCGGATGTAGGTATCGATCTACGTCCGGTAGCCGATCCTCCTTCGCCCGTGACTGATTCCGTCCCGCCTCTCCGTCTTGCTTTCGATCTGCCGGACGGAGAACTGCGTAATATTCATTTCCGTCTCACGCCGCTGGGACTGGGTATCGCCACCCGCACGCTCTCTACTAACGCGTTGGTGGATGCTGGGGCTAACAATTACGACGCTCGGAGGCTCAATGTCGGCGGATTCGAACTCACGCTCGCTAAACTGCGTATTCCTGCGGACACGATCTACGGCAGTGCGTGCGCAGATATCGCCCGTAATATCATCACCAGCGACGGCCTGCATGTGCGCTCGTCCGAGATAGGTGCAACGGCGGATATACAAGCCACGAAGATGAACCTCAACTCTATGCGGGTGGATGTCACAGCCGATGCGGATTTCAAAGGCAGCAAAGCCCGGTTGAAAGGATCGTATGACATCAACGACGAAGCCTATGATGCGTCCGTGCATATCGACCGTGTCAACCTCTCGCCTTTCATCAACCCTTCGCCCGCAACCGATACGCCCTTCCCTCTTTCCCTCGCAGGAGATATCTATGCTTCCGGCAAAGGCATCAATCCTCAAAAACCGCTCTCTTCGCGCATCAGGATGCACCTTGACGAAGCGGTGTACGACACGTATGACCTCAGCGGTACGGATATAGATTTTGCTACAGACACCGCTACTTCGCTTATTTTAGCTGCTACAGGCTTGGACGCGGATATCCGTTCGCCCATGCCTCTCTTCCCGCTCATTGATCATATTCAGAGGTTGGTACAGACCGTCTCCGATTCTGCCGTCCTCCATGGTATCACTTCGTTGCAGGAACTGACCATGCTTGATACTCTCCGCCGCCAGATACCGCCGCTCCATGCCGACATCGCCTTGCGAAAAGGAAGCCCCGTGCAGCGTTTCATAGACTCTGCCGGTATCAACCTGCATGAGAGCCGTCTGGCGCTCGTCTCCGATTCGCTTCTGACCACTATCGCGCTATCCGCTGCCTTGCGGGAGACAGAACCCTCTCCGTCTCTCAACATCAACGCCAACGCAGGACTCGAGGTCAACATGACCGAAGGAAGAACCGACCTCGCGCTGAATGCAGACACGCGCCTCACGGACGGCGTGATGAACGTGGAAGGACTGTGTACAGATGCGGTCCTGAAGATGAACATCATCCGCGAAGCTAACGAACTGCACGGAGAAGGACGACTCACGGCGGACAGCCTTGCTTTCAGAGACATGGACTTGGGAAACAGGGCGGTTGATATACGTCTTGCGCCTTCTTCGGAATACGATCATGCGCTGCGGGCGGATGTCAAACTGGATGAGATTCCGCTGGATATAGTGGAGAGTTTCGTCCAACTGCCGGAAGAGATAGCGTTGCAAGGATCCGTCATCGCTAATGCCTCCGTGGACGGACTGCCGCGAAAGACAGACATCTCCGCACAAGTCAAACCGTTGGGAGTGGCTGCCGAATACAAGCCTTACCGGATAGGTATCAGCCTCGGAGAGACACCTATCATCATGGAGCATAACCATGTCGATCTCAACGGACTGCCCGTCTATGGCGCAGACAGCACTTTCATTGCTCTCACAGGCGGTCTGGATCTCAATAGCATGATGATTGATGTAGCTCTGAAAGCCGATAGTTTCGCGCCTGCCAAACTGCCGCAGGGCGGACCGCTGCCTGTGTACGGAGAATTGGCTACCGACATCCGGGGACGCGTCACAGGACCGCTCGACAGCATCGTTGCGGACGTGGATCTGACCATCCTTCCTACTACCGATATCACCTATCCTATCGATAAGAAAAACCTCGCTCAGGTCAAACCGCATGGTACCGTGAACGTACGGTACGGCACGGCGGAAGGAGAACTCAACTTAGGAGGCAGAATCAACGTGGACGACGGCGTCATCCGCTATTCGCCTAAGATATATCCCGTCATGCCTTTCCGTGTCGATACCGGCAGTAACATCACTTTCCACGGACCTATCGGTAAGACCGAACTCAATGTCTCTGCTTCGCAGCAGGTCAAAGCCGATGTGGAGTCCGAGGAAGAAGACACACGACGTGTCGATTTCCGTACCGGCGTACGCGTCAACGGCGAACTGGACTCTATCGGGCTGGAGTCGATCGGTTTCTTCCTTGAAGCGCCGGCGGACGAAGCCGTCACGCGCGAACTGGCTTCCGTCGATGAAGGAACACGCGAAGGACTGGCGGCTACGCTACTTGCTACGGGTATGTACGTGGGCGAATCGAATGTGGCGGCGCAACGGGAAGGATATGCCCTCTCATCCATCATCAACAGCCGTATCAATGCCGCTATGGCGAACTCCAAACTGGGTAAGATCGTGGATGTGGATATCAGCTCCGCGCAGACACGCCATGCAGCTGGCAAGTCTAACGATATGAATATCGCTATCTCCAAATCCTTCCTCAAGGACCGCCTGCGGATAACCATCGGATCAACCATCTCCGATAACCCCGAGATCAACAAGAACAGCGGGCTTCTCTCTTCGCTTACCGCCGACTATCGGATCCTGCCTGCTTTGTCGCTACGTCTCTTCTCGCAACGGGACTACAACAACATCCTCGAGGGAGAACTCAATAAATCCGGACTCGGCATCCGTTATACCAAGGATTGGAAGCGGCGCGAACTGTTCCGCGGCGATTCGCTCTGGCGGACTCACAGCCTCGCTGCAGATGCGGGTCTGGCGTACCGCTCTAATAACAGTATCGGACCCGATGCAACGCTCAAATATACGCTTCGGAACCTCCTCGGTAAAGGCGAGTCTTTCACGCTCAAAGGCAACGGAGCTTACTATTGGGCGCTGCGTAACAGACATCCCGGAGACCCAAAGAAAACCGACACTTACAAACTGGGAGTCAATGCGTCTCTTATCTTCCCGTATCTCCATTGGGCGGGAGACAACAACCCCGAGGGAGACACGCGTTATATGGCGGGATACCAGTATGAGAACATAGCCGGAGGATATGGAGTGCATAAACTCTCTGGCTCCTTCACCTATTTCTTCCATTCGGCGAACAGCCCTTATATCACCCATGCTTTCACGCCCTTCTCGCTCTCGGTCGTCATGATGAAAGCCGAGTCGGAGAACCTGCTTGACAAAGCCGCCGAATACCCGCAACTCATCAAAGTCATTGCCGGAGACGAGTTTGTACCCTCTGTCGCGTATAACTTCACCTACAATGACTACCGCGACAAAAGAGCCGTGAACACCATGCTGGATCTCGCCGTGAAAGAGTCTGGAAACCTCATCAACGCTATCTACTGCGCGTTCGGGCAGAAATGGAATGACCCTAAGAAACTGGGAAATATCACCTTCAATCAGTTCCTCAAACTGTCTGCGGAACTGCGTAATAAGTTCAACCTCACCGACAAAGTCTCTATCGCTACGCGCCTCTTCGCCGGAGCGAATATTCCGCTCGGCAACTCGATGTTCGCGCCGCTCTCAGAAGCGTTCTACGCCGGAGGACCGAACAGCATGAGAAGCGCGTCGCCGTATGCTTACGGACCCGGTAACTTCTATTCCGCTAAATACAACCAGAACTTCTTCCACGCCGGAGATGTCAAACTCGAAGCGAACTTCGAACTCCGGTTCCCCATCGTCTGGAAACTCTACGGAGCCGCGTTTGTGGATGCAGGAAACGTATGGAACTGGTATTCTACCGTCGATCTCTATAAGGCGGCAGGGTATGGAGACTATATCACGCGGCTCGAACTGCCGGAGAACCTCTATGACGGAATCTACAACAACCCGGATTTCGCACGCCAGATTGCGCTCGGTACGGGAGCCGGACTGCGGCTCGATATAGACGGACTCGTCGTCCGCTTGGATATAGGTGTGGGAATCCACTCGCCATACCAGACCTTCAGGTATGACAAAGAAGGCAAACCGGACACAACACAACCGATCACCACCTATTTCAATATCCCTTCAGCGCTGGATGCTATCCGGGTTAACTTCGGTATCGGCTATCCGTTCTAAACGCTTAGACGGTTGCTTTTTTCGGAATACGTTTGGCTATGCCTATCGCTCCTGTCGGACATACCAACCGGCATAAGTGACATCCTACGCACTTCGCCCCGTTGATCTTCGGCTCGCGCTTCGTACATCGTACATCGTCCCTTGGTACTTCAAAACTGATTGCCTGGTGACCGCCGTCCATGCAAGAGATATAGCATCTCCCGCAACCGATACATTTCTCTTTGTCTAACTTCGGATAGACGATCGTCTCGCGGTCCAGATCGGACGGCATGGCGACATTCGGCAGTTTCTCTCCTACGAGTGTCTTGAGTTCCGTCACGCCGCGGTCAGCCATGTAATGCTGCAATCCGGCTTTCAGGTCGTCGATGATGCGGTAGCCGTACTGCATCACGGCGGTACATACCTGTACGTTGCGGCAACCGAGTTGGATGAACTCCAGCGCGTCGCGCCATGTCTCTATGCCGCCTATTCCGCTGATATCCACATGTTTCTCTATTCCGGCTTGGTGTAGAACGGGATTGTCTGCCATTTCATAAACCATGCGCAGTGCTATCGGCTTGACGGCTTTGCCTGAATAGCCGCTCACGGTTATCTTGCCGCTCACTTCCGATTCGTGGCTCATCGTGATGGATTTGATGGTGTTGATGGCGCTGATACCCTTCGCGCCGCCGAAGAAACTTGCTAATGCCGGCGTCGTCAGCGTCTTTACGTTCGGCGTCATCTTCGGGATGACGGGTATCTTCACGGCCTCGGTTACGAAATGGGTGTAGAACAGCACCAACTCCGAGTTCTGACCGATGTCGCTGCCCAGACCGGTTAACTTCATCTGCGGACAGGAGAAATTGAGTTCCACCGCATCACATCCTGCCGCCTCTGCCATCTTCGCTAACTCGATCCACTCTTCTTCTGTCTGACCCATGATAGAAGCAATGATACGTTTGGTCGGATAGTTCTCTTTCAGCCTGTGCAGGATTTCGAAATCCTCGGTGTAAGGGTTCTCGCTCAACTGCTCCATGTTCCTGAATCCCACGAAAGGCGTTCCCTCTTTACGCACTGCGTCAAAACGCGGTGACACCTCGCGGATCTCACCTTTAGTGATGGTCTTGTAGAACACACCTGCCCAACCGGCTTCTAACGCACGCGCTACCATCTCGTAGTTCGTGCATATCGCCGAACTGGCAAGGAAGAACGGGTTCTCGCATACCATGTCGCAGAAATTGATTTCCAGCGAAGGCAAAGTGCTTTCGACTTTCGACTGAAAGCCCGTAACCCGTAACCCGTAACCCGTCACCCCTCTGCATACGGCTTCTTTCAAAGCCGCTATGCGAATAGGTTTGTCATAATGGATACAGGCTTTCTCGCCCTGTACCAACTCTTCCTCGCTTAATTGGTTGAATAACTCTACGGCAGTCCATAGATTGTCAAAACGGGCTGCACGAATGGCGCGTGCTACTTTTTCCCCGCAGGGCGCATCGTAACATAACAGGCACCGTGCGGCTTCTTCATTCAGGTGTATCATTGTATTAGCATTTTTCGGCTTAATGTATCAGCTTTCTGCTTTGAGCAGGCACGCCTGCGGTCTTTCGACTTTCGACTTTCGACTATTTCTCAAATCCGCTGCAAATTTAGTACTTTTTTTTGAATTACGCAAATTTTTGTCCCCAAAAGCTACATATTTGTCTTCCCCGCCTCTCTCATGTTCCCTCCCATGCTCCCTCCTGTCCAGCCCTCGCGGCTGTTTCCGCGAGCCTCCTTTCTTGGTAGTTTCAGGGCGATTGTATCGCCCGCCCTTTCCTGCCCTCTCTCCTTTCCTTCGCCCTCCCATGCTCCCTCCTGTCTAGTCCTCGCGGCTGTTTCCGCGAACCCCGTCCTCTCCCTCCTGTCTAGTCCTCGCGGCTGTTTCCGCGAGCCCCGTATCCGCCTGTTCCCTTTCCCCGGATTTTCCAGCCTGCGTTTTTCTCCAAAACAGCCTGCCTGCGTTTTTCTCAAAACAGCCTGCCTGCGTCTTTTCTCCATAGTATCGACCATGCATGGGCGATAAAAGACGCAGGCTACCAAGCCCCGTCCCGCCTCCTCTCCCGTCTCCCGTATCCGCCACGCTTGGCGGATTTTTCCCAAAAACTCCCTCTCCCTCTTGCATATGTCAGAAATTTGTTATATCTTTGCACCGAATTAGTACTATCTTTCGTAGCATTTACGTACAATTTACGGACGATATACGGAGGATATACGGACGATATAACCAGCTAAACAATACAATTCAACTGCCCTATGTCTAAAGTCACACCCAGTATTGAATTCGATTCGTTCAGCGGCAAGCTGAGCCGGAAAAGCCGTATCGTTCTGCGTACGCGGAACGGCCAAACCCATGCTTACGCGCTGGACAACCCTTTCCGTGGCACAGCCTCAGCGGAACAGGGAGCGACCCGTTCCACCTTCGGCATGGCTGTCAAACAAGCCTCAGCCATTCTCAAAGACCCCGCCCTGCGTGCCGAGTGGGAAAAGCGTTATGCGGACTACCGCAAGCATTTCCGCCACCACGCCCCGACGCCCCAGAACCCCAAGCCGAACAACCATTTCTGTACCACTCTCCGCGGCTTCATCATCTCCACCCTGAAGTCCACCCATTGAAGAACATACAGCCCGCGTCTTTTTCCCAAAACAGCCTGCCTGCGTTTTTTCTCCATAGTATCGACCATGCATGGGCGATAAAAGACGCAGGCTGCCAAGCCTCACCCCGCCCTGCGAACCGAAAATCCCATCCCTAAATGCAAATAAATTTGCATATATCAAAAAATTATTGTACCTTTGCACCCGAATTTGTAAAATAGGGAATTGTGTCACCGCTGGTGTCAACATTGTCGCGACGGTGGCGCGACAATTGCAAGAGGACTATGGAACGAAGGGGTTTGAAGAAAGAACCGTGCGCAGAATGATGAAATTTGCCCAATTATTTCCTGATTTTCAAATTGTGTCAACACTGTTGTCAAAATTGTCATGGTCTCATTTTCTGATAGTTATGCAGATGAAGACAAGTCCGGAATCCGTGTCGCGCAATATCTTACTGAATTACCATCCAAGGAAGTTCTCCTGCGTCAATTGCAAAAATCCATTGAGGCAGCAAGGGAGAATATGCCTATAGAGAATGAAAAACAATAATCAAAATCACGGGATATATACAAAGTATATATAAGGGTAAGACAGGATACATAATTACCTCGTTCCGCATAGGGAACAAACCAGGAATAGGAACCAGACTAAAAAAACTAATGAAAGCTTAATGAGTGCAAAACCTTTTGTGAAATGGGCTGGAGGCAAGGCTAATTTGTTGAAGAAGATTGATGCTAACCTACCACCATTTTTTGCGGACGAGCATAACATAACATATATAGAACCATTTGTGGGCGGAGGAGCTGTACTGTTCTTCCTGCTGTCGAAATATAGAGAGCAATTGGGCCGAATTATTATTAATGACATTAACAGAGATCTTATATCTTGCTACAAAATTATCCAAAGGAACCCCAAATCTCTAATAACGATGTTAGAGAACTTACAAAAGGAATATTATAATTGCAATAACAAAGAGGAAAGAGGCGAAATTTATTATAGAATTAGGGATGAGTACAATCAACATAGAGCAAGAGGAGTAAGGAGAGCTGCATTATTTATATTCCTTAATCATACATGTTATAATGGCTTATACAGGGAGAATAGTAATGGAGAATTTAATGTCCCATGTGCGTACTACAAAAGGCCTATGATTGCAGATGCTCATAATTTAGAGGAAGTTCATAATGCATTAGCAGGAGTGGAGATATTGTGCGGAGACTATCGAATAATTAGAGATTACTTAGTTGGGCATCCTACATTCATATATATGGACCCTCCTTATAGACCATTAAAGGAGCATTCTAAAAACTTTAGCAAATACTACCGAATGGACTTTGGAGATCATGAACAAGAAGAATTACACGAGTTTTGTAGGCGTATAACAGGAAGACGATGCTATTTGATGCAAAGTAATTCGGATAGTAGAAACGATGACAATAGTTCGTATTTTAAGCAAATCTATAACGGTTTTCGAATTGAAGATATTGTCGCAACGCGAACCATTAATCCGACACAAAATGTAGTCAAGAAACAATCCGAAGTTCTGATGATGAACTACGAAGATGACGGACAAATAATAAGACCTATCTTTTAAACACGAAATAAACACCACATCAATATGAAACTGACAGAATTACAAGTTGAAAAAATTAGAGAGCATATGCTTCATGAGGATGATGCTCTGGCTCGTAAGTATAAAGCAAGACGAACCAAATCCGATTCGCAAAAGGTGCTTCATGCAGAAGTGGAAAGATTTGTAAATCAAGGATGGATAAGGGGAACTGTTATGAAAACGAAAACTCAGATAACCCGTCCTAAAGAATTTTCTCGTCAATTTGAAGATGATATCTGGTGCATGTTTTACGAACTTGGGTTCCGTATTCTTAATTCTGACGATAAATTAGTCATTCCGTGGGGAGAGAATCCCGAAGAGAAAAAGCAAATTGATATTGTAGCTGTTGGTGAAGAAGCTATTTTTGTGGTAGAGTGTAAAGCTGCTGAAAGACCCAAAAGCCGGAGTTTTCAGGCGATATTAAATGAAATGTCTCTCTATAAAAATGGGGTTGCTGAGTCGTTGAAGCAAATATATGGCTCAAATAAACGAGTAAAGTATATTTTAGCAACGCGTAACTATCAGATTATAGATGAGAGTGAGGATGATAACCGTATGGCTCATAATGATATATATCATTTAGATGATAACGCATATAAGTATATTTGCGATCTTATCAAATCTTATAAGACAGCCGTAATGTATCAGTTTTATAGTTTGATGTTTAAGGATGAGTTAATAAGTGGAAAACCGATAGTTATACCTGCATTACGAGGAGAAATGGGGGAAAAGAAATATTACCTTTTCTCAATAGAGCCGAGTACTTTACTAAAAATAGGATTTGTTTTGCATAGGACAAAAGTAAATGCTTCTTTGGCTCCAACCTACCAACGATTATTGGTCCCTAAACGATTGAAAGGCATTGCAAAATTCATTGATGGAGGGGGATATTTTCCAAATTCTATTATCTTGAACTTTGCAGACATTAGTGATAATGTTAAAGTTACTTTTGATCCCATACATAAAGAAGAAGGCTCAAATGCAGAATTCGGTCTACTCAATATACCTAATGCATATGGTATAGCCTATATAATTGATGGTCAGCATCGTGTATATGGTTACGCAACTTCAAGCCAAAAGAAGAAACATACGATCCCTGTTGTCGCTTTCCAAGATATGTCAAATGATGAGCAGTTAAGAATATTTATGGAAATCAATGAGAATCAAAAGGCTGTAAGTAAAGATCTTCGGATTGATTTGGAACAGGATCTTCTATGGACATCAGAACGACTTGACTCACGTATGAGAGCGTTACGTTCATCCATCATAAAAGAACTGTGCGGGAAATCAGGTACTGTACTTCACAATAAAATAACCATAGGAGAAGATAAAGGAGAATTAGGTTCTACTGCTTTTGAAAATGGTTTGTTGCAATGTGGACTTATTCCAAAAGCAAAAGGAACTAAATGGAGTGATGACCTAGATGGTTATCTCTATGATAAGAAAGAAACAAATATTGAGAAAGCCATGACTGAGGCTAGCAAACGTATAGCGGATTTTATCATAGACTGTTATAGTATGCTTTCTGAAGGCTTGAATCCAGAAACTGCTCCAATCTTTTTACTCTCAAACCGTGCTACTTACGCTATAATCATGATCATCGGTTCTTTGCATAAGTATCTTGTCGCTAAAGGACTTCTTAATATTTCTTCAACTGGACGAGAACGCCGGGAATTAATAAGACCATATATGCAAGTTCTATCAGAAGGACTAAATAATCTTCCGGAAGAAGAAAGCGTGTCTCTTAGGAATATACAAGGTCAAGGTGCCGAAAAGAAATGGCTAATGGCATATGAGAATATAGTAAATAAATATGATTCAGAATATGAACCAGATGGACTTATGGAATGGAGAGAAACACAGGATCAATCTCTTCAAAAAAGAGGTAAGGAAATAAAAGACGATATTTTCAAACAATTACGTATCTTGTTATTTGAAAGATTAGAGAAGGTCTATGAACATAGATGGTTAAGTGGGCAAATACTGATACTAAAGAATGAAGTAGAAAGCCGTATAATAAAAGCGAATAGTGACGCTGAGGACTTTGATTTATCGGAATACGATTGGAGAGACTATTTGGAATTGTCAGAATACAAAGATGTTATCAATAAAAACTTTAGTGCTCCAGAATTTGAAGAAGTTTTTGCCATCAATATAGGTGGATCATTTAAAACAAAAGGAGATAAATTAGCATGGCTTAATAAGTTAAGAGAGTCCAAAAACAAAAAATCAGCACTAACAAAGTCTGATATCAATTGTTTAGAGTTAATTAACCGTCATTTGCAGCAATTTATTGCAGATTAAAATGTTTGCTGATATATGTAGAAAAGACCGAACGCTCCGTCCTTATCAACAAGATGCAAAAGAACAAATCTTTGCCGCTTGGGACGCGTGTGATAGTGTGATGTTCCAAATGCCTACTGGTACTGGAAAAACACGCTTGTTCACTTCGATTATTGGTGATATTTCTACATGGGGCGTATTACAATCTCTAAATACAAAGATACTGATTGTTGCGCATAGAGTAGAGTTGATTGAGCAGATAAGCGAAAGTCTCGATAAGTATAAAATATCTCACGGAATCATCGCAGGAGGGAAAGACAGAGATCTAACAAAATCAATCCAAGTAGCGTCTATTCAGACTATAACGCACCATGCCAACAGAGATGTTATTCAAGATCTGAATATCAACTTCGTTATTATAGATGAAGCGCACCATTCCATGGCCAATTCCTATCGCAAACTATGGAGTATGTATCCGGACGCTAAACACCTCGGTGTAACGGCAACTCCTTGGCGCATGAACCATAGCGGCTTTAGAGAACTATATGACAAACTAATCGTCTCAAAGCCAATCGAGGAATTTATTCAAGAAGGGTGGCTTGCTCCATATGAATACTATTCAATCGCTCCAAATGATGCCATTAAAACAGAGATTGATTCTATTGATGAATTTGACATGGAGGGCGATTATAAAGTATCTGCTCTTGAAAAAGTAGTAGATACGGTTAAGATTCGCGCACACCTCTTAAAGAGTTACCAACACTATGCGATTGGTAAAAAAGGTATTATCTATTCCATTAGTCGCGCACATAGCGATCATATATGCTCTGAGTTTAGCAAAGCCGGAGTAAATATCGTGCGGATTGATAGCGAGACCCCTCGTGATACAAGACGTCTATATGTGAAGCGTTTTAAAGAAGGCCGTATAGACGTGATAGTGAACGTAGATATATTCTCAGAAGGATTCGATTGCCCAGATATAGAGTTCATCCAACTGGCTCGTCCTACCAAATCACTTGTCAAATACCTACAACAAGTAGGCCGTGGACTTCGTCCAACAGCAGGAAAAACAAGGTGCGTCATCCTCGATAACGTAGGTTTGCATATTGAGTTTGGTTTACCGGATGCCATACGAGATTGGGAAACTGATTTTGAAGGAGATGAAAATTTTGCAAAGGCGAAATCTTCTTCAAAATCTGGCTCTTCAGAAGCTACTCATAATGTCAATTATGAAGAGGGGGAAGAAGATATGTGTCTTATCAAAGGTGGTGAAGAAACAGATATTTGGTCTCCAAGTGATGATGAATTATTGATGCAACTTTATAATGATAAGCAATGTTCGATTGAAATATTAGCATCTGTATTTAAGAAATCCCAAGAGAATATATCCAATAGGATTACTTTGCTCATGCAAAACAACAATAATATTAACTAACATGAAGTATCATATATGACTAAAGTTGAAGCAATAGAGCGTGTACTTCTTGACAATGGAGGTGCGGGAAGTCTAAGTTATATTTATGATAATATAGAACGCTATTATCCCGGAGCAAAAAATCCGAGGGAATGGGAAGCGGGAATTCGTGGAGTTTTATACAGGGAACTAAGTAAACGCTTTAAACGTGTTGGCTTAAGTCTTTATGCTGTTATAAATTACAAGGAAGAAAAAATGCCGACGAATAATAAAGTTCGTATGCATTCTTTTATGGAAGGACTGTGCCTTGAATTAGGTAATCTTAAAAACTGCTTAACCTATACAGCCGACCCATCCGCAGTGTATCGTGATAATGTAAAACTGCGAGATATTGCTACTATGTCAGATATTCCTTCTTTTACATATCCGAAAATATTGCAAGAAGTTAAACATATAGATGTATTGTGGTTTAATCAAAAAGGGTTTCAGTTTCCATTGTATGCCATTGAAGTCGTAGATAGTTTAAGCACATTAAGTAATGCTTTTAATCGTTGCCTACAACTACAAAACTTTCATACAAAATTTATTATTGTGGCACCAGAAAAACATAGAGGTAAATATGAGCAAACATTACAACTAGAGATATACTCACAAATGAAAGAGTATTTCACATTCTTAAATTACGAAAAACTGCAACAGATATACCAAAGTACAATACAATTGCATAAACTAGAAGCAAATATATTTTAGAGTATTATTAAAGGACTATACAGCATAACAAATCAACTGATTAAACGACAACAACCCGTGGCACCCATCCCACCAAACCGGATTTCATGACCTGGAGCGAGTTAATGGATAAAAAGGATTAATATGGAAACACAAGATATTAGTAAAAATCTCGGTAACGGAGACATCCTCATTTATCAGAGTGAGGACGGACGGACGCATATTGATGTCCGTATGGAACAAGAGACCGTGTGGCTCACACAACAACAGTTGTGCGAGTTATACCAGACCAGTAAATCTAACGTCAGTGAACATATCAAGCATATTTTTGAGGACGGAGAATTGGACGAAAATGTGGTAGTTCGGAAATTCCGAACAACCACTCAACATGGCGCTATTACTGGGAAAACTCAATCTCACGAGGTCACTTTCTACAACCTCGACATGATTATCTCCCTCGGCTATCGTATCCGTTCAGTTATTGCTACACGTTTCCGTCAATGGGCGACCAAACGTCTTAACGAATACATCGTCAAGGGCTTTACCATGGACGACGAGCGTCTAAAGAACTTGGGCGGTGGTAACTACTGGAAAGAACTACTGAACCGTATTCGCGACATCCGCTCGTCCGAGAAAGTACTTTACCGGCAAGTGCTTGACTTGTATGCTACATCTGTGGACTATGACCCTAAAAGCGATTTGTCCGTTGAGTTTTTCAAGATTGTACAGAACAAACTGCATTTTGCTGCACACGGGCACACAGCGGCGGAGGTTATTTATCAGCGGGCAGATAGCGAGCAACCGTTTATGGGCATGACAAATTTTAAAGGTGATTGGCCGACACTCAAAGAAGCATTTATTGCAAAGAACTATCTTTCAACCGATGAACTAAATGTGCTCAATAACCTTGTTTCCGGATATTTTGACTTTGCGGAAATCCAAGCGATGCGGCATGTGCCGATGTACATGAGTGATTATATTGCGCAATTGGATTCCATTCTCTCTTCCACAGGACAAAAACTATTGGATAATGCAGGACTAGTCAGCCATCAGCAAGCCATAGACAAAGCAACAGAAGAATATAGAAAGTGGCAAAATAACACCCTTTCGCCGGTGGAAGAGGCCTACTTGGAGACTATCAAATCTCTTGAATCCAAAACGAAAAAAATCAAAACCAAATAATATGAAACGACTATTCTTTCTTTTCGCCCTTGCGATAGTGGCAACAGGAGCGATGGCACAAGGTCCGCAAGGTTCGCGCGGGCATCATAACGACCGGCACGGACATGGCGACTCGCACCGCCGGCCGCCGATGGAACAGCGGTATTACGACTGCGCATCTGCCGAACAGATGCAAGCGGTCATGGACGCACTCAACGGACAATCGTTTGACGACAAGAAACTGGAGATAGCCAAACTATGCGTCACCATCGGCTATTTCTGCACGGCGGACATGGCACAGATGGCAACGGTCTTCTCTTTCGACGACAAACGGCTGGAGTTCCTCAAATACGCCTATCCGTACTGCCTGGACAAAGAGAACTACCCCACGTTGCGCGAGAGTTTCTCCTTCAAGTCAAACTTCGACGCCCTGCTGGACTTTATCTACCCGAATATGCGATAACTCCTATAAACACCAACAACTATGTCCTGTTTACAAGTTCTATTAGCCATTATCTTTCCGCCGCTGGCGGTCATTGACCGCGGATGCGGGTCGGTACTGATTGTCTTTCTCCTCACCTGCCTCGGATGGGTGCCGGGAGTGATTGGCGCGTTAATCATCTTAAACAAAAACAATTGATATGCGTAAACTATGTATTTTTTTAGCCCTTGCCGCCATGACAATGGGCATGGAAGCCAAGACGATAGTCGTCTATTTCTCGGCTACCGGCACCACCAAAGCGGCTGCTCAGAAAATCGCTAAAACACAGAAAGCCACCCTCTGGGAAATCCAACCGGCGGAACCGTACACCGCTGCCGACCTCGACTGGCGCAACAAACAGTCGCGTTCGTCGCTGGAGATGAACGACCCCGAAGCACGGCCGGCTATCAAACAGTGCACGAACATCATGCCGTACGACACGATCTATGTGGGTTATCCTATCTGGTGGGGCATCTGTCCGCGTATCATCAACTCGTGGATTGACAACAACCTGCCGCAGTTAGAGGGCAAGACGCTCATCCCCTTCGCCACCTCCGGCGGATCCGGCATTGAGCAGTCCGTGGAGTATCTCCGCAAGACCTACCCCTCTCTGACATGGCAGGACGGCAAATTAAGGAATCGTTAAATCGTAAATCCTTCGTACATCGTACATCGTTAAATCGTACATTACATCATGGCTCTTAAGACAACCGAACTGATACGTACTTCCGAGAGTTGGGACGGCGCACCGCTGCCCGATTTTCCTGCGGGGCAACCCGAACTGCGGGTCCTGCGGCTGGACTTTCCCGTAGGCGCCAAGACCGGCTGGCATCATCATCCCGTGATCAACTACGGCATTGTTCAGCAAGGCGAACTGACCATCGTCTGCGAGGACGGCAGAGAGAAGACATTCCGTGAAGGCGAAGCGCTGGTAGAAGTCATCGGAACCGTCCATCGAGGCGAGAACAGAGGCACCAAACCCGTCATCCTCAATATGTTCTACTTCTCATCCCCCGGCGCAGAGATAACCATCCAACATCCGGAACCGGAAAATAAATGATACAACATAGACAAATACAATACACATGAAAAAATATCTCTTGCTTATCGCCGCAACTCTGCTGGCTTTCTCAGTTACAGCCTCAGCCGCTGAGACATACGCCTATGTGGAGCGCGACTCCGCCCTTTATCTGGACTTTTATGCCCCTGCAGCACCCGCAAACGGCTACACCGTCCTGCATGTCTTCGGCGGTGGCTTCTTTGAAGGCTCACGGACCAACAAATGGGACACTGCCTACTGCCATTCACTGGCGGAAAGAGGTTATGCCGTGGTCGCTATCGATTACCGCCTCGGGCTGAAAGGAGTCACTAACGTCGGCATTACCAACCTCAAACCCATGGAGAATGCGTTCTACATGGCGGTTGCCGATTGCTCCGCGGCGGTGCGGTACCTCGTTGCTCATGCCGCCGAACTGGGTATAGACCCCGATAAAATCATTCTGGAGGGCTCTTCGGCAGGAGCGATTACTGTGCTCATGACCGATTACGGACGGTGCAACACGCTCGATTATACGGCGGAACTGCCGGAGGGTTGGAAACCTGCTGCCGTCATTGCCTACAGCGGAGCGATCTACTCCACCCGCGGCGCACTCAAATGGGCTACGCCGCCTGCCCCTACGCTCCTCTTCCACGGCATGCTGGATAAGATTGTCACGTACAAACAGATCACCTTCGGCAAACGCGGTCTCTTTGGTGCAAACGCCATCGTCAAACGCCTTGCCAAGTTCGATTATCCCTACTCCGTCTATCGTATTCCGGGCCTCGGACATGAAGTCAGCGTAGCCGGACCGATGACACTTGACGAACTCGATCTCTTTGTCCGCCAGCGTCTCATCAACGGCCGCACGATCTTCCTGGACGTCACTCTCCGCGACACCGCCGTTCATCCTACCAAATGGACAAAAATGTCCGTCGGCGACCTCTACAAGAAGAAATGAGAACCTATTGCATCTACGGCATACTGATTTATCTCGCGGCTATTAACGTAGCCGCGTTTTTCCTGTACGGCATCGATAAATGGAAGGCAAAGCGCAACAAATGGCGTGTCACCGAGGCACGCTTGCTCTGGATAGCCGTTGCCGGCGGAAGCATCGGTGCTCTGCTCGGCATGAAAGTCTGGCACCACAAGACCCAGCACGCCAAATTCCGCTTCGGTCTCCCTGCCATCCTCTTCCTCCACCTCGCCGCCGTCCTTGCCGCACTATACTGTTATTACTTTGTAAATTAGCATATTCTATGGCTGAAGCACAATATCCATATCCGGACATAGAGCGGCACCCGTTGCAGCCGTTTCTGCCTGCTAACGCGCAGATACTGATGCTCGGCAGTTTTCCGCCACCCAAAGAACGGTGGTGCATGGATTTCTTCTACCCCAACCCGCAGAACGACATGTGGCGAATCATGGGACAGATCTTCTTTGGCGACAAGACGCATTTTGAAGGACAAAGGGACTTTTTGAAGGGACCAAGTGACAAGGTACCAAGTACGAAGGCAAATAAGAAAGTGTTCAACCGCGAAGAGATTATGGCTTTCTGCGAAGCGAAAGGCATTGCTATCTTCGACACGGCGCAGGCGGTCATTCGCCTGCAAAGCAACGCCGCGGACGAGCACTTGGAGATAGTCGAGCAGACCGATATCGCTGCCCTGCTGCAACAGATACCGTCCTGCCATGCCATCTGCTGCACGGGCGGCAAAGCCGCTCAGACATTAGCAGAGATACTGCATTGCGCCATACCCAAAGTCGGCGAATATATCGAGACACACTTTGCCGGCAGAACCATCCGTTTCTGGCGGATGCCTTCTTCCTCACGCGCCTACCCCTTGTCCCTTGACAACAAAGCCGCATCCTACCGACAGATGTTCGAATCCATCGGACTGCTATGATCCTCTATACCGCAACATATAACTCGTCCGTGGGAACTATCGTCATAGAGAGCAACGGAGAGACGCTAACCGGTCTGCGGTTCGGGGAAGGGAAAACACAAGCAACATCTTCTCTCCCTATTTTTGATGAAGTAACCCGATGGTTGGACGATTATTTTGCAGGCAAGCAGACGAAGAACGCCGTAATGCTTAAAAAGGACACATTAAACCAAAAGAACGCCGCACGGATCATAGTCCAACCGAGAGGCACCCTGTTTCAGCAACGTGTCTGGCAAGCTCTTTTGACCATTCCGTACGGCAAGACGGTCAGTTACGGAGAGTTAGCCCGGATGATCGGTTGCAAGTCCGCGCAAGCGGTCGGACAAGCCGTCGGAGCCAACCCCATCGCATTGCTCATCCCCTGCCACCGTGTCATCGCCGCGCACGGCCAATTAGGTGGCTACGCATACGGACAAGAAATAAAAAAACGACTATTAAATATAGAGCAACCATGATTACTATTCAACACAACGAGACCGGGAAGAACGGCATTTTCGAGGCGTGGCTGCAAGCCACCGAAGAAGGTGCATGCACGGAACCGGTACAAGTCGGCGAGATGACTTACGTACGCCCCACGCCGGAACGGATGATTATTGACCACACGCGGGTGTTTGAGGGCTTTGAAGGCAAAGGGATAGCACGGCAGATGGTTCTTGCCGCTGTGGACTTTGCGCGCACCCACAACCGCCAAATCATCCCTGTCTGCTCCTATGCCCAAGCCGTCCTCACCCGCACCGACGAATACCAAGACATCCTGGCGTAAATGGACAAATACCTCTATATGCAATAAAATGCTTTTGGAGGTGTAACCTTTTGAGGATTTGTGTATCTTATCAGTAGGTGAACGACAATTTATCAGATATAGAACTGATCCGGCAAGTGCTGCGCAAGAACAATCCGCGGGCGTTTGAGATACTAATGCAACGCTACTCTTTGCAGGTTTACAGTGCTGCCGTGCGTTTGATGCATGACGAAGAGGATGCCGCAGAAGTGACACAAATGGCATTCATCCAAGCCTACAAACAATTAGATTCATGGCAAGGCGGCAATTTCGGCTCGTGGGTGACTGTCATTGCTAATCATATCGGATTACGCCTGTTGGAAAAAGAAAAACGACGAGGGGAAGTACGATTTGATGATGCACAATGCACGACGGATGTGCCGGATGAGACATACAACGAGCAGAAAGAAGAACAACTGCGAACCTTGGAGCAAGCAGTAGCACAACTGCCGGAACAAGAGCAACAGATCATCCGATGGCATTATTACGAAGGAGTACCGCTACAACAGATTGCCTACCGGCTCGGACAAAAGGAAAACAACATCAAAGTGCGGCTATTCCGCATCAGAGAAAGACTAAAGAAAAAGATAGAACATGGAAACAATAACTGATTATGAATTGGACACGCTGTTTCAGCAGTCTGCACAGCAGTACAAAGCGGTTGAGCAGATAAACCGTCAGGTCATGCGCACCGTGCGTCGCGACATGCGCCTCAAGGCCTTGCGCAAATGGGCAAAACTGCTCGGTCTCTGTTTCGGTCTGCCGGTTGCGGTAGTGGTGTATATCTATGCGCTGTTCCTGTTCATGCCGGAAATACCGGAGCAACTGCAAGCCGTTTATATAGCCATTCCGATAGCCACCATCCTTGGTCTGGCAGTGCAACGGCTCCGTTATTTCTCGCCGGAAGTGTAACCTTTCCGCACTCCGCGTATCATATAAGCAGAGGAGCATACTAGTCAACTCCTCACAAAACAAACATTGTTAAACAATTAAAATTTATAACATTATGGAAGCATTAGGTGATAATTTTGTAGGCTTGGTCACAATTGTTCTTATTTTTGGTCTGCCTGTGATAGCAGTAGTAATGGCCTTTTGGTCCTCTATGCATAAGAAGTCAAAAGACAAAGAAATCCGGCAGCTCATTATTGAGAACCACACGGACGCAGAGACCGCCAAACTGCTCATTGACGAACCGAAAAAGCAACCGCGTCAGATGGGACCGTTCAATCTGGACACGCTCCGCGCAGCCTGTGTGTTACTCGGCATCGGCTTGGGCGCATGTATCGACTGGCTGGCGGGCACAGCAACCATGAGCATTTATTTCTGGCTCATCATCGCCTGCGGTATCGGCATCGGGCTGCTCTGCTCTTTCCTCGTAGAGATGCGTCTGTACAAGAAATACGGCAAGAAGGAAGAGAGCAACGAAACAAAAGAGTGATTCTGACATATCACATAAAAATCTTCTTCAAAAGCGTCCTTCGGGACGTTTTTTTTTGTATTGTTACGCTTCGCCATGCTTCATTCATGTAACAGTCTCCCGACCGATGACAGTGAAGCGGTTAAGGCGCACCGCAGAGTGTCCAGTGGATAGTCAAGGAGTAAGTGCGCCGCGCGAGTTTGCATAGCAAACATAGAAATAATCGTTTGAGCCATGCGAAATAAGAACTCCTCACAACCGACACAAGACCGAGACACAAAAATCTCTCCGGAAATCGAAAATCTCTGATTTTCCTTGCACATGTCCGAAATTTTTCGTACCTTTGCACTTGAAATGAATGAGACGGACCCACATATGGACGCAAGCAGACAATCCCTTCCGTACCATCTGGCGGAGGAGTTCGCGATGCATACCAACCGGCCGCTGTTCATCACCGGCAAGGCGGGAACGGGAAAGACGACGTTCCTGCGGAAGCTGCGCGAACAGACGCCGAAGAACATGGCAGTGGTCGCGCCAACCGGCGTGGCAGCCATCAATGCCGGCGGAATGACCATTCATTCGTTCTTCCAACTGCCCGTCCGGACACTCATCCCCACCCCGCAGTCGTACAAGCAACTGTTTGCAGAACAGCGACTTACGCAGCGCAAACGCAACCTCATTTATCATCTGGAGATGCTGGTGATCGACGAGATCAGTATGGTTCGTGCGGACGTGTTGGACGCGATTGACGCCGTCTTGCGGCGGTATAAATACCGCAAGGACCAGCCGTTCGGAGGCGTGCAGGTGGTGATGATCGGCGACCTCTTTCAGCTCTCGCCAGTGGTGACGCGCGGAGAGGACGAAGAGGCGATGAAGAAGTACTACGACGGACCGTATTTCTTCCAAGCGAAGGTGATGCAGGAGCTGCAACCGATTTACGTGGAGCTCGATCATGTGTTCCGGCAACAGGACCGGACTTTCGTGCAACTGCTGAACGAAGTGCGTGAGAATCAGTTGACTGCGCAAGGCCGTGCGTTGCTCAATGCGCGGTACAACCCGCGGTTCAGGAACACGGACGAGGACTTCCATATCACCCTCACGACCCACAACCGCTTGGCGGACGAACTGAACGAACGCGAGTTAGCCAAACTGCCGGACGCGCCGCGCGTTTTTACCGCAGAAATCAAGAAAGATTTTCCGGTCAACATCTACCCGACGGACGAAGAACTGACCCTCAAAACCGGTGCGCGGGTGATGTTTGTGCGCAACGACGACCAGAAACCGCGGCGGTTCTACAACGGCAAGATCGGCGTGATTACGGAGATTGACAGCGACAAGATCATCGTGCGTTGCGAGGACGGCGAGATAGAGGTGACGCGCATGGTGTGGGAGAATATCCGTTACCGCGAGGACGAGAAAACGGGCAAGATCGACGAGGAGGTTTTAGGTACGTTCACCCAGTATCCGCTTCGGCTGGCGTGGGCGGTGACGATCCACAAAAGCCAGGGTCTGACCTTCGACAAGGTGATCATCGACGCGGCGCGTGCTTTTGCCGCCGGACAGGTGTATGTGGCGCTTTCCCGTTGCCGGACGCTCGAAGGTATTGTGTTGTCTTCGCCACTCAATTATGTGGAACTGGACAACGACCCTTCCGTGCTGCGTTATACCGACAGCCAGCCGTCCGTAGAGACGGTCAATCAGGCACTTCCGACGGCGCGCAAGGAATACGAGATACAGCTGTTCAGCGCGCTTTTTGATTTCCATCGGACACTCTCTTTGATAGACCAGATGCGCAAGATGTCTGCCTCGAAAGTGTCGTTCAACGCCGAGACGCTGCCGTTCTTGGAGGGTCTGCAACCCGTTTTCACCGAATGGCAGGGCGTCGCTGACAGGTTCCGTCCACAACTGACCAAACTGCTACTTTCTGCCGACAAGACGCGTTTGCGTGAGCGTCTGCATGCCGCGTGCGGGTATTTCGTGCCGCTGATGGAGCCCGTTGCACAAAAGATAGCCGACCATCCCTGCCGAAGCAAGAACAAAGCCGATGTGTCGGATTTCGAGCCGTTGCTGAGTGACTTGTTCTTAGTCCTGCACGAGAAGATGCATCTGATGCAATCGCTGCTCCAAACGGACTTTCCATCATCCGAATCGCTGCTCCAAGCCCGCAATACATTCGTAGCTCCGATGGACGATTTGCAGCCGCTCATGGAAAAGCCGAAGAAAGTGACGAAGGGACAAAGTACCAAGGACAAAGGGACAAAACCAACGAAACGCCCTGCCAAAAACGAAATTCGCCCGGATGCGTTGGACGACATGGCAGTTGAAGCCATGATTCACGACATGTTAGAGGAAGGCAAGCCTTCGTCTTATCTCTTGGATTTCATCAAAATGATGCGCAAGAAGCCCGCGCAAGACAAGCCCTCCCAAGACAGGTCCGCGAGTTCATCGCCATCCGCCTCACAAGCCGGTGAGCGTTGGATGGTGGAAGATGACCTGCGTCTGCGTGAACTGTTCCAAGAAGGCACACCCATCGCACAATTAGCCAGGGATTTCAACCGCACATATGGTGCCATCCGTGCCCGCCTCAAGAAATTAGGCTTGATTGAATAAGTCTTAATCGACTAATGTCCTTCTCCCTTTTCGGAGAGGCCTCCGACTCGTCTTTTTTGTACTCTTATTCGTTAACGCGTTAATTCGCTAATTCGTTAATTCGTTAAGTCGTCATTATCCCCTCCCCCATTCTCCCACTTCTCCACCGACCGATGACTGTGAAGCGGTTAAGGCGCACCGCAGAGTGTCTGGTGGACAGTCAAGGAGTAAGTGCGCCGCGCGAGTTTGCAAAGCAAACATAGAACTCCTTAAAGCCGAGATGACCGAGAGACAAAAAACCGCCGCCCGAATCGAAAATCTTTGATTTTCCATAGTTCATGCAACGTGACAAGAACCATCACCACCCGAAGCGAGGCATGGCAGAAAGGCGACACCAGCGTGGTCATTCAGACCAAGACCATCGAGACGTATGATGCCAGCAAGAAGCTGTAGAAGATCCGCCAAATGTGGCAGATACATTGTGAGGCGGAGAGAGTAGGTAGCATCGCCACACAAACAAAGAAGCCCGGTATCTTACGATATCGAGCTTCTGAAAGTGGCGGCTACCTACTCTCCCACAACGCAGTGCAGTACCATCGGCGATGCTGAGCTTAACGACCCTGTGCCCTCGTCCCTCTCTGCTCCGCTGCTCTCCGCTCTCTTCCGCGCCCGCGCGCCGCAGGCGCGCACAACCCACACCGTCCGCCACCGCAGACACCCACGCCTCTAAAACAGGCTTGGCGATGTCAAACGGAGATTAGACCGCCCAGGACATAAAAGATATGGGCTCTCTCAAAAAGAAAATATAGGGCTTTCCTTTTTTCGAGCGACAGCGAAGAAGAGTTTGTGCTGTATAAATAATGAAGGAAGAATATATACTTATAAAAAAGAGCGAAGACTAATCATATCTTTGCTCTTTCTGTAATAAATCTCACACTAACAAGGAACCTCTATTTTTGCATTTTCATTTTTTGCTGGCTTAACAGGAGGCTGTTGAAGCATTCGGAGATATCTCCCGCCACAAGAGTTTTCTACACATTTCGTGATAGGAACATTTTCCAACAATACAGTATAACAATGATGTACACTCAAAACCAAATCCTGTAAAGTTTGATCATCTTCCAAATTTTTTACATTTAATCCTAACTTCTGGAGTTTGGCTTTTGAAAAATGTCGGCTATGAATTTTACTTTCACTATTATCATTGAATGCTTTTTTTATACTATTTCTTTTTTCAGGCGCAGCAATTACTTTTTCAAGTATTTTGTCTGCCAACTCATCTGTCAATGCAACCGCTTGTGCACAAGAATACAGGAAAGTAGGAGGGTATTTACTAATAATAACTTGCCACAAGCCGAGTGCTGCTGGATTTTGTTGCAATTCCGATTTCGCATTATCAAACTCTCGTAGAACAGATTGACAAGCGACTCCGCCAAGTTGGGGGTCAAAAGGTCCGAGACAGGACTGTTTTCCCATTATTATCTCCTTGCATGAAACAGAAATAATGGATCCAGCAGACATCGCCATTTGAGGAATAATTACTGTTATATCATCAAAACAGGAATGAAGATAATTGATTATTTGTTCTGTTGCCGCAATTTCTCCACCTGGCGTATGCAATATTAAATCCAGGCCTTTAGTCTTATCCAAACGATGTACCACCTCCATGAAAGCATTCATGTCTTTGTCATTTATTGAGGTATCCTCTGCTCCAGGCCTATACATCCATCCGGAATAATAGGCTATAGCATTCCTTTTTCTATAAGTTGCTAATTCAGAAAGATACTGCATTCGCATCTTATCCAATTTCATTAAATCAATACCGTTATCTTTTGTATGTACGGCATTTAAAATTTCTCCCCAGCTTGCCATAATCACACCTCAAATTAAAGAAGTTGCGCTCCTACTTTTTAAAGATTTGTCGAAAACAGAAAACTCCTCGTAATAAATATGAGGATTAATATTATTCCCCGACTGGAATAATACATTTTCACTATAACCATGCATTATTTGTGCATAGTCATCAGACATTTGTTGAAAAGTTTTCATATCAGTTGATTATAAAGGTCTGCAAAGATACTGTTTTTTTTTCACATACGCAAATTTTTATATCAAAAATCTGCATTTTTATACAATTTTCTCTTTTTTTACTAAAAGTAACAAAATCTATGCCACCTATATATGACGTATAATATTGATCTCCATATATACAACAAATATACAGCCCTGCGAAGCACAGCTTATTTCGCGGGCATGTCCCTCGATACGTGTACCAAAACTCCGTTGTAGTAAGTACTCGGGGTTGTTCCGCTCTCCCCAAAAAATGAATATGTTTTTGGGGCTCCACCATCGTGCATATAAATGCACTCCTTATAAAGAAAGCCCTATATAGACAAAGAACGTGACCGAAGGGAACACCTTATTAAGAGAGAGACCATATCTTTTATGTAGTCGGGAGGAATAGGCAAGTTTTGGGAGTGATGTGTATGCCTCATCGGTGGCGGAGTGGCGCTATGGGGTGTGGTGTGCGCGCGGAGGGAGCCATGCGGGGTGTGGGCTGTGCGCGCCTGCGGCGCGCGGGCGCGGGAGAGAGCGGAGAGCAGCGGAGCAGAGAGGGACGAGGGCACAGGGTCGTTAAGCTCAGCATCGCCGATGGTACTGCACTGCGGAATACCGTGGGAGAGGAGGTAGCCGCCACTTTGAGAACCTCTGAGATTCGTCTTGGGGGTTCTTTCTTTGTATAGCATGTCCGGCGATGCAAGCGGTAAGCCGACCCCATCCTATAAAGAAATTTTGCGGAGCAAAGACAAAGCCGTGAGCGAAGCGAACACCTTATTAAAGGGGGAAAGAAAAAATCGAAATTAGGAAATAAAAAAGAGCGTTGATTTAAAATCAAACGCTCTCAGTTTGTATATCAATCTTTGTAACCTCAAATTCTTTTACTTCACGACATGTTACTTTATCGTCTTTAAATAGTACAATATTTGCACCTTCCTTCTTTAGTGAACTTTGGAACATAATTCCATCAAACTTTAGGATCAAGCGAATATATTCGCAAATAAACTGAGTAGGAAGATACTCCATTGAATCTTTATCATGCCTGCGCATTGGTGTAGAAAGGTCTCTACTGATGGCATTCATTAAGATGCGGTTACGCAAGATAACCAAAGGTTCTGAATCTACACTTAATTGTTGACTACGATGTCTTGGTATAAGGTTAACCAGACGTACGGTTTCTCCATCTATGACCTGATATTTTCCCACCCATACTCTATCAAGATAAGCAGCCCGTACTTCATAGTAACAAGTTTCCGGTTCCGTACACAAGTATAAATATGGAATACCCTCTACATTTGCGCGACCAGCCAATGTTTTATCTACAGACGGCATTCCTAAGTCCTTCGTAGTAAATTTCACATCCTTTTCTTTGGCTATACGAGCACGGTAAAAACACTTGTTTCCAAAACTATTAAGCACCTCCTCGGAATTAAGTAGACTATCTCGTAATCCTAAGTTCTCCAAAGGGCTTAAATCACTAAGGAAGCGTGAGGAATATTTAATACTTTCTTTTAATTTTGTCCATTCTCGAAGGGACTCTGATACATTCTGAGAATAAACAACTAACGTATCTGCATGGAGATTAATATCTGCTAAATCAGACCAACTTAGCGCTTCATCAATGACACGTTTAGCGGTATCATTATCAGTAAATAAATCCCAATCAGACATTATTTGCTCTGCTAAAGAAAAACCATTTACACTTTGCATGTATGGTTCAAATAGTCCACGAAAGAAATCACACGCCAATTCTTGATCTAAGTTTCCATCTGGAAACAAAGAAGCGCGCAATTCGTCTGATTTAAAACTATCTACGCTTATCATTAGTTATTTGCTAAAAAATCATTAATCAACTCCAGGTGATTCCAGACAGAATATTCTTTCAATTTTCCTAATCCAGGATAATGCTCCTCGCTAAGACACTCTAATAATTTTTCTACCGCTGCCGTTTTAGGACGTGTTGCGTAGAACTCCTGTACATGTATCGCAGCCTCTTTAAATTTGTGTTGTATATTTTCCCGTCCAAATTGATTATCTGACAAGAAATGTCTTACCCAAATTTCATCTTCGTTCTTTTTATAAGTCAAATGAATCGCTAATGTAGTTGGAGTCATACCTCCCTCCTGCAACTCTTTAGGTAACACACAGAAATCCGAAAAACCATCATAATTCTCTTCCTTATAGAATGAATGTTCCTCTGTATATAATTCATCTAAAGCGTTAGCGTATTGAGCATTTGAGTTTTGAGAGTGAAATGCATCGGGTTTAAACGTCACTAATCGCTTATTCGCATGTGATAGCCTCTTCTTTAATGAACGACTCATACGACCAACAATAGTTCCTACCGACGAATGCATAAGTAGCGGTAATAATCCTTCATTATCTGAGTCAATATCATTTTTAAACACGAGAACTACATCGTGTAAGTCCATACTATTCAATTGATCATAAACCAATGAAGATGCACTATCACAGATAAATGCCGGAAAATAATTATGATACCCATCTTTGGCAAGCCATGCATACACATCCTCCACTTTGTTTCCTTGCGCATTAATCACTACAGCATAAGGAATATCAGCTTTTTCCAAAGCCTCGACCGTTTTATCTAAAGTCAACAAGTCGCGCACAGGTTCAATTATTGGCATAATATGAGAATAGCGTATAGTAGTAGATTGCGCAATCTCACGCAGTGCCAACATCTCATTCTGCTTACTTCTAAGATACGGATAATACATGATTATTATATTTTTATTGGTATAGACAAATTATTTATAAATGAATTGTATTCATTAAGTGTCATATTAGTAGCCACACCTAACTGCCGGAAACAATGGTCGAATTGTTTCAAGGATTGCGTGTTTGTTTTCCTCTGTTTGATTACTCGCATGAAAGATGCTCGTACCTTTCTATTGTCTGCATTAGCCAATAGCTTTTCGCATTCCTCAAACATATCAAACTCAGAAACAACAGGCAAAGAACCATACAGGTCTTTTACTATACTCTTATATTCCACCGCACGAATGGAACGCATCAGCGTGGGAATATCTATGACATCATTCAGCTCTGCTTCTTTTACGATATGGTGTACCAATGAATTTCCCTTGTATTCAAATGTTATTATTCCGATATTGTCTGGTAATTCTTTGGCATACTTCTTATAACCATCGGATGAGGTCACAAGATAACACTTATCAAACAATTTATTATAATCAGTTAACTGGTGGATTAGTCGTTTGTCAGAATCATAATCCGTCTTAATTTCGTAAGCCCTACTAATACCATTGAACATAACAAGATCGGCAATAGATTGATCCACATGGAATTCACTAAAAGATATCGTATCTTGATTTGTAAAATGGCGCAGTAATATCTTATTTATCACTTCATTTTTGAACACGTACTCGCAACGGTAATAACGCATCATAAAGTGATATAAATAAGTAAAATATTCAAAGTATGTTCTTTGCTCTTTATTATCCTCAAAAAAGTCACAAATTTTATCAATAGATGTGTACTGACCTTTTAACACTTCACTAACTACTCTCCTTGAGAAAAGTGAAGAGTATATGCGTGACCGTGCCATATTATCGTACGTTTCTATCATTTCTTTGCCGCCTAATTTGGCTGCAAAGTTACTACTTTTTTTTTATACATGCAATAGTTTGAAGCACTTTCCTCGCCCAAACATGCATTTTTAGGCGTTTATGACAAAAAAAGAAGAAAGACGACGCTCTATTTGGAGCGTTGTCGATTTTTTTCACTTCTAGCCCTTCCAAAAATGCTATCATTTGAAAGGATTCTTCTGACCCAATGAATTATTTTTAGAAAAAAATCGCGATAAAGCAAGTATAACAGCAGTTTCTCATCAACGAATCTCTAATTATTTATATTTAAAACAATTAGTTTGGAGTACTATCATTGACTTCAACTTATTTTCCTGTTTGATAATCAATTTTCTTAAACAAATCAGGACGCTTTAATCTTTCTTCCATTAAATCAAACGGAGACAAATTACCATTAATTTTTAATGTTGTTCCAATAATAGTAGTGCTCTGTGGTGGATTTTTTATCAACTCATATTCATAATTTGTAGGCTCTGTCATTTCAAACTTTTTGCATAATTCCTCACACCATCCCTTTTCCGCGTTTTTCTGAATAGGAATAACTATATTATCTGCTAACTCACAATTAATATTCGTGATACCAAAGTCATCCTCTACTTGCGTTGATGAGTATATTACTCCTTCCCAATTAGTAATTTTGTCCGAGGGCACAATGAGTTTGTGTAACAAAAGTTGCGGCAAAATATATTCTGGTTTAAACTGATTACTATATGAGTTAACACGCAACGAACACGCAATTATCATCGGCATATTACATAAATATTTTCTGAAAGCATACTCACTAACAAAAGTCTTACGATCAAGCCTAAAGTCTAAGAAATACATCTGTGGAATAGTTGATGACAGCCGAAATGCACTAACAAAAAAACTATTCAAGTTTGGTCGATGGCTTTCTTCCCAACAAGTATAAATTGATCGTCCCAGATACAAACATGGATATCCTAAAACGCTGTAACGATTAGTACTTATCTTCCCTCTTTTTTCAAAAGGGACATGAAACAAATCACACCGTTTGATTTTTCTTTGTGTATCATCGAATTGACGGATACGAAAAAAATACTCGCCAGATGAGATTGAAGTAGCTGGTAGTCCATGACGATCATTCTGAAATTGATGTTTCCACCACTCATCCATTCTTTTATTGCACACATTAAAATCTCCAGATAAATAAGATTTTATAATCTCTAATGAAGTTTGAGTATTTTTATAAACAGCAGCACCTATCCCCTTTTTAGTGCCTATTCCTTTATATGGCACATTAAAAGTATTTGCCTCATTAGAGAACATTATCCCATCTTCTATATATTTTAATAAATTGTCGAAGATAGACTGCAACCTAATTAAAATATATTCATCTGGATTAGCATAGATGTCTTCCTTTACTTTCTTTATTAGTTCTCGGTATTCTATCATCCACTTTTGCACTATATGTTCGTGCGCACATTTAAGGTTAACAATTTGTATTTATTCTGGGTGCAAAGTTACAACTTTTTTTTGACATAAACAAATAAATCTTTAGATTTGAAAGAGGAGAATACAAAAGTTCATAAGCAGGAAACAACACATTCCCTTATCAAAATCAAAACATTATTTGCTTATCTCGAAAAATTATTGTATCTTTGTAAGTCTTTTTGCAAAAAAAAATGAGAAAAATTTGTTGTGTCGTGCAGTCTTTTCTATATAGTTGGTACTATTATAATTAGAGACATTGTGCCATAATGGAAATCGAACCGCTGATAGAACGGTGTAGGCATGGAGAAGAAGATGCACTCAGTGAACTATACAAGGCATACGCTCCGAAATTACGGAGTGTGTGCCGGCGGTATATCAGTAATGAAGATATGGTAAACGATGCGCTGCATGACGCTTTCGTTGTTATTTTCACCTCGTTTGACACCTTACGCGAGGATAGCAAGGCAGAAGCATGGATGGTGTCTATAGCGAGAAATATAGCCTTGAAATGCAATGATTATGCAGAAATCCTTCCGACTATTTCTATTGAAGAAATCAATGATCTTGAACTTCCACCCTCAGAAGAAGGAGAAACCGATGTAAGAGGTCTATCTTTATCTGAAGTAATAAAACTAATAGACCAACTTCCTGAAGGATATAAACAAGTATTTCGTTTGTCCGTTTTTGAAGGTCTTACTCACAAAGAGATTGCGGCAATGCTTGGAATAGAGCCGCATTCGTCTTCCTCACAACTTACGCGAGCCAAACAAATGCTTCGTAAAATGATGCAGCAATATTGGGTATTGCTTCTATTATTGTTGCTTCCGGCTACTCTACTTCTTATCAAGAAAAGGGATAGTCGTCTCGAACCTATTGCCATTACCAATAACGAAAACGCAGAAGAAAGTGTAGAACAGCCAATAGATGATACAGGAATCACAGTAAATCACACTCCTGCTACCATGCCTGAACATACATCGGCTTTTGAGGATACCATTCCTTTACATTTGGTTGATATTAAAGATGCTCATGCTTTAGCAGACACCATGCCACAAATAATGGTAGATTCTATCCCTAAAGATCCGGTTACTCCCTCGCCATATGTCAAAGAGTTAACGCCCAATGATTACATTGCGGAATTGGCAGAGACACCTATAAAAAAACAAACAAAACATAAATGGCAAATAACCCTTGCTTATGCAGCGACACCGCTTCCTAGTCTAAACAAAACGGATAATTTTATGACCATACCCGAAATATCGGTTGCAAGTGCTCCGGCAGCAAAACTATATAATTGGGGTGACTATATTAACTATGTGGACAACAATGCCGAATCAATGGATTCCACAAGTGCATCAAATATGAGACATATAGCTATCATCAACTCCAACAATCCGTTAGATTCACTTTCAGAAAGCAAACACCATGCATTGCCGCTTACGGTTCAACTCTCACTGAGCAGACAAATAAACGACAAGTGGTCACTTTCTACTGGTTTGAGTTATTCTTTACTGAAATCTACGTATCAAAGCGGCAACGAAAGCACTACAATCAAACGTACACAGACATTACATTATTTAGGAGTACCGATTCGATTCAATTATAAATTGGTGGGCGGTTCTCGTTGGAACCTATATGCTTCCGGTGGTTTGCAGGTGGATATGCCTGTAAGTGGTCGTCTAAATACACAATACTCTTATGGCGGCGCGTACGCGGGCATTAAACCGGCTTCTGTTACCGAACCTATAACCAACGCGCCATGGATGTTATCTGTTGGTGCAGGAGTGGGTGTACAGGTTGTAATAATACCTCACATGACCTTGTATATAGAGCCCAATCTGAATTACTATGTTCCATTAACAAAGGGAGTTGACACCTATCGGACAGAAAGACAATTTGATATCACGCTTCCGGTGGGAATTAGATTTTCTTGGTAATAGATGCAGTCTTTTTGATGTTTTTTGTACTATATTATAAAGATACATTATAAAACACTTAAAGACATGAGAACTAAAAAAATCCTCGCTTGGATGATGGCGATAGCCATTACCAGCATTACCCTGACGGCTTGCAGCCATGACAAAGAAGTCGAGAATTTCTCCAAAACTTCGCTTCGCGCGTGCGGGCTTTCTCCATCCGGGACGCACAGTAGTAGTATCCTTTTCACAGATGACGACATAGAATGGTTCGATGTGAATACACGGGAGATTAAGTTCAAGGATATGTCTGCGCCTTTATATGAGCGCATACGACCATTCAACGAGATTGAATTCTATCTTGGCGAAAATAGTTTGTTCGTGGTCAGCAGTTTTGTCGGCTTATGGGATAGCCGCATCTTTGAAGATCTTGTGCTATGCTATGGAAATCAAGAATCTACAGATATTGACGGGAAATATTATTTATACGACTGCTATCCGCTCCAGTACCTTGATACGGAAGCAGTTATAGCCAATCAAAAGAAAAATGCTCTACAATGGGATATATTTATTTCATACTTGAGAAGTAAAGGGAAACTAAAAAAATAAGTTTTATCCTTATGCAGTCCTTCGTTGCAGTTTTGTACTATATAAGTAGAAACTGCAACGATTTTTTATGTACTCAATTATTGATTATGCCTACAATGGGCTGTTATATTTGAACAACATGGCGAGACCGCAACACAAGCGGTTGTCTCAGCTGATGATTTATGCTACTACGGCATGTCAATCCAAATGCAAGCATTGTAATATCTGGCAGAAAAGACCGATAGAGCACCTTTCTCTTGAAGATATTAAGCATATCGTACAAAGCAAGTGCGTTACTCAACGCACCACTATTGGCTTAGAGGGTGGCGAATTTCTGTTGCACCCGCAAGCCAACGAGATCATGGCTTGGCTACAGGCAGAACACCCGAACTACACCCTATTATCCAACTGCCTTGCGCCTCATTTGGTTATCAATGCCGTTCGGGAATACCACCCTCGGCATCTATACGTGTCACTTGACGGAGGACTGGAAACCTATAAATACATGCGCGGTCGGGATGGCTACGACCATGTAATAGAAGTTATCGAGACTTTGCGAGACGAAGTCCCTGTATCTTTGATGTTTTGTCTCTCTCCGTGGAATAGTTTCAAAGACATGGAATATGTGATTGAGGTTGCCAAGAAATACAACGTGGATGTGCGCATCGGTATATATGGAACGATGGCTTTCTTCGATACAACAAGCGAATTACTTGCCGCCACGAATTTTATTGAAAACATTCCGGCGAACATTCATGACACACAGGAAAATTATGATTTTGTAGCCCTCTATGATCAATGGAGGGAAGGAAATCTGAAATTACGATGCCAGAGTATAATGAGTTGTCTTGTTATTCACAGCAACGGAGATGTGCCACTTTGCCAGAATCTTGACGTCATATTAGGAAATATCCATCAGCAATCATTTGATGATATCTTCAATGGAGCGGCATCTTGTAAAACTCAATGCCAATACTCTCAGCATTGCAATAAATGTTGGATCAATTTCCACCGCAAATACGACATCATTCTGATGCGTAATTTTGAGAGATTGTTCCCGAAACGGCTCATCGAAAAAGTCTATGGTCCGTATCAATGGACTGAAAATCCCAATATTACTTATCGGCAATATATAAAACATATCCAACGATGATAAACCAACTGATTGAACGGTATAAACGCTTCCGCACGGAGCAATATCTTGCGCAGATATATCAATCCCAATATGCGTTTGTCGGGATGGGGCAACATTCGCTCTCTAACCTGTATCCGGTTATCCGGTATTTGCAAATACCCATAAAATATATTTGTGTAACTTCTGAAAGAAAAGCACAACTGATTGAGAGAAAGTTCCCGGGGATAAAAGGCACCACTTCTTTGGATGAGATTTTGAACGACGATACTATCAAAGGCGTATTTGTCTCCACTTCACCGGCAGCGCAGTTTTCGACAGCCTCACGAGTATTACAAAGCGGCAAATCTCTCTTTGTAGAAAAGCCTCCTTGCCTGTCATTGGAGCAACTTCACAAGCTTATAGAGTTATGCCGTTTGTATCATTCTCAGGTTGTTGCTGTGGGTATGCAGAAACGCTATGCGCCTGCAGTCCGAATACTGCAAGAAAAGCTAAAAAAAGAGCATCTTATCAGTTACGATATGCATTATTTGACCGGGGCTTATCCGGAAGGTAATGCGTTACTTGATTTGTACATCCATCCGCTTGATCTGGCTTGTTATCTGTTCGGGGAAGCAGAGATCATTGCATGCCAAAAGGTCGCGCCATCTTCTTTTCTGCTTATGCTGAAGCATCCGCATGTTACTGGCTCGATTGAACTGTCAACCGCCTACTCATGGATATCCGCAAAAGAATCATTAAAAGTGTGTACAAATTCCGGCGTATTCTACTTAGTGCAAATGGAAGAACTAACGTACGAGTCCAATAGTACGTTCTTGGGTCTGCCCTTAGAAAAAGTCCACACGCATCATCCTACTATTGAGGTTCTTTACAGGCGTAATAATTTTACGCCAATACTTGCCAATAATCAGGTTTACACGCAAGGTTATTTTGATGAGATATTGAGTTTCGCAAACGCAGTAGAAGGACATCAGAATAAGAACCTGTCGGATGTGGATTCTATGACAGCCACATTCAAATTATTAGAAGAAATAAGTCTTGCCTTATAGTTTTGGGACTAAAAACGAGAAGAATTTTCTTCCAAATTTACAATAAAATAATCATCAAACTTGTATAATTCAAAAAAATGTAGTAACTTTGCAGCGGATTTAGTCAGCTCTTAGACTATAAATGGGAGGACATATTGAATAGCATATAGTGCAACACAGGCATATTCTTGATTAACAAAAGTCTGCAAACTTAAAAGAAACAAGGAGACTATGTCCTGCTACTCGTGTCATGGCATGGGTTCGCAGGAGTCTTGTTTCAAAGTTTGCAGACTTTTATGTTAATCGCTCCTGCACCCGTGCTTTTTATGTCCGCTGTCTCATTCATTGAATCATGAGACCAATTATTTTTCAAGTCCATTTCCATGGAAATTATTATGCCGGTGACCACATCGACATTCATGACAATACCTCTGTTAATTTGTATCAAGGAGAACATTCCAGAGAAACAACCGCACACGAGACATGTGTGGAAGATGTTGTGCCGATTGTGGAGCAGGCTCCGTGTCCTTTCCTCGTGACGGAGAAACTGACCGAACTTGGGCTATATACGCCGGAGCAGTTTGAAAATATGTTCCGCGAAGCGACAGAGAGTGACGCAAAGACCTTAGCTGCCTTTCTCAAGAAGTACCGACAAATGGGTGTGCTTGATTTTAAGGGTATGGATAAGAAGCAAATCTTTGCAAAACTACAGGAATCTTTCCCAACAATGAGGCGGTATAGTTACAGCAATTTTATCTATTATTTTTGACGTTTTGCATTTGTTTTACATTTGTTTCTTTTGTACAAATGAGCCGTAAAAAAGCCCCTCTATTTGTTTCTCGTTTGTTCCTTTTGTTTCTTATTTGTTTATTGGCTTCCTTTCGATAGGAAGCCTTTTTTTGTATCTACCTTTGCACTGCATTTCCGCTAATAACCGCATGTCGCGGCATGTAAAAAACGGAGTGCTGCTGTATTATGATTTACAAACCTATTTCAGTAGATGCGTACGGCTTTACAGACAAGAGCCAAACGGTCGTGCGTATCTACACTACCAACGGTGGAATGATTACCGCCAAACAATGTCCTACTGACAAACCTTTGTACTGCACAAGGGACGGACATTTCTTATCTCTAACCAGATTAGGGTTGCGGGATGTAAAACCATGCTTTGCTGTCCCCAGAGATCCACGAGTGTGTCACACGCGTTACCCCTTCATGCGGCAGTTCGGGAACAGGACATGCCACATGCTCATGGCACTCACATGGATTGGACCAAGACTGGAGGGCTACGAAGTAGATCACCTTAACGGAGATATGCTCGACTGGTCGGCGGATAACTTGGAGTATGTCACGCCAAAAGAGAATATCAAGCGGGCGAAGCTGCTGCGGGTGTTGCGGTCTATGGGACGTGATCCAAGGAAGATGAGCAGAGAAGAGCTGCTGGGGATATTCCGAAAGTATGAGTTCGGCGATCCGGCAACGGAGGTGCCGGGCACAGGACACCGTAAGCGGAATACGATTCTTAGCCCTGAAGGGCACGATTATTTCCGGGCTAATTGACGAAACGGCATAATATGCCGGACAATAAACAAAACTAATAACAATGCCGTCTCCCAGACGGCGCAATTAACGAAAGAAGAATTATGAAAGCAATAGAAATGAATCAAGCCCTCATGGAGGCAATCAAGACAACAGAAGTATTAGGTGCCAGCGCATTGGAAGAGACACGCGCGCTAAGGCAGTTGGTGGCATCGGCAAATGCTCGTATCGAAGAGCTCGAAACAGCGGCGGTGGAGGACGCGAAAGTGTGCGCCATCGAGCAGAACGGAGAGGAGAAAGGAAAATTCCTCTTTGACGGTCACCACTTTGAGTTACGACGTGCAGAGACCTTCGATTTTGTCGGTAAGCCGCAGAAATACACGATGGCAGAGGGTGTGGCATTCCGACAGAAGAGTGCCGAGCAGACCGTGCTCAAAGCCAAGTCGGCGGCAATCACCAAGGCGTTGAAAGCGATTAAAGATGCTTTCCCGGAGACGCACCCCAACATCGAGCCGGATAGTGTGGAGTTCACGCTGGTTTGCGTTGATTAGAGCGGACGATGGCATCGTCCGGATATATTGACAGATGCCGAATAAAGAACAAAAAGAAAAAGTAAGCAAAAAGAATAAAAAGAAAAGGCGTAGTGGGGTGACACCCTGCATAGATATACACGCTATATATACCCCTCTATAATCTCCCCAGAGGATGTCACCCCACTACTTTTTTTGAAAAATTATTTTTATGGAAGCTTTAGACGACATACTGAAGAAGCGTAGAAGTTGGGCGGTTATGCTCGATTTGCTAAAGCCCTACATCGCTCCGCAAAACGAACGGATGACACGACCTGCCGAGGAGCAATGGAATGCTATTCCGCTGCAACGGCAACGGCAGATTTACGTTACCTTGTGGGAGCAGAAACTGCGCGGTGTAGCCATCAAAGATCATCCGTATTACGCCATCAAAGACTGCGTGCCGATGCCTTTTAATTGGAACGGAACCGAGCATATCAAGAGTATGATGGCGAATTTTAAGATGGTTAGTGCCAAGTACTACAACCGCTACGGCATCTACACCGTCCAGGCCGCCGAAGCGTTCCAGTTAGAAGATGTGAAACCGTTAAATTTCAAGAAAGATGAAGCAAGAAAATAAGATTCCATTAGCGCACATCAAAGACGGGATTGAGCAATACAAGAACACTGCCTATACGTCCAAGGAATGGGAGATGCTATTGTATGGTTGGCGGAAGAAGAAGCATTACCGCAAGCGGGAAACCAACAAAGGGTGGCTCAAGACAGAGGACGCGACAAGTCTGATTCTGTACGCGCTCAATGACCGAGTGAAGATCACATTCGCGCATTTTGCGACGTTCATTGTGTAAACAACCACTTTTGGTCATCGGCGGAGACGAAAATTTGCACGTCTCCGTTTTTTGTTATATCTTTGCGGTGGATTTCGAGGAAACTGGATTTTAGTTACTCGCTATCGTCCCGTATCTCTCTCGTAAGCGAGTCGTAAAATCCCGCTCACGAAAATCGCGGGCACAGGGCACCGAAAAGCGGGATAACATCCCGCATAATGAATATAGACAGACGCCCGCATACAATGCGGGGAAATAAACATACATTATTAACCCATCCGCCATGCATAAGCGGATACAAAACAAATCTTAACTATGAGTAAAATCAATTTAGAAGCGCCGTTTACGGCATTTCGAGGCAAGATCTGCAAGCACTCGAAAATCATCTTCGCCCAACGCGGGCAGACCCAGTACACCAGCCAGATTTGCAACCCGCGAACCAAGGCTTACAGCGAGGAGGAGATCGCCCGTCAGGGTAAGTTCAAACAGGCGGTGGTCAATGCTAATGCTGCTTTAGCGGACAGCACGCAGAAAGCAGCTTACGAGGCTGAGTACAAGGCTCAGAGCAAGTACAAGAGCCTGAGAGGGTATGTAATCGCGAAAGAATACGCGAAGCTTTGATTTAGTTTTTTTCTGGGCACATTAGCTTTTCTGTTCGGTCATTATGGACCCCATAACTCCCTTGCAAGAAAAACCTAATCTGCTCCAGAAAACTCCCAAAATCGAGAACAAAGTAACCAATTTGTTAAACCATTAAACCTAAAATTTTATTGACTATGGGAAAAGTTGTATTTGAAGACCCGGTGCATCACATATCGGGCAAGATCAGTAAGAAATTTCGCACGATTTACAATTACGCCAAACTGACCGGTCTGAAGTTCACATCCGTCCGCGGCGAACGTACCTCCCAGCCGAGTGCGAAAGAGTTGGCCATCCGTGAGCGCTTCACCGAGGTGAGCGCCATGGTTCGTACCCGCCGCAAGGATCTGAACAAGATCTCGCAGGACCAGCTGGACTTCATCGCCCAGAAAGACCTCGCCACCGGCAAGCGCACTATGACCGCGTACCTGTGGAAAGTCTGCGGGCAAGAGTACGATGCGCAGCATCAGGGTTAAGCGCGGCGAAGCCGCTGTTTAGCGCAAGCGGAGCTTGCTGTTGAGCGAGCTCCGCTCTGTGTATAATTGTTAAACCGTTAAACTGTTAAATTGGAATGAGTAAACAACAGATTATTAAAATCGTGATCTCGGTGCTTATCGCCGCACTCACGGCACTCGGCGCTGCCTTTGGATTGAGTTCGTGCAACGTGACACGGACGGTGACCACCCGAAGCGAAGCATGGCAGAAGGGCGACACCAGCGTGGTCATTCAGACCAAGACGGTCGAGACGTATGATGCCAGCAAGAAACTGTAGAAAATCCGCCAAACTTGGCGGATACATTGTGAGACGGAGAGAGTAGTGTAGACGGCACAAGAAAAGCGCCCTTGAGAAAATCTCAAAGGCGCTTCAAAGTGGCGGCTACCTGTTTGTTCTTATCTCGCAAAGCTCGAACGATTATTTCTATGCTCGCGCTAAGTCCTCAGACTGGGAAGTCTTCGGGCGCTTCGCTCGGAGTGCCATCCGAGGCACTCCTTCACCAGCACAACGCGGCAGTACACATCGGTTCCCTCGGTACGCACGGAGTTGTGGAGAGGTACAGACAATTTAAAAGCCCCCGGTATCTTGCGATATCGAGGGCTTAAAATTGGCGGCTACCTACTCTCCCACAACGCAGTGCAGTACCATCGGCGATGCTGAGCTTAACGACCCTGTTCGGAATGGGAAGGGGTGGGACCTCAGCGCTATAACCACCTAAATATAAGTTTAGAGTTTAGAGGCTTACGCCGTTTAGTGCGGCAGAGCCGCGTTTAGCGCTTCGCTGTTAAGCGAACCTCCAACCCTATGGGGTTGACAGATCAACGAATGTAAGAGCGCGTTCACGCGCTACGAGCAATTAAGCTCGTGGACTAGTGTCCTAGGGCCCTAGGGTCCTAGTATCCTAGTAAAAAAACTCTTTTTAGAAAAAGATTCGGGCAATTAGTACTGCTCGGCTTTATGTCACCATTGTACACCTGCAGCCTATCAACGTTGTCGTCTACAACGACCCTCAATGGAAATCTAATCTTGGAGCTAGCTTCGCGCTTAGATGCTTTCAGCGCTTATCTACACCGAACGCTGCTACTCGGCAGTGCCCCTGGCGGGACAACCGATGCACAGGAGGTTCGTCCAACACGGTCCTCTCGTACTAGTGTCAGACCTCCGCAAATTTCCTACGCCCACAATAGATAGAGACCGAACTGTCTCACGACGTTCTGAACCCAGCTCGCGTGCCGCTTTAATGGGCGAACAGCCCAACCCTTGGAACCTTCTCCAGCCCCAGGATGCGACGAGCCGACATCGAGGTGCCAAACCATTCCGTCGATATGAGCTCTTGGGAATGATCAGCCTGTTATCCCCGGAGTACCTTTTATCCTTTGAGCGATGGCCCTTCCATACGGAACCACCGGATCACTATGCCCTAGTTTCCTACCTGGTCGACTTGTTAGTCTCTCAGTCAAGCGCGCTTATACCATTACACTCTACTGACGGTTACCAATCGTCATGAACGCACCTTTGGAAGCCTCCGTTACGCTTTTGGAGGCGACCACCCCAGTCAAACTACCCACCATGCAGTGTCCTCGCTTCTGCGAGTTAGAATCCAAATAACCAAAGGGTCGTATTTCAACAGCGACTCCACAAATACTAGCGTACCTGCTTCATAGTCTCCGACCTATCCTACACATCAATTACCCAGATTCAATGCAAAGCTGCAGTAAAGGTTCACGGGGTCTTTTCGTCCCATTGCGGGGAATCGGCATCTTCACCGATACTACAATTTCACCGAGCTCACAGCCGAGACAGTGCTCGGATCGTTACACCATTCGTGCAGGTCGGAACTTACCCGACAAGGATTTTCGCTACCTTAGGACCGTTATAGTTACGGCCGCCGTTTACCGGGGCTTCAATTCAATGCTTCACCTAAAAGGCTGACATCTCCTCTTAACCTTCCGGCACCGGGCAGGTGTCAGGCTGTATACCTCATCTTTCGAGTTCGCACAGCCCTGTGTTTTTGCTAA
>DFKE01000003.1 GCA_002373505.1 Bacteroidales bacterium UBA3653
ACGATGTCATTGACCACCGTTTCCGACGACAAAGGTACTATAAAATACTGATATACGCAATAGTTTCAAAAAAAAAGTAAGTTTTTTATAAAAATTTATTTTCATAATGTGCTGTATTTGCAAAAATAGATAAAAAGGTTACTATGTCACCTATTTGTAACCTCTTGCACATGTCGAAAAAATGTAGTACCTTTGCACTCGTTTTTTGAAATACAAACACAAAAATATACAATTATGAAACAGATTGAGACGATTAAGAGCGGCAAAAATTTTACCGCCGTAACAGCAGGTACTTTTGCTGAGATTATTGAACACGAACTGCCGATGGGTCCCGATTTCACCCTCAAAGGCAAAGTCTTTTTAGGTCAGGCTTTGGGTACTACCGGAGCGGAACTGTCTTTCCAGACGCTTGTTCCAGGACAAGATAGCGGTTTCCTGCACACGCACAAGACGCACGAGGAGTTGTATTTCATCCTTCGTGGTGAAGGCACGTACCAAGTGGACGGCGAGCAATTCCCTGTTAAGGAAGGAGCTGTGGTACGTGTAGCACCGGATGGCAAACGTGCGTTGAAGAACACCGGCAAAGAGAACTTGACTATGCTTTGTATCCAGTACAAAGCGAATGCGTTCACCGATGCAGACAGCCCCATGACGGATGGTAATATCCTGAATGAGCCGCTGAATTGGTAATTGAACTTGTCGTGATTATCAAAAGAATAATATGAGTGAAATACTTATTTCCGAGAAGCAAGTGCAGAGTGTGATGACCAAGTCGTCACTGCCCGTGGGCGGTTACTCGGTGAACCCGTATGTGGGGTGTACACACGCTTGCAAATATTGCTATGCTTCGTTCATGAAACGCTTTACTGGACATACAGAGCCGTGGGGGACGTTTCTGGATGTGAAGAACTGGGAACCTATAAAAGACCCTCACAAATTCGATGGGCAACGTATTGTAATCGGCTCAGTGACAGACGGCTACAATCCGCAAGAAGAGCACTACCGTCGCACACGCCGGCTATTAGAGGAGTTGCAGGGCGCACAGGCGGAGATTCTTGTCACTACCAAATCTGATCTCGTGCTGCGCGATTTGGATGTACTGAGTACATTCCCAAAAGTAACCGTATCATGGTCAATCAACACGCTCGACGAGCAGTTCAAAAATGATATGGATGAAGCAGTCAGTATTGAGCGTCGGCTAGCTGCTATGAAGCAGGTCTACGACAAAGGAATCCGCACTGTATGTTTTATCTCGCCTATCTTCCCTGGTATAACAGATGTTTGGAGTATCATGGAGAGGGTGCGCGAACAGTGCGACCTCATTTGGCTGGAGAACCTGAATCTGCGCGGACAATTCAAACCCGTAATCATGCGTTACATTGCAGAAAAATATCCGCATCTTATGCCACTGTACGATGAAATTTACAACAAAGGCAAACGCAATTGGTGGCATCGTCTGGAGGAAGACGTGCAACGCTTTGCTACCGAGCATGAAATGCCGTATTTACGCAATGATCTGCCATATGGGCGAGCCGAAAAAGGAAAGCCGATACTGGTCAATTACCTTTATCATGAGGAGATCCGGTTAAATAACAATAAATAGCAAAAAATTGCAACTGTTGCCAAGCTAAAGGCACTTCCTTTACATTGTGCTTGCAACCCAAGTACGGATTGTGTAAGACCGCTGACTTATAACGAGTCAGCGGTTTTCTTTTATACCTACCTACGGTCTACCTCTTTCTGTCACGTTTGTTCGCCCTTCGTCGGAAGCGACGATCAACGATTAAGTTACTACTGCGTAACAAATGTAGTTGTCGTGCTTCCTCCTCTTCCCACAGATTAAAATCTGCGGGAGCCCTATTATTGCAGCTGCGCCCTACACTCTACCTGCCGGTGGCTGCAACTACCTCCAATCGCGTTCGAACGAAGATATTGGAATTAATCGGAGTAAAACCTCAAATATCTTCGAAGTATAACTTCAAAAATCTTCGGAATTATTTGCATATATCAAAAAAAAGTAGTACTTTTGCACTCGATTTCAAAAGTGTTCTTTTTCCCGTTTGGAGCAACCGCTTGTGGCCGTACATTCCAATGTCCTACAACAGACCACTCCGCCCCGCTACCGCCTCGACCTAAAATCGAGGTTTTATAAGGGTTAATAGCATCCAAAAGCGCGTGATTAGCGCGTGATAACCGGGTGGTTACCGCGTCATTAGCCTGTTATTCGTACGACGTAAAAGGGAGGAAGAGGGTCTGAAAGCATCCGCCAAGTTTGGCGAATCAAACCCATATATTATACTACAAAAATCATGCCATTCTATGACAAAAGTTAAGTTACATGCACCCGTGGCAGAAATGCACGGAGAATTTGAGAAAAATAGCGGAATTATCATGCGCCAAAAGAAGTATCGCGCACCCAACGGCGCGGTCCTCAAAGTCGGCGTTCAGGAGTCCTATAAGATTGCCCATCCGCGCGATTTTGACAGAACACCCGCACAAGGCGCCGAACTGGCCAACATGCGCTCTTTCGGAGAAGTCAGCCGTATGACGACCGAAATCATCCGCTCCGAGCGTTATACCGCCGAAGAACTCGCCGCAATGACGCCCGAAGAACGCGCGCATATAACCGAACTCCGCCTCCGGTTGGAGAACTATCGTACCCGTTTCTATGCCCAGTTCAAGAAACCCGATCCGGAAGCACCTTTCGAGAAAAAACTGCGTCCCGGAGCATCCAAACTCTACCGGAAGCAGTACTCCAAACTCGACACCTTCATCCAAGCCCTCCTTCGCCAAAAAACAGCAATAAACAACTAAAAATCCCACTCATCCCTTGCGTATGTGGGATTTTTTTTGTACCTTTGTGCCCGAAATAACAAAGTCACATTTATGAACGTAGAAGAGATACAGGATTTCTGCCTTTCGTTAGGGAATGATGTAGAAGAGAAACTGCCCTTTACCATGTTTAAGAACGGCGAAGGAGTGCTGGTCTTCTATGTCTGCGGACATATGTTTTGTTTCTTCGATCTCAATGATTTTCAGGTCATTTCGCTCAAGTGCCAGCCCGAGCGGATCGACGAAATAATCGTGCCCTCGCGGCTAAGAACTGAAGGCGCAATACGATTGTATCGGTAATCCGTACAACGAGTCGCCGAAACATTGGATAGGTATCGCCCCACATACCGCGCCGGACGAGTTACTACGTGACCTTACTCGCAACTCGTACGAGATTGTCAAAGCGAAATATAATAAGAAGAAATAAAACAGATGACGCGAGAGAAAGAGATTATACGAATCACCCTATGGGGTAGCGTGGTTAATGTGGCATTAACTGCCTTGAAGTTCGTGGCGGGAACCATAGGTTGCTCGGCTGCGATGATAGCGGATGCCGTACATTCGTTGAGCGACCTGCTGACGGATTTTGTGGTGCTTCTTTTTGTGAAGATCAGCAGTCGTCCGGCGGACAGTGAGCACCCCTATGGTCACGGTAAATATGAGACACTGGCCACTACTATCGTGGCTATTGCGCTCTTGGTGGCAGGTGGTGTCTTGGCGGCGGAGGGTGTGCAGAAGATAGTGAGTGCGCAGCACGGCGCGGAACTGGTGATGCCTGGTCGGATAGCCTTATGGGCGGCGCTCATCAGCATAGCAGCGAAAGAAATCATCTATTGGCTTACGGTCCATGTCAGCCGTCGTGTCAACTCACCGGCTCTGGAAGCCAATGCCTGGCACCATCGCACAGACGCGTTGTCGTCGGTAGCTACGGCGGTCGGAATAGGCGGAGCGTTGTTGTTCGGCGGTCAATGGGCTATTCTGGATCCGATAGCCGCTGTGCTGGTAAGTATCTTCATCATCGTCACAGCCGGCAAACTGCTGCATGAAGCCGTACAGGATTTGATGGAGAAACGTTTGCCGGAAGAAGTGGAGCAACAGATCCGCGAGATCGTAGCACAGGACAGCGAGATGAGCGAGATGCACCATCTCCGTACGCGCCGTGTGGGCAATGTGTACTCGATTGAGATGCACTTGCGCATGCATGGAAACGTGTCGCTATACGAGGCGCACAGGCATAGTGTCCTTCTGGAGCAAAAACTGCGTGAACGTTTCGGCGCAGCGACGATGATAACCATCCATCTGGAACCGCTCAAAGCCAATGGCGTTTATTTACCCGATTAATAGAACTGATAGCATATGAGTAAGTTTCGTGCAATAGCCGGCTATGTGCTCGGCGGAGTGATGTTCGTGGTGTTGTTGCCGACGATCATGTGGTTGGCATCAGGTATGCCGGCATTGGAGCATATCGGCGTGTGTCGCGCATCGATAACAGGTGTGCTGATTATCGGCGGTTTGGCTCTCAGTATATGGACGATCGTGTATATGAAACGTCGCGGCAAAGGCAATCCGATGGACGCTTTTGATCATGAGATAGGTCCGCGCACCCAACATCTAATGGTGGATGGACCGTATCGGCTCAACCGCAATCCTATGTTGACGGGGACGTTCATCTATCTGCTCGGTTATATCGTGTGGCTCTGGACGTGGCAAGCTTTGCTTGTTTGGGTTATCTTCGTGGCTATCATGATAGTACAAGTACTGAGCGAAGAGAAACGGCTGCGCCGTGATTTCGGCGAGGAATATGAAGCTTATTGCCGCCGTACCGGCCGGTTTCTGCCATGGACATGTAAAAAATGAACTTCCAAATTTTCGGCAGCGAAAAAGCCCCGACGTTATTGCTCATTCCCGGATTGGGAGTGTCGTACGAGATATTCCTTCCTCTCATTCGTTTGGTGGAAGAGCGGTTTCGTATCATAGCCGTGGAGGTGGACGGTTTTACGCTTGGCAAGCACACACGCTTCACCTCTGTGGACGACCAAGCTTCGCAAATCATTGCCTATGTGCAAGCGCATTGCGACGGACATTTGGATTGCGCCTATGGGCTCTCGCTTGGCGGCAAAATCCTTTCGCGTATCTTGGAGCGCAACGTATTGACCATTGACCATGCTATCCTTGACGCGGCTCCTTTGCTGCCCTTGCCCAAATGGCTCGTCAATCCTTTGCGGCACTACCAGGCAATCAATGTCTGGACTTGCTACCACTGGACGGGATTTTGGAAAGCCGTCTTCCGCAACCACTATTTCGACGTGCTGCTGGACGAATGCAAGAAAACATGGCCGTGGGGTGGCAGACAGGCCGTCTTAGATGGCTACAAGTCCGTTTATACCAATAAGTTGGAATCCATCTCCGGCAGTGACATTCATTTTTGGTATGGCACGAAAGAAGCGTTTGTCGCCAAACCGCAAGCGAAACATCTCCTTTCGCTTTATCCCAAGGTACATGTCGAGATTTTCGAAGGCATGAACCACGGTCAACTTCTTATCGACCACCCCGAAGAGATAGCCAAACGAATAATAAAGATAACACAAAAAAATGAATATTGACACCACTAATATGTGCAGCCACCTGCAGCGGAAACTGTTCGCTCCGGATGGCGAGTATCGCGCTATTCGTGAGCAGATAGAGAACGACCCGACGCTGACGGCTGTAGTCCGCTCGCGGCAGTTGCATATCTATCGCGACGGGAAGAAAATACTGGTTCTCGCCGGCAAGAGCGCACCGAAGATCATCCGGGACGACAGACTGAACGAGTTGTTAAATGGATAACTTTAAATAGTATGACCTACGACGAATACATAGCCCAAGAGCAGCAGGCGATGGATGAGGAGCAACGGGATGACAGTTGCTTCCTGGAGTACCAGCCCGAAGGACAGTTTGTCCGCGGACACTAACATGAAAAATAAATGTAATATGACCATAGAACAATTCCGTGAACGCATGGCGACGGGCGAGCCGATAACAGGCGGCTCGGAGTTGCATATGGAGTTCCATAAATTCTCGCAGGAAGCCCTGCGTATCACCGCCGAGATCAACGGCGCGTACCATACACCCGAAGAACTGCGGCGGCTGTTAAGCGAGTTATGGGCGATAGACGTGCCGGATAGTTTCGGTATGTTCCCGCCTTTCTACACCGACTGCGGCAAGAACACCCACATCGGCGAACGGGTGTTTATCAACATGGGCTGCAAGTTCCAGGACCAGGGCGGTATCTTCATCGATGACGATGCCCTCATCGGGCATAACGCCACGCTCTGCACACTCAATCATATCCCAGACCCGGCGCAGCGTGCCGGCATGACAGCCAAACCGATACATATCGGCAAGAGGGTGTGGCTCGGCGCGAACGTGACCGTCCTGCAAGGCGTCACTATCGGCGACAATGCTATCGTTGCAGCCGGAGCCGTAGTAACCAAGGATGTGCCTGCCAACGCCATCGTCGGCGGTGTCCCTGCCAAACTGATTAAGATGATAGACTAAAAACACATGAAACGTATTCTATTTTTTCTTGCGGCGGTGTGCTTATCCGCTGCAGCGCATAGCAAGACCCTGGTGGCGTATAATACGGAGAATGCTATGCAAATCAATGTCATTGTAGGCGCCAAGACCTTCACTGCCACGCTGGCGGACAGCGAGACCGGCAGGGCATTTGCCCAACTGCTGCCGCTAACCCTTTCGATGACCGAACTGAACGGCAATGAGAAATACCACTATCTGGACTCCTCGCTGCCGACCGACAGTTATCAGCCCGGCACGATTCAGGCAGGTGACCTGATGCTGTACGGCAACAACTGCGTGGTGCTGTTCTATGAGACTTTCAGCAGCTCCTATTTCTACACCCGCATCGGTTCTATAGACAATCCCGCGGGCCTCGCCGCCGCTCTCGGCTCCGGCAATGTGAGTGTCCGCTTCGAGAAAAGCGCGACCACAGAAAACCTCACTCCGACAGTCCCAAGTGACCAAGCACCAAGTACCAAGTTCATCGAAAACGGTGTCCTCTATATCAAGCACGACGCCCAAACGTACGATATCAGGGGAACCCGTTTATAGTCCCCGTATAAACCATCCATAGAAAGCGTCCTTCGGGACGTTTTTTTGTATTGTTACGCTCCGCCATGCTTCTTTCATGTAACAGTCTCCCGACCGAGCGATGAGCGACTCACAACCGAGCGATGAGCGAGAGATAAAAATCCTACAAAATCACCTCAAAACCTTGCACATGTCAAAAAAAAGCAGTACCTTTGCAGCCGAAAGACTTGAATCAGTTTTTTTTGTTTATGAAATAGGGAAATAATGGCAGTACGCAAAATCAATATTGACGACTCCGAAATATCGGTTATCTTCGGTTTGCACGATGAGGACTATATTTGCCTGACGGACATGGTGAAGGCCGGCGACAACAGCGATAGAACAAATATTGTTATTCAGAACTGGATGCGCCGTAAAGATACCATTTCGTACCTCGGTGTATGGGAGAATCTGCACAACCCTGATTTTAAAAGCATCGAATTCGATGCAATTAAAAATGCCTCCGGGACGAACCGTTTTATCTTAACTGCCAAAATGGAGAACCTGAATGCGGTCTTTATTCATGAAGGTATGCCGCAAGGCGAACGTCTCCAGAAACTCAACCAGATAGCCATCCAGCAAATGACCGTGTTGGAGAATGTGGAAAGCAAGCATATTTTGAAAGGATAAAATACACGTCCCTCTCCGAGCGGTGCTTCCAAGCACTCAGGGAAAGGAGAAATGATATAGATTCGTTTTGTATATGATTGATATTTTAAAACAATTCAAAGGAGTTGTTGACATACCCACCGAAAAGGAGAAATTGGATTCTCTTGATGAACAATTTCGCTTAATGGCTAAGGAACTACTTTATGGTGGCTACTTTCTTATTGAGGGAGAAAAGCGTTTATATTTAGATGATATAGAGTTTTACTATCATGAGGAAATGGCAGATGGATTGAAAGATCCTATAATGTACCATACTAATGAAAATGAAGGAAAGGGGAAAGAGATTCCATATTTCGAATTAGGAAGGCTTAATCTTCATGTTTCCGGTGTTGATGTTACATTTGAGAATCCCGATAAACACTATCGCGCTTCATTCCTAATTCGGGGTTTTCATATCGGCAGTAGTGCATATGATCCTCATGCATATGATTCTCATTCTACGCATGTTTATTCTGAAATGCTTTATATGGGAGTGCCATTAGGCAAAACTATTGAGATTAAATGGGTGAATGAAAAACAACCTGAAAAGGATACTTATATTCCAAAAGGTGAGTGGAGACAGAATGTGGCAGAGTACGAATATAAAGAAGGAAAATATTCTAAAATTGAGTGCAACGAGAAGAATTTTGATTCAGACAAGTATTTTCGCTATTCCGGTCATGTGTTCAAGAAATGCCCGAGAAAATGGCGATTTAAGAAATATGATATATAAAATTAGAGGACATAAGTCCTCTTTTTTTATTGTTAATATCTTCTCCTAAACTTTTAACAATTTTTAACGGAAAAGATTCTGTTTTCCGCGAAAAAACATATACCTTTGCCAGCAAAAGTTATTAACTAAAATTGCAAAGATATATGAATTTAAATCCAGTTATTATTCAACGCAAAAATTTGCGGTTAAAATTGTGGGATGACGTTCGTCCTATGAACGATGAACAGGTTAAAGCAGAGTTGATCTACATGAAGTATGGTTTCTTTGATGAAAGTGGTTTTAATCTTCCGATAGAGCCAGACACAACGCCCAAACTCTTTCATCTTTGTCAGGCAGTCAGGGAACGGCTGAATGTACATGAAAAGGTCGTATTTCAACTGGACAACCGCGTACGTGTCCAAGGTGGCTGTATTGTTTCTGGCAACGACCAATATCCGAGTATTATTCACATGTCTTCCGGAGCTGTGAATACGCTGTCTGAAGATGAGTTGAGCGTTCTTATTGGTCACGAATTAGGACATCTTATCAATAAAGATGGAATTGTAAGTTTCTATTTCAACTTGAAATATAAGAAAAGCGGAGCACCCAAGAAAATCGCTCATCGGTTTAATGTGTATCGTCTCCTTTCCGAATTGGAAGCAGACCGATATGCGTATCTTGCGTGTGGTGACTTGGATACTTGTATCTCGTATGAATATAAAAGAATTGGCGGCATCGACATCAAAAAGTTTGGAGTGCCTGCAAATCAATTTATTGAGGGGAATCACAAACGCGTGCAAATGTTTTTCGATGGGGGACAAATAGGGAGCAATACACATCCTTATGATGCGATTAGAACGGAGGCTTTGCATATTTTTGCTACTTCCAAGAACTCTCATGAATTAAGTTCGCGGATGTACCCGCTTGTGTATTACATTGATAAGTATGCAAACGAAATAATTTAGGAGAGCATATTATGACTAATATCGTTTGTTTTTCACAACACCTGACAGCTTATAAATGTTGGTCAGAGTTATCAGCTGCTCTCGCTCGTCAGCAAGTGGATTATGCCCTTCTTCCAAATACCAAGGATATATGGATGCGGGACTTTATGCCCGTGCAATGTACGCCGGATCATTTTGTGGCATATCGTTATGAACCGGACTATCTTCGCGGACAATCACAGTACATAACTAATTGGAAGCACGTGATTGCGCCAAGTCGCCTTCCGCATGTCAATTCCGAACTTATTCTCGATGGTGGAAATGTAATTATGTGCGGTAACAAAGTAATATTGACCGAGAAAGTGTTTCAAGAAAATCCTTCTTTGCACCCGATGCAACTTATTCCACGTTTGGACAGGGCATTTCGTGCAGAAACGGTAATTATTCCATGGGATCGCCATGAGCCATATGGTCATGCGGACGGCATGGTGCGTTATATAGGAAACGGCAAAGTGTTACTTACCAATTATTACGACTTTGACAAGGGACTTCGCAAAAGACTACTTGACGCACTTCAACCTCATTTTGATGTTGTAGAACTGCACTACGACACACCAAGACCGCACAAATGGAACTGGGCATACATCAACTACCTGTTGACAGACGGCAAACTATTTCTTCCACGGCTTAATTTCCCAGAGGATGAACAGGCTTGCGCACAAATCGGTTCTGCTTTAGGTGTCCCACGTGAACATATTGAATTAGTGGATATCACAGGCGTATTAAGAAACGGAGGCGGACTAAATTGTATTTCATGGAATGTATCATTATACGATTCAATACTATGATTGATAATTTAACCGCCGATATGCACGCGGAGTTTACAATAGACACAGAGACAGAACTCAAACACAAAGCCGGTTGTGTATGGAAACTCCTTGGTTCTCATTATACTCAAGCCCAATTAGCAAGGTATTGTGCGCTTTATGGCATCACTATCGAGCAGGCACTGCAATGGAAGAAGTATTGTATATAATTATGCCATATTTGATAGTAGCGCGAGAGTGGCGCGAGAGTGGCTGATTGACTGCTACAATTTGGCGAAGTGAACAAAGCACCCGAATCTTAATAATCGGAAACTTTTGAGGGTCGAAAAGAGGCGATTTTCGGGGTGCGATCGTCCCGTAGGTGTCTCGTATGCAAGTCGTATGTAAGTCCTATGCAATCCGTGTCCGAATCAATCTTAATAATCGGCAATCGAAAGCAGCAAGACAAACTTTTCCGCAAAATTTATATCATTTGCAGCATTTTGTGTTTGCATATTTCGGAAAAAAGCAGTAATTTTGCAGACAATTTATGAAATTATGAAAAAAGTAGTCGTTTTATCCACCTCGCTGCGGGCGGGGTCGAACAGCCACGCGATGGCGGAGCAGTTCGCCGAGGGCGCAAAAGCCGCAGGGCATGAAGTAGAACTAATCTCGCTTCGCGGCAAAGAAATCAAGTTCTGTATCGGTTGTCTCAAATGTCAGGAGACAGGCGCGTGTGTCTTCAAAGACGATGTGCCGGCGATCATGGAGTCGGTGCTCAACGCCGACGTCGTCTGCTGGGCAACGCCGATATATTACTACGAGATGTCGGGTCAGATGAAGACGCTCATCGACCGCATGAACGCCATGTATCCGAAGGATTACCGGTTCCGCGACATCTACCTTCTGACCACGGCGGCAGAGGACGAACCGTTTGTGCCGGAACGCGCCGAGAGCGGTTTGCAGGGCTGGATTGACTGCTATGAGAGATGCACCCTCAAGGGACATCTATTCTGCGGCGGCGTGAACGACCCGCGTGAGATAAGCGGCCACGCCAAACTGCAAGAAGCATACGAAATGGGCAAGAACGTATGAGAAAAATCTTCACCCTTGCATTGGCGGCATTCATGCTTGCCGCTTGCACTACCAAACAGTCAAACACCAAAGACATGAACCAACTTTCTTTCACAACCGAGCAGGCGACGTGTATGTCTGCCATCGCCTGCAATGAAGCCAAGGGTGACCTCGTGGCGCTTGAATCCGCAATACATGGCGGATTAGAAGCCGAACTGACGGTCAGCCAGATCAAAGAAGCCCTCTCGCAACTCTATGCTTACACGGGTTTTCCGCGCAGTCTCAATGCGCTGGGCGTATTACAGAAAATCGTGAATGGTAAATCGTCAAATGATAAATGGGAGGAAGGCATAGAGGCATCGCCTCTACCTTCTGACTTTGATGCCTTAAAAGAAGGAACACGCATACAGACGCAACTGACGGGCAAACCCTTCAATTATGAGTTTGCGCCTGCGACGGATTACTACCTCAAGGCGCACCTCTTCGGAGATATCTTCGCCCGCGATAATTTGACTTATGCCGACCGTGAGTTGGTCACCGTCTCCGCCCTCAGCGGTTTGCAGGGCGTGGAACCGCAACTGAAAGCCCACATCGCCGGTGCGCGCAATATGGGTGTGACAGAAGAGCAGTTGCAAGGCATCGTCGTTGCCCTCGCTGCCAACGGTCTTTTGGACGAAGCAGGCAGACTCGCCGGACTGTTAGAAACGGAATGGCCGCAAGGCAAGCCGAATGATGCATACGCGCAGTATTTCGTAGGACAGAGTTTCTTGCAGCCTTATTATGGCGGCGTGGCGAACGTGACCTTCGAACCCCGTTGCCGCAATAACTGGCATGTTCACCACGGTGCAGTACAGGTGCTGATCTGCGTGAGCGGAAAAGGCTGGTATCAGGAGTGGAACAAACCTGCCGTACCTCTGACACCCGGCACGGTGATTGCCATTCCAGAAGGCGTCAAACACTGGCACGGCGCTGCCGCGGACTCGTGGATGCAACACCTCGCCATCCATACCCAAGAGCAGCCCGGAGCCACCAACGAATGGCTCGAACCGGTCAACGACCGACAGTATGACACTGTGAATGAATAATTAACGACCGGATGCCTGCTTTTTGTGGAAAAGTGGGACGGAAAAGAAATTTAAAACCAAAATATTGGGTATAGAAATCCTTTCTCTCTTGCATATTTCGGAAAAAAGCAGTACCTTTGCAGTTGCTTTTGATAAATGAAACGGCGTGTATCTGTCATAGTATTCTTGCTGACCGTAATCATGGCGGTTATCGGCAGTACGGCAACCGGCCGCCCGCAGAATAGGGCGGAGAGCCGTGCTGCTATTCCGGCTCCGCAGCAAATCAGTTATGTACTCTCTACTTCGGACTGCGCCATCCCTGTGCAGATTGCGAAGATCCAACTGACCGTTATTCATCTCTCTGCACGTCAGCAACTCAAACGCCTCTCGCAGTCCGTTTTCGGACTGCCGGCAAATATCGCCACTTCTTATTCTACCGCGCGCACCATCTATCGTTCGCGCACACTACTTCGAAGCCTTGAGACCTACGACATAGGCTTCCCGTTCTCTGCTTTTTGGTAATTTACAATTCAAAGCCTTCAGCTTTCAGTATTCAGCCTTCAGATGATTTCTGACGGCTAAATGGTCGTATGACTAAATAAATGAGAAAATTGTAAATGACTAAATGAGTAAATGATTTTATGAATACAACAACAATTATTGTTGGAGTAGTGCTGTTAGCGATATGCATTATTCCTGTTCTTATCCTCAACAAATACGGTAAAGGCAACAAACACGACGAAGAGAAATGACAGCCTTGATTATCGTATTTGGATTTATATTCCTTTTGTTGGGCGCAGAAGGGCTGGTGAATGGTGCTTCGGGTTTGGCGAAACGCTTCGGTATCAGTAACCTCGTCATCGGCATGACCGTTGTAGCTTTCGGCACCTCGATGCCGGAGTTTGTGGTCAACATGCTTTCGGTGGCGGAAGGACAGACAGACCTCGCGCTGACCAATATTGTAGGTAGCAATATCATCAATATCTTCGTCATCCTCGGTCTGACGGCACTGGTTTACCCGATCGCCTCTGCCCGCTCCGCGCGGGTCTTTGACATTCCGATGAACATTCTTGCCGGTATCGTGGTGCTGGTGGCTGTGCTTGTCACGCTGCCTTTTGAGTCCGTGCCGGGCATGTCCCGTCTGAGCGGTGGCTTCCTTCTTCTGATCTTTGGTATCTTCATGTACCACAGTGTCAAAACAGCGAAAGCGGAACCGGACAGCACAGAAGATTTCAAACTCATGCCGCTTGCCAAAGCGCTGATATACATCGTCTTGGGGCTTGCAGGATTGATTTTGGGCGGCGAGATGATTGTCCGCGGTTCTGTCCGTGTGGCGACGGAATTAGGTGTGCCGGACGCTATCATCGGGCTGACCATCGTAGCGCTCGGAACTTCTCTGCCCGAACTGGCTACTTCGGTTGTCGCCGCCACCAAACACAACTGCGACCTGGCATTGGGAAATATCGTAGGCAGCGTGTCATTCAATGTGTTCTTTATCTTGGGCACATCCGCGCTGCTTAGACCCCTTCCTGCCTACGAAGGAATTATTTTGGACGGTATCATGGCTACCTTGGGAGCCGTGCTGGTATGGCTGGGAGTCATCTCCAACCGCCAACACCAACTCAAGCGCTGGCATGGTGCCCTGTTATTAACCGTCTATGCGGCATACCTGACGTATAGACTAATAAATTTGTAATTTTATGGAAACTGAAAATAAAACATTGATTGAGCAATCATACATAGCTCGCAAAAGCTCGTTCTTCGGGCTGTTTCACCACTTGGTATATACGCCGACCAACAGCTGGATTACCGACTACGCACGCTATTACGGGCACATCGTACGTGACGAACTGCGGGATTTGTTTTCGCTGGAGGATGACAAGTTCGTGCAGCGTCTGTCCAAACTCACGACCTACGAAGAAGCTGTTAACGGAAACGTGCTGGTGGAAGGTCATATCTCCGCCGACAAACAGTTTGTTTCCATGCGTTTGTACCTCTACGAGCAGATTGACTATCGGCCTGCAAGCAAGACCTATTTCCTGCAAGGCGAAGCGGCGCAACAAGCAGTCAAAGTCTTCAAGTTATAAACCGCAAGACTTCCTTTCTGCCAAGGCGACTCACAGCAATGCGGGTCGCTTTTTTTTTATGCCATAAAACTTGCATATGTCTGAAAAATGTTGTACCTTTGCACTCGCTTTAGAAGGAGTCGCCGAGATTGTCTTGCAGCCCTCAATGAGCACGAGTTATCATAATGGAATTTCGACCCATGCGCCGGAAACGGCAGGAACTCCCGAAAGAGGAGTGTGAGAAGATATTGAATAAAGCAACCGCCGGAGTGCTGTCTGTCCTCGGCGATGGCGGCTATCCGTACGGCGTGCCCATCAGTTATGTCTATGCCGAAGGCAAACTGTATTTTCATTCGGCGGTAGAGGGGCACAAGTTGGATGCAATCGCCCGCGAAGACAAGTGTTCGTTCACGGTCATTGACCAAGACGAGATACACCCGGACGAATACACCACCTATTTCCGTAGCGTGATTGCTTTCGGCCGCATCCACCGGTTGGAGAGCATGGAGGACATGTTGCACGGGTTGCGGCTCTTAGGCGGGAAATACAACCCCGGTGACCATGCGGGTTTGCAGCACGAGATAGACAAGTCCGTTGCCATGCCCGGCGGCATCCCTCACACCCGCGTGGCGGTTCTCTGCATGGAGATAGAACACCTCTCCGGCAAAGAGGCGATAGAGTTAGTGCGTGCACATAAAGGATAAAGAAGGTCTTGAGGACCGGTTCTCTGCCTATGAATGATTTTGAAGAACTGATACGTCGCGACTTGCAGCAGTATTTGCTGAGCGAGGGCGAAATTGATGAGCGGCTGCCGGAATGCCCTGATGTGGAGGGCAAATGGGAGACGATAGCTAATGCGTATATCCCTGACGGAGTGCGTGAGTTTCAACACTATCCGCTTGCGTCGCTCGGGTGGATGATGTATCTCGGCATGGCTGTCGCGAAGATGTGGGACACCGCTTGGCAGTACTATGCAGCCAAAGAAGACTTGTATGTGTATCTGCGTGACAAACGTGGCTATGACGCGATGGACGAGTATATCCGCAGAGACTTCCTCAAACTCTCTCCCAAGGATTTTGCTGCGACCGAAGAACTCGTCAGCGAGTGTGCATCACGTGTGCATAGTGCTTTGATTCGTCAGGATATCGAACCGGGTACCAAAGAGGCATTCCTTGGCTACGTCGCTTGTCTGCACCAGTTGTATCTCTTTGGTGCAGCCGTGCAACTCAAGCGCATGGACTATCACATGACGAGGCTATAACCAAACAAAAACTCACCCCAAAAAGGATGAGTTTTTTGTTTTTGAGCCACTTCCCGGACTCGAACATTGCACATCGGTGCAATAATCGTGCCCCTTTGGGGCTAAGAACCCCCGGCTTTGA
>DFKE01000005.1 GCA_002373505.1 Bacteroidales bacterium UBA3653
GCCGCTACGATAGACTGCCACCGCGCAGGATTCGGGAAGAAAGACTATATCGACACCTATTCGGTCATAGATGTGGAGAACGAACCGATGCAGGTGGATTACACGATCGGTTACTTGAGTGAACGGCACACCGTCTGGTCGGTCGGTATTCCTCTCCAGTTGGCACTCGCTAAAAAGAATGTCTCTTTCTATATCGGTCCAAAAATCGTGTTCCCGCTCCAGTCCCGCTGGACGGAAAAGGCGGAAGCCGCCGCGCTTTCCGTTTATTATCCTACTTATGACAACAGGGTGTACGAGTCCTACCCGTTAGCGGCTTCACGCTCTTTCCGGGAGGAGCGCCAGGGAACGGTGCAACTGCCGCCCGTGCAGTATTGGCTGGCAGCGGAACTCAACTACGACATCCCTGTCTATACGGCTCAACGCGTGAAATCGTACCTCTCGGTGGGAGTCTATTTTGACTATTCCCTGTCTTCTCTCACTGCCGATCCGTCGGAGAGGATATCGCTTCTGATGCTCTCGGACACACGCAACGGTTTTCCGCTGCAGCGGATCATGACGCCTGTTGTCTCCGCGTTCCGCCAGGGACGGAGACTCGTCACTTCCCGCAATCCCTTTGATGTAGGTATCAAGATATCATACCGTTTTGCACCCTATAACCCGCACCGCCAGGCCTTCAAAGTCTGTCATTGCAATGATTGATAACACTTTAATTTGCATATCTCGAAAAATAATAGTACCTTTGCAGCGAAAAACCCTATGAAACGCTTTCTGCACATATTCTTATGTATCTGCATTTCTTTGCAGGTTCTTGCGCAGCAGAAAGAACCGCTTCTTCTCTCGTGGGGTACTACGGAGGTCTCGGACAGTCTCAAGAAGACGAATCCGGAGCGCTTGGCGTATCCGGACGAACTGGCAGACCAAGTGCCGGAACTGTTCTGTATCGGCAAACTGCTGTTCCGCGTCAGCGACACTTGTCAGGTGCTCTTTGCGCCGGGCAACTTGCAGTACAATGCCGCGCAGGGCACACATCGGTGTGCGGACGGTTCTACTGCTGCAGGCTCTTGGCGTTTCGCTCCGAACCAATGGGAGTGTATCGGCTCCGCCAACGGCAATATCTCTTCCACGTACGACGGATGGATTGATTTGTTTGCGTGGGGAAGCAGCGGCTACGACAATATACCTCCTTATTCCAATAAACTGAATGCCAAGATACCTTTCCCCGGTGAACATAAGAATATAGCCGGTACGAACTACGACTGGGGTGTCTGGTGCGAGATAGGCACCGATGCACCGGGTACGTGGCGTACCTTGACTCGCGAGGAGTGGGATTACCTGTTCAAGAGCAGAGAAAATGCCCGACAATTATACGGTTATGGAAGTATTGAAGGTATGAATGGATTAATCGTTTTGCCGGATGAATGGGAGCAACCCGCCGATGTCTCGTTCGGGCTTAACTACAGTAATTCTTATACGGAGACAGAGTGGCGTAAGATGGAAGCTGCAGGCGCGGTCTTTCTTCCCTATGCAGGCAGCAGATATTTTAACGGCCACTATACTCTGGTAGAACGGGTGGGGAGTTACGGGAACTATTGGACGGCTTCCTGTACCAACAGGAGCGGGTACGAAGACTATAGTATGCAACTCATGTTACCCGGACCGGGGTGCGGGGTCGGTCCGCGCGGTATGGGCAATTCCGTCCGTTTGGTGCAAACAAAGCGAATAATCAAACCATAACAGGCACGTATGATGTCAAATAACATCCGGAAAATAATATGTACTTGGTGCTTGATACTTGGTACCTTCGTCCCTTGCATGGCGTTGCAGACCACCGAGGGAACGGAGTTCTGGGTGACGTTCCTCAATAATTTTAGCCAGCCTGTCGGTTCGACGGAGATGACGCTCAAACTGATCGCCTCCTCCCGTCAGGACGCCTCGCTGACGATCACAAACCCGCAAACAGGTTGGTCGGTTTCATCGGATGTTTCTGCCTACCAGGTAACGGAGATCACGATCCCGCACGAGCAGGGCTATACCTATTCTTCCGAAACGGTTGAGCAACGCGGACTGAAAGTGACGAGCAGCGCGCCGATCTCGCTCTATGCTTCCAATTATGTGGCGCATACCTACGATGCCACCATCGTGCTGCCCCTCGAAGCGCTCAGCAACGACTATATCATCCAGATATACGAAAACAACCTCATGTCCAAGGAGTTCGGCATCGTTGCCACCGCCGATGGCACGACCCTGACGATCACGCCTCATGCGCGTACACGCGATAATAAGGTGAAGAATGTACCCTTCACGGTCACGCTCAACGCCGGCGAGACCTACCAGGTGATGTCTGCGGATGCGAGCAATGACTTCTCCGGTTCGCGCATCGTGTCGGACAAACCTGTAGCGGTCTTCAGCGGGCATGTCTGTATCAACGTACCGACCGGCAACCCCTGGTGTGACCATATCGTAGAACAACAGACGCCGGTGGTGCTCTGGGGCAGACAGTTTGCCGTGACCCAGACTGCTGGTCAATCCGGCGACCGCGTCATGCTCACGGCGGCGGAGGATCAGACCCAGGTGCGCGTCAACGGTGCACTGGCTGCTACGCTCAACACCGGCGAGTCGTACGAATGGCGGCTGACCGACCGCTCCGCCTGGGTGGAGACATCCCAAGCCGCCGCGTGCTATCTCTATCTGGAGGGTGCACGGGATAACAACATGACAGGCGATCCGTCTATGGTACATATAACCCCCGTGGAGCAGCGGACAAAGGAACTGACCTTCGCTACCTTCCAGACCGACGAGTCGCGTACCCATTATGCCAATGTGGTCACGACGGCAGCAGGCGCTGCGGCGATGCGTATGGACGGACAGAGCGTAGCGGAGCTCTTTGAACCCCTCAACGGCAATACCTCCCTCCGTTTTGCGCAGATTCCTGTGGCGCACGGCACGCACACTTTGGCTACTACTTCCGACGGTTTCATCGGGCATATCTACGGCGTCGGCTACTGCGAGAGTTACGCCTATAATATGGGACAGGCGGTCACGCCGCTCACCGGTCTGATCGTCGTGAACGGTCAGTCGCGCAGCGAGGTCGATTACAACGACGAGTACTGCTATCTGCAGCCGGTTGCTTTCCGTCCGAATACTAATATTGACTATCTCGCCGTGCATTGGGATTTCGGTGACGGCAACGAGAGCGACACACCCGAACCGACCCACCGATATGCCTCGCCGGGCGACTATCTTGTCACGATGTACGTCACAGGTCCGGATAACAAAGACACGGCACGCACGACGCTGCATCTGACGGATGTCCTGCACGAGTCGCTTAATGTGGTGCTTTGTGAAGGCGAGCGCTTCACCATGAACGGTGTTGAATATGCGGAGACGGGCACCTATTCCCAGACCCTCACGTCCGCTGGCGGCTGCGATTCCATCGTCTCTATCCATTTGCAGGTCAACGACACTTCCGTCCGCTACGACACCATACGAGCCTATGCCGGCACCTCCGTCTCGTGGCACGGACGATGGTATCGGGAGGAAGGTACCTATCGCGACACCCTGCAATCCCAAGCCGGTTGCGATAGTATCACCCAACTGACGCTTTTGTTGGTAGAACCCGTTCAGGAGATGTACGACACGATCTGCTGGCAGCCCACCTACCGCTTCATGGACTACGACTATCCGATCCCGCCGATGGACGGACTGAATCCGACCCTCTATTATAACTACACGGTGGAGTACCGCGACGTAGTGGAGTGCCTGACCTACAAGATGCACCTGGCGATCATCAATGCCGCCGACGGCGAACAGATCATCCTCCATGACACGATCCAACAGGGCGAGACCTACACCTTCTTCGGGCAGACCCTGCGCAAAGAAGGCACTTATACCCACACCGAAAGCCTCGCGTGCGAGTGTACGCGAACCTATATCCTCTATCTGAAGGTCCTCTCGTACCCGATCTTGGAAGAGTCCGCCGTCCTCTGCCACGAGGACACGATCTTCTTCCGCGGCAAGGAATATACAACCCCGGGCGTGTATAACGACACCGCTTTCTCGCTTACCGGCATCGACGCTGTCTATCGCCTGAACCTCTCCGACGGACGCAGTTTCAAGGATTTCTCTATTATCATTACCGCCGGAGATCCGTTGCCGCCGCCCGTGGGGAATGTCACCGAATCCGGCACCTACCGTTTTGTCTATACCAACGCCGCCGGCTGCGACTCGATCGTCACATGGTATATCGGCGTCAACGAACGCTGCATCGTGCCCCAAGAGGAACATGTCTCGCTCTGTGCGGGAGAAGTCTATGAATGGCATGGACGCGAGCTGACAGCAGGCGGAGAGTACCACGACACCCTCTGGCATTCTGCGCCCACAGAGTGCGACACAGCCCTTGTGCTCTACCTCGATCTCTTTTGCCTAAAGCGTATAGCGACACGTCTATTGCACTCTGTCCGGGTGACTATTGCGAGATAGAAAATACCAAACTCTCCGAGCCTGGAGACTACACCCTCACAATGCGGGCTGCTAACGGCTGCGACAGTACCGTCTCGGTGCATCTGGCTTGGAAACCGGATTACAGAGACACCACGTTTGCTACCATCCATTATGGTGATTCGATACTATGGGAGAATGAATATTTCTCCGATTCCACCGAACAAATCCGCGGTTTCGTGGCGTCTAACGGCTGCGACAGCTTGCGGGTATTGAGTCTGCATGTTGACTATACCCTCACGGTGGAGCAAGAGTCGTGGGAAGGCGGCTGCGGAGACGGAGATTTCTTCACGCTTCATCTGTCCCTTTCGCGGCTCGTGGACTCGGTGCGGCTGACTTTCTCCGATGAAGCCAAAGCCGCAGGTTTGCGCGATTCCATCGTATATATCCATGCCAAAGAGGCGGATATCCTAATCCCGCATGCCGGAGTCCATGCCGGTTCGTATAGTTGCGAGGTTGCACTGGTCCATGGCGCCGAAACGCTCCATACCATGACCTTCACTTTCACGCTCCTCTATCCCTCTTCCGTCTTGGAGCAGGCGTGGAATGATGTGGTGGCGGTCCTGACACACGATTACAACGGAGGATATGATTTTACGGCGTTCCAGTGGTACGAAAACGGCGTGGCGCTGACCGGAGAAAACCATTCTTATCTCTATCGCCCGCTGGTCATGGGCGGTGAATACAGTGCGCTCCTGACCGAAGCGGACGGAACGCAGGCGATGACCTGTCCGCTGATTGCTACCTTCCAAACGGACATCAGTCTCTATCCGACGATAGTCAATGCACGGCAGGTGATCCAATGTCATCTCTCCGAAGATGCGGAAATGTGGGTGTACGATGCGCTCGGACGCCTGATTATGCGTTGCGCCCTTACCGCAGGAGACACCTCCGTCCTTGCGCCCAGTGTAACAGGAGTCTATATCGCCCGCGTGATCACGAAGACCAACAAGAAAGAACACACCTATAAACTGATAGTAAGATGAGACGCTCTTTCCGACATATGACGCATAAGGTGTTCTTCCTTTCACTTTTCACCTTTCACCTTTCACCTTCCCTTTCCCCTTCCCTCGCGCAGCACTATGTGGGACCTGTTTTTTCCGGCGGGTTGGTGCAGACGGTGGATGACATGCGCCAGACACAATCCCGCCTCTCAGGAGGAGAGATAGGCGTGGCGTACCAGTATCAGCACGGACATCTGTTGCTGCATACGGGACTCAATTATACGCTCCAATGTCCCGTGCAATCGGTTGATAGCCAGTGGCTTAGCCATTCTATGATAGACACCCGTGGAGTAGCGGTCACTTATCGCGGACTGCTGGCTAACAGGGCAGACCAACTCTTCCTCCACCAACTCTCGATTCCCTTTATGATCGGCGGCTCGTGGTCGGGTGTCTATCTGCTGGCGGGACTCAAGTTCTCCGTCGCCTTGTCTGCGCAAGCCCGCGAGACAGCGGCTCTCCGTACAGCCGGAGACTATAACGGACGTTACTATGAATGGTTTGAAGACATGCCCAACCATGGCTACCATGATTTCGAACCCGTCAGTTCCTGCCAAAATCTTCCCCTCTCCACCTCTGCCTCTGCCAACTCTTTCTCTAACTCTGCCACCGCTAACTCTTTCTCTAACTCTGCTGCCGCTAACTCTCTCTCCAGTACCCTTGGCGCGCTCAGTCGCTTCGACCTGCGGCTCGCTGCCGAACTGGGCTACACCTTCCGTCTTAATATCCAAAGCTCCCATTATAACCCCCGCATGAATTCCCATTCAGCCTTTGCGCCTGCCCCTCTCCTCCGCGTGGGAGTTTTCGCCGAGTACGGAGTTATAAATATGATTTCGGGTTCTTCTTCTCTTCCATCTTCCGCGGGCTCTTCCTCCCTTCCGCCCCGCACGACCGCCGACTGGTCGCAATACCTTTCGGTATCTATGAACCATATCTACGCCTCGGACGAAGCCGCCAAGGCGCGCGCTAACATGCTCTTTTTCGGCATCCGAATCACCCTCCTTTTCCCTGTTGCTACCCCCGCAGACCAATTCAAATGCCGCTGCACCGGCTATTGGCAGTAATTTCTACTTCCAGCCTGTCCTTTTTTGCCAATTTTTATACTTTCCGGCAAGTAAAATTTGCATATTCCAAAAAATTGTATTATCTTTGCAACGTGATTGAATTTCAAAGCCGCAAATTTGCGTATAAGTGATTGAAAATGTGGTATTTGTGTCGTAGGTATGTTATATAAAGTCTAGGATTTACTGCTAACCGACCTTACGCGGGTCTTATTTGGTGTCTTATTTAGAGAACAAAACTATGTCTGTGCATTTGAAAACAAAGGTTATTAACCGTTTGAAATGGGACGGGTTTGAGTTTGTCTCACTTCCGGCGGGAAGTACGCCTCATAAACGGGGTGTACACTATTTCCATACATGCGCCTTTTTAACTGCCATAAGGGGTGCGGTGGACATGGCGAAAGAAGGTCGGAAGTGCCGGAAACGCATTGTGGTAAGACCATCCCGTTTCCGGGCAGGATTGCATGAGTTATATACCTACCATTTCCCGAAACAATGGTCTGCGGCGTGTGTAGCCAACCGCGAACTGATCAAAGAGGCGCAGCGGCAGGCGCACGCACTCGAACACGACCACTCCATAGAAGCACTCGAATGGCGCGTGCGGTTCTTCCGGCATTATTATACGGTCTTCAAAGGCGGAGCCAAGCCCGAACCGGGCATGAAACCGTACTCCCGTTTCTACCAATATACCTATGTAGCTATCTACCGCCAACTGAAAGCTGAGGCTGAAAGAGCAAAAGAGGAACAAGAAACATCCTGTGTCGCTGAGGAGCGCTTAAAGCGGATTTCGGAGGAAATTTCGTTCGAACCGGTAGAATTTCATCTAACAAAACCTCATTTTTCAACCCCTTGCAGAAGAGCGTACAACTATTTCCGAGAGCGAAATTTGCAACCTCCTGATATTCAAGACGTTACAAATCCGCCAAAAATACCTCGTACAACTGCAAAATTTGCACATGTCGAGGAAAAGCAGTAATTTTGCATCGAATTTTAAAACTTAAAATCGCATGAAAAAGTTTTTGCTAAATCGTGCCCTTGCGGCTAAGGAAAAAATCACGTTTTTCGTTCTGCTCTTTGCAGCGTTAGTATTAAAAGGAACGAGTGCGTACGCGCAAGAGGATTTATCCGATCGTTACGCATGGCGGTTGGACGGAATCCAGCTCAACACAGTAGTGCTTGAAAGTGAAGACGGCAGTTACCTCGGAACCCAGGTAGATGATGTGAATTACTTCTACGCGCCGGACAGTATGACAGAGACCTATACTCAGATTCATTATATCAATGCGACCGATCAGTATTACCGCCTCAATCCGTATAGCGGTAAGTACGTCTATCGTGATTTCGGCGAAGAAGGCAAGCATACCGTATATTCGTATAATTTTCCAATGCGGATGATCTGGAACGAGGAGAATCTGATTGATTCTGCCCTCAATATCTCCGATTTGCAGAAAGTGGATGATGCTGCGTTTGAATTGTACCAGCGTTATGACTATGCGTATGATACGTACCGGAATATCTTTGACGACGAGGGGCATCTGATCCGCCAGATCCGCAATTATGACTATTCGGTTTATAGAATAGATTCATCGGGTATTTGGCAGCCCATGATGCGCTATTACCATGCGGAGACGGATTCGACCTTGGTATCCATCAGTTACTATTTCAATTCCAAAGAGCAGAAATGGAAAAACCAATGGAATACATACGGCCGTAACAAATACCGCGACCACCGGTTGTGGATAGAGGAAAAAATATATAATGAAGGTGATATCGACACCGGCACGGAATACAATGAGAACGGCGGAGTAGTACGCAAATACAAAGGGGACAGCAATAACGGAAGAGAGACGTATTACCGCAGCGGACGTATCACCGGCAAGTCGAGTTGGGCAACCCGATCCGGCGTAAAGACCACAACGACGGAGATATATCTGGACGATGTGTTTACCCGGAAGACCGTGACGGGAGATGAGCGCGAGGAGGAATATTTAGTGGAGAAAACCGCAACCGGCAACAAGGAATATCCGCAACACGTGCGTTCGTGGAAATACAGTACGGACAGTGTACTGACGGCTTATTCCAACTCCGTTTACAGTTACGACGCGGAAAACCGTTGCACGCTACGTCTGGACACGACGCTGCAAAACGGCATTTGGACGGTCAAACGGACGGAATACGGCAACGGGGGAGAAGCGGTTTATTCCAAGACGCAGGAGAAACGTCCCGGAATAGACGAGTGGATCACGACTTCGGAAACAACGCCGGAATACACGTTCACTACCTCCATCATGCAATGGGTCAATGGTCCCCTCCAGCGTACCACGACCAAAACATACCGCTACGGTTTCGGCAATACCAATTCGATACGCGAGACATGGAACGCCGAACTGCACCGATGGATCACAGACTATAGTTCATGCCGCTATACAAAAGTCACACTCGGCGAGAACGGCGAACCCATGTCCTCTATCCGATACGACGGACTAAGCAATAACGGGACTTGGAACACGGGGTTGATATATACCTTTACATATAATGAAGCGCTGCAGGCGTATGAGCGGATTCCTGTTGCAACGACAAGCGGCATTTCGATAGTAGATTATGATGAAGGTTACCACGTCAACAACCGCGCCTATTATAATGCGGTTGGTGAGTATCTGGGCTATTTCTACAGCCCGTATGGAGAGAATCGCGGCTATATCGACCTTTACAAGCGCGACGAGTACAACCGTCCGGTGGAAAAGGTGGAATATGCGATTGATATCAACCGCACTTTGACGGATACGCTGCATTGGACGAAATACAGCTATTTCCCCAATGATACAACCGCCGACTTGGCGCGGAAAATAGAGATGGACAAAGATACGGCTGCGGGTACATGGAAGCTCTATAAGGACACCAAATATACCAAAGATTATAGTACCTATTCGAAGGAAGGTATTCTGCTGTACGTAGAGACTTACGGCTGGGAAGGCGATGAAATCGTTCTTACGCAAACCATGCGCCACAATGATCTGACTTACGATGAGCAGGGACGAATCAAAGAGCGCATCACATATTACACAGCGAATATCGGATATAATGTGCCAAACATGCGATATGTCTATTACTATCGCAATGACGAAGACCCGAAATGGTATGGTGTGATTCAGTGGGGTACATATGACAGGAATGATGAAACATGGAAATCGCAGCATGTGCCTGAGTATCAAGACTATGTCGTATTGGACGAGTTGCAGCGCGTGGTGGAGCGAACGACGTTTGCCATCAACGCGGAAAAGACCGCACTGAGACCGGCTACACGGTCTGTCTATTACTATGCAGGTGACGCGGAGGACTGGACGACGGCGGACAACTACACCTGGAACACCGTTAAGAACGAGTTCTACTGCTCCGGCGTGTCCATCAATGCTTATAGCAAGCGCGCGGAGTTTGACGAGGACGGCAATGTGCTGTCTCTGATTGCGCAAGGCGGGACCTGCGAGCGCGGGATAGAAGATGCGCTGCAATGGGAGTTCAGTTACGGCAGTTCCTTGTCGGAGGAACCGGTGCTTTCTCCGGCAGCTTACGGCATGAAAGAAGAGCGCGTCAATGTGAACAACAGACCTTCTTTCAGTCCCGTAGCCGACAGACGTATCAAACAGATCCAATATGTTGATTTTACCAACCATTATGCCAACTCGATAAGCGAGTATCATTACACGGCATTGCGCGAAGGACTGGAAGAAGACAAAATGCCGGTTACTATCGCGGCGGAAGAGACAAGTGCGGTCTTCACATGGGGAGCTGTGGAAGGCGCAGAGACATACGTGCTGCATGTGTACAGAGACGCGGCGCAAGCAGAAGAGATTTGCTATGTGGTGTTTGACAAAACAGGAAGGGTGATTTCTATCAATTTTGTACGTCATGCACCGAAGAAATATGCCGAAGTGGAACAATTCACCTATACCTTGGACGGCTTGACGCCAGGAACGCAGTATTGGTACACCGTAGTGGGACGCAATGCAGAAGAAAAAGCATTTGAATCCACCCATGGTTCGTTCCGCACAAAAGGGACGAGTGAAGGTACAGAAGATATCGATTTCATCGGGGAAAAAGAGAATGTACACAAGTTCCTGAGAGACGGACATATCTATCTCATCCGCGGAGGACAGACGTACGATGTCCGAGGCAATAGAATCGCCCAATAAGAATTACGGATCGCGAAAAACGAATTAAATATATACACTTATGAAAAGGCAGTACTTATTATTGATTGTATGTCTGGTGTTTATAGCCGGAATGAGCCGTGCAACCGTGTATGAGGGGGTGTGCGGCGAACATCTGACATGGTCGTACGACACGGAGACGGCGCACATGACCATTGAGGGCTACGGCGAGTTGAAGAACACAGTGGACAGCCTCTGGTGGAACAAACAGGTGCTTCAGGCCTCGTCATGGGCGACGGATTACAAGACCTATTATCCTTATAATTCGTGCAAGACGATTTCTCTGCCGGAAGGGTTGACGGGATTCAGCGGCGCCACCTTCCGCGACTGGTGGAACCTGACGG
>DFKE01000004.1 GCA_002373505.1 Bacteroidales bacterium UBA3653
TGCAGACCCTTCAGCGAGATATCGCCGATATACATCGCAGGCCGTTTACGCACCGCCTCTAATCCCTCGAGCACTTGAATACTCGATCCATCATACTTTTCTTGTTGCTCTTCCATTATTTTTTATTTTCACATTTTCGCATTTATTAATTCTTGCATTCATGCATAACGCGCACACGCGCATAAAATCGGCTGCAAAGGTACAAAAAATTTTTGACATACACAAGAGTGTATGCTATTTTTCTGCATTTTTTCAAAAGAATACGACTTTCCCGATCGGCGCATCTAACAATCTGAAAGTCCCGTTCCGCCCGCTGATGGCTTGCGCCACGCTGTCCGGTTCGTTCCATGGGTGCATCGCAAGGGCGTATTTGTCGTGGTGGACGGTGAAGACCTGTTTCGGTTCCAAGTCGCGGATCGCTTGCTCCAAGCCCTCCGGAGTCGTATGGATATACCGCCAGCGCTCGTTGTACTGGCCGTTCTCTAAAAACGCCAGATCAACCTGACCGAACTGTTCACGGATCGCTTTGAACCGACCATCGTAACCTCCGTCGCCTCCGATATACACCTTTCGTCCGGCGTATTCAATCATAAACGACGCCCACAACGTCTGGTTGGCTCTTCCCAACAAGCGATTGCTGAAATGCCGCGTCGGCAGGCAAGTGATGGATAATTGTGAATTGTGAATTATAAATTGTGAATTGTTATACCAGTCCATCTCTGTTATCCGGTCATCCGGATAGTGCCAGTACCGCAGATAATCGGCTATGCCGAGGGGACAAACGACATGCCGCACTCTCGTGCGTATGTCCCGGAGCGTAGCGTAGTCCATGTGATCCCAGTGCTCGTGGGTGATGATGAGCACATCTATCTCCGGCAGATCATCGGGACGGTAGATGTCCGTTCCGGGAAAAGGGCGCAGCATGAGAGAAGCAGGGAACTCCGGCTTGAGCACCGGATCGACCAGAAAACGCTTGCCACCCAGACAGAAGAGGTAAGACGAATGTCCGAACCACACAACCCGGTCGCTATCCGTCGGAAGACTTCTGAGGTCCGTCTTATACGCCTCTATCGCCTTCTTCGGAACACGTCCCTCTTGTAACCCTTCACCCGTAACCAGTAACCCGTCACCCCTCTTCCCCTTCCCCGTAAACTGCGGCGTCGGCTCCTGGTTCTGAAACCGTCCGTCGCGATAGTTAGGCGAAGCCTGTATCCGCTCTTCCGACACATGCCGGAACGTACCGAAAGCAGGGTGCGCCAACACACCCAATGTCACTGCTCCGATACACACTACTATACCTATTATAATAAACAAGACTTTCATCTTTCACCTCTCACCTTTCACCTTTCATCTTTCACCTCTCACCTTTCACCTTTCACCTTTCACCTTTCGCCTCTCTCGCCCACCGGAAGAGCGAAAGCGGCAGATGGCAGTACCCGTCCGGATGTTTGTTCAAGTAGTCCTGGTGGTACTCGTCCGCCGGATAATAGTTTCTCAGCGGCAGGAGCTCGACCTTCATCGGCTCGGCATATTTCTTCTGTTCTTCCGCAAAGACGGACTCAATGACCGCCTTTTGTTCCTCCGACAGATAATACACCCCCGTCCGGTAGCGCGTGCCTTCGTCCTCGCCCTGTTTATTGAGCGAAAGCGGGTCGATTGCAGCAAAGAACATACGCGTGAGAAAAGCCAACGAGACGTGCTGCTCGTCGTATTCCACCTTCACCGTCTCGGCATAACCGGTGGTGTCCGTATACACCTGTTCGTATGTAGGAGCAGGCAGATCTTCGTTTCCGTTCGCGAAGCCTGTCTCTGTACTAACCACACCTTGAACCTGTTGGAAGAAATGTTCCATTCCCCAGAAACACCCTCCTGCAAAATATATCGTCTCCATAATCGCCTGCAAAAGTACTGCTTTTTTGCTACATATGCAAGAGTTTGGGCGATTTTTTATATCGGAGGCGGCAGTTTGGCTTCCAAAGAGGTGTCGTTGGGGCTGGTAAAAATGTCTAAAACGCTGTTTGCAGCGGTCTTGAAGGTGTGCCGCTGGAGGCGGAAGGGCTGCTCCGGCTCTATAGGCTCAAAAGAGACAGGCTCCGGTTCCTGCGCTTTCTTGCGCTCCGCTTGCAGTTGGCGATAAATCGCCACGTAGGTATATTGGTAGAAACGCGAGTAAGGCTTCATGCCTCCTTCGGGTTTCGCACCGCCTTTGAAAACCCGGAAATAATGGTTGAAGAACCGCACACGCCATTCGAGGGCTTCGATAGAATGGTCTTTCTCCAAGGCATGCGCCTGCCGTTGTGCCTCTTTGATCAGTTCGCGGTTCGCGACACAAGCCGCCGACCAGTGCTTCGGAAAATGGTACGTATATAACTCATGCAATCCTGCCCGGAAACGCGAAGGTCTTACCACAATGCGCTTCTTGCACCTGCGCCCCTCTTTCACCATGTCCACCGCACCCCTTATGGCCGTTAAAAAGGCGCATGTATGGAAATAGTGCACACCCCGTTTATGAGGCGTAGCTGACCGCGGAAGTAAGACAAACTCATATCCAGAAGACTTCAAGCGGTCCATTACCTTTGTTTTCAAGTGCATTGCCATGGCGCGTAATGTGCTGTGTTTCAGTCTATTGTGTAGTATATGCGTCGAACAAAGTCTAGGACATCCTCGAAGCTACCCTTATGCGGGCCTTATTTAGGGTCGATTCGGACTTCATTTCGGGTGCAAAGATACAACAAATTTTTGGAATATGCAAATTTTTTGACAAAAAGCCGTCAGAAATCAGCTATCAGCCGTCAGAGGGGTGACGGAGTCTTGGTAGAGTAACGAAAGGCTCGCGCAAAGATGCGCGAGAAATGCACAGAGAGGACGGCGGAGCCGTGTCCGATTAGAGTTTTTTGCGGAAGGCGGCGGGAGAGGAGCCGGTGTGGCGCTTGAAGAACGTGCCGAAATGGGACTGGTTCTGGAAGCCGAGTTGGTCGGCTATCTCCTGAATCGGCAGATTGGTAGTTGAGAGTTTAATTTTGGCGCGTTGCATGAGTGCGTGCTCTATACATTCGCTGGCAGTCATGCCAAGCGTTTCTTTGACGGTATTGGCGACATAACGGGTAGTGAGACAAAGTTGTTCGGCGTACCAGTCGAGATTGTGGTGCTTATCGCAATAGAGATCAACCAAGTGCATGAATCGTCCTGTGATTTCTTCGTTGCGGGACATCGGTTTGTCATTCCACATCTCAAGATTTTCCCCCGCGAGGTAATGGAAGAGCGATCGTACCAGATGTATCGCCGCTGTACGATCCTTATCCTCAATCAACTCCTGAAGCAGATCGAGATAGCGCATTGTTCGTTGGAGTTTCTGCGCGCTCATTTGCCAATGCGGGCATACATAGATATGGGAGATGAGAGTAAGCGGGAATTGGGGATTGACTTCCTCGAGGAATTTACGAGAAAGCGACAACACACGCACCTCTACAAAATTATCCATGTCATCCGGCTTTTTTACTAAAAAATCGGGCGTAATGAGAAAACCCTCATTCGCTTTGATAGTATATGGCTGATTATTCACAATGACCCTCATTTCACCTTTTAAAATAAATTGCATGCAATAGGTAGGAACGAAGTACTGCTCGGGAATAATATACTGCGCGAAACGTCCTTGCGTCGTGTTAATTTCCATGACAGAGATATCTTCCACAGAGTTCTCTCCGGGGATAAAAGTCATGTTCTTGAAGCCGGAATAATCGGTAATGATCTGGTCGCTTATGTTTTGTGTTTCCGCCATAATGGTATGATTTAAATATACGAATAAGAACAATTCGGGTGCAAAGATACAACAATTTTTTGACATACGCAACAGGAATAGTAGAATCAGAACAATTTTTGCATGAATTAGAAAAACGCTAAATCGTTATAAAGCAGTACTTTTGCAACCGTTTTTGAAAAACACTCACGAAAAAAGAACAAAAATATGAAGATTTTATTTGTAATTGACAGTTTTTACACGACGAACAACGGTACTTCTATCTCCGCGCAGCGTTTTGCAGGCGAATTGCGGAAACGAGGTCACGAAGTAAGGGTGCTTTGCTGGGACACTCCGGAGTACATTGAGAACAATTTGACAGATGGTGATTTCACCACAAAAAAGTTCAATATTCCGGTATTCCAACCGCTATGCGACAAACATGATTTCAGTTTCGCGTATAATAATAAGGAGATCGTGCATAGCGCGTGCGACTGGGCGGACATTGTACATGTGTTCGTTCCCTTCGGCATTGAAATGGAGGCTATCAATTACTGCCATGAAATTGGCAAACCGGTTACTGCGGCATTCCATATCCAGCCGGAGAACATGACTTCTTCGGTCAGTATGGGCAAAGTGGAGTGGTTCAACGAGATGTTTTATCGTTCTTTCCGCCGGAATATATACAATCGCGTGCGCCACGTACACGTACCTTCTTTATTTATGGGCAGGATGATTGCGGAACGCGGTTACACAGCGAAGATTCATGTGATCAGCAACGGCATCCAGGACGCGTTTATGGAAGCAGGGGAGAAGAAAGTTGAAAGTTTAAAGTGGAAAGTTGAAAGAAGTTTAGAAGAGGATAGTTCTAAGGAGATTTTCAAGATTATGATGATCGGGCGGTTGAGCCAGGAGAAACGGCAGGACGTGATCATCAACGCATTGAAATACAGCAAGTACGGCGACCGGATTCAGTTGGTTTTCGCAGGTCGCGGACCGGAGTACGACAAATACGTAGAATTGGGAAAAGAGTTGAAACACCAGCCGAAGTTCATTTATGTAGGAAGGGACGAGTTGATAGAAGAGCTGCTGACGACCGATCTGTATGTTCACGCGAGCGACATGGAGAGCGAGGCTATCAGTTGTATCGAGGCTTTTGCAACAGGTCTGGTGCCTGTGATTGCGAATAGCGAAGTGAGTGCTACTCCTCAGTTTGCGTTGGACGGCCGGAGCTTGTTTATTCCCGGCAGCCCGAAAGATTTAGCGCGTGCTATCGACTACTGGCTGGACCATCCGGAGGAGCGTCATCACATGGAAGAACAATACCGTCTGGCTGGTCGTCAGTACAGTCTGGCGGCGTCCGTGACGAAGTTCGAAGAGATGTTGAACGAAGAGATCAGAGACAATTATGAAGAAGTTCATAGTCATCCCGCTGCTACTCGTCAGCCTGAGCATTTCATGCGCAGACCGCGCCGCGTTGCCGCCTTTTGGTAAAAAGCCCCTCCCGGCCTCCCCGTGGAGGGGAGGAGACAAGGGGCTTTTCGGCGGTCCGGTGGGGAAAGGGAGGATGTATTTCGACATCGTTCTGCCGCCGATCACGCCGAATCTGCTGATCGACGTAGGGATGAGTATGGCGCAGGTACATGGTGTGGTAGGAATGGCTCCGCGATGGTTTGCGATGTTCAGTCCGACGGCGTGTCCGTACAGCGAGCTATACACAGCTCCGAAGGGCAATTCAGCCATTATGATTACTTATCGGGTGTACTTTTAGAATTGAGAATTGAGAATTGAGAATTGAGAATTGAGAATTAAAAGAAAAATATTTATTATGAGGACTAATAGATTTTTAGTTATATTATTTTTTGTTGCTCTGTATGCGCAGGCACAAGAGCGGATAGAGATGATTCCTTATGGGGATTTTGAGAGCTGGACGGAGAAACAGATCAAGGAATCCGCCCTCATCGGCGGTCAGACGAAAACGCTGTACAAGATCGGCGGTTCGTGGAGCAGCAGCAACGCCCATGCCCGTGCGCTGGGTGTGGACAAGGTGTCGGTAAGCGTGACGCCGGAGAGAAGGGGCGAAGGCTATTGCTGCCGGATGGAGAGTACCTTGGAGAGCGTGAAGGCAATCGGGATTGATTTCAAGGCGCTCGCCACCGGGAGTATTTACACCGGTAAGTTGCAGGACGTGGTAGGTCTGAAACAGAGCAGTGATCCTAATTCGGCGATCGACATGGGCGTTCCGTTCACGGGCAGGCCGAGTGCGCTGATTCTGGATTACAAAGCACTTATTCAGGACAGAACCGCCGTTTATGCGCCTGCGAAGACCAAAGTAAAAGAAGTGGCGGGACACGACAAAGGACATATCACGCTGATTTTGCAACACCGATGGGAAGAGAACGGGCATGTGTATGCCTACCGTGTAGGTACAGCCGTTCAGACGATCGACCGGACGACCGAATGGCGGAATGATTTTCGTGTGCCTGTGGTGTATGGTCAGGCAGGAGCGGTTCTGAAAGAACTATCCAACAACCGCCACAAGACGCATAACAGCGAGGGCAAAATGGTGTGCATTGAGGAGGTGGGATTCCGCGAAGACATGGCGCCGACGCATCTGATTGTACAGATTTCGGCAGGAAGCATGCCGCCCTTCACAGGCTGCCCGGGAAACGTGGTCTGGTGTGACAACATCCGGCTTGCCTATACAGGGGATCAATCCTCTTTAGCCCATGCGAAATAAGTTCATATTGCTCATAGTGTTTCTGCTTTGCGTGCTTCCGTCGGAGGCGCGCAAACGTCGTAGTATCACCATCAGCCGCGATTACAGTTCGGTAACGGTGAACGAGGACAGCACGGTCAGTTTCTGCTACTGCGGTCCGGGTCGTCGCGTGAGCGTGCAGAGCGATCTGCTTTACGCGGACGAGGACACGGCTCATTACAGCGACCGCACGCGGCGGATCAAGATGCGTCTGGAGAGCGACGGCTGTTTTCACGCGACGACCCGTGCCGTCAGTCCGGAGACCTATACCTACTGTTTCCGTGTGGACGGCAAGCGCAAGCCGGACCCGCAGAACAGCGATACGGCATGGCAGAAGATGCACAAATGGAACGTGGTGAATGTAGGCGGTAACGCGCACGCGGACCTGTACCGCAAACCGGAGCGGCAAGGCGAGGTGATTCGGACGACATGGTACAGCAGCAAAGAGGGATTGAACAGGAGGGTGAATATTTATTTGCCGTCAGAAGTCAGCCATCAGCCATCAGAGGGAGTAAGATTTCCGGTGCTGTATCTGATTCACGGGATCAACGGGTACGAAGGCTCGTGGACAGAGCGGGGACGGGCGACTCATATCTTGGAGAACATGGTGGCGGAAGGTCTGTGCGAGCCGATGATTCTGGTCATGCCGGACGTCAATTTCGGCGTGCATGAAGACCGTCCGAGTTACCATACCCTATGGAACAGCATTTTCAACTACCCGCGTTTGAGCCATGACCACGACATAGACCTCGGTCTGACGGACCTGATTCAGATGGTGGACAGCACGTACCCCATTTCGGAAAAACATTATATCGCCGGTCTGTCCGACGGCGCGCGTATAGCGGCGAACACGGTTAATCTGTGTCCGGGGTATTTCGACGCCATCGGTATGTTTTCGCCCGTGGTCCACAAAGCGCAAATGCCGAAAGACAGCACTATGGTCTATATCTATACCGGCAGAAAAGATCTGTTTCACCCCAACGCCAAGCGGTTTAACAAACGTCTGGAGAAAGCGCAGCTGCCTCATTCCTACACCGAGTCAATCGGAGGGCATACATGGCGGAATTGGCGGAGTTATCTGGTGGATTTCTTGAAAAATTTATAAATATTCTTTACAAAAATCATAAAATCCGCACTTTTGTGCGTTAAAATTTGTATATATACAAAATTTTGTGTAACTTTGCCCGCTTTTTTGATTAAGAGTCGAAAGTCAAAAGTCGAAAGTCAAAAGCAGAAAGCAGAAAGCCAAATCTATAAATATATATACAAATTATGAGTAAAGTTACAGTAGTAGGCGCGGGAAACGTAGGTGCTACCTGCGCAAATGTGTTGGCTGTCAATGAGGTTGCCAACGAAGTATGTCTGATCGACATCAAAGAGGGTTTTGCCGAGGGCAAGGCCATGGATATCATGCAAACAGCCCAGCTGATGGGTTTTGACACCGTAGTGACGGGTGTGACGAACGACTACAGCAAGACCAGCGGTTCGGATGTAGTGATCATCACTTCCGGTCTTCCCCGCAAGCCGGGTATGACGCGTGAGGAGCTGATCGGCGTCAATGCCGGTATCGTGAAGAGCGTTTGCGACCAGGTCCTCAAATACAGCCCGAACGCGATCCTCGTTGTTGTTTCCAACCCGATGGACACGATGGCCTACCTGACGCTGCATGCATTGAAGTTACCGCGCAACCGCGTGATCGGTATGGGCGGTGCGTTGGACAGCGCACGTCTGAAATACTTCCTGAGCCAGGCGCTTCATTGCAACGCCAATGACGTGGACGGTTTCGTGATCGGCGGACACGGCGATACGACGATGATTCCTCTGACGAGCTACACGACATACAAAGGAATCAACGTGAGCGAGTTCCTGTCGAAAGAGGAGCTGGAGAACGTCGTCAAGAGCACGATGGTAGGCGGCGCAACGCTGACGGGTCTGCTCGGCACGAGTGCCTGGATGGCTCCGGGTGCAGCAGCAGCGTCCGTAGCAGAGGCGATCATCAAAGACCAGAAGAAGATGATTCCTTGCTCCGCCGCGCTCGAAGGCGAATACGGCATGAAGGACATCACTATCGGTGTTCCCTGTATCATCGGTAAGAACGGTATCGAGAAAATCCTGGAACTGAATATCAGCGAAGAAGAGCGCGCCAAACTGCATGAGAGCGAAGCAGCCGTTCGCAAGACAACAGCAATCCTCAAAGATCTGAACGTGCTGTAATTTACCATTTCATCATTTACCATTTGGTCATTTATTTGTTCATTTGGGCATATAGTCAAAATGACACAATGACAAAATAAATGGTAAATCGTAAATGAACAAATCGTAAATAATTCTATGGATTTATTCGAGAAATGCGACCATTTTGAGACGCTCAAACTGGCGCGCAAACTACAAGTTTACCCTTATTTCCACGAACTGGAAAGCCGTCAGGCTCCGGTCGTGAAGATGGAAAACCACCGCGTGATCATGCTGGGCAGCAACAACTACCTCGGTTTCACGGAGAACGAGGCTGTCATCAAAGCCGGACATGACGCGCTGGACAAATACGGCACAGGCGTAAGCGGCAGCCGCTTCCTCAACGGAACGCTGGACCTGCACCTGCAGCTGGAGAAAGAGTTGGCGGAGTTCACGGGATACGAGGAGTGCATGACTGTCTCCACGGGTTTCCAGACCAACCTGGCAATCATCTCCGCCATCTGCGGCAAGGACGACTACATCCTCAACGACCGTGAGAACCACGCATCGATATACGACGCATGCCGTCTGAGTTTCGCGAAGGTACTCCGTTACCGCCACTCGGACATGCAGGATCTGGAGCGTCAGCTCAAGTCGATCCCGGAGAACGCAGGCAAACTGATCGTCACCGACGGCGTGTTCTCCATGCGCGGCGACATATGCAAGCTGCCGGAGATATGCGCTCTGGCGGAGAAATACCATGCCCGTGTGATGGTGGACGACGCTCACGGCTTCGGTGTGTTAGGCCCCGGCGGACGAGGCACGGCAGCCCATTTCGGACTGACCGACAAGGTGGATATCACCATGCTGACGTTCTCCAAGTCGCTGGCTTCTATCGGCGGATGTATGCTGACGAGCCACCGCGTAGCCGACTGGCTGCGTCACGTGAGCCGGCCGTTCATCTTCTCCGCCGCAATCACCCCCTGCTCCACCGCAACGGCGTTGGAGGCATTGCACCAACTCATCCTCGACCCCGAGCGTCCGACACGGCTGATGAACATCGCCAAGTATTTCCAGAAGAGCCTCCTCGCCGCAGGTATCAAGATCATCGAGGCACCGACGCCTATTGTGCCGATCTTCACCTACAAGACGCTGGACACGCTCTATTTCGGCAAGAAGATGTTTGAGGAAGGCGTGTATGTGAACCCCGTTATCGCGCCGGCTTGCGTAGAAGGCGAGTGCCTGCTGCGTACGACGCTGATGGCGACACACACCGAGCCGGTCATCGACGAAGCGACAGAGATCATCGCACGCGTCCTCAAAGAGGGAGCGCCGGAAGGGCTGGCGTATTGACAGGAGACCGTCAGCCTGCGGCTGTTAAAAGACAAAAGGACAATGGACAAAGAACAAAGGACATTAGTCATCACCGGAGGTAGTTCCGGCATAGGCAAAGCGACAGCCTCGCTCTTTTGTGAGCGGGGCTGGCGTGTTTTTGAACTGAGCCGGCACGGGGCAAAGGAGTCGAAAGTAGAAAGTCGAAAGACCGCTACGCTCAAAGCCACAGGCGAAATCATGCATATCACCTGCGACGTGTGCTCGGAAGAGAGTTGCCGGACGGCGATAGCCGAAGTGCTGCGTCAGACCGACCGGATAGACGTCGTGATCTCCAATGCAGGCTATGGTATATCGGGTCCGGTCGAGTTCACGGAGATAGCGGACGCCGAGCACCAGATGGACGTCAATTTCATGGGCGCCGTGCGTTTCACACAAGCCGTTCTGCCCCAGCTGCGCCGCCAGCGGTACGGCCGGATCATTTACACCTCCTCGGTAGCAGGCGTTCTGGCAGTGCCTTACCAGGCTTTCTACTCCGCATCCAAGGCCGCCATCAACGCGATGGCCCTGGCGCTGGCAAACGAAGTGCGTGAGTTCGGGATCACCGTCTCCGTGCTCATGCCCGGAGACGTGTCCACCGGCTTCACTGACGCGCGCCGCAAGTCCACCGCCGGAGCAGAGATCTACCGCCACACCGAGCAGGCTATCACCGCCATGGAGAAAGACGAGCGCGGAGGCATGGAGCCACGGAAGATGGCAACCCTCTTCTATCACATAGCTACCTGCCGCAACCCCCGGCCGCAATACGTCGGCGGTCTCCTGTACCGCACTTTCTGTTTCCTCAATAACATCCTTCCTACCCGTCTCGTCAACTGGATAGAAGGAAGGATGTATAGGTGATAATGTGAATTGTGAATTGTGAATTGTGAATTGTGAATTGTGAATTGTGAATTGTAAATTGTGAATTGATAATTATGCATATCCGAATTATCTCTCCGTCCGGTGCAATAGACCCCGTTTTTATTGACCGGTCCGCAGCACGTCTGCGCAGCTGGGGTCATGAAGTGAGCGAAGGTATTCACGCCCGCGGCCACTGGGGACGGTTTGCCGGCACGGACGAAGAGAGGCTGGAGGACATCCGAGACGCCATGCAGGACCCGTCGGTGGACGCCGTCCTCTGTTCGCGCGGCGGGTACGGACTGCAACGCATCATCGACCGGGTGCCGAATATCACCAAACCCGTCATAGGATTCAGCGACATCACCGCCCTCCATCAACTATCAACTATCAATTGTCAATTGTCAATTCACGCCGTCATGTGCAAACATATCGCGACCCTGCCCGAAGACAGCGAGCCGATCGTGGCGTTGCGCCGTGTGCTGGAGGGAAAGAGTGTCGAGTACCATATCGCGCCGCACCCGCTGAACCGCTACGGAGAAGCGAGAGCACCGGTTATCGGCGGTAACCTCTCCGTCCTCTATGGTCTGCAAGGAACACCTTATGACATTCGGTCAATTCTCAATTATCAATTATCAATTCTCAATTATCAAAAGCCCCTGCTTTTGATCGAGGACGTTGGCGAACGGCATTACCACATTGACCGGATGATCAGGAACCTGAAGATGAGCGGCGTGCTCGGTCACTTAGGCGGCCTTGTCGTAGGACAATTCAGCGAATGCGAGGACGACCCGGGCATGAACTGCACGGTCTATGAGACAATAAAAGAGGCAGTCGCAGAATACGACTACCCCGTTCTTTTCAATGCGCCCTTCGGGCACGTGGAGCACAATATGCCGGTCTGGCTCGGCAAAGAGACGCAACTCTCCGTTACAGCCGAGGGTTCGGTACTCCGTACAGCACCCTTATCTCCGGCTCTCTGACCTCCACGGAAGGCGGTGTCTCCTCTTCTTGCGGCTGCGACTCAGCCGCTTTTTTCTGTACATGGCAACCCGCCAGCATAATGCTGAGCATGCCTAACAATACGTTCGTCCGGATCAGAAAACGCTTTCTCATACTCATAAGATAGTAACTCGTCCGTCCACGGCGGCGCGGATGGTGTCTTGTTCTTTAGCTATTTGTATGTACAGGTCACGGATCAGCTGCTTGCTGTCCCAGTAGTCGGAATAGCGCGTCAACGCGGTCATGTGATCCGCTCCGCCGGTCATGTAGTTGCTGGTGGCCACGGTGTAGGTCTTGTCCGGCTGAACGGCTTTGCCTCCCACCGTCACTTCCGCCAGCCGTCCGTCCACCGCGGTCATGCGCATTCCTGCGAGTCCTTGCGCCCCGTACGAGACGATCGAGTCGCATAGTTCGATCAGGTTCTCGCCCGTGAGCGTAATGACGACGAGCGTGTTCTCAAACGGCATGACGGTATATATCTGACCGAACGTGAGGTTCCCGGGCAGCCATTCGCCGCGTACGCTGCCCATATTGACGAATGCAAGATCAACCCGGCCTGGGTATAGCTGCTTGGCAGCCTCCCACAGTGCATCGGTCAGCCAGTTGAGCAACGGACATTCAGGCGCACCTACCCACAACGTGTCCGGCACGTACCCTACCTTGACGCTCATCTCGCGGTCCACCACTTCTTTGTACGGCGCGAGGCGCTGGAGGTATGCCGAGTCCAGGAGCGAGTCACAGGAAGCGTCCACCTTGAGTGCCTCTGTATGAACCGAGTTCACCTGCATCGGTTTATGGCAGGACGAAAAAAGGAACAAGCAAAGAATTGTGAATAATGAATAATTAATAATGAATATTTTTTTCATTGTAGTATTCCTTTCAACTTTCAACTTTCCATACGGCTTCAGCCGATCGTTCGAGGCTTAGCCGAGATAAGAACTTTCAACTATCAACTAGACGGCTTCTTTCAACTATCAACTGTCAACTATCAACTATCAACTATCAACTACCATCGCCTTGGCTGTCTGTGCGGCGAGGCGTGCGTTGTTGAGGACTAATTGGATGTTCGCCGCCAAACTGTCACCTCCGGTCAGGTCTTTCACTTTCGCCAGCAGGAAGGGTGTGCACTGTTTGCCATGAATGCCGGCAGCCTCCATCTCGCTCAGCGCCTGGCCGATTGCCCGGTCAATGACCTCTTTGGGCATGGAGAACTCTTCGGGTATGGGGTTCGTGACGAGCATGCCGCCTTTGAGTCCGCAGTCTGTTTTGGTTTGGAACGCCGCCGCCAGTTCTTCTGGGGTGTCAATACGGTAGTCCACGCCGAAACCGCTATGGCGCGTATAGAACGCCGGAAGTTCGTCAGTACCGTATCCTATCACCGGCACGCCCTTGGTCTCCAGGTATTCGAGCGTCAGCCCGAGATCGAGGATCGACTTGGCTCCCGCACAGATGACCATGACGGGCGTCTGCGCCAGTTCCTCGAGGTCGGCAGAGATGTCGAAGGACTGCTGCGCCCCGCGGTGAACGCCGCCAATTCCGCCGGTAGCAAAGACCTTGATGCCCGCCATGGCGGCAATGATCATGGTTGTTGTGACGGTTGTGGCGCCGTCCTCCTTGCGTGCGATGAGGACAGGCAGGTCGCGCCGCGAAGCCTTGGTCACCGCCTGACCTTTCTTACCGAGGTACTCAATCTCCTCGTGTGTACAGCCGGCTTTCAGCTTGCCGCCAATAATAGCTATCGTAGCAGGCACGGCTCCGTTCTCGCGGATCGTCTGCTCCACGCGCAGCGCCGTCTCAACGTTCTGCGGGTAAGGCATACCGTGACTAATAATGGTCGATTCGAGTGCTACGACCGGCTTGCCTGCCGACAGCGCCGCTTGCACCTCATCCGATATAGAAAGATATTTATTCATTATAATAATATATTTGCAATGTCAGGGTTGACGGCTTTGAGGCTCATGAGTGTAGCCCTTGCCGCCATAAGACCGTACTGGGCGGTCTGCGGGAAGTCAATGCCTTTGGCATGTGCGTAAACCACGCCGGCGAGGAAAGCGTCTCCGGCACCGGTGGTATTTACTATCTCGCCCGGCAGCGCGGGGAAGAGCCATTCTTCCGCCGCCGTTCGGCAATAGACGCCTTCGCCGGAAAGGGTTACATAGACATGTGCGACGCCCAAGTCCAGCAGTCTCTGCGCCGCCTCGGCGTAGGTAGCCGTCTCGGTCACCGCCAACGCCTCTTTGAGATTCAGTTTGAGGGTATGGAGATACGGCAGTTTGGCGTTGCGCAGGGCGTTCACCACGCGGTGCGCTTTGGTCGTACTGACGCCGTCGATAAAGAGAGGCGCGGTTACATTCTCCATGAGCCACCGGATGGCGTCTTCGCCAATATTGGTGTCCGCTACGATAAACTCGGACTGGTTGATCTCCCCGCTCCTTTTGGCGAGCCATTCAGGCGTGATAGCCTTGATAGCTTCTGTGTCCGCCACCGCGGCGATCATCTCGCCGCCGGAGTTGTTCATACACAGGTAAATGCCGGAGCGCACGCCGCTCACCCGTTCGGACAGATGCACGTCAATGCCTTGCTGCTTGCAATAGTCGTGCAGCAGTCCTCCGAAGAGGTCGTCTCCGAAGATAGTCAGCAACTGCGTCTTAGCTCCGAGCAGGACGAGGTTATGGGCGATGTTCCTCGCCACGCCGCCGTAGCCGACCTCAATATGTCCGGGGTTGGAGTCCGCCGCAATGAAAGCGTCCGCCAGCGTAGCCGACATATCCACATTTGCGCCTCCTATAACTGAAACAGAAATCATTTACGATTGGGTCATTTATGATTTACGAGTGCAAATTTACTGCTTTTTTTGCATATACGCAAATATATTAAGGAAAAAAATGCCCTGAGGGCGCGGAAATCAGCAGTAAAAGGTATAAAAACAAAGAAGGATGTCTCCCGACATCCCAATCTTTTTACTTAACCTTAAATCTAATACCATGAAAAACACGGTGCAAAAGTACTGCTTTTTGACGAACTGACCAAATATTTTGCAAAAAAAGTGTTATAAAACATAAAACTGCAAAGCCCAGTTTGCAAAAACAGAACACTTAGACTTAAATCGAACATTTTATTTTTCATCTAATAAATCGGGTCTTTTCTGGCGTGTGTGCTCCAGCGATTGCTCATATTGCCATTCCTCGATCTTAGCCTGGTTGCCGGACAGGAGAATCTCGGGAACTTTCCATCCTTTGTATTCGGCAGGCCGCGTATATACACCGGCTTCGAGGAGTCCGTCTTGGAAGGAGTCATTGAGCGCGGACTCGACGTCCCCGAGTGCACCGGGCAGGAGCCGCACGATTGCGTCAGTCATCATAGCAGCAGGCATTTCGCCTCCGGTGAGGACAAAATCGCCTATCGAGAACTCGCGCGTAATAAAATGATCGCGCACGCGCTGATCCACGCCCTTATAATGGCCGCAGAGGATTATGATATTCTCTTTGAGGGAGAGGGAGTTGGCTGCTTTCTGGTCGAACCGTTCGCCGTCAGGAGCCGTGAAAATGATTTCGTCGTAATGCCGCTCGGCAGTGAGGGCGGAGATGCAGCGGTCGATAGGTTCGATCTGCAGCACCATGCCGGCACCGAAGCCGAAGGCATAGTCGTCCACCTTGCGGTGTTTATCGAGGGTCCAGTCCCGCAGGTTATGCACATAAATCTCGCACAGCCCTTTGGCTTTCGCGCGGGCTATAATAGAATGGTTGAGGGGTGACTCCAGGAGTTCCGGACAACAAGTAATAATGTCGATTCGCATAATGTGATTTACGATTTAGGGTACAGGGTCATAGCCGGAGCCTCCCCAGGGGTGGCAACGGAGGATGCGCTTGATACCGAGCCATGTGCCTTTGAAGATACCATATTTGAGCACCGCCTCTACCATGTACTGGCTGCAGGTAGGCGTATAGCGGCACGAAGGAGGCGTCAAGGGTGAGATGAACACCCGGTAGAAATAGACCGGGAGTAAAAACAATTTGCGGAGAAGAAGCCTGCCCCGTCCCTCTCCGGAAGGAGGGAGATTATTTTCAGAATGCCCGCTATTCATTGGCTTTTATCTTTTTCAAGGCTTTGATGACGGCTTTCTCTACAACCGCATAGGGCTGTATCTCTTTGTCAATATAATTGAAGGCGATGAGGAAACTCCGTTGACCGCTTTGTTGCAAGGTCTCTAAGGCTGTAGGATCGCTGGCGCCGGAAGACCGCTCCGCTGTTAGAATCCCTTGGTTGAGGCGGTACGCCTCGCGCATGAGACGCCGCAGACGGTTTCTATCCACGGCATGTTTGAAAAGCGATTTGGGAGCCCAGACCAGAACCGAGTTTTGGTCATTCACCTGCCATGTGACCCGGATAGGCCACGAAGTGAACCGTTTGCCGGACTTATAGAAGGCAGCAATCCGTTCCTTGCCGCAGAGGCGGCTATGTTTGGGGAAGGAGTTAGACATTTTTCTCCAAATACTCCGCTATTGCCATAGGCAGGGAGGCGAAGGGTTTGCCGGGACCTGCCTCTATATCCACGCGGTAGCCCGCCTCCTCAAGAGCACGGATAGTGCCTTCTCCGAAAGCCGCGATGAGCGTATCGCCCTGTTTCCAGTCCGGGAAGTTCTCCCGCAGCGAAGTGACGCCTGCCGGCGTAAAGAGCCCTATCAAATCATACTCGAAAGGTTTATCTTTGGGCCATGGCGTTGTGACGGTCCGATACATGATAGCCGGTGTCACCTCCACGCCGTTGAGGGCGAACATATTGATCTGGTCGTCCGTATGGATGTCGGAAAGCACCATCAGATATTTCTCGTTCGGCCGGCGGTGCATGGCAGGAAGAAGGTCTTCGAACTTGTTGCCCTGCTCGGGGAAGAAGACTTTCCGCTTGCGGTAATTGATAAATTTCTGCAGATAGAGTCCCACCTGCTCCGAATTGCAATAATAGTGCATCGAGTCAGGGACGTTCAGCCGCATTTCCTCACACATACGGAAGTAATGCTCCGCGCCGAGGCGTGAGTTCAGAATGACCGCTGTATAGTCCAGAGGGTTGATGCGCTGTTTGCGGAACTCGCTCGCCGAAAGGCCTTCGACATGAATAAACTGATAAAAGTCGCATTCCACGCCAAACTGTCCCTCCAGACGAGAATAAGGGTTATGTTCCGTCGTAGGACGAGGTTGAGAAAAAAGAAGTCTTTTAATCATATGATTGATATCGTTTTTGCAGAAAATAATACCATGGCTGCCATAGGCAGCAGTTCTAATGTAGCCATGTATACCAGGAGATAGAGGAGTGCTATCGGTTTGCGCACAAACTGACGCACCCCGCGGTACATCCACAGCAGGAAGAAGGCACCTCCCAAGATTCCCAGAAGCCATCCGGATGCTACGGGTGAGTCAATATGCACGAAAAGGAGCAGCAGGGGGTACAGAACCACCATCGCCAGCGTACATATATTGGAATAATGTTCGCCCGCCTCGCCGTAAGAGCGTGTAAGCCGGAAGGCATAGTCCACCAGAAGGATCAGCAGTGTCTTCACAATCAGGACACCGAGAATAACCCCGCATACCGCAACAAAAGCGGCTCCGGAGAAGCGGTCCTCGGAGCGGAAACACAGGCATAGCCCCATGGCCAGGGTGCCTATCCGGAAAAGTGTGATGAAGAGTTGCGCCAGATAGTTGACCGGCGCATCTTTGTATGCCCGCTCGGCATGCACAGTAAGCGACGAGGCGGCCTGGCTGATCACACCGGGTTGCAGCCACTCGCTGAGGAGCGCCATGACAAGCAGTAGCAGCATCGTCCATCCGCACCAAGGTGCAGTCAGCGGAGAGATAATATGCGGGAGAGATGTCAGCATTCAGTGGTCCAGAGATACATTTTGTCCCCTCTGCGGATGAGGGTTTCCGTTTTGATAGCGAAATATTGGCCTTTCTCCACGCGTGCGGTAGGTTTGCCTTGGTCGTCATGCATGTTATGTGCGACGCACTCGTACACGCCGGTGGTCTCGCCGGTAATGAGCAGTTCCTGCCCTTCCTCTATGCTGTCCACGGCCTCAAGCACAAACTCTGCCACGCTCAGGTTCTTGAAGAAATTGGTGCATTTGGCAGCATAGACCTTCTTGCGCGTTGCTTTATTGCCATAGGAATGGGTCCATTCGCCCAGCCGCTGACCTTGATAATAACCGTCCCAGAAGCCGCGGTTGAAGACACGGCCGAGCCGTTCGTTCCAGTCCGCTATCTTCGGTTCAATGACCGTGTCGTCGTCATACTCGCCGCGCCGCCATGCCTCCACTGCCTCTTTGTAGCATTTCACGACCGTAGAGACATACTCCGCTCCTCGTGCGCGCCCTTCTATCTTGAGGACCCGCACGCCGGCATCCAGCATCTTGTTGAGGAAATGGATCGTTTTCAGATCCTTCGGCGACATGATGTACTGGTTGTCGATGTCCAGTTCCAGATCAGACGACTTGTCTTTGACGGTATAGCCGCGCCTGCACACCTGCACGCACGCCCCCCGGTTAGCCGAGAGACCGTAGTTATTGAGACTCAGGTAGCATTTGCCGCTGACCGCCATACACAATGCGCCGTGACAGAACATCTCGATGCGAATAGGCTGCCCGCTCCGTCCGCATATATGCTGCTCCTCGATGTCGCGATAGATAGACGCTACCTGCTCCATATTCAGTTCGCGCGCCAGGACAACGACATCCGCAAACTGCGCATAAAACCGCAGCGCCTCGGTGTTCGCTATGTTAAGCTGGGTGGAGAGGTGTACCTCCTGACCGATGCTGTTAGCATACTGCATTACCGCGATGTCGCTTGCAATAACAGCGTCCACGCCCACGGCATGCGCCTTGTCCACTATCTCGCGCATCAGAGGCAGGTCCTCGGGGTACATGACCGTATTGACCGTCAGGTAGGTCTTTACGCCCGTTTCACGGCATGTGGACACGATTGTAGCCATGTCTTCTGTGGTAAAATTGACCGAACTGCGTGCGCGCATGTTCAGGTGCTCTATACCGAAATAGACTGAGGTGGCTCCGGCTTGTATCGCCGCAGCCAGACTCTCCCAACAACCGACAGGAGCCATGATATTTACCATCGGGTCATTTACCATTGGGTCATTTAGCATTTTGTATCAGGAACTCTGCTATCTGCACCGCGTTGAGTGCTGCGCCCTTTCGGATCTGGTCGCTCACGCACCAAAAACTGAGTCCGTTCTCGTCCGTCAGATCCTTTCTGATACGGCCGACAAAGACCTCGTCCTTGCCGCTCAGGAACAGCGGCATCGGATATACCTTGTTCTCCGGCTCATCCATGAGCACGCACCCGGGAGCCTGTGCGAAAGCCTCTCTCGCCTCCGCCACGCTGACCGGCCGCTCTGTCTCGACCCACACGCTCTCGCTATGCGCCCTGAGCGACGGCACACGCACACAGGTGGCACTGACCTTGACATCCGAATGCATGATCTTGCGCGTCTCATTGTACATTTTCATCTCTTCCTTGGTATAACCGTTGTCGGTAAAGACATCGATATGAGGGATGACATTATACGCCAACTGATACGCGAATTTGTTTACCGTCACTTCCTCTCCGTTCAGCAGTTGACGGTATTGTGTCTCCAACTCTTTCATTGCCTGCGCCCCTGCTCCCGAAGCCGCTTGATACGTGGACACACGCACGCGGCGGATATGGCTCAGACGCTCTATGGCCTGCAGAGCCACCACCATCTGGATCGTCGTACAGTTAGGATTAGCAATGATGTTCCGCGGACGGATCAACGCATCTTTGGCGTTCACCTCCGGAACGACCAAAGGCACATCGTCATCCATCCGGAAGGCGGATGAGTTATCTATCATCACCGCGCCGTAGCGGGTGATGTCCTCCGCGTACATACGCGAGACGCTCGCGCCCGCGGAAGTAAAAGCAATATCGACGCCCCAGAAGGCGTCGCCGTGTTGCAACAACTGTACTTCGTACTCTTTGCCGCAAAATTCATACTTTGTGCCGGCACTCCTCTCCGAGCCGAACAAACGTAGTTCGGAGAGAGGGAATTGCCGCTGCGCAAGCACAGCCAGCAATTCCTGTCCGACGGCGCCGGAGGCGCCTACAATCGCGATTACCATAATTAAGCCAATGCGATGATAATGTCAGCTTCAGCCTCCGTGAAGGTAATCTTACCTTCGCGAGCCAGCCAACCCAGCGCCAGGTAAAGCTCCTCGTTTTTCAGTTTCGTAGCTTTCTTGAGGGCTTTCAGACCCTGTGCACCGTTCTGCAGGGCATTCCAGAGAAGACCTGCGTTTTCTCCAATTTTTGTAATCATAATACCTTAATTTTAGTTAGACTAATTGAGTGAATTATGGGTCACTCTTCCCATTTCTTAAATACCAGGCACGCGTTGTGACCACCGAAACCAAACGTGTTGCTCAGGGCGTATTTTATATTCCGCTTCTGGGCTTTCCCGAATGTAAAATTGATGCGGTAGTCGATATTTTCATCCTCATCCTCCGGATCATGGTTGATGGTAGGCGGGATGATGCCGTCTTTCAAAGCCATGATACATGTCAACGCCTCTACGGCACCCGTCGCACCGATCAAATGTCCGGTCATAGACTTCGTTGAGTCAAGATTCATCTCATACACATGATCGCCGAACACGCGCTGGATAGCTTTTACCTCCGTCACGTCGCCCAGAGGGGTGGATGTGCCGTGCGTATTGATAAAATCAATCTGTTCCGGCTGCAGGCCCGCATCCTTGATAGCCAGCCTCATCACTCTCTCTGCACCCTTGCCTTCCGGGTCCGGTGCTGTCATATGATAAGCATCGGATGTCATACCCTCGCCCACTATCTCTGCGTATATCTTTGCGCCGCGGGCCTTGGCGTGCTCATAATCCTCCAGGATCAGGCATGCAGCTCCTTCGCCCAACACAAAACCGTCTCGTGACTTGGAGAAGGGTCTGCTCGCCGTCTCGGGCGAGTCATTACGGGTAGAGAGCGCATGCAGCGAGTTAAAACCGCCTATGCCGGTGTATGTGACATCTGCGTCGGCACCGCCTGTCAGCAGTACATCCGCATGCCCAAGCCGGATCTGGTCAAATGCGGATCCTACCGCGTGGGAAGAAGAGGAACAGGCTGTGGACACCGAGAAACTGGGTCCCCCGAGGCCGAAACGAATAGAAATCTGTCCGGCAGCAATGCTCGGAATGGCTTTCGGGATCATGAACGGGTTAAAACGCGGGACTCCGTCCCCTTTGGCGAAATCAATGATTTCCTCCTCGGTGGACTGCAGACCTCCCATTCCGCTTCCCCATATAACACCTACGCGGCTTCGATCCTCTTTCTCCAGATCCAAACCGCTGTCTATTAGCGCCTCGTTAGCCACCCACACCGAGAACTGGGAATAGCGGTCCATCTTACGCGCCTCCTTGCGGTCCATTAACGGGGAGGGGTCAAAGCCCTTCACCTCGCCGGCAAAATGAGTCTTGAACAGAGTGGCATCAAAAGAAGTAATCGGAGCTATTCCGTTTACTCCGTTAACCAATGCCTGCCAAGTCTCCGGTGCCGAATTCCCTACCGGCGTCAACGCCCCCAGACCAGTTACTACTACTCGTCTCAACTGCATATATGACAAAATGTGATATAAAAAAGTATACGAGTTTACAGTTTTCCCGTAAACTCGCAGACCAATGTGTAAAGAGAATTACTTCGCTAATTTACCCTCTACATAAGCGATAGCGTCGCCTACGGTAGCAATTTTCTGAGTGTCCTCATCAGGAATTTCGATTCCGAACTCTTTCTCGAATTCCATGATCATCTCCACTGTATCCAGGGAGTCTGCACCCAGATCTGTTTGGAAATTAGCCTCACGTGTTACCTGAGACTCTTCTACACCAAGTTTATCAGCAATGATTGCTTTTACTTTTGCTTCAACTTCTGCCATAATACTAAATGTTTAATTAATATATGTTTTTCTTAATTTTCGTAATCTTCGATATACGCGTATTCCGCGAAATCGGTGCAAAATTACTGCTTTTTTTTGAAATGAGCAAATTTTTTTGCGTTATTTTTCCATTTTGTCACTTAAATCTAGCACTATCTTGCCCAAATAGACTCCACTCTTGCCCATTTGGCACAATGGAATGCTGTCGCCGTCCAGGTTCGCTACGCGAAGTTTGTCATAAAACTTATGGGTGTGACCTCCTATCACTACATCGATGCCGCGAGTGCATGTTACCATGACAGAATCGCACGCATCTGTTTTGGCCTTGCCCATTGTTCCCATATGGCTTAAGCAAACCACCACATCGCATCCTTGCGCATGCAATGTGTCCGCCATCCTCTGGGCTACTGCGTACGGTTCCAGATACTGGGCAGGTTCGAAATTCCGGTCGGAAATAATTCCTTTGGGATTGCATCCAAGCCCGAAGATACCGACCCTCAATCCGCCTTTCTTTACTATCGTATAAGGCCGGACCAACCCCTCTACCGGCGTGCCGGTAAAATCATAATTGGCACATACGATCGGGAACTGCGCCTGTTTCAGCACCATGGCGAGAGAGTCCAGACCATTATCAAACTCATGGTTTCCCAGCGTAGCGGCATCATAGCCGATATAATTCATCGCGTCTATCTCCACTCTGCCGCGATAGAGGTTGAAATACGGAGTCCCTTGACTGAAATCACCGGCATCCACCAGCAACAAGTCCGGATCCTTCTTCCTTTCCTGCTTGATCAGCCCCATTCGCCGGGCATACCCGCCCTGACCGTTATCTTTGGGCTCCACCTGGGAATGAGTGTCATTGGTATGCAGAATCGTCAAATGCGCCTCATGGGGTGTACAAGCCGCAATACAAAGAATAATGAATAATAAATAATAAATATTTTTCATACTATTATGATTTATTCCTTTCAAGGGGCAAGGTCTCTAGAATCGTTTGTTTATCTCCTCGTCAGTCAGCAACGAAACGATCACCTTTCCGTCCGCCGTACGGCGATAAGACGGCAACGCAACGAGTTTCATGAGCATGTCGCGCATCTCTGCCTCTGTCAACTGTTTGCCGTAGGGAATAGCACTTTGCTCGGCAAGCGCAAGAGCGATCTGCTCGCGCCATTCGCGCCGGGTGTCTGCGCTCCGCTCGCGAACCTGATGCAGGATATGCTGCAAAACCGGCAGCGGCGAATGCGATGCTGTCTGCGACGGAACACCCAGAACCGAATAGCTGTCAGGACTGAGTTGCTCCATATCAAAACCAATTGCGCGCAAATCAGGCAGGATCTGCGCCAGCAATATCATCTCATCCTGAGGCAATGTCAGCACCTCCGGAAACAGCAACTGCTGCATCGCTCCTTGTGTATGCTCCAATTGCTCGATAAACTGAGCGTAAAGCACCGCCATGTGAGCCCGATGTTGATTGATCAGCACCAGTCCTTGCGCGCTCGGAACCAGTATATATCTGCCTCCGTATTGCCATAGCGGACAGCACTCAGCCTCTTCCGGCCGCAGGAGTTCGTCATGAACCGCAGCAGGCGCATCATTAAGAGGCTTCGCCGCGCTCAGCCCTTCATAGAGGCTCTCCCAGTTCGTCGGAGCCTTGTCGGGATAAACAACTCCACGGGAATGAAAAGGGTTATATGTCGGATCCACCGTCACGCGGGGAGCGGAAACATGCGAATCCGTCGGCTGAGGAATATCTATGCGTCCCGATGTATCGAAATCTATCTGCGGCGCAAGAGTAAACTTGCCCAGCGCCTCACGGACAGAAGCCAGCAGAATCTGGAAAATAGTCTGCTCGTCGGCAAACTTGATTTCCGTTTTCGTAGGATGGATATTGACATCGATAGCCTCCGGAGCAATATCGAAATAGATAAAGAATGACGGCTGATAGTCCGCGGCAAGCATTCCCGAATAAGCCGTCTGAACCGCTTTCAGGAAATACGGATGGCGCATATAGCGGCCGTTCACAAAGAAAAACTGTTCGGCCTTGCGGGTCGCACTCTCGGGCTTCACCACAAATCCGCGGATCGACACCAACTCCGTCTCCGTATTGATATCCACGAATGACGAGGTATAGACATTCCTTTTCGGGTTGCCGAACACCGCCTCGATGCGTTGTTTCTCCGTTCCGGACGGCAACTCCATAAGGATCTCGTCGTTGTGCACAAAGGTAAACGAAACCCTGGGATAGACCAGCACGATGTGATAGAACTCTGTCAACAAGTTGCGCAACTCGGTCTGATCCGTCTTGAGGAACTTACGCCGTACAGGCACATTAAAGAACAGGTTGCTCACCTTTATATTCGTTCCTACCGGGCAAACGCACGGCTCCTGGCGGACAACATCCGAGCCATGGATCTCTATCAGGGTTCCTGTTTCGTCCTCCGCCCTGCGGGTTGTCATCTCTACTTGGGCTACGGCGCATATAGAAGCCAGCGCTTCGCCGCGGAACCCCATCGTACGCAAAGAAAACAGGTCCTGTGCTTCGCGGATCTTACTCGTCGCATGGCGTTCAAAGGCCAGACGGGCGTCCATCTCGCTCATACCCGTACCATTATCTATCACCTGCAGAAGTGTGCGACCGGCGTCACGGACGATCACCTGGACACGGGTAGCACCCGCATCCAGGCTGTTCTCCACCAGCTCTTTCAGACACGACGCGGGACGTTGGATAACCTCGCCTGCCGCTATCTGATTTGCTACGCTGTCCGGTAATAGATGAATGATATCCATGCTCTTTCTCAAACTATAGGTTAGCCCAACTCATCCCGGGTCTTCCTATAATAAAATATACACCCCGAAAATCAGGATGGCAAGAAGAGCTATCAGCAACAAGAGCCGCGACGGACGTTTCCTGCGCAACTCTGTCATATTCTTCTCATGCTCCTCTCGGAACGACCCGTGATGAAGACGCGCAAGTTTTCTATCCTTGCGCGCCTCCTTATCCTTATCGTAGTAAATGGGGCGATAGTCCCACTCACGGGGTTTGTTTACTTTCGGAAATAATACCGACATTATTTAACGATTGCTTGGAACTCTGCGTCCTCTGCAAACTTAGCGAACTCAATATCCTGAGCTGCACGAGCCTTCAGGCTTGTATCCTGTGCGATAGCCGATTTCAGATTCTCATAGACAGCTGCCTTGTCGTTGGTGCGGGCACCTACGATAGCTTTCAGGTAAGCGGTCGTTGCATTCGGCTCTTTAACGTTTGCCAGAGTCTTGGCTGCGCCTGCATAGTCCTCATCCAGGATCTGCTGAACAGCAGCGTTGTTCGATGCGGTCTCTCCGTATGCTTTCTTGGCTGCGTTGTAGTCACCCTTAGCGGTGTACAGCGTACCCAGAGCGGCATTCAGGTTAGCCTTCGTTCCGGCTGCTTTGCCCAGATACTCTTCTGCTTTTGCCAGATCACCGTCTGCGATAGCGGCAACACCTGCGTTGTAGTTCACGTCCGGATCATTCGGCTGGATCTCCAATGCCTTGCTGTAGCAGCGACGAGCCTCTGCGATATCTCCGTTGCTGAAGTAGATCTGACCCATGCTGTTCCATGCGCGGTAGTCGTTGTATTGGTCTGCAGCTTGTTTGTAGATAGCCAGTTTCTCAGCCTTGTCCTCGGTCAGAGTAGCAGCATAAAGCAACTCCTCTACGCTCAGCTGGGAAGCGTCTTTCTTGGCGATCTCGCGGATCTCGTCGTCGCTCTTGCCGATCAGGTCGGTTGTCAGGATCAGACGGCTGCGGCGGAGTGCCGGCAGGATCTCCTCTGCGATTGTGCCATATACTGCGCTCAGGTTCTTGATCTGTGCTTCGCGCTCCTCAGGATCGCTGTACATTGACAGGACACGGAGAACGAGGTCTTTGTCTTGCATATTGCTGTTCTCCATCGCTTTGCGGAAGCCTTCCCAGTCCTCAGCAGTGATATTCGACTCGATAGCCGTGTTCACTTTGTTCTTCTTGAGGTCTTTCTTCAGGAAGTTAGCTGCTGCTTTCTGACGGTTCTTAGCCAGGTTCTCGTTCAGGCTCATGCCGCCATCAGGAGATGCATAACCTGCTACCTCGATCTTGCTGATCTCTTTGCGCTCTGCCTCTTTGGCGTCTTTGATAGCTGCCTGGAGGTTCTTAACACCTTCGCTCTTGGTCTCAGCCGAACGGAGCTCTGCGGATTGAATGAGGAACTTGATGTCTGCCTCGGTCAACTCCTGGATTACGCGTTGGAACTTGTCCGGAGTTCCGGCAGTCTTGTTGTCTCTTGCATCTGCCAACTCGGAAGTAGCTACTACGCCGTCTGCAATCTTCAGATCAGGAATCTCAATCACTTTCTTTCCTACTTTGGCTTCGAAACGGAGGTAAAGCTCCGATTTGCGCATTGCGGGAACATAGTCAAACGAGCAGCTCTGTTTGTAAGTACCGCCGTTCTTGTAATTAACGGTCTTGCCGTTCTCTTTGGCTTTCTCACCTACATAGGTAACAGGATCGCCTAATACCTCTTGACCGTCGAATTTCAGCACCGGAGTAACGGTCAACACACCTTTCTTCGCGAATTTCTTCTCCGGGAATGTACCGGTAATCTCTGCGTTCACTTTGTTACCTACCTTCTCCAGAGGACTCGGATTTACGGTAATCTCATCGGGTTTCGGTAACGATTTGTTACATGATGCCAGCATTACCACTGCAGCAATGAGGCTAAGAAATAAACCTTTCTTCATATGCATATAAATTTGTTAATTTATGTTGATTTTCAAAATCCGCTGCAAATTTACTATAAAATTTTCGAATATGCAAGATTTTTGTAAAAAAAAACATTTATATGCCTAAAAATTTGCATATATGCAAGATTTGTAGTACCTTTGTACCCCGAAATGAACAAATTATAAATGACCAAATCGTAAATGGCTTTATGTTTATCATCGGCATTGCGGGCGGTACCGGCTCGGGTAAAACTACGGTAGTCAAAAAACTGATCGAGCGTCTTCCGAAAGGAGAAGTCGTTGTTATTCCACAAGACTCCTATTACAAAGACAGTAGCAACGTTCCTGTTGAGGAGCGCCAGAATATCAACTTCGATCACCCCGATGCCTTCGACTGGCCGCTCCTCGCAAAGCATATCAAGATGCTCAAAGAGGGACAAGCCATCGAACAACCTATTTATTCTTATATCACGTGCACGCGTCAGAAAGAGACGATCCATATAGAGCCGAAAGAAGTGATTATTGTGGAAGGCATCATGGCGCTGCGGGAATTCAAGATGCGCGAGCAGATGGACCTGAAAATCTTTGTGGACGCCGATGCCGACGACCGTCTCATCCGGGTTATGAAACGCGATGTGGTAGAGAGAGGACGTACAGCAGAGGCTGTCATTGATCGCTATCAAAGAGTCCTCAAACCCATGCACGAACAGTTTATCGAGCCGTGTAAAAGATTTGCGGATGTCATCGTTCCGCAGGGAGGACATAACAACGCGGCTATCAACATGCTTGCCAAATTCGTCAAACAGCAGCTCGCAGACAAATAAGGGACTTTTACGACTCATTCACGACTCGATTACGACTCATTTACGACTCATTTACGAGTTCCGAAACACGTGTTCGACGTCTTGAAAATGTACGCTCATTAAGATTTTGTTTTTTCAACTCTTTTATACATACTTGAAAATCGGCACCTTCACCCTGGGTGGAGGATATGCGATGTTGCCCCTCATACAACGGGAAGTGGTTGATCGCAAAAAATGGATTGACGAGGAAGAGTTTCTCAATATGATCGCTCTCGCGCAAGCCGCGCCGGGTCTCATTGCCGTCAATTCGGCTATTTTCATCGGATGGAGGATCGGAGGATGGAAAGGCGTCTGCGGAGCCGTGTTGGGGGCGGTCCTGCCATCGTTCCTGATCATTCTCGCTATAGCGATGGTTTTCTCCGAATGGAAAGAACTGCCTGCCGTCGAAGCCGCATTCAAAGGTATCCGTCCTGCCGTAGTGGCGCTCATCGCTGCGCCGCTCTTCAAAATGGCGAAAGCGGCTAAGATCAGTTGGCTGACTTCCCTTATCCCGATTGCCGCAGCCCTGCTGATTTGGCTTGGGCATGTCAACCCCGTATGGGTCATTCTCGCTACAATTGTCATTACGCTCTGCACCGAATGGATCATAAAGCGCAATTCGTAATTTGTAATTCGTAATTTTTAAATGCTTTATCTGCAACTCTTCATATCGTTCTTCAAAATCGGACTCTTCGGATTCGGTGGAGGTCTGGCTATCTTGTCTTTGATCCAGATGGAAGTGGAACAATACGGATGGATGAGCCAGCAGGAGTTCGTCGATATTGTTGCTATCAGCCAGGTCACGCCCGGTCCGATCGGTATCAACTGTGCTACATACGTCGGTTATACCACTGCGGGATTTTGGGGAAGTGTCTTGGCTACATCCGCCATCATCCTGCCGAGTCTGATCATTATGCTGTCTATTTGCAGGGCGTATTTCTGGCTCAACCGGCGTTTTCATGACAATCCGTATTTCTCACAAACGCTGCGAATGCTCCGTTTCACGGTCCTCGGACTCATTGCTTCTGCTGCGCTCATGCTCATCAAACCCGCTAATTTCATTGATACTGCTTCGTGGATTATCTTTGCATTAGTGGCTTTCTTCACTATCCTGCCGGAAATCTCGAAACCGCTTGTAAATAAAACGCCCCCTCCGGTCAGGAAGGGGCTTGTGGCTGGTCTGTCTTTTGTTTCCCACCCTATTCTACTGATCGTTCTTGCCGGTCTTGCCGGCTACCTGATCTACCGTTGATTCTCTTTCGGCCGTCGTAACCGTCCGCGATACTCCGCTTGGTGGGCACGGGAACTGACACCCCTGTTCGCCACATAGCGGTCGTAATAAGAGAGGATAAGTGTTGTTATCGGCAGCGCAATAATCATTCCGATCACACCGCACAGCGCCCCCCAGAGACTGAGACTGAGAAGGATAGCAGCCGGACTCATGCCGGTCACGTTTCCCATGATCTTAGGAGTCAGCACCATGTCCTGAATACTCTGTACCACGATAAAAACAACCGTCATCATCAATAGTGTCAGCCATACCGGCTGCCCGGTCTGAGCCGACTGAATCAGACATAACACGATACACGGAGGAATACCTAATGCCTGCATGTAGGGTACCATGTTCAGCAGACCGATAATCAGTCCCATCGCAATACCCATCGGCATGCCGGTGATGGTAAAACCGATAGCGAACAGTATACCCACGCAGGTTGCCACCATCGCCTGACCACGGAAATAGGCGTTCATATTCCTGTCAATATCGCCCATGAGCGTTACAACTCTCGGACGGATCTTACGGGGGATATACCTGCTGTAGTTCGCCCGGATATTGGGAAAATCAATCATCAGGAAAATCAGATACATAAATCCGATGAAGACTACCAACAGTTCGCTCATCCAACTCAGTCCGCCTGTGATCCAGTTGCCGATTTTCGGCAGCAGTTCCTTGATCGAGGTGGTCAGTTCCGGATTAGCCAGTACGCTTTTCCAGTCCCAGTTCTCCTGCCATTGCAGCAACTTCTCCTGAGTCTCGGCAGACATGTATTGGTTGATGTCGAATGTTGCGATATAGTTCTGGAATCCCGTCCATGCAGTGTTGACCTGATCCATTACCGGCTTGCGCAATGCCGCTATAGCACCGGCTACTATTCCTACCGCCAGGACCAGTGTCACGACCACTGCCAGCGCACGGTTCCGCACACGGCATTTGGTCTGGATAAACACCACAATCGGGTCCAGCACATAAGCCAACAGGAAACTGACGAAGAACGGCAGTAATACCCCGTAGAGACGACTGAACATACTTATTTACGGATCTTGCCGGTGATTAGGTTCCACACGCGGCTGAACAGGTTCATATAGAAATTCAGTTCCCGCGTAGCATTCTCCACATGGCATTCCATCCGCACGCTCTGCAACTCAGCCTGATGTTCCGCCTCCATGGTCTTGAGTGCCAGTTCTTCCTCCGTCCGGATCTCTTTGCTCAGCAGTTTGATAAACGGATGGATAAACAGCGGTTTATAGAACGCTATAGCAATGATAATCAGCACAATATACACACATCCTATAATCAGAGCCGCAGCCCATACAGGCATGTATGCAGACATCGCATCAATCGCCGCTACGGCACCGAAGGAGAACAATGCCAGCACACATAACACCAGCGTAAAAATCAGCAGGAACAAGCCTAATACACGGCTGACGATACCGATAAGACGGAGCCGTCCCACTTCACCCATGGATTTGCCGTAATCGGTCAACTCGTTCTTGAGTTGCTCTAAAATCTCGCCTTCCATACTTATGCTTCCTCTTTTACAGATTCCTCTTTCGGTTGCTCTTCTGCCGCGTTGGCTTCTGCCAGATCCTGTTTCAACCGGTCGCAGTAGTCCTGCATGTGTTTCTTTGCCTCCTCGGCATAATCAGCAATCTGTTGACGCACTTCTTCCCCGTTTTTCGGAGTCAATAACATGGCAGCTGCTGCGCCTACCAATGCGCCGCCGATAAAGAGCGCGGCTCCCCTGAATAAATTTTTCATAATGGTATGATTTTATTTATTGGTTTGTTGTAATCCGTCGATCAGTTTGTCTAACACCGGAATAATTGCCTTCAGATCCTCCTCTGACACGTATCTGGTTATTTCCTCTGCCAAACCGAGAGGTATCTCTTTGGCTTTCTCGCGCATAGCAATACCTTTCGGCGTAAGGGATACGATGCGTTGCCGCGTGTCTTTCTCACCGCGTTTGCGTACGATAAATCCGGCTTTCTCCATCCGTTGGAGAAGCGGTGTCACGGTGTTTGTCTCCAGATGCAGCCGTTTCGCAATGTCGTTCACCGGCTGCTGATCCTTCTCCCAAAGCACAAGAAGCACCAAGTACTGCGGATAAGTGATCCCTAATGGTTCGAAATAGGGATTGTACGCTCCGGCCACCAGACGCGAAGCCGTGTAAAGCCGGAAACAGAGTTGGTTGTCTAATTTCAGTTGCTCGTACACCATGTCATTTACGATTTATTCATATACAATTGCGCACTTCATTGAGTTGTGTCGCAATATATAAATTTCTCAAATCCCGCTGCAAAGGTACTACTTTTTTCTGAAATATGCAAGGGGATCTGCCTTTTTTTCGGATATTTTCTTTTGTACTGCCCACTTGGCTTCCTCTGTACCTTATTTCAGCATTTGTTCCACTTGGTTTTCACGGTCTCGCAGGGTTCTTCGATTTCATAGTTTATAAACCTTTCTTGTCTTTTTGGGTATATAGCCAGGCGACTATCGCGCCGCTGATATTATGCCACACGCTGAAGATGGCACCGGGGATGGTTGCCATCGGGTATGCGGCAAAATGGAGCGTTGCCAAGGAAGAGGCAAGACCGGAGTTCTGCATGCCTACTTCGATAGAGACGGCCCGTTTCTTGGGTTCGGGCATTCCTGTCAGTCGTCCTATCAGATAGCCGAGCCCCAACCCGAAGAGGTTGTGACACATCACTACAAGGATGATCAAGAAGCCGCTTGCCAGCAGTTTGGAGGCATTGGCGGAGATGACGATAGAGACCGTAAAGGCGATAGCGACTGATGAGAAAGCCGGAAGATAATCCATCGCCTTCTCCGTAAACTTGGGCCACAGGCTCTTGATAACCAGACCTAATACGATAGGCAGAATGACCACCCACAGGATACTCAGCAACATGCCTGCCACGTCCACTTGGATGCTCTCTCCCGCCAGTACCCATGTCAGCAAAGGGGTAAGCAGCGGGGCAAGCAAGGTGGAGACACCGGTCATCCCGACCGACAAGGCAAGGTCGCCTTTCGCCAGATAGGTGATGACATTCGATGCCGTGCCGCCGGGACAGCAGCCTACCAATATCACGCCAAGCGCTAAAGCTTCGTCCAGTTGAAAAACTTTAGCCAGCCCCCACGCCAGCAACGGCATGACGGTGAACTGCGCCAAACAGCCGATGATGATATCTTTCGGACGGCTGAAGACGATTTTGAAATCGTGGAGGTTGAGTGCCAGTCCCATACCGAACATCACCACGCCCAACAGGTAGTTGATGGTTTTGGTGGGTATGGGTTGCAACACAGCCGGAAACAGCAGCGAAAGCACGGCGCATACTAAAACCAGTACCGCCATGTACTTCGATATGTAGTGACAGAGTTGCTTCATTCGTTAGTCTTCTTTGTATATTTGGCTTTGACAATCTCGTAGGAGTTCTTCGTCAGTTCGCGCAGCAAGTAGTCCGGAGCAGTACGTGGATCGATGCCCAGCCAGTACTTGGCAGATTCGTTATAGGGCTTGCCGATGCAGTCGTATTGCGCTTTCAGTTCGTCTATCCGTTCGGGCTGGCATTTAAGCGTCACGACCGAGTAGTCGGCGCAGTCGAAGAACGCAAACATGTGTCCGCAGACATAGAAAACAAGCACGTTCGACGCATACCTGAACGCCGTAAACGGCAGTTTCTCCTCTACGTCTGCGCCCAGCGAGAGGCAGTAATCTCTATATTCTTCGATGTTCATGGTTGGGTATCAGTTGTTTTTTATAACCTGTACGGCCGGAACATTCAGGCGGATGGCAAGCCACTGCTCCATACGGGCGAGATCTTCGTGGGTTAGTGTCTCCTGCTTATGGTTTGCCGCCGTTTTCTCGGAGATAACCAGCAGCACGGTGGAGTCTGCTCTTGCAAGGGTTATACGGTCTATGGACGACCATTGTGCGCGCAGTTCGTTGCTGATTTGCTTCGTAGGCAGAACCAGCGCTTCATAGGCATCCAGTTGTTGCCGGAGTACGCGAATCGAATCATCGCGCTGGCGCAGTTGCTGCTCGGTGGACGCCAACCAGTCTCGCATGACCTCTGTCTCGTTCAAACGGTGAACTTCGATGGTGGCATCTTCCTGAAAGAGAATCTGCGCATGTGAGATGCCGTGTTTCTCTGCGTTCGTATAGAGTTGTGCACGTGACTCAGGGCTCAGTGCTTCACCAGCCAGACGCAGCGTGAGCGTATAGGGTTTGACGGACATGTCTGTGCTGTAATCATAGATATAAGTGCCTCCGACGGCTTGGTTCTCCTTCACAAAATGCCGTGCTTCGGTAGTGAAACGGTTCTCGCGGACGATACTATATGCCGTGAAGAAACTGGGTACCAGCACAACGAGAATCAACAAACCGTACGAGATGATTCCCCGGCGCGAGGTTCCGTCTTTCTCTTCCACGACAGGGAAACGCAAGTACTTGACTGCCAGGAAAGTAGCCAGAGCGATGAAGATGCAGTTGATAAAGAACAGATAGAGCGCTCCTCCGGCATATTGCCAGTTGAGGTTGGCGATTCCGTAACCGACCGTACAGAGCGGCGGCATGAGTGCAGTAGCGATAGCCACGCCGGAAAGGACTGTTCCTTTCTCTTTGCGCGAGAGTTCCAAGATGCCGGCAATTCCTCCGAAGAAAGCGATGAGCACGTCATAGACGGAAGGGTTGGTGCGCGCTAACAGTTCCGTGGGATTGTCCGTCTCCAGAGGTGTTACCATAAAATAGAGCGTCGATGCCAGGAGGCTGATAGCAAACATGATTCCGAGGTTCTTTAGCGACTGCAGTAGCAGATCCGTGTCGTTGGTTCCCAAGCCCATGCCGAAGCCGATGATTGGGCTCATCAACGGCGAGATAAGCATGGCGCCGATGATCACCGGAATGGAGTTGACATTCAAACCGACCGAAGCAATGACGATCGCCACAAAGAGAATGTAGATGTTCGGTCCGCGGAAAGGAATATTGCTGCGGATATTGGCGCTGGCGGCAAGTACATCGATGTAATCCGTCACACTCAGTTGCTCGCGGAAGAACTGCTTTGCCCGTTCTTTGAATTCTGAATAGGTCATATCTCAAAAGGTTTTAGTATGTCGTTTATTTTGTCAAAGTGTTAAGCGTTTCGACGGAGAACTTGCTCATGCCTTCTATCGCGTCGCTCACGTTGAGCAGCAGTTTCGGGTTGCTCACATCCCAATGGAACGTGCCGGAGTCGCTGTAACGCGCCGTTTCCGATTGCAGCACATAGACATAGCCGAACGTCCTGCCGTTTTGGATGAGACGGTCGATACAGAGAACACGCTTCGCATTGCGGTTAATGACGATGTTCCGCCAGATGACGTTGGACGGCTGGGTGTTGTTGGTTGGCGCAAAAGTAGTCTGGTAGATCATGCTTGCTCCTTCGTTGTCCACTTCGTAGTCCGGCAGCAAACCGATATATCCGTCGCTGCGGAAGGAATAGGTGTTGTCATGACCGCTCACCGCCTTCAGTTCGTTTACCTTGAAAGGAAGGTCCTTCTGCACGTCTTTTGCGAACTCCTCGCTCGTCGTCGCCCGTTGCACCGCACAGGAGCAGAGGGTAAAGGCTAATATGTAAAATATGGTTCTTTTCATAATTGTTTTTATGCTGTTTTTTTTTATCTTCTTTATTTCACCTCTTGCCCATACAACGTATAAGTTTTGCCTCCGCGTTGAATATAAATGTTACCATTACATATGATTTTAACAAACGTATCTTGCTTTGTACATGTATTTTCAAATGAGGTCGCAATGGGGACATATTCAAATAAAGAATCAGTATGTTCTATCCGTTGATTTAACCAAGAATCTATATACTCTTTTTCTTCTGAGAAATCAATACTGATATCATCCACTCCGCTCCATCTTTCAATTTCTCGCACATCGGCTCCTGTTCGTTCAAACAGGTCAAAATAGTCAGTAAACCGTTGTTTTAAAGATGAAAGCGAAAACGCATTCTCACGCAAGTAAGCATACCTCTGCAATAATTGAGAATGATATTGAGAAATATCACGTTCAAATCTGATATAAAGCGGTTCATCCCAATAATTTACCAGAGTCGCATCTTCTTCGTTAGAATTATACATTCGCCCAAATGAGTGGTCAATGTCCCACGGAGTGATAAGCAGCTTGGAATCCTGATTTATATTGTAATAACTCAAAAATAGATTTTTTCCCTGATTGTCTCTTGCGGACAAAAGACAGGTGAACAAATAATAATCCATAAATACGGGAATATCATATTGCAAAGATGCACCTTCAGCAAATTCTGCCGCAGAAGCCGTGTCTGCGTAAAGCATAGCGTCATACAGTGGTTTCCAATTGATAAGATTGTCTTCAATCTCAGGGTATTCGTGTTCGTATCTCATCCACGTGGCGGATGTGTTGTCATAAGGAGATATAGCTTTAAAAAAACCACCTTGCCAGTTGGCAGCCTTGTATAAAACGCCATTGACCGTATTCGCTTTCAGCTTTTTTAACTTCAGCTGTTTGCGATCGACCCTTTCCATTAAGCAATATATCCCGTTATACTCATCATTAACGTACACCTCTACGAATTTACCACGGTAGCCATTGCACATTTTAGGCTCTACGTTGTAATAGGACGGCTTTGCGGAAAAATCCAACCATAAATCCATTGCTACTCTATTTCTCATACGAGCTTTGTCTACCGCCATAGCATCTAAAATCCAATAGTTATCAGAGCGCATTCCCATTAGAGAAGTGTCCAACTTCTGACCGCTATCATCTATAAGTTTTATTGCAAAAGATTTCTTTTGATATTTAGTGGATGATGCTCCCCTATGTCTGATTAGAGCTGAAAAGTGCAGGGTATCGTAGTCTTCAAAAAGAGTAAAATACGCATTTGAAAAAGTGTCTTTACTCAATGTTTTATATTGTAATCGTACAACCGGAATACTAGACTGAATATTACCATAGCTTTCTCCATGCAGTAACAATAAAAATGTAATTAATAAGCAAGTTGTACGTTTCATATTAATCATTGTGTTATTTAATATTTCTCTATTATTACTTTTGTGCCGGATTCAATCCGGCGTAATGGTATCCATCTAGGGCATTGATGGCAGGGAAAGAATAATTCATCTATCAAGCAGCCATTCTGCCAAATCGATGATTTGGATACCTTGGTAATCATATCTCGGTACGCGAGTGCGGGCAATACTTCCCAAAATCACATTTTTTTACAATTTGGAAAGTCAAACCTGCTGCAAAGATACTCTTTTTTTGTTAATTATGCAAGAAAGCTGCAAGAAAGAAGCAAAAAAATTGCTTTTTTTGACAAAATGTTTGCAAATGTCATAAATAATCCGTAACTTTGCAGCCAAAAGTTGCAAAGACGAGTATGACCAATACCGTTTTTGGGAAACAAATAAATAAAGAAAACAACAACCGCCTATGATGGATAAATAAGAACGAAACAACATACAAATAAGCATTTGCTTTATTAAAGGAGCCTTTCATCTTCCACAATTTGAAATTACCTTCTGATAATATAGCGAATGTTCACACGTAAGTGTGGACTTTCTGCGTATATTGGAGGTAATGGGAGTGGAAGCCCGAAAGACCCAATATAAACAAGCGAGAAAGCCCATGCTTTTTGTATGGATACCCAAGAAAGGACAAAAGGGCTAACAAGCGAAAACAACTCATAAAACCCCAAGCCCGGCGAAGGTGTAAGAGCCGGAACAAATACTCATATATTATGAACACAAAAATTCTTTCAGCACTTGGCATCGGAATGATTGCCATGCTATTTCTCGTCTCCTGTCAAGACGAACCAAGTTCGAGCAGCAAATTGACCTTCAAAGGCGTCAATCTGAACAACGCAAAAGCTCTTGCTTTAGTGCAAGAAGGTAACGGTTCGGCCAACGCTCCGCGCAGAATGCGTGCGGATGAAGGCGAAAAACCGCAAACGAAATTCCTCTATACCGTGGATGAAAACGGCAATATGAGTGCGGCGATTTTCTATTTTAACGAAGTGGACTCTACTACGGACACCAAGGCTTTGCGTCTGAGTATCGAGAATATCTTTGCGGTCGGCGAGGATTACTTATGGCTCTACGGTTGTCAGTACGACTGCGATGATATCAATTCGTTACCTGCAGAAGCGCGCAAATTCGTGCAAGAGCAGATTGATGCCAGCCATAACCGCCCCGGGCATTTCAATTACCTCATCCGTAAGACCGACGGCGCTCTTTTCAACTTGACAGACCTTACTGTTTTGCCTTTGAATTGGGAAGGTAAGATTGAAATGGGCGGCATGAAACTGACAACCGGCAATGAATTGAGGCAATATGGTTTAGTAGCGCAAGTGGGTAAAGAACTCTACTGGGCTATCGGAAATTACCAGGGCGGTTTATGCAAATTGGTGGACAACGGTTCCACGATGGACCAAGTGAATTTGGATTATCACGCAAATATCGCGTATGTTCTTGGTGATGGAAATGGACATTTAGGAACGGTGTTGAGTTATAGTAGTAATATGCCAACTAATCCTGCGTTCATTAACGGCAATTTAGCCAATCTGGTACAAGGTCTTCCGAGTGACACGTACTATCCACGCATGCATTTTATCGGTGGTAAATACTTTGTTTCCGCTTTCGCTGATAATGGAGGTGATATTTATGCCATTTCCTTTGAAGGCAGTATAGCTAAGGCTACGAAATGCGTCGCAGGCAATACGCTTCCGGAATACGGCTATGGTTATCCGGTTTTGATTGAGGGTTCTACCTATTCTTATTTAACTGATGAAGGCGAAGGCGCAATTATTAGGACCTTTGATGCCAATGCATTGACATTCACAGTTGAGCAACTGCCGGACGGCTTCCCCTCTTGGCCGCAGGCTTATGATGAAGAAGGAAATGCGTATTCGTTTGAGACAGAGAAACAAACCGACATGAGTTATGTCATTGTTTATAATCTGCCCACGCGCACGGCTACGCGTCACAACATCGACCGCAGCGAAGTACCGCAATACAACGTTATTTCCATTGATAAGTACGACCGCGCACTAAAAGCGGTTATTGAGACAGCTATTTTGCCTGACGGTTCAACCGTCTCGCTCATCACATACATGACGGGCGAGAATGCCTTTAAGACAGTTATCCTGGGCACTGAAGCCAGCGGCACTGCCGTCGTAGCCACCATCGTTCAGCTCAACTAAATCACAAATCACCAATAACCAATTACAAATATGAAACCTCGTTTCATTTACACCCTTGTAGTCATAGTGGCTGCAATAGGCATGTCCTCCTGCGAAGGCGGAGGAAGCGGCAAAGTCCATAATATTGAGTTCAAGCGAATGCATTTGGACGGAGTGAAAGCTTTGGCACTTGCATCCGATGGTTCCGATGAGCAGAAAGCCCCACGGCGTGTGCATACCGCAGAAGGAGACGGAGAAATAACCTACGAAACCCATCAACCTGTTTATTCCGTTTCTGAGGATGGCACACTCGTGGAAATAACCTATACCATCGAAGCAAGAGGAAATGGTGAAGTGGTCGATATGGTCAAAGCCAAAATGCGTCTCGTAATGGAGAATATCTTCACCATCGGTGATGAATGGCTGTGGCTCTATAATTGCTACTACGATTTCCCTGATTTGGAAGAACTCAAAGAACCGTATCACTCCAAGATTAAAGAGATAGTGGATAATTTCTACGGCAATTTCCTCGTGCGTAAACGCGATGGAGCACTCTTCTATTGGGACGGCAGAGACGGTCGGCCGCTTTATACGAACCAAGGTGTTCCGTTCTACCAGCAAAGCGACCTTAATTCCGTAGTGGAGTGTATCAAAGGAGAGATTTATTCCAACTGTTGGCAACAATCACATTTAGCGGCCCCGGGGCTCTACCGTCTAAAGGACCAAGGCGACCAATTAGCGGTAACAAGAATGCATAACGAAACACTCTTTTCCACCTCTATCACGCCGGACGACCGCGGGATTATCGGTCTGGACATATTCTATGAAGGCACCAACGGTTCTTCGCCGGGTATCTTATTTGTCAATAACCTGAATATCACTTCCATAGAGGTGCGCGAGAATAATCCGGTTTTGCCTTCGGGGCAAAATCTGAACTGGGCTTTCATTTCCGTTAATAATACCCTCTATGCCGTTACAGATTTTGATAGTGAAGAGGGGTGGTTTACGTATTTCTATACGGTGGACATAGACGAAGCACAATCAAGAGTCTTTGCCGGTGAGTTAGTGGCAAAGTCACAAGACAAACCGGATTTATCTACATTTGGTGTTTGCCGTGTGAGCCACAAAGAGACCTTCTCCTGGCTCAACAACGGATACAAACATACCTTTGATCCGCAGGCTAAGAAAGTGACTTCTACCGCTCTCCCAGAGCACTATCCAAGCGATTATACGGAGTATTACAACGATGTGGCATATGTCATGGGCGACGGCGAAAGAGCTTTCTATATCTGCGACATGGCGGCCGACCGCGCAGAAGAAGTGATCATCGACTGGAGCGAGTTCGATGCTTTCAAATCCAAACTGGCGCAATCTACTATTAAGGCTTTCGATGCTTACAACCCGCGCACGCAATCGTTTGTAAAGACCGCGCTCACGCTCGACGGACAGAAAGTAACGATCATGGTGGACGTAGCCGGCGACAACAAAGGCAAAGCCCGCGTCTATAAAGCCGGAGACACTACCGCCGGACAAGTCATCTCTGTCATGGTACGACTGAATTAAGCCATGACATATCATAATAACGAATTAAGAGCCGCACTTTCGTACGGCTCTTAATCTCTTTATGCTCACTTACTCTCCCGATGTCTCGGCTTCTGATTACGTGTTGTTTACGTGTTTGACAGGAGATTAATAGCAGGTTTGCGGCGGAAATACTGCATATTAATTGTTGCTTGACGGTGCACTGCTTTTTTGCGAGATATGCAAGAGAACGGGTGAATTTTTACTCTATATGCGAATGTGTTTTACTCTACGTACGTCACATAACTGCCGCGGATGCATTTCCAGGTGCCGTTGTTGAGGAGGAAGATATCGTCGCCATAGACGCCGGAGATTTTGTCACCGTCTTGGTCCACGGCGTACCAATACGAGCCTTGCTTGACGCAGAAAAAGCCGTTTCCGAACATTGCCGGAATTTCGTATGAGTAGGTTTCCAGTTTGCGCCCCGAACAATGGTAAATGTCCCAATAGCCGGAAGAGCGCTGAACGGTCACATAGCCAAACGGATAGTACCTAATCTCCTTGCCGTAGATGCCACTGACGAGGTCGCCGTCTTCGTCCGCGAGGTACCATGTGTTGCCCCGACGAACGCGGTAATAGCCGTTGTAGAGCACGTTGATTTCATCGCCGTAGAGGATGGAATAGCCGTTGCGGTAGATATAAACCTTTTTGCCGGACAGCCGCACTTGGCAGCCGTTGCGCAAGTCCTGGTAGTGCTCGGTGCAATACTCCGGTTTGCGGGTGGTCATCTCGTTGTTCGTATCCTCGAACCAGAGGTCGTACTTGTCCGACACGACATACTGCGCGGACATCGTAAGGCTTGCCATCAGGGCGAAGCAAAGAGTAAGCAGTTGGGTTTTCATAAGGCGATGATTTTGAGGGTTAGACATGTTTGTTTATCTATTACAAATCGTGTGCCAAAGCCGCTACTGCCCTTATTTTGCAATCTCCCCATTTTTGACGATGACCATACCTACCGAACAAACGCTTGACTGCGCGAAGTTAGCTGTCTCAAAATCTATGGCTACGAAGTTATCCATTAGTAGTCCTTCTATATTCTTTTACCCTAAGTCAGCAAAAATAATCCAGTTTGGAGAATGGTAGGTCAACACACCTATGGTCAATATGCTGCACAATATGAGCACAATCCATAGTCTCCAGTGATTCTGCACGAACGGCGCTGTCCGCCACCGTTTGGCAATGTGGATGGCGCCAAGCATACAAGCGATATAAATGGCGATATCAAGCAGCATCAATTCATGCCGCACAAATACCCAATAAGAAAAAAACGCCATGACTATAAGCGGCATCACTGCCAGTCCTCCTAATACAGGTGCACCTATTTCACGAATGTCGCGGCGACTAATAGTAAGATACAAACTCAGCAACAGCATTGGGTAAAAAACCATTTTCATGTGGGCCATCACACTCTCTGCTACGGGAAAGAAATAGCCCATAAAATGGTTGAAGAACGGCACGTGATGCACAAAATGCATGCTTGTACCAAAGACTATCAGCAATATAGCTGCTATGATTGTTTCTTTGCGGGTCATGATTCTCTTTTATGATTTAAAGCATTCAGTTTTAAATAATATCGGTTTATTTGGGGCGATATCGAAATTCTCAAGCGCCCAGCCGATGAGGGCGGAGACGTGCGGCATGAGGGACTGACCGCGGGCGGTGAGGCTGTACTCCACTCTCGGCGGCACTTCGGGATAAACCTGCCGGCTGATGAGACCGATCTGCTCCAGACGTTTGAGCGTTACGACCAAATCGTATATCTCGTGCTGCCGATAGCAGAAATGGATTATTATGACTTGAATCCGACTCCGCCTGTATTCAAACATTTCGACTTGATAAGCGGTGAGGTCAGCAACGGCTTCGTCGGCGACAGGTTTTCGAGAGTTACTGCTTGACGTGTTTTTCCAGCCAGCGGCAGAAGAAGTACCCTGTATTACTGTTTCTTGTAATACTTGCTGTGCTGGTATTACCCGTGGCGGAGAAATAATATATCATGGTTGTTTATTTATATTTATTTGATTTCCTCCAATGCGCCGGTGGCGGAGTCGATGATGAACCCGCGGACGGTGACATCTTTCGGGATGAGCGGGTGCGTCTGAATGGTCTTGACGGTCTTGCGGACGGAGGTCTCCGTGTCGCGGAATCCTTCGAGCCAATGGTTGAGGTCGATGCCGCATTCGCGGATGACATTGAGCGTCTCATCCTTGATACCGCGCGCTTTCATCACGTGGTGGAAATGGCTGTAGCTCATGTGACACGCGCCGCACTGGGAATGTGCCACCACCATAATCTCCTCTACGCCCAATTCATAAATTGCCACTATGAGGCTGCGCATAGCCGAGTCAAAGGGCGTGATGATCAGTCCGCCTGCGTTCTTAATAATCTTGGCGTCGCCGTTCTTCAAACCCAATGCCGCCGGAAGCAACTCCGTCAGACGTGTGTCCATACATGTCAGCACCGCCAGTTTCTTGTCGGGGTACTTGTCGGTCAGATACCGCTCGTAGTCTTTCCGCTCCACAAACGAGCGGTTGTAATCCATAATCTGGTCTATCATAGTTTGTATTTTATTGTCCTTTGTGTGCTCGCACAAGTTCTATCGCCTCTTTGCCGCTCAAATGCTCTATCTCCATGCAAAGAACCGCCACACGCGTGTGAGGGCTGCAAGACTATCTCGGCGTCTCCTTCCAAAGCGACTGCAAAGGTACAACTTTTTTGCGAGATATGCAAGGGGAAAGGCTATTTTCTTAAATTTGCCGATTAAGACTTACCCCCTGGAGAAAGAAAAAAGAAAAAGAAAAGAACCAAAAGAATAATAAAAAAGAAAGCCCGACCAATCCACCACCATAGGTGGTAGCTACCACCTTTAATTAAAGGTGGTGGTACTGCGCGTACGCGCGTGGAGACGCCGCTAAAGCGGCATGGCGGTCAGTCGGACTAATTTTTTTAAGAAGATTTTTTAGGATGTCCTTCGGACTTCAGCGGGTCGTTCTCGGGACATGGTCCCGTGATGGTCATGTGCTTCCTCCGTCATGGGAACGCGCTGTCCTTCGCCTTACCATCACGGGACCATCATACGAGGAAAGGCTGACCAGAAGCGGCTCACATTGCCGTGAGCCGCTGATAAAGTCAATATCCGTGTTTCTGTCAAAGTTCCAGACCTTTGATCCAGTTCTCGACTTTCGCCTTGTTGGTGCGCACCTCGTGACCATAGATGCTGAAGCCTTTCTTCACATCGGCATTGGGGTACGCTTTGCGCAGGTCGCTCACGCAAGAGCCCAAACCGCTACCCTCATGGGTGGTAAACGGATAAATGGTCTTGCCGTTGAGGTCGTAGGTGTCGAAGAAGGTGAACATCACTTGCGGCCATGTGCCCCACCAAACAGGACCACCGACGAAGATGATGTCATAACCGGCAAAGAAATCTTTGACGTTTGCAGGTTTGACGGCTTCGCTGTTTGAACTCGTTATGAGCGGTTCGAATGCCGGACGTGCATCGGCGTACTGCTCCTCTTGCGCAAGGTCGCAGAGCGGCTTGTATGCCATGCCGTCATACTTATGGGTGACAATCTCAAACTGGTCGGCACCCGTCAGTTCACTGATGTAATCGGCAACAATCTTGGTGTTGCCCACTTTGATGTTTCCTACGGAGTAGTTCTCTCCGGCATGGGAGAAAAAGACTACAAGACATTTTTTCATTTTATCATTTACCATTTGTTCATTTTTCTTAGTTGTTTGCGCATTGCAGCCCGTCAGGGCTACGATGCCTGCGAGGATTGTTAAAAATAGTTTTCTCATAGTAAATCAATTTTCCTTCGGTGGAATGGTTTTGATGATTTTGGCAGGGTTGCCTGCGACGATGGTGTTGGCTGGGACGTCTTTAGTCACGACCGCTGCAGCGGCTACCACTGCATTCTCGCCGACCGGTTGACCGAGCAGGTTATAAGGGACGCCGGACGCACGGTTGCCGGAGATATGCTCTACGCCGTTGGTCATGCCAGCAGGGAAGAAGAACTGCAACGCATGGTAGCAGAACTCATAATTCTCGCCGTTGAGCGCGACAAGACCGGTTCCGGCTGACATTTAAGTGTGATGACGCTGAAATTGTCGCAGTCAAAGAACGAAAACATGTGACCATGCACATAGAACACCAATACACCACTGGCATATCGGAATGCTGTGAAAGGCAGTTTCTCTTCCATGTCTTCGCCCAAAGAAAGGTAATACTCACGATAGTCTTCTATGTTCATATTACCATTATTAAAGTACCTGCCAATAGCA